>NZ_CP025000.1:0-1308358 GCF_002808045.1 Idiomarina sp. X4 | reverse complement strand
TAGCTGAGCAACCAACTATGCGCCTGCGATGCGGGAAACTGATTATTTCGGCGCTGACGTCCGCTCCTGGCACAAACAAGCAGTCTGCTTTTTACTGCTAATAACTGCTCCAATTTTCCGGGGGGATTACAGAAGTTCCTACCTAACAAGCAAAGACAGAATCACCCTATTGGTTGGGCGATCTAACGTGCACTACTGTTTTGAGCATTATGCCCAGAACCTATTCATGGAGTGTTTATGATTACTTTCGAAGAAGCAATCGCTACCGTTGAGGAGGGCGAAAAGCCCTCGGTTCTGCTTGGAAACGGCTTTTCTCGAGCTTGGGATGATAGTATCTTTAATTACGCTAATCTCTTGGAGGCAGCAGACTTCGACGCGCGAGAAGCAGAGATTCGAGCTCTATTCGACCGTTGCGGAACCTACGATTTCGAGGTGGTTATGAGGGCACTGGTCTCGGCTAAAGCAGTTTTGGAATCATACGGTGGAAACGGCCCGCTGCTAGAGACGATTGAGAGAGACCAGCAGCTTCTAAAGGATGCGTTAATTTCCGCTATTTCTAACACACATCCGAGCCGACCGAACGAAATAGCCGATAAGCAGTTCACTTCGGCGCGCAGGTATTTGTCGCGATTCAACCAAGTTTTTACAGTCAACTACGATCTGCTGTTTTACTGGGCGAGGAATATGGTCAACCTTCCACCAGAAGCATACTTGACTGATGACGGGTTTCGGGTCGGTTGCAAATGGCGCGGGCATGGCACAAACCAAGAGGTGCATTTCTTACACGGTGGACTACATATTTTCGACCGAGGATCTGTAATTGAAAAGCATGCTTACTCTGAGGCAAGAACCAGTATCGTGGATCTTGTGCGGCGCAACCTTGTTGACGGCAGATTTCCTTTGTTCGTCTCAGAACCCTCGGCGGAGAAGAAAAAGGCGCGAATAGAGCATAATCCCTACCTCGACTTTTGTTTTCGAGCTCTTCGTAAGTCCAGCGGTACATTCTTCATCCAAGGCCACTCAATTGACGAGGGAGACAAACACATCTTTGAACAACTGAAGCGAAGTCAGGTGGAAAAGTTCTACGTTAGCATATTTGGGGACGAGAATACTGAAGAGAACACTCGTATCAAAGCCAATGCGCGCGCCTATTTGGAGTCGGGCATCTCGGAAGTGGAATTTTTTGATGCACAGTCTGTTGCTATCTGGGAAGAATAAAATGTTGCAGCGCGACGATCTCTCCTTCGGCTCGCACGTACCAATCCACATCCGCTCCTGGCACAAACCAGACTAAACCTAAAAGGAACTCCATGCCGCACAAACCGATAAACTTCAAAGAAAAACTGAGCCTGTTTAGCGAGCAATGGTCGCCGAAGGTGATTGCCGAGATGAACGATTACCAGTTCAAAGTGGTAAAGCTGCAAGGTGACTTTGTCTGGCATGACCATAAAGACACCGATGAAACCTTCATCGTGCTTTCGGGGCGTCTGCGCATCGACTTCAGAGACGGTCACGTCGATCTGTCGGAAGGTGAAATGTATGTAGTGCCGAAGGGCATTGAACATAAGCCTTACGCCGAACAAGAAGCCCAGGTGTTACTGATAGAGCCACGAGGTGTAGTTAACACTGGTGATGAAACAGGTAGTAAAACTGCTGAGAATGACGTTTGGATTTGATGATGACCGCTACATGGTTCCGTCGATTATTGTTAATTTCAGACACAAGCCACATTGCCACCTCACAAACCCTCATACCCACCCCAACCTTCAGGGCATTTCCAGTTTTTAAGCCATGGCAGTACTTCGTTCGCCGGCATGGGTTTCGCAATGCCGTACCCCTGACCCAGCACGCAGCCTAACTCAACCAGTGTTTTACCTTGCTGCTCGGTTTCGACGCCTTCGGCAATAATGTTGAAGTTAAAGGCGTCGGCAAGGCCAATAATACCTTTCACAATGGCCAGGTCGCCGTCGTCTGTCATCATATCGCGCACAAAGCTTTGGTCTATTTTAAGCGTTTGTGCCGGCAAGCGCTTCAGGTAATCGAGTGCGGCAAAGCCGGTTCCAAAGTCATCCAATGACACGGCTATACCCATTTTTTTGCATTTCGCCAGCACCTCGGCGGCCACATTAATTTTGCCAATGGCGGCGCTTTCCAGCACTTCTATTTCAAGAAACTGCGGTGACACATTGGGGTAATGGCGCAAGTGAGTGTTTACAGAGTCCAGGAACTCGTCGTCCAGCAGTTGCAGCGCGTTAATATTAACGCTCACCGGCAGCTCAATGCCCTGTGAACGCCATTCATTCACCTGCTTCAGGGCTGCGTCGAGCACCCAGTTGCCGACATCAATGGAGAACGGATGCTCTTCAATAAGAGGCAGGAAGTCTCCCGGTGGCACCAGACCTCGTTCAGGGTCGCGCCAACGCAGAAGCGCCTCAACGCCAATTACCTCGCAGGTTTTCATATTGACTTTAGGCTGGTAAAACAACTCGAGTTCATTATTGCTCATAGCCAGTTCCATCCGCTTAATGAGCTGCGTTAACTGGGTCTGCGCTTGCTCTCTTTGAGTATCAAACCAAGTTATGCGGTCGCGGCCGTTACGTTTTGCCTGATGCAGTGACTGGCTGGAATGGCGAATAAGGGTATCGGCATCGTTGTTGTCCTGCGGATACGCAGTAACGCCCATACTGACGGTAATGTCCATGATGTAAGAGCCAACGGTAATGGTTTCAGAGAGCTCGGACTTTATTCGCTCGAGAACCTCATTCACCTGCAGTTCACTCTCTCCACCTTCAATGACCAATAAAAATTCATCGCCGCTGAGCCTTCCGACCGTATCGCCATCGCGTATGGTGGCGTTGAGCCGCCGGGCAAGCTGTTCTATGACTTTATCACCCACCGCATGGCCAAACTGAGCGTTGATATTTTTGAAATTATCGACGTCGATAGACGCGACCACGACCATGTCGCCTTTACGACCAGCAATGCTCAATGCGTGTTCCAGGCGGTCTCGTACAAGTAAGATATTAGGAAGCCCGGTCAGAGCGTCGTGGTAGGTTCTGAATTCTAATTCCTCCTTATGGGCAAACGCTCGTTCTGTTACGTCAGAACTAATGCCCACAAAGTTTTGTACTTCGCCACGTTTATTCTTAATAGCGCTCATGGACGCCAGCTCAGCATAAAACTCGCCGTTCTTACGACGGTTCCACAGCTCACCTTGCCAGAAGCCGTCTTTTATTAGCTGCTGGAACATAGAACGATAAAACGATTTCCCCTGACTCCCGGACTTTAAGAACCGGGGGTTTTTACCCAGCACTTCGCGTTTTTTATAGCCGGTAATGCGCGTAAAGGCCGGGTTCACATCCAGAATTCGGCCATCGGCATCAGTGATGGTAATGCGATCTTGTGTGTATTGAAAAACGGAGTCTGCCAACATTATTTGGCGACGCACATAGCGCAGAATGAGCCAGCTTAAGAACAGTGCAGTCAGCAACACCAATGGCGATATAATGACGTAACGCCATAACTCGCTGAGAGACGACTCATAAGAACTCGTCGCTGTTTCTTTAATGCTCGTGATTAACCGTTGCTCAACATCCTGAACGGTCGCAATAAGCTGCGTCTGCTGAGCTATCCACACGTCAGCGTCCATGTCCTGAAGTAACTCATTCGGCGTTCGTGTTGCGAGTAGCTTTTGCCGAAACTCAGTTGTTAACACGGACAACTCACCGTCCGGCTCCACCGAGGTCTGACTTTCAAAGCCAATCAGCAAGCTGCGTTGTCGACCAGCGTTATAAGCCAACTGACGAATGTCTTCGTGGCTCATTTTGCCGTTTAACAGCGCTTTACCGACAATGACACGCTCTTGTCCGAGTAACTCTCGAAGTCGGTTTAAAATAAAGTAAGCATTTACTTCGCGTGAGAGGCTCACTATCGATAAGTCGCGTGCTAACTCATTCAACTGGCTATTGGTTTGCCGAATAATCGCAGTATAAAACTGAAGTATTTCATCAGGGGTCGCTTGTTTATTATCGACACGTTCACGCATAACCGGTAGCTGTCCCAGCGCGTCAGTCGCGAGTTTTAAGCCCTGGTGAAGCGCTTTGGTTTCCGACGTAATATCTACTGAACCCAGCTTTTGCTTTAGGTTTATCAGCTGCTGGTTCGTTCTCTCACGGCTTTGCACTAACCGCGAACGTAAGCGTTCAGTGCCGGTGTCTGTAATGAGCACACTCAAGCCACGTTCACGTTGTAATGTGCCGACGAGCTGACCGGCCGCTGTGACCAGCGTGATATTATCATTCAGCGCATCCAGCCGATTAACCGACTGTCGCAGCTCTATAATGTTAGAGCCAGACATCCAAATAATTGCGATAACGGGTAATAGCAATGCCGCTGCAAATCGGTAAGAAAGTGGCAGTTTGTCGAATAATTCGAGCGCGCGGTATGAAATACGTGTTCTCCTTTGCTCATCTCGATAAGCGTTATACACCTACTTTTTGTAAGTGTATAACAAAATAAACCTGAATGAGTGATCTAAAATTGTTAATTCCGCTATAGTACACAGAAGCTTACCGTTTGGAGTCGTACCTTTATGAAAACATGGATTCGTCTTAGTGTAACAGCCTCTTGTCTATTTCTTTTTACAGTGGCTCACGCACAGCAGCTGTCTGAAATGCAGCAGTGCCTGCTGGACAAAATGAATACGACCAAAGCGGAAAAAACCACTATTGCCGATATTCGCAGCCAGTGTGAACAACAACTCCGCAGCGCTGAAGAAGAGGAAGTGGTTGAAGTCGATGCCGTGGAAGAGCCGGGTGTGCTCACCAACCGGATGAAAAGTGAAAAGGTCACCCAGTTTGACCCTTATGTGCTGACTCCACACCGCCGAAATTACATGCTGCCTGTGCTGACCACAAACAATATTAACCGTATACAGTACGCCGATATTGAAGGTTATGAAGAAAACTTAGAAGAATACGAGGCTAAATTCCAGCTCAGCTTTAAAGTACCGCTTAATAAAGAAAGCTTGCTGTTCGAAGACGACCAGTTTTTCTTCGGTTTCACCGTACAGTCCTGGTGGCAAGTCTACTCAGACAACATATCGAAACCATTCCGTGAAACGAACTACATGCCGGAATTTTTCTACGCGACGCCAACTGGCTGGCATCCGTTTGGTACAAACACAGCTTTAGTATTCGGCGCAGAACACTTGTCGAATGGCCGCAGTCAACCACTGTCACGCAGCTGGAACCGCTTTTATGCTCAGTTTGTTGTTGAAAAAGGGCGTTTCGTTTTCTCGTTCAAGCCATGGATTCGTTTACAGGAAGACGCGAAAACCGACCCGCTTCAGTCCAGTGGCGACGACAACCCCAACATTACCGATTATGTGGGTGATTACGAATTTACTACCGCTTACAGTGACGGTGATTTCGAATACATCTTAAGGCTTAAGCACGCCATAGATACCGGCAGAGGCTCCGCCGAGCTTAACTGGACATTTCCACTCGGCGGCAAGTTTATCGGTTATACGTCAATTTTCACCGGATACGGAGAGAGCCTGATTGACTACAACCACAAACAGACTCGCTTCGGTTTAGGTATTGCGTTAAACAATGTGCTTTAAGTGCTAAAAGCTGTAGGCGGCCGATAGCCAAAGACGTCGGCCGTCTTCAACATAGCCGTACTCTTCCACGCCAATTTCCTTGTCCAGTAAGTTATAAATACCCGCTGCTAACTTTAAGTCTCGTGTCACATAATAATTCACACCGAAGTCTGCCAGTGTGTAGGACGGCGCAACCAATGCGCTCTGTGACGGTCCCGTTGTTGGCTGGCTTTCTTTACCGCGATAATGCACACGTAACCAACTGTTCCAGCGCTTATTCGGCTTCCAGTTTAACGACGTTTGTATTAAGTGCTTAGGCAATTGATTTAGAGGCTCACCGGCATACTCACCCGATTTCTGTTCAGAGTCGGTGTACGTATAGTTCCCTTTAACTGACCAATGGCGGCTAAGGCGTGAATTGAATGTCAACTCAAACCCTCGGGTCACCGCTTCATCAATATTCACACGAGTCGTTGGCATGGAGCCAAACTGATTCGGTCCGGCATCACACACCGTTGCCGGGCAGGCAACGCGAGTGATTTTATCGTCAAATTGGTTGTAAAAAACAGTAGCAGAGGTTGAGGTATGGCGACTCCAGTCGGTATACAAACCCAACTCATAGTTTGTTGACGTTTCTGCTTCTAAATTTGGGTTGCCGTAGACATCGCCACCTCGGCTGACCTGACCCCAGTCAGGGGTGGTTTCGCGCAGGTCTGGCGCCCGGAAGCCGGTTGAAACCCCACCTTTTATGGTTGTTGTCCGGCTTAAGGTATAAACACCGTAGACACGTGGGCTCCAGTGACCGCCGAAAATGTCATCGTCGTCATAACGAACGCCGGTGGTTAAGTCGAACCCTTTAAACAATGGCCAGGCCGTTTCTGCAAATACCGACCATTGCGAGCCTTCAACTCGGGTACGGTCACTGATTTGGTTACTGGTTAAATCTTCCAGCTCTTCCTTAAAGTAGGAAACGCCGGTATTGACTGAATTGTCATCAAATAGTGGTAAATTCCAGTGGCTTTGAAAGTCGGTATTGGTAATGGTCATTAAACGGGCTTCGTTTTCATACTCGTCGCGTTTTAGGTAGCTGCGTGCACCCACTAAGCCCCATTGACCGTTGTGGGCAATCGATACGGACTGACTATCGTACACAGTGCTTGAAGACTCTGGACACCCACGCCGACCGCATTCTTCGCCCGGCGCCAGCGGCTCTATCGTTTTACCTAAAGAAGCGTCTATCGTTTGTTTAGCCGTCCCAACTTCAAACAGAATCTCATGGTCGCGATTTGGCGTATAAGCCAGTTTCATATCTGCATCTTGTGCGGTTTTATCACGAAAGCCATCGACAATGTCATCTTCAAGACGCCGTGTATATCCTGCCGACAACTGAAGTCCCAAAGTATCTTCGATGAGTGAACCTGCCGTATAGAAGTTCGTTTGGTAGCTGTTACCGGACTCCGTTCGTTCCTGCAACGTGCCATCAACGCGAATTTCAGAGCGCCATTCGTCCGGTGTTTTTCGCGTAATGATGTTAATAACGCCACCTATTGCGTCCGAGCCGTAAAGCGACGACATCGGTCCACGAATAATTTCAATGCGATCGATGGCCGCCAGTGGTGGCGTCCAGGCGCCTTCCACACCCGGACCGTCGCTGTTTGGACGGGTTTCTCTGGAGCTCTGACGCTGACCGTCCACCAAAATTAAGGTGTAGTCGGCTCCCATCCCCCGCAGACTGATATCCTGACGGTCACCACCGCCGGTGACTACAACCCCTGGCGCATCCGTCATGGCGTCGGTTAAGTCTTTGTAGAAGCGCTGTGACAACTCGTCTTTATCGATAACGGAAATAGAAGCCGGTGCCTTTTTTATATGCTGGGCGACACCAGAGGCCGTCACCACCATCACTTCCATGTCTTTGTGTTTATGACGCCGCTTTTCACGATCGTCGTTTGCACCATCCTGTGCATAAGCGGTACCCAAGGCAGAAAAAATAGCCATTGAAAGTACACCCAGTTTCAAGCCATTCTTAAAAACGTTCACAAATCGCCCCTCTGTTAAATGAGAATAATTTTCATTGGCGATCATAAATGTTAAGATGAATTCATCAACGTCGAAATTCTGAAATAGGTTTTAAGCGGGACTAAACCATGAACCCAAAAATGATTCGGTCAATGAAGGCTTTTACTCGAACGGTTGAGCTGAACAGTATGAGTGGAGCAGCAAAGGAACTCCACATGACAGTGTCTGCGGTTAGCCAACAATTACAGCGCTTGGAAAAAGACAACGGTATTGCGCTGTTTCACAGAAACACGCGGACGCTGACATTGACCGAAGCCGGAAAAGTGTTTTACCAATCATGCTTAGACATGCTGAACATTGCGGCGCGTAACCAGGAGCAATGGGAGTCGTTGACCAAAACACCGCAAGGGCAAATTAAAATGATAGCGCCTGTTGGTTTTGGTGGCGGGTTGCTCAGCGAGCCGTTAAAAAAGCTGCAACAAGAGTTTAAAAATGTCCATTTTCAGCTGCACATGACGGACGAGCCCATTGATTTAATTACCGCCGGCGCCGACTTGGCCATTCGGATTGGCCCTCTTGCCGACTCATCGCTTTATGCGAGGCACTTAGTAGATTGGAACATGATTCCTTGTATTGCTGCTTCGCACCCGGCTGCGCAGAAGCCTATCAGTTGTTTTAACGACCTTCCCGAAGACTGCTTTATTGGGCACATGTCGAACTCTTCAGAGCTTGAACTCCCGCAACCGAAAATCATGCTCAACAACATGCAAACTGTGGTGCAACTGACACTAGATGGGGTGGGTTACGCGTTACTGCCAGAGCCTGAAGTCAAGCACCACATTGAAAGTGGTCACCTACTTCGGTTGCTGCCTGAGTGGAAAGGCAGTCCGTACAGCGTTCACGCAGTATTGCCGGTTAAAGACAATATTCCCACAAAAACTGAACGGACTGTTGAGGTACTAAGCGAGTTCTTTCATCGCTTGTAAGGACTGCTGAACGTCACTCTCGCCCGACATTAAATCAAAGGCTTTACGTTCTGTTCCTGATTCGTCAAGGCAGCGATGTAACACGTTCGCGACATCTTCACGAGGCACCGAGCCTGGAGCCAATGATTCTCCGACAACCACTTTACCGCTAGCAGGATCATCCGTTAATGCGCCGGGACGCACTATCGTCCAATTGAGGTTGCTGCGCATTAACTCTTTGTCAGCGTAATGTTTCGCCGCGTAGTAAGGCAGTAGCTGTTCCGCCCAGTTCTCACGGTTATTCGCTTGCCATGCGCTGACCATAATAAAACGTTTCGCGCCAGTATTCTCAGCAGCTTCAACGGTTTTCACGGCGCCGTCTAGATCCACTAAAAGCGTTTTGTCATCACCCGTGTTAGCCCCGGAGCCTGCTGTGAATACCACGGCATCTGCGCCGTTAAGAGCAGTCTGCAAGTCGTCAACGGAGCCTTCTAAGTCGGCTAACCTGGCTTCAATACCTTTCTCTTCCCACGATTGTTTTTGTTCCTGCTTCCGTACTACAGCAACAACCTTGTGTTTGTCGTCGTTTTGCAATTGTTCGACAAGATGTTGACCAATTTTTCCATTAGCACCAATAACGGCAACGTTCATAATTCACCTCCATGATTTTTATATCTGATCATACGCTCATAGGTGGCGGATTAGATCGCTACTCTACTGTAAATTAAAGAAAATATAAGTGCTGCAGCCGATATGACAGCACAGTGTCATATGACAGACTCAAAACTGGCGTCACGATATTTTTCTGGTACTGATAGCTTTATTCATCGAAAGAACGCTGTACTCTTTACATTAAATAAAAAGGAAAAAGTCATGAAACAATCTTTACTGGAAAAACTAAACCTCGCGTATCGTTTTAAGTTTAACGACAATGGACACACGATAACGGCAAATGCATCAAGTCTCACAGGCAAAGAGGAAGTACTTGTTGACGGAGTTTCTGTGTCAAAGAAGCGTAACCTTGGGTTATCAAGCTGCCATAAGTTTCACGTCGATGGTTCTGACTATGAACTTCACTTTAATGTGACAGGCTTTCTCTTTTGCCGTGTAGAATGTCGGCTGATAGTAAATGGTGAAACTGTCAGCACGGAAACGCGCTCTGCCTTCGATAACAAGAAAGCCTTTGTCAGGAACTTAGTTATTTTCTTCTTTGTTGGACTGATATTCGGCTACCTCGCTGCCACCGCTGCATTAACGTTTTTGGGGTAGGCTATGCGTATTGATGCTACTAAAATTGTCGAGCTTCGAAATGACAAAGGCTGGACTCAGCAGCACCTTGCCGATGCGTGCGCAGTGAGCCTTCGCACAATACAGCGAGTTGAGAAAGAAGGTATGGCTTCATCAGAAACCGTACTGGCTTTATGCAGCGTTTTAGAGGTTGAGCGTAAGACCATTGAGTCAAACTTTGCTGCCGAGGAAAAGCTAATGTCCCAAGACGCTCCCCAGCGAGCACCAAGCTGGATTGATGCATTGCCAATGCTGATTACGTTATTACTTGGCATGGCTATCGGCATTGGATTAACGCTATGGCTAACCAACCGCTAGAAAACCGTTTGGCTTAACTCGCTGCATTGTCTGACCAAACAATACAGTTTCGGCCCGCGTGCTTGGCTTTATAGAGCGCTTGGTCGGCGCGGCGGTAAATACTCGACACGTCGTCATTAGTTTCACTAGCGGTAGCACCAATGCTGACAGTGGGATTAATGACGTCGCCTGATTCCAGCGTGACAACCGTTGTCTCCACGGCTTCTCGTACGCGCTCAAGTACCGTTGAAGCATTTTCTTTATCGGTGTGAGGTAAAATAATCATAAACTCTTCACCGCCCACCCGAATAACCGTGTCGCTACCCCTTAAGCTGTCATTCATGGCGTTAGCGCCAGCAATGAGCACCCGGTCCCCAATGTCGTGGCCGTAGGTGTCATTAATTGACTTAAAATGGTCAAAGTCGATAACCGCCACCACACAACAGCTGTCCTTGTAATGAGATGCCAGCCCTTGCTCAAGCATTTGCATGCCCGCTGAGCGGTTCTTCAAACCCGTGAGCGAGTCTGTATAAGCAATTAACGCCATATCGTCACGTTGCCGTATCAGGTCATGACGCACCGCCTGCTCCGCAATAACCGTCTCCACAGCGGTGCCCATCATACGCACCATTTCTATTTCCAGTTCGCTGAAAGCTTCCCGGCGAGCGGTTTTACGCGCAAACCCTAATACACCCCAAACAACATCGTTAATAACAAGCGGTGTACCGATATAAGACTGAAGCCCGTACGTCAGGAAAGACTTATGATTTTTAAAGCGCTCGTCTTTGTCGGCTTCATTGGTATGTACTAATTCATTTTCCTTTAAAACAACAGAGCAATAGGTAGTATCCAGAGGAAGTTGAGTACCGGCATCGAACTCTAATTTTGCCGTTTGTATCCACTCAATGGTGTATACGCCGTCAATGATTGAACTTGCGGTTCCAATATCCACGTCCAAATACTCAACGCCAAACTTCAGGAGCTCATCAATTGATACAGGATCAATACGCCGGCCGCGCTTATGAATAATGTCATGAATGGTGCGCATTAAATCGACCGAAGCATAGTACTCGGTCACGTCTTCCATCACAGCATACAGACCGACCATTTTTTTGCTTTCATCCAGCTCAGGAATGTAGCGGATATCCAAAAAGCACTTACGGCCATCCCTAAATGTAACCGCTTCCGAAAAGGAACTGACCTTGCCGCTTTCAAATACTTTGTCATGCCGAAGCTTCATCCTCGCGTAAAGCTCATCATCAAGAACATCGGAAACGAACCGACCCAGAATGTCGGCTTTTTTCAGGTTAAGGAACTGGCAATAGGCTTTGTTGATATAACGATAGCGCCGCTTTTCATCGATGAACGCGACCATAGTGGGTAACTTTTCCAGAATTTTATTCGACAGCTGACGCTCTGGCATGACAATCACCTTTGTTTATAACTAAAGCATAGCCTACGCCATTCAATTCGTCAGCCCAAGCTAACCGTTTAAAATCTTTACAAAAAACTCAGCACCTTTACGACGACAAAACTCGATATTGCGCTCAGGGATGGATTCCGGATCGTCATGTTGCTCAATTGCTTTCTCTAAACTCGCTTCCCTTAGCAAGTGAAGCGTTGGGAAGGGTGAACGATTCGTGTAGTTTGCCGGGTCATCCTGAGGCTCACCATCAAAACAGTAACCCGGGTGAAAATGCGCTAATTGATAAATGCCTTCATAGCCTTCTTCAATAAGCAATGTGTCAGCCATGCCGACCAAGTCTAAAAAGCCATAGAAGCCTTCAAAGCCCTGAGGGATTATAAAAAGTGTGGTCTCGGTTTCAGGGGTTTCGTCCAGATGTTTCGCCTCGTCCAGTAATTGTTGTAACACCGAAGCCATGTCCTGTTGTTCCGCAACAACGTAGCGAACACGTTTGCGTTCAACTTCGCGGCGCGCAAACGGGCAAATATTGTATTTCACAATGAGCTGTTGCACCCAGCGCTCGGTTTGCTCAATAATTGTAGAAGTTTCGGTCGTCATTTTCGTATCACCAAAAGGACGCTTCTTTCTATGAAGTTTTTAGAACTCAAAGTTCCGCCCGTCATTGTTGTCGCCATTGTGGCAGGGTTGATGTGGTTAACGGCGCATTATACCGCAGAGTTTAATGCTTTCTATGTTGGCCAGCGTGCTGCGGCAATTTTCTTATTAGTGCTAGGTGTCTTACTGCCTTTACTGGGCGTTATGAGCTTTCGCCGGGCAAAAACCACGGTCGACCCCAGAGATCCAAACAAAAGTACCGAATTGGTCACAACGGGTATTTATCAGCGCACCCGAAACCCAATGTACCTTGGCTTTTTCTTTGTGCTTATGGCTTGGGGTGTATTTTTAGGCAGCGTGTTTTCGCTATGGGGCTTGGTGCTTTATGTTGCGTACATGAGTAAGTTCCAGATTCAGCCCGAAGAGCGCGCTCTTACCAAGGCCTTTGGCGAAGCGTACAAAAGCTATTGCCGGGAGACCGGTCGCTGGTGGTAGTCAGGCGCGGACTAATTCGGCAATGCGCTTCTGCAACGTCGGAATAACGGCGTCTTCAAACCACGGGTTACGCTTTAACCACAAATTATTACGTGGGCTGGGGTGCGGCAACGGCAACACGTCAGGCCAATAATGTTCCCAGTTTTTTACTCGCTCAGTAAGCGTCTGTTTTGGTTCGTCAATATGCCAACTTTGGGCGTACTGCCCAATGGCTAACGTCAGTTCTAAATTCGGTAACTGCTCAAGGAGCTTATGCCGCCACGCCGGAGCACATTCGGGGCGTGGCGGTAAGTCGCCGGACTTGCCGGTGCCCGGGTAACACAACCCCATAGGAATAATCGCCAGCTTTTCAGCGTCATAAAACGTCGATTTATCAATGCCCATCCACTGACGAAGACGGTCACCACTGGGGTCATAGAACGGTTTACCGGAGCCATGAACTCGTCGGCCAGGGGCCTGACCAGCGACTAAAATTTTGGCGTTGGGATGTAACTGAACAACCGGTCGAGCTCCCATTGGCAATTCCGGTTCGCATAGCGTGCATTGACGAACCTCGGTCAGCAAGTTTTGCCAGGAGCTCATGGTTACCTCATTGGTTATTTCTCAATAAATGCCTGCTCAATAACGTAATCGCCTTGCTTACGCGACGTTGCCTTTGTAAAGCCACGCTCGTTCAATATAGCCATTAAGTCCTGCAGCATAGCGTCATTACCACACAGCATAAAACGGTCATGCTCCGGGTTCAAATCGGGCATGCCTATGGTGCGCGTCAAGGTGCCAGAAGTCAGCAAATCAGTAATACGCTGCTGATGCGCTTCATCCCTGAAAGGTTCCCGAGTTACCGTTGGATAGTAAATCAGCTTTTCTTTTACCCAGTCACCAAAAAACTCGTTATTAGGTAAGTCTTCACCTATTTCTTTTTGGTAAGCCAACTCGGAGACATAGCGCACCCCGTGAACAAGAACCACCTTGTCATATTGCTCGTAAATATCGGGGTCTTTAATAACACTCATGAACGGCGCCAGCCCGGTTCCTGTACTCAGCAAGTACAGGTTCTTACCCGGTAACAAATGTCCCGGAACAAGGGTGCCGGTAGGGCGCGTCGACAGGACCACTTCATCGCCCACCTGAATATGCTGCAAGCGAGACGTTAGTGCGCCATCAGGCACTTTTATGCTGAAGAACTCAAGTTCTTCTTCATAATTCGCGCTGGCAATTGAGTAAGCTCGCAGCAGTGGTTTGTCCTCCAATTGCAGGCCCATCATCACAAACTGGCCGTTTTCAAACGTGAAACTTGGCTTACGGGTGGTTCTAAAACTGAATAAAGTGTCATTCCAGTGACGTACCTGAGTCACGGTCTCGGCAATAGTACTTCTCATGAAAACTCCTGCTCCTGCAGATTACGGCAAAAGTAACGCTATGCGCTTAAAAACTGAAAAATCAGTTCACTATTTCTAAATTGCGAATAAGAATGATTTTCATATAGACTAACGCCATATTCATAAAACATCAAATAAAAACGTTGGCTTCAGCCAATTTTAACAGCAGTGGATTATGGCGCGCGGAAACAGATCAAAAAAGCGAGGTTGGTCACTCAAAGACTGGCACTGGATAAGCTCAGCGATTTGTCTTATTGGCATGCTGCTGTTCTCTGTCACCGGTATTACGTTGAATCATGCAGGATGGATAGAGTCTGCACCGAGCGTCGAAAGTTACGAAGGGTCTCTCCCTCAAAAGGACTTGGAACGGTTGGTGAATGCGTCAGGGAATGACGTTCTGCCAACTTCCTTTCACCGCTGGTACGAAGCAAAGACACATAACAGCATCAGTTCAAATGCCCAAATAGAGTGGAGTGACTACGAAGTGTACGTCGCCATGCCCCGACCTGGCGGGGACAGCTGGTTCAGTGTCGATTTAGCCAGCGGTGCTTTTTATTCTGAAAACACTGATCGCGGCTGGATCGCTTACTTTAATGACCTGCACAAGGCGCGGAACACCGGATTCTTATGGAGTTTGTTTATTGATGTGTTTGCTATCGCAAGCATTGTTTTCACTATTACGGGGTTATTGCTTTTGAAAAAATACAGTAAGGGCCGCAAATCAACCTGGCCACTGGTCCTGGCCGGATTCATCATTCCATTTTTCGCCGTTATTGGTTCGGCTCACGCCGCTGAAAATGAACTCACTGTGGAAATTCCACGCTTGTCTGTTGCCGAATATCACGTACCTTATGTTGCCGTTTGGTTGGCCAACGAACGTCATCAGCGTGTTGTCGATATTGCGGTGTGGTATGACGTAAACCTTGAAAATAACGAAGGGGAAAAGTGGCTGAAAGACATGCGTCAATGGTGGCGCCGCAGCGGACGCATGACCGATATGCCTATAGATGGTGTGTCCGGCGCAACTCGCCGTCCCGGCATTCAACGGGTCGACTTAACCCCCATGCTGAATCAATTACCTGAGCTAAGTGAAGGCAAATACTACCTATACGTAGAAGCAGCTCGTGAGCTTGGCGGCCGTGAAATGTTGCGA
The DNA here is from genome assembly GCF_002808045.1 of Idiomarina sp. X4. NCBI lineage: Bacteria > Pseudomonadati > Pseudomonadota > Gammaproteobacteria > Alteromonadales > Idiomarinaceae > Idiomarina > Idiomarina sp. X4. Next base: position 1,293,141 of record NZ_CP025000.1, on the reverse strand, counting down.
CTGCCATTGTCTTTACCTCTTAACCACCCAATATCCATAACAGACAGCGGCGAGCACGAACTCGGCCGTGTGTCCCTAAAACTGGAGCCTTAAGCATGAAATTATCTTCTGTAATAACGACAAGTCTTGCCGTACTGACACTGTTCGCCAGCGCCAGCAGTGAAGCACACCGTGTATGGATTAAGCCAAGTGCTACCGTTGTCTCCGGCGACTCGGAATGGGTCACCTTTGACGCGGCTATTGCAAATGGCATTTTTTATCCCGACCACTACCCGCTTAGTTTAGACCGAGTGGAAGCGATGGCGCCGGACGGCTCTGCGGTAACTTTAGAAAACGGGTACAAAGGTAAACTACGTTCAGTGTTTGATGTTGAGTTGGAAAAGGAAGGCACTTACACCGTTTACTCAGCAAGCTCTGGGCTATCTGCCCGCTGGATAGACGATAATGGCGAACGCCAATACTGGCCGCCGCGTGGCTCCCGGAAAACGAATGACGACTTTTACAAAGAAGTGCCGCAAGATGCCAAAGACTTAGAGGTCAGTGAACGCTCACACCGGGTTGAAACATTTGTGACATCAGGCGCCCCGACTTATGACACTTTAGGACCTACGGGCAACGGTTTAGAGCTCAAGCCAGTAACCCATCCGAATGACTTATACACTGGTGAAAATATTACGTTCAAATTCACGATAGACGGTGCAGCTGCTGCAGGTACTGAGCTGGTCTTGGTGAAGGGCGGTGAACGGTATCGTGACCGCTCTGAGCCGACCAAGTTGACTACTAATGAAAAAGGCGAAGTGATGTTTTCTGTTGATGAAGCCGGCATGTATTGGCTGGAAGCTGAATACTCAGACAATAATGGAAAAGCCCCGGCGACCAAACGCCAGGGCTCTTACGTCGCCGTTTTAGAAGTGTTGCCGATGTAATTAATCGGCGGTGACAACGGGTGGTTCGCTTAGGCGGACCACGCCCAGTGTATTGGCGTCGGTGCCGAACCAAATGGAGTCGGTGTTTTCGTCATAAAACATATTACGAACGGTACCGCCGCCACTTTCTAGCTCGATAGGCTCTGAAAATTCGTGGGTTTCTGTGTCAAAACCCACTAAGCGGTTCGGCTGCACACCCGTTTCGACAAACCAAATGTCATTGCGCTTGTCTACTGCCATGCCATAAGGACGTGAATTCCCTGCCGCCGGTGCGCGCCAGTCTTTGTTGTCGCCCGTTACCGGGTCGTAACTACCGACGTATCCCTGGTTATAATCGACATACCAAATCGTGCCGTCATCGGTCATACCCAAACGACGAGGACGCGATTTTTCCCGCTTCAGTTCAAACTCTTTTAAATTGCCATTTTCAATGGTGGCCAGCTTATTCGTTCCAAACAACGTCGCCCAGGGGCGGTCATTTTCAACAATGAGGCCATAAGGTCTTGCCGAGTCTGTCGGTACCTCCCACAGCATGATTTCGCCGCCAGTCGTCTCTAAAAAGCCGATTTGATTACCACCCTGAACGGTAAACCAAATATCACCTGCCGCAGTAAAGTCCATGGTGTGACTGTCTTTTGGTCCACTGCCGGGTAATTCAAATTGCTTAATATCACCGGTACCCGGGTCAATAAGGCCAATATGCTCTTTCAAGTTGCCCGCATACCAGGCGCCCCGGTCATCGACGATAACCGTGTGGGGCCCCGCGCCATCAGGCAAGTCGTAGCGTTTGAATTCTTCTGTTTCTGGATTAAAGGTTGCCGCGTAATGACTCCCCTGGCCGACAAACCAGACAATACCGTCGTGTACCCAAGGATCTCGGGGGCGAGAGTCCTCCCACGGCACCTGCCACTCCTGAATTTCAGCGTTCGCCAATCCCGTTTCTTTATGATCATCACTGTTTGCCGGCGCACTGCTTAATCCCGCCAGGCCAACGACTACTGCACTTGCTAAACTAAGGTACTTCATCGTTATGCCTCCTGATTAGGTCGTCATCTAAATATTGCACCCGATCGTATCTTATGCAATGTTCATCGTATAAATAGTAAACGACGGGCTTTGTATGCTGGATCAATGGCTTATTGGTATTATCTTGCTGGCAATGCTGGCTTTATTTGTCATTGATAAATGGCGTTATGACCTCGTTGCCATGATGGCGCTTCTGTCGGCCGCCGTTCTGGGTCTAGTTCCGGCGGCTGAGGTTTTCAGCGGTTTCGGCAATGCTGCGGTTATTACCGTCGCCGCCGTTCTTATTATAAGTCATGCGCTATGGCGCTCCGGTGTTGTCGATGCTCTTGCGGCCGGCATGAAAAAAGTTGGCGACAAACGCTGGATTCAAATGATAGCGCTCACATCTGTCACGACCGTCTGTTCAGCGTTTATCAGTAATACCGGCACCATGGCCATAATGATTCCCGTCGCACTGCAACTGGCCCGTGCCAGCGGCAATAACCCCTCTAAACTGCTCATGCCAATGGCGTTTGGTTCGCTACTCGGCGGGACCATAACCATGGTCGGTACACCGCCCAATATCATTATTGCGGACATTCGACGCGAAGCCATGGGCGAGTCCTTTGGCATTTTCGAGTTTACCCCTGTGGGCTTGAGTATTGCCGTTACCGGTCTGTTATTTATGTGGCTACTCAGCCATTGGCTGGTTCCTGAGAAAAGCGGTAAATCCAAATCAGCATCGCTTTACGATGTCAGCAGTTACCTCACCGAATTGTATGTCCCAAAAGAGTCCGACTTTATCGGCGAAACGCTCTACGAGTTGGAGAACCGCACTGAAGACGACTTTGTTATTGTGGCATTGCAGCGCGGTGAAAAGCGATGGTCGGCGCCGGCTCGTTATTTAAGACTCAGAGCCGAGGACGTGTTAATTGTCGAGGCCAACGCTGAAACCATTCAGCAAGTTATTGACGGAACCGGTTTAGAGCTCAACGCTGAAGAAAAAATTGATGAGCGCTTTTTGAAATCAGACGACATTACCGTTATTGAAGGTATCGTTGGTCACGACTCACGGCTTATTGGTCGCTCTGCCGCGGATATTAAACTGCGCAGCCGCTACGGCATCAATGTGCTTGGGGTAGCGCGGGAAGGTCAAAAACTCGGTACGGCTTTAGGTAATATTCGCTTCAAGCCAGGCGACGTTCTGTTATTGCAGGGCGATGCGGAGACACTGACCGATGTATTTCAGCGCTTCGGATGTTTTCCGCTTGCGCAACGCAGCTTACGTATAGGATCGTCCAAAAAGCTGGCTTTGCCACTGGGCATTTTTGCTGCAACGATTTTATCGGCAGCTCTTGGGCTACTCTCTGTACCCGTTGCCTTCACACTAGCGGCGGGGCTTATGGTGGTCACCAATATTCTGCCCCTGCGCGAGCTCTATGACGCTATAGACTGGCCTATTATTGTGCTGCTGGGCGCAACCATACCGCTGGGTTCAGCGTTAGAGCGCAGCGGAGCGGCTGACACCATTGCCAACGGTGTGCTCTATATCAGCGCCGGTGCGCCTGAGTATGTGGCCGTTGGTTTATTGCTGGTTGTTACCATGCTGCTGTCGAATATCGTTAATAACGCTGCTGCCGCGGTACTTATGGCACCTATCGGTATCAGCATGGCCGGTAGTTTCGGGGCCAGTATGGATCCGTTTTTAATGGCCGTTGCCATTGGTGCTGCTGTGCCATTTTTAACACCCATTGGGCACCAGTCGAATATTCTGGTCATGGGGCCGGGCGGTTATAACTTCAGTGATTATTGGCGGCTGGGCTTGCCGCTATCGCTGGTTGTTGCCGCGGTTGCTTTGGTCATGATACTGCTGGTTTGGCCGCTGTATTAATCGCGGTCTTTATAAGGCAGGTAGGTTTGCAGTGTTTTCAGATGCTCGCTCAGAGCAGCGCGCTCATCCTGACAGTACTGCTCAATGGCGTCGTTAAGAGGAGACGGCATAAACCGATAAAAACCTTCACGCAATACCGGTTCAAAGCCTCTGTGCAGCTTATGTTCACCCTGTGCTCCGGCATCAAAGTAACTAAGGTTTTGGCGTATGCAGTAGTCAATCCCCTGATAATAACAGGCTTCAAAATGCAAAAACTCAAGCTCTTCCCGACAGCCCCAGTAGCGCCCGTAAAGCGTGTTGTCACTTTTAAAGCACAATGACGCCGCCACCATTTCGTCGTTTCGGTAAGCTGCAAACACAACAATATGTTCCGCCAGTAACTCACCCCAGAGCTGAAATGTCGCTGGTGTTAAATAGCCGCCATGACCCGAACGCTTTAAGTAAGTACGCTGATAAAACACAATGAACTGATGCCAGAAATCTGCGGTCAGCTCGTTGCCCGGCAAGGTTCGCATTTCGACCTTTTGCTCTGACACCTTTTGCCGCTCTTTGCGTATGGACTTGCGCTTCCGTGACACCAAAGCCCCAAGAAAGTCATCAAAGGAGTCATAATCTCGGTTTTGCCAGAGAAACTGAATGTCAAAGCGTTGCCACCAACCTTCTTCTGCCAGTGCCTGGCTTACATTCGGTTCAATGTACAGACATTGTAAGTTGCTGACATCATGCTCCTGCATCAACGCCGATTCAATAACCGGCAGAACATCAGCGGTATTAACGCCCTTAGCGGTCCCCAAGCGAGGTCCCTGACACGGGGTAAAAGGTATGGCGTTAATCAGCTTGGGGTAGTACTGAAAACCATAACGTTCATAAGCCTCAGCAAACGCCCAGTCAAACAGATACTCACCATAGGAATGGGTCTTTTTAAACCACGGCATAATGGCGACCAGTGTGTCGCTATTATCATGTACCGCAACATACTGGGGCAACCAACCTCGCTGGGGCCCAAGACTACCACCCTGCTCAAGCGCCAGCAGGAAATCATATTGCGTAAACGGGTAGTCACTGCTGAACAACCGGTTCCAGTCCGCCTTGGGTATTGACGTTATTGTTGAGTGAACAACGGTGCGCATGAGCTAAGTGCTTAACAGTCCAAGCACACTGATATCTTCATCTAAGCGGGGCCAATGAATGCCCTGGCCGTTACCTAATAACTGCCAATCATTACGTTCTTCTTCCGTGGCAGCTTCCAAGCGAGGAAACCAAACAATGGGAGCCGAAATTTTACGTCCGTCAGCCAGTTCAACTTCGAGCGCAGCTTCGGTAACAGATACATTCACTGCAACAGGGTGGCGATCAATTTCTAAAGTATTCATCCCAAGCCTCCAGAAGCTCGTCTTTATGTTGAACTACAATTTTCTGTATTCGCCTAAGCTCAAACGATGAAAAGCCAATCGAGCTGCTCATCAAAACAGGCTTAAGCCAAAACTTCGCAAGTTTACTCTCGCGTTGCACATGAATATGCGGCGGCTCGCCACTTTCATTACTATAAAAGAAAAAACGGTAAGCACCAATCCTTAGCACTGTTGGCATGCATCAGCTTCCCTCTATGAAAATAGGAAAGCATAGAAAGTCAGCTGCTAAATGTCGTTAGCGAATAGCGTAACCTTTTATAGTCGATTACCGACTCTAAGCCGTTAAACTAAAGACACGTACCCAGACATCAGCCGTTATGGCCAAGCGTTGTAGGCTTTCGGCTCGCTCCCTGCCTTCTATACTAGCGCGGTAGAGGTGAGGGGTCATAGTCAGGAGGTTTTTAATGGAGTCGTTATTATTCAGTTCAACCTGAAAGTTCACCCGTTGTTCAGAAGTCAGTTCATAATCTGAGCCGGTTATAGGCAACGTTTCACTTTTACTCTTTAGCTCAGAGTAGATTATGCTTTTTAGCTCCGTTAGGTGGTTTACCGCTGGATCAACCATAATCAATCGGCCACCAGGTTTTAAAACTCGTTTAAACTCAGCCTCAACCGGAAAGCCAAATACACACAAAATGGTATCAACACTATTGTCTTCCAGCGGAATCGCGTTATTCGATGCGACTATCCAGCTCAGACGTTTATCCTGCTTTGCTGCAGCCTGTACCGCCCATTTCGAAATATCCAGCGCAGCCACACTTAACTTTGTCCCTTTTTGCTCAGCCTGTTCAACGAGATAGCGCAAGTAATAGCCTTCACCGCAACCTGCATCGAGCAGAGTTTGGTCACCTTGCTCCAACACGATATCAGCCAAAGCCCGGGCTAGAGGTAGGTAATGCCCCTCCTCCAGATACTTACGCCGAGCCTGCACCATCGCTTTGCTGTCACCCGGGTCTTTCGAGCGTTTATTCTGTACCGGCAACAAGTTGACGTAACCCTGCTTTGCCACGTCATAGCTATGCCCATTTTCGCAGCACCAGGTGCGTTCATTCAGCTGCAAAGGCTGCTTGTCGAGGGGGCAAATGAGTTGGTCAAACGGTTGTATCACGGCAGAAACTCTTATTCACTTTAAAACTTAAGTTTACGGGGTTTCACGACAAAATTCAGGCACAAAAAAAGCAGCCCGTAGGCTGCTCTTCATAATTTGTGTTGCGCTTAACGCAAATTCAGACGCTTACAGCGCTTGAATGTTCTCAGCTTGAGGGCCTTTCGGGCCTTGGGTCACTGAGAAAGAAACGCGTTGGCCTTCAGCTAAGGTTTTGAAACCGTCGCCGACAATCGCGCTGAAGTGAGCAAATACGTCTGCGCCACCTTGCTGCTCGATAAAACCAAAACCTTTTGCTTCGTTAAACCACTTAACAACACCGTTTACTGTATTAGACATAATAATATCCTGAAATTTTAAAAATATATAAGTACCGGACCGAGACAATCTCGACGCCGATGATCGTGCGGGGTAAAAAATGTGAAACTTAAAACTACAGGACGAGACGATTACTTCTAATAATGTTACGTAGAGGAGTGTTTAACTAACTGTTTCTTATCCAACGCCGCCCACTGTACGCTCAATAAATATAAAGTCAAATAATATTTTTAATTTATTTTATAAAAGTGACTTATAGTCAAATCACTTTAAAAACCTGCGCTAACATACAGCGAATTGAGCCGCCACCTAACTCAATAGTAGGTACAGAAATAGGCACTAATGTCACCCACTGCTCTAGTACTTTTATCTGATCAGCGCTTAAGGTGTTATAAGCCGTTGAGGAAATAGCTAACAACTTGCTGCCATCTACCGCCAACTCCAGAGTATTACCAGCAAAATGTTCAATTTGTTCTTCTGTCAGTTCTACCAGAGCTTTACGACTTTTCGCAACCGTACCCACAAACCGGCGCCGTTCATTGTCATCACGAATCATCTCAACAGACGCCATGACAAAGTCACTGCCAACGGTCATAAGTACATTGGTATGATACACTGGCTTGCCGTCTCGGCTGGTGGCATCAAACGCCACAGGTTCGTAACCCAGTTTTTGGCAAAGCGCTTTCAATGCGCTTTCGTGCATACGCTTAGAGCGAGCAGCGTAAGCAAGCTTATGTTCATGGTCGAACACAATTGAGCCCGTCCCTTCCAGAAACACGGCGTCGTTTTCCTGTGCGCTAAAATCAATAAGTTCGTGGTAACCATATTGACTGCGAAGAAACTCAATAATGTCCGGGCGACGTTCTTTGCGACGGTTTTTACAATACATTGGGTATAAAACCAGCTCGCCAGAGGCATGAGTGCTGAACCAGTTATTGGGGAAGACCGAATCGGGCATTGCTGTGGTTTCATCTTCAAATAAGTGCACCTGAACACCGTGTTCACGCAGCTTACGGACCGCTTCACTCACTTCGTTATAAGCCGCCTCAGCGATATTAACACCGTCTTTCGCCAGCGACTGAAAGGCATTGTCGCCCATGGTTTCCGGGTTCGACGCAAAGTGATGCGGGCGCACCATAACAACAGTATCGGACGACTGGCTCATGAGATTTAAAGCGTTGCAGAATTTGCGCGCATTTATAGCAAGTTGCAGGGGGCTTAGCAACGGGCAAAAGAAAAGGGCAGTGGTTGCACTGCCCTTTCTGTAATTACCCAGTTAATTTACCAGGCGTATTTAAGACTCAACTCAAAATTACGCTCTGCGCCGAAAAACCCTTGGTCGTAAAAGTCGATACTTGAATAATACTTCTCATCGAACAGGTTGTTGACGTTCAGGCTTAGCTCCAGGTTTTTACCTAAGTTGTAATTCGCCATGGCGTTTACCACTGTATAGCTGTCCTGATGAAAGGTTGGCATTTCTGGCACTGTTGGGTTAGAAACTTCACTTTGCCAATTTGCGTTAACACCAAGCTTAAACGCATTAGTAGCCGTGTAAAGCACACTGGCTTTCATCATATCTTCCGGCAAGTGCGGCGCGTAATCTGAACCGTCGCGATCAGTCGATTCGTTATGAGTATAGCTAAAGAAAATATTCACAGTATCCGTTGGCTTACCGTTAAGCTCTAACTCATAACCTTCGCTTTCCGCACCTGAAACACCAATAGACGCTTCAATCTGGGTACCAGGTATCGGACCTGTTGAATTCGGATCATCAATGGCTAAATTATCTTCTTTGACTTTATAAACGGAAAAACTGGCAGAAAGCGCTTCATTAAAGAAGTCACCTTTAATTCCAATCTCCGAATTGGTTCCTTCTTTGGGACCAATTAGCTCTCCATTTACGTCTAATGCCTGCTGTGGTTGGAAAATTTCGGTATAGCTGGCGTACGTGGAAATAATGTCGGTAACATCGTAAACAAGGCCGATATATGGCGTATTGACGCTTGAATTTTCATAGTCACTAACCGCCCACGGAGCCTCAGACAGCGAATCGTAGTTAGTTAAACGGTTACCAATTATAGCAGTAAACTCGTCCGTTAGGCTCAACTGAGCCGCCGCGTAAATACCTTCCTGAGTATGAGACTCCAACGTACTGTACGAAGGTGTATCACTAAAGTTGGGACGCGGAACACCATTTCCCCAGTCGAACAGGCTAGGAACCACTATGGTATCGGTAATACCATAAGACGTAGCGTTAACGTCCTGCTCAGCATAAAGAGCGCCTGCCGTTAACTGGTGTTCGCGACCAAGCAGCTCAAACGGTCCCGAAGCTAAAACACGAAATGAGGTTTGCTCGCGCTTAGCAACATAATGGTTTGGTGATGGACTATAATCTGGGTCAGGGCTTTTCCCGGTCGCTTTTTCAGGGAAAAACTCACCAAAATAGAGCAAGTAGCCATCCATTTCACCTTCACGACGTTCAACATCCATTTGAATGTTCCAGCCGTTATCGAAGGCGTGCTCAAGTTGCACGAAAGCATTCGTGCTCTCTCTGTCCCACTTATTCCATGGTGATGCGGTTGTCGTACTTACCGGCAAATCATCGGCTTGAGTACCGTCAGCATAAAACAGTGGCAACGCACCCCACATGCTGCCTTTCGGGTTACGTTCGCTGTAGTCAGCACCTACCGTCAAACGAGTTTGGGTCGTTAAATCAGCGGTTACTACCGCGTAAATTTGCGCATTTTCTTTTTCCGACAGGTCGACGTAGCTTTCGCCTTCTTCATAGGCCATTGCCACTCGTGCTTTCACATTACCGTCTTCCGTCAATGTTTGAGAATGGTCAGCCTCAAAACGATAATTACTCCATGAACCGACACCCACACTCGCATAGCCGCCGTCTTCATATTTAGGACGCTTACGAATCAGGTTAATGGCTGCAGAAGGTTCACCCGCACCGGTTAAAAGGCCGGTAGCACCACGCACAATTTCCACCCGCTCAAAAACGACAGAGTCCGCCAAGGCTTCACTAAAGAAACTGTTGTACGCAATGGGAACGCCATCGAATTGGAAGTTAGTCACGTCACGACCACGTGAGCGGAAAAAGAAGCGGTCGGTTTCAGCCTGTTGAGCCTGAATACCCGGCGCAAACTGCATAACATCGGCTACCGTGTCTAACGCGAAGCCATCAATGAATTCGCGATCAATCACCGAAATAGACTGAGGCGTCTGACGCAACGTAAGTGGCAACCCTGTCGCTGTCGTCGCACGATCCAGCGGACTGCCGGTTACCTTAATATGTTCAAAAATCTTTTCTTTCTGTTGGCCTTCTGACTTTTCGGACTCTGCATTGTCATTTTCCTGCGCAATAGCAGCCGATGAAAGCATGATTGACGCAATTGCTAACGCTAAAGAACTTTTTACAAACTGATTCATTTAAAAATCCACCCCTAAACCACAAATGAGAACTATTACTTTTTGTAATTGTATTTGATAATCGTTCCCATTAGCAATATCATTTAGGAAAAGTTTTTTAGAGAGTAAAGAAAATGACGCAAAGGCAATGGTTCAAGCTGCACGGATGGTGCTCGCTACCCATCTGGATACTGTTTTGTTTTATCTGCATTACAGGGACTATCGCGGTGTTCAGTCACGAGTTAACCTGGCTATTTAACGAGAATGCTCGTGCGGTTAATCCGAATGACTTAGCCGCTCGGCCTATTTCTGAGTTAGTTGCGACGGTCCAAAACGCTTATCCGTCAGCCAACATTACAACTGTCATGACCTTTGAGCCTTATCTCATTAATGCCGTTATTTTCTCGACCGAGACCATTCCGTCGGGCATTGCTTACGTAAACCAATACACCGGCGAAATTCAGGAAGTCAACCAAGGCATTACCTTTATTAACTTCATGCGTTCATTGCACGGTTGGTTGTTATTCCCATGGCAAAGCAGCTACAGCGTGGGTTATTACCTGGTTTCCGCCATGTCATTTGTAATGATTGGCGCGTTGGTCACCGGTTTGGTTATTTATAAGCGCTTTTGGCGCGCTTATACACAACCGAAGATCCGCGCGAAACAAGGTAAAAAAACACTGCTAACCGACTTGCACAAACACGGCGGAGTTTGGTCAATCTGGTTCCTTATTGTCATGAGCCTGACCGGCCTCTGGTACTTTACTCAGCAGGTTATGTGGCACGCCGACATAGATATTGAGGCGCATCCGCCGTTAGTGGAGGCTTCAGACATACCTCTTGGCGAAAAAGCGGAGCCACCAGTGACTTTTGCTGACGCGATGAAAACAACCGAAAAGCGTTTTCCGGAGTTCCGCCCCAGCTACATTATGATGCCGGAGCATAATCGCGACATGTTCAAAATTATGGGTGGCGGCGACACGGTGTTCTTCGACGACTACTCTTACCGTGTCAATATAAACCCATGGACCGGAGAAATAGCCAGCGAAACCACACCCGAGACCATGGGTGCATTACAAACCATTCAGCACATTGTCGACCCACTCCACTACGGCACTATTGGTGGTATTTGGACAAAAGCTATTTGGTTTATTTTCGGGCTGATCCTGTCCGCCATGTCCATTACCGGTTTCTTGATTTGGGGCTCGCGAACCGTAAAAGCCGCAAAGGAAAAGAAGACACCACTGCGTGAGTCTCTGCAAAGTGAGGGAGCGAACTAATGGCGCGCCGTAAAAATACATTTTGGAACCGTAATAAATTTAAGTTAAGTGGCTTAATTCTCATTCTGCCTTTTTACTTTTTGTACGAGCAACTCCAACCGCCCGAATTCCCGGAAGTCTGGGAAGAAAAATCGGTAGGACCTTTCGAGGTTGCAATACAGCCGTTAAATAACGAGGCTCCATATGCTCACCATGAAGACTGGGTCAAAGACTTTTCCGCTTATGTAAACGAAGGCAACGTCAGTGATATTCGGCAGGGCTACGTAAGTATTGGTGAAAAACCACTGCCACTCAACACACTTGAAAGTGATGACGTCGGCATTTTGCATGGCAGCGAATTACTGCAGCATGTACACGCTATCGCACCGCAAAAATATGAACCGGAACATCGCGTTTGGGTAACTTTGCAGACCTGGGACGGCAGTGTTCACAAGGCCTCATGGGAACTTCCCGAGAATTGGTTAAAATAAAACTTTAAATACGAATTGTTTTCATTTAGGATCCACCTCGACATAAACGCTTGTGATTTTGAGGGGAACCATGAAAGTTCAGAAATCTCTACTAGCGGTCAGCGTTTTGGCCGCTCTAACCACAACTCCAGCTTTTGCAGAAGAGCCGCAGCAGACAAAAAAAGAAAAAGAAGAAATGATGGAAACCATCGAGGTCAGCTCTCGTGGTTTGATTTCATACGTCAGTGCGACCGGCTCAAAGTCTGACACCCCCATAATTGAAACACCTCTATCCGTGTCCGTATTAACAGAAACACGTATCGAAGATTTAGGTGCGGTAACGGTTCAAGATGCCATTGGTTATGTTGCCGGTCTGTACAACGGTCCATACGGCGTCGATACTCGTGGCGACTGGGCTCAAATCAGAGGTGTCGCTCCAGTCCAATACTTAGACGGTCTGAAGTCGTTGTTTGGTTACTACAATAACGTACGCGTGAATCCTTATTCTCTTGGCCAAATTGAAATTCTTAAAGGACCAAGTTCTGTCTTGTACGGTCAAGGCTCAACTGGCGGTATCATTAATTTAGTCAGCAAGCGTCCTCAGGCCGAAACTCAGGGTGAGTTTTGGGCTCAGCTTGGTAATTACTCCCGCAAACAAGTTGCGGGCGATATAACCGGAGCTTTAAACCAAGACGCCTCCCTAACGGGCCGCTTTATCGGTTTATACAGGGACAGTGATACGCAAACTGATTACGTCCCCGATAACAGCTTGGTCTTGAATCCCTCTATTAGCTTGCATGCGTCAGAAGATACAAAAATCACATTAATCGGAAACATCCAGAGAAATGAATCTGGTTCCAGCACCCAGTTTTTTCCGTGGCAAGGAACCTTGTTCCCTAACGAGTTTGGTCAAATCGACAGCTCAACATTTGTGTCAGAGCCTGGGTTCGATAAGTACGATACTGAGCAGGATGCGTTAACGGCTATTGTTGAACACGACATCAATCTGAATTGGCACCTTCGTTTTGCCAGCAGATACAGTGACAGTCACGCTGACTACAATACAATGTACGGTTGGCCGCCTGTTTTTGCCGAAGACAACCGCACCGTTAACCGTGTGTCTTACTTATCTCGTGCCGACGCAAACGCTTGGACAACGGACGTTCAGTTACATGGTTCTGTAATTACAGGTGCAGTAGAACATGACTTGGTCTTCGGTTTAGACTTGCAGGATGCTTACACCGATAACGACTATGCTTATGGTGCAATGAATCCCCTTGATTTGTATGCTCCAGAGTACGGTCAGGCCACTGGTCTTCCAACCGAAGCTGACGTTACAGATCTTCCTTCGACAACGACCTATCAACTTGGCTTTTATGCACAAGATAATATGCGTATCGCGGATAAATGGTTAGTCTCCGCTGCGCTGCGCAGGGATCGCGCTACAACGAACCCTGAAGGAGGATCGGCTACCGATCAATATGCAACGACCGGCCGTCTCGGCGCTATGTACTTAATGGACGGCGGAGTATCGCCATACTTTAGTTATAGTGAGTCCTTCTCACCGCTAATTGGCCGTGATGCTTACGATAACGCTTATGTCCCGTTAGAGGGTAAACAATGGGAAGCGGGGGTAAAATACCAGCCACAAGGAACCGAGCATTTAATTACCTTATCGGCTTACCAAATCACTGAGGAAAACCGCACGACACAAGTTAACGACCCCGACGCGCCTAACCCTAACGGCCAAATCCAAGTTGGCGAAGTCGAAATTGAAGGGGTAGAACTTGAAGCTCAGCTAGCCTGGGAGTCTATGGATGTTTACGCAAGCTATGCCTACACGGATGCTGTAATTAGTAAGAGCAATAACCCGTCGGAAGTCGGTAAAACACTATCAGCAACTCCAGACCAACAAGCTTCGGTTTGGGCTACCTATCGCCCGGAAAGTTGGGGTGGTTTTAAAGTCGGTGCAGGTGTTCGTTACGTAGGCAATACGTCTGACGGCTACGTAAACTATAACGGCGAGAACATCTTTTTAGAAACACCGAGCTATACCTTATTCGACGCCATGATTGGCTACGAGTGGGATAATTATAGTTTCAGTCTCGATGTTGATAACCTAACCGACAAAACGGTCTTAACGTCATGTCTCGCTCGCGGTGACTGCTTTTACGGTCAACAGCGCACAATTATGGCGAATTTCCGTTACAACTTCTAAAGCATAAATTAACGCTTTCACGTGTGGCCCCGGACGTCTCTCTTCCCAGCGTCTGGGGCTTTTTTTAATCGGCAGTATAATACTCCACACCAATTTTAATGCGGTCGCGCCCGTTCTGCAGGCGCCAGCGGTTGGTATCGCGAAGCGAATAAACACAACCACAATACTCCTGCTGATAAAAACGTTCACGCTTGGCAATTTCCACCATACGGGCAGAGCCACCTTTTTTACGCCAGTTAAACGTCCAGTAATGCAGTCCGGGATAACGTGCAACCGCACGCTGACCACAGTCATTTATTTGCTGCATATTTTTCCAGCGTGAAATGCCCAGGCAACTGGTAATAGTGTCAAAGCCGTTTTCATGCGCGTATAAGGCTGTGCGCTCAAAACGCATATCAAAACAAACTGTGCAACGCTCACCTCGCTCCGGTTCCCACTCGAGACCTTTCACTCGCTCAAACCAGTTTTTGGTGTCGTAGTCACAATCGATAAAGTCCACACCCAGTTTTTCGGCAAACCGAATGTTCTCTTCTTTACGCAGCAAATACTCTTTTTCCGGGTGAATATTCGGGTTATAGAAGAAAATCGTGAACTTGATGCCCGCTTCAGCCATACGCTCCATGACTTCACCCGAGCATGGCGCACAGCAGGAGTGGAGTAAAACGTGGTCGGAGCCTGTTGGGGTTTCGAGTACAATCGACTCTTGTTTTTTCTTCGACATAAGGAAGCTTTGCAGGGGATTTATCCGCCAATTATAGCGCAAAGCGGCCCCAGCAAAAACCACAATAGCTGTCGAAAAATTAATCGTATTTTCCAGTATTGACTATCGACAAAACCTATTGGGAAAAAGATATCTTTTCTTAATCATTTAGATTACTTTGCACCGCTTTTTTTTAATCATAGTGTGGAAAGTAAAACAATGAAATTATCTAACCTGTCCTTGGCTAGAATGAACCAGATTAACCTTCTTTTTCTGGTGAGTTTAAGTATTGTCCTAGGGCTTGCCTTATTCTCTGACGTAACCAACGGTGTGCTCGCTGTTCCCAGTTTGGTTATTATTACATTAGCAGTTATCTTCTTTATCATCTCGCGACGCGTTCTTACGCTTGCGGTAAAAGAACTCAAAAGCATGGCTGAACAAGTCGGTAGCGGTAATCTCGATCCCCGCGTCAATCTTAGTAGTGAAAGCGAGTTTGGGCAGATTGCGCGCTCTCTTAATCGTGCTTTAAAACGCTTTAGTCGCATACTAACGCATGTAGACGGGGCCACAGAGAAGCTCAGTAATTTAGCTCAGAGAACCGCCACTCTCTCTGATCGTTCTCATGTAACCAGTGAAAAGCTGAGTGAGCAGTCCACTAGTTTGGCTTCTACTATTGAAGAAATATCTGCCAGCATGAACGAAATGACCGAAACCATTGAGCGAATCAACAGCAATACCGACTCGGTTTCAGAGGTTAGTATTACGTCTGAAAGACAAATCAATAAATTAGCCGATCGATTAAATAAGCTCGTTACTTCTGTCGAGCTATTCGACAGCAGCTTTGAAAAGGTCGAAAAAAGTGCTGAAAAGATAACGTCTTTCGTTGAGTTAATCGAAAGCGTCACAGACCAGACTAACTTACTCGCTCTTAACGCTGCTATTGAAGCAGACCGAGCAGGAGAGCACGGGAGAGGATTCGCTGTTGTCGCCGACGAAGTTCGGTCTTTGGCTCAAAAGACAAAAGCAACCACAAGTGACATTGTAGAAATGACCAATGAATTGCGTGCGGTTATTTCATCCTCTGGTGAAATTAGCGACCAAGCTTTGGAAGCGTCTAAAGAAGCTCAAGTCATATCGGTGGAAACCATTGAGTCATTTAATCAAGTGTTAACCTCAATACGTGAAATTAACACCGAAGTCGATATGGTCACCGAGGCCAGTCAACAGCAAAATGCTGCAGTGGAAAATGTCAGCAAAAACGTTCAAGTGCTTAGCGAACTTTGCGATGGCGCCTATGAACAGGCAGAGACATTGTCGAATAACACCGACGAACTGAATAGCCTCAGTAACGAGATCGTTAAGCAAATGGATAAGCTGGACGACTAATTTGACAATTTGAATTACCCAACTAAACTCCGTATATCCAAATTGGATATACGGAGTTTTTTATGACCAAAACAACCCTTTTCAAAAGCAATAAAACGCAAGCGGTTCGGTTGCCAAAAGACGTCGCTTTTTCTGAAGACGTAAAAGAAGTTGAGGTGTTAGTCGTTGGCGAAAGCCGAATTATTACCCCAGCGAAAGCCAGTTGGGCTTCTTGGTTTAGTGGTGAACCTGCCAGTGACGACTTTATGGTTGAGCGTGAGCAGCCCGAAGAGCAGGAGCGCGAGCAGCTATGAATTTGCGATATATGCTGGATACCAATATCTGTATTTACATTATGAAGAACCGGCCTGCCTATTTAGCGCCTATTTTTGATGAGCATTCTCGCGAACTCTGTGTAAGCTCAGTAACTGTCATGGAGCTTCAATACGGTGTCGAAAACTCTCAACAACGCGTTACTAATACCGACAAACTCGACAGCTTTTTAGCTCGCTTAGACATCCTCAACTACGATGCCGATGCGGCCTATCATACGGCTCTTATCCGACATCATTTAAAAAAGAAAGGCACGCCCATTGGCCCTTATGATCAAATGATAGCAGGACACGCCAGATGCCATGGCCTAACCGTTGTAACTAACAATACAGGCGAGTTTGAACGCGTCCCTGGCTTAATTTCAGAGAATTGGTTACAGCAACCGCCGCAAAGTTCAGTGAATGAACCGAGCCCCGCCTACCGCTAACCTCTGATTAACTCATGTGTCATTTTTGTTAAAAATTTAAACAATCTTTACGTTCTCACCCTTTAAATTGTTCATTTTTTGTTATTAAATGTTGCAAATGATGTCAAACGACGTCATTTTCAGGCAGCCAAACGTCGTATCCCCTGCTGCTTTCATTCATGGCTTCTTACAGCCACAAATAAAAACAAAAAGAGACTAATCTGGTATGAGAAAAATCCAATATCTTACACTGACTGCCCTGGCAGTATCAGTTTCATCAGCTTTTGCTAAACCTCCTGACCATTCACAAGCGCAGCCGCTGGTAAAAGAGCAGGCTCAAATTCAAGCGCAAGTGGATAGCTCAGCACCTCAGCGTTACATCATTAAATTTAAAAATAATGGTAACGCGGTCAACAAAATGGGCAACAGAGGACGTTCTGAATTGGCCGTTTCCCGAGCAAACAACGTGGTCAGAAAAGCTGGCGGTAAGGTAAAACTTAGCATGCGCCACAATTTGGCGGTTGCCGCCGAGCTGACTGAAAAGCAGCGAAAGCGTCTTGAGAAAAACCCAAACATTGAATACGTTGAAGTTGACCGTATCCGTCGTTTTATGGCGCAAGACGTGCCTTACGGCATTAGCCAGGTACAGGCTGATCAGGTCGATGACAGCGTTGCTTCTGCGGCCGCAGGTGGTAAAAAAGTCTGTGTTATCGATTCAGGCTTAGAGCTACCACACGAAGACATGGGTACTTTAGGCGGTACTATTAACGGCACGAATGATAGCGGCACAGGCAACTGGCATGACAACGGCGGTCCACACGGTACGCACGTTGCCGGTACCATTGCTGCACTCGATAACGGTTTTGGCGTTCGTGGCGTTATTGGTAGCGATCCTAACCTGCATATTGTCAAAGTATTCAACTCAAGTGGTTGGGGCTATTCGTCTTCACTGGTTTCTGCTATTGAAACTTGTGCCGACAACGGCGCTGATGTTGTTAACATGAGCCTTGGCGGCGGTGGCTCAAGCCAGACTGAAGCCAACGCGATGCAAAACCTGTATAACCAAGGTGTTTTATTGGTTGCGGCAGCGGGTAACGACGGTTCTGCTTACAGCTCAACTGACCCAATGTCTTACCCGGCGTCTTACAACGCGGTTATGTCCGTTGCGGCTGTCGATAGCAGCAAAAACTTAGCGTCTTTCTCTCAGAAGAACAGCCAAGTTGAAATTGCCGGCCCCGGTGTAAACGTTATGTCTACTTACCCAGAAGGCACGGGTCAACAAGGCAACTACGGCACCATGAGCGGTACCTCTATGGCATCACCTCACGTTGCGGGTGTTGCGGCGTTGGTTTGGTCACACCACCCAACCTGTAGCGCGCAGGAAATTCGTAGTGTGCTCAACAATACAGCACAAGACTTAGGTGCTGCCGGTCGTGACGTTAAGTTTGGTTACGGCTTAGCTCAGTCTAAAGACGCTATTGATTACATTGACGCGAACGGCTGTGACGGCTCAGGCGGTGGCGGCGGTGAAGAACCACCAACAGACAACGAACTGAGCAATGGTCAAACGGTCAGCAACTTGTCTGCAACTACCGGCGATTCTCTGTACTACACATTGAATGTTCCGGCAGGCGCAACAGACCTAAGCTTCAACATTAATGGTGGCTCAGGCGACGCTGATTTATACGTTCGTTTTGGCTCTCAGCCAACCCAGTCAAGCTATGACTGCCGTCCGTATCAAAGCGGTAACACTGAAACTTGTACTATTTCGAACGTACAAGCTGGTACTTACCACGTTATGCTGAACGCATACTCAAGCTTCTCTGGTGTTAACCTGACCGGTTCATTCACTGAACCAAGCACTGGTGGCGGTGATGGCGGTTCGGCTTCAGCAACTGACTTATCAGGTGCTAGCGGTGAATGGTCTCATTACTACGTTGACGTTCCAGCCGGCATGTCAGTTCTGAACGCGACTATGTCGGGTGGTACTGGCGACGCGGATCTATACGTTCGCCAAGGTTCTCAGCCAACTGAATCAAACTACGAGTGCCGTCCATACCGCTCAGGTAATGACGAGTCTTGTAGCATTGACAGCCCAGCTGAAGACCGCTGGTACATCAGCATTCGCGGCTACAGTGCCTACTCTGGCGTCGACTTATTCGTCGAGTGGGAATAAGCTTCTTCGCTAGTTAAAAAACTCCTTGAACTAAAAGGGCGCCGGTTTGGCGCCCTTTTTATTATCCCAACAACTGTTTACTCAGCATTCCAACGATAAATCCGAAGACAGCGCCAAGCGATGGTGTCCAATGTCGGCGCATACGCGCTTGGGGTGCGATATCCTGAAACACCAAATAAAGAATGCCACCTGCCGCAAAGCTCATTATCATGGCCGTAATTTCCGGTGCATCGCGCAGCCACCAGTAGCCCATCAAGGCGGCAACCGGCCCAAATAACGACACGCCAAGTAAGCCTGCCAATGCGGTTTTAGTACTTAACTGTGCGAACCGCAATTCGCGATACGCGTTAAAGCCTTCCGGTAAGTTTTGAGCCGCAATAAATACGGCGAGTAAAATAGCGGTGTTTGGGCTGACCGCAAAGAGTGCGCCCAGAGAGATGGCTTCTGGCAGAAAGTCGAGCAACATCGCCATAAACTGAGCGACATTGCCGCCATGTTTGGCTAGCCAGGCATCAACAATCGCAAAGCTAACCCCACCGAGCGCGAACAAAAGCGCTAACTGCCACGCATTCAATTCTTTCATGCCTTCGGGAACCAGCGCGAAAGCAACCGCGGCCATCAGAATACCGCCACCAAAAGCTGTTATTCCATGTACAAATTCGCGTTTAGTAACGGTGTTTGCTGAGCCCTCAAGGTAAGCGATTGTCCCACCCAGGAAGGCCATCAAGCCCGCCCCCCAAGCGAGTAATAGCATCCAATAGATTGTCATGCTTGCTCACTCCCGTTACTAAAAAGTTGGCTGTATTGCTTACGAGCATAGTGGTCTGTCATTCCGGAAATATAGTCAGAGATGACACGTTTTGGGTTCGTCGCCTGCTGGTATTTTTGCAATGTCGATGGCTGCAGGAGCTGCTCTGGCGCATCATTCAACGCTTCGAACAACGCCATAATAATGCGCTGGCCTTTAAACTCCATGGCTTTTACCTCGGCGCTACGAATCACATGCTTGAAGACAAAGCTTTTTAGTAATTCCAGCGTATGCTCAGCTTCTGCAGGTAGTGTTGCCTGTAAATCCAGTTGCGGGTGCTCGAATTGTTGCTGCCGTTCAACGGAAATTTGCGGCACTAAATAACCAATGAGCTTGCTAATAGCGTGTTTGCGGTCGCGGCTGTCCGGCGAGAACAGCTTGTCGTTGTAAAAGGAAGCTTCCTCTATGAAAGGGCTGTTTTCCTGCGCCAATTGCAACACATCTTCGCGCCACTGTCTTTCTGTAACCAAGCCCAGCGCCAGCGCATCCTCTAAATCATGCACGCCGTAAGAAATGTCGTCGGCTAGTTCCATAATCGAGGTATCGAAGGCTTTGAATTGGGAGCGTCGCTTGCCGTCTTTCTCCGTTTTTGTGCGGAACTTGTCGCGATCGTGGGGCGAAAACTCTTCTAAAGCCCATTCCAGAACGTCTTTTTCATCATCATGAATCGATTTAGGTGGTTTAAAGGCGTTCAACGGAGTGTCAGTAGTTAAACCCGCTTGTTGTACCTCGCTGTGCAGCACCGGATACTTTAACACACCCAACAGAGTGCGCCGCGTCAAATCCAGGCCGTGCTTTTCAGAATATTCGCCGAGTTTGCTTAAAATACGTAGCGTTTGCCCGTTTCCCTCAAAACCGCCGTGACCCAGCATGTGATAGTTCAGCGCAACCTCGCCGCCATGACCGAACGGCGGATGCCCTAAATCATGCGCCAGACAGGTCGCCTCTATTTGAAAATAAGACGGGATTTGCTGCGAAATAGCGTCATTATCAGCATAAGTTTGCTTTAAATGCTCACAAATACCTGAGCCAATCTGAGCAACCTCCATCGAGTGGGTCAGCCGCGTACGATAAAAGTCGTTGTCGCCCACACCCAGTACCTGAGTTTTCGACTGCAGCCTGCGGAACGCCGAAGAGTGGATGATTCGCGCACGATCGCGCTGCGCATCACTGTCCGGCGTTGCGGCATTAAACGGCGTGGTCTTTCCTGAGCGTCGTTGAAGCATGGTTTTATTCATGTTGGCAGTCAGTTGCTAGTAACTAACCCACAGCAAAACAAATTTTCAGTCGTTTGCCCAGTGAAAGATCACAGATACCTCAATTACTCAGTGCACACAGCAGGCTTGGCTTCTAATAAAGCTAACTCTGTGTTCATAACGTTGGTAGCTTCACAGGTGCCATTCTCACAAACTTGCATGCCATAATCGAATGATTCTGCATCGATATTCTCTAAAGTCACGACTGGCTGAGCGAACTGACCTTCAACAACAGGGGTTTCTGTTTCCCAATCTCCACCTTTTGGAATTGAGACCAACTTGTACTCTACCCCTTCTTTATGGAATCCCCCCATAAAGGTGAGTTTGTACATTTCGCACAGACGTCCCTCATTGCCGAAATGATCGATGTACCACTGTTGCTCACACTCATCCTTGTCAGCCAGAGCATGCTCAATACGATTGAGCTCTCCTTCTTGAGCCTGCTGAGCAATCGTATAAACACCGAATGCATCCATTAATCCGTCGCCACAACTGCCATCACCGCAAGAAGGACCCAACGTATCTTTTCGAGCACTATTTTCCAGAGCGAAGTGCAATAGCTGGTTATCTGCTAATGTTACTTGCTTGGTCACAGCTAACACACCAGATACCATAGGGGCCGAGTACGATGTACCTTGCCCGTAGCAAGCATACTCGCTGTCACCACAAACCACCGCGACCCTCTTACCCTGGGTCATGATATCAATGCTTTCATCAGAGTTAGTGAAGTTCGCTTTTTCGCCGTCGCGGTCTAAAGCCCCCACAGAGATAACATTGTCGCAGTTTGCAGGTGCATACTCAGACGCCTTTCCGCCCGAGTTACCGGCGGCGGCCACCAGAGTAAACCCGGCTTCAGTTGCACGGTTAACGGCATCTTGCATAAACTGAGGACATGTCATGGTTTGCGAAGCAAAGCTCATATTCACAACCCCCGCAGCACCGGTGTATGGCTCGACATTTTCGAACGATTTTCCCGCCAACCAGTCGAGGGCATCCGCTGAGTCACTTAAGAAGCCAGTACCGCACGTCAAAGTACGAATAGCGTGTACGTTCGCATTGTTAGTAATTCCTGACATATTTTTGCCGTTATCCATTAACGCGGTGGCGATACTGGCAACCTCTAACCCATGAGAGCCACAGTTTTGTCCCTCTAATTCGGCAGGTGGTTGGTAGTTACCACCACGCTCTTGCTGAGGTCCTCCTTGCTCAAGAGCGGTAGTCGAAAAGTTTCGGCCGCCTGCTGTGTATGGCGTTTCCGGGTTTGCAACAAAGCTGGAGTCCATAACAATCAAATCAACCGGCGATGATACCGTAGTCACTGCATCCATGCCGACGGCATCCCAAAGGCCTAAAATGTTTGAGCCTGAAGGTGATTCATCCGCACTCTGGAAGTAATCAAGCTGGTATTCGCCAAAGGCCGGGTCATTTATTGACTGACTACCTACCATTGAATTTGAAGCGCTACTGACAATGCCAGGGTCGGTGTATGTGATCGCATCTACCTCCACTAACCCGAAGTTCCCCGATTCGTTTAATAGCTCCGCAATACGCTCAGCACTATATCCGTAGCTCTGCAGCTCTATTACCTCAAACCCACCTTTGATGTCTGCACTCGCGCTTTTCATATCATTAAGCTGCTGTGATTTTTCACTGCTCAGGCACCACTCATTTGCGCCATCAGGTGTCGAAACGCAGTTTTCGGAAAAGCTTACATCTGCACTGCTCTGCATAGCTTTTGGCGCTCCAACAGCGTTGATGACTAAGCGAACTGTGTTAGCTGATCTCACCAGGTCTAGATTTGATGGCTGCGCTGCACTTTGCAAACTAACAAAGGCTAACGCACTGACAGATAAAAATTTGAACGTATGTTTCATGCTTCACCTTCGTCGTTGCGTGAACAAGTTTGTGATTCTGGAAATGCAATAGCTTCAAGAAACTCAAAAGCGGGTTTAAACACCCATGTTTCTTCCTGAAACTCACCTAAAGCAGGGTTACCGACCAACTGCGACACAGTCGCTCCGGACTCACTAACATAAACGTCTGTCAATTCAATATTGCCGGTGATCGGTGCGGCCGCTTCGATCGACGCCTGCAGTACGGTACTGATCGAGCCAAGATAATTTTCAATCAACGGAATGGCATTATCGAAAAACACAGGAAAGTTGGCTTCCATCGCAGCGCCCGTATTGTACTCATGAACCAGATAATTGCTGTCATTCAGCCAGTCCTCAAGCGCGCGAGCGTCTTCAAAGCTGACCTCAGTTGATAATTGAGAAAGTAGCGATGGGCTTTGTACTGTGTAGCTATCATTAAAGAAAACAGCGAGCTCTTCTAACCGCTCAACTAAAAGCGCCTGCTCGGATAACTCCATAACACCCTGGGCCGACGACATTAGAGACTGAAGTCTCTGAAGTGACGCGCTTCCAGAAGTGTTTTCGGTTGTTAGCTCAAATGCAATAGATTGAGATTTACCCTCGCTATCCGTTGCCTGAACCTCAACTGTTACCGGGTGGTTATTATAACTGAACTCATCAGCTGTGAATGTCAGCAATACCCCAGAGCTTGTCGTCGATACCGAATGACTGACCGTATTTTGTCCGGCGCTGTTCATTGTGACATTAGTCGTCACTGTCCCGCGGCTACCCAAATAGCTTAAAGGAATTTCTAATTCCGAGTTTTCAGCTATTGATGAAGCCGTCGTGCTCGTTTCAATCTTATCGAACCCCGAAACATTCACGAGAGAAATAGACGCTGTCTTTGTTGACACTCGCCCTTCACTGTCTCTGGCGGTGACACTCAGGGTTGCATCACCATCTTCAAAAATTTCCGCAAGTGATAACTGAACATTGCCGCCATTACTTGAAACACCGCTCGTGTCGATACTCAATGCATCAGGGCCATTTACATCGATACTGAACTCCGCACTGCCCTGCGCGCCAGACGCCGAGACAGATACCGACTCACTAGAGTTTTCATCAATACTACTAATGGAGCCGATGGACACGCTGAGTTGAGGTGTCGATTCAGAGCCGCCACCGCCGCACGCTGATAACACGCCGGCAGCCGCCAGCGTAAGGAACAGTTTTTTCATTGGAATATCCTTATATTGAGGAATGTTGTTTGTTAGTCAGGACTTACTTTCTTTTCGGTATGCCGTAACTCAGTAACCAAACCAGTCCGAGCATTAAGAAGAAAAACAGTGACGATGAACCACCGCTTGCCGATTCTGTGTTAACTGGGGGAGTGGTTCCACTGTCACCGCTTCCACTACCTGAATCACCACCATCAGTACCGTCGTCGCCGTCATCATTATTGTCGTTACCACCATCACCACCTGTATCTTCTTCAGATGGGAAGGTCAGAGTCGTATCCAGGATATTGTTAAAGCCATCACGGTCGACATCATAATCGTCAGAGTAAATCTCGCCGGCAATTTGATAGCCCGCTTCAGACAAAGCTCCAACAGAAAGTAGTATTTCTTTCTCTTCAAGCGCGGAAAAATTAAAGGTGCAGGACAAGCCCGTTTCTGAAACTTCGCAGGAGTTAGCGCTATCAACCGAAAGCTCAGGATAATTTGCATCAAAACGAATGTTTGAAATGACATTATCCACTGCACTGTTCGTCTGATTCGTCAGGGTGACGACCAGGTGAGTCTCACTCTCCGTTGATGCATTTTCGTTTATCGACGCAGCAGCCGACAGGTCAATCACCTCACCCTCGTTACGGCACCAGCCGATATCACACAGCATAAATGCGGCAACACCTAAGTCAGTCGTGTGCGCGACGCTAGAGCGCATTAATTGAGCCGGTTGAACGTCGTTGGACACGTGAGAGCCAACCTGTGGGTCATAACCACCATCAGAAAGTGGCTCTGATAGCATTTCGACGTAGGCTTTTTCGTCATGCGTTTGAATACCGCCAGCGAGCTCATTAACAAACGCATTTTGCGAGGACTCTGAGCCTGATAGCAACAAATCGCCACTGCTCTTGCCCGCAGCTATTCGAGTATCAATATCCATGTTGTCGTACAACAGGATCTCCCCAGACTGGTTATAACGAAGGAGCTCTGTCATGGTTGTATTGACCGAGTAATCCTCTGGAATGCATCCCCCCAGACAGTTTGTATCAGCAAAACCATAAAAGTGGGTCAGTTCGTGATAAACCACCGTTGCCAACAAGGGCAAACCAGTACTATCGGAAATGTCGTCAAAAAAGAAGTCATCATCGCGGTCGACAAAGGTAGTTTCGCCGTAATTGTCGTAATCCGTTGTTTGCTTTCCGGTTAACGCCGCCGTCAATGTTAAGGGGTAATGCCGACCCTCTTGCATAATCCCGAATTCGTCCTTTTCAGTGCGCTCATCAACCACTGAGAAAGAAGGACCTGATGTTAAGGCTCCATAGCCGTCTAACGGACCAAACTTAACGCCCCAGGCAAGTGATACTTCATTTTTGAACTGGAGCGACATAGCCCGTACAACATACTCGATGGTATTTTTCCGAAACTCACCAACGGTCGTTTCAGTGCCGTCAGATAAAGTCAGAGTCCGTTTATCGTTGACCCCCTTGCCTTCTTCATCAAGGTACTCCGGGACGATCTTTGTCCGCTCAGCAGAGGCATAACTCGGCAGTAAAAATAGTGAAGAAAGCAATAATATTTTAATTTTCATCGGACACTCGCTTGTCTTAAATCGAAAGGGACTCTACCAAAATACAGTTAACATTTAAACAACACGTGAATATTTACATTGTTTTTTTAAACGTCATGCGGCTCGGTTTCTCGCAGATCTAAATAGTGGTCGTTCAATAACTTCTGCGGAACTAACATCTCGGGTGTTAAATCGCTGCAGTTTTCCACTGACACCACACATATTCCCTTCCAGAAACAGTTGCTCATCAACTTCAACCAATGACACATCGCCCAGTACCTCTTCACATTCATCAATTTCAAGACGCAACATATTTGCGGTGTAAATGGCGGACTTAATTTCTTCCAACGTGTCCGCTGCTATTTTCCCCCGATGTAGGTGTTTCATGAGGTCAATATCAGAGACACTGTTGTCATACCGTATGACTTTGCTTCGATGATTCACTTTTTGCTTGCTTAGATATGCATCATTCGCTGCGTTGAAAAGGCACTCAACCTCGTGGAAGAGTGCTTTAGGAAGCAATACTCTTGCCGTTTTTTCAATGCGTTTGATTGCGCATGCCACCTCAAGAGTCATTTCTAAGTCATCTTTTGATCGCACTGCGAACCACCGTTGCGGCTTACCATTCGGGTTCTCGCATACAGCAACGCCATGACTCTCAAGAAATAACAAATCACTTTTTATCGTGTTCTCTGCCACCCTGAAAATCGATGCCAGCGCTGGGATTGTCACTGAACGGCGTGTTGAGAGATGCTGGTTTTCAATAGCTCTTCTTCGCTCTGACTGATTCATAAAAGACCCTCCAGGAAAAATGATTTAATGACTACAACGACTTAGGCCGCAATTCCGTACTCATCACAATCATGCGCAAACTGTTCGGCGCAATGATCGTCCCAAAAGTCTATGATTCGCTGAGCTGAGCAGGTGTACTTGTTAAGATCAAACTCATGCGCGTTATCCAACAAGTTACGAATCAGTTCTTCGCTCACGCCATATTTCGCTTTAATTACACGAATAGCTTTTGCCAGCTCTACAGCATTGAACTGAGACCGTGACTTATCATTTTTCGCTTTTTTGAATATGCTCATCTTCACCTCTTATCTGTCATGTACGCTTTTGAACAAACAGCTTCGAATTTATAAGTCTCATCCAACTTTTTAAGTTCGTGAATCTTTTCGAAGCCGAGCTCGGTATCTTCCCAACTCGCAGAACGAGTCTCTTTTTTATTTAGAAAATATAAGCGCAACGCTAAATCAAGGCGTTCAAATACACTTAACAAAAGCTATTGCGAAACATCGAGGAAATACTAACAGGTGAAAGCGACATTTTTTGTCGTAAGGTAAGTTGGTCAATTATCAGCCGAAATTCAGTTTTTGAGCTTGCTCGGATCTTCGCTTACTAGATTTATATACACCCGCCTGACTTCTCCTTCGGGTTTTCTCTTAAACTGAAGTCGCCCAGCACTTTTTAACGGCTAACTCGGCTTAGAACGAGGCAACTTTTCTTGACTAGACCATTCAATTTACAGCTAATTTTTATTAGGAGACCTTAAAGTATGCACTTCTGAGGGACTGAAACCTTCTTATTCAGCTACGCGTGGGTTTACAAAGGCACAGCATAAGCATGCTTCTATTGAGAGAGGAAATCAACGCAACGATGAAGGGCAAACAAATGCACCTTGCAAAAGCTACGCGGAAACATTAGTAGTAACGCGACAGTCTTTGTCATAAAGTAGTGCTAATGATTATCCACCGAAATTCAGTTTTATCGGCACCTCTGGTGCTTCGCTCATTACATTTATATACATTCGCTTAATTTCTTCTTCGAATTTGTTCTTAAATTCAATTGGCTCTAGCACCTTTAAATAAGCAGCTCGCGCTAATAGCCATTGAATTAAGTCAAGCGTGTAAGGCACGCTCACCTCAAGTAGTTTAAACCTCTCATCGCGACCATAAGGTTTAATAGTTTGGTTTTCACCTAAGTGTGCCTCGGCTATCTCGCGCTCAATAGACTCAAAAATTACAGCCTTTAAGCGAATTGGCTCACCATAAGTAATCGATCCCGCATGTGAATTTATATAAGTATCGATATCAAAACCTTTCGGAATAATAGCCGATCCTAGTTTTGATTTTGCCTCCACAATACGTGAAATGGGACGGTTTCTAGTAACTTGACGCTCATGATCATATGCAACTAAATAAGCCACTCTACCTCTGAAAAAAATACCCAGCGGAGTAACAGTGATTTTGTATGGCGTATCTCTACCATGAGATTTATAGGTGATTATTATTGGCTCTTCGCGTAGTAATGCATAACAAATACAGTCAAACACTCGTTTATCTAACTTTGGTTCCTTCAACCAATGTGATGGCTCCACAGCCCGTGCTTTTTTGTACCAACGAGCTTCACGCGATTCACTATCTTCTAATTGTTCACGAGCCTCTTCGAAAAGTTTCGATAAAGATTTCTCACGCTCTGGCAAGGCTGTAATCGACCAATATCTCTCTGCCAGTGCTATCGCTAGCGCCTGGTAGTCTTCTGTTATTTGCTGTTTGTCAGTTGCGACGGCTACACCGGAAGGTCTCTCCTGCCATTTCCAAATATGCTGCTTTTTACCTTCGCCCTTTTCACGCTTAACAATTGGGTGACCTTGTAACTTCAACTTAGGCAGTCTGCGCTCAATACTCCGTTTAGAGTAAATAAGCCCTTGTTCTTTCAGTAAAAGTTCTAACTCAGAATATGATCGCGGCTCTTCTCGCAATAAATCAAGAATGAGTCTATCTCGCTTGTGTAGCATAGCCATATTAGTCTACTTAACGGTTACCAATAGTTTTCATCAACCTATACTAATAGCCACACTAACTTCAATAAAAAGGCGATTCTTTTTATAACTTAATCAATTAGAGCGCAATGTGCACTCCCCAAAAAGCGCTGATACTCTCTCACAAGCATCTTAGACGCCAGTTATTGACTTCATTATTCACTATCGATTCAAAGCTAAAATCATGGGCGGTTGCTCTCCTGATATATTTAGAACTATATTAGATACTTCATTAATTCAACCATCAAAGTCTAACAATCGCGTCAATAATGACGCTCACGAACCCTCACCTATTAGGCGAGGGTGGTCTTAGTTACTTACCTTACGAGGAATCAAAATGAGTTCTAAGCTCAGTGCATTTTTAAGCCAAAAGATGTCTATGACAGAAGTTTATCAACCGGTGATAATTAAAGAATTGCTACTAAAAAATGGTAAATGTTCAAAAACAGACTTGGCAGTTGCACTAGCAAGATACGACTTATCTGTTCTCGATTACTACAAAAAGATAGTCATGCGCTGGCCAAAAAAAATACTATCTAAACATGGCATCATAACCTATGAAAGAGAGGGTGAAGTCTTTCGTTTGGGTGCCGAACTTGTTGATTCAGGTAATGTGGAACATGAAGTTGGTATTTGTGAGCAAAAAATTGAAGAGTGGATTGACAAAAAAAGGAACCGAGAAAAAACACCTCAGGCCAATGAGTCACTCAGATACAAAATTTTAAAGCGCTCGCATGGGAAGTGTGAGCTATGTGGCATTGACTCCTCATTAAGGCCAATTGACATTGATCATATTGTTCCACAGTCCACTCAAAACAAAAACGGCAAGGTTAAAAAAGACGGTAACTGGATTGATGTTCATTCTGAAGAAAATCTACAAGCCCTTTGTTTCAAGTGCAACCGGGCTAAAAGAGCCAGTGATGAAACTGATTTTAGGCGAACGAAAAAGTTAGTCAGAGACAAAATCCCTAAAATCATCAAAAATGAAGGTCGTACTCCTATTATTAAGGAGTTGCAAGGGAAAAGCCTCATGCATGCGTTGAAGGAAAAATTAGTCGAAGAGCATGGGGAGTATATTGCAGAAACAGATAAGGCTAAGTCCGTATCTGAATTGGCAGATATGGTTGAGGTAATCTTTTCATTAGCCAAGTGCAAAGGCTTTAGCAAAGAACAACTATTGAAGATTGCGGAAGACAAGAGACTAAAAAATGGTGGCTTCGATAAAGGTTTTTATTATGAGGGCGATGAAACCAATAAAGCAATCAAGTAAGTATGCCTCTTATTCTCGGTCCACTCCAATCTATGGCTATGAGGTGTCTAGCAAATCAGTGGCGATTCAATACGCTCCATCTTAGTAAGCCGTGTCGGGTTACCCTGCTGTGGCATCGAGTCAGTGGCAAGTCTTTTCTGGTAAATATCAAAATAATCAGATGCTAAGTCATTCCAACTAATAGTATTTGACTGGCGTTTAGCAGCGTCTAATAAAGTCTGTGCCAGGCACATTTTATAAGTCGCTGCGTTTAAACCGAATAAAACAATCCCTTTGAACAAATCTTCATTTGTAAATTCCATATCAATCCTTAATTAAAAGTGCATTGAGCCATTGCTCTTTTCTGTCTGGCCTTATATCAAAGGTTACCCAAGTTTTATAAATACTGAGAGGTGGGGGCAAAATCTCTACCAGTAGAGCCTCATTCAAATCCGTAAATTTTCTTTTACCGCGCAGAGTTTCTTTATCACCATACTTAAAAGAACAATATATAATTCCTCTTTTTTTAAGTATTTCACTTAAATGACAAAACGTTCCTCTTAACTCTGCCATTGGAATATGAAGTAATGAGGCGCAGGCCCAAATAGCGTCAAAATTAAAGCCGGGGTGGAACTTTTGAATCGTCGTCACCTCGACGGTATCTCCGATAACTCTCTCGGCAAGTTGGGCAAGGTTTGAACTCGGTTCTATAGCATAAACATCATATCCAGTATCTTTAAATGCTTTACTGTCACGTCCCGAGCCGCACCCAACATCCAGAATTCTCGACTTCTCTGGTAACAACGGTAAGAACTCCCTGTATAAGGGCGACATGTCGACACTTATCGTCCCATTAAAAAAATCCTGAGCGTTATCGTTGTAGTAGGACATTATTGATTGCCATTGAGGTTGAGTTAATTAGAGAAAAACAACTTAATAGAGTTAGTCTATATCGCTTGTGCAGCACAGGCATATGAGTCTACTTAACGGTTACCAATAGTTCTCCTCAACCTATACTAATAGCCACACTAACTTCAATAAAAAGGCTGTTTTTTGTAAGTTAATGGATTAGAGCGCAATGTGCGGGCTTGGCTTACTCCCAAAAAGGCGCTCTATATCGTGCTTATCTAACTGCTCTTTTTCTGCGAGTTCCGCACTAATCGCATCAAGCAACGACTTATTCTCAGATAAAAGCGCCGATACTGTTTCAAAGGCATCCTGGAGCCAGTTATTGACTTCATTATTCACTGTCGACTCATCAACAGATAGCTCAGACGGGATAGCAAAACCAAAGTTATCAGACATTCCCCAGTTCAGGATAGCGTTTTTAGCGAGCTGGGTGGCTTTCCTGCGGTCATCAGCTCCACCTATTGTTTGAGAGTCTCCGGTCAAGCCCAACATATGTTCTGCAGCAATACCCGCTAAAAAGATCTGTAGGTAAGCTTTGACTCTCTGCTTTGATAATACCGGTTCGTTGTCAGATGCACCCGGAACCACCATTCCAAGAGCAGCCCCCCGGGGTTGTACAGATGCGAACTCGACCGGCACATCGGGTAATAGAAGTTTGTGTGCAACCAAATGCCCAGACTCATGATAGGCGGTATTTTGGATTTGCTGCTTACTCTGGACCATTGTATGACTCACAGCCCCCAATTTTACAGAGCGAATTTCTTCAATCAGCACTGAGGGCTGCCATTCTATATCCTCGCTCATAGAGGTCAGAACAGAGTTATTAAAAACTTCCCTGATTCGACCGATGGTGGCGCCTTCAAGCATAGTTACCAACTCATTCAGAAGAGTATCATCCAACCTGTAATGATTACTCTCGAACCAAGCTCGAATACATTTTTCACGCGCCTTTTTACACGGAGCGTCGAAGAAAATGGTGCGGTCAAAGCGCCCGGCCCTGGTTAACGCCGGGTCCAACTGTTGTGGGTTATTGGTCGCAGCCATTACAAACACTTTACCGTCTTTTTGTTGAAAGCCGTCAAGCGCAGTAAGCAACGAATTAACCACAACAGTCGCCCCTTGAGTGGCATTTTTTCGACTCATTGCGATTGAGTCAATTTCATCAATGAAAATCATTGACGGCGCATAGCGTACAGCCACATCGAACAACTTATTTACATTATCAACAGCATTGCCTATCAATAAATCTGAGGCGTTAACATTAAAGAAAAACATGTCACTCTCTGCGGCCAGGCTGCGCGCCATGTGTGTTTTTCCGGTGCCTGGAGGCCCTGCGAAAAGGTACCCTTTTGGTATTGGTATATTGCTAGAACCTCTACGGCTCGACCCGTTCAGCATCTCGACTATGAGCTTCAGTCGCTTCTTGGTATTTTCCTGCCCAATAACCTCTGAAAGCGCTCCCTTTGGCTTACCCGCAAAGCTGATAAACGGAAGATCAGCATCTTCGGCTCTTACCACCTGTTTTCTGTCCAGCAGGTTAATAGTTGCTTCAATACCTTCTTCAGTCACTTTAGATCGAAAAGCATAATCCACTTTTTCATTGCGTTTTAAAGCCGTTTGAACGTATTTGAGCAGACGGGCGATATGCTGCGCACGCATCACTATTGTTTGAGTCGTTCCGTTTACAGAGCGCCCAGAAGCGATGTAATGCTCGAAGACTAATGCGCCAGCGCAAGGCTTGCTCAGCAATGGCGTAACTCCCTCGGCGCCTAATGTCAGAATCGTTTTCTCCCGATATTTATTTAGTAGCTTAACAACATCCGAAACCTCTGCATCGAGAGTAGACTCATCGATTACAACGACGTCTGAGTCGCTTTCCAGTTGTTTGCGAACAGAATACAAGCTTGTATCGTTACAGATTTCACACTCTTTGCTCTGATATGACTGGAGTCGCTCATTTTTTGTTATGAAACTTACCAGTACAGGAACCGCCTCGATAATACGGTTGGAAGAGAATCGTATATTATTAAGCAAGCTCACTCGATTACTATCCAGCTTATCCAGTTGCTCACTAATAAACTCACCCTTGAGTTTTTGTAACTGCCCCTTTATTGCTCGCGGTGTTGCCGCTCCACCTAAAGTCGCTAAGATAATTTCTTCTGCGCTTTCAGGCCAGCGCACATTGCTCTCAGTTCTAACCTTCGCTGCCTCAGCCTTTGCTAACTTTATCAAACTCCCCGCAGTCAACGGTCTGAATATCGTGACGTTACCAGCAGCTAGCCGATTGGCCATCTCAGGAGAAAGCACTCTGTCCGAATTCGACTTTTTCCGCGTAAGAAGCTCTATCACATCCATTTCATTTTGTGATGAAAACTTACTGATATCGTCGCTACCTATGTTGGTAGTAAATACAAAGTAGCAAAGAGAGAAATCGACTTTACGGCCAGTTGTTCTATCTTCAGCAACGCCCTTATCAATAAGCGTTAATAGCGACTGAATGACTTCTTTATGAGCCTTTTCAATCTCATCGAAAACGATAATGGTACGAGGTTTCTTCACGACCGGTAGTGTGATGTCTCCCAAAGCCGAATCAACATACTGAGAGCCAGATCCGAACAGCTTTGATACATCTCGCTTGTCTGAATATTGCTCCATATTCATTACAAGAAACTGATAATCAAGTGACAGCTCCTCGGTAAAAACATTAGCAAAACACTCCGCAAGGTGAGTTTTTCCCGAGCCGCTTTCGCCCAAAAACGTTGATACTCCCAGATGTTGATTTCCACCACTTACCATCAATGAAGACAAAGCTGAAGATACGCTTTCAACGGCCTGCGTTTGTCCAATTACCCTCTTATATAGTGTCTGCTTGGCGGCTTTGGCCTGCTGTAAAACAGGAGTTGAGTTTTGCAAGAGGTTGTTTTCGATAAACCGTATCAGCAAGCCTTTATTCTCAGGAAGAGAAAAACGCGCTCGCAACTCAGCACATGAACACAGCAGCTGTTCGATATCGCCCACGCAGAAGCTAATTGTTCCATCATTGCTTTTTGTCAGCAGGTTTCTCAATAAGTCATCGACCTCCCAATCCAGGCCAAGCTTTGCTTTGTGCTTATTCTCAGCAATAGCGAACCAATGCTTACTCGCACCACGAACGGAGTTTGTAACGGTTTCTGTCGTTCTTTCATCCACCACGTCAAGAAGCCGCTCTCTAAGTTTTGTAGACTCTTTCGGAAACTCAACCAAAAAGGGCTGTTTTTTAAAAGCAACGGCTAAATCGCTTATCAAGCCGATACAGCCTGATGCCGCGGCCATAAACAGATCGATATCGATGAAAGCAACATTTTTATCAGACGAGTCTTCGTCCATTTGCTGTTTAGCTTGATACATCCAACATAGATTATTTAATAACTCTTGCACTTCAGAATCACCGGACTTAACAAGCTCAGCGATGTTCAAATAGCTGAGTCTATTAATTTGTTTAGTTGGCGACTCTAGTAGCTCTTCAGAAAAGTCGAATAGGTCGTTCGCCGCATCAGTGACCGTTCCCTCTCCAAAATCATCATTCCAGAATGTATCCTGGTCAAACTCATTTTGCGGCTGTTGCTTTAAATTTCGATCAGCGAAATAGTCAGCAATCTTCGAAAGCTTTAACTCTCCCTCTGCCGTTGTTTTTTTGTAAAAACTCTTAACGTCAGCAAGATAATCGAAAAAGTCGTACCCCTCATATTTTATTGCCGCGTTTTCTCCTAATTCCTTTAGTTTAGAAGTAGCGCGACTCATATCCGGTATAATGATATTTCTAAGACTAAAACCGAATAGCACAGTTTCTGAACTGAAGAGATCGAACATAGTAAGACGCGTATGGCGGTTAACTTCACACTCACCTTTTAAGTGAACTAGGCACGCCGCAAGACGATCATTGCTCTGAGTACCTGACAGTATCTTATCGCGGATATCCTGATTGAAACTGCTGTAATAGGCATTAAGAAGTACTTTTTTCTGAGAGGTAGTTAAAGCCATGTCATATCTCCATTGCGGTAATTTGGTTGAACACCACACAGGATAATGACGTATCCGCAGCCACACTGCGGATGCAAAACTTTTTTCAAAAAAATTTATAAATGTACGCTAACTTACTTGAAAGCGGCTACTTTACAGGCGTTGACGCGTGGTTTTATTCATATTTGCAGTCAGTTGCTAGTAACTAACCCACAGCAAGAGAAATTTTCAGCCGTTTGCCCAGTGAAAGATTAGTAAACCCGCTGCTTTTGGTGCTCGTAGTTTAATAACATAGCCGCTTTTGCCACTTCCATGTCGTTTTCCGAAATAGCCTTGCGTTTTTCCTGCTTAAAATACTCCAACAAATGATACAAATGCCACAAAGACGGGTTACCCTCATGCATTGGCAGGGGAAATTTGGCTAATTCTTTGTCGCGAACTTTGCGCAGATACTGGCGACTCATCTTAAGTTGCTCGCCGGCATCAGACAGTCCAACTAAATCCGGCCCTATCTCAACCAAAACCGCTTGGGGAAGTGACTTTTGCACATCGGAAATTGCACTTTTTATAGCATCTTTAGCGGAAGCCGCTTCTCGCATGAAGTTGAGCGCCAGTCGTCCTGGTACACCCACTCCTATAATCGCATCGTCGCAATCGCCACCATATAGACTATCGGCAATTTCGTCAGAAGAGATAGTAACAGGCACGACAAATTTTAAGGTGAAATCATAATCATTCATTGTCGCTACCTCCTGAATAAATGCAGTTGTTCACGACTCGTTTTAGCTGTTTAGCATGAGTCTGTTCATTTCTCGGTGTGCTGTTGATTGATGTAATACAGAACTCACCACACCGACACATTGAGCTATTTTGTTTACACATCATTTGACCCCAACAGTGCCCTTTTCCTCTGTGCTCAACTCGCCACCCGTTCTTCTCTGCATAACGTAGCGCTATTTCAATTTCCTTTTTAGGGTGTCTCGGCCTACTCACTGCTCCCCCCACGCGAATAAAAAAATAAACCAATAGAACATAGTTGTCAAATGACAACTTAAATCGTATATAACGCTTATTATGAGGGATAAAAGAAGGTATCAGGCCCGACGCTGTCATTCGCTTACATAGATATACGCGTCTATTGCACTACAAACTGGCACATCCCTTGCTCTGTTAACAGATATTTACCCAATGCCCGAGAATCTCGGCAAGTCATTGCCGTTTTTTGCCGCTAAAGGGCTAGGAGGGGATATGAACGTCAGCAGCTTAATGAATTCGGCCGCAAATCAGACTAGCTCGTCACAACAGAGCCGTCCGGCGGAGCAGCCGCCAGCACCCGAGGCGAAACAAGCGACACCAGGCAATGATGAAACCTTTATCGATAAAGCCTACCGCAGCTTGGTGCTTAACCGCATGGGTGTGGATACCGAACAACTTGAAGAAATAGAGCAGAAAATTGAAGAGCTGGAAAGTAAGTCTAGCCTGACAAAAGACGAAAAAGACAAGCTTGAAAGCCTTATTAAAGCCCGTGATCAATTGTTTGAGGAAGCCATGCGCCGTCAGGCTGAGGAAGGTAATTCGAGTCAGCCCTCCGTTACCAGCAATGGCATTCCCACGGAAATCGCCAATAAATATGACCCACGGGCTATCTCCCCCGATGACATGAGTTTGTTGGCAAAAGACCTCCACGAAGCAGGCGTAATATCATGGGAACAGCGCAGCCGCATGAGCTTTCAGTTCGTGAAAACACACTTCTATAAAACCCATACCCCCGAGTCACAACAAGTGGACCCCAGCGAGCCCATGGACTTTGTAAAATTTTGGGAAGAGCGGGTAAAAGCTAACGAATACTTTAACGTACCGGCCGATCAAAAAGCCCGAGACCAGGGGATATTGGATGTGCTGCGGCGGGTTTAGTACTTATTTCTGAAGTTCTCTGCCATTGTTCCTAAAGGCAGCATAACCGAACTACTCCAGGCTTTATTGTGTGCTGACGGGTCTAAAATCACCATGAGTAAGTAACAGTTAGAAGTCATAGCAGCAGGGCAATAAACCAAGTGGGTATTACTTTTCTTAGAAAATTGAATGCAATGCAAAGGCCATGGCTCATCGGGGTTTTCCAGATGCAAGTGCATTACTTCATTGTCACGAAGAACGGGAAAAGTGTCGGGGTGATCGTAACGTTCATCGCGCCCGAAAAAGTCGGGCACGCCTTCACCACTTTTATAACGTTTAAAGTCTCTAACTAATGCATCCAGTTCCGTATCTGTTAATTGCTGACGAATCTGTTTGCTCTTAAAAACCCTAATCACTCTTCAAAGTCATCCAGGTCAGACTTTTTCGCTTCAGCTAAAAGCCTCTCTGCGTCGGCGCTAATAGCCTTTAGGCGCGCTGCTGTCGGCCTAAAAAGGGATTCTACTTTAGGGTTACAGGCTTCCAACTGGCGCACCATAGCTTCAAATAATTCGGCACCCACCATATAGCCAGCGGTTTTATTGTGGGAGAGTACCGCCACAGGTTCAGCTTCAAAATACTGGCAGGGATGCTTGCGTACATCGCTGGCAGATACTGTTTTTTCAGCCAATATTGTTTGTGTGTTCATGGTTTTCCTCGCCACATTTACTAGACTGATTAAATTATAGCCATAAAATGCACTTAATTACAAACAGAATAATATACATAATTATGTACAATTTAGTTTTATCTTAGCTTTCGCACAACATGATTGTGCAAAAATGCTATATTGGCTTTAAGCTAAAAGGAGTCAGTACCAATGAGAACGACACAACGCCGCCCAATAACGGTTGGGCAGATGCTCGTCACAGAGTTCCTCGAGCCTATGAACGTTAGTATTCGCGAACTAGCAGAAGCAATGGGCGTTCACCGTAACACGCTTAGCCGAATAGCCCATGACAAAGGATTTCTGACAGCTCCGATGGCAATTAAACTAGCAGCCGCGTTCGGTAATACACCCGAGTTTTGGTTAAACATTCAGCACGCCGTTGAACTATGGGATGTTCGACACAAAGCGTATGAACAAGAGGCTAAAAACGTTAAGCGTCTGAAGCCTCATGATAGTTCTTATCAAAAAGCTTAAATGGTATTTTGCACGGAGTCTAAAGCCACAACTTTCGGTTTAGTCGATGGTCAGCTCTCGCTCCCACTATATCAGCCCTGGTGCCAAATCGCATTTCGATTTGATGCTTGCACCCGAAGATAGATGCTAACCAAAATGATCCCTGACGTTATTAGCTATTGCCTGAGAATTAAGGCGCCCCGTCAGCGGGCTAAATGAACGGTAAAGCCGTGATTCACGGCAGCATCAATATTGTAGGTATCTTGCGCCATATTCGCCACAAATTTATGCTACGCACTCTTGCCTTTCGGCTTCAAGTAGGTAGTATGAGCATAGCAAACCACTGGATAAATAAACAGTGCATTAGTGGAGTGCACGCGTATGGTTCAAAAAAATTTACAGGCTTTCGAGAGAATCTTAAAACCACATAGCGATTGCTTCAATGGTAGTAAGTTTCATATAAGCAGAAGAGAAAAGAACTCAGCTAAACTTTATGGCTAACTAATAGTAAGGCTTTTAGGTTAAAAAAATGATGGTGAGAGATGTACTTTCAATTGACGTTGCGTTGCATTCGATGAATGATCGTCAGCTATACGAGCTGGCGTTAGAGACTGATGTCGATCCTTACACTATCCATGAAATTCATAATATGTACGTTAGATGGTCTAGCGAAAAGAAACTCAGATTATCTAATGGTATTGTTTGTACACCATATTTTGTAGCGGAGTATATGGTAGCTGAATCGTTTGGGCTTATCGGTGCTAGCCAAAAGGATGTAAGTTGGTACGACCCTTGTTGTGGATCTGGAATTTTTCTTGAGGCGATCATAAAGAAATATTTGGATAACAATCGAGAAATATCGGTAGATTCGCTTCCAAAGTTAAGAGCCCGTGAGCTGTCTCCTGTTGGCGTATTTCTTTCACTTCTAGTCGTTAAAAAACTGCTAAAAAATTATGGCATTAGTTTTAAAAAGTATATTGAGAGTGGGCGGTTTTCCATTTTCTGTGGAGACGCATTAAGCATTTACACTGAGAGAAAAACTCTACTTGATTTAGATCCAGAAAGGTTTGATGTAGTTATTGGTAATCCGCCATATGTCAGATCTACAAGAATTGGTAAAAATAAAAAAATTTTTTTAAAAGACAAGTATCCAGACGTCTACACGGGAACCGCCGATTTGTATTTCTATTTTATTTCTAATGCGCTTGAAGCTCTCAAAGACAATGGAGTTTTGAATTTCATTTCGCCCGCTGGCTTTTTTAGAACAAAATCAGCCGATAAATTAAGGGAAAAAATATATCATTCTGCACGATTACGGAAATTAATAGACTTAGATGAGTTGCAGATATTCGAAAATGCCGATATCCATACTACTATTTATTGGTTAAATAAAAGCACATTGATCAATGACGGTTCTAGTTTCAAATATAGCCATTTAAAAAAATCAGATGATTTAATTAGTTTGAAGCAAAGTGAAGTTAAATGGGAAACTAAAATAGCAGGTGGTACTTCAGAAAAAAAATGGACTTTTAGCCGGAAGGAGTCCGATTACGATTTCTCGCAGCATGACAACCTTGTGACTTTAAAGGAAGCGGGCTTTAAAATATACTCTGGTATTCGGCCTGCTTATAAAAAAGCCTATGTATATAAAGCTGAAGATATACAACATTTAAGCGCTGATCTTAAGTCAAAATGGTTTATTCCCTGCATGGAGGGAAGGGATTTGTCCTCTTGGCAATCAAAAGAAAGTGGTAAGTTTTTACTTTTTATTCCAAAAGGCACCGTAAGTATACCTGAAGAAATCATGTCACTTCTTGAAGAGCATAGAGTCCACCTGACATCGGTCAACAGGGAAAGACGTGGTGAATGGTATTCACTCCGATCTTGTTCCTATTACCCAGTATTTCGAAAGAGTCGGATCGTTTTTCCTGATATAAGCGCAACTAGTAGGTTTTCTTTGGAAACAAGGTACTCCATCAACTTAGATGGAACCTTTGTAATAGATACGTCTAACTTAGCATTGCTTGGTCTTCTGAATAGCAAAATTGCTTGGAATTTCTATCTAAATAATTACTCAAGTATCGGCAATGCGACTAATAAAGGCAGGCTTCGTTTTAAAAAGCACCATATTGAAGAAATGTTGATACCTAAAGCTATAGTGGAAGGCTCAGATATCGTCTCGGATATTAATAAAATTGTAATTAGTATCGTTAACAACGGTATGTCGTTGTCGAAAGAACATGAGCTAAATAGACTTGTTGATAAACTATATAATGAAAGCAAATAAATGATAGATATAAACTACAGTGAGGCAAAGAAACCAAAATGTATCGACTTATTCTGCGGCGCAGGGGGAATGAGTATTGGTTTTCTCATGGCTGGCGGTATGCCCGCCGGAGCGGTTGATATCGATAGAGATTCAATCGCCACATATAAAAAAATATTTCCAACCGCTCCAGATGTCTATTTAGGAGATATAGAAACATGGAAACCTGGTAATAAATTTAAAAATGTTGACGTCATAATTGGTGGCCCGCCGTGTCAAGGTTTTTCTCTAGCTCGAGGGCTAAGGTTTGTAGATGATCCTAGAAACCATCTTTACAAAGATTTCGTCCGAGCCGTCTCGCACTACCAACCAAAGTGGTTTGTAATGGAGAATGTACAAGGTATAACCAATATTGGTAACGGCTTAATTTTAAGGCAGATTCTAGAAGATTTTAGCGCCCTTGGTTATAAAATAGATTATAAAATTGTTAATATGGCTGAGCATGGTGTACCACAGCTACGTAAGAGAGCTATATTCGTTGGAAACAATTGTGGTGTGTCATTCCAATGGCCTGACAAAGAGTTCAAGAAAAGAGACTCCAAAAAAGAAGCTTTAATTAATCCTAATTTGCCTGACTACATTAGTGTGAACGATGCAATCAACGATCTAAACTTACCGATAGGGAACTACTTCTCACATCGCGCAAATGCTCAGATGAGAGGCCCAAGGAATAGGTGTGCGCACACTGAGCCAGCTTATACGCTGAGAGTTCGAGGGGACGAGTTTGCACTGTGCTTCGAGCCAGCGGTATCGGCATTTATCCCCGGACCGGCGCCAGATGAAAGTACCTCATATTTACCTATAAATCATGAAATTCAGGAGTATTTTAGGCATCGCCCACCTTCGTGGGTTGACAATGTTGAAAGTAGGCGTTGCATAGAAGCTAAGAAAAACCTTCTTCAGGGTACTCGAAAGCTTACAATTAGAGAGCAAGCGAGATTGCAAACGTTTCCAGATTGGGTGTCTTTTGAGGGAACGAGATACTCTCAAAGTAAACAAATTGGGAACGCAGTGCCCCCATTATTTGCATATAAACTATTTAAAAGAATCTTCGATTACTTATAAAATTGCGCTTTTGATAAACTTTCTCAAACCTGATCTAACTTCATGTGAAGAGAAACTATTTACTATATTTTTCATATCAATTAGAACTGTCGAGCGAGTTAACGATGTCTTTTTACCCCCATGTATGAATAATGAAAAGGGGCAAAAGGAGTCTGTCTCAAATATAGAGATATAATGCGATAATTGCGTGTCTACGTGAGACTGAGATTTCGATACACTGCACTCGAAAATTGCTCGGGTGGTTACCATATAGTTTTCAGTTTTAGAAAAACTTTTCAAAGGGATAAGATTAGTATTCTTTACAGATAAATCGGCTTGAAGTAATTCTCCTTTATTATCCCTATGAATAATCTGAACTGAGCTATTATCAGAGTTGATCGTGATCTTCCCTTCAACAATAACCAAATCTGGTCTCTCTTTGTACATAGGTCGCCCGGACGTTACGGCGTCAATAAGGTGTAAAGGATTACCTTCTCTAAACACCATAAAATTATTATTATTTAAAGTAAACTCGGCTTTCGGAAGCAGTGCGGCATGAAACCTGTCTTTTAACGAAATATCCGAGGATACCGAAGCATCGTGTCCAGCCTGTGCGCTGTGTTGATGGGGAATTTCGTTCCTTAAATACATAAGTTCGGGAGCTCTAGAAAGATATTCGGAAGTACAAAGGTCTAAATTTCCGTCCATTAGCTCCCGCATAACTCCGAGTAAACTAATAAATTCGAGAGTTTTCCCTGTAGACAGTTTTGACTGCCATACTGACTGCGTTAAAGCTGTATCAATGTCCAAGAAACGTTTAAATTCCGTGAACTCTCTTATCGCAGCGTTTTGAACTTCACTTTTCACTTATAATTTCCAATATGTCATCTACGTTAAATGCAATACGCCATCCGAATGCCATCAACCTTTTCAAGGCGTATTCTGGCGGGGAAAATTTGGTAGGCATGTCGATGAACATTATTATAGGAACATCGACGCTTCGGTTGAAAACGTCATCGATATAATCATGGGATAATGTGAGTGACACATAGGCCTCCTCTTTACATCTTCTAGGAAACTCTGGCGGGTTAAAATATTTACCTTTTAAAAATGCGAGTAGATTTCCGTTTGAATTTAGTAGGACTTTAAGATTTGAATAAGGCTTTACAACTTCTCCCTGTTCCGCTAACTGAGCGTGATACCCTAATGGCTTATCAGTTAGAACGTTAGCAGGTTGTATTATAAAATTTTGGGATTCCAACGCTAAGGATATATAGTCAAAGCTAGGTTTTAAGCTCGTACCATTCCTTGCTTCAAACCACACAGCGGATTGAATGAGTTTCTTTGCTTCTCTAGAGGTCA
Source organism: Idiomarina sp. X4 (assembly GCF_002808045.1). Lineage (NCBI taxonomy): Bacteria > Pseudomonadati > Pseudomonadota > Gammaproteobacteria > Alteromonadales > Idiomarinaceae > Idiomarina > Idiomarina sp. X4. The sequence continues at coordinate 1,250,650 of NZ_CP025000.1, read as the reverse complement.
AAGCACTAGCTAAAGTTTTGGTAGATGTATATGGGAGCTCGCTAACAACATGTGTTATTATCGCTGTTAGTTTATAGCCATCATGATTTCCGCTGTATAAGTTATGCTCAGTAATGCCCTCTATATCGACGTCTTGCACATAATTGATAGACTCTCTTGCGCCGACTCGCATCAAAAGCCGTCTTGCTATCAGCCGAACTTTTTTCTCAGCAGTCCATAAGGATGTGACAAAATCATTTAAATCCCGTGACGACTTCTCGTACTGATAAATCAAATCAGAGAATCGGTGCCAATTAGAAAGAAATGATTTAGCCGTCTTAATAAATGGCTTTTTTTCAAGTAACAGGTCAACTGTTTTATTAATTATAGGATCCGCTGACTCTTTCCCATAAACTACATCATTGCACGTCTTCTTTATATCTACGCCTGCATTTTTTGATTTAAGAACCGTGCTTTCTAGTTTGGCTTCGTATTTGGCTAAATTACTGCTAACCAGCGCATATTGAGAGTCAGCGTTGCCTTGGGCTGAGTACTTTTCTGTGGTAGCCCAACTCATCAATTTCAAGCACGTATCTTTAATTAAAAGTCCCAATTCCGTTTCATTTTCGATATGCTTTTTTATATTCTCTTTAACTTGAAGCTCGGTACAGGCGCCTTCAAAACAAGAAGCGATCTCTTCAAATATATCTGTATCGGTTAACTCTAAATATATTGATTTATCGAATGTTTTTTCTTTTACGGGAGAGAACCAATTGTATGTATATTTTCTTGAACCAACGGTAAAATGGACGGTTCGAGCCAGCTTTTCACTTCTTAAAATATGCTCTCTTAATGAGATGGCCTCGACTAAAGTCTCCCTGACTTCATATGTTTTGTTGGGCTCAGGCTTTCCATTGGCGTTACCTTTATAGCACGTGGTCTGGCACCAAATCTCAATTTCTTTATTTAAGTAATTATCAAAATAACTTACAAAATGATCCCATACGTCGGAAGCGATATCTGATACAAAATGTTTTTGACTTTCAACTTGGAAGTTTTGCACTCGATTTTTCTGACGCAAAGATTCACAGAAAAGCTCAAGAATAAACTCGACAAAAGTTTCCGTTTGAGCATTTCTTGAAGTGGCAAAACGCTGAACTCCCATATGAGAAGGCATCTTATTCCCCGTACTGTCTATTTATAAGGTATAAGTATGCCTGCCGAGCAAGTCCCTGTAAATCTGTGTGCTTAATCTTGAATGAAAGTGAGCTATTAGGGATATTAACAGGGAAGAATCAGAAGTATGTTGGTTCTTCGCTTTTTAATGTGGTATTACGCCCACCGTAATTGTTGCTCAATAGATTTTCGAAGCTTAAAAACGGATTCGTTAGTACTGCAGCAGAAATCTGGATACGCAAAAGTATACCGCGCCTGGCAAGAGCTTAAATTGTACCTGGATTTATTCGGAGACGATGCTTCAGTAGCAGTGCGATCTATCGCTGACTTATACGAAGTTTGGTGTTATCTGCAGGTCACGCAGATTGTTGAGGAACTAGGTTTCGAAAAGGTCAATCAAACAGCGCACCCGAAACTTAAGCGCGAGGGGCTTCGGGTTGAGTTTGTTGATGGACTAGGTGCGTCACAGTTGTTCAAAAAAGGCGATGTGCAAATACGGGTTGTCCATGAGCCGCAAATTTCTATAAGCAGTAACCCCTACAAAGCATGGACCTCGATGCAGAAACCCGACATTTTTCTTGAAGTATCCATTGGTGACCAAGAACGTCTGGTTTGGGTGTTTGATGCGAAATATCGTATCGACCGTGATAGAACTGATAAAGATTGTGTGCCTGTTGATGCCCTTAACCAAATGCACCGGTATCGTGATGCACTCATTTATCAAAAATTTGATAGCTTAGGCAAGAACAAGACTCGACCCGTTTTTGGGGCTTTTGCCTTGTACCCTGGTTTTTATAACCAAGACCCTGAAAATATCAAAATTAACCCATACTGGGATGCAATTAACGAAGTTGGCGTTGGGGCGTTTCCTCTACTACCCAGCACCGCAAACGATACTGGAAAAGCCTGGTTAAAATCATTTCTCACCGATCAATTAGCGAGCCTACTGGACGATGAGAGTACTAGAGATATTGATAAGTACTTTTTCCAGGAATCTGCACGGATAAATCAGACTGGGTTAACCAGTATTCGCCACGCTGATTTAGCGCTTGTCACTTCGACTGCCATTGATCAACGAAACTCGGGCTATTACGAAGCATTTTTACATGGCTCAGCCTCTGTTTTTCACATGAAGAAAAGGGCTTCTACCCAAAAGTACATTATCGATAACAAAATGAGAGAAGCCAAATTTATCATCATTGCCGCTCCAGACAAAAAGCAAGGCAACAAGCTAATAGCCAACTATGTCTGGCAAGTAGAGTCTATTGAAGAGGTTGCGGGGCAAGCGTTGACCGAAGAAATTACTGGCACCGCTAAGAAAAAGCGTGATGAAAAATATTGGCTATTCAAAGTCAGCCAACCACAGCGGTTGGCGCGGCCGCTGACTGACTTTGATCACAAGCATCATAATTTTAAGTTTATGGCGCTTTCTGATCTGCTCTAGATGTTAAAGGTTAGCTAAACCCTTACCCACCAAACTCAACCGCTCTTTAGCCCGCGTAATACCGGTGTACAACAATTCTTTGCTCATCACTGGGCTGTCGTGGTCGGGTAGTACCATGACGGTGTGTTTGAACTCGGAGCCTTGGGATTTGTGTACGGTCATGGCGTAGACGGTTTCTATGTGGGTGAGCCGGCTCGGGAGTATCCAGCGTACGCCGTGCTCTTGATCGGGAAAAGCGACGCGCAGGTGGCCGTGTTCCGGGTCTTTTAGGGCGATGCCAATATCGCCGTTGTTGAGCTTTAATCCGTAGTCGTTTTTGGTGACCATAACGGGGCGGCCTTCGTACCAGCTGTTGGCGTTTACGCCGAGTATGTCGCCGACTTTTTGGTTTACGGCTTTCATGCCCCAGGGGCCTTCGCGCAGGGCGGTGAGAATTTGAAAGTTGCTTAGGTTTTGCAGCGCTTCCAGGGCGAGTTTGTCGGCGGAACCAGCGTCGATGTTTGTAGTAGCATTGTCGTTGACGGCTGCATTGCTCCTGACGTGTAACGTCAGGCTACCCGATGTTGTCAGGTTACTGCGAATTAAGGCTTCAAAGCTTGAGTCGTCTAAACTGTCGACTTCGTAAACACTGACTGGGTGATCACCTTCAGCGGCTTTGGCTTTTTCAATTTCCTGTTGTGTGGCGGCATCATCCTGACGGTTAATAGCGTTTGCCAGGTCGGCAATAGGGCCTTTAAAGCGGTAGCTTTTGCGGAATTTAACCACGTGTTGCAGGCGCTGCTCGCCCTTGTCATTGATAAGCTCTGACGGAAATGTTGGTGTGTCAGCAATGTCCTGCAGCCACTTAGCGGTGTTGCTGTGATATTGCCCTTCATCGGCGCCGGCGCATAAGTTACCGAGCACGGCGCCAGCTTCGACCGATGCTAGCTGGTCTTTGTCGCCAATGAGTACCAGCCGCGCGTGTTTCGGTGTTGCTTTTAGCAATGCAGTCATCATTTCTATGTCTATCATTGAGGCTTCATCGACAATCACCACATCCGTTCGCAACGGGTTTTCTGCATTGTGTTTAAAGGCGCGGGAATTGGGTTTCACACCCAATAGTCGATGCAGCGTTTTCCCTTCGGGCTGAATCGAAAGTAATGCGTCCTTCAGACTGGATAGTTTTTCATTCTGCACCAATTGCTCCAGCTCATTTTCAATGGACTCAGTCAGGCGCGCTGCAGCTTTGCCGGTCGGCGCCGCCAGTGACACTCGCAGCGGTGGCAAACCGAGCGTCAACGCCTGATGCTGCAATGCCGTCAACAAGCGCACCACGGTATAGGTTTTACCGGTACCTGGTCCGCCAGTAATGACACTAAACCGATACCGCACAGTATTCGCACAGGCCACTCGCTGCCAGTTAATATCGTCGTTTTCAGTCGGCGCAAACAGCTTAGCCAGCGTACTCTTTAGTAGCTCATCATTAATAACCGGCCGATCTTGCATGCGCGCCTGAACACTTTGCTCTATAAAGGTTTCGTACTGCCAATAGCGGCGTAAATACAAGGTGTGTTCGCTGAGCACCAACGGCTCGGTTCCGTGGCCATTCACATCGACGCATTGACTGGCTGCCAGTGCGTCGGTCAGGTCTAATCCGTATTGCTTAAAAAGCTCACTTGGTAAGGCGCAGTCCGCGGCATGACGGTTCTCCGGTGGCAGGTTCAGCAGCGTTTCCGGGGCATCCATCAAAGCCTTTAGATCAACTTGCGTATGCCCACGCCCGGCTTGATGCGACACACAGCAGGCGGCGAGTAACACCGCATCGCTGCGCTCGCCCGCTTGCTGCAGAAACTCGACAAAGGCTAAATCAATAGAGCGTATCCAGCCGGCATCCCGCCACTGACTCAGAGCTTCGAACAGGGTGTGGGTAGTTACATTGCTCATACTGACTCCTTGTCTTTGACGCTTTCTCCGGCGAATAGGCTGTCCAGCTGCTCTATCAGCTCTTTCGGTGGCCTGTCACAAAATGCGCCGCCAGTTTCGGCTCTGTGCCCGCGTAAAAAGAGATAAACTGCGCCGCCAACCTGGGTGTCGTAATCGTATTCATCGCCCAGCCGAGCTTTTAGCAGACGGTGCAATGCCAGCGTATAAATCACGTATTGCAGGTCATAACGGCTGTGAAGTATTTTTTCGCGCATAGCATCCTCGCTGTAGGCATGGTCGTCTTCACCCAGCCAATTGGACTTGTAGTCTGCCACGTAATACTTTCCGTTATGTTCAAAGACCAAGTCGATAAAGCCTTTTAACATGCCATTCAGCAAGTTAGGCTCCAGTGCAGGGCGCTCGTAACCGGGTAATGTGTGTTGTTGCACCAGGTTATCCAGTGTTTGTGCGTTAACGCCACTGGCACCAAACCAAAACTCGGGTTCGGCTTTGTACTGCTGCAACTGGCTGAGGCTAATTTTGTCGCCGTTAGCGTTCAGCGTAAATTCGGTTTGTAGGTACGCATTCAGCCATTGTGCAATGCTCTGCTCATGCTCCTGCCACAAAGGGCTGACACAAAAACGCTGTACCAGCTCAGTGCGCTCGGAGGCATCGTGAGCGATTACCTCAAAACCCCGATTCGCCGACTCTTCCAATAAGTTATGCAAAAAGGAGCCCGGTCCGGCGCCTTTAGGTAAGTGGTGAATGCTGTCCGCACTCGGCTCTGCGACACTGGCGACTTGCTCGTCCTTGTCTTCTCGCTCATCCAGCAGGTTCATTTCATCGGGCGACTGCGGTGCCTGTGTGCTTTTCGTCACCGCGCCTTCATACTTCAGCGCGCTGTAGCTAGCCACCCACCAACGTTCGAGTTTTCGGCCAGCCGGCATCGTTTTAGGCGTCAACTTAGGTGTTTTTTGCTCCTGCTCAAGCGCTCTCACGAGAGGTTCGTCCTCTTCCAGGCGTGTCACCTGCGTATGCGCGCTTTGCTGCCAGTGCTCATTAACAACGTTGTAAAGCTCGTCAGACAACGCCTCACCGCCGTTTAATAAGTAAAACAACGGATTATTACGATGCTCGCTCATGGCCTCCAGCGCAATGAAGGTGGCGTACTGTGCACGGGTCACGGCGACGTACATTTTACGTAAATCTTCTGCGAGAATTTCGTCGCTTAATCGCTGTTTATTGTCGTCGTCTTTGGACCAGAGTACTTGCAGCTCGCCATTTTCATCGTGATATACCGTAGGTGGCTTTATACGGTAGGGCTCCGACTTGGTATAAGCCACAAAGGGCATAAATACGAGCGGGTACTGCAACCCTTTGGACTTATGAATGGTGATAATTTTTATCAGATCAGCGTCACTTTCCAGGCGCAGCTGTTGCTCTTCTACTTGCGTGCGACTATCACTGTCAAAGCCGTGGCGTTCATTCACCTGCTCGGCAAAATGATTCACCAACGCCGGAATGCCATCCAACACCAGGCTCTGCTGTTGCAGTAATTCAGCTATATGCAACACGTCTGACAGCTGTCGTTCACCATGAATACGGTCTTCCAGCAACGTCGCGGGGACCTGATGGTCGTGCAACACATTGTGCAACATAGCTAACACGCCCTGGCGCAGCCACTGGTCGTGATAACTTAAAAATTGCTCAACACGCGCTTCCCAAGCTTGTTCATTACTGTGAATATGCTCAAGTTCAGCAAACGGCAAACCCAACAAACGCGTTGCCAGAGCGCTGCGAATAAGTGAAGGATCACGCGGCTCGGCACAGGCGCTGACCAGTGCCAGTAAGTCTTTAGCCACGCGTTGTGCAAATACCGACTCGCGATCCGACAAATAAACGCTTTTAAGACCGCGGTCACTCAGTGCCTTTTTAATGGCATTCGCTTCGTTGAAGTTATTCACCAGTACCGCAATGTCGCTGGTTTTAACACGCTGCTCTAGCACATCGTCTGCATTGTAATAACCGGCTTGCGGGTCATTCAGCAGCGACGCTATTAGGTTGGCATGATGGTTCGCTGCCGCTTTAAATAAGATGGCTTTATTGCGTTTTTCTTCGTTTGATACCGACCAAAGTAACGCCGGTGCGGTTCTTAAATGACTCGATAACAAGCAGTGCTTGAACGTACGCTTAAGTCCGTTGGCAGCCACACGGTTAAAGGGCAGTTGGTTGTCGTCTTCGGTTTTGAACAAAAAGGCGCCGCGGGGTAGCTCCTCTGCGCGCTCAAACAGCGCATTTACGCTATCCACCATCGCCTGTGACGAGCGGAAGTTTTTCGCTAAGTTATAGTGCCGCCCTGCGGTGTCTCGCCGAGCTTTTAAATAGGTGAAAATATCCGCATTACGGAAACTGTATATCGCCTGCTTCGGGTCACCAATCAGGAAAATACCAGTGCCGGGATACGGTTCTGCCAGGTTGTAGATACGGTTGAATATCTCATACTGAACGGGATCGGTGTCCTGAAACTCATCAACCATGGCGATGGGGTACTGCTTGCGAATAGCGGCCGCCAGCGCCTCGCCGCTAGGGCCTTTTAACGCATCGCGTAAGCGCGTGAGCATGTCGTCATGCCCCATCTCTGCACGCTGATTTTGCAATTCAGCAAAACGTTTGTTCACCCAAAACGCGGCATGTTGTTTTACTTTAGCCAGTTCTTGCGTTTGCTGGACTTTGCTTTGCTTAATGCGTTCTTGCAGCTGCCCTAGCATAGCCCAGCTTTCCGACATTCCACCTAGCTTACCATTCGCAAACAACTTTAATTCGCCGGTGCGTATATTTTTCCAGTTGGCGTCGGTAACTTCTGGTTCCACTAATTCGGAATCAGCGCACCAATCCGCGAATTTCTGAAATTGCTTAAGTTTGGGCACAGTGCCTTTGACTTTCGATGCCTTTTCTATTAAATCTCGCAAAATAGGCGCAACCTCTTGCTTTATCGCCGCAATTCGTTGCTTATGACCATTTTCCGCCTCAATTAATAGAGTTTGCAGGTCTCCCTCAACCGGTGCCTGACCGCTTTTGCTTAAACTGTATGTCAAACCTAAAAGCTTTTTAGGCGATTCAAGATCCTCTAATAACTTAGCGCTCAGCTTCGCATCCGCTGGGTAAATAAACCGACGGAAGTAGTCCTCGGCTGCCTGCAAGCGCAGCTCTTCATTGTCGGTTTCGACGTCCTGACTGAATAAACTGCCGCTGGCAAAGGCATGCTCTTTCAGCATGGACTGACACCAGCCGTGAATGGTTTTTACAGCGGCTTCGTCCATCGACTGTGACGCTAAATCCAATAATCGTGCTAAGTGTTTTAAGTTCTGTTCTTTCGCTACGCAGTCTTCTCGCAAACTGGCTAAGAAAGGGTCACTGTCGACAGAATCTGGGTCACGAAAATAAGCCGCGGCTTCGGCTAAGCGCGCGCGAATACGGTCACTCAGCTCTTCTGTCGCGGCTTTGGTAAAGGTCATGACCAGAATGTTCTTGGGTACAAGCTCGCGCTCAAAGGCTGTTTGCGGCGCGCCGTGACCAATGACCAAACGCACATACAGCGCTGCAATGGTGTAAGTTTTACCGGTACCGGCGCTCGCTTCAATCAGGCGACTGCTGTTCAGCGGAAAGTCGAGCGGGTTCTCCAAAATATGCGTTGACGATTGGCTCATGACTTCTCCTCCGGCACCATGGTTAAACGCAGTGGGTCGTAGAGTTCATTTAAAAATCGGCGGAAATGAGGCGACGTCATAATCGTCTCGTAAGTGTCTGCAACTCGGCCGCAGTAATCGCTTTTTGTCATTATGGCCGGTTTTTTATACTGATCTTCTTCGTATTTCTGCCGAGCCGCCTCCTGCGCCAAGGCTTCGTCGCTGTCTTTTTTATCCAGGGCGTTCAGCCAGGTTAAGGCAATATCTAAATGCATGGGTTGTGGTTGCTGCACCGACAACGCTACCAGTTCAAGCAGTTGCTCGAGCTGTTGCAGCGCTTTCTGTGCCGGTACCGGCGCAACGCGCAGCTGACAGCCGCCTTTGGACACAATTAACAAGCGGGTGGGCTGCTGTAAGTTTAGTAGTAGCAATCCCAAATAAGGGGCACACGCATGCTTCCAACGATCGGGCTCAATACCACCTTTCTTCGTCTTCTTTGCAATTTCACTCGCTGAAGTCACCACCCACAGCCGCTCACTCTGTTCATTGGTGTGTAAGCCGGTAATGGTGTCGTCGATAATCAGACCGTTATGCTCGAAGCCTACCTCAATGGGGAACTCATTAAACTGGCTGTAACCGGCAATACCCTGCTGATAAGAGCCCAGTATTTTGTCGGCTTGATCAAGCAGTGCCAGGCCATTTTGCTCGGCAATAGCGCCTATACCTAACGCCCCCTCGCGATTGATTCGGTTAAGCTCTTTTAGCAGCGCCGCTTCTGTGCCACCGCCTTGCAGCAGGGCGCGCTTACCACATTCAACCAAGCGAGTAATAAGCGTCCAGCTTTGCAGCTTATCCACAGCGAAGGCTTCACTGTCATCCAGGTCTTCATTTTCGCTGCCAAAATAGGTATCGAGGTGCCAGTTAAAGTAAAGTCGCGCAGGCTCCTCAATAAAACGTTTAATGTCGTTAATGCTGAGAGTGCGTTCGACGCTTTCCGGCTTATCCTGAGACGTTGTTGAGTGGTTGTTCTTAGCGCCACCATGCGCCAACGCCCACTCGCTGGCGTAAGTGAAATACTCAGGCCGCTCCTGAATAAAATAGGAGGCGTTAAAAGGTTGCATCTTATGTTCTACAGTCAGGTCTTTAACGTCGATACCCCAGCCTTGCTCAAGATGGTCACGCAACTGCGCGACTAATACCGACGGTGTGCGCTCACTGTTATCTTTGGCGCTGTACCCCACCCAGCTGACGTAAAAACAGTCTCGCGCTGACAGCATCGCTTCCAAAAACAAATAGCGATCATCGTCACGCCGAGAACGGTCCCCGGGGCGATAACGATCCGTCATCAAATCAAAGTCCACGCGCGGCACCGAGCGCGGGTAGTCACTTTCGTTCATTCCCAACACACAGACGTATTTAAAAGGAATGGCACGCATGGGCATGAGCGTGGCGAAATTCACTGCGCCGGCTAAAAACCGTTGATTCAGGTTTTGCTGATCAACACGCTCCAGCCAAGCGTCTTTGAATATCGGTAAACGCAGTAGCGAGTCATTGTCAGCTTCGACGCCAATATCCCGCAACTGATACAGCTCATCGCTGAGCTTGGCTAACAGTAAGCGGTCATTGTCGTCGTCGCTCTTGAAAAACTGCTCCAGCAGCCACTCGCCATGCAACACCCAGTCCGTTAATGGCTGTGCAGATTGCGTGCGCTGCCACCATGACTCGAGCGCGCGCACAACATCCGCCAGGCAGCCAACGAGAGCAGCGCTCAGGCCCGATACTTCGGGATAAGGCTCAACCTCAGCCCAGGGGGATGAATGGTCTGCTTCAAGCTCGCCAATGGCATAGCCTGCAATCATGCGTTTAAGCGCAAACCACCAGCTGTTTCTTTCCTCTGCCGGAGGCATATAAAACTGTTCACGCTGCTGACTGTTCAGGCCCCATCGCGCACCGGCCTCTCTGACCCAGCGTTTCAACTGCGGCAGGTCGTCGTCATGAATGTCGAAGCGCTGCTGTACAGCGGGCACCGACAATAAATTGAACAAATCCGTTTGGGTAAAGCGCAGCTGGTCTGCCTGCAACAACAATTCCAGCGCTATCATTAATGGTCGCTGATGGCGCTCCCCCTGATCGGCAATGGTATAAGGAATGGCGCGCGGATCACGTTCGCCCGGGCGTTGATGATAGCGTCCAAATACCGCGTCAATGTAAGGCGCGTAGGTGTTCACATCAGGCAGCATCACCATAACGTCACGGGGCTTTAAATCCGGGTCGTTCGCAAATGCATCCAGTAGCTGGTCATGCAGTACTTCGAGCTCTCGCTGTGGGCTATGGCAGACATGAAACTGCAACGACTTGTCCGTTTTAGCCGGTGTCGACCAGTGCTCCCGCGTTTCCTGAACTGGTCGCAGATTTAAGATATCGTCTTGTAACTGACCTAACAGGTGATGAGTGTCGTGAGGCTCGAATAATTCCAGCTTTACGGTATTAAAGGCTTCCTGCTTGGCGAGCGTTTCGTCGTATAAATCGAGCAGACGAATATAATCTCGACCTTGCTTGCCCCAGGACGCCAGCAGCGGGTGCGCCAGCTGATGCAACTCATCATCGTCTGGCTGCTCAGGCAGATCAGGCTTATGTTTAAGTCGAGAAGAAGCTTTAACCGCCTCTCGCAGCGCTTCTTTGCCGTCAACAATGTCGGCCCAGTGAAATTGCGACGGGTTGTGCACACATAACAAAATCTGCGTGTAGCCTTTTATGGCATCCAGCACTTGCAACATTTGCTGCGGCAGTGACGATATACCGAACACAACAACTCTGGGCGGCAAGCCTGCAGGGCGGCTCTGCAATGCCTTTGCCGTATCAATAAAACGCTGGTGCAGCTCAGCCCGGTTGTTCCAGTAGTCATCAATGCCAATGTCGTTACTGACAGCGCGCCAGAGTTCCGGCTGCCACAATTGCTCGGCTTCAAGCGGCTCATTGTTTTCCAAAACGTCATGACCTTTAACCCAGTTGTCGAGCCAGTCAGCGCGATACACCGCGTATTGGTCAAACAAATCGGCTAAACGCCCACTGAGCTGATAGAGCTTGCGCCCGTCATTATCGTCCGAAGTGTAGTGCTTCAGCGGCGCAAAGTGTGGGTTTTCGGCAATAAGCTCGGGTAATAAACGCATTAACCGCCAGGTCAGACGGTCTTTATCGAATGGCGAGGTTTTCGGGATATCGTCGCCCAACACGGCTCGATAGGCTTGCCACTGAAAGCGCGCGGGCAAGGTCACATCGACCATGGCAGCAATGCCGCTGGCTTGCGCTAAGTTAATTTTAAGCCACTGCGCAATACCGTTACTTTGAACCAGTACCGTTTCTTGCTCCAGCGGCGCCAGCGGATAATTTTGAGTGAATTTGACGGCCACATCCGTTAAGTCTTCCAAACGGTGTCCGTGCGCGACAATAAAGCCGGGGGTTAATTCACTCACTCGCTGCTCTCCTTAAAACCGGTTCCATGAAATGCCATGGTATCGTATATTTTTAAAGACACCAGTATAAGACTCAATGCGTCACTTTATGTCGTAATAAGGAAGGCTATGGAAATTTTTATCGCGGTATTTTTCTTTGCGTTTTCGACCACCATTACGCCGGGTCCCAACAATATAATGATCATGTCTTCTGGTGTGAACTACGGGGTAAAATCCAGTTTGCCGCATTTCCTCGGTATCTGTTTGGGGTTTCCGGCGATGGTGTTGGTGGTCGGTATGGGCTTTGGCTCGGTGTTGGAACAATTCCCGTTGCTGCACCAAATGATAAAAATTGCCGGCACGCTCTATTTGCTGTGGCTCGCCTGGGTGATTGGTTCGCAAACACCCAAAGCCATAGAGAAGGGTGACCGTAAACCACTGACGTTTTGGCAGGCGGTTCTCTTTCAGTGGGTGAATGGTAAAGCCTGGGTCATGGCGACCGGCGCAGTCGCCGCATTTACCACCGTAGCGGGTACACTCTGGTCTGAAGTCATGGAAATAACCGCAGCGTTTTTAGCGGTGGCCTTTCCTTGTGTTGGTGTTTGGCTTGTTGCCGGTGCTGGCTTGCGTCAATTACTGACCAACCATACGGCACAGCGCATTTTCAATGTTTCAATGGCTCTCCTGTTAGTCTTTTCCGTGTTACCGGTCGTATTTGATATTTGGACGTTTTACACAGACTGAACAACTCTTAAAATAACACAAAAATAACATTTACCTTGTGTTGTGTCTGTGCTTAACTGACAGTGTAAACGGTCGGAAGGATTCATGGACGCCATAAATACTCAAGTTACTTTTAACCAATTAATATCTGAGCTTTCGTCTCGTTTAATTAACAGCGAGCCAGCAGAAACCTACGAGTGCATTGAGGAAGTTATAGAGGCATTTGGCAGCTATGCCGGTGCTGATCGGTGTTATGTATTCGAGTTTGATGATGCTGTTGCCAATATGACCAACACGCACGAATGGGTGCGGGATGGGTTTGAAGCACACATTGACGATTTGCAGTCTGTCGGCATCGATGATCTCCCTTGGTTTTTCAATGAAATAAAGACACATCAACTCTTCATTGTTAACGATGTGGAATTACTTCCCCCCGAAGCTGATGCCGAAAAGCAAGAATTCCGGCGCGAACACATTAAGTCCGTTATCTGTGTGGGTATAGTAGCCAAGCACCAATTACTGGGTTTTGTCGGCTGTGACAGGGTCCAGAAAAAGCATCGGTGGACACCAGAAGAAGTTCGCTGTTTAAAATTGGTCGCCAATATTATTGCCAATACGCTAGAGCGACAACGAACCTACGCAGAGCTTATTCATACTCAGCGTGAACTGGAAAAAGCCAACCGGCTTCTTCATGCCCAAGTCTCTCAGGATGGTTTAACCGGCATTGCCAACCGCCGTGCTTTTGACGAGCGTATCCACAATGAAATTCAGCGTGCGATGCGAGAGCAGTCAGCGCTGTCTCTACTGATTATTGATATTGACCATTTTAAACACTATAACGACCATTACGGACACTTACAGGGAGATCAGGCTCTTAAAGGGGTCGCCAATGCCCTCTTTGATTTATTTCAGCGTAATACTGACTTTGTGGCGCGTTACGGTGGGGAAGAGTTTGTTGCTGTAATTTCAGCGACGGACAGGAAGAAGACCGAAGACAGCGTTAACCATTTGCTTGAGTCCGTTAGAGCGCTACAACTATCTCACGAGACCTCAGGTATAGCCCCCTATTTGACCGTTAGCGTCGGAGGCTATATTCATAGCCCAGAAACTGACGAAGACATCGATGCGCTTGCCGAGAAAATGATAGCCAAAGCAGACTCGGCGCTGTATCGCGCCAAGTCGGATGGCCGAAATCGAGGGTATTTAGATGACTAACCTTATTGCGCCAACTGTTTTTGCAGTTCTTTATCGTCAACACCTTTAAGTTCTGCCAGCAGTTGCTCTGACGTCTCTGTATCGCCTTTTAACGCGAGTAACTGTGCTTTTCTGTACTGAGCCCAGTGTGGCTCAGGTAGATTCTCTAACGACGCCTTCTCCAGGTAATTATTGAGCGCGGCAATGCCTGCATCAATATGACTCTCTGCTAAAACGGCGGTTTTTCCAATCTGGTACAACGCCATACTGACTGCCGAACCGTCATCAGACACACCTGCTTTAGCTTTTTCAAACAACTTGAAGGCGGCGTCAAATTCTTCCGCACGCTGTTTCTGTAGACCGGCATAAAGCAAAACATCCGCATTATTTGGGTGTGCTGCTATGGTTTCTTCCAGCAAAGACTCAGCTTCCATCATTTTTTCATGCTTACGAAAATACCCAACTTTAGCGAGCGCCCCTTGTGCCGGGTCTAACGCCATCATTTTCTCAATTTGCGCCAGCGCTTTTTCGTCATCACCGCCGGCAATAGAAGGCGCCATTAAATAAAACTGCATCAGGGCTCGACGGTATTTAATACTGTCAGGCGCCAGCTCAACGGCTTTCTCAAAGGAGTCCACTGACTTGCCGGCGTAACTCATCGCACTGAAAAAGGCATTTTGTGCCTGTTGCGCCATCACCACCCCACGGGTATGCCAGGCTTCCGCGTTTTCCGGCTCTTTTTTCACCCATTCTTCAACGCTGTCTTCAGCGCTATCAAGTGAGCCATCAGCCAACTGCTGTTGAATGACCTGTTTCGTTTCCACCTCGGCATAAACACCGGGCGCAAAAATTAATGTTGTAAGTAAGAATAAAAGCCACCTCACGAGAGTTCTCCTTGTTCGTATTTTTGTGACCATAAAAATATAAGCACCGTACCTACAACACCCGGCACTACCCAGAATAACAATTGCCAATGCCCTAAATGAGCCAGCACATGCCGCGCGCCAAAAGCGAAAAACGCTGTATAAACGGCTATACCTGAACCACACATTGAACTTAAATGCTCTATCAACCAGGCATTCTTCTTAACTGAGGGCGAAAATGCAAAACGCAACATTTGATACACGTTTACTAACCCTAAAATGCCAAAAATAATGTGTAACCAAGGGCTGACAAACTGAATAGCAGGCGTATTCATGCTTTGCCATAGCAGTACCAGAGACATCACCGCCAGACACCCAATCATCGATAGATAGCTGAATGTACGCAAGTTATCGCGACTTCGTTTCGACCGCAAAACAACGGTTGCGTTCCGAACCGACGCAAAAGTAAACACGGAAAGGAACAACAGCAAGGTCCAAAAGAACCGAATACCCTCGATAACGACCTCAGGTCTTTGGCTATTGGCAATGATATCCGCTTTAAAATAACCCGGCGCCACTAATACCATGACTGACATGACGATGGCTGAAATCGCTACCGTATTCATGGTCCAGACATACGCCTTACCAAACCGGCGATGATTCAAGGCACCTTTTTTGGTTATCACCGGTATCCAAAATAGCGCCATGGCTATGGCCCCAAAAACGATGTGCAAATAAAGTAAAACGCTGTGTAGTGTCAACATAATAACCCCTCCTGTTTTTTACAGATTAGGGCTATTACTTGGTGTCAGTGAGTGCAAGAAGTCACTTTCTCAAACGTGACTTTTGGCCTATTGTCAAATGCTGGGCTGCAGGCATACTTAACGCATGAATATAAAATCAGTTACATCCAAATACATCGATCAAGAGCAGTGGGTTGCGGTGCTGTCCTGGGCGCTGTTGTCCTCGTTTTGTCTTTACTTACTAGGTCAAAGAGAGCAAACACCGTTTTTTAGCTCGCACTGGATCCTTTCCGCAGTATTCTTTGTGGTTTTCATGGTTTGTTTCACAATAGCGACCCGAGAACAGCCCTACAAAAACGAGCCCTGGTTACGTCTCAGTCTTGTCTTTGTTCAATTGGTCGCTATTTTCAGTTTGTATTACTTAATACCCTATAGTGTTGTCGCCATATTGATGACGATTTGCGTGGCGCAGCTGCCTTATTACACCAGTATTCGAAACTCTGTGCTTATCTCTATTCCGCTATCGGTGCCATTATGGTTGATTTACCAGTTTGGCTGGGGCGACAGCTATGCCTGGATATCCGCCATTCTGTTCTGGGCATTTAATTTGTTCGCTATAGTGACCATGGGCACCCGTCTGAGAGAGACAGAAGCACTCGAGCGCGAGCTGGCAATAAACCGGGAGCTTCGGGCAACACAAATGCTGCTGGAAGAAGCCAGTAAACAGAACGAACGGACAAGAATAGCTCGCAATATTCACGATTTAATAGGCCACCACCTAACGGCTCTTTCCATTAACTTACAGGTGGCTTCCCGAAAAGCGGGCGATGATTTAAAGCCGACGTTAGAAAAGAGCCAGAGTATTACCAAATTATTGCTTTCAGATGTTCGTGAAGCGGTTTCCGACTTACGTGACTCGGCCGTTCTGGATATAGAAAAAGCATTACAGTCGCTGGCTTACCGCTCGACAGATAAACAAGTTGAGGTGACGTGTCAGAAAAACCTCGGCATTCAAGCCATTGATATTGCCGAGGCAGTTTTGAGGATATCGCAAGAGGCCGTGACAAACTTCCTGAAACACTCCAATGGCAACCGACAAAGTATTTCGTTATCTCGTCAAGGTAATACGCTTTGTCTTTTTATTGAAGATAACGGGTCTGTTCAACATTTTAAGGAAGGAAATGGACTGACGGGTATGCAAGAGCGTGCCAATGACGTTGGCGCAGAACTCATCGTAGAAGCAAAAGGCAGAGGCTTTAATCTTCAACTAACGTTTGAGGATAATGTATGAGCATTAACGTTCTGTTAGTTGACGACCAAACATTAGTTCGGGAAGGTCTTAGCTCACTTTTATCACTATCGGACAATGTGACCGTTGTTGCGCAAGCAAGCTCTGGCAAGGAGGCTCTTGAGAAAAATGCCCAACACTCCATTGACGTTATCCTGATGGATATTCGAATGCCCGACATGGATGGTATAGAGGCGGTAGAAACATTAAGAAGTAACGGCTGCCAGACTCCCGTGTTAATGCTCACGACGTTTGATGACCACGAGTCTATTATGAGAGCCATTCAAGCGGGTGCAGAAGGGTACTTATTAAAAGATGTCTCTCTGGAGATGCTGGTTGACGCAATTGCCGCGCTATCTCAGGGAAAAACATGGCTTCAACCGGCCATTACGGAGCGCATTCTAACTGGCTTAAAAAATAACAAGAGCACAGAGAGCATTGACGACAAAACGCTTGTAGAACCCCTGACAGATAAAGAAGTTGCCGTGTTGAGACTGATTGCAGCGGGGCTAAGTAATCACGAAATTGCGGAAAGCTTGTTTAAATCAACCGGGACAGTCAAGAATCAAGTGTCCTCACTAATGGCAAAGCTCGGGGTGCGTGACCGCACCCGAGCTGTGCTTAAAGCCATTGATATTGGCTTACTGTAAACTAGGCTTGTTTCTGCTTCTCAACCCACTGGTCAACACGACGCTCCAGAATGTGCAGTGGTAAAGCACCACCACCCAAAATGGTGTCGTGGAAGCCGCGAATATCAAACTTATCGCCTAACGCTTCTTTGGCTTCTTCACGCAGTTCCAGAATGCGGATCATGCCAATTTTGTACGCGGTTGCCTGACCCGGCATCACGAGATAGCGACGCACTTCTGAGCGCACCGCCCCTTCTGCGATTGGGGTATGCTCCTGGAAGTACTTCACCGCTTCCTCTTCTGTCCAGCCTTTCGCGTGCATGCCAGTATCCACAACTAAACGCACCGCCCGCCAAATTTCCGTGGTTAAGCGGCCAAAGTCCGAGTAAGGATTTTCATAAGCGCCCATCTCTTTGGCCAGCTGCTCTGCGTACAAGCCCCAGCCTTCACTGTAGACCGTAAAACCAGCCTGAGTACGAAACTCCGGTACGGACTCCAGCTCCTGTGCAATGGAAATTTGCATATGGTGACCCGGGTTACCTTCATGATAAGCAATAGCTTCCATCTCATTTTTCGGCATAGAGCTCATGTCCGATAAATGCGCATAGTAAATGCCCGGGCGCTCACCGTCCGGCGAGCCTGGATAGTAATGCTGAGCTGCGCCGTCCTGCTCTCGGAAAGGCTCAACGCGTTTCACGATCAAGTCTGCTTTTGGCAAAATCCCGAAATACTCTGGCAACTTTTCATTTATATACGCCAGATATTCCCGAGAATCTTCCAGATACATTTCAGCGCCTTCGTCGTTGTTCGGATAGAAAAATTGCTCGTCAGTGCGAATAAAGGTGAAAAACTCCTGCAGATCACCTTCAAAGCCCACTTTATCTTTAATCGCTATCATTTCCTGAGTCAGCCGCTCCACTTCATTTAAACCAATTTGGTGAATCTCGTCTGCGGTCAGGTCGGTAGTCGTATAATTTTTCAGTAAGGCGTTGTAGTAGGCTTTACCGTTTTCCAGGCGATGTACGCCAGTGGCGACTTCGTCGGTATTTTCGATGTCGCTTTCAAGAAAGCTGATGAGCGCTTCATAACTTGGGCGAAAGCGTTCTAATAGCGCTTTGCGTACTTCTTTCTCGTATTTGTCGGCTTGTTCGGCGGAGATCTCGTCATTTTCCTGAAGAGCGCTCAGTTTATTCTTAGCATCATTCAGTAAACTCGAGTCACCTTCTTCATCGAACGGCGCGCCTGAAATAAGCCCCTTCGCTTCTTTTATGACTTGTTCGTAAGCAAAACGCGGCGCACGAACGCCGTTTTCAACCTGCTGCTTCGCACGCTGTAATAACTGTTCGATGGCTGTTGCACCACCGTTAATGCGAGAAATATAAGCTTCCATATCTTCTGCACCATCAACCCGGTGGAAGTTAATTAAAAACTGAGGAAGGAAAGTATGTGCACCACGCATTTGGTCAAATACATAACCCATGCCACGGAACTCAGCGTTACGCTTGGCTTGCTCGTATTGATAAACCCAGACATCGTACGACGTTTGCGCTTCCTGTCCTAGCTTGTCGTAGTCGAAATTGGCTTTTAACTCTTCAACGCTATTTTCAAGCCACTGCAGCTGCTTCTTTTCAGCGGCCACGGTCATGTCATCTATGTCACCGTAGCGGTCTTTGCGACCCAGGAAAGTCATTTGAATGGGACTTTGCTGCAGTTGCTCTTCGTATTTGTTTTCAAACCACTGATTCAGGCGTTCCGTTTCAGATTGTGATGTTTGCTCCGTCTGCTTTTGTTGTTCAGCAGCCATTTGAGAACTTTGGCCAGAATTGCTTTCTTGCGGTTGTCCGCAGGCCGTTAATAAGCCCAAAACAGCCAGGGCGACGATGGAATAACGCATAGGGGTGTCCTTTAATTCTTCTTTTTGATTAGGAAGAAAAACTATAGCGCGCTTGTTACACTAAAGGAAATGCTTAAATTGTAACCGACTGTTTTATGGCGAAACCGAACAAGAAGGGGCCGGTTCGCACCGTGCAGATTTCTTGTCTGCAGTGCAAAACGCCCATATTTAAATACAGAAAGGGTGGTAAAGGCGCGCTGGTAAAGTGTTTTATTGAGCGCATTGTTGAAGATCACACCACCAAACCGTGCCATTGCCCCGGTTGTGGGCAGGAATTTGCGCGCGAGACAATGATTCGCGGTACGCCCGCCTATAAGATTATTGGCGGCAAGGTGCACTCAAAGTAGGTAACTATGACACTCTCTATTCCGGAAAAAACCAAACAGGCGTATTCTCGAGCGGCCGAGCAGGCAAACTCTTCTCTGCTGCGTCAGCCACAGCGGAGTATGGCGGAGGGGCTGCACTTATTAGCCGATGAGGTCAA
Source organism: Idiomarina sp. X4 (assembly GCF_002808045.1). Classification (NCBI taxonomy): domain Bacteria; kingdom Pseudomonadati; phylum Pseudomonadota; class Gammaproteobacteria; order Alteromonadales; family Idiomarinaceae; genus Idiomarina; species Idiomarina sp. X4. The sequence goes on along the minus strand of NZ_CP025000.1, from coordinate 1,231,193 downwards.
GCAAAACGAAAAACGCGATGTCTACGGCAGTGGCGCGCTTATTAATGATTTTGAAGATGAGGTGGCGAAGCTGCTCGGCAAACCTGCGGCGCTATTTTTGCCAACTGGAACCTTAGCTCAGCCACTGGCGTTACGTATTCACGCTGACCAACGCCAGCGCAATGGCGTTGCTTTACACCCGACCTCGCATTTAATGCTGCACGAGCAAATGGGGTTTGAAGCGCTGTGGGGGCTGAACGGCACAACCACAGGTACCGCTGATAAGCCAATAGCCCTGGACGATTTAAAAGGTGTGCAGACCAGCGATCTCAGTAGTATTTTGCTGGAGCTACCAATGCGGGAAATAGGCGGTCGACTGCCACACTGGGATGATTTGGTTTCTCAATCTGAATGGGCGAGAGCCAACGATATCGCTATGCATTTAGACGGTGCAAGACTTTGGCAGGTACCGGCAGCTTATGGTTGTTCGCTCGCCGAAGTCTGTGAGCTTTTTGATTCGGTTTACGTCAGTTTTTACAAAGACTTAGGCGCTATTTCCGGTGCTATCCTGGCTGGTTCAGAGGCGTTTATTGAGCAAGCCAAAGTCTGGACTCGTCGAGCCGGTGGTAATGTCATTACCCAATACCCACAAGTGATTTCAGCTCGCCGGAGTTTGCGTGAGAACCTGCCACTTATGGAAGACGCTGTGAATTATTCCAAAGCGTTAGGCGATGCGCTGAATGAACTGGATGGAATTCGGGTTAACCCACAAAAACCACAAACAGCCATGTTTCACCTGCACTTCGCGATGAACCCAGAGACCTTGAGTGAAAAAATCGCTGCGTACGTCAGCAATAGTGGCGTGACGATTCTGCCTCTGCCCAGAGCGGAGATAAATGGCGAATCGATTTGCGAGATACCCATTGGAAGGAATGCAATGTCGCAGCCACAAAGCTTCTGGCTACGACACTTTAAAGCATTTTTAGAGACACTGTGACGCTTAGTGGTTACTATGACCACTGTGCTCATTGTGCTTCATGTGCTCTTTATGGTTTCCATTATGATGTTGATTATGTTTACCCAGCACATGATTCAACGTTTCAAGGTAGCTTTTACCGAAGCCTTCAACACGTTGTTTATTCATTGCCTCCGAGCCCAGGTGTACCTCTTCCAGCGAGTTAGCAGCAACATCCAACTCCTTGCTCAAACGGGCAAGTGCCACCTCTAGTGTGTAGGTCAGTTCATGCACTTTCGCCATATCTTTCGGTGGCATATCGCCTTCGATGATTTTCTGCAATTCTGCATTATATTTGTTCAGGTTCATAATGGCCTGATGCAAATTGTCAGATGGCTCTGGCTTAAAATGCTGGTACTGCTGTTCTTCTTGGGCAAAACCTGGCATTGACGTGGCTAAAACGAAAGCCGCTACGATGGTGTAAAATAGCTTCATAAAACCTCCTAAAATAACAATAATTCTCATTCTCTTGCATGAGCAAAGGTTAGTCAACAATTCGTTCGTTACCTGATAGTATTCCTTTGATACTCATCAATCCACAATAGGGATACGCATGTCGCTCCGTTTTGTCCTAGCTCTTCTGTTAATGACGTTATCGTCAACTTTTACGTTTAATGCAAATGCACAACCTGAAGAGCCGTTAAAGGTGGCGGTCAGGGTTAATCCGCCATTTGTTATTGAAAAAAATGGCGACTACCAAGGGCTAGCCGTAACCTTGTGGAAAGACATAGCTACTCAACTCGAGCGACCATACGAATTACACCCCGTTTCTTTGAATAATCTACTTACCGGAGTTGAAGCCGGGAAGTACGATCTTGGTATTGGCGCTTTGACCATCACGTCACAACGAGAGTCCGTCATCGATTTTAGCCAGCCCTTTCACAATGCCGGCCTCGCCGTTGCCGTGCCAAGCAATAACACATCAACCTGGTGGGCGGTCACTAAGCGTTTCGTATCCTTCGAGTTTTTAAAAGTCATCTTGGTTTTAAGTGGCGTCCTTTTTGTAGCCGGTGCTTTAGTTTGGTTCTTTGAGCGCAAGGAAAACCCTGAAGAATTTTCCGAGCAGCCGATAAATGGCTTAGGCTCGGGCTTTTGGTGGGCGGCGGTGACAATGACCACCGTTGGTTATGGCGATAAATCTCCACGTAGTCTTGGCGGGCGAGTGGTCAGTCTTATTTGGATGTTTACCTGCGTCATCATCATTTCAAGCTTTACCGCATCGATTGCTTCATCGCTCACGGTGTCACAGTTTCAATCGAAAGTTAGCAGTGCAAACGATCTCCCCAATGCTCGTGTGGCGACATTAGGCAATTCAGCAACGGCGGCGTGGTTAGAACAACAGAATATTGGCTATGAAAGTTTTACCGATTTGAATGCGGCGCTTAAAAAGCTCAATGCCGGGCAGCTTGATGCCGTTGTCTATGACGAACCCATTTTACGTTATTCAATGCGTACCAATGCGCTTAACAATATCAGACTCTTGCCTGAACGTGTCCTGCCCCAGGATTATGGTTTCGCCTTACCGCAAGGGAGCGAGCTACGGGAGCCGTTAAATAGGGCACTATTAGACACCGTACAGTCAGCACAATGGCGAAGTGAGTTACAGCGCTACCTGGGTCAGTAGCGCTGCTCTTACTAAGAGGAGAGCTCTAACGCTTCGTCTGATTCTACTTTCGCAAACTTAACGCCAAGCTCAAGTAAACGGCGCTTTCCTCTTGCGGTCATATCGGTAATAAACTGGAACTGCTGCCGGGGGTCAATTGGATAGGCTTTTAAGCGATATTTAGTGCCCCACGGTTGCTCGGCTGCGGTTACAGTTATGGGCTTACCAAGCTGCAGGTATGGGCTGGTCAAGGCAACTTCTTCCAGCGCATCGCGAATTTGAAAGGCATCCGCTTCCGGCTGGGTATAAAACTCGGCAATACACATTAAGCTGGGGCCACCATTATTCGCATTATGTATTAGGTTATCCCACAGTTTAAGGTGTGGCACCCAGATAACCGTGTCGTCATTGGTCACCAGTTCGACCGTGCGCATGCCGATATGAGTCACTTCACCGTACGTCCCGTCGACTTCTATCCAGTCTCCCGGCCGATAGGGCATTTCATGAATAGCCACGACGCCTGCAATTAAGCTACTCACATAGTCTTTCAGCGCAAAGCCTATGGCTAAACCAGCCGCGCCCAGGGTTGCAACCATGTTCTGCAGTGTGGGCTCGATAATACGCGGCACTATCATCACCAGCGCCAGCACTAAAATGACAATGCGTAGCATGGGTACCAGCGCCAGCGTATACAGTCGGCGTTTGCCGTGCAGCTGTGAGGCTACCCATGGCAGTACTTTTTGTGTAAGCCAGACGAAAGCAACCGCAAAAGCAATAATGACGGCGATTTCAAAGATGGCAAACGCGTCGAGTGACTTAAATATACCGGCAACGTCTTTCAGAGATTCCGTTTCCATTACTGAGCCCCTTAAAATTTATCGAGCCAAAAGCCGCGAGACGCTAAAAAGTCACGGACAACCGGGTAGCCTCTGGCAGTGACATACCAGCTTTGGCCAAGCGCTTTATCGTCATGCTTTGTTATAAGCGATTGCTGTTGCAAAAGTTGCAGCTGAATCTGAAGCTGACTCACAGAAACAATTGGCAAAGTCTGGGCAAGCTGCTCCGTTGTAAGCCCTTTATGAACTAACAGGGCATAACAGACAAAGGCTGTTGCGTCACTCGCTTCATGAGGAAGCTGCGGCGTTTCAAAAGCTTTATCGCTGTTACTGTGATAACGATCGGAGTAAGCCGCAGCGATACCCGGGTTGCCGCGACTAAGCGCTGCTAATGCCCTTAGTCGGCCTTCACCACGGGCCAGCCCGATTTGTTCCAGCGCCTGATCATCGAGCCCTTGTAGAGTCCATAATTCGGAAACCGGAACTGGCCAAACTTTTTCTAAAAACGCCCATGCCCAGCTGTCACACACAATAAGTCCCTTGCCCGCATCGCCGGACAAGGCTTTTGCAAGAAATTCCCGAGTCCAGCGCAAACCATTAGTTTGTCTTAAAAAAGTGTGCGCCAATTGCGGCATGAGCCACACTTTGGTTTTGGTGAATTTCGGGGAAGGTAGGTCATTCGACTGGCAGAGGGTGTCTCGATCCGGCAGCTTCATTGTCGACATACCATTTTGCTTCGCCCATTGTTGCGCAGCTTCCGAAACGCCCGAATGAGGCGGCGCAATAACCCAACGCAAACTGTTGTCGTCTTTGTCCTTAAGCCAGCTTGAAAAAGCACTATCCAGTTCTTTTATCGCCGTATCCAGCTTTAATTCATACGCATTGTCATGCTCGTTTTGCTCGTCACTTTCATGCTCTGGAGACAGCCAGTGAGTAAAGTTTTGCCACCATTTTTTTACCGTAATAACGGTTGGCACCGCAGGCCGTTCAAACTCATTAACCGTTACCCACTGCCAGGCTTTTTTGGGCGCTTCTGCCATCGCTTTTTCCCTGTTCTGTTCGCCAGAAAATAACTTCCTATCCGTCGATAATAGAGCGCCTTTCAAATGAGTCCAATGAAAAAATATTAAAAAGATCTCTTGAAAGCTATTTGAGCAGTACACATATAGGAGTTAAGGCCGGTGTCTCAAAGAGAGCCGCCTTAAACGACACACGCTGTGTCAATTTATTAACCATTTAACAGTTATTGCTTCTAAGGAGAATGACTATGGCAACTATCGACTTAAGCCCTCTATATCGTAGCAGTGTAGGTTTCGACCGCATGGCGTCTTTGCTGGACTCGGCACTACGCTCAGATACTGGTGCAACTGGGTATCCTCCCTACAACATTGAATTGGTGGCCGAAAACCAATACGCCATTACGCTGGCGGTTGCAGGTTTCGAGGATAACGACTTAGAAATTGAAGTAGAAAATGGTGTTCTTCGTGTAACCGGTAAAAAAGCCGAAGAAAACGAAAAACGTGAATTTCTACACCGTGGCATTGCCAACCGTGCCTTCGAACGTAAGTTCAGCTTAGCTGAACACATTGAAGTCACCGGCGCGGCTTTGAAAAACGGTCTGCTGACTATTGGCTTAGTGAAAAACATTCCTGAAGCCATGAAGCCAAAACGTATTAGCATTGGTAGCTCAACAAAAGAGTTGCTTGAGAACCGTTCTAAAAGCCAAGAAGGTGCTGCGTAAATTCATGCACTGGATGAGGGGCGGTGAATAACCGCCTCTTTTTAACGTTGCCACTCGACTGGGTGCCCACAGACAAACCCCTGGATATAGTCTACGCCCAGCTGAGTGAGTTTAATACGAATCTCGTCACTTTCTACGCCAACAGCACACACTTCCACGTTCGCCGCTTTGGCTAAACGAACACAACTGGCGACAAGCTCGGCGTCAACAGGGTCAATAAGCATATTCTGAACCCAGAAACGATTCACCTTTATTTGCGTCAGCGGCAGCTGTCGTAATAACTGAAATGAATTATAGCTGCTGCCAAACTGATCCACCGCCGTTCCAATACCCAACTCTGTTAAATTTTTAAACAGCTGATACGTTTGGTCGAAGTGCTTGAAGGCATCGGGTTCAGACACTTCAAATACTAACTGATTAGGCTGAATAACCGAGTTTTTCAAAGCCGCTTCAATGAATTGAATAAAGCTTTCATCTTCGAGACTTTGCGTCGACAAATTAATATGGCAACGCCAGGTTCGGGTCGCTTCAAATGGATTCTCATTGAAATGCTCAACGGCCTCTCGCACTAACCATCGGTCAGCTTTACCCATAACACCGGCTCTCAGCGCTGCTCGTAAAAACTGTTGGGGCGCAACGGGTTCATCTGTCGTTGAGTCGGGCAAGCGCAGCAGAAGTTCAATACAATGTTTGTCGGCATTACGGGCAGCGCTTATTATTGGCTGAGCAAACAATGCCCAGTTTTCTTCACGCAACGCCTTTTTGAGTTTTTGCTCCCACTCTAATTCCGCCTCGCCTAATAGACGCTTTTGATCAGCCTCACTGTATGAGTGCACTCGGTAGTCACCTTGCTGCATAGCGAGTTTTAAAGCCTCACGGCCTTGTCTTAGTAAAGTACTGGCAGACACTTCCGATGAGTCCGAATAGGCAATACCGGCATGGGCAGTGAGCTGATAAATACGTTTATCACTATTGAACCGGAACTCTTTACAATATTGCACTAAGCGATGCGCCTGAGCGAAAACGGACTGTTCGTCTTCGGTATTCAACAGTGCAATTTCATGCTCACTGATTCTTGCGATACGCGAATATTTCGGAGCTTTTCGCTTCAAGTTTATCGCCAACTGCAAAATAGCCTGGTCTCGTGCATCGGTGCCCGCTTGATCCGCAATAATATCCAAGCCCGATAACTTTATAATTGTTATACAAACGGCTTTATTGGCGTCAAGCCGAGACTGTAGCAAACGCCTGAATTCACGCACATTTAACAAGCCTGTGACGGCGTCATGGCGCGCCAAAAAGTCCAGGTGAATTTCCGCCTCCATGCGTTTGGTAACGTCGGCAATACGACCCGTGTTGTCACCGAAATACTCGACATCTAACCAGATTTTACGCCCATCGAGCCGATCCACAGAAGTTAGCTGCCGTTTTCCTTCAATAACAAACCCCTTAGGCCAGTGCGCTTTAATTTGGTCAAGCGAATGAGCGGCGAGAATGTTTAGCATTTGCTGGTTAACCTGTTTAAAAGAGCCGTCATCGTTCAGACGGAACCAACCCTCCCCGGTACGCTGTAATAACTGCCACAGTCGCCGCCTTAAAGTTTTTCTATTTTTTTTGAGCCCGGCAATACGGCGCATCAACCGGTTAAGACGATGCCTTTCCAGAGCCAACAGGAACATCATGACGGTTACTGTCATTGTGCTGTAAAGTAACAGGCCAGATATCCCTTCCCAGATAGGATTATATCGGGGCGATATCAGCAGCCAAGCGACAATAACGGTTATCGCCAGTAAAAACGTTTGCCAGCGAAAGCCAGAAATCGGCTGCTTCTGGATACTTCTCAATACGACCACGGCAGTCCATATTAGTAAGCCGTTAACTTGAGCGATAACCAGTGCACTCTGCCAACGGTCATCCAGCCAGGGCAACCCAATGGTAAAACCTAATACGGCTGCCAAAACCACATACCCAATTCGATTGAACCGGGACAACCGGAAGCGAAACCGCCCCCACTCCCAAATGAACCAGGCCATGGTTAATATAAGCAGCTGACTCACATAAGTTTTTAAGGATGCTGCGATATCAGGGGAGTAAGGTGAGAAATAAGTAATCCAAACTCCACTGTGCAGTAACAAAGACAAAGTAAATGCAGCACTCACACAGCCAAACGTCAACAATAACCGACTCTTGAAAAGCTGCGCAGAGACAAAAGCAGCCAGTGCCAATAAAATAAGAATACCGGCGTTTACACCCAAGGCGGTTTGTTGTTGCTGTTGACGAAGCTCTAGTTCGGTCGACTGCCACAAACTGATGGTCGGCATTTGCTCCGGCCACTGCTGAACCGCAGTCACTAGCCAAACAGTTTTGTTCGCCGGTAAAGTCACCGGCAGCACCTGCTCATGAGATAAATGAGGACGCTGCATGAGAGGGGTTGAAAAACTGTTGGACCGCTGACTCAGCATTGTGCCGTTGGTATCGAGCACAAAAACGCTGACCGACTGTAAAAACGGATCGCTGAACTTCACATAGAAAGTTTGTGAGCGGTTACTTCGGTTGTAAAGCGGTACGCTACTCCAGATGTTCGGTTTTGTACCGGCGTAATTATGCTGGCTGAGCCCTTCTGAGCTTAACCAGCGCGACGGTTCATTAACGGCAAGCCTATCAACCGACACTGACGCATCGACGACGCGGTATTTAAAGTGCTGATTCAGAGTGACTTTCGAGGTTTGCGCAGACACGGAAACGGGCGTGCGAACTTCTGCACCCGCCAGCAGCGGAAGCAACAGTAACAACCATAGTGCGTGTTTAAAGATAGTCTGCATGTCGTAAGTTCTTTATAACCTCGTCACTCATACCTTCTAGTGCTTGTAACCAGACTGCGTCACAGATTTCTGAATAGAATAATAGCCAATGCTGGTTATTAATAGTCAGGCGCCAGCAAAACTGATCAGCCGCCACCTCTTTTTCCCGAATGTCAGCGTTAATCACATCGCATAAGGTCGCCACCCAGCTGTCAAGCTCGTGCTCGGCCGGTGTGTTTTTCAAGGTAACAACTGAGTTCTCTTGAGATTCAACCATTAAATAACTGCCGCTCACTTGTTCCGGCTAAAAACTCTTCAATAGCGCTCATAAATTCCTGACCATAACGAGCCAGTTTCACTTCACCAACACCATTGATATCCAACATGTCGGCGGCGGTTGTCGGATAATGAACACACATTTCCACCAATGCAGCGTCACTGAACACCACAAAAGGTGCCACTTGTTCTTTGTCCGCAATGTCTTTACGAAGTTTCCGCAAACGCCGGAAGAGTATTTTATTATAGTCGCCACGGTCGGTAATTCGGGTTTTAGTTGCAGTAAGCTCGAGCCTTGGTTTGGCTAACTCTAACGGCACTTCACCTTTTAACACCGGGCGCGCCGCCTCGGTCAGCTGTAAGGCCGCAAACCGACGAATATCCTGAATAATCAGCCCCCGGTGAATCAGTTGGCGCAATACCGAAAACCAATGCTCCTGTGGTTTTGCCTTACCGAGCCCGTAGGTGGTCAATGTGTCATGACCAAGCTCAAGGACTCGCTGAGCTTTGGAGCCTCGCAATACTTCAACCACATGGTTAATACCAAACTGTTGCCCCACACGGTAAACACAACTAAGCGCTTTTTGGGCGTCTTCCAGAGCGTCGTAACGAGTAGGCGGATCCAAACACAAATCACAGTTTCCGCACTCTTTATCGGAATACTCATTAAAGTAGTTCAATACGACAAGGCGGCGACAGGTCTGAGCTTCGGCCATGGCCTGCATGGCTGAGAACTTCTGCGCTTCCACGGCCCGACGCTGCTCATTATCGTGCTCGTCTATCATCCGGCGTATCCACTGCGCATCTCGCGGATCGTAAAGCATCATCGCTTCCGCTGGCAGACCGTCCCGTCCGGCTCGCCCGGTTTCCTGATAGTACGACTCGACGCTACGCGGAATATCAAAATGCACAACAAAACGAATGTTCGGCTTGTTGATACCCATACCAAACGCCACCGTGGCCACCACAACATCAATATCGTCACGCAGAAACTGCCGCAGGGTCGTTTCCTTGAGCGTATGCTCCAGCCCCGCATGATAAGGCGCCGCCCGAACGCCCGACTGCTGCAAACTTTCCGCCAGTTCTTCGGTTTTCTTGCGGCTACCACAATAAATGATACCGGCCACGCCTTTTTGTTTTTTGACGTAGTCTTTAACCTGCTTTAGCGGTTTATACTTTTCCTGAACCACGTAACGAATATTGGGGCGGTCAAATGAGCTGCGGTGCACTAATGGCGCACTCAAATGCAGCCGTTCAATAATGTCATGCTGGGTGGCTGAGTCCGCGGTGGCCGTTAAGGCCATAAAAGGTGTGTTCGGCAAATAGCTGCGCAACACACCCAGCTGACCATACTCTGGTCTGAAGTCATGCCCCCACTGGCTAATACAATGCGCTTCATCAACAGCGATAAACGACAGATTCAGCGTTTGTAAGCGTTCAATAAAACTCGGCTGCAAAATACGCTCAGGGCTAACGTACAGCAGTTTAATGTCGCCGCGCTGTAATGCCTGCAACGTGTTCATTGACTGTTCTGCTGATACACCTGAGTGCAAGGTCGCGGCGTTTATATCAAGCGCATTCAGTGCTTCCACTTGATCTTGCATGAGCGACAACAGCGGCGAAATAACCACGGCCACACCGTCGCTGCATATTGCCGGCAGCTGGTAACATAATGACTTACCACCGCCCGTCGGCATGAGCACCAGCGAATCGCGCCCGTTCAGAGCCGCGTCCATAATGTCCCGTTGACCCTCACGAAACTCATGGTAACCAAAGACAGATTCAAGCTTCGACTGAAGCGGATCCTGCGCCAGTTGTTCTGCAGTGCTGACTGCGGTACTACTCATGGTCGGCATCGTTTATTGACTTATGAAGTAACATCCTCTTATTGTAAGCGTCCTGTTCATTAATAACCATGCCCAAAATGGATACACAAACAATACTGACAAAAGTTTCCGACTTTATGAACACGCGGGTACCGTTTCAACAGTTACTTGGCTTTGAAATTACGGAATTTAACCCGGCACGTGGTGAGCTAAAGTTCCAATGGAAAGACGAGTTATTAGGCAATGTCCCACAACGCATTTTGCACGGTGGTGTCACCGCAACCGCGTTAGATACGGCAGGTGGTTTGGTGGCTATAGCGGGTATGATTGACCGTTTAGAAGACCCCAGTGAAAGTTACCTAATGGAGCGCCTGAGTCGTTGTGGTACAATTGACCTTCGTGTTGATTTTCTTCGCCCAGGCCGGGGTAAAACTTTTATCGCCAGCGCCACGATTATTCGCTCGGGCAATAAAGTGGCGGTTGCCCGAATGGAACTGCATAACGAAGAAGGCACACACATCGCTTTTGGAACCGGCACCTACCTCGTCGGTTAAGCTCTGATTAAGGAAAGCCAGTATGTCCGATGACGCTGTTCGGGCCCGGCAAGGCGTTTTCTTCGCACTTGCCGCCTACACATTCTGGGGCGTTGCGCCTGTTTATTTCAAACTCGTAAAGCAAGTTCCGGCTTTTGAAATACTCGCTCACCGTATTATTTGGGCGTTTTTAATGGTCTTTGTGTTAATTGTTGCGATGAAGCGGCTGGACCGAATTCGCCCCATTCTAAAAAGCCGTAAGTTAGTCATTCGACTCACACTGGCCACTTGTTTGCTTGGTGGCAACTGGTTTTTGTTCATCTGGGCAGTTAATAGCAACCACATGCTGGATGCCAGCCTTGGTTATTACATTAACCCCTTGCTGAATGTCGCCATTGGCATGATTTTTTTCTCTGAACGTATGCGCCGCCTGCAACTGGTCGCTATCGGTTTAGCCGTAGTTGGTGTGGCTATTCAGGTCATTACCTTTGGTTCAGTACCGTGGGTGGCTTTGGCACTGGCCTCCAGCTTCGCTACCTATGGAGCGATTCGTAAGCGTTTGCCTGTCGACTCCATTAGTGGGTTGTGGCTGGAAACCGCGATACTGCTGCCAGTTATGCTGATTTATCTGTTCGGGTTTGCAAGCTCAGCAACGAGTGACTTAACGACCAACCCATGGACACTCAACTTATTGCTGGTGGCAGCCGGACTTGTCACGACTATTCCGCTGCTGTGCTTTACCGCTGCCGCACAACGACTGCGCTATGCAACCTTAGGCTTTTTCCAGTACATCGCCCCGACGCTGATGTTCGCATTAGCAGTCGCTATTTATGGCGAGCCTCTTGAGGAAAGTAAGCTAGTGACTTTCGTTATTATCTGGAGTGCGCTGGCACTGTACAGTTTCGATTCAATTATACAGCGCCAGCGAGATAGAAAAGCGAAGAAGTTAGCTTCAGCTGAGGCTGGCATCCATTGAGATGTCAGCGTTTAGCACTTTGCTGACTGGGCAACCTTCTTTGGCGTTGTTCGCCAGTTCCTGAAACTTGTCGTCGCTAATATCGGGGATGCTGGCTTTTACCGTCAGATGAATTTTATCGATAGCAAAACCATCGTCCTGCTCGACCAGCGACACTTCGGCTTTCGCATCAATATTATCGGCTTCATAACCGGCTTCACCCAGCATTAATGAAAACGCCATGGCGTAGCAGCCAGCGTGAGCGGCACCAATGAGCTCTTCGGGGTTGGTGCCTTTGCCTTCTTCAAAGCGGCTTTTAAATGAATACTGAGTTTTATCCAAAATACCACTTTGCGTCGAAACAACACCTGAGCCTTCTTTAATACTGCCTTTCCAATGTGCATTTGCTGTGCGTTTCATAAAGCACCTCCAACTTTTATGTGTGTACTATAAACATAGTTGAAAAATGCACTTTTTGATCACGACTTTACACTTAGAAAACCGGATCCAGTCGAGCGTAAGCAACCACCAGCCATTTGCTCCCCACGTTATCAAAGTTAATTTGAACACGAGACTGCGGGCCCGTGCCTTCGTAATTAAGCACAGTACCTTCCCCAAACTTCGGGTGGCGAACCCGCTGACCCAGCGTGTAACCGGTTTGATCAAAGGCTTCATGACTGGCGGCGTTATTAAAACGGCTGTAGCTCGACGGCTTTTCTACGCTGGTTTGCGCACGGACTTCATGCAGAGTATCGGGTGGGATTTCCGCAATAAACCGACTGATTCGGTGGAATAGCTCCTGACCATAAATGCGACGCTGCTCCGCATAAGTAAGCACTAACTTTTCCATTGCCCGAGTCATACCCACGTAACAAAGACGACGCTCTTCTTCGAGCCTGCCGGGCTCATCCATCGACTGCTGCGACGGAAACATACCTTCTTCCACGCCCGTCATAAACACCAAGGGAAATTCCAAGCCTTTTGCGCTGTGTAAGGTCATTAGCTGAACAGCATCCTGATATTCGTCCGCTTGTTCTTCACCCGCTTCTAAGGCTGCATGCGCCAGAAATGCATTAAGTGGCGTCATATCCTCTTCGGCGTCATCCAGTACAAAGTTCTCACAGGCAGTAACCAGTTCTTTTAAGTTTTCGACCCGGGTCTCCGCTTTTTCGCCTTTTTCTGCTTCATACATGGCCATTAAGCCGCTTTTCTTGATGACTTCATCACTTAAGCGGCCTAAGCTGAACTCTTCGGTTTCATCATCCAGCTCTTCAATAAAGTCGAGGAAGCTGCCTACCGCATTTCGCGCGCGCCCGGCTAACTGCTTTTCGTTCACCATGTATTTCGCCGCATTCCACAGTGATTCAGCACGCTCCCGCGACGCCTGACGAATAATATCCATGGTACGCCCGCCAATGCCGCGGGCAGGGGTATTAATGACACGTTCAAGCGCAGCGTCGTCATCCCGATTACCTAAAATTCTCAAGTAGGCCAGTGCGTCCTTAATTTCCTGACGTTCGAAGAAGCGTAAGCCCCCGTAAATGCGATACGGCAACCGGGCATGCAGTAGCGCCTCTTCTAAAATACGCGACTGTGCATTACTTCGGTACAAAATGGCGACATCTTGCAGCGAATTACCTTTATCTCGCCAGCCTTCAATTTGTGAAACGATGTAACGCGCCTCATCCATTTCATTAAAGCCTGCATACAGGCTGATGGGCTCGCCTTCATTCCCCTCAGTCCATAAGTCTTTACCCAAACGGCCGGAGTTATTAGAAATGACGGAGTTTGCCGCTTTCAAAATAGTACTGGTTGAACGGTAGTTCTGTTCCAGACGAATGGTTTGTGCGCCGGCAAAGTCTTCTAAGAACTGATGAATGTTCTCAACTTTGGCGCCACGCCAGCCATAAATAGATTGGTCGTCATCACCGACAATGGTCACGCTGTTCTGCGCCCCAGCTAACAACCTCACCCAGGCATACTGGATGGAGTTGGTGTCCTGAAACTCGTCCACCAAAATATGACGAAAGCGGTTTTGATAATGCTCCCGAACGATTCGGTTATTTCTCAGCAGCTCATGCGCCCTTAGCAACAGTTCGGCAAAATCGACCAAACCAGCGCGATCACAGCTTTCCTGGTACAGCTGGTAAATTTCTTTCAGTGTCTGCTCGGTTGGGTCGTAAGTTTCTATATGCTCGGCCCGTAACCCTTCGTCTTTTTTGCCGTTGATGTACCACTGAGCTTGTTTTGCCGGCCAGCGCTTGTCGTCTAAGTTGAGGCTTTTTATCAGACGTTTAATCAGTCGCTGCTGGTCATCACTGTCGAGTATTTGAAAATTCTGTGGCAGCCCGACATCCATATAATGCGCTCGTAACAACCTATGCGCTAATCCATGGAAGGTACCAATCCACATGCCTCGCACAGAACTGCCGACTAGTTGCTCAACACGGCCACGCATTTCCGCCGCCGCTTTGTTGGTAAAAGTGACCGCCAGAATGCTGAACGGAGAATAGTTTTGCTGTTGAATGAGCCAGGCAATACGGTGCACTAACACCCTTGTTTTACCACTTCCGGCGCCAGCCAGCACCAACATATGTCCGTCGGGTGCCGATACTGCTTGCTGCTGCCTTTCATTCAATTCTGCCAGAAGAGGGTGTGTACTCATTAACGTTTACCTGATGTATTCAATTCAAAGATCTGCCGCCAGTGTAATAATGAATCACTGTATAAGCAACCAGTAGTGTCGCGTGAGGGCTTTTTACGAAAGTAACAACGACTTGAGTTGAGCCAAGTGATCAACTTTGACGGTTGGTAATATCGATAGATGCTTTGATTGCCCCAAACCGGAGGTCAGCCACACTGACTGCCAGCCATGTCGTTGTGCGCCCAGCACATCGGAGTATGGGTGATCACCCACATGGAGAAACTCCTCTGGCTTAATCGCCGGGAAGTGTTGCTGTGCCTTTAAAAACATGTCTGGCAATGGTTTACCACGAACGCCGTTCCCCGGCTGAACTATTAGGCCGAAGTAGTCCGACAAACCTATTTTACCGGTATCAACATTGCCATTACTCAACGCAATAAGCTCATATTTTTCAGCTAATTGCTGCAGTAGCTCAAGGCTTTCTTTTGGCGGCTCGAAGTTACTTCTGTGCAGTAAAAAATGATCCATAATATCGTGCGCATGCGCCGTCGCATTCACAATACCAAATTGCTCTAACCCCTGCTGTAATGTCCGAATACGCAATTCTGTCATATCACTGGCAAGCGCCGGATCACTCTGACTGACTTTGTCTCTTAATTGCCGCCAGTGACTCACGTCCCATTGCGAGGTTTCCGGAAATTTGTCGACAATGTACTGCTGAACAGAACGCTCAGCAGTTTGCATCACCGGCACATTGTCGTACAGCGTGTCATCAAGGTCGAAACTAATGACTTTAGGCGGCTGCCACCGACGAAAAAACTGCATAAAAACTCCCGATGCCTTTATTTTTTGCGAGCTCTGGGATGAGCATTGTCATATACGCTGGCCAATCTCTGAAAGTCTAAGTGCGTATAAACCTGCGTTGTGGATAAGTTGGCGTGTCCAAGCATTTCCTGCACAGCGCGTAAATCACCGCTTGCTTCCAGCATGTGCGATGCAAACGAATGTCTTAATTTATGCGGGTGTAAGTCACCGACGATACCTTGCTGTTGACCCCAGTGATTCAACCGCTGTTGAACCGTTCTTGGGCTAATGCGTTGTAACCGCTTACTGATAAATAGCGCTAACTCCGGTTTATCCACAAGCCATGCCTGCCTTACTTTTAACCACTGCTTTAACGCTTTTTCGGCGCACCGGCCAAATGGTACTATACGAGTTTTACTGCCTTTACCGGTCACCCTTAACTGCATCATGCGATGGTCAATATCATCCCGGTTCAGACTCACCAACTCAGCCAACCGAATGCCGCTGGCGTATAGCAACTCCATCATAGCCGCATCACGAATCGCGATTTCGTCGTCATGAGGCAAATCGAGCAAATGGGAGATACTGTCAACATCGAGGTTTTTAGGTAGCCGTTTAGGAATTTTAGGCGCAGAAACTGATGTCGCGGGATTATCATCTAACGCATCCGACTCAACTAAAAACTGACAGAAAGTTCGCCACGCAGACAGCTTTAACGCGATACTGCGCTCACCAAGTCCTGAGCGCCTCCAGCCAACCAGTAAGCGCTCGATGACAGGCACTCTCAGTTGCTTCGGATCAGTAATTGTCTGCTGCTCAAGCTCGCTAAGATCGGCGGTGATGAGCCTGTCGTAATTTTTAAGCGTTAATTCGGCGAGGCCACGCTCGCCGCGTAACTGTTGTAACCACTTTTGTTGCCACTCAAGCAGCGTCATGGCGTTTAATAAGCTCCGGCAAAACAGCGCCCAACAATGCCTGCAGCTGCTTAATCAGCAGTTTGTCCATTGCAGGCTCAAAGTGTCCTGCGCTGCTGCTGCCCACAGCTAACATACCGAGTTCACCGTTTTCACCGAGCAACAACAGAGCCACAGACTGAATACTCTCATCGTTAAACAAAAGCTTATGCTCTTGCTCCGTTAGCCGCCCAAGGTAGATGGACTCGTCACTAAAACGCTTACTTAATAGTTTCTTGTGGGTATCGGACGCAAAGGTATATTGCTCATCGAGCTCAACCGGACTTTCAAAGAATTTAAGCGTCAACACCGGCATATCGAGTTCATTTTCAAACGTGTTTTTCAATTGCGAGAGCACGTCGCTCAAGCTGTCACAACGCAAAAGCTGAACATAAAGGTTACTGTAGGCGTTAAAAATGGCTTCGTTACGACGAGCGTTAATCATCAACTCGGTAATTTCTTCTTCCAGCTGCTGAACTCGTTGCCTGAGTTTTTGCTGTTGCCTTTCAATTAACGACACTGCACCTTTTTCACTATGGCGGAATTGCAGTTGTGCCAACAGGTCTTCATTACGCGTGAAAAAATCAGGGTTTTCCTGCAAATACTCGCGTATCAGGCTGTCATCAATTTTCTCGTTTAACATCGAGTTTAATTCGTTACTCATAACACCATCTGTCCATCGTAAATCAGCTCTGCCGGACCCGTCATTTTAACAGGCTGTCCTTGTTGCCAGCGAATCAGTAAGTCACCGCCGGGTAAAGACACTTTTACCCGTTCGTTTAATAAGCCTTGCTGTATGCCTGCAACTGCTGCGGCACAAGCACCACTGCCACAAGCCTGAGTTTCCCCAACACCACGTTCAAAGACACGAAGCTTGATTTCATCGGCGGAAAGCTGCTGCATAAAACCAACGTTCACACTTTCAGGGAAGCGCTCATGCGCAGCCACAGCTGCGCCTAACGTATCCACCGGTGCTGTATCAACGCTATCAACGGCGATAACACAGTGTGGATTACCCAAGCCAACAACACCACACATCACCGTTTCATCATTCACTCGCAGAACATAAGTTTGCTCCGCTTTTTGAGCTTTGAAGGGCACTTGGGCGGGCTCAAACAAGGGCTCTCCCATATCTACCGTGACCTGGCCATCTTTTTCCAAATGCAGAACCATTTTGCCCGCTTTAGTACTGACTTTCAGATGATTTTTGTTGCTCAGACCTTTGGCTTTAACAAACTTTGCAAAACAACGAGCACCGTTTCCACACTGGGAAACCTCGCTACCATCGGCATTAAATATGCGGTAATGAAAGTCTAAGTCAGGGTCATAAGGAGGCTCGACTAACAGCAGTTGATCAAAACCGATACCGGTATGCCGATTGGCCCACTGACGGATTTGATCAGGGTTCACATATAAGTTCTGTGTGACATTATCGACGACCATAAAGTCATTGCCGAGTCCGTGCATTTTAGAAAAGTGCAATAACATAATTAGATGTAATCCTTATCTAGCAAATGCTCGCCACGAATAAGATCGTCAAAGTTTTCACGTTCTCTGACCAAACGTGCATCACTTCCGGAAACCATGACTTCTGCCGGTCGCCCGCGCGAATTATAGTTTGACGCCATTGTGAAACCATAAGCGCCGGCGTGTTTTACCGCAAGAATATCATCCTGAACGACATTCAAATGCCGCGCATGCCCAAGAAAGTCACCGGTTTCGCAAACAGGCCCGACAATATCGCTAATTTGCGGTGCTTCATCGTTTTTCTCTTTAACGGGAACGATGTCATGCCAAGCTTGGTACAACGAGGGTCTCAACATATCGTTCATGCCCGCATCGACTAACACAAACCGCTTTTCCTCTGATGCTTTAATGTATTCCACCGACGTCAGTAATACACCCGCGTTTGCGGCTATCGCCCGGCCAGGCTCAAGCATCATCGTCACATCCGGAAAATCCTTTGCCATCTCAACCAGTTGGTTCAGGTAGCGCGATTTATCCAAAGGTGCTTCGTTTTGGTACGACACACCAAAACCACCGCCTAAATCAAGGTGGGTTAGCTCAATGCCCTCTTTTTTCAGATCCAGCACTAACTCAAACATTAGCTTGGCGGCATCTAAAAACGGTTCGGGCGTCATAATTTGTGAGCCAATATGACAATCAGCTCCAATCAGCCGAATATTAGGTAACTCCGCGGCCTTCTTAAATACGGCTCGGGACTGTTTCATACCGATACCGAATTTATTGGCTTTCATTCCGGTTGAAATGTACGGATGTGTTTTTGCGTCAACATCCGGGTTCACTCTGAGCGACACCGGCGCCTGCTTACTCATTGCCGCGGCAATATCCTGAATACGCTCAAGCTCGGCTTCCGATTCCACATTAAAACAGCCGATACCGGTTTCCAGCGCTAAAATAATTTCATCTTTTGACTTGGCAACGCCGGAGAAAACAATGCTTTCTGGCTTGCCGCCAGCCGCAAGCACACGCAGTAACTCACCGCCGGAAACGATATCAAAACCCGCGCCCTGATGAGCCAGCACCTGCAAAACCGCGAGGTTGCTATTGGCTTTTACGGCGTAGCATAGCTTGTGTGGATTCGGCCAGTGCTGCTGAAACTGTTGCCAGTTCGATACCAACTGAGCTTTTGAATACACATACAGTGGCGAACCAAACCGCTCCACCAAACGTTGACAACTGATATCCTCAACATGAAGTTGATTATTTTTATAAGAAATGGACTCACTCATTTGTCAGTATCCGTTGGTGCCGTTTCCATATCATTTTTTTCAGGCATTGGCGCTGGCTCAAGCGGCCCTTTTTGACCACAACCGACCACAATCATAAAAACCGTGGTTAATACCAGCGTCTTGATTACAATTCGACTAAACATCGCTAAACTATGACTATTCTCTTAAGGGTTCTATAGTGTCTATCATCGCACCCGAGCCCGAAAAAGTCATTAAGCGTTGTAAGGAAAACCATGACTCAAACTGTAAGAATTGCAACACGTAAAAGTAAGCTGGCGTTATGGCAGGCTGAGCACATTCAGCAGCGTCTTGAGGAGCTACACCCGGGGCTCACGGTAGAGCTGTTACCAATGTCCACAAAAGGCGACGTAATTCTCGATACGCCATTAGCCAAAATTGGCGGCAAGGGCTTGTTTGTCAAAGAGCTGGAAGTTGCCATGCTTGAGGGTCGAGCCGATATTGCGGTACACAGCATGAAAGACTTACCCGTTGAGTTTCCTGACGGTTTAGAGCTGCATACTATTTGCGAACGTGAAGATCCGCGCGACGCCTTTGTTTCCAATAAATATAAAAACCTAAACGAGCTGCCGGAAGGCGCCGTTGTTGGTACGTGTAGTTTACGTCGTCGTTGTCAGGTCATGGAACAGTTTCCGCACTTAGCGATTAAAGATTTACGCGGTAACGTACAAACGCGTTTGCGCAAACTTGATGACGGTGAGTTTGATGCCATTATTTTAGCTGCATCAGGGCTTATTCGTCTGGACCTCGGTGACCGTATTACATCGTTCATTCCCGTCGAGCAGTCATTGCCAGCGAATGGGCAGGGCGCACTAGGTATTGAATGTCGCAGCGACGATGAAGCCATGAAGCAACTTCTTCAGCCTCTCCAATGTGAGGAAACCCGTATACGAGTGCTGGCTGAACGAGCTATGAACCGTCGTCTTGAGGGCGGCTGCCAGGTTCCTATTGGCGCTTACGCTGAACTCAGCGACGATCACATCTATTTGAGAGGGCTAGTCGGCGACCCGGATGGAAAACAAGTTTTACGAGACGAAATAGAAGGTCCGGCAGCAGAAGCGGAAGCTCTGGGTAAAGAGTTGGCCGAGCGCTTACTGGCGAAAGGCGCAGGGGATATTTTGTCGGCGGTATATGACAGCGATGCTGAACAATAAAAAAGCGGTTTTACTACTACGCCCTGAAGAACGCTCACAGCATATCTCTGACGGGCTAACCCAGGCAGGCATCCGCCATTTTATTCACAGTTTTATTCGGGTAGCACCCGTTGCAGTGGATAAAAGTGACGTTCAGCGCGTTAATAGAACCGCCTGGGACGGTATTATTCTAGTCAGCAAAACGGCCGTTGATTATGCGTTGGAAAGTGGCTTTAACGTTAAACAAAGCCGATACTTTGCGGTGGGATCCAGCACCGCAAGGTACGCAGCGGATAAACTTAAGGTACCCGTTACGAGTCCGGCCTTTGCGCATCGATCAGAGGGGTTGCTGGCACTACCTGAACTCAACGATGTTAGTGGTCAGAAGTGGTTAATTATAAGAGGCATTGGCGGGCGTGAGGTACTTTCAGAGCACCTGAAAATGCACGGCGCTGATGTCAGTTACTGGGAAGTTTATGAGCGACGACCGATTCCGCTCTCGGATGCTTCAGTTGTGGATAAATGGATGTCATCGGTCGACACCATTGTGGTCACTAGCGCCGAGCAACTGGATTATTTTTTGTCAGAGCTACCGGAATCGGCAAGCCAATGGCTGGAAAGCTGCCACTGGGTGGTCCCCAGTGAACGCCTGAAAAGTTTGATTCCCATTAAACAATCAGCCAGTATCGAAGTCACAGAAAGTGCATCAGATGCTATTATTTTAGATGCGCTTGTAGCAAACGGAAACGCACACATGAACAGCGAAGATACGACAAACGAAGAGCATGTAGAGTCACCAGTAGAGACAGAGAAAGACGAAACCGTGACGGCCAAGAAAAGCAGCCGGCGTTTTTTCAAGCGATTGCTATGGCTTATTATTTTGATTGCGATAGTCGCTGCAGCCTATTATGGGTATACGCGTTTCCCGAGTCTTTTCTCGGCGGACGATAGTCATCAAGTTGCCTCATCAGAGCAGCAGCTTGCTGAACAACCCCCAAAAGAAATGGATCCACTGGAGAATCGACTTCAACAGTTGGAGCAATCTCTCGCTAACTTTGAACGTCAGTTACAGGAGACGCCTAATTCTCAAGATCTGAATAAACTATCTCATTCAGCACAGCAATTGCGCGAAGACTACTTAGAGCTCCGCTCTGGTTTAGACAATCTGCGTGATGAGGTGCGTCAGAGCCCGGCCGACCGCGCTGCTCATTGGCGTTTACTTGAAATAAAACAAATGCTTGCAACGGCAGCTCGTCTGCTGTGGGTACAGGAAGATTATGCATTGGCCAATAAGCTGCTTCGCTTAGCTGACGACCAACTGTCGGGCATGGACAGCCGCGAAGCACTTCGTACTCGTGAGTTACTGGCCAAGGACATCGAAAAAGTGGCTGCACTGTCTTCAACCAATAACACCGACCTGGTCATGACCTTAATCGGCTTGCAAGATCGCGTGGACAGTTTGCCCGACACGATTAACAACGAATACCGTATTGAAGCGGATAATAATGAAAACACCGCTACCGGCGACAATTGGCAAGCCAATTTAGAGTCGAACTGGAACGAGTTTCTGGATAACTTTATCCGTATTCAGCCTTTCGAATCCGACCCGGAACCGCTGTTAAACAAAGCACACAGAGCCGCAATTAATGCTCGTATTTCGCTGACATTCACACTGGCACAAGACGCGGCTCTAAAGGGTAATGATGAGCTCTTTAAACGATATATCAGCCAATTACCAACACTCATTAGCCTGGTAAAAGGCGACAGTGCGGCAACCAGTGATGTGATCACTCGACTTGAAAGCCTTGAGAAGACGCCCAAGACACAGTCGACCGTCGAGAGCCTGGAGTCGCTGGACTTTATCAGCCGGGCAATTGAACAAGGGGATGCGCTATGAAGTGGTTAATTGCGCTCGTTGTTTTATTGATTATTGGAGCTATATTAGGCCCTACTGCGTCTGGAAACGCTGGTTATGTCCTCATTCAGTTCGCTGGTTGGTCTATTGAAGCGACCGTTGTCGGGCTTATTGTTGTCGTTGTTGCTGTTGCTTTAATAGCGACCGTTGTCATATCCATTTTGCGCAGGCTGCTCAGTAAAACTCAAAAGGGCGCCGCATGGTTTTCGAACCGTTCAGACAGAAAGGCCAAACAGCTTTACGATGAGGGTATTCGGTTATTGCTAGATGATTCTGCAGAAGAGGCCTCATTACGCTTTGCATCGTCCTATAAAAAGCGACCGACACAAGAAACAGCGGCAATGGCAGCCTTGGCATCCTGTTTAGCGAAAGACACTGGAAAGGCGCAGTACTGGCATGAGGAGGCAGGGCGCTTTACCAAAGGCTCGGACACGTTAGTGAGCATTTTAAAAGTCTCTCAACAAGTGAATAACGATCCCCACGGTGCCGATACAGCGGTTCAAGAGCTACTGGATAAACATCCGAATTCTGCGCATGTCGCCTTCCTGGCAAAAACAACCTATAAAGCATCGGGTAATTATAAAGCCCTTAAAGACCTGCTTCCTAAACTAAAACAGCACTCCGAGTTGAGCCCCGCGGAGTTTGAACGACTGGAGTATGACGTTTATTTAGATTACTTCGTATCGATTGGCCGGAATGGCAACGATGCACTAAAAGACGCGTGGCAAAGCCTTTCAAGCAAACAACGCGGAGACGCAACGACTCGTCTGGCCTACGCGGCTGCGTTAAAGCATTTAGGTGAGCAGGAGCTGTCTGCGAAAGTGATATTGAAGGGTCTTAAAAGGGAAGACATCCATCCGTCAGGTGTTAATACACTGAAGCTATTTAACGGCAAGTACGCAAAACTGGTTGAATTCGTTCAAGAAAAGCTGAAGCAGAATCCGGATGATAAAGATTATTTATATGCTTTTGCTTTAATCGCAATGGATAATCAAGACTATTCGTTAGCCCAAAGAGCTCTGAAAAAACTGGTAGATGTAGAGCCTAGTGCTAAGACTTATCGCTTACTTGGTGACGCATACTATGCGCTAGGGGATAGCCAATTAGCTGCTAACGCTTATAAACAAGCGTTAGCAGACTAAGTTTAACAGGCGTGTTTTATTGACGAACGCCTTCAATTGAAAGCTCCAGTTCGACTTCTTTAGCGGCTGGGCCAAGGTTGTAGTCGATATTGTAGTCAGCCAAGGTTAAGTCAACTTCGCCGTGGAAACCGCGGCGAAAGCCACCCCAAGGATCTTCACCAGCGCCAACGTGCTCAACTTCAATAGCAATTTCTTTGGTAACGCCATTTAAAGTAAAGTCACCATAAAGTGTACCTTCGCCTTTATCATTCTCATCAGGCACGTACTTGGTGCTCTTAAAGGTTGCCTGAGGGAATTCAGACACATTTAAAAAGTCTTCGCTACGTAAGTGCTTATCACGCTCAGCGTGGTTTGTATCAACGCTGGCGGTATCTATAGTCACGTTCACTGACGCATTTTCAGGAGCGTTTTCATCATAGCTAAAGTTCCCTTCAAAGTCGTTGAAGCGACCATATAACCAGCTATAGCCAAGGTGACTAATCTTAAACTCAATAAAAGCATGCTGCCCTTCAATATCGATTTTATAGTCTTCAGCTAATGTGGATGTACTGAACATAGCGGTGCTCGCGATAGCCGCTGCTAGTAATGTCTTTTTCATAATTATTTCCTCTTTGATTTTCCAAACATACGAATCAGAGTCGTATCTCGATTTATAAAGTGGTGCTTTAATGCGGCCAAACCGTGACCACCAGCTAAAATCACCAGTGCTAATGCCGAATACCAATGCACTTCGCCTGCAATGTCTTCTTGACCGGGTATATCACTTAACGTTGCCGGGACTGAAAACAGATCAAAAACCGATATAGAGCTACCGTCAGCCGTTGATATCAAATAACCACTTATCATCACGGTGAACAACAAGAAATAGAGTAGTCCGTGCCCAATTTTTGCGCCGACGACTTCAAGCTTTGTTCCTTGTGGTGTTGGCTTTGTATTGGTTATTACCCATAACACTCGGAAAATGGTAATAATCAGTAAACAAATGCCAAATGACTTATGCCACCACGGACCTAATCGATACCATTGATCGTAGTAGGTTAACGTGAGCATCCACCAACCCAGGGCAAACAAACCAAACACTATGACAGCGGATAGCCAGTGTATAATGACACTTACTAATCCATATCGTTGTTGCGAGTTTTGAAGCATTAGAACCTTCCTTATCGATATGCATACAGTTTAGTTCAATATTTCACTTTAGAAATTAATTATAAATGGGATGGGATCTTCGATTTAATAGAATGTAGCAGCCGGATGCAATTGCATCCGGTAGGGACTCATTATTGGGGCAGCGAGGCGCCGGATAGCAGGCATAAAAAAACCCCAGCCGGTTTGGCTGGGGTTATTTATTTGAAGTCTGGCGGTGACCTACTCTCACATGGGGAGACCCCACACTACCATCGGCGCTGGTGTGTTTCACTTCTGAGTTCGGGATGGATTCAGGTGGTGCCACACCGCTATGGCCGCCAGACATAAACTGTCACAACATAAAAAACTGATTGGCTTTAAGTAACGCCACTCTCTTTGAATTTAATATCTCACCTGACGTCATAACGTCAGGCTACCGCTTAGCAGAGTCGCTCGCTTGTGCGTAACGTCTCAAACATCTTCGGTGTTGTATGGTTAAGTCTCACGGGCAATTAGTACGGGTTAGCTCAACGCATTACTACGCTTCCACACCCCGCCTATCAACGTCGTAGTCTTCAACGACCCTTCAGAGCACTCTAAGTGCTAGTGAGAGCTTATCTCGAGGCTCGCTTCCCGCTTAGATGCTTTCAGCGGTTATCGATTCCGAACATAGCTACCGGGCAGTGCCACTGGCGTGACAACCCGAACACCAGAGGTTCGTCCACTCCGGTCCTCTCGTACTAGGAGCAGCTCCTCTCAACTCTCAAACGCCCACGGCAGATAGGGACCGAACTGTCTCACGACGTTCTAAACCCAGCTCGCGTACCACTTTAAATGGCGAACAGCCATACCCTTGGGACCGACTTCAGCCCCAGGATGTGATGAGCCGACATCGAGGTGCCAAACACCGCCGTCGATATGAACTCTTGGGCGGTATCAGCCTGTTATCCCCGGAGTACCTTTTATCCGTTGAGCGATGGCCCTTCCATTCAGAACCACCGGATCACTATGACCTACTTTCGTATCTGCTCGACGTGTCTGTCTCGCAGTTAAGCTGGCTTCTGCCATTGCACTAACCGTACGATGTCCGACCGTACTTAGCCAACCTTCGTGCTCCTCCGTTACTCTTTGGGAGGAGACCGCCCCAGTCAAACTACCCACCAGGCACTGTCCACAACCCCGATTAGGGGCCTATGTTAGAACATCAAACATACAAGGGTGGTATTTCAAGGATGGCTCCACACCAACTAGCGCCAGTGCTTCTAAGCCTCCCACCTATCCTACACATGTAGGTTCAATGTTCAGTGCCAAGCTGTAGTAAAGGTTCACGGGGTCTTTCCGTCTAGCCGCGGGTACACAGCATCTTCACTGCGATTTCAATTTCACTGAGTCTCGGGTGGAGACAGCGTGGCCATGGTTACACCATTCGTGCAGGTCGGAACTTACCCGACAAGGAATTTCGCTACCTTAGGACCGTTATAGTTACGGCCGCCGTTTACCGGGGCTTCGATCAAGAGCTTCGCCTAAGCTAACCCCATCAATTAACCTTCCGGCACCGGGCAGGTGTCACACCCTATACGTCCTCTTTCGAGTTAGCAGAGTGCTGTGTTTTTAATAAACAGTCCCAGCCACCTGGTCACTGCGACCGCCAGTAGCTTATGACGCGAAGTCAATCACCACCAGCGGCGTACCTTCTCCCGAAGTTACGGTACTATTTTGCCTAGTTCCTTCACCCGAGTTCTCTCAAGCGCCTTAGTATTCTCTACCTGACCACCTGTGTCGGTTTCGGGTACGGTCGATGTTCATCTGAAGCTTAGAGGCTTTTCCCGGAAGCAGGGCACCAGCAACTTCACACCCGTAGGTGCTCGTCTCGTGTCTCAGCCTTAGCGACCCGGATTTGCCTAAGTCACCAGCCTACGCACTTTCACGCGGACAACCAACGCCGCGCTTGCCTAGCCTTCTCCGTCCCCCCATCGCAATGAACATCGGTACAGGAATATTAACCTGTTTCCCATCGACTACGCGTTTCCGCCTCGCCTTAGGGGCCGACTTACCCTACCCTGATTAGCATGGGATAGGAAACCTTGGTCTTCCGGCGTGCGGGTTTTTCACCCGCATTATCGTTACTCATGTCAGCATTCGCACTTCTGATACGTCCAGCAAACCTCTCGATTCACCTTCATCCGCTTACAGAACGCTCCCCTACCCAGTAGTAAACTACTGCCGCAGCTTCGGTGTATGGCTTAGCCCCGTTACATCTTCCGCGCAGGCCGACTCGACTAGTGAGCTATTACGCTTTCTTTAAAGGGTGGCTGCTTCTAAGCCAACCTCCTAGCTGTCTGTGCCTTCCCACATCGTTTCCCACTGAGCCATAACTTTGGGACCTTAGCTGGCGGTCTGGGTTGTTTCCCTCTCCACGACGGACGTTAGCACCCGCCGTGTGTCTCCCGGATAGTACTCATTGGTATTCGGAGTTTGCATGGGGTTGGTAAGTCGGGATGACCCCCTAGCCCAAACAGTGCTCTACCCCCAATGGTATTCGTCCGAGGCTCTACCTAAATAGATTTCGGGGAGAACCAGCTATCTCCGGGCTTGATTAGCCTTTCACTCCTAGCCACAAGTCATCCCCTAATTTTTCAACATTAGTGGGTTCGGTCCTCCAATTGATGTTACTCAATCTTCAACCTGCTCATGGTTAGATCGCCCGGTTTCGGGTCTATACCTTGCAACTCAACGCCCAGTTAAGACTCGGTTTCCCTACGGCTACCCTATGCGGTTAACCTTGCTACAAAATATAAGTCGCTGACCCATTATACAAAAGGTACGCAGTCACGGAACAAGTCCGCTCCTACTGCTTGTACGTACACGGTTTCAGGTTCTATTTCACTCCCCTCGCCGGGGTTCTTTTCGCCTTTCCCTCACGGTACTGGTTCACTATCGGTCAGTTGGGAGTATTTAGCCTTGGAGGATGGTCCCCCCATATTCAGTCAAGATAACACGTGTCCCGACCTACTCGTTTTCACTTTTCATGCACCTTCACATACCGGGCTATCACCGTCTATGGCTCTGCTTCCCAACAGATTCTGTTAGCACATGTAAAGCTTAAGGGCTGCTTCCCGTTCGCTCGCCGCTACTAGGGAAATCTCGGTTGATTTCTTTTCCTCCGGGTACTTAGATGTTTCAGTTCTCCGGGTTCGCCTCCTGGCACCTATTTTATTCAGTGCCGGATACTGAGCAAGCTCAGTGGGTTGCCCCATTCGGAAATCCATGACTCAAGTGGCTCTTACTGCCTCGTCATGGCTTATCGCAAGTTAGTACGTCCTTCATCGCCTCCAACTGCCTAGGCATCCACCGTGTACGCTTAGTCACTTAACCATACAACCCGAAGGTGTCTGGAATACAATGACCAAGATTGTTTGTTCTCGCTGTACACAAGTTCGATACGCCTCTACCTTACGGTTTGTTCAAGTAGAGTGGCATTTCTTACTTTATTTACAATCAGCTTTCCATGTTGTTAAAGAGCGTGTAACACTAAGTTACCGGTAAATACTCTTAATCAAGAGCACTTAACGCTAACGGTTACTTTAGAGAAGAAGTGGTGGAGCCAAGCGGGATCGAACCGCTGACCTCCTGCGTGCAAGGCAGGCGCTCTCCCAGCTGAGCTATGGCCCCCGAATGCTTGCCTGAAGTTTCGATAGCTGCGTTGCGCGATTCGTTCAATCAGTCACATACCATCGAGGTATGCTCCCTCAATCACTCAACGTGCGCCTTGCTCTCGAAGCTTCATGCTGCGCGTGCTGACATCGGGGAAACCCTCTTTTCAGCATCGCGGCAACCCTGACAAGGGAATTTGAAGGAGGGCAAGGCGAGAGGGTGTGAAGCATACATCAGTATGCGAATACCCGAACAACGCAGCCATCGTTCAAATTTGGTGGGTCTGGGCAGACTTGAACTGCCGACCTCACCCTTATCAGGGGTGCGCTCTAACCAGCTGAGCTACAGACCCAGTTTCTTCTCTTTTAATATCAAGCCTGCAAACTGTGTGAGCACTCACGTCCGTTCGCAATAATGTAAGGAGGTGATCCAGCCGCAGGTTCCCCTACGGCTACCTTGTTACGACTTCACCCCAGTCATGAACCACACCGTGGTGATCGTTCTCCCGAAGGTTAAACTAACCACTTCTGGTGCAGCCCACTCCCATGGTGTGACGGGCGGTGTGTACAAGGCCCGGGAACGTATTCACCGTGGCATTCTGATCCACGATTACTAGCGATTCCGACTTCATGGAGTCGAGTTGCAGACTCCAATCCGGACTACGACGCGCTTTATGAGATTCGCTTACCCTCGCAGGTTCGCTGCCCTTTGTACGCGCCATTGTAGCACGTGTGTAGCCCATCCCGTAAGGGCCATGATGACTTGACGTCGTCCCCACCTTCCTCCGGTTTATCACCGGCAGTCTCCCCAGAGTTCCCGGCCGAACCGCTGGCAACTAAGGATAAGGGTTGCGCTCGTTGCGGGACTTAACCCAACATCTCACAACACGAGCTGACGACAGCCATGCAGCACCTGTCTCAGTGTTCCCGAAGGCACTAATCCATCTCTGGAAAATTCACTGGATGTCAAGGGATGGTAAGGTTCTTCGCGTTGCATCGAATTAAACCACATGCTCCACCGCTTGTGCGGGCCCCCGTCAATTCATTTGAGTTTTAACCTTGCGGCCGTACTCCCCAGGCGGTCAACTTAGTGCGTTAGCTGCGTTACTCACGTCTTAATGACACGAACAACTAGTTGACATCGTTTACGGCGTGGACTACCAGGGTATCTAATCCTGTTTGCTCCCCACGCTTTCGTACCTCAGCGTCAGTCTCTGACCAGGTGGCCGCCTTCGCCACCGGTATTCCTTCCAATATCTACGCATTTCACCGCTACACTGGAAATTCTACCACCCTCTTCAGGACTCTAGCGTGCCAGTTCTAAATGCTATTCCCAGGTTGAGCCCGGGGCTTTCACATCTAGCTTAACACACCGCCTACGTACGCTTTACGCCCAGTAATTCCGATTAACGCTTGCACCCTCCGTATTACCGCGGCTGCTGGCACGGAGTTAGCCGGTGCTTCTTCTGTGGCTAACGTCAACTGTAATCGCTATTAACGATTACCCTTTCCTCACCACTGAAAGTGCTTTACAACCCGAAGGCCTTCTTCACACACGCGGCATGGCTGCATCAGGGTTGCCCCCATTGTGCAATATTCCCCACTGCTGCCTCCCGTAGGAGTCTGGGCCGTGTCTCAGTCCCAGTGTGGCTGATCATCCTCTCAGAACAGCTAGGGATCGTCGCCTTGGTGAGCCTTTACCTCACCAACTAGCTAATCCCGCTTGGGCTCATCTTTAGGTGTGAGGCCCGAAGGTCCCCCACTTTGGTCCGTAGACATTATGCGGTATTAGCCACCGTTTCCAGTGGTTGTCCCCCGCCTAAAGGCAAATTCCCAAGTATTACTCACCCGTCCGCCGCTCGTCAGCAGAGAAGCAAGCTTCTCTCTGTTACCGCTCGACTTGCATGTGTTAGGCCTGCCGCCAGCGTTCAATCTGAGCCATGATCAAACTCTTCAATTAAAAGTAGTTCAATCAACTCAATGAATTACGCGTTTTGCTACTTAATGTAGCTGAACACTCATTCAAAAGTTGCAATACATATTTCTGTTTTGCGTAACTTCTGCAAGTGCCCACACAGTTTGCTTGGCTTGATATAATTTTTAAAGAGCGTTTCTCAGCAGCCTTGGCTGCGAGAGGTGCGTATTCTACACACCGTGTGTTTTCCGTCAATACTTTTTTGAAAAAAGATTTTTTAGAAAACTTAGGTTTTCGGCGGCTTCGTTGCCTGCCTCGAACGTGGAGCGCATTTTAGAGATTTAACTCTCACCGTCAAGCGCTTTTTATGCCTTTTTAACTGTTTTTTTACTGACTGCGTAAAGTTTCGGCAACACGCTGTTTTTATGTGCAGAATAAGGCGATGCATGATCTTACTCGCATCATCTGCTATAAAATGAATAACGCTTTATTAACGTTGGAGCCCAATATGGCAGACTTACGCAGTTATCAGGAGCATGAGCCTATAATTGGCGAACGCGTCTATTTAGATCCAAGTGCGGTTATCGTAGGCAATGTAACGCTGGGGGACGACAGCAGTATCTGGCCCATGGTTGCTGCCCGGGGTGATGTGAACTCAATAAGCATTGGCAAAAGAACCAATATTCAGGACGGAACGGTATTACACGTGACCCGTAAGTCACCATCAAATCCAGATGGCCACCCTCTAATTATCGGTGACGAAGTTACCGTAGGGCATCATTGCATGCTTCATGGCTGTCAACTGGGCAACCGCATACTCGTTGGTATGTCTGCTGTCATTATGGATGATGTGGTTGTTGAGGATGATGTCATCATCGGTGCCGGGAGTCTTGTACCGCCAGGTAAGCGTCTTGAAAGTGGGTACTTATATGTCGGAAGCCCGGTCGAAAAGAAGCGCAAACTCAATAAAGGCGAGGCTGCGTTTCTCAGTCAGTCCGCACAAAACTACGTCGACTTAAAAGATGATTACTTACTGCAAGTAAGTCCGGTTTCCTAATTCAGTGAAACCGTCGGTTATCAATGCGTTCTATGTTGAGTAGGGGGGTTAAGTCTTTTAACCTCCCAGCAATGACATGAACAACGCCCGACTTAATTTCGACAACACCTTTTACCCATAACAGCTTACTGGTTAAGTAAGTTTGCCTGAATTGTCTAGCTGTATGCGCCCAGACCACCACATTTATATTTCCCGTTTCATCTTCTAAGGTAAAAAATGTCACACCACTACTTGTACCCGGCCGCTGCCGACAAGTCACTAAGCCAGCTACGGATAACACCTGACCAGAGCGACAGCTAGCTAACTGTTCAGCAACAACGCATCGACTTAATTCTTTTGAGTGCGCCCTTAATAAGGTAATGGGGTGTCGTCTTAAGCTGAGTCCCTGTGTTTCATAATCGGCCTTTATATCTTCGACTTCTTGTGGTGCTTGCACTTCACGGCTAGAGGCATCTTGTACGTGAGCAAATAACGGCATTTGATCATCTCGTTCGCTGAGACTGTCCCAGTGAGCCTGATACCGATGACCTAAAACACTTCGTAACGCATCCGCTTTAGCCAGAGCCTGAATATCGAACTTATTCAAGCCAGCATCTTCTAAGCTTTTTAGTCCTTTAAAGCCTGATTCGGGCCGGCTCTTTAACGCCTCTTTCAGGCGAGACCCCGACAGACTCTTTATTTGTCGCAGTCCAATTCTGACAACACTAGGGTTATCGCTAAGCCACTCGTAGTCCCACTGGCTATGATTTATATCGGCAGGTAAGAATGTTACGCGGTGTCGCTGTCCGTCCTGTACCAACTGCGATGCCGAATAAAAGCCCATCGGCAAGCTATTTAATAAACCCACATAAAAAGCGGCAGGGTAATGAGTCTTGAACCAGGCTGACGCATACGCCAGGTTTGCAAAACTAGCCGAATGCGACTCGGGAAACCCGTATTGTCCAAAACCACAAATCTGTCTGAACAGGCGCTCTGCGAAGTCTTGTGTATATCCGCGCTCCAACATACCTTTTATAAGCTTATGTTCGAAATGCGTCAGTTGCCCCCGCTTCCCCCAAGAGGCCATAGCCCGGCGCAGCTGATCAGCCTCTCCACCAGTAAAGCCCGCTGCAACCATAGCCAGTTTAATCACTTGCTCCTGAAAAATAGGAACACCTAACGTGCGTTTTAATACCGACTTCACTTCGTTGCTCGGGTAATCGACTTGCTCAAGGCCATCTCTACGTCGCAAGTAAGGATGCACCATATCGCCCTGAATAGGGCCCGGCCTGACGATAGCGATTTGAATCACCAAGTCGTAAAACGTTTTGGGTTTCAGCCTTGGCAGCATCGTCATTTGAGCCCGCGACTCAATTTGGAAAATGCCCATAGAATCGGCTTGGTGAAGCTGCTGATAAACACATTGATCTTCTTGCGGAATACGAGCAAGTGTTAGCGGCTCACTATCGATTAAGCCTTTTTCATTCACTAGTGCCAGCATCTTTCGTAAAGCAGTGAGCATACCCAGCGCCAGCACGTCGACCTTTAAAAGACCGAGTGTTTCTAGGTCGGTTTTATCCCACTGAATAACGGTGCGCTCAGGCATAGATGCATTTTCCACTGGCACTAACCGAGCAACATCGTCAGAGGCTATAACAAAGCCACCAACATGCTGAGACAAATGTCGTGGCGCCCCTTTTAGCTGCTCAACCAATGACAACAGTAGTGTGCCTTTTTTAGATCGGAACACACCTGGGTGTTGTTGTATTAACTGTTTCTGCCAGCTGTCTTCTTTATCTCTGGTGTCTAGATTTTGGCTGTAAAACTGCAATTGTTGCTCAGAAAAGCCCAATGCTTTACCTACATCACGGAAGGCGCTTTTAAACCGATAAGTAATCACTGTTGCCGCCAATGCAGCTCGCTTTCGAGTGTATTTCTGGTAAATATACTGAATGACTTCTTCCCGACGCTCGTGTTCAAAGTCGACATCAATGTCCGGCGGTTCGTTACGCTCCTTAGAAATAAACCGCTCGAACAGCACCTCAATTTGCGATGGGTTAACTGCAGTAATGCCTAAACAAAAACAAACCACTGAGTTAGCCGCTGAGCCTCGCCCCTGATATAAAATGCCTTGCTTACTGGCAAACTGAACCAGGTCGTAGATGGTTAGAAAAAATGCTTCGTATTGCATTTCCCGTATCAGTGCCAGCTCTTTCTCATACTGTGCTTGAACGCTTTCAGGAATACCTTTCGGGTAACGTCGTCGAGCCCCTGCTTCGGTTAGCTGTCGTAGGTAATGGGTCGCGGACATGCCTCTTGGGGTAAGCTCCGCAGGGTATTCATAACGAAGTTCGGACAAACAAAAGCGGCATTGCTCTGCAATATCCACAGACTCTTTCATCCATGCGGCGGGGTAGCATTGTTTTAACTCTTGCAGGCTCCGCAGGTGACGCTCTGCATTGGCACTTGCGACCCCGCTATTTTCGTATAGGTTTTGGCCACTACCTATGGCTCGCATAGTATCCAGCAGTGGCTGTTCGCGTTCTGCGGCCATCACCACACCGGTTGCACAGACCACTTTTGCATGCAGCGACTTCTTAAGTTCCACTAGTGCGCTGAATGTTTCACTGTCATCGGCCTGATAGTGACGTTCATACAATAGCCAAAACCGTGACGACCAGACGCTGCTAAGCTTTTTCCCAGTTGCCACTAATTGCGGTTGGCGAAGGTCAGGAAGCCATAATAATAGGCACTCACCAAAACCAGAGAAGAAATCATCTATGCTTGCCTGATAGTGACCCTTCTTTGAGCGCCCCCGAAACTCGGTAATTTTCTGACTCAACTCAGCATAGGCGTCCCGGGTTGGCGCAATAACAACAAAAGTGCCGTAATCAGCAATACGAAACTCGCTGCCTATAATCAGTTTAATGTCTCGCTGCTGGGCTTCTTCGTAAGCTTTTACCACCCCAGCAACAGAGCACTCATCGGTAATGGCTATAGCGGTGTACTCCAATTCATCCGCCCGGCGCACTAAAGCTTCCGGCGCAGCGGAAGAGCGCAGAAAACTGTAATGACTCAGTGCATGTAACTCTGCGAACGCCATAATTCAGCCTCACGTTTCACCGGCAGCTCAGCTAAACCAGCCCTGCAAATACCAATGGCCTGACTCATAGAAAAGCCAACCTTTGCGATGCTGTGTATCCATCGCTAACCAGTAATCCCGCTGTATAGCCTGAGAGTCCCACCAACCACAATGTTTTCTTTCTGGTCCTGCCTGTAAACGCCATTCATTCAAATTGACTGGCTGCGGCTCTCGTTGTAACCAAAGAGGTCTCTTAATTGGCGTTATAGAGGGCGCTTGGGAACGGCAGGGTGGTTGTCGACATTCATTAAAACCGGGTCTGGGATCATCGCTAATGGCCGGGGTATAAACCGCACGCTCGCCCAGTTTCACCTGTAACTTGCCAATAAGCGGAAATAAGCTCTGGGTATCCTGAGCCTCATGAAAAAAGTGCTGACTTTTTGCACTCAGTTGCGAGAACTCGGATGCCTTTAAAGAAAGCTCCAAAACAGGAGCGGCTAAAGGCGAACGCTCCATTTTCAGTTGCAACAATGACCAAAAGCTATGAGCGCGCCAACTGGCCGTAGCTGTTGATACACTCAACTCTGTACAGTGGTTATCCCGTTGGAAAAGTTGAAACGTGATATGTTGAACCGCCTTTTGGCGTTGGTATAAAAAGCTCTCCAAGTCATTAAGCAAGCGTTTCATAGGGAAACGCAAGCCTTGCCAATTAGAGACCTCTGAGACTAAATCGATTTGTTGAAAGAAGTGCTCTGATGGCTCATAAAAGTGATTCGCCCGCTGAATGTTCAGGTCATCTCTTAACGCTTGCACATACACCAATGTGTCTTTTCCGAACTGACGGCCAATATCACTAGTGGGAATAGTCAATAAATCACCAATGGAAAAAATACCCACCGATAAACAGTTCCGAATTATTTTATTCGGCAACCCGCTATTTTTTATGGACAAATCTTTTAACTGACGCTCGGCTTGCGCTTTATTAATAACCAGTGGTGTGTTTGCCTGAGCCAAAACTCTGGCTGCTAGTGTATTCTTCGCAACGGCTCGCTGGCACAGGAAACCCAACTGTTGAACGGCCAAGTTCAGTGTTCTGACCGTATTCGACAAACCTCCATACAGCTTTTCGATGCTCTTCAGCTCTAGGTATATTCCTTGTGGCGGATCCAAAATCAATTTCGCCGCCCATTGATAAAGGTGATCGGCGACCGCTGAAAGGAGCTTTTCTTCTTTTTCTGCTTCATACTCTTTCAGTAACAACGCCTCATAAAGTGCTATTGCCATAACACTGGAAATGCCGCGACTGACACCGGCCTCTTGCGCAACCAAATTAGTTTGTTCAATAAGAGATTGTCCATTTTTCACCCGGTAAAGCGCTACCGCCTGTTTTGCAAATTCAGGCTGAGATATCAGTAAGTTATCCAGCTGTAATTGGGGGAAATGACAATATAACCACATTACTTCAACTCTATATTCTCAACCGGCCAACCCGACTTGCGCTTTAGAATGTCCAGAGCCAGGCCACCTTCCGTTAAGCGTACTGCTAATCGGTTACTATAGGGGCGAGCCTCAAGATGATCGCTAAATTCAGTAATTACTATGCCCGTCTGCCCGGACTCCGCCGCTTTATACCAACGTCGAACGTTTGAAGCTGTCGTTTCTTTTTG
This sequence comes from Idiomarina sp. X4, assembly GCF_002808045.1. Classification (NCBI taxonomy): domain Bacteria; kingdom Pseudomonadati; phylum Pseudomonadota; class Gammaproteobacteria; order Alteromonadales; family Idiomarinaceae; genus Idiomarina; species Idiomarina sp. X4. Next base: position 1,195,785 of record NZ_CP025000.1, on the reverse strand, counting down.
CGAAAGCCAGGCAAAAGCCATGGTGTTTTTGGTTCGCAATATCTGCTCAAGTGCCCAGCACGCATCACTCTGTTTGGCTTCAACCACGATATGCATCGCATCACCTAAGTCATGATAATGAAGGCCAGCCGCGGACAACTGCGCTGGTGGGTTCACCCAGAATACAGCGAGCCCCTGTTCAATAGCTTGTTGCACCAACGGCAACAACAACCGCTGTTCAGAAAATGGGTCATTCAATTGCCACTCATGCAAACCGGGAGTTTGCCAGCCGCCACCTAACAGTTCATCAAGCTTTGAAAAACCTGTTTTTACATAGCCGGTCGTTTGCTCTGCTTTTGTCTGCCCTTGCCAAACAACCCCTTGTTCTATGAGTCGCTGTAGATTTGGCTGCATACTAACCCCTCAATACTGTACATATATACAGTATCATTATTTTTTACCCTTTCGCAACAGACATAAAGCACGGCTTAAGTTATTATTTCTGAAACTATTCACTTTTAGGAAGGCACCAGTAAATATGCTGACATCGTTACTTATTCCCTTCAGAGTCGTCGCTCACTTGCTGTGGGGAGTTATCACAACCGCTATTATTGGCGTTTCGATTATCGGTGTTGGTGTTTTCAAAATTCTTTTGCCTTTTCCTGTAACTCAGCGTTTGTGTTCAGCCGCTGCTAACGGTCTATTCCGCATCTGGGCTTACTGTATGTCAATGATGTTCCAACTGACTCAACGCATGGAATGGCATATAAAAGGCGACTTAGATCTTCACGAAAACGGCTGGTACATGGTCATGGCAAACCACCGCAGCTGGGTGGATGTGCTTGTGCTGATGCACCTCACTCGCCGCCATATGCCAACACCCCGCTTCTTCCTGAAATCTCAGCTTATGTGGATACCGGTTATCGGTTGGGGCTGCTGGGTTCTAGACATGCCTTTTATGAAGCGCTACTCAAAGGAACTGATAAAGAAAAAACCTCATCTTAAAGGCAAAGATATCGCAACCACGACACGCTCGTGCGCTAAATTCCGACATATTCCGACAACCGTCGTTAATTTCTGCGAAGGTACTCGTTTCACACCAGAGAAACATAAGAAAAAGAACAGCCCGTTTAAAAATCTACTTCCTCCAAAAGCGGGCGGCACCGCCTTTTCTATGCAAATCATGGGCGAACAGTTTGAGGCCATTTTAGACGTCACTATTGTTTACCCGGGTAACGACTCGCGTCCCGTTGTTTGGCATTTACTCACCGGGCGACTCAAAAACGTTTATGTGGATATCAAAACGCTGCCGGTTACAGCAGACTTAATTGGCGACTACGCTAATGACCCAGAGTTTAAAGAGCACTTTCAAAACTGGCTTAACTTGCGTTGGCACGAGAAAGATCAAACCATTAGTGCTATCCGTAAAACCATCACGGAAAACCGATAAGGAACGTTGCAATGGACTTTAAGTTTATAAAGCAATGGCTGGAAAGTATGGGCATCGAGAACAATTTACAGGGACTCAGCCTGGTCATCGGTGTCACTATTATCCTGGTCGCAAGCTATATTACTTACACGATTGCTCGCTGGGTGTTTGATCATGCAATTGAACGCGCCTTACGAAAAGCGCCGGAACGCTGGTATCGCGCACTAGTCGATAGCGGATTCTTTAAGCGTTGTGCTAACTTAGCACCGGTCGTTATTATTAACAGCTTTATTCCGGTTCTGTTCACGGGTGACTTCGAAAGCTGGCAGTCTCCGCTCCAAACCGCTGTTGGTATTTATCTTACCTGGGTTATCACTAGTATTCTGACCTCTATTGCTAACTTTGTGTCGATAGCTTACGACTACACGCCAAAAACACGAGACGTGCCAATAACAGGCGTTATCCAGGTTGTTAAATTGGTTCTGGTGCTAATGGCCATTATTATTACCGTGGCTATTATCATGAATAAGTCCCCCATGTACTTACTCAGCGGTTTCGGCGCCATGACCGCCATTCTCATGGTGGTGTTCAGAGACACACTGATGGGCTTTGTCGCTGGTGTACAGCTGGCTACGAACCGCATGGTCGCTATTGGAGACTGGATAGAACTGCCTGATCACAACGTGGATGGCACCATACAAGAAGTTGGCCTTATCACCCTGAAAGTAGAAAACTGGGATAAAACCATTGTTTACCTGCCAACCTATGTATTAATTCATCAGTCGTTTAAAAATTGGCAGGGCATGATTGAAACCGGCGGTCGCCGTATGAAACGATCATTGATGATTGATTTAGACAGCTCTAAGCTTCTTTCCGATGATGAACTCGACAACATTACTGATACGTATTTCGGAAAATCAGTCGATGAGTGGCTCAAAGAGAATGACTTAGAAAAGCCGATCAGTAACCTGACAGCGTTTCGAATCTTTGCCGATGGTTACTTGAAAAACCACCCGAAAGTGCGCGAAGACTTAACTTGCATGGCAAGGCTAATGCAGCCTACAGCCGCAGGGATTCCCTTAGAAATTTACGCGTTTTCAAAAGAAACGGCCTGGACAAAATACGAAGCGATTCAAAGCTCTATCATTGAGCATTTATACAGTGTGTTACCTGAATTTGGCTTAAGAAATTATCAGTATCTTAATAACCAAAACGCCTTCTCCAAAAATGAAGAAGGCGCTTATTGCAACTATAAACCTGAAAACTAACGTTGGACGTATTACTTCTTAAGTAAGTAACCCGCTAAATCAGTAAAGTCAGAAGCAAAGTCATCGCTGTCGCGGAAGCCCTGCGGCAGCATTTTGTACTTACCGTTGACGATAAAGGTTGGCGTCGCATTAACACCCAAATTAGTCGCACGACGATCCATTCTCGCGGCAGCCGTTCTTACCGTGAAGCTTTTCATTGCTTTATCAAACTCATCACCAGAAATACCGTTTACAATAAAGACGTTACGAATGTCTTCTTTGCTGGTCAGCATGTTATTTTTTACGAAGTTGTAATCAAAAATCGCCGCTGATAATTCGTCGCTTTTACCCAGTTTTTCCGCTACCACAAACGCCTGAGTCATTTCCTCTCCGACATTACCGCGCGGGCTAATAAAAGACACGTGGGCTTTTTGGAACGCATTCGGATATTCTGACTTCATCTCTTTAGCAATAGGTTCAAAACGGTAGCAATGCACACAATAAAATGAAAAGAACTCTGTAATTTCAGGTTTGCTGGTCGCTTCGTCGCTAACCACTTCATAGTGAACACCTTCTTCGAAGTCCTGAGCCTGAGCCACCCCAACGACTAACAATAAAGAGCCAATAATACTGACTAACCAATTTTTCATTACGTCTTCCTGTTATCTATTAAAACTATCCGTTAAAACCAACTACCCGTTAAAACCAAGGCTCAGCGGCGCATCGTCAAGCCCCGCCAGTTGTTCTTTGAGCGCAAGAATTTGCTGTTCCCAATAACGACTTTCCGCAAACCACGGAAATGCCCGCTGAAATGCACTGTCTTGCCAACGCCGCGACAACCATGCCATATATTGAATGATTCTGAAACTGCGCAAAGGTTCAATTAAAACCACTTGTTCGGTGTCAAAATCGCAAAAATCTTCATAGCCACAGACTAACGCATCGAGTTGCAACGTCTGCTCTTCTTTAGGTCCGCTCAGCATCATCCAGAGATCCTGCACCGCTGGGCCAGAGCGACAATCATCGAAGTCGACAAAAGTCAGTTTATCGTCGTATTGAAGAATATTGCCGATATGGCAGTCTCCGTGCAAGCGTTGAAACTCAAATTGACCCAAAGGCGTGTCTTTCAGGCGCTCCGCTAACGGGTCTAGAATGGCAAAGAAGGCCTCTTTAAGCTCCGCCGGTAACAATTCAGATTGCTTCAGTTCAAGCACTGACTGCGCAACGAAGCCGTCATAAGTCATTGTCTCACGGCTTTCAAAACGGCCGGCTTTTGCGACCGCATGCATACGACCAATTTGGCGACCCAGGCGCTCTAACTCGTCTAAATCATTAGGCTCAAAAGCGCGTCCACCAACACTTAGGTAAACACAAAAGCGATACCCATCGAACTCATGCAGGCGCTGACCTTGCAGCGCCAAAGCCGAGACAGCAGGTACTTCCGCCTGCGCCAGTTCTTCAGCAAAGTTTAGCTCTTCTTGTATTTGCTCCGTGGTCCAGCGACTTGGGCGATAGAATTTCGCGACATAACGTTTGCGTTCGTCGTCCGTGAATTGATACACACGGTTTTCATAGCTGTTAAGCGCCAGCAATCCCGAAGCAGGATACAGTCCGACAGATTCCAGCGCATTAACAACAATATCTGGCGTCAGACCCTGGAATGCAAAGTCTGACGAATGATCCAGCAAATTACTCATATAAGAAACGGCTTTGATGCTCAGTTGTGATGTCCGCATTATCAACGGCTGTCACCACAAAGTAAAACTCTGTCACCTGACCATCAAGTAAAGTCGGAGGTACCGCCAATGTCACCGGCATTGTACCTACCTCACCGGCAGAAACGTCTTTCGTGGTTTCACCGATGAGCTCAAACTCTTCAAAACCTTTTACTTCTATGCGATAGGTTTGATCCTGCTGCGATTTATTCACCAATTTCAGCGTGAATACGTTCTCAATCTGGCCTTCGATGTTCTCACGGTACAACTGATTTCTGTCACGCAGTACATCAACTTCCAAAGGAATACGCGTCGCGACATCCCAGATTAAAACGGCACTTACCGCCAGCAACATAATGAAGTAACCAATACTTTTCATGCGCCACGGGTTGGTTTTTTGCTTTTTCTCTTTTGCCGCCAAGTTGCGTTCGGTGGTAAAGCGAATAAGCCCGCGCGGATAGTTCATTTTATCCATCACATCATTACAGGCATCAATACAGGCTCCGCAGTCAATGCACTCGTATTGCAGACCGTTGCGGATATCGATACCGGTAGGGCAAACCTGCACACACATATAACAGTCTATACAGTGACCTAACCCTTTCTCCTCCGGGTCTGCTTTACGAGAACGAGGTCCGCGCGGTTCGCCACGCTCTGCATCATAGGAGACTGTGTAGGTGTCTTTGTCGAACATGGCGGACTGGAAGCGCGCATACGGGCACATGTGCGTACACATAATCTCGCGCATGTAACCGGCGTTTCCGTAGGTGCAAAAGGTGAAGAAAAGCACACTGAAGGTTGCCCAGAAGCCGGCGTCTAATGTGAAGAAGTTAACGAACAGCTCCCGAATATCCGTAAAGTAGCCAACAAACGTCATGGATGTCAGCAACGCCACCAACACCCAGCTTACTTGCTTACCGGTTTTGCGCCACAGCTTGTCAAAGTCCATTTTTCGTTCATCAAGCTTTATACGCTTATTTCGCGGTCCTTCAAATTTCTTTTCGAACCACATAAAAATAAAGGTCCAGGTGGTTTGGGGGCACATAAAACCGCACCAAACTCGACCAAATATTGTGGTCACAAAAAACAACGCAACGGCCGCGACAATGGCAAACCAGGCAACAACGGTGAAGTCCTGCGGCCACAGCGTCAGACCGTAAATACGGAAACGTTGCTCCATAATGTCGAGCAAAATGGCTTGCTCGCCCTGATAAGTAAGCCAGGGCAGCAGCGCAAATACGCCTAGAAGAATAAAGCCAAAGCTGCGCCTAAAGTACTCGAGAGCACCTTTCACACTGCGCACATATATGCGGCTACGGGGGGAATAATTATTGTTGTGCTTTTGTCCGTCGGGGCGCTGTATTTTAACTTTGTCCGCAGACTGAACCGTTATCTTTTGCTTTTGTTCCATGAACAATACCACTTAGTGTCACGGCGAGGTGCGCCTAGTATAACGGATCATACTAAGAAGCGCAGCTCACTGAGCTGAATCAATTATACAATCAAAAAGTATGTTACAACCTGCTTCCACATCATGCCAGTGAGACCACTCGTCCGGCGCATGACTGACACCATTAACAGACGGTATAAAAATAAGCCCGGCATCGGTTAACTCCGCCAAAAATTGTGTGTCGTGGCCGGCGCCGCTGGGCATTTTCAAACACGAATATTTACGTGCTTTCGCCTTATCCATAATTTTCTGAGTCAATGCCTTTGAACAATCTTTAGGATCAAGCCAACTGACTTCTTCATACTCAAACTTCAGCCGGTGTTTTCGCGCAATGGCTGACAGAGCTTTATTACACGAGTCAGCCAGCTCTTTCATCACATCATTACTCATATCACGCCCGACAATGGTAAAAATGGCTTCACCCGGCACGGTATGAGGGCTGCCGGGTTTTAAGTCGACTTTACCCACGGTAATTCGGGTTTTATCGGTGCCATCCTCGGCAATAATCCGGTCAATTTCATGGGCAAAATCCGCCAGCCCCATAAACGCATCACTGCGCATATTCATAGGCGCCGTACCGGCATGATCCGCTTTGCCTTTCAAGTGCACTATCCATTTAAACACACCAGAAATACCTTCCACGGCACCAATGGTTATTTCTTTTTGAAACAACACTGGCCCCTGTTCAATATGCAGCTCATAAAACGCTTTCAGTCGCTCAGGCGGCCAGGCGGCATCCAATACATCCATGACATTCATATCATGCGCCGCCATCGCGTCTTTTAAATACACGTTATCGGCGTCGTGTGCTGACATTAGCCAGTCTGGATTGATAACACCAGCGATTGCCTGTGAGCCCATCATACCACCGAATCGGCCTTCTTCTTCGGCGGTACCAACGACCCATACAGGATGCTTCAATTTAATATCGTTTTCTTTGATCGAGCGCAAAACTTCGAAGCCGGCCAGCACACCTAAAGCACCATCGAAAATACCACCAGCCGGAACCGTATCTAGGTGAGAGCCGGTTAGCACTGCGGGTTTTTTAGTAAAATCACCAATACCGAAAAAGACATTACCGGCGCCATCCATAAAAGTATCAAAACCTTCAGCTTTGGCTTGTTCCATCATCCATTGTCGAGCCTCCATGTCGGCGTCAGTGAAGCCCCACCGGTACACACCATGGTCGTTTTCGTTATAGCCGATATTGGATAATTCCAGAACGGATTTTTTTAAGCGGTCAGCATTAATGCCTTGCATAGTTCCTCCTTCGCCTTTGTTTTAAGCTTAGGACAAAACCAGCAGAGCAACCAAACGGATACAAAAAAGCCCGCACCATAACAGTGCGGGCAAGCGTTGCATGGGGCAAAGGGGAGCCCCTAGAGGGTTTACGACAGTTTGCGTGCAGTTAAGGCTGCATTAAGTACCGCCGCCAACTTAATGGACGACTGAATCGCTTGGGCTGTCACGTCGTGTTTCAGTAACGTTTGCACGTGCGAGTCAATGCACATTCCACACCCGTTCAGTGCTGACACCGCCAGTGAGAAAAGCTCAAAGTCGGCTTTATCGACACCCGGGTTAGCCATTGCGTTCATGCGCAGACCGGCTGGCATTTTGCCAAACTGCTTATCGCTGGATAAGTGTAAGAACCGATAGTACACATTGTTCATGGCCATTAAAGATGCGGCGGTTTTTGCCGCTGTCTTCACGTTGTCTTCAATTTTACCTTCGGCTTCCTCTTCCACAGCTTCGATAAGCTCGTTATCTGCCAAGCTGTACACCAAAGACAGTGCTGTACCGTAAAACTGGTCTGTTGTTAAACCTGATGCGTCTACGTTAGAGAACAGGCTCGACAAGTTCAGCTTGGTGTCTTTGCTGTGATCACCGAGTAGTTGTTTATAATCGGCAATTGACATGGATTAACTCCTTATTAAAGCGTGTCACCACCAACGGCACGGTTACATGGGCACAGCTCGTCTGTTTGTAAGCCGTCTAAAATACGCAGAATTTCTGCTGGATTACGGCCTACGTTCAGGTTGTTTACCGATACGTGTTGAATCACGTTGTGTGGGTCAACAACAAAAGTTGCACGCAAAGCAACGTTCTCTTCTTTGTCACGTACGCCCAGACCGTCGACTAAAGAACCGTTGTCTGCGAAAGAGTACTGGTTCAAACGGTCAAGATCAGGATGCTCACGGCGCCATGCTAACTTCACAAATTCGTTGTCTGTGCTGCCGCCCATAACGACCGCGTCACGGTCTGCGAAGTCTTCGTTCAGTTTTGCGAACTCAACAATCTCAGTTGGGCAAACGAACGTGAAGTCTTTTGGGTAGAAGAAAATAATTTTCCATTTACCGGCAAAGCTGCTGTTATCAATGGTTTCGAACGCGCTCTCGCCGTTTTCTTCAGGCATGTTGAACTTAGGTTTTGCTGCAACAACGCTGAATTCTGGTAACTTATCGCCTACTGTTAACATAAGGTGTCTCCTTAAATTGGGATTTAAATTTATTCGTTCCTTAACGAGTCGAGAGCTAGTGTACGGATGGGGGCACATTGGATAAAACGAATAAAACGGATTATGATAATCGGAAATACCAATTAAGTTCATTGCAAAGGGAAAACCATGAGCAAATTACCCAGTTTAAAAAACCTCAGTTATTTGCTGGCGTTGCATCAAGAGCAAAATTTCAATCGCGCGGCAGCTGAATGTAATGTCAGCCAGTCGACGTTAAGTAGCGGTATTCAAAACTTAGAAGAGCAATTGGGCTGTCAGCTCATTGAGCGTGACCATAAGTCGTTTTTGTTTACGGCATTAGGTGAAGAAGTGGTTGAACGTGCACGGCAAATTTTAAGTGCTGCCGAAGAACTGAGCCATTACGCCCAAGGCCAGGGCAATGTGATGGAAGGCCCGTTGCGTCTGGGCGTTATACCCACTATCGCACCCTTTATCATTGGCCAGTTAAGCAAGCAGTTGCAGGACTTATACCCTAAGTTGCTATTGCAAATTTCCGAAGACACGACTCAGAACTTATTGCTGCGACTGAAAAACGGTGAACTCGATATTTTACTACTGGCTCTCCCCATGGATATCCAGGGCAATCAAAAATGGGTACTCGGTCGCGACCCTTTTAAACTGGTTGTTCACAAAGACTTGGCGGACAGCCTTGGTGAGCCAGTCGATTACGACAAGCTTCCGGACAGAAGCATATTCCTGCTGGAAAAAGAGCATTGCATGACCGGTCACGCGGTAGCGGCGTGTCAGTTAACCGATTCGATAAAAATGAATCCATTTACCGCCACCAGCCTGCACAGTCTGGTGCAAATGGCAGACGCTCGTTTAGGGGCAACCTTTATTCCGCAAATGGCGATAGACCGGGGCATCCTCAGCAATACCGACTTAGTGCCGTTAAAGCCGACTGGCCAGGAAGCATCGCGTGATATTGGCTTAGTCTACCGACCAACGACGAGCCGCCGTCAGACATTCCGCAAAGTTGCGGAAGAAATCGCTCAACTACTGCCAATTAATACCTTGCGCTAACGACAGCCAATTAACGTCTTCTTGCCGGCGGCAGAGGGTATCGTTCAGCCAGACTGATACTCTCGCCGTCCGGTTTAATCACCCGGGCATGACGTCGATTGAGTTGGCGCGGATCGGTCACGCCACAAGAATGCGCAATGATGTTCACCCCGTATTCCATGTATTTATGATAGTTTGCGACTCGAACGCACTTGTCCGTTGGATCGAGTCCTTTCATCAGTTTAGGGTCGTCTGTTGTCACACCGGTGGGGCAAGTGTTTTTATTGCATTGCATGGCTTGAATACAACCTAACGAGAACATAAAACCACGAGCAGAGGTTACAAAGTCAGCCCCCATCGCAATCGCCCAGGCCACATCAGCCGGCGTTATCATTTTACCGGAGACAACCACTCGAACCCGCCCATGTAAACCCGCTTCCGTGAGCTTATCAACCAAAACCGGCAGGCTTTCAGATACTTTTAGCCCGACGTAGTCCATCAGGGGTTGTGGTGCAGCACCGGTACCACCGTCTGCGCTGTCGAGCGTAATGAAGTCAGGCGCGGATTCAACGCCTCGCGTTAGAATCGAGTCAATAAGTTCATCGATCCAGCTTGGGTCACCCATAACAAACTTAAAACCCGTTGGCTTACCGGTAATCGTTCGAACCTTGTCAATAAAGTCGAGCAGCTCCTCGTTGTTGCTGATTTCCGGGTGACGATTCGGACTAATCGCATCTTTACCAACTTCTAAGCCGCGAATTTGCGCAATTTCTTCATTTACTTTTATGCCAGGCAAAATACCGCCTTTACCAGGCTTTGCCCCCTGACTGAGCTTAATTTCGAACATTTTCACATTGTCGTGACGACCAAGCTCAGCCAAGCGATTTTCATCCAGACGACCTTTCTTATCGCGAACACCGAACTTCGCGGTTCCCATTTGGAACACAATGTCGCAATGACCCACAAGATGATAAGGAGACAAACCACCTTCGCCGGTATTCATCCAGCATCCTGCCTTCGCTGCGCCTTGCGATAAGGATTTAACCGCCACTGGCGACAAAGCGCCGTAACTCATTCCTGAAATGTGGAAATACGAAATTGGGGAATACGGTGTTTTACAGTAAGGACCAATAAGCACAGGCTCGGGCGCCGCCGCTTGTTCGGCAAGAGGCGGATAGGGCGCGTTACTGAAAATAATGGTGCCGGTACGGGTTAAGTCTCGTGTCGAACCAAACGCGACGTTTCGGTCAGCGTTTTTAGCCGCCCGGTACACCCAACTGCGTTGGGCTCGGTTAAACGGCATTTCTTCGCGGTCCATGGCAAAGAAATATTGGCGCATGAACTCACCCATTCGCTCGAAAATATAGCGAAAACGTCCCACAACCGGGTAATTACGTCGAATCGTGTGTTTATTCTGGGTTTTATCCACCACGTACATCACGCCGACAGACACAATCAGGGTAATAAAAAGAAGCACAAAAATAGCCGCTAGCCATTGTGCTAATACCAGAAGAGAGTCCGTACCAAAAAGCTTCTCGCTCATCCCATTCGCACTTTTTTAAGAGTTAATACGTCTATTAACGGCTAAAGCCATAAACAGATCAAGCGAAGAGTCATCAAAATTTCAACGAATGGCGTATACTGAAAATAATGACAAACAAAGGAGACCCTTATGTTTAACCGAAAACTCGTATTCACCGCTTTACTAGCAGCCGCTTCAAGCATGACTGCCGTAGCGGACACGGTTGAAACAGAACGCCATAAAGTCACCGTATCCACTTTCGCTGACGGTTTTACTCACCCATGGGGCATGACATTTTTACCAGACAACAGCGTGTTAGTCACCGAACGCTCCGGGGATCTTTATTGGGTGTCTGAAAACGGTCAATATCGGGAGAAGATAAGTGGTACACCTGAGGTTGTCGCCAAAAGCCAAGGCGGTTTATTGGACGTAACTGTTGATCCTGACTTTGAGAATAATCAGTGGGTATATATTAGCTACTCGGAGCCGGCACAAGACGGTGGCAAAGGTAACAGCACAGCCGTTATGAGAGCAAAACTGGTTGATAAAGCTTTTACCAATAAAGAGGTTATTTTCCGCCAGGCGCCTAAGTATGAAAGCAACGCACACTTTGGTTCGCGCTTGGTGTTCTCGCCTGAAGGACACCTGTTCGTTACTTTGGGTGACCGCTATTCACGTATGGATGATGCTCAAACACTCGATAACCACCACGGTAAAGTGGTACGCATTTGGCCCGACGGCAGTATTCCTGAAGATAACCCCTTTGTTGGCCAGGATAACGCGTTAAACGAGATTTGGTCTTATGGCCACCGCAATGTGCAAGGTGCTGACATTCACCCTGACACCGGTGAGCTCTGGACGGTGGAGCATGGTCCACAAGGTGGCGACGAAGTTAACATTCCTAAAGCCGGAAAGAATTATGGCTGGCCTGAAATCACTTACGGTGTTGACTACGGCGGTGCCATTATTAGCGAAGACGCGGTGAAAGAAGGTATGGAACAGCCGTTTTATTACTGGGTTCCATCAATTGCTACCGCTGGCGCGACTTTTTATACCGGCGACGCTTTCCCTGATTGGAAAGGTGACTTCTTCGTGGCCGCTCTGAAAAGCTCGTTAGTGGCTCGACTGGACTTATACGAAGGCCGAATGATGCACGAAGAACGCTTGTTCGAGGACGCTGTCGATGCGCGTATTCGTGACATTAACCAAGGACCTGACGGCTACCTTTATTTGCTAACCGACGAGTCCAATGGCTCAATCATTCAAATTAAACCGGCAGATTAACGATGTTGTATTCAGCGGTATTGAGAAAATTAACTTACACGGGGCTGCCTTTACTGGCGGCCTCTTTCGTTGTGCAGCCAGCCGAAGTGGACGAAACCGTTGTCGTTACGGCAACGGAGAGTGAAACGCCCTGGCTGACAACGGCAGCAAGTATCGACCGGGTGAACATCGAGAATACGCTGCCCTCAATGAACATTGATGCTGGCGACGCGTTAGCGGGGGTCGCAGGGATTCAGGCCGATAACCGTTACAACTATGCGCAAGACGCTCGGTTAGTGGTTCGTGGTTTCGGTTCCAGAGCCGCCTTTGGTGTGCGTGGCTTGCAATTGAATGTCGATGGCATTCCTCTGTCCATGCCCGATGGACAGGCGCAAACATCGAGTTTCATTCTCGACAATGTTGACTCGTTAGAAGTGCTCCGTGGGCCATTGGCCACGCTGTATGGTAACTCCGGCGGTGGGGTGGTTGAGTGGTTTAGCCGCCAACCCACCGAAACAGCATTAGAGTGGGGCGGTCAGTTCAGTGAAAACGACACGCAGCGCTACAGCGTCAACGCACAGTGGGCGACAGACACCAAGCAGTTGCAACTTATGGCAACCGACTTTCAAACCGATGGTCCACGTCGCCATAATTCTGCAGAGCGCCAACAACAAGCGGTACGCTGGTATCATCAATGGGACAACCAAAACCGGTTTGTTCTGCGTTATGACAATAATGACGCGCCGCTGCTGCAAGACCCCAGTGCTTTGACGCCTGAAGCTTGGCGTGACGATCCGACACAGACCGTGCAGCGTGCTATCGACTTTAACACTCGCAAAGACATCCATCATCGACAGGGCTCTTTGAGCTGGTTTCATGAACGCGACAATGGCGAAGGGTTACTGTCAATATGGCAGGGCGACCGCGATATTGAGCAGTTCCTGCCTTTCGCTGGCGATAGCGTTAATGAAGACGGTATTTACACCAGCTCTGGTGCGGTCATTGATGTGTCTCGTCAATTTGAAGGCGCTCATGCTCGCTGGCGTCAACGCGGTAGCAATTGGTCAGCAACATTGGGAGCACAGCTTGAGCGACAGCAAGACCATCGCTTTGGCTATGCAAATGACAATGGTGTAAAGGGTGAGTTGCGCCGTGACGAATTCAACTGGATCGAAAACGCATCCGCTTACCTGCGCTTTCAGTGGCAACTAAGTGCAGAATGGTCAGCGACCGGGGGCGTGCGGTACAGCGATGTCAGCTACGACGTTAAAGACTACTTTACTGAGCTTGATGGTGCCGATGACAGTGGCAGTAGCGAGCTTCAGGAAACCACCGCAGCAGCCTCTCTGACTTGGCAGTTTTTACCCACATCCGCCACTTATTTAAGTGTTGGTCAAGGCTTCGAAACACCGACGCTCACTGAGCTTGCTTACCGAAACCAAGGTTCCGGTTTAAACCGCGAGCTAGGTCCTTCGACTAACGACCAGTGGGAGTGGGGGATCAAGCACCAACTGCCAAGAGACTGGCGTTTGCATCTAGCCTTCTTCGGTATTGAAAGCGACAACGAGATATTGGTTGATCAGTCGAACGATGGCAGAACGACGTATCGTAATGCCTCCGAAACCTCGCGTGAAGGTGCAGAGCTAACCATTAACGGTGCGTTGACACAGCAATTAAACTTGTTGGTTTCCTACAGTTATATTGATGCAGTATTTGGCGAAGGCCCATTACAGGGTAACCAACTGCCTGGTGTGGCCGAAAGTCAGGGATACTTGCGTTTAAACTGGCAGCCAACCGAACAATGGCTGGTTCAAGTTTCGGGTCAATACCGTGACGAAACCCCGGTTAATGATGCAAATGACACCTTCGCACCGTCTTACACCACTTGGAATTTTGCGGCGAGCCGAGAGTGGCAATGGGAGAACAGCGAATTAGACGTATGGGTTCGGGTCGACAATATTACCGACAAAAATTACGTCAGTGCCGTGGTTGTGAATCAGGGAAGCGGGCGCTCGTTTGAACCCGGAATAGGACGACAGACAAGCGTCGGCATTAGCTGGCGCCGACGCTTCTGAGTGGTTTTAGACCATCGCTCTTAGCACATCAAGCAGGCGCTGAGCCGTCTGCTCTGATGATGCCGGGTTCTGACCAGTAATCAGCATGCCGTCTTGAACAGCATAAGCTTGCCAGTCATCAACTTTACGATAATGGCCGCCTTTGGCGGTCAGTTCGTCTTCCAACAAGAAAGGCACAACGTCCGTCAATTCAACGGCTGCTTCTTCACTATTACTAAAGCCCGTTACCGTACGGCCCTGAACAATGGGGTCTCCGCTAGGAGTTTTCGCATTCAGCAGTACCGCTGGCGCATGGCACACCGCAGATACCGGCTTTCCTTTACTCCAGAATTGCTCAATCAATTTAATCGACTTTTCGTTATTCGTTAAATCCCACAACGGTCCGTGACCCCCCGGATAAAAAATAGCGTCAAAGTCGTCGGGATCAACATCGTCCAATGTGCAGGTTGTTTCGAGCTTATGTTGCGCCTTAGCGTCATTTTCCAACCGCTCCGTAGCTTCTGTTTGCGCATCAGGCGCTGTACTGTTCGGATCCATTGGCGGCTTACCACCTTTTGGAGACGCCAGTGTGACCTCGACCCCCGCATCCACAAACACGTAGTAAGGTGCAGCAAATTCCTCGACCCAAAAGCCGGTCTTATGATCGGTATCGCCAAGCTTGTCGTGAGAGGTTAAAACCATTAATACTTTCACTGGGTACTCCTTAATTTCGTCTGAAATTTTCTATCAACTTACCGCCCTTTTACGAATAAGGGCTCCTTTTTGATCATTCCGAGGCGTTATCAAGCCATCGATATAACGTGCGCCGAGTCACCCCTAATATCTGTGCCGCCTGCGACTTATTGCCATCGGTATGCTCTAACACTTTTCTAATATATTGGCTTTGGTATTCATCCAACGTTGGCCAGGCAGAGGTTGCCGCTGGCTGACTGGTATCACTTTTTTCAACGATACGCTGCGGAAAGTCATCAACTGACAAGGTGTCGTCACTGGAAAACGCAAATGCCCGCTCTATGGCGTTTTGAAGTTCCCGAACATTGCCCGGAAACGGATACCGATACAATAAATCGAGAGCCTCCGCCGAAATTCCGCGTACCGTTTTATCGCTACTCTCTTGTTGTTGCTGAAGAAAAAAGTTCGCCAGCCGCTCAATATCTTCACCTCGCTCACGCAAAGGAGGAACGCGCAAGCTGAACGTTTCCAGACGATAAAATAAATCCTGCCGGAACTTACCCTCTTCAACCAAACGCTCTAAGTCCTGGTGCGTCGCAGCAAGAATGCGAACGTTCACTTGCTCTTCTTTATCGCTACCAACAGCTCTTATAGTACCTTCTTGTAATACACGCAATAATTTGGCCTGGAGCGCCATCGGCATTTCGCCAATTTCATCAAGCAATAAGGTGCCGCCATCAGCTTGTTTTAAAAGACCCTGACGTTTATTCTGTGCGCCGGTAAAAGCGCCTGCAGCATGGCCAAAGAACTCACTTTCCATTAAGTCAGCAGGAATGCCCGCACAGTTAACGGCCTGAAACGGTTTGTCAGCTCTGTCGCTCAGTTCATGCAGGGCTTTAGCGACTAGCTCCTTACCAGTGCCACTTTCACCGGTAATAAGGACACTGCCACCCGTTGGCGCAATGTGCTCTATTTGGTCATAAAGCTTACGCATGGCGGGGCTTTGTCCTACCAGGCCACCGGGACCTTTCTGCTGCTGTTTGTAACGTTTCAGCTCCCGCTGCAATGAACGATGCTCTAATATCCGATCAACGCTCAACAGTAGGTGCTCGATATCCAGCGGTTTAGTCAGAAAGTCATCGGCACCTTTTTTCAGCGCATCCACCGCCTGGTCAACTGTACCAAATGCTGTTATCAGCAGCAGTGCCGGTGGGTTATCCTGCTGTTTTAAGCTTTCCAGCAAAGTGAGCCCTGACTTTCCCGGCAGTCGTATGTCGCTGACAATTAAATCGGGACTTGCCTTGCTGCATTGAAACTCTTCTAAGCTTCCCCAGGCGCTCACCTGGTAGCCTTCCGCTTCAAGCTCTTCGACCAAAAGCTCCTGCAAAGCTGGGTCATCTTCAACCACACCAATGACAGCTTTAAGTACAGCCATTATTGTTCTCCTATCACTGACCTATCAGCCAGGCTCGACGACGGTAAGCTTAAAATAGCTCGACAGCCACCCTTGTCATTATTCGTTAACGTCAGTTCACCCTGATGATCACTCAATACATGTTTCACTATGGTCAGACCCAAACCGGTTCCTTTACCTTGTGGTTTATTAGTTTCAAACGGGTGCAGAGCTTTTTCTTTCATATTTTCTGGCAAGCCCTCACCGTCATCGTCGATAATAATATTCAAGGTATTGCGGTTATCGAGTTCGGCGTGCAAGTGCACTATATGTTTTGCTGCCTGTAACGCATTGCGCATGACATTCACCAACGCCAGTTCAAGCCGCTTACTATCCACTTTTAACGTGACATCCGGTAACTCACCCAGCTCGACTTTAGCTGAGCCTTTATCTTGCTCAAACTGAATACTGGTTACTGCCGTTTCAACCAAAGACTGAAGCGATAAGGTTTCTCTCTGCTGAACCGGTGTTCTGGAGAATGCGAGAAGCTGATTCACCAACCCGGTTAGGCGTTGCACTTGACCACGCACCGCTTGCAGCTGACGCTGACTTTCTCCATCTTTGTGGGTTCTTAAAAGGCGACTGGCGCGACCATCTATTACGGTGAGTGGCGCCCCAAGTTCGTGTGCTACTCCACTAGCGACACTACCGATAGCCGCCATTTTTTCCTGTTCGCGCAATGCCTGCTGAAGTGAGGTTTCGTGCTGACGTCGCTGCTCTAGCTCCTTTTCGGCATTTTCAATACTGTCTAGCATTCGATTCAGCCCCTGAGCAACTTCCTGCAATTCGGAAGGACCTTCAGGTTCTACACGCGCGTTGCGGTTACCTTCCGCCACTTGCAGCATCGCGTCTTTCAGTTTGACAACGTGTCGCCCCACACCTCGATAATGACCGAATACTAATACGGCGATAGTAATAACGGCAAAGGCGCCCCAGGTTAACCAGGCATATTGGCTAAGTTCTTCGAAAGACTCATCAAAGTCACTGGCTCGGCGGTTAATTTGCAATAACCCGATAATTCTGCCGCCTCTGTCCACTATAGGAAGGAACTGTGAGAAAACATCACGTCCTTCTACCCGTCGGTAATCATCCTGTTTTATTCCGGTTTGCACCGTTTGTAACGCTAACTGACTATTACTTAAATCGGTTTCCGTTACCCCCGCCTCAGCAACTTGCTCGCCGTAAACGTTGTAAACCGATGCGCCGTAAACACGGCCGATACTAAAAACAGAGTCGAGGTTAGCTTGTACTGTATCTAAGTCATTATTAACCAACGCATCACTAATCGGTAAGCTGATAGCGCGCCCCAAAAGCTCTAAGTCGCTTTTTAAACGATCATTAGCTTCCTCTGAAGCAACCTGTAAGCCCACACTGATAGCTATGCCCGAAATAAGCAGCATGGGGAAAACGACGTAAGCAAGTAAGCGGCGTTGCAAACTAGAAAGCGGCCATCTGTATACTTTTGTCACACTCTCCTCCTTTGGCTGTGTACTCAGGATACACATTTTCCAAAGCGTCTGCCTTAAAGATTACTTATCAAACAAAAAGCACATTAATAACAGTATCTTATAGAGTTGGCACAGTCTTCGCTTTAAATAGTGCGTT
Organism: Idiomarina sp. X4; assembly: GCF_002808045.1. Classification (NCBI taxonomy): domain Bacteria; kingdom Pseudomonadati; phylum Pseudomonadota; class Gammaproteobacteria; order Alteromonadales; family Idiomarinaceae; genus Idiomarina; species Idiomarina sp. X4. The sequence continues at coordinate 1,177,858 of NZ_CP025000.1, read as the reverse complement.
AGTCAATCTGACAGAATCAACAAGGAGATTATCATGCAAAAGACAATCATCGCATTAGCTACGGTATTCGCACTGGGTAGCACTGCCGCTATGGCACAGCAGCAACAAGCGCAAGACACCATGGCACAACAACAGCAAACCCAGGAAATTACCGAAGGTATGCTGGTTAAATTTGTTTCAGCAATGGAAGAAGTACAGGGCGTTACTGAAAAATACCGTGCAAAATTCCAAAATGCAGAAAACCAGGAAGAAGCTCGTAATATTCAACAGTCTGCTCAGCAAGAAATGATTGCAGCGGTTGAAGATGCGGGTCTGACGCCTCAGCAGTACAACATGATCATTCAACAAGCACAGAATGATGAAGAATTACGCGCTCGCTTAGAAGAGTTAACGTCTGACTCTTAATTCGCTTTAATGTAAAGCTGTTACAAAATCCGCAATCAGTTTGGTCTGATTGCGGATTTTTTTGATCATATCTCCTATGCTTTACGTAACTCATTAAACTAAAAAGAATTAAACGCAAGGAGACAGCGACGTGAAAGCATCCGATTTATTCGTAAAAGCTCTGGAGAACGAAGGTGTTGAATACGTTTTCGGTATTCCGGGCGAAGAAAATCTGGACCTATTAGAGTCTCTTTCAAAATCTAATATTGAGCTTATTCTAACACGCCACGAACAAGGTGCCGGCTTTATGGCTGCCACTTATGGCCGTTTAACAGGTAAACCGGGCGTTTGTTTATCGACGTTAGGGCCTGGTGCAACCAACCTGGTGACGCCAGTAGCCTATGCGCAACTGGGCGCTATGCCAATGGTGGTTATTACCGGCCAAAAACCGATTAAAGAACGTCATCAGGGTCAGTTTCAGATTATCGACGTTGTCGATATGATGACGCCCATTACCAAATACACACAGCCTATTATCAGCGCCAGCAGTATTCCGTCCCACGTTCGGGAAGCGTTTCGTCGTGCAGAAGACGAGCGGCCAGGTGCGTCTCACCTAGAGTTGTCTGACGACATTGCGCGCGAAGAAGTTAACGCTAACCCAATAACGCCAAGCTTCTCGCGCCGTCCCATTACTGAGCATAAAGCGGTTCGTCATGTTCTGCAGCTGTTAAAAGACGCGAAACACCCTGTGCTGCTCATTGGTGCTGCGGCAAACCGCAAAATTACCGCGAAAATGCTCAGAGCTTTTGTCGACAAAACCGGCATTCCATTTATTACAACGCAAATGGGTAAAGGGGTTATTAATGAAGATCACCCTCGCTGGTTAGGTAATGCTGCGGTATCTGACGGTGACTACCCGCACCGAGCAATAGAAAAAGCGGACTTAATTCTGAACGTTGGCCATGATGTTGTTGAGAAGCCTCCGTTTATGATGAAAACCGGCGTCAACGACGAAAGAAAAGTAGTTCATATCAACTTCCAGGGCGCCCAGGTAGACTCGGTCTACTTCCCACACGCCAGTATGATTGGTGACATTGGTAATAGTATTTGGCAGCTAAAAGAAGGCATTGAACCGCAAGAGCACTGGGACTTTGACTTTATGCTGAAGGTTCGCGACCACATGCGGGATCATACCGATGAAGGCGCCGACGACAGTCGTTTCCCTATTTTACCTCAACGCTTAGTCGAAGACGTGCGGGAAGTCATGCCGGACGATGGCGTTATTGCACTGGATAACGGCATTTATAAAATTTGGTTTGCCCGCAATTATCCCGCTCGCGAACCCAATACCGTATTACTGGATAACGCATTAGCATCGATGGGCGCTGGTTTACCATCAGCAATGGCCGCGAAGCTGGTTAATCCAGAGAAAAAAGTCATGGCAATATGCGGAGACGGTGGGTTCATGATGAACTCACAAGAGCTTGAAACCGCAGTTCGAATGAACCTGGACATTGTCATTGTCATTCTAAATGACAGTGGCTATGGCATGATAAAATGGAAGCAGCAGCACATGGGCTTAAGTGACTATGGTTTGGACTTCAATAACCCAGACTTTGTGAAATACGCTGAGTCTTATGGTGCCAAAGGCTATCGCGTGGACAGTATCGATAACCTGATACCAATGATGAAAGAGTGCCTGAACAAGCCGGGTGTGCATCTGATTGATGTACCCATGGACTATTCACAAAACGACCGGCTGCTGAACGAGGAAATTCCTGAACGCAGCCGGGCAATAAAAGCTTACTAAACCTTAGATGGATCCGTATCCGCGAAGTAGGGGTAGTCGTTGAGCTTATCAACGAACGCCTCTAATCGTGGGTACTTATCCAAATTAAACCGTTTTCGGAACAACCCCCAACTCAAGAAGCATCCTAGCCTTAATTCACCGTCACTAAACGGATGGGGGCCTTCATAGGCGACCGCGTGGTCTTTTTCTTCCATCAATTGAAGTATATCGTTAATGCGCTCTTGCTGGCGCTCTAAATAAGGTGCTTGCGTACTTTTTACGCCGTCTTTTTCCAATAGAAAAATATTAACGGCAGCGTCCATTGCGGTGTTAACCAGACAATATTGGTCAAAGTCCTTCGTATCAGCAAAAAACCGTTCACCCGCTTTTTCCCGCACATACTTCAAAATACTGGTGGAGTCGTGCAGTCTTAAATCGTTATGGTGCAAAAACGGCACTTTTTTCGCCGGACTAAGCTTTGCACTCGTATCGTAGTCTGTTTCTGTTAATGAAAACTTAGTATCTGTCTCTAACAGTGCAATACGGCAATGTCTTACATAAGGTGACGTGTAACTGCCAAACAATTCCATGGTAAACCTCCGTTAATGATCACGACAGGCTTCGTCGGGATACTCCAGCTCTATGGTTGTATGAGCTAATTCAAACTCGGCCAGTTGTTCTGATATTTTTTCTTTCAGCACCGCTCTCTCCGTGCTGGTTAATTCCTTTGATACCACAATATGAGCGGTTAATACATGGCGTTCGCCATCGAGCGACCAAAAGTGCAGATGGTGGGCGTTATCGACTAAGTCCAGCACCACCAACTTTTTATGAATTTGCTGATAGACTTCCGGGTCAGGGGAAGCTTGAACAAATAATTTAATCGTTGCGCCAAGGTGACGTATCACATTCACAAGAATAAATAGCGTAAAAGCAATAGAAAGCAGAGGGTCAAGAATAGGCCAGTCGACAAACAGTAAAACAACAGAAACGATCAGTACGGCAACCCAGCCCAGAACGTCTTCCAGCAAATGCCAATTCAATACTCGTTCATTCAGTGACTGACCTTTAGAGAGTTTAAATGCCGCGTAACCATTCACAATAACGCCAAACACGGCCAGTAATGCCATTCCCTCCGCCATTGGCATAACCGGATTCCACAGCCTCGGGATAGCTTCAAATAGAATCCAAATGGAACCTGCTGTAAGAATAACAGCATTAATAAAGGCACCGACTAACGAGAGGCGCCGGTAACCATAAGTGAAGGTGTTGGTCGCGTCTTTTTTGCTGAATTTATCAAGCAACCAAGCCATACCAATGGATATGCTGTCGCCCAAATCGTGTACCGCATCTGCGAGTATTGCCGTACTGTTTGTCAGTATTCCACCGATAAACTCAATAACGGTAAAACACAGATTCAAGAAAAACGCCCAGCCAATGCGCTCAGACGCTGTGTCATGATGATGGTGGTGGTGCATATTATCCCTAATGTTAATAAAGGTTTGTTTTAACGACTGAAAAGCCGTTTAAAAAACGTAATTCTTGTTAATGTAACACTCATTTATAACGCAAATGAAGTATTGCTTACACACGTCGAACAGTCCAAAATTTCGCCAACTTTAGATATCGCTAAATTATAGTGTTGTAACCTTCCTTTAGGAGTTTTTCATGAAGTACTCTTTATTAGCTTCTATCAGTGCAACCGCACTGGTTATGAGCTCTTCTGCGCTTGCCCAGGATCAAATTGAATGGAGTGGCTTTGGCAGTATAGCCGCTGGCATGACAACCGGCAGCAATGACCAGCTGTTCGGCTACGATAACGATTTGGACTTTAACCCAGGCAGTCTATTTGCTCTGCAAGCAAAAGCTAACTTGTCTGACAAACTCAGTGTCACCACGCAAATTATGTCGCGCGGCTCTGAAGACTTTGACCTTGGCGTTGAGTGGGCATACCTACAGTATCAGCTGACTGACTCCGCCAGCGTGAACGTCGGTAAACTGCGCTTACCTTTTTATATGTATTCGGACTATCTGGATGTCGGTTACAGCTACCATTGGCTGCGCACCCCTCAGAGCGTTTATCGCGTGCCTTTCGATAACTACACCGGCGTTAGCTTTCAGCATAATGCGTTCGTTGGTGACTTCACTTTTAACACGCAAGTTGTTGCCGGCAATATGCAGGACGACATTAGTGTAATTGGGGGTGAAACGGCCGAAGCGGAATTGAACAACCTTATCGGCTTTAATACCAGTGCTATGTACAGCAACCTGACGATGCGAGTCGCGTACTACCAAACCAATGACGCAAATATTCAGTTACGCGGTATTGACGGTGATGTAGACGCATTACTTACGCTATTAGAACAAGTTGGAGCTGATCAAATCATCGCTGAACTTGATGCGTCGGAAGACAAAGGCACCTTCGCTGGTGTCGGCGTTATGTACGACAATTTCGATTGGTTTGTTGGCGCTGAATATACGGAATTAGAGTTAGAAAATAGCTACGTTCCAAAACAGCGTTCAGCTTACATTACCGCCGGAAAACGTTTCGACTCCTGGGCACTGCATGCGACTTACGGCAAAACTGACGACAAAGTCATGAACCCTGAGCGCTTTGCTGTACCCGACCCGCAATTACAAGCCGTCGTGAATCAAGCAGCCAATATCGTGGTTACCGAAACGGCTTACAGCTCTATCGGCGTTAACTTCAACATTGCGCCAAGTGCGGTTTTGAAATTTGACGTTACTCACGCTGACAACAAGTTAACCGACGAATCTGATGTTTTGGCATCAGCTGCCGTTCAATTTGTATTTTAAGGAAGTATGATGAAAAAGTTAGCCGTATTTCTCATCGTGTTGTTCGCCGGTATGCTGAGCTTCTCAGCGTCGGCAAACAACGGCGTTGTCGTGTCTCAGACTGAGATTAACGAAGAGTCCATCGCCCGAATTTATTTGGGGCAGTCGCGTGTTTTAACCGGCGTTAACCTGCCTGAAGACTCAGCCACTCGTACCGCTTTTGAAGAAGCGTTAGTAGGCCAAACCGGCAACCAATTAAAGCGTCACTGGGCTAAGTTAAAGTTTACTGGCCGGGCGACACCACTTGAAACGTTAAACAACGACGATGCGGTCATTGAGTTTTTGAAGAGCAACCCGCAAGGTATTGGGTATGTCTCAGACAAAAGCAAAGTATCCGGCGATTTGAAAGTTATCGCGACGTTCTAAGCCATGACACGAAAACCTCCGGTTATTTACCGGAGGTTTTACGTTGAAACCTGGTTTCGGCCATTCTCTTTAGATTCATACAAGGCTGCATCCGCTTTTTCCAGCCAATTATCCGCGATTGAAAATTGATCAGAAAACTCAGCAACGCCTGCACTTACGGTTAATTTTAGCTGCTCATCATTGTATTCTTTGCCTAAAGGCATAGGCGTTTCTTCTATCCGCTTTCTTAACCGCTCGGCAACTAGCACACCGTCTTTTAACGACGTTTTAGGTAAGAGAATGACAAACTCTTCTCCGCCGTAGCGGCCACAAACATCCGTTTCTCGCTGACTTTCTAAAATGATATCTGCAATCAGTTGAATAGCCCGATCACCTATTTGATGCCCATACGTGTCGTTAACCTGCTTAAAGTGGTCAATATCCATCATGATGACAGATGCGGTGTCTTCGTAGCGTTTACAACGAAGAAATTCCTGCTCAAAAAGCGTTTGCCAATGTCCGCGATTAACGAGTTGGGTTAAGGCATCCGTCTGGCTGATGGCTTTTAACTTTAATAAGTTAGTCGCTTCCTCACTGACATCATAAACCAGCGCACAAATATGATGGATTTGTTTGTCAGTAGAGAATAATGGAAATAACGTCACGTTCTGAAACATTAATTCAGACTCTGCTGTAAACGGCCGGGTATTTTCAAAGTTCAGAATGTGAGGCTCTTGCTGCCAGTTACAGTGGGCCTGAATCCCCAACTTTAAAACGGATTCGGTTTTGTATTGGAACCAGCTTCTAGGTAAGGTTGGCAACAGAGTGAACAAGTTTTCATCTCTAGCCGCAACACTACTGATACCACTGTGGTTTTCCATAAAACCGTTCCACACTTTAACCTCGTAATTGCGGTCAAAAACTACCAGTCCAACTTCAATATTCTGAAGAATTTGTAAAACCCAATGCAGGTTAGTAATGTCTAACTCATCTTTATTCATCGATAAAGTACCCGGCTCGTTCTTCAAGTGCTGCAATTGAAGCTTCAGTAAAAATAACATAGAGATCGCAATTCAAATGATAGTCAGGGATCTCATAGTCGATGGTAATGACTAAAACTTCTTTGTCTTTCACATCTTCTTTGAACACATTATTGACGGTTTCGCTCATTCCCAGAAAGGCTGGCTGACTGATGTTTAATTCTAAATCCAGTTGTGAGGAGAACCGCTTTAAAAAAGCGGCTATCAGCGTTGAGGCAACATCTAGCAATACACTTCGGCTGTCATCCTTAAATTCATAACCGTGATAGTCCGACAACTTAGACGGTAAGTCGTTTAGGGTTCGGTTATCAACGCAAAGAATGGCTTCTCCGGCTATTGCGTTACCAACAAAACCCTCAGACACCATGTTTACACGTACATTGTCATCGTGAAGTTCATGGATCAGCGCATTGTAAGGGCGCTTGGCCACCTCTGGGACAGGTAGTTGAATAAAGGAACTCAACATATCACCAAGCAGTTTTGCCGCATCGCCAAGCGCTATATTGCTGACCTCCTTTAAAATATCGGTAGGCTCAATAGGCTCAGTTTTTGCTTTCCGGCGCTGGTGGTTACCAGACAATAACTCTCTTATAAGACCATAGCGCTCGAGTACATCATGCAATTCTTCAGAAACAATAGGTTTCTTTATAAAACCCAAAGCACCGAGTTTTTCTACCCGGCGTTGTGACTCTTCCTGAATATCACCGGAGATGACTATTGTCAGGCAGTCTAACTGCTGTTCCCTAATATTTTTTAAAACCTCAAAACCATCCATTACTGGCATGGTTAAGTCAAGGAACAGCAGCTCTACAAGACCTTGTTTTATAAGTTCTAATGCTTCTTGCCCATTTTCAGCGAAGCTCACCTCAATGTCCCAGTCCTTAGGCAAGGCAAGCTCAATGCTTTTTCGGGCGACTTTAGAGTCATCACATATTAGAACTTTCATAGACTAAACATGGCATAACCAAGCTTTATCGTTAAGTTCTTTTTACAGAATATAGGCAATTAGCCCACCCATTAACCAAAGGACGCTCACGACGCATAAAGTGTTCATAACTTTTTCGCCAACAGACGACGACCCGCCGTGATCATGGTGGTGATGATGCTCATGCTCTTTTTGTTTCTTACGCCAAAGTACAATCATAACCACACTGAGCAACAAGAAGACAATGTTGAGGACAAAACCATAGTTCAGTTTGAAATGCTTTTGTTCAGCCGGTGATGACCATTGAGAGGCGTCGGGTAGTGCGTCAAAAGCTAACAGGCCATAATGCATAGACAGCGACGCCGCGACCAGACAAACGAACAACATTAAAGCGATGTACAAGGCCATTTTCCAGCCGTAATAGCGCGCATTAATCTTTAATACCGGCAAGACAATTAAATCAGAGAAAATGAATGCCATAACACCCGCAAAAGCGACACCTTCACCAAAAAGCACCGCCGCCAATGGGATGTTCCCCATGGAACCTATGAATGTGAAAAATGCAGCGATAGGACCAACAACCGCTTGCTGTAATAATGACCAGAAGCCAGGCTCACCCTGAGTACCCACTCCAATAAACAGCCACTCGAAGAAAGCACTGGGCACGAAGGCCGAGATCACACCGGCGACAGTAAAGCCAATAAGGACATCCTGCCAGACCATCTGCCATTCCATCACGTACTTCTGACCAACTTTTTGCCACGTATCGACACTGAGCAAATCGGAAAGCGTGCTTTCATGATGATGTTCGTCGTCTTCATCTTCCTCTTTACGGGCACTTTTAATGAGGTTTTGAGGGTTGGTTAGGGTGATGAATAACCAGACGAAGAGAATAAGCAACAATCCGCCGACATACTCACCAACGACAAATTGCCAGCCTAGAAATATTGAAATAACAAAACCCAGTTCAATAACCAGGTTTGTAGAGGCCAGCATGAAAGCCATAGAGGCGCTAAACGCTGCGCCTTTGTTAAATAAAGCCCGGGTCGTTGAAAGAGCGGCGAAACTGCAAGAGCTGGAGATAAAACCAAAAAAGGTACCCAGCGACACTGACTTAAGGTCATTGCCGCCCATTGCCTTGCGCATTCGCCGCTTAGTAATAAGCACTTGAATTAAGCTACTGATCAAATAACCTAATACAAACGCCCATAACGCCATCCAGAAAAAACCGAGGCTGGTATACGCCGATTCGCCCCATAGCGATATGAAATTATCCATAATGGCTCCTTATCGTTACGCTCTTCTATTATAGCTACGTATTTTTTAAGAGTTTGATCGCTTTTCGGGTATTTACTGTGAGAAGAGACGGCAACCAACAAAGCACGTTATGACAATTATCCAACTAAGCTCTTTCTTTATTTTCCCTAGCTTTTAACCAATAAAGAAAAACATCCACCGCTCCACTGAGAGAGGAAAACAAAAAGATAAATTTAGTTGCCTGCCATGAAACTAGACTAAAATGTTGCACAGTCAACTCTTCGTTTAGTCCAAGTTTAATAGCGAAAATAGTGAATATAATAGCAGCACTTATGACTAACCAGCGCAGAAAGCCCTTTAGAAAAATTTTTGCTGGAAACCACATATAAGTAACCTACCGTAAGTAATTATTAATCAATAGAAATCATCTCAGTTACCACAAACTTGTCAGCTAAGTTCACTAAAAAGTCCAATAACATGACTATCTCGGCAACATTGTTGGTGAGGTGAGAGTATATTTGCCTAGATCGACCGAGAGATGTAACTTCATCGCTCCATGTCCTTCCTTATATTCTTTTCGCAATCTGCACCTTGCTCAGCGAGTATTTTTTATTTTGCCATTTCATCAACTCGATATGCTTTATTTCAGCATAACCGAGTTTCTATCTTTATCAAGATAAGCTAACTTTGGTTCTTTATTACTAGGTAATAAACTTTATTACTACGCCACAAAAAAGGGCCTTTCGGCCCTTCCTTATTCCACAGTAACTGACTTAGCCAAATTTCTGGGCTGGTCTACATCCGTACCTTTTATCAAAGCTACATAGTAAGACAGCAGCTGCAACGGAACGGTGTAAACAATAGGCGCTATCACTTCGTCACAGTGACAAACGTTCAACACGTTCATTGTATCATCACTCTTGAAATGGGCGTTTTTATCAGCAAAAACGTACATCAACCCGCCACGGGCTCGTACTTCTTCCACGTTCGACTTCAGCTTTTCCAGTAAGTCGTTGTTCGGTGCCACGACAATAACCGGCATTTCTTCATCAATCAGTGCCAGTGGGCCGTGCTTTAACTCACCAGCAGCATAGGCTTCTGCATGAATGTAAGAAATTTCTTTCAGTTTTAAAGCGCCTTCCATAGCAATAGGGTATTGGTTACCACGTCCAAGGAACAGGCTGTGGTCTTTGTTAGCAAAATCCTGAGCCAGCTCTTCAATTTCATCGGCTAATGCCACCGCTTCTTCCAGCTTGGTTGGTAAGGCTTGCAGTGCATGAACAACGGCCTCTTGCTGCTGCTCTGGCATACCGCGGTATTTACCAATGCCTAAGGTCAGCATTAATAGACCGGTAAGCTGTGTTGTGAAAGCTTTGGTCGACGCCACGCCAATTTCCGCGCCAGCGCGAGTTAAAAAGGCCAGATCCGACTCGCGCACCATAGACGACGAGCCCACATTACAAATGGTCAGGCTGCCTTTATAACCCAATTCTTTTGACAAGCGCAGTGCCGCCAACGTATCCGCCGTTTCACCACTTTGGGAAATAGTGACTAATAAGCTGTTCGGATGAACATAGGACTTGCGATAACGGAACTCTGAGGCAATTTCGATATTGCATGACACATTGGCCATAGATTCCAGCCAGTAGCGGGCAACCATACCGGCATGATAACTGGTGCCACAGGCGACAATTTGGACATGCTCAATATCCTTCAGAATTTCCGCTGCGTTCTCACCAAAGGCGTTATCCAACACGGTAGTTTCCGACAAACGACCTTCCAGTGTATTACGAACCGCTATTGGCTGTTCATAAATTTCTTTCAACATGAAATGACGGTACTGACCTTTACCGCCAGCGTCATAGCTGACATCAGACTCGACCACCTCACGTTCTACTGAATGACCTTCAGTGTCATAAATGGCAATATCTGTGCGGTTAATATCGGCGACATCACCTTCTTCCAGATAAATAAACTGGCGGGTAACCGGTAACAGTGCCAACTGATCAGAGGCGACAAAGTTCTCGCCAATTCCAACACCGATAACCAATGGGCTGCCAGAGCGAGCAACGACCAGACGTTCAGGATGCTTAGTATCCATAACAACGGTGCCATAAGCGCCTTCCAACTGACGAACAGCAGATTGAACAGCTTCTAACAAATCGCCCTTGGTTTTGCGCTCATGATGAATTAAGTGAGCGATGACTTCGGTGTCTGTTTGTGAATTAAACACATAGCCTTCGGCTTTTAACTCTTCGCGTAGACGTTCATGGTTTTCAATAATGCCGTTATGCACAACCGCAATCTCATCTTCAGAGCGGTGAGGGTGAGCATTCGCTTCGGTCACACCACCGTGTGTCGCCCATCGAGTGTGCGCAATGCCGATAGTCCCGTCTAACGGGTTCTGATCTATCGCGTCTTTCAATTCCTGTACTTTACCGGTTCGTCTGACGCTTTTTAATTCGTTGTTAGCATCAATAACAGCAACGCCTGCCGAGTCATACCCTCTGTATTCAAGACGTTTTAAACCTTCCAACAAAATACCGGCAACACGGCGTTCTGATGTTGCACCTACTATACCGCACATAACTTAACTTCCTTTTTTCTGAGGGCGTTGCCAGCCACTGATATTACGCTGTTTACCACGCGCTACCGCAAGTTCTTCGTCAGCCACTTCCCGGGTCACTACCGAGCCGGCTCCAACGGTTGCATTGTTACCTATTTTTACTGGTGCAACCAACGAGCTGTTAGAGCCAATAAATGCACCATTACCAATTTCGGTCAGGAACTTATTCACGCCGTCGTAGTTACAGGTAATGGTTCCCGCACCAATGTTCGCGTAATCACCAACCTGAGCGTCGCCCAAATAGGTTAAGTGACTTGCTTTCGAGCCTTTACCTAAGCGGCTTTTCTTCATTTCAACAAAGTTTCCGACCTGTGCTTCATCAGCAAGTTCCGCACCGGGGCGCAAGCGAGCAAATGGACCCACTTTGCAATTTCGCGCTACTGTCGCACCCTCAATGTGTGAATTCGCACGAATCACCGTGTTGTCGCCGATTTTTGCGTCTTTAATGACACAGTTAGGCTCAATAGTGACGTTATTACCAATAGTGACATCACCTTCAATAACCACGTTAATATCGAAAGTGACATCGTTGCCTACGGTTAACTTACCGCGACAATCGAAACGGGCAGGATCAATTAAAGTGACGCCCTGAGTCATTAATTCGTCGGCTTTGCGGCGCTGAAAAGCTCGTTCTAGCTGCGCTAATTGCTGGCGATTATTAGCACCTTCCACCTCATAGGTTGCGTCGGGTTGTGCGGTGGCAATTGTCACGCCCTGTTCGGCGGCCATCGCCACAATATCCGTCAAATAATACTCTTTCTGGGCATTGTCGTTACTTAAGCTCTCTAGCCACGCTTTAAGTTTAGCGCCATCGGCAATCATAATGCCGGTGTTCACTTCCTGAATAGCGAGTTGCTCGGCATTTGCGTCTTTTTGTTCGACAATGCCGGTCACTTGTTTATCTGAATTTCTGACGATACGACCGTAACCGTTAGGGTCGTCGAGAGTCATGGTTAGAAGACCCAACTCTGTCGTCTGGGTGGCAGTTAAAAGTTTAATTAAGGTCGACTCGGTTAATAGCGGCACATCACCGTACAAAATAACGACTTTTTCATCGTCTTTTAAGTAAGGAATAACTTGTTGAACCGCATGTCCGGTACCGAGTTGTTCGCGTTGCTCTACCCAGGTTAAATCGTCGCCCTGAATACTTTGCTGTAAGTGCTCGCCGCCATGGCCGTATATCAGGTTTATTGCCTCAGGCTTTAACGAGCGCGCCGTATCAATCACGTGCTCAACCATTGGTTTATTCGCCACCTTATGCAGCACTTTGGGTAAGTCCGAGCGCATTCTGGTTCCTTTACCAGCCGCCAGAATCACAACGCGTAACTTCATAATTATCGAGTCCTTAATAAAACATTCATAATCGGCATTGTAACGACAAAAAAGGCCTTGTTGTACTCACAACAAGGCCTTTTACAGGTTATATACAAACTTTTAGCGCTTAAGCTTACGAATAACCTCAAGCTGAGCCAACGCACGTGATAATTCGGCAATAGCTTCCGCATAAGTGACATCAGCACCCGAGTCAGCAATAGCTTCTTCAGCACGTTTTTTCGCAGCTTCTGCGGCTTGCTCATCTAGGTCATCGCCACGTACTGCAACATCAGCAAGTACAATGACATGACCCGGCTGAACTTCTAAAACACCGCCGGCGACATACATAAGCTCTTCATCACCCGCTTCACTGACATAACGCACCATACCTGGCTTAATTTTTGTCAGTAGAGGTGCGTGACCTGGGTAAATACCCAGCTCACCTTCGCTACCAGAAACCTGAACCGTTTGTACTACGCCTGAGAACAGTTTCTCTTCAGCGCTAACAACGTCCAGATTTAATGTTTGTGTTGCCATTCAAACCTCCCGGTTGGTTACAGGTTTTTGGCTTTTTCTACCGCTTCTTCGATGGTACCAACCATGTAGAAGGCCTGCTCTGGCATATCGTCGTATTCGCCATCTAAAATGCCTTTAAAGCCGGCAATAGTGTCTTTCAACGATACGTATTTACCTGGCGCACCAGTAAATACTTCGGCTACGAAGAAAGGCTGCGACAAGAAGCGCTGAATTTTACGAGCACGAGATACAGACAGTTTGTCTTCTTCAGACAACTCGTCCATGCCCAGAATCGCAATGATGTCTTTCAGCTCTTTATAACGCTGCAGTACTTCCTGAACACCCATTGCTGTGTCGTAGTGCTCATCACCGATAACCTGTGGGTCTAATTGACGTGACGTTGAATCCAATGGGTCAACCGCAGGGTAGATACCCAATGACGCGATGTCTCGGTTCAATACAACAGTCGCATCCAAGTGAGCGAAGGTTGTTGCAGGTGATGGATCCGTTAAGTCATCCGCAGGTACGTAAACGGCCTGAACAGACGTGATTGAGCCTGTCTTAGTCGAAGTGATACGTTCCTGAAGAACACCCATTTCTTCGGCCAGGGTAGGCTGATAACCAACCGCTGAAGGCATACGACCTAACAGTGCTGATACCTCAGTACCGGCCAGAGTGTAACGGTAGATGTTATCAACGAAGAAAAGTACATCGCGACCTTCGTCACGGAATTTCTCAGCGATAGTCAAACCGGTTAAAGCAACACGTAAACGGTTGCCCGGTGGCTCGTTCATCTGACCATAAACCAGTGATACTTTATCCAGAACGTTTGAATCGTTCATCTCGTGATAGAAGTCATTACCTTCACGAGTACGCTCACCAACACCAGCGAATACTGAGTAACCGCTGTGCTCGATTGCGATGTTACGAATAAGCTCCATCATGTTAACGGTTTTACCAACACCAGCACCACCGAACAGACCGACTTTACCACCTTTAGCAAACGGGCAAATCAAGTCGATGACTTTGATACCAGTTTCTAACAGTTCGTTAGTGTTTGACTGTTCTTCGTAGCTTGGTGCTGCACGGTGAATCGACATTTTCTCGTCTTCACCGATAGGACCCGCTTCATCAATTGGGTTACCCAATACATCCATAATACGGCCCAGGGTCTTCTTACCCACTGGAACCATGATTGACTCACCGGTATTTTTAGCGGTGATACCACGACGCAGACCGTCAGTTGTACCCATTGCGATGGCACGTACGATTCCGCCGCCCAGCTGTTGCTGAACTTCAAGAACCAAACCTTCTAAACCACCTTCGGTCACTTTCAGTGCGTCGTATACTTTTGGTACAGCGTCTTGTGGAAATTCTAAATCCACAACGGCGCCGATAATTTGTACGACCTTACCTTGACTCATGACGTTTCCTCTAACTCTTCAATTCTGTTAACCGTTGCCGCGTTATACCGCTTCGGCGCCGGACACTATTTCCGAAATTTCTTGCGTAATTGCTGCCTGACGCGCCTTGTTATACTGCAATTGCAGCTGGTCGATAATATCTTCGGCGTTGTCAGTCGCAGCTTTCATCGCAATCATCCGAGCGGCTTGCTCACTAGCAAAGTTATCTACGACACCCTGATACACCTGCATTTCTACAAAGCGACGGATTAGCGTATCTAGAATACTTTCTGGATTCGGCTCATACAGGTAATCCCAGCTACCTGTCTGCACTTCTTCTTCCGATCCTGCTTGCGGCAATGGCAACAATTGATGAATGGTCGGCTCCTGGGTCATCGTATTCACAAATTTGTTGAATACGACGTACAAGCGATCGATTTTACCTTCTTCAAAGGCATCCAGCATAACCTGGATAGAACCGGTGATTTCTTTCAGTTCTGGCTTATCGCCCATACCTGAAACTTGCGCTTTCAACTTACCAAAACGCTTGAAGAAACCGGTTGCTTTGCTGCCTATTGCGGCAAAATCCGCTTCAACATCTTGCTCTTTCCATTCGTTAGCGTGCTTAACGACTTTCTTGAACTCATTACCGTTCAAGCCGCCACACAAACCACGGTCGGTAGAAACAATGATGTAACCCACACGCTTAACCTGACGTTCTTCCATAAATGGATGACGATACTCAAGGTTACCGCGTGCCACATGACCAATCACCTTGCGAATGGTATCCGCATAGGGGCGACTAGCCTCCATACGTTCCTGCGCCTTTTTCATTTTCGACGCAGCGACCATTTCCATAGCACTGGTGATCTTCTGAGTATTACCGATACTCGAGATCTGAGTTTTTATCTCTTTACCGCTGGCCATGACGATTCTCCTGTTAACTCAACGACAAATGGCCGCTACTGCGGCCAGGTGCGATTACCATGATTGCGTTTGCTTGAATTTCTCAAGCGCTGCTTTCAATTGCGCATCGATGTCGTCGTTATAGTTGCCAGTTTTATCAATCTCAGCCATTAGCTCGGCGTATTCGCTCGCCATGAAAGATTGCAGCGATTCTTCAAAATCCATGATTTTGTCGATTTCTACGTCTTTCAAGAAGCCTTTTTCAACGGCATAAATTGATACAGCCATTTGAGACACGCTCATAGGCTTGTACTGTTTCTGTTTCATCAGTTCGGTTACACGCTGACCGTGCTCCAACTGTGAACGAGTCGATTCATCAAGGTCAGATGCAAACTGAGCGAACGCCGCCAATTCACGATACTGAGCCAGGGCAAGACGGATACCGCCACCCAGTTTCTTGATGATTTTCGTTTGTGCTGAACCACCAACACGAGAAACCGATACACCGGCGTTAACCGCAGGACGAATACCTGAGTTAAACAAGTCAGTTTCTAAGAAGATCTGACCATCGGTGATTGAGATAACGTTAGTCGGTACGAACGCCGATACGTCACCTGCCTGAGTTTCAATGATAGGTAAGGCAGTTAAAGAACCTGTCTGGCCTTTTACTTTACCGTCGGTGAATTTTTCTACGTAGTCAGCGTTAACACGCGCTGCACGCTCAAGTAAGCGAGAGTGAAGGTAGAAAACGTCACCAGGGAATGCTTCACGACCTGGCGGACGACGCAACAACAGTGAAATTTGACGGTATGCAACAGCCTGCTTAGACAGGTCATCGTATACAATCAGAGCGTCTTCACCGCGGTCACGGAAGTATTCACCCATAGTACAGCCAGAGTAAGCTGCCAGGTATTGCAGTGCTGCAGACTCTGAAGCAGAAGCAGCAACCACAATGGTATTTTCCAATGCACCGTGCTCTTCCAGCTTACGTACAACAGCAGAGATGGTTGAGTTTTTCTGACCGATGGCTACGTAAACACACTTAATACCAGAATTTTTCTGGTTAATGATGGCGTCAACAGCTAGGGCAGTTTTACCAGTTTGGCGGTCACCGATGATAAGTTCACGCTGACCACGGCCCACTGGAATCATCGAGTCAATTGATTTGTAGCCCGTTTGTACTGGCTGATCAACTGATTGACGTTCGATAACGCCCGGGGCGATTTTTTCAACTGGCTCATAGCCGTCAGCTTCAATAGGGCCTTTACCGTCGATAGGTTGACCCAGCGTGTTAACCACACGGCCTAACAGCTTTTCACCAACCGGAACTTCTAAGATACGACCGGTAGATTTTACTTTGGTGCCTTCCTGCAAATCTGCATAAGGGCCCATAACAACCGCACCGACCGAGTCACGTTCAAGGTTCAATGCGATAGCGTAGCGATTACCAGGAAGCTCAATCATTTCACCTTGCAGACAGTCTGCAAGTCCGTGAACACGAATGATACCGTCCTGAACAGACATGATGGTACCTTCGTTACGAGCTTCGCTGGTGACTTCGAACTTCTCAATTCGCTGTTTGATAAGTTCTGCGATTTCATTTGAATTCAATTGCATGCTCAAGTCCCCAATTAGGATTGCAGTGCGGTGGCAAGTCTATCGAGCTTGCCACGCAAGGTGCCATCGATAACGGTGTCACCTGCTTCTATGACCAGTCCACCGATGATGGACTTATCAACACTGCAGTTCAGCTTAATTTTGCGTTGCAGACGTTTTTCCAGTGCTTTGCTTAACTCAGTTTGCTGTGCTTTCAGTAACCGAGTGGCTGATTTGACATCGACAGTAACTTCTTTGTCATATTCTGCACGAAACGCCTGATAAAGCTCACTTACTGCTGGTAAAGCCGGTAAACGTTCGTTTTCCGCCATAACCTTAAGGAAGTTCTTCATGTTGTCGTCGATATCATCGCCGCAAACACCAAGAAATACTTCCGTGGTTTTTCCAACAGTCGCAGAGCTGCTCAAGAAAGACGCTATTGCTTCATCCTGTGCTACCGAAGCAGCAAAAGAGAGCATTTCGTCCCATTTATCAAGCGCTCCTTGTTCCAAAGCAAAATCAAAAGCTGCTTTAGCGTAGGGGCGAGCGACCGTAGTCAATTCTGACATAAGCTCTAAACCCCTTTATTAAAGTTCAGCGACCAGTTTTTCAACAATGTCGCTGTGAGCGTCTTTATCAATTTCACGCTCGATGATTTTCTGAGCCCCTGTTACTGCAAGAACAGCAACTTGCTTGCGCAGCTCTTCGCGAGCGCGGTTACGCTCAGCAGTGACTTCTTCGTGACCCGACGCAACGATTTTTTCACGTTCTTCGTGACCACGTTGAGTTTCTTCCTCAACGATTTTAGCGCCACGTTTTTTCGCCTGTTCAACGATTTCAGCCGCCTGCTGTTTCGCTTCTTTTAGCTGCTCAGCAATTTCTTCCTGGGCTTTTTCTAAATCTTTTTGAGCGCGTTCGCCCGCATTTAGACCGTCAGCAATTTTCTTCTGACGCTCTTCGATAGCATTGATGATCGGTGGCCACACGAACTTCATGCAGAACCACACGAACACGATGAACGCGATCGTTTGTCCAATTAGAGTTGCGTTGATATCCACAACGGACCTCCTTTATCTGGTGACCGTCGAATCGCGCTTAGCCTAACTGAGTTAAGAACGGGTTTGCGAAAGTGAATAGCAATGCAACCGCAACACCGATCATCGCGATAGCATCGATAAGACCCGCTACGATGAACATTTTAACTTGCAGCTGAGGCGCTAATTCAGGTTGACGAGCAGCAGCTTCCAGGAATTTACCACCCAGCATACCGAAGCCAAGTGCTGTACCTAGTGCAGCAAGACCGATCATGATTGATACAGCGATAGCAGTAAAAGCAACTACAGTTTCCATTGATTTCTCCAGTTTTTCAGTAGATTAAAGTTAAAAAGTAAAACAAAAACTTTTCAGTTAAAACGTATTAAAACTTAGTGTTCAGATGACGCCATGCTTAAGTAAACAATGGTTAGCATCATGAAAATAAACGCTTGCAATGTAATGACCAGAATGTGGAATACCGCCCACGCAAAGTGCGCCGGTAACTGCCAAAAACCAATCATAGCAATAAGAATGAAGATTAACTCACCCGCATAAAGGTTACCGAACAAACGCAGCGCCAGTGACGCAGGTTTTGCCAGTAAGGTAATGCTTTCAAGCACAAAGTTGACCGGAATAAGCGCCCAGTGATTGAACGGGTTCATGGTCATTTCTTTGGTAAAACCTTTGATGCCTTTGTACTTGATTGAGTAGATAATAATTAGAGCAAAAACACTCAGACTCAATGCAAAGGTGGTGTTTAAGTCTGTGGTTGGCACCACTTTGAAATAAACGTCGTGCGGATCATCCACGAAACCAAGACCATAACCAATATACATAGCTGCTGTTGGCAGCCAGTCAACCGGTACAAGGTCCATTAAGTTCATCAGGAATATCCAGACGAAAATAGTTAACGCTAAAGGTGCAATGAGTTTATCTTTGCCGTGAAAGGACTCTTTGACGCTATTATCGACGAATTCGACGATCATCTCGACAAAGCATTGCCACTTACCAGGTACCCCCGCGGAGGATTTTTTCGCCACTCTGCGGAAGCTCCACAGAAACAGCGTACCCAGTAACACGGACCAAAAGATAGTATCGACATTAACCGCCCAGAATCCTTCACCGACCGTCCAGTTTTGAAGGTGGTGTTGAATATACTGAGTCGGAGTTTGCTCTCCACTTATCATGTTGTTTCCCAGTTACGTTGATTTTAAAAACAAAATTGGTGCAATCCACTGCATGATGACGGTAATGACAAAGCCCGTTAACAACCACACAGGATTAAAATCTGTTACCAGCAACACTAATACGAGTAGCACTGCCGTTAAAATTAACTTTACGCCTTCGCCCACGAAAAAACTCTGGACGACTTTTTTATTCGCTCTTGCGCCTGCATGTCGAAACGCAATAACCGCAAATAGAGCGTTGGGTATTACCGCTGACAGTCCGCCGGATAAAACACCAAGGCCTGACTGCAAGCTAAAAATTGTGATCGTGACTAATGATGCAACCAGCAACACTGCAAATTGTGTTGCAACTATTTTTCCTGCCAGTTGTTTGCCTACCGCATTCAATGCCTGTGTCACGATGTAAAACCTTTTAACTGGCGGCTCTTGTTGCACAGCTTTTAAACAGCTGTAATGAAACTGGCGCTAGTATAAAGATCTACCCCGAAATTGCAAACAAATTTGGCTGTAGGCGTTGTTTTCTATGCCATTTAACAAAAGTTCTACACGTTTCAGTAAGATGCAGATTTTTACTTGATATGGGTCAGTATTCCGTCCAGTTCATCAAGACTTGTATAGTTGATAACCAGTTTACCTTTGCCTTTTCGACCGTGATTGATTTGCACTTTTGCACCAAGTGTTTCTGACAACTTAGTTTCCAAATGTTCAATGTTGGCGTCAGGCTCTGGTTTTTCAGGTTGTTTAGGGGGGTCAATGGTACGGCGAACAAGTTTTTCAGCGTCACGTACGGTCATATCTTTTGCGACGATTTGCTGAGCAACATCAGCTTGTTGCTCACCTTGCAAAGCTAGAAGTAATTTTGCATGGCCAAGTTCGATATCACCGCGCTCTAAAAGTACTTTAACGCCTTCCTCAAGGTTATTAAGGCGCAATAAATTCGTCACAGTGGTACGTGATTTTCCCACGGCTTGAGCCACGTCCTGATGAGTCATTTGAAATTCATCAAGCAGACGTTGTAACGCTGTGGCTTCTTCCATGGCGTTTAAGTCTTCACGCTGAATATTTTCAATGAGCGCAATTGCAACCGCAGCTTCATCCGGTACGTTTTTAACTAAACAAGGCACCATATCAAGCTTCGCCAGCTGTGCAGCACGCCAACGTCGTTCGCCCGCAATAATTTCGTATTCATCTTCACCGGTAGGGCGTACCACAATCGGCTGGATAATGCCTTGCGCTTTAACGGAAGCCGCTAAATCTTCCAGCGCTTCAGGCGACATGTCTTTACGAGGTTGGTAACGACCCGGCTTTAACTGCTCAATAGGTAACTTCTGCAGTTCACCTTTCGCTTCTTCAGAAGCTTGCTCCGAAGATTGACGCTCAGAGTTTTGCTGGTTACTCGTTAAAAGCGCATCTAAACCGCGACCCAGTCCTCGTTTTTTTGCCGACATGCTGAATAAATTCCCTTGTTAAGATTCTTCTACAACGCTGTTATTTTTGCTTTCTGCTCGTCGAATCAGCTCACCGGCCAATGACAAGTAGGCTTTCGAACCGGTTGACGATTTATCGTAGTACATTGCCGGCGCACCAAACGAAGGCGCCTCGGCTAAGCGAACGTTACGGGGTATGACTGTACGATAGACCTTATCACCAAAGTGATTTTTTAACTGTTCGGAAACGTCATTTGCCAGGCGATTGCGAGGGTCATACATGGTTCGTAGTATGCCTTCAATCTCAAGCCCCGGGTTCACAACATCAGCAAGCTGACGAATCGTTTCCATTAATGCCGTTAAACCTTCCAAGGCATAATATTCGCACTGCATTGGTACTAAAATAGAGTCAGCCGCCGCCATACCATTCACGGTCAACATATTCAGTGATGGAGGACAGTCAATAAAGATAAAATCGTAACTGTCCTGAACCGACTTCAATGCATTACGCAACCGCAGTTCTCGGGCAAACACTTCCATTAATTTTATTTCAGCAGCAGTAGCGTCTGCGTTAGCGGCAATAAGATGGTATTTTCCATTAGTGTCTGTGATAGCAACGTCTTTGACCGGTTTTTCTTCTATCAGCAGTTCGTAAATGGTGTTTTCAACGTCGTACTTATCGACGCCGCTGCCCATAGTGGCATTACCCTGTGGATCTAAATCAATAAGCAGCACTTTACGGCGAGTAGCAGCCATAGAGGCCGCTAAATTCACCGCCGTTGTTGTTTTTCCAACGCCACCTTTTTGGTTTGCAATAGCAATGGTTGTAGCCACGGGTTTGGTAACCTCTTGTTGTTGTCGTCGACTCGACGCTCGGTTTTACGACCGTTTGCTTATAATGACGATATGTCGGCTCGCGTCAATGCCCGGAACGTTAATTTGCTGAATATCATCGACTTCAAATCCCTCAGTTAATTCGTCTAATTCATCTTGAGGGTATAAACCTTTCAATGCATAAAATTTACCGTTCTTTTTCGGTAAATGCTGACACCAACTCAGCATATCATTAAGCGAGGCAAAGGCTCTACTGATAACACCATCAAACTGAGCCTCATCCTGATATTCTTCAACGCGGGCCTGAACAGCGGTGACATTATCCAATTTTAGTTCGTGACAAACTTGGCGAATAAAACGAATTCGTTTACCCAAACTGTCCAGTAATACAAATTCTTTGTCCGGTTCAGCTATAGCCAGCGGCAGCCCTGGCAAACCAGGACCCGTTCCTACATCAATGAAACGCTGCCCCTGTAAATAAGGTCGTACGGTTACACTGTCCATAATATGCCGAGTGAGCATATCGTTCGGATTACGCACACTGGTCAAGTTGTACGCTTTGTTCCACTTGTCTAATAAACCAACAAGCGCGATTTGTTGTTGAACTTGTTGGTCTGTCAGGGTTATGTCAGCTTTCTCTAAATACTGCTTTAACTGATCTTCCACACTCAATCCTTAAGCACTTTTGCGCAATAACCCTTGTTTTTTCAGATGCACCAGTAACATAGAAATCGCCGCCGGAGTAATTCCGGAAATACGTGCTGCTTTGCCCACGGTTTCTGGCTGGTGATCATTCAACTTGGCAATCACCTCATTCGATAAGCCTTTAATTTTAGCGTAATCAAACGGCGACGGCAGTAATGTATTTTCATGACGTTGTTGTTTTGCAATTTCGTCCTGCTGACGCGAAATATAACCCGCGTATTTGATTTGAATTTCAACCTGCTCTGCAGCAGCAGGGTCAGCCAGCCCTGGCGAGAAAAATTCTGTTTTAGCCAAATCTTTGTAATGAATTTCCGGGCGACGTAATAACTCTTCACCATTGACTTCTTTGGTGACCGGGCTTTTCACCAACGCATTGATTTGATCAACGGCTGAGTGATCTTTATGAACCCAGGTCGCTTTCAAACGCTGTTTTTCCTGCTCAACAGCGTCCATTTTTTCATTAAATGCTGCCCAACGTTCGTCATCGACCAAGCCAAGATTACGACCAATCTCGGTTAAGCGGATATCGGCATTATCTTCACGCAATAACAATCGGTATTCCGCCCGAGAGGTGAACATTCGATAGGGTTCTTGAGTTCCCAGAGTCGATAAGTCATCGATCAATACGCCCATGTAGGCTTGATCGCGACGTGGTGACCAGGATTCTTTACCCTGTGCCTGTAATGCTGCATTTAAGCCCGCTATAAGTCCCTGTGCTCCGGCTTCTTCATAGCCTGTTGTACCGTTAATTTGTCCGGCAAAGAACAAACCATTAATGACTTTGGTTTCCAACGACTGTTTCAGATCTCTTGGATCAAAATAATCATACTCAATGGCGTAACCCGGACGCGTAATATGCGCGTTCTCGAAACCTTTAATTGAGCGCACCAATTGCTGTTGTACGTCAAATGGCAAGCTGGTTGAAATACCATTGGGGTATACTTCAAAGGTATTTAGTCCTTCAGGTTCAACAAAGATCTGATGCGACCCCTTATCAGAAAATCGCATAATTTTGTCTTCTATTGATGGACAATACCGTGGTCCTACGCCTTCAATAACGCCCGAGTACATGGGTGAACGATCCAAGCCTGAACGAATAATATCGTGCGTATTTTCATTGGTATGAGTGATGTAGCACGGAATTTGCTCAGGATGATCGGCCTGCGACCCCATGTAAGAAAATACTGGCGTTGGGTTATCACCCGGTTGTTCCTGCATCACTGAAAAATCAATGCTATGGCTGGCAATACGTGGCGGTGTGCCGGTTTTCAGTCGTTCTACTCGCAAAGGCAGTGAACGCAAGCGTTTCGCTAGTGCATTCGCAGGAGGATCACCTGCACGACCACCTTGGTAATTATCCAAACCAATATGAATTTGGCCACCCAGGAACGTACCTACCGTTAATACAACGGTTTTAGCTGTAAATTTAAGCCCCATTTGGGTAACAACACCGGTGACTCGATCGTTTTCTACGATCAAATCATCACACCCTTGCTGGAAAATCGATAAATTGGGCTGCGTTTCTAACGCATAACGTATGGCTTGTTTATAAAGCTGTCTGTCTGCTTGAGCACGTGTTGCACGTACAGCAGGGCCTTTTGACGAATTCAGTGTTCTGAATTGAATACCTGCTTTGTCAGCTGCTTTAGCCATTATGCCGCCTAAAGCATCAATCTCTTTAACTAAATGACCTTTGCCTATGCCTCCAATAGCAGGGTTACAGGACATTTGTCCTAAGGTATCAATATTGTGCGTAAGCAATAGGGTATTAACACCTGAACGAGCGGCTGCAAGTGCAGCTTCTGTTCCGGCGTGTCCTCCACCGACAACAATAACATCAAAGTGTTGTTGGCTCTGTTGTGACATTTAAATGACCTTTCGTTAAAGAGAAGAAAATAGCCGAGTATTTTAACGTGCTTTGACTCAGATCGAAACGGTTAAATTTCGTTCACTGGGTTTGATCTAAAAAAAGATCAATAAAGGATCTTATTTAGATCTTTTATTATTATTACTACTAGTCAGCGTTTTTCTGTGAATAGATCGCTGAACGCTTTTATTATCATAGCTTATAGCGTGATCATAAAGTGTAGATAACCGAATAATAACCCGGATCATAGATCGTGGATAACTAGGGTAGTTATACACAGATCGAATTGTCCCCACAGTTATACCCATTCCGTAGACAGTGCTCAGGTGATCTTATTCCTATCTTAATCACAGCTGAATAAAGCTGTGTAAAAGCCTGTGGGTATGATCACAGAGCCTTTAATGCATCAGCCATTGACGGGATCCACTGCGACGCTTTTTGTTCTGGATCGTCCTGAAGCATGTCGATTTCCAATCGCTCTAACATTCGTGTCCCCCCAAGTTCCTGCAAACGTTCGTCACAATGACGACCTGCCTGACAAAAAGTGTCATAAGACGATTCACCAATAGCAATAACGGCGTAATTAAGATCGCTTAAGTCCGGCGTTTGCGGAGCGGTTATTTCATCGTAAAAATCGAGCATTGAATCAGCGTAGTCACCAGCGCCATGACTTGATAGAAGTACTAACCAGGGTTCTGAGGTTGGTAAGGCTTCTAATTCCGGTTCGTAATGAAGCTCGGTTTCGAACCCTTTTTCTGTGAGTTCATCGCTTATGGTGTCCGCTAAAAATTCGGTATTACCGGAGGTTGTGCCTACCAATATGTGTAAAACAGCCATATTTCGAGTTACCTTTGCTATATTAGAAAAATACGAATCATACAGGAGAACAATTATGGTAAAAGGTTTTGCTACAGTATTAGTACTTGTCAGCACCGTTTTAGTTTCAATGAATGCTTATGCGGGTATTGAATCGCCTAAACAAGTGTCAGATCACCTTTGGGTGATGGGTACGCCGTCAGATCAGCAATTGTCTGAATTTTCTCAAAATGGCGGTGAAGTGGTTATTAATTTGCTGTCTCAAAGAGAAATGAAAGACAGTAATGAAGCGGCTGTTGTGACTAAAAACGGGATGGCGTATTACCATGTTCCGGTCAACGGTGCTGACGGTGTGACGCTGGCAAATGCTCGTATGGTTGACCGTATATTGCTGAAAAACAGTGACAAGAACGTATTGGTTCATTGTGCATCAAGCAACCGGGTCGGTGCACTGATGGCATTACGTGCAGGTTGGTTAGACGGGATGTCTGTTGATGATGCAATTGCGATTGGTAAAGCGCATGGCATGACGTCTTTAGAAGCTAAAGTGAAAGGTATGTTATCTGAATAGGTGACGAATGTATTAAAAGAGCCAGTTCAAAAACGTGAGAGCGTTCTGAACTGGCTTTTTATATTAAAGATGTTCTTTGAGTAATTCAGGCTGACGCTTTGGTGTAAAAATTTCAATCCAGTAACCATCAGGATCTTTAATAAAGGCGATACCTTTCATATTACCGTCATTTGGACGCTTCTGAAATTCCACACCCATTTCTTCAAAACGTTCACAGGCGGCGTCAATATCTGGTACGGCGAAGCCAATATGGCCAAAACCTTTAGGCTCTTCGTTACCGCTGTGGTAAGAGACAGAATCGTCGTTTTCATCGCCCCAGTTGTGAGTCAATTCCAACATGGCCGGGCGACCAAAGGTTTGCTCAATGCGCTTATCGTGGTCTGTTGACCAGTCACTGCGTTCCTCCGGCGACATAGACGCCATGAAATACAGCGTAAACTTCATTTCCGGGAAGTCCAGGCGTTTTACTAATGTCATGCCCAGTACATCGCTGTAGAATTTTAACGTGCGCTCCGGGTCTTTAATCCGAAACATGGTTTGGTTGAACACAAAATCATGTGTCGCCGGGTCATGGTTTTCAGATAAACCTTTTGCTTCATCGAAATGTCTGCTCATAATGGAATCCTTCTGGGTCTCATATGCCTCTCTTGGTACACTGTTATCTGAGGTTGATTACCAAAGAGTTCAAGTCATGTCTTGGTTTGTTTACATTCTTAAGTGCTCTGACAATACATACTACACTGGCGTTACAAAGGATCTAAAACGACGTGTTGAGGAACATAATGGTGATGACAAAAAAGGCGCTAAATACACGAAAAGCCGTCGACCGGTTCGTTTATTTTGGTCCGAGCCACATGAATCACGTTCATCTGCCTGCCAAAGAGAAGCGGCAATAAAACGGATGAAACGAACTGAAAAAGTCGAACTAGCCAGTGGCGTTTAGGCGGCTTTGCCCTTCCAGTAATTGTTGGATAATAGGGGTTTTGTCTTTCATCGCGAGTTTGTCAGCCAATTGAGTGAGCTTAAATATACGATGGTAAAAGCGCGCTTTGCGGCGTTTGTATTGGCTTAAAGTAAGTGATGTTTGGTTTAGTTCTTCTATTTCCTTTTCCAGTAAGTCAAACAGTTGGTTATAGCGCTTTTTCAAGCTGGTTGGATAAATAATTCGATAAGCGAACATTGCTAAAAGAGGCGCTGATATTACTGCTAATGCAATGGTTATTGAGTGGCTCAAATTGAATATATAGGGCACGGTCGGTTGCATGAGCAGTAAAAAAACTAAGTTAAAATCCATGCTGCCATTGGCCGTTTTTTGATGGGACATGGGGAAACCACCCATTAGAATAATCGGCATAATCGCTATTAGCATCCAAAAAACAGAATGACTGAACTGCCAAATACCCGCTTGAATCAGTATGGCAGTTAGTGCGCCGACACTTTGCCCGAAAAATACGTATTTCATGGTGAGTGCAGGGTTATCGGCGGTTGAAAACAGGGTCAACATAACCGACGCGCCCAGCATTAAATAAGCCATTTGAAACCAGTGGGTGTACCACCACAACGTACCAATTATGGCGAGTATAATGAAAGTTCTAATCGCAGAGTGACGCGCGCCGCGCCAATCTCTGTGCAACAGAGTTGTAGAAAGCAGTGTCGAATTTGCCGTTTTTCCGGTGTCTTTGAATGATAAACGTTCTTCGGTTGCGTCGATAAACTCTTTAAAGCGGCGTTTAACAGCACCGTTGGTCATGGCTTTTAAGGCATTATTTAATGCGCTTAAAATATCTTTTCGATGTACGGATGCTTTTATTCTATTTGACGCTTCATGTAAGTGTGTACTTACTTCTGTGTTTTCTTCAAAGCCTTGTATCTGCAGCTCGGCAATAAAACCAAGTTGGGCATTGATAACCTGACGAATGGTTTTGGCTGAATCGTGAGCACTGACGGAGCCAGTGCCGTGATCAAGCAGTTGCGACTCCAGGTGAGCAAGTTCTGACAGCTTTTTATCCAATTGAATTTGGGTCTTTTCCGGCGATGAGAAAGCTTGGCTCAACTCATAGAGATTGGCTGCAGTATATCGACGTAATTCATTAATTATGGTCTGTTCTGCACGTTTATAAGTGAATAGAAAACCAATAATCAATGAACAGATAATTCCGACAAAAACGGTGAGTAGTCGGTCAATTCCTAGGGGAATAAGCGCATCTGGACTTTGAGTCAGCAAAACTACCATAGAGGCCGAGTAGCCCGCTAAAATAGTGCCGTAAGAAACTAATCCGTGCAGAAGGTTGCCAGTGTAGACACACAAAGTGACCCAAAGTGTAAGGCCAGTGACTAACCAAAAAATATCGCCGCCGGAAGTCACCACCAGCACCATTCCAAATAATGTGCCAAGCAAAGTGCCTAGCGCTCGGTATGCGGCTTTTTCTACAAGAAGACCACGAGTAGGTTGCGATACTGCCCAAACCGTCATAGCGGACCACTGAGGGTGCTCCAGGCCTAACGTCCAGGCAAAAAGAAGAGACAGACAGGCTGCAACGCCGGTTCGAAAGCCAAACCGTAAACGGACGTAGTCAAACCCCCATTGCGCTAACTTGTCTTTCAAACAGAGTCCTTAATTGTCGGTGTGTTTATTTGCCGATGCAGAACGATCCGAAAATTTGGCCCAATAGGTCATCAGAAGTGAATTCACCGGTTATTTCGTTCAGGTGTTGCTGTGTTAAACGTAGCTCTTCTGCGAGTATTTCACCGGCCATATTGGCTTCAAGTTGCTCCTGACCTTGTAGCAAATGCGTTTTCGCTTTGGCAAGCGCATCTAAGTGGCGACGGCGGGCCATAAAGCTGCCTTCTGAGGTCGCATTATAGCCAACACAATGCTTCAGGTGTTCACGCAATAACTCTATACCGTGGCCTGTTTTCGCAGACAAATGAACGACAGGAATGCCGTTATGTTCATCGATTCCCGTTGGCTCTTCTGACAAGTCAACTTTGTTACGAATAACGGTGTAAGGCATGTCATCGGGTAGTTGAGCGAAAAATTCCGACCAAATATCGTCTGGGTGTATCGCCGAGGTTTCCTGACTATCGACCATAAAGAGTACCCGGTCAGCCTGGCGAATTTCGTCCCAGGCTCGCTCAATGCCTATCTGCTCAACTTGATCCGGGCTTTCGCGTAAACCCGCGGTATCAATAATGTGTAACGGCATGCCGTCTATTTGAATGTGTTCACGTAATACGTCGCGAGTGGTGCCTGCAATTTCTGTGACAATGGCCGACTCTCGTCCGGCGAGTGCGTTAAGTAAGCTCGATTTACCGGCATTGGGGCGACCCGCAATCACAATACGCATACCCTCACGCATGAGTGTGCCTTGCTTAGCTTCCTGTTCTATATGGAACAGTTGGTCGATAATGTCCGCCAAATCGGTTGCGACTTTACCGTCACTTAAAAAGTCAATTTCTTCGTCGGGAAAGTCGATAGCCGCTTCAACGTACATGCGTAGATGAATAACGGCATCAACGAGTTGATCAACCCGGTGAGAGAATTCGCCTTTTAAACTTTGTAATGCAGCTTTTGCGGCTTGTTCCGAGTTGGTATCGATAAGGTCGGCGATGGCTTCTGCCTGCGTTAAATCGAGTTTGTCGTTCATAAAAGCGCGTTCGCTGAATTCGCCTGGGCGTGCAGGACGTATACCCGGCATTTCCAGTATGGCTTTTATGATCATGTCGATTAATACTGGGCCGCCGTGTCCCTGAAGTTCTAATACATCTTCACCGGTAAAGGAGTTAGGACCTTTGAAAAACAGCGCTATACCCTCGTCCAGTAACTCGTTGTTACTGTCATAAAAGGGAAGGTATTCTGCTTTACGAGGTTTTGGGCAGTGGCCTAATAGCTGTTCGGCGACCTGGGTGGCAGCCGAACCGCTAACACGGACAATACCAACACCACCGCGACCGGGTGGTGTCGCTTGAGCGACTATGGTGTCATCGCTAAAGGTATCGTCCATGTTGCTGTCTATCATGCTTATTTCTTCTTATTACCTCTTACCATCATGCCTTTTTTCTCTAGCCCACGGTAGATAATCAGCATTTGTGCAATGGTAATTAAGTTACTGACTAACCAGTATAGTACTAGGCCTGATGGGAACCACAGGAAGAACACGGTAAAGATAACCGGCATATACTGGAACAGTTTCTGTTGCATAGGGTCTGTGGCCGGCGTTGGCTGCAGACGTTGCATCAGGAACATACTTGCACCCATCAGTATAGGCAATATGTAGTAGGGGTCTTTAGTCGACAAGTCCTGGATCCAGAAAATAAATTCTGAATGGCGCAATTCGACGCTTTCCAGAAGTACCCAGTAAAGCGCCAGGAAGATAGGTAACTGTAACAGCATTGGCAAACAACCACCGAGTGGGTTCACCTTTTCTGTTTTGTACAGCTTCATCATTTCCTGAGACAGTTTCTGGCGGTCACCGCTGTAACGTTCCCGAAGTTCAGTCATTTTCGGCTGCAACATACGCATTTTAGCCATAGACACGTATTGTGCCTTGGTCAGCGGGAATAACAGCGCTTTGACGATAACGGTCGTTAAGATAATAGCCAGACCCCAGTTAATGACAATGCTTTGTAAGAACTGAAGTAATTTGAAAATAGGCTGTGCTAGCCACCATAGGAAACCGTAGTCGACGGTCAAATCCAGGTGTTCGACTAACTGGGCCATTGAGTCTTGGTCTTTCGGGCCTAAATAGACCTTTGATTCAATGGTTTCTGTGCTGTTCGGATTCACCTGAGTGGCTGGGTAAACCACACCGATAATCGCTTGGGAACCATTCGCTACTCGCGAAAATAAACGATTGGTTTGTTGTTGCGTGGGTATCCAGGCAGAAACAAAGTAATGTTCCAGCATACCGACCCAACCCGTTTGAGAAGTGACATCCAAGCGCTTATCTTGCATATCTTCGAAGTCATATTTCTCAAACTTGTCGTCATCATGAGAATACGCCGCACCGAAATAAGTGGGCATTATCATGCTGCCACTTTCGCCGGTGCCCATTGAGCGTTTTAACTGACCATAAAACTGAGTGCTTAAAGTTTCCGCAGTGTTGTTTTCAATTTCGAAGCGAACATCAACGTCGTAGTGACCGGGTGTAAACGTGAATATTTTACGGTATACCACGCCGGTCTCACTGGTATAAGTGAGAGGCACTTCAACTTTCTCTGAAGTAGAGGAATACTCCGTCTTTTCGTAGCTATAAACAGCTCGGCCGTTTTTGTTATCAATGCCGTCAGCACCAATTAAGCCAGACTGAGCCACATAAACGGCATTTGACTTGTTTTGCAGTAGCTGAAAACGCTCGTCAGAGTCGAGTTCCTTTGCAAACTCCAGCAGTTTTGCAGAAACAATATCGCCGCCACGCGTATCGATTTGTACATCAAGTACATCGGTTTCCACGTGAATAGTGGTCGCGCTCAAAGTCTTCGAAACACTTTCGGTTTCAGGAACATCACTGGATGCAGCAACTGAACCACTTGGAACGTCGGTTGATCCTGCGCTGTCAGCGGGTTGCTGCTGCGTAGATTCAGAATTTGTTGGAGCCGTTGTACCTGGTGCCGATTCCACAACCCAATTTTGGTAAAGGAAAAATGACACCACTAAAAAGGCAATAAATAATATCGAACGTGGCGAATTCATAGTGATTTCGTCTCTGTTGGCTGTTTCGTTAATGATTGACTGTTATTTTCAGCGTTAGCTTTTTGTTCTTGCTCGCAAGGAGGGACGGGGTCGTAACCGCCCGGGTGACCGGGGTGGCATTTACCGATTCGCTTGGTGGCAAGAAAAACTCCACGGATTGTACCGTGTTTTTCAATTGCCTCACAGGCGTAATGTGAACATGACGGATAAAATCGACAACGCGGTCCAAGTAACGGACTTATGACCCATTGGTAAATTTTGATTAGCGCGATTGGTATTGCACGCAACGCTTTGCTAATTTTCGCCATAAATAATTCAACGTATCCCTTAAAGCTGCGTTATCTTGCTCAACGATACCTGGCTTGGCAATAATAACAATGTCGAAACCCGGTAGTTTATGTTGGCTTAAGCGAAAAGTCTCGCGCATTTGGCGTTTGATACGATTACGATCAACAGCGCGTTTGGCGCGTTTCTTACTAATAGTGACGCCGATGCGTGGATGGCCTTTCGTGTTGGGCGTTGCCAACATAGTAATGTGAGAGGTAACAGCTTTTACAGGGGGATTTGAGAAAACAGTCTGAAAGTCAGAGGGAGTTAGCAGACGTAACTCCCGTCCGTATGAGGTACTATTAAGCACTCAATACTTTACGACCACGAGCACGGCGGCGAGCCAATACTTTACGGCCGTTTTTAGTTGCCATGCGAGCACGGAAACCGTGAGAGCGCTTGCGCTTTAGTACGCTTGGTTGAAATGTTCTTTTCATAACTAATCTTCCATCGGTCAGTTTGCTAGTTCCCACGCTGGCCGAATAAGTTGAAACCAAACGTGACGGGAATTTTTTAGAGCGCGGATCTTACCGATCTTTTCTCGACTAGTCAACGACTATGCGTGTATTTATTGGTCTTTTTCGTTGGCTTTTTAGTGATTTTTGAAAGTTGGCGTCATCCACAATTCTATCTGTATTTTTTTACAGTATGTGGATAATTTTTAACTTATACACTTTTTATATTTTTACTATTTTTAGAATAGATGCTTTCAAAGCAAAATATGAGCCAAATTTATGCCTTGCTGTAAAATAAAAAAGTCCTTTATTTATGCTGTTTTCGCGTGTTTTTGACTGGCGGAAAAAGAATGACTGAAGTACAATCGTTGGATACTATAATAAATAAACGATCCAGGAGAAGAGTGTGAATAATTCGCTTTGGCAACAATGTGCAGAGCGACTGCAATCGGAACTTCCGTTACAGCAGTTCAACACGTGGATCAGACCACTTCAAGCCGAACAAAACGGTGACACGCTAACCTTATTTGCTCCGAACATCTATTCGGTTGACTGGGTGCGCGACAAGTACTTAAAAACCATTAATGACTACCTTTCAAACCTGTGCAATGGTGAAACAGCACCGAATGTTGTTTTGAAAGTAGGTGAAGTTTCCAATGGCCGCTCCTCTTCCGTAGCGTCGGTGCAAAAGCGTGCCGCGGCTGTTCGCAAAAAGGCAACTGGATTTTCCGGTAGCAGTAACGAGTCATCAGAGGAATTCGAAAGCAATATCCATCCAGAATACACCTTTGATAATTTCGTTGAAGGTAAGTCGAACCAGTTAGCGCGAGCAGCGGCAATACAGGTGGCTGAAAACCCTGGTGGTGTTTATAACCCGTTATTTGTTTATGGTGGTACGGGTCTTGGTAAGACGCACTTATTACATGCTGTTGGTAATGGCATTATGGCGCACAAAAAGGGCGCCAAAGTGTTCTATATTAGAGCAGAGCGTTTTGTTCAGGACATGGTTAACTCCATTAGAAACAGTTCAACGAACGAATTTAAGCGTTATTATCGGTCGGTCGATGCTTTGCTAATTGATGACATTCAGTTTTTTGCGAATAAGAAAGGGTCGCAGGAGGAGTTTTTCCACACCTTTAACGCTTTGTTGGAAGGTAATCAGCAAATCATCATGACCAGCGACCATTACCCGAAGGAAATAGAAGGGGTAGAAGATCGCTTAAAGTCGCGTTTTGGTTGGGGCTTGACCATTGCTATTGAACCACCGGAATTGGAGACGCGAGTCGCAATTCTGATGCGTAAAGCTGAAGAGCGTGGTTTGAATATGCCGCACGAAGTGGCGTTTTTTATTGCTAAACGGTTGCGTTCAAACGTTCGGGAACTTGAAGGTGCATTGAACCGGGTGGTTGCTAACGTCCAACTTACTGGCCGTCCAATAACCATCGACTTTGTACGCGAAGCCCTACGCGATTTGATAGCGGCGCAGGAAAAACTCGTTACTATTGATAATATTCAGAAGACGGTAGCCGAGTATTACAACATCAAATTGGCTGATATTTTGTCAAAGCGTCGTAGCCGCTCGGTGGCAAGACCACGGCAATTGGCAATGGCCTTAGCTAAAGAATTGACCAATCATAGTTTACCGGAAATAGGGGACGCGTTCGGTGGTCGGGATCACACAACGGTGCTCCATGCGTGTCGAAAAATACAAGAATTAAAAGATGCTCAGAACGACATAAAAGAAGATTATCGTAATTTAATACGGACGTTGTCGTCTTAAGCATGTCGTCATTACAGGGGAATGAGTCATGAAATTTTCTATTAATCGCGATGCGTTTTTAAAGCCGCTTCAGGTAGTGAGTGGCGCAGTAGAAAGACGTCACACGTTACCAATTCTTGCCAATTTATTGTTGCAGGTTGAAAACGGTCAGTTGAAGCTGACTGGCACGGATTTAGAAGTTGAGCTAGTGTCGTCAGTCGGATTGGAATCGGCTGATATGGACGCATCGGTAACCGTGCCGGCAAAGAAATTAGTCGATATTGTCCGTAGTTTGCCCGATGGTTCAGTGATTGAGTTTACCGCTGAGGGTGACAGCGCCACTGTAAAATCCGGTCGAAGCAAATTTAAGCTGAGTACACTTTCTGCGGATGACTTTCCTAATATTGATGATTGGAAAAGCGATATTCAGCTCGTAACAGAGCAGGGCATTTTGAAAGACTTAATGGAGAAAACGCATTTCTCCATGGCAAACCAAGATGTTCGCTATTACTTAAATGGTATGTTGTTTGAGACCGACAGCGGCATGCTTCGCTCAGTCGCTACTGATGGACACCGTTTGGCCATGAGCACCTGCGCTATTGACCAACCGGGCTTAACTCAGCGCCAGGTGATTGTGCCGAGGAAAGGGGTGGTGGAATTGCTTCGTTTATTGGGTGAAGATGAACACGAAGTAACGGTATCTATTGGCAATAATCATATTCGTGTAGAAACACCTGAGCTCATGTTTACCAGTAAATTGGTTGATGGGCGCTTCCCTGATTATCGGCGTGTGCTTCCGAGCGGCGGCGACAAAGTTGTTATTGCTGATAGAGACACACTTAAGCAGGCATTCAGTCGTGCTTCAATCTTGTCTAACGAGAAATTTAGAGGGGTTCGTTTGAACCTGAGCTCGGGCGAGCTTTGCATCACAGCAACCAACCCAGAGCAAGAGCAAGCTGAAGAGATTATTGAAGTCGACTACCAAGGTGAGGACTTGGAGATAGGTTTCAACGTCAGCTATTTGCTTGATGTGATGAATAATATTGATGAAGAGCAGGTGTCTTTCACACTATCGGACTCTAATAGCAGTGCGTTAATAGAGCCTCAACATGACGAATCTTGCTGTTACGTTATCATGCCAATGCGTTTGTAATATCTGCCTAGATGTTTATAAACTCGCTCAATTTAAGCCACTTCCGAAACTTCCAGGAAGTGGCCATCTCTCCTGATAGACATATCAATTTAATTACCGGCAGTAATGGGTCTGGTAAAACGAGTCTTTTAGAAGCAATTTACTTATTGGGTTTTGGGCGGTCTTTTCGACCTGGTGGATTTCGGCAGCTTATTAATGAAAGCGCTGAGCAATTTACGATTTTCTGTCGTACAGAAAATCACTCCATTGGCGTTAGAAGGACAACCGCGGGTGAGCAAACGCTGCGACTGGATAATACAAACGCAACAAAAATGTCAGAGGTGGCTCGCTTAGTCCCCGTTCAACTGTTGACGCCTGAGTCTGTAGACATTCTTTTAGAAGGACCAAGTTTACGGCGACAATTTTTAGATTGGGGAGTGTTCCACGTGGAACATTCGTTTTATCGAAATTGGGTGTCGTACACTCAGATACTGAAACAAAGAAACAGTTTATTAAAGCAATACTCGGCCTCTGCAAATCAGGATAGATATTGGGTTGAGCAGCTCTCGCATTATGGCGAACTTATTACGGTTAGCCGTGAAAATTATTTGAAAGAACTGGCGGATTATATACAAGAATTAGCGAAATCTTTCCTCTCAAATGTTACAATCGAGGTTCGACTTAAAAAAGGGTGGGATAGTACCCAGTCACTTTTTTCGGCCTTAGAAAGCCATACAGACAAAGATAAGAAATACGGCTTTACATCGGTAGGTCCGCATAAAGCGGATATTAAAATTTTGGCCGATGGAGTTGATGTAAAACATCGTTTGTCGCGCGGCCAGTTAAAGGTGCTGGTTTCAGCATTGAAATTAGCGCAGGGAAAACACTTTCAGTCGATGAAAAATGAGTCCTGTGTCTATTTGGTTGATGATCTGACATCCGAGCTGGATGCAGATAATCAACGATTGTTTTGCCAACAGCTTGAACAACTAGATGCGCAAGTATTTGTCACAGCGATTACTGGTAAGCAGTTGTCGGATAAATTTCAAAAATCGCCCAAAATGTTCCACGTGGAACATGGGGCAATAAACGAATGATATCGAGATAATAACTATGGAAGAAAATAACTACGGTTCATCGAGTATTAAGGTCCTTAAAGGATTGGATGCAGTTCGTAAACGTCCAGGGATGTATATCGGCGATACGGACGACGGTACGGGTCTGCATCACATGGTTTTTGAGGTTGTCGATAACTCTATTGATGAGGCTTTGGCTGGTCACTGCTCAGAAATTCTCGTCACCATTCATTCTGACGGTTCCGTGTCAGTAAAAGATGATGGCCGTGGAATTCCTGTCGACATTCACGAAGAAGAGGGTGTGTCGGCGGCTCAGGTTATTATGACGGTGTTACACGCCGGCGGTAAATTTGACGATAACTCTTATAAAGTATCCGGTGGTTTGCACGGCGTTGGTGTTTCTGTTGTTAACGCTTTGTCGGAAAAGCTACAACTAACAATACGTCGCCAAGGCAAAGTGTATGAGCAAACTTACCACATGGGTGAGCCGGAAAGTGATGTTACCCCTGTCGGTGAAACTGACTCGACTGGTACAGAGCTACGTTTCTGGCCGAGCGGTGAAACCTTTAGTGATACTGTTTTTCATTACGACATTTTAGCTAAGCGCTTACGTGAACTTTCCTTCCTAAACTCTGGGGTAGGTATCCGTTTGCGTGATGAGCGTGATGACCGAGAAGACCTCTTTAAATACGAAGGTGGTATTGCTGCGTTTGTTAATTATCTGAATCAGAATAAAACGCCTATCCATGAAAAGGCCTTCCATTTTGCTGCAGAAAGAGAAGATGGCATATCGGTAGAAGTAAGCATGCAATGGAATGATTCATTCCAGGAAAATATTTACTGCTTTACGAATAACATTCCTCAGCGAGACGGTGGTACTCACTTAGCGGGTTTCCGTGCAGCATTGACGCGTACGTTGAATGCTTACATGGAAAAGGAAGGCTTCACCAAGAAGACAAAGACATCGGCGACTGGCGATGATGCTCGCGAGGGTTTGACAGCTATTATTTCTGTGAAAGTACCAGACCCTAAGTTTTCATCACAAACGAAAGACAAACTCGTGTCTTCTGAGGTGAAATCAGCGGTTGAGCAAGCAATGAATGAACAGTTGGCAGACTACCTGTTAGAAAATCCAACTGAATCAAAACTCATTATTAATAAAATTATTGATGCGGCCAGAGCACGTGAAGCGGCACGAAAAGCCCGCGAAATGACACGTCGTAAAGGCGCGTTAGATATCGCTGGCTTGCCCGGGAAATTAGCTGACTGTCAGGAAAAAGACCCGGCACTTTCTGAACTTTATATTGTGGAGGGTGACTCGGCAGGTGGTTCTGCGAAGCAGGGGCGTAACCGTAAGAATCAGGCAATACTGCCGCTTAAAGGTAAAATCCTGAACGTTGAAAAAGCGCGGTTCGACAAGATGCTATCTTCTGCAGAAGTTGGGACGCTAATAACAGCAATGGGCTGTGGTATTGGTCGCGACGAGTACGATCCGGATAAAACGCGTTACCATCGCATCATTATCATGACCGATGCCGACGTCGATGGTTCTCACATTCGTACGCTGCTGTTGACGTTCTTCTATCGTCAAATGCCTGAGATTATCGAGCGTGGCTATATTTATATTGCGCAGCCTCCGCTTTATAAAGTGAAAAAGGGTAAACAGGAAGTCTACATAAAAGATGACCCAGCACTTATTCGTTACTTAACTAGTCTAGCGCTGGATAATGCTTCCTTGCACGTCAATGAGACAGCACCAGGCATATCGGGCGAGCGTTTGGAAAACCTAGTAAATGGTTATCAGATGGCGCAAGAAAATATTAAGCGTTTAAGCCGTCGTATGCCTGAGAAGTTCCTTCAGCGTCTATTCTATGCGCCTCGTTTGACTGACGAGCGCTTAAAAGACAAAAGCTATATGGAAGGTTGGGTTAAGACACTTAATGATGATTTAACTGCTCGTGAAGTGGATTCAGCCAGCTACAAGATGTCATTGCATGAAGACGAAGAGCGTCAAATGTGGCTGCCAACAACCACGATTCGTCAGCACGGTGTCGATACCGACTACCCACTAAACTACGAGTTTTTAATGTCGAAAGATTACGAGCAAATCGTAACGCTCGGCGAAGAAATTGACTCGCTGGTTGAAGAGGGCGGCTATGTACTTCGTGGCGATAAGAAGCAACCAATCGATCACTTTGTAGATGCGGTTGAGTGGTTAATTAGCGAGTCTAAACGTGGTTTGTACGTACAGCGTTATAAAGGTTTGGGAGAGATGAACCCAGACCAACTTTGGGAAACCACCATGGATCCAGAAACGCGTCGTATGCTTCAGGTAACGATTGAAGATGCGATAGGAGCGGATCAGTTGTTTACGACCCTTATGGGTGATGAAGTTGAGCCACGCCGAGCATTTATTGAATCTAATGCACTGAAAGTAGCAAACTTAGACGTTTAGTCTGTTACTTTTGATATAAAAAAGGCGGCTACCGTTTCCGGAGCCGCCTTTTTCTCTATCTTCTAAACGGTTATTGCAGTAATGAAATATCCGCTATTTCTAAGAACAGTTGTCGTAAACGGTACAGTAAGTTCAGGCGGTTAAGCCTAATATCATCCTTTTCAGCGTTCACCATAACGTGCTCAAAGAATTCATCTACAGGCTCTTTCAGGTTAGACAGTTGCGTCAGGGCATCGGTGTAGTTACCGTCCTGAATGAGCGGCTTAACAGTTTTCTCTGTTTCGTCTAACAACTGATACAAGGCTTTTTCAGGCGCTTCTTGTAACAGGCTTGGTTGAACCTGACCGTCTATTGATTCCTTGGATTTCGCCAGTATGTTACCTACGCGCTTATTTGCGGCAGCTAAACTCTCTGCTGAATCCAGCGATTTAAATGCTTCAACGGCTTTAACGCGCTTGTCGAAATCAACCGGTTTTGACGGTGAGCGAGCAAGCACCGCCTGAATGACGTCAACGGAAATGCCTTGCTCTTGATACCATGGGCGGAAACGTCCGAGTAGGAAGTCGAAGACATCCCCTTTAACCGCTTGGTTAGATAGCTTATCTCCAAAACCTTCGGCAGAGGCCGCTAAAAGCTCATTTAAGTCGAGTGGTAAGTCACGCTCGACCAATGTGCGTAATAGCCCAAGCGCAGCTCGGCGCAGAGCGAATGGGTCGCGGTCACCTTTAGGCACTTGGCCAATACCGAAAATACCGACCAGAGTATCTAGCTTATCCGCAAGCGCAACAGCGCATGCTTCTTTGCTTTGAGGTAAATGGTCCCCTGAGAAACGAGGCCAATAGTGTTGCTCTATAGCCTCTGCAACACTGGCTGTTTCGCCATCATTAAGCGCGTAATGTTTTCCCATAACGCCTTGTGTTTCAGGGAATTCTGAGACCATGTCGGAAACTAAGTCAGCCTTACACAGCAGACCGGCGCGCTTAGTTGCTTGAGCGTCAGCTTTAAGAAGCGACGCAATTTTTTCTGCCAATTCAGCAATGCGACGAGCTTTGTCGCCAATACTGCCAAGTTGCTTCTGGAAAAGGACAGAATCGAGTTTGGCAATTCGTGATTCAAGCGTTTGCTTCTTGTCGGACTCAAAGAAGAACTGAGCGTCTGCCAGGCGAGGGCGAATAACTTTCTCATTACCATGAATGATTTGCTGCGGATCGCGGCTTTCTATATTGGTAATGAATATGAATTGAGGACGTAACTCGCCGTTATTGTCCTCGACCGGGAAGTAACGTTGGTCGTCTTTCATGGTGACAATAAGCGGCTCTTTAGGTACGTCCAAAAAGCCTTTATCAAAACTCGCGGTTAAAGCAACTGGCCACTCGACTAATGCAGCAACTTCTTCGACTAAATCATCGTCTTGAATGACGCGACCACCAAGCTCGTTTGCTAAGCGTGTGACTTCGGACTGGATAATATCAATACGCTCTTCGAAGTTAGCGATCACTTTCGCTTCACGCAGCTTATTTAAGTAGTTGTCGACGTGATCGAGCTCGAAACCTTCCGGTGAATGGAAACGGTGCCCTTGAATAAATCGAGCGCTTTTTGTCTCCAGTACTTCGGCATCGATTAGCTCGCTGCCAAGCATGACGGTCAATGTATGTACCGGACGAATAAATTGAGCTGTACTGTCTCCCCAGCGCATGGGTTTAGGAATAGGTAGTGTCTTAATTGCAGACTCTATGAACCCTTGCGTTAACTGCATTAAAGACTGGCCTTTAACCGTCGCCTTATGCAGCAACCATTCGCCTTTGTCCGTTGTTAAACGATCCGCTTGCTCAACCGTAATACCATTAGAGCGGGCCCATCCTTCTGCTGCCTTGGTTGGCTTTCCTGCATCGTCAAAAGCAACGTTTACAGCGGGACCTCGTTTTTCAACAACTTTGTCTTGTTGTTCTGTCTCAACTTGCTCTACTAGCACCGCTAAACGACGTGGTGTTGCATAAGCTTCAATGCTTTCGAAAGAGAGTTCAGCCGATTCCAAACTTGCTTGTATGCCCGACTTAAAACTGTCACGTAATGCTTTCAAAGCCTTTGGAGGAAGCTCTTCCGTGCCTAATTCAATCAGTAGGTTGTCTTTATTCACAGCTATGCTCTCCTTAGTCTTCGGCTTTCTTGTCGGCCATAGGGAAGCCTAACGCTTCCCGTGCCTGATAATAAGTTTCAGCAACTGCCTTAGCCATGGTTCGCACTCGCAATATATAACGCTGCCTTTCGGTTACGGATATGGCGTGTCGGGCGTCTAACAAGTTGAACGCATGTGATGCGCGCATTACCTGCTCATAAGCGGGTAGAGGCAGGGCTTTTTCTATCAGCAATTCGCATTCTTTTTCGCAGTCTTCAAAACGCTGAAACAGCACATCGACATCAGCGTACTCGAAGTTATAAGTGGATTGCTCAACTTCGTTTTGATGAAAAACATCGCGATATAAGATCTTGCCACGTGGTCCGTCTGTCCAGACTAAGTCGTAAATGCTGTCCACGCCCTGAATATACATTGCTAAACGCTCAAGACCGTAGGTGATTTCACCGGCAACCGGACGACACTCTAGCCCACCAACCTGCTGGAAGTAAGTAAATTGGGTGACTTCCATACCGTTCAACCAAACTTCCCAACCTAAGCCCCAGGCACCGAGCGTTGGCGACTCCCAGTTGTCTTCCACAAAGCGTATGTCATGCGTCAAAGTGTCAAAACCGAGCATTTCTAAGGAGCCCAAATAAAGCGCCTGAATGTCTTTTGGCGAAGGCTTCATAATGACCTGAAACTGATAGTAATGCTGAAGACGGTTCGGGTTCTCGCCGTAGCGTCCGTCAGTGGGGCGGCGACAAGGCTGTACATAAGCGAAGCTAGCCGGCTCCGGCCCTATTGAACGCAGAAAGGTCATTGGATGAAATGTACCGGCGCCCACCTCCATATCCAGAGGTTGAACCACGGCACAGCCTTGCTGAGCCCAGTAATCTTGTAAGGCTAGAATAAGCCCCTGAAAGGTTTTTACATCGTATTTCGACATACGCGTTCTCTGCTTTGTTATTTGTGGTTGACCGATGGTCGAAAAATATGCGTAGATTATACCCTCTGAAGCGCCTTGGTTATAGGGGATGGCATGACAAATAATCAGCCAGAGCGGTGTTCGTGGTGTGAATCGGCCGATGACTATCGGGCTTATCATGACAATGTCTGGGGGAGGCCGGTACGAGACGCGCAAGAACTTTTTGCGAAGTTGTGTCTGGACGGCCAACAAGCGGGTCTTAGCTGGATAACCATTTTGC
The DNA here is from genome assembly GCF_002808045.1 of Idiomarina sp. X4. Classification (NCBI taxonomy): domain Bacteria; kingdom Pseudomonadati; phylum Pseudomonadota; class Gammaproteobacteria; order Alteromonadales; family Idiomarinaceae; genus Idiomarina; species Idiomarina sp. X4. Next base: position 1,136,242 of record NZ_CP025000.1, on the reverse strand, counting down.
GCAAACAAGCGGGTTTTGAAAAAGCCTTTTTAAACTTTAACCCACAGGCTATTGTGGCAATGAGTGACGAGCATCGGGAAGCGCTTTATACCAATCGTGATATTATTCGCAGTAAGAAAAAAATTGACGCGATATTTACCAACGCCGAAGCGTATTTAACGCTTGAAAAACAAGGCGAAGACTTTGGTCGGTGGCTGTGGTCTTTTGTTGGTGGAAAACCCGTTATCAACAGTTATAAGACACAAGCGCAAATTCCCACCGAAAATGAAGCCTCCAGAGCAATGGCCAAAGCGTTGAAAAAGGCAGGATTCAAGTTCGTTGGCCCCACCATTTGCTATGCTTTTATGGAAGCAGTTGGTATGGTTAACGACCACGTTGTTAGCTGTCATTGTTACGAACCTGTCGTACAGCAAATGAAGCAATTTACGTTGTAAAACGTTGTTAAAAGAGCGAAGGAAGAATGATTGAAATAACATTAGCGGATTACAGCAATCCCAAACATCGCAGCGCGGTTATCGCAATGCTTGACGCCTATGCTAAAGATCCCATGGGTGGCGGAGAAGGTATTTCTGAAGAAGTGAAAGAAAACCTGATTGATGAGATGGCAAAAAGAGATCATGTTTTTTCATTGCTGGCGTACGACGGTGACACTCCGGTTGGCGTTGCTAACTGTGTGGAAGGTTTCTCTACGTTCGCTGCTAAGCCGCTGATGAACATTCACGACATAGCTGTTATACCGGAATACAGGGGTAAAGGAGTTGCACGTAAACTGCTGGACGAAGTGAAAACGTTGGCAGAATTTCGTGGCTGCGTGAAGCTGACCCTGGAAGTACTGGAAAATAACGACCGAGCCAAGCAAGCGTACAAAAATTTCGGCTTTGAACCTTACGAGCTCGGCGATGTTGGTCAGGCTGAGTTCTGGGAAATGTATTTAAATAAAGACAAAACCTGACACCCAAACGTCAGGCTCTTAGTGGGACTTCCTAACCCAGTAGCGGTAAGGCATATCTTCGGTTTCAGAGCCCACTAATTCATGCTCCATAAACTCGCAAAAGCCCGGAATGTCCCGGGTTGTTGCGGGGTCGTCCGCTATAATCAGTAACACCTCACCAACTTTCATTTTACGAACAGCCGCTCTTACCAGCATGACGGGCTCCGGGCATTTAAGACCAAGGGTATCGAGTTCTTTGTCGCAGGTAATTTGAGTCATTAGCTTTAATAAATTAAGTGGAATTAACAGAGAGTTTAACACTTTCGCGCTTAAGAGGTGAGGGGGAGAGGAGCCATTTGGCAGCTCCTCCTTTTATTTAACGCAGGGTACTCAGAAACACGCCGTGAACCCATCCCTGGGGGCTTGACTGCAGCCATCCATGGCTGCAGACAGTTTCTGAGTACCCTACGTCAATTAACAGCGGAGGAGCCACCAAATGGCTCCTCTACTGAGAGCGTCGTATTAAGCCGCCCTAACTTTGCTGTTTCTTTTAAACGCGTTCGAAGACAGTAGCAATACCCTGACCTAAACCAATACACATGGTTGCTAAGCCAAGTTTCGCGTCTTTCTCTTCCATCAGGTTGATCAGCGTCGTTGAGATACGTGCGCCGGAACAGCCTAACGGGTGACCCAATGCGATAGCACCGCCGTTCAGGTTCACTTTTTCTTCCATTTTGTCGAACAGCTTCAAGCCTTTGAGAACAGGCAATGACTGTGCGGCAAAGGCTTCGTTCAACTCAACAACGTCAATGTCGTCAATAGACACACCAGCACGTTTAAGTGCTTTCTCGGTTGCCGGTACTGGTCCGTAACCCATGATGGAAGGATCGCAGCCTGCAACAGCCATTGAACGGATTTTAACGCGTGGTTTGAGACCCAGTTCTTTGGCTTTGTCAGCAGACATAACCAACATGGCCGCAGCGCCGTCAGACAAGGCTGACGAGGTACCAGCGGTTACCGTACCGTTGGCAGGGTCAAACACTGGGCGAAGCTGTGACAGGCCTTCTGCGGTGGTTTCCGGACGAATCACTTCATCTTCAGTAACACGTACCAGTTCACCGTCGGCGTTGTGTCCGTTAATTGGATAAATCTCTTTCGCAAAACGGCCTTCCACGGTCGCTTCGTGCGCTTTCTTATGAGAGCGCGCGCCGAATTTGTCTTGTTGTTCACGGGTAATACCGAACTTGCGAGACAACAATTCAGCGGTCATACCCATGCTGCCTGACGCTTTTGCTACAGACTTATTCATGCCCGGGTGAAAGTCGATGCCGTGAGTCATGGGCACGTGACCCATGTGCTCAACACCACCGGCCATAAAGATTTCGCCGTCGCCATTCATAATAGCGCGTGCAGCGTCGTGCAGTGCTTGCATTGAAGAGCCACACAGACGGTTAACCGTAACGCCGGCTACTTTATGCGGAATACCTGCAATCAGTGCTGAGTTACGCGCAATGTTGAAACCTTGTTCTAAGGTTTGTTGCACACAACCCCAGTAAATGTCTTCCAACTCTTCAACGTCAACCTCAGGGTTACGCTCAAGTAAGCCCTTCATCAGCGCAGCTGAGAGGTCTTCGGCGCGAGTATGGCGGAAAACACCATTTTTTGAACGCCCCATTGGCGTACGAATACAATCTACAATGACGATGTCTTTCATTTTAATAACCTCCTCAAGCCTTACTTCGCGCTGGTTGTGTCAAAGTAAGATTTACCGGCTTTAGCCATTTCGCGCATGCCGTCAGTCACTTGGTAAATTTCGCCTAAGTGTGCGTATTTGTCAGCCAGTTGAATAAAGTTGTCGATACCCACTGTTTCCAGATAACGGAATGGACCGCCTCGGAATGGAGGGAAGCCTAAGCCGTAAAGTAATGCCATGTCTGCTTCGGCAGCAGAGCCGACAATGTCTTCTTCCAGACAGCGAACGACTTCGTTCACCATGGGGATCATGCAGCGAGCAATGACTTCGTCTGCGTCCAGCTTTTTGCCTTGCTCACAGCCAAGTAATTCGTAAGTCGCCGGATCCGCTTCTTTGGTTGGCTTACCTTTTTTGTCGGTACCGTATACGTAGAAGCCTTTACCGTTTTTCTGACCGTAACGTTCAGCGGCCGCCAGCTTAGCAATGGCGCTTGAAGTATCGCGTTTCATACGGGTTGGGAAGCCTTCTTCCATAACGACGGTGCAGTGGTCTGCGGTATCAATACCGACAACGTCACTTAAGTACGCAGGACCCATAGGCCAACCGAACTGTTTCTCCATCACTTTGTCGATACCGACAAAATCAACGCCGTCATCAACCATACCGGCAAAGCCTGCCAGGTAAGGGAAGAGTACGCGGTTTACCAGGAAGCCTGGGCAGTCGTTAACAACGATAGGTGTTTTGCCCAACTTCAAAGCGTAGGCAACTACCGCATTAACGGTTTCGTCTGAGGTTTTTTCGCCACGAATAATCTCAACCAATGGCATTTTATGTACCGGGTTGAAGAAGTGCATACCGCAGAACTTTTCAGGGCGTTTCAGGTTTTTAGCCAGTTCAGTAATCGAAATGGTTGAGGTGTTTGACGTTAAGATAGCGTCGTCACCAATGACACCTTCAATTTCAGCCAGCACCGACCCTTTCACTTTCGGATTCTCGACAACGGCTTCAACAACGATGTCGACGTCTTTGACTGCTTCATTCAGCAGGGTCGGAGTAATTGACGACAAGACTTTAATCATCTTCTCGTTATTTACTTTGCCGCGCTCAACGCCTTTTTTCAGGATCTTACCCGCTTCTTTCATGCCCAGATCCAGTGCGTCTTGCTTAATGTCTTTCATGACAGCAGGAACACCTTTAAGCGCTGACTGGTAAGCGATTCCGCCGCCCATAATGCCTGCACCTAATACACCGGCAGTTTTAATTTCTTTCGTTGCGGCTTTAGCGTATTTCTTCGACTTACCTTTTACGGCTTGATCTGCCAGGAAGATACCAACCTGTGCCTGACAAGCGTCAGTTTGGGTTAAGTCAAAGAACGCGTTATTTTCCGCTTTTAATGCGCCTTCGCGATGTTCACGAGCACCATTTTCAATGGCTTCTAATGCCTTGTGCGGCGCCGGGTAGTGTTTACCCGCTTTGGCCGCAATTAGACCTTTCGCGGTAACCAACGTCATCATTAATTCGGTGTCGTTCGCTTTTAATGGGTCTAATTTAGGCTGACGTTTTGCTTTCCAGTCTTGCTCACCGGCAGCGGCAGCTTTCGCTAAATTCAACGCCGCTTTTGTCAGGTTTTCTGGTTCAACAACCGCATCGACAGCACCCACTTTCAGCGCGTCTTCTGCTTTGTTGTTTTTACCGGTGGTAATCCATTCGAGTGCGTTGTCTGGACCAATCACTCGCGGTAGACGCATTGTGCCGCCGAAGCCAGGAATTAAGCCTAGTTTGACTTCTGGCAAGCCGATAGTGGCTGTCGTGTCCGCTACACGGTAGTCACAGGCTAATAGGGCTTCACAGCCGCCGCCTAATGCGAAACCTTTCACCGCACCCACGGTAGGTACCGGCAAATCTTCCAATTGGTCAAATACGCGTGATGCTTTTGCTACCCAGCTGCGGGTCTTTTCTTGATCAGAGAACAGTGTCAAGAACTCTGTAATGTCTGCACCGACAATAAAAGTCGATTTGCTACTGGTGACAATAACGCCACGCAGGTCATCTGCATTTTTAAGTTTTGTCAGCGCTTCGCTGAATTCTTCTAATGTTGCCTGGTCGAATTTATTAACCGAGCCTTTCGCATCAAATTGTAATTCTGCGAAACCTGGTTCGATAAAATCGACCCGAATGCTTTCACCTTGATAGATCATCTTGGGTCTCCCACGACTTCCATTAATTTGTTGCTGTAAAGAAACTGATTCTGTTATAGCTTTGGGTTAAGGTAGAGAGAGTTTGGCGCGAATACGCTAATTTTTCAACGGTTATTTAAACATGCGTTTGAATTAATGAAGAAGCAATCGTTTATCATTCGTTACAGTCGGCCTTTTATTCTCGCTTGTGCAATTGCTGCAGGCGGGATCTCGCATGCAGAGCCTGCGGTAACAGAAATCATGGGCTCAGAACAACGAGAGCAGCAGCGCGAGTTATTCAAAAAAGCGGAATATGCCGCCAAAAGAGGGCGCTTAAATGAATATCGGCAGTTACTTCAGGAATTAGACGGTTATCCGTTAAAACCTTACCTAGAGCTAACTCGGCTCGAGCAGGTGGGTTATTTGGCGAATGAAGACAGAGTGCTTCAGTTTTTAAAAACCTACGAAGGCACCCCTTTGGACTGGCAGTTACGCCAGCCCTGGCTCAGTTATTTGGCAAGTGAAGGTGAAAACAAGCGCTTTATTCGTGATTTCAGGCATCCAGGCACGCTGACGCATCGTTGCCAGTTTATTCATGCTCGCCGTGAAGAAGGGCTTGAAGATGGCCCGTTTAAGCGACAAGTCGACGCGATTTGGCAGCATGGGTTCTCTTTGCCTCAGGCTTGTGATCCCATCTTAAAAGAGTGGACAGAGCTGGGTGGGCGAACGGACGAGATGGTTTGGGAACGGTTGCGGTTGGCCGCCACCAGTGGCAACGCAACACTAATTCCTTACTTAACGGGACTGTTACCAGAACTCCAGCAATATTTAGGTGAGTTTTATCATAAAGTGCGCTATTCGCCCGCGGCATTAGAAGATTCAGGTTGGTTCAAAGGTCGTTATCCATCGCGTGAAGCTGAAATCGCTACCTTTGGTTTAAAAAAGTTGATTTGGCGGGACGAAAACATCGCTCTTAGAGCGTACGACAAGCTGAAAGACAGCCTCCCATTTAGCGAAGAGCAGTTGGCAGAGATTGCCGAAGAGTTTGCGGTGGCTCTTAGCTTGGACGACCACCCAGAAGCGCGAATATGGCATTCGCGGGTTCCACCGGAAGCCCTTAACGAACGAGTATTGCAGTGGCGACTGGCCGTTCATATAAAGGACAACGATTTTCAAGGTTTAAAAGCGGTTATCAACGCGTTGCCGATGGCCATAAAGCAGGGGAATCAGTGGCGCTACTGGTTAGCCAGGAGCGAAGAAAAGCTGGGGAATGACTTAGCGGCGCAACAGCTTTATGAAGACTTGTCTGATGAACGACATTACTATGGCTTTCTCTCCGCCGCTCGTTTACAAAAGCCAATCAGCTTAGAGCAGGAAAAGCTGGAAGTCAGCGTGGTTCAGCTTGAGCAGGTGCGAAGTCATCCCAGTGTCCAGCGAGCCTATGAATTTATTCAATTAGAGCGATGGGTGGACGCACGCCGCGAATGGAATCATTTACTGACACAGCTTGACGGTGAAGAGCAAAAAGTTGCTGCGTACTTAGCAAGTGAGTGGGGATGGCACGATCAGGCCATTTGGACACTCGCGCAAATTGGGCACTTTGACGCCGTGGGTATTCGCTTCCCGCTTGCGTATCAGGGAATTTTAAGTCGGGCGTCTCAAGCGGCAGGAATCGATGAAGAATGGGCTCTGGCTATTACGCGCCGAGAAAGTGCGTTTCGGCATGACGCTTACTCAAGTGCCGGCGCCCGCGGGCTCATGCAAATATTGCCGAGCACCGCCAAAAAACTTGATGGTAATTCGAATTGGCGTCGTCTTAATAACCCGTCGGTCAATGTGCGCTTGGGTACGTATTATTTAGGCCGTTTAAAACATCGCTTCGAGAATAACTGGCTGTTGGCCACTGCAAGCTATAATGCGGGCTATTACCGTGTTAGGGAGTGGTTGCCCGAAGAACCGATGGAAGCAGATGCATGGATTGAAACAATACCCTATTATGAAACCAGAGATTACGTCAAAGCGGTATTAAGTTATCAACAAATTTATCGAATGCTGGGTGGTAAAGAAGATAACTTATTTGAAGACGTGATAGACATGAAAATTGTTGGTTCAGAATAGGACGACTATATGATCGCATCGGCCGGTTTATGGCGGTTGTTTCAAAGCCACATTGATGATTTGCAAAAACGCGCAGAGCGTTTGTTAGAGCGCGAAAACTTAGAGTTATTGGCCATTCATTCGGGGCAGCAGAAGCGCTGGTTTCTGGATGACATGAATTATCCCTTCAGAGCTAACCCTCATTTCAAAGCCTGGTGCCCAGAAACACAATTGCCCAATGCTTGGGTAATTGTTCAGCCTAAGACGAAGCCGACATTGGTTCTGTTGGCAGCGGATGACTTTTGGCACACGGTCAAGTCGGTGGAGTCTGAAGATTGGACACGGGCGTTCCACGTGGAACACCTGAAAACGCCAGAGGCTATTGAAACCCTTTTACCTTATGACAAAAAGCACGCCGCTTATATCGGTGAACATATAGAGGTGGCTAAAGCGCTTGGTTTTGACAATATAAACCCCGACCCAGTTTTGCATTTTTTTCATTATCATCGATTATTTAAAACAGACTATGAGTTGGCGTGTCTGGAAGAAGCAAACGCGCTAGCGGCAAGAGGACATATTGCGGCAGCAGAGAGTTTCGCTGAAGGCGCCTCGGAGTTTGAGTGCCTGTTAAGCTATATGTCAGAAACCCGGCAGGGGCAGAATGAAGTACCTTACGGCCATATTATTGGGCAGAATGAAAACGCTAGCGTCCTGCATCACTGGCAGCTAGCTACCGCTAACAGAATCCCGTTGCGGTCAATGCTTGTGGATGCAGGGGCAGAAGTCTGTGGCTACGCGGCGGACATATCCCGCACCTGGTCGTATGAGCACAACGAATACGAAGAGCTTATTGCGGCGATTGATCAAATTACCTTAGCGCTGATAGATAAGCTAAAACCGGGCGTTAGCTTTCCGGACTTGCATACACTTGCTCATGAGCAAATCGCGAACCTATTATTTGCCTTCGGATTTGTCCGTTGCAGCCCTGATCAAATGGTTGAAGATGGCATCACTACAGTGTTTTTCCCGCATGGGCTAGGGCACCCGCTTGGCTTACAAGTCCATGATGTCGGTGCCGCCCAAGCCGACGAACGCGGCACGCCAATCCCTTCACCAAAAGGACAGCTAACGCTGCGGACAACTCGTACGGTTGAAGCGAGGCAGGTTTATACCATAGAGCCTGGTATTTACTTTATTGAGCCGATGCTTAATAAGTTGGCGTCTTCCAATAAAAAGCACCTGATAAACTGGAAACGCGTGGACGAATTTCGTCCTTACGGCGGTGTTCGTATTGAGGACAACATTGTTGTTTACCGAGAGAAAAATGATAACTTAACGCGCCGAACCGAGCTGAAAGACTTTAAATTGAAGGTGAACTGACGTTGTCGGGTGAGAATTATTTAATAGCCATAGAAGGCGCTGAAGCCGAAATTGAGGTGAAAGGTAGTCGATTTATTGCCTGCTTAAGTCCGACAAAAACATCGGAAGAAGCGTTGGACTTTAAAGAGACGATTAAAAAGCGCTACCCTAAAGCCAGTCACTATTGTACCGCGTCAGTGTTTGGTCACCCCGAGGACAGTCACGGTTATGCCTACAGCGATGACGGCGAGCCGTCAGGAACGGCTGGCAGGCCTATGTTGATGGCACTGTGTGACGTTGGTATAGGACAGGTAACGGCTGTAGTTGTCCGGTATTTCGGAGGGACAAAGCTAGGCACCGGAGGCCTTCAGAGAGCTTATAAAGACGCCGTGTATGAAGCGCTGCCCAATATAAAAGCGGAAACGCTCGTGTATAAACAGTCGTTCTCAATCCGCTTTGACTATACCGATCAAGGTGCCGTTGAGCAGCTTTTTGAACGCTATGATGCAGAAGTTCGGGAAGCAGAATACAGTGACATTATTGCTCAGGAAGTACGGCTAGAGCCTTCGAAAGTGAATGAATTGCAAGAAAAGCTACAGGCCGCCACACAAGGGCGAGTACAATTGCGCCCGTATGAACCCATCGACTAGAAGAACATGGCACTGGGCTGGAAGACTCTTTCTACCTGATCGATGTATTTTTTATCGAGCAAGAACAGAATAACGTGGTCGTCTGAGTGAATGATGGTTTCGCTGTGCGCCATTAATACTTCATTACCACGCACAATTGCGCCGATGGTGGTACCTGGTGGTAGTTTGATGTCTTTTATGGCTTTACCTACTACTTTTGAGGTGTCTTCGTCGCCGTGCGCAATAGCTTCAATCGCCTCAGCGGCTCCTTTTCGTAGTGAGTAAACGTTCACAATATCGCCACGACGGACGTGAGTCAGTAGCGCTGATACCGTTGCGCGTTGCGGAGAAATAGCAATATCGATTTCACCGCCCTGAACTAAGTCGACATAGGCACTGCGCTGAATAAGCACCATGGTTTTGCGAGCACCCATACGCTTAGCCAGCATGGCCGACATAATATTCGCTTCGTCGTCGTTGGTGACAGCAATAAATACATCTATATCTTCAACGTGCTCTTCTTCTAAAAGCTTCTGATCAGACGCATCGCCCCGGAATATAAGAGTATGCTCTAAACGCTGAGACAACTCTTCGGCTCGTGTCTCAGAACGCTCAATCAGCTTCACCCGGTGGTCATCTTCAAGCTGTTTTGCTAAGCCGGCACCAATATTACCGCCGCCAACAATCATAATCCGGCGATACTTGTCCTCAAGCTTCTGAAGCTCTTGCATTACCGTGCTAATGTGTCGAGTATCGGCAATAAAGAAAATTTCATCGTCCGCTTCAATCACTGTTGTGCCAGTTGGGCGAATGGGTTTGCCCTGACGGTAAATAGCGGCAACACGAGTGTCGATATTGGGAATATGCTCACGCAGAGTTGAAATAGCATGACCCACAAGTTTACCACCATAGTATGCTTTGACGGCGACAAGAGATGCTCGACCGCCGGCAAACTCCATAACCTGCAGGGCGCCGGGGTAGTCAATTAAACGTTTAATATAATTGGTAACAAGCTGCTCAGGTGAAATGATGTTATCGACCGGCGCATCCTGATTATGAAATAACTGGTCTTTGTAACGAATGTATTCCTCTGAGCGAATACGGGCAATTTTCTTTGGCGTATTAAAAATAGAGTAGGCGACCTGGCAGGCAATCATATTGGTTTCATCGCTACTGGTCACCGCAATGAGTAAGTCAGCATCGTCTGCACCTGCGCGTCGCAAAACGTCAGGATGTGCGCCGTTACCGGCCACGACACGTAAATCGTATTTGTCCTGTAAGTCGTCCAATAGGTCGGCGTTTGTGTCGACAATCGTAATATCGTTTTTTTCGCCGACTAAGTTTTCTGCCAGCGTACCGCCAACCTGACCAACACCCAATATGATTATTTTCATTGTGCTTTTTTAAGTCTCGCGTAAAAGAAGCCGTCGCCGTCAGCATCACCTGGCAAAATTTGAACCATGGTCTGATCCGGCTCTATGGGTATGAGAGTAGCATCGCTGTGCTGCTTTAGGAAAGTCTCTATCTGAGACTGATTCTCTACCCGCATCACTGAACAAGTTGCGTAAAGGAGTTCGCCCCCGGGAGTAAGCGTCTCCCATAATGCGTTCAGTATGTGGCCCTGAAGTTCGGCAAGCTCGGTGATATCACTTTGTCTACGCAGCCATTTGATGTCCGGGTGCCTACGAATTACGCCAGTCGCAGAACAGGGTGCATCTAATAATATGCGGTCAAAAGGCTTGCCGTCCCACCACTTTGACGGGTCGGCCGCATCCGCACAGTGAACCTCTGCCGAAAGCTGCTGGCGTGCTAAGTTCTCGTTGATGCGTTCTATTCGGTTTGCGTCAAGTTCGACAGCGTGAACCGGGCAGTCAAAAGAGTGCCTTTCCAATAAGTGTAAAAGTTTTCCGCCCGGCGCGGCACAGCAGTCGAGTACCCGGTGGCTGTTATCCACATTAAGATAGTCAGCGGCCAGTTGTGCCGAGCGATCTTGCACAGACACAGCGCCGTCATGAAAATGAGGTAATTTATCGACAGGGCATGGCGTTAGCAATTTAATCGCGTTACGTGCTTCCGTGTCTGGCACCGCGTCAATACCTTCGCTTTTCAGTTGCGCCATATAGTCATCGCGGGAGAACTGGCGCTCGTTAACGCGAAGCCACATCGGAGGGTGCTGGTTATTTTCCCTGAGAATTGATGCCGCTTTATCGCCGTGGTCAGTTTCAAACTGTTGTACTAACCAACGAGGGTGGTTGTGAGCGTTGTCCTCAGGTAAGTGGCGCTCAAAGTTCTCATCGGCGTCTGGCGCTTCGCGTAATAGCTGGCGCAAAACTCCGTTTATAAGCGCTTTGTTACTGCGCTTTTTCAACACAACGGCAGCTTCAACCGTTGCGCTCACTGCAGCGTGGTCTTTGATACGCTGACAATAGAGCTGGTACGCACCAACCAATAGCAGGTAGTGCAGAACTTTCAGTTTGCCTTTAAGTGGCTGTTGCAGCTTGGCGCCAACAAGCTTGTTTAACGTAGGAAGAACGCGCAACACGCCGTAGCTAATTGCACTCGCTAAACGTTTGTCCTGCGGGGAAAGCTTTGCGGTGGCGTTGGGCAGCGCAGTGGATAACGACTCGCCTTTTTCTAATACCTGGAAAAGCGCAGTCGCTGCAGCAGCTCGGCTCGTTGCACCTGATCCTTTGCTCTCACTTTTGTTTGACTCACTCATAATAGCTGTAAGCCTTCAGTAAAAACCTTGGCATAACCGTTAATGAGTGTTGCGGCTGGCTGAGGCTTTTTTCCTGGCATTTGTGCTTTCGTGATTCGTAAAACACCATCACCCGTGGCAACATCGATACCGTCGCTAGAGGTTTGTACAATAGTCCCCGGCGCTGCTTGGCTTGCACCCTGTGCAATTTCCGCTTCAATAACTTTTATGGTTTTTTGTTCACCCAATTGGCCGGACTCGCACCAGCTCACCGGCCAGGGGGTAAATGCCCGGGTACAACGCTCAATAAAGGCCGCAGACTCATTCCAGTCGATTTTTGCTTCCGCCTTAGTGAGTTTTTTGGCATACGTGGCTTGTTGGTCATTCTGAACCTGGGCTTTGGCGTGGTATGCGTCTAAGTTTTTCAGTGTCTGAATTAAAGCTTGCGGACCCAGTGCTTCAAGCTTTTTATACAACGACGCTGAGGTCTCATCAGGGTCAATTGCGCAGCGTTTTTCCAGCAGTACGGGACCGGTATCTAACCCCGCTTCCATTTGCATCACTGCAACGCCGGACTCAGTGTCGCCCGCCCATATCGCTCGCTGAATAGGCGCTGCGCCACGCCACCTTGGCAGCAGTGAGCCGTGCACGTTCACACAGCCCCGGGTTGGAATATCGAGCACAGACTGAGGCAATAATAAACCGTAAGCCACCACAACCATGACGTCTGGTTTTAATGCCTTTAGTTCTTCTTGCGCTGCTTCTGTTTTCAGCGACTCAGGCTGAAACACGGCTAACTGGTTAGCTTCAGCCAATTGCTTTACGGCACTGGGTTGTAGTTTTTTTCCACGTCCGGCAGGGCGGTCAGGCTGTGTGTAGACACCGACTACGTTAAAGTCGGCGTCTAAAAGATGCGACAAGTGCTGTGCCGCAAAATCAGGGGTTCCGGCAAAAACGATGCGCATTATTGGGCTTCCGACGCAAATTTTTCAGCTAAACGCTGCTCTTTTTCCAGTTTTTTGCGAATGCGCTCACGTTTTAGCGGGGACAGATAATCGACAAACAATTTGCCGTTTAAATGGTCTATTTCGTGTTGAATACAAATAGCCAGTAAGCCTTCTGCATTCAGTGAGAACTCTTCACCGTTTTTATCTAACGCTTTGACGGTAATGGTTTCGGCTCGTTCAACTTTGGCGTAAACCCCCGGGAACGACAGGCAGCCTTCGTCATTTTTAAAATGACCTTCGGCCTTGGTGATTTCCGGATTAATGAACACTAACGGCTCATTTTGATCTTCGCTGCAATCGGCGACGAATAAACGCTGATGCACATCCACCTGCGTTGCGGCCAGTCCGACACCTTGTTCGTCGTACATGGTTTCGAACATATCATCGATAACCGCACGAATAGTATCGTCTACTTTCGGAATTACTTGTGCGACTTTACGTAAACGTTCGTCGGGATATTTAAGAACTGTCATTTTTGCCATAGAAACCTCCAAAACTTCACCTACCCTATAGTTTACCTTAAATTGACCGGTGAAGGACAGGGCATGGATGCTGAGCACTTATGTTTATTAATGGGGGCGTCAAAGGCGCCAAACAAGGTACAGAAAGCCGCGAGAGAGAGCACTTCCATTACGGAGTTATCGGAACGATGGGGGCAATCGTTTAAACCGGTCAACCCTAAATGGATAAACGCAGCCAAAACATGGGCACAAACAGAGCGGCAGGGAGTTATTTCTTATTTTTGTGATGACTATCCGGAAGCTTTAAAGTCCATTCAAAATCCTCCGTGGTTGTTGTATTACCGGGGCCGCAAAGAACTACTGGGAGGTGTGAGTGTGGCTGTTGTTGGCAGTCGAAAAGCATCGCATAGTGGTTTGCAAATAACGGATTGGATAGCCAAAGATTTGGTTGCTGCAGGTATCGTCGTGGTGAGCGGTTTGGCGATGGGTATCGACGCGCAGGCGCATAAAACAGCCGCCGATAAAGGTAAAACCATTGCCGTATTGGGAACGGGTATTGATCAGTATTACCCGCGCAGAAATAAAACGCTGCAAGATTTCATTGCTCATCAGGGGCTGCTGATTTCTGAGTTTCCGCCAGGGCAGACAGCCAGAATTGATCACTTCCCCCGTCGTAACCGTATTATTAGTGGTATTAGTCAGGCCGTTGTGGTGGTAGAGGCAGCCCGAAAAAGTGGCTCGTTGTCGACCGCCATTCATGGTCTGAACGAAGGTCGAGAAGTGGGTGCGGTGCCGGGCTCCGTTTTAATGCCGGAGCATCAGGGGTGTCACTGGCTATTGCAGCAAGGCGCTAAGTTGATTAACACGCCTCAGGACATCCTCGATTGGTTTGATGTCAGTGCGGCTGGCTCTGTCGATGACAACCGACTGAACGGCGAGAATGAAAGCTTGGCAAACTGCCGTTTGTTCGCTAGTCTGAATTCAGAGCCACGAACAATTGATGACATGGTACAATTGTCCGGACTCGAGGTTGCTGAAGTCATGGAGAAGATAGTGTTATACGAATTAGATGGACTTGTGGCAGCCGTACCAGGCGGTTATATCAAAGTGGGGAGGCGCTAAATCATGTTTGATATCCTCATGTATTTATTTGAAAACTATATCCATTCTGAAATGGAAGTGGTGGTCGATCACGACGAGCTGACCAATGAATTAACGCGCGCTGGTTTCCGTGAACAGGAAATTCAAAAGGCGTTAGCGTGGTTAGAGCGCTTGGCCGACTTACAGGAATTAGAAACCAAATCTTATATTGATGCGTCCGCTACCCAAGCGACTCGCATTTATACAGCCGATGAAATGACTCGCCTGGACAGCCAGTGTCGTGGTTTTATCATGTATCTGGAAAATTTAGGCGTGTTGGACTTTGCCACGCGAGAGGTGGTTATTGACCGTGTCATGGAGCTGGAAACAACCCGCTTTACATTAGACGACCTGAAATGGGTTGTTTTGATGGTGTTGTTTAATGTGCCCGGGCAAGAAGCTGCTTACGACCAAATGGAAGGGCTTCTGTTCGAAGAAGCAGACGGACCCTTACATTAATGTCCGCTGATGAACGCTGCCCGCGTTGTCAGCGGCCGTTAGTTATAAAACACGTTGGCCATAACAGCTTTTTAGGTTGTACCGGCTACCCAGACTGCGATTACAAGCGTGGCTTAAGAGAACAGTTTGAAATAGAGCCTGAAAACTTAGGCGTTCCCTGTCCTGAGTGTGGCGAAGAACTGCAATTGAAAAGCGGTCGCTATGGCTTATTTGTCGGGTGCAGCAACTTCCCCGACTGTGAATTCGTTACTGAGCCTGATGCGGATAATGACGACACCATTCAATGCCCCGAGTGTAAAAAAGGTCAATTGCGACAAAAAACGTCCCGCCGAGGCACCGTGTTCTATGCCTGTGACCAGTACCCCACCTGCCAATTTACGGTGAATCAGCCGCCGGTGGATGAATCTTGTCCCAAGTGTGGTTTTGCATTGTTAGTGAAGCGCAAAACAGCCTCCGGTATGCGAAAAGTCTGTATACAAAAGCAATGCGACTATAAATCTGACACGCTATAATACCCCGCAACGATTTAACGAGAGAGTGTCTTATGTCTCACGACTGGGAAGCCGCGAAAGAAGCGGTAAAAACCGGGGTGATAGCGTACCCAACAGAAGCCGTTTTTGGGCTTGGCTGTGACCCGTCCAATGAAGTTGCTATTCAACGACTACTCAGCTTGAAGCAGCGCCCTGCAGAAAAAGGCGTTATTTTAATTGCCGCTGACTACAGCCAATTGCTGCCGTATGTTGATGACACGGCCATACCGCAGGATAAACGGTTTTCTGTGCTTTCGCACTGGCCGGGTCCTGTGACGCTTATTCTGCCGGCAAGGAAAACAACGTCGCGACTGCTGACTGGCGGACGAGATACCATTGCTGTGCGTGTTTCCGCCCACGAAGCAGTGCGGGAGTTATGCCGTGAGCTGGGTCATGCGCTGGTGTCCACCAGTGCCAACCTAACCGGCGAAGAGCCGGCACGTACCGCTGAAGAAGTTACGCAGCAGTTTGGTGACAAAGTCAGCTGGGTAATGGATGCTCCAACCGGCGGCGCTAAGAACCCGACTCGTATTATCGACCCATTTAGCAATAAGGTGCTTCGAGACGATGCATAGTAGCTATTTAACGCAAGTAAAAGACTACTTAATGGCACTGCAGGACAGTATTTGCCAGCAGTTAGAAGAGGCAGACGGTGCAGAAAGGTTTCAGGAAGACAGCTGGGACCGACCAGGCGGGGGCGGCGGGCGCTCTCGTATTTTAAAAAATGGTGCGGTTTTTGAGCAAGGCGGCGTCGGTTTCTCGCATGTGTATGGTGAAAAAATGCCTGCCTCTGCAACCGCGCACCGACCGGAACTGGAAGGTCGTGACTTTAATGCCTGCGGCGTGTCGTTGGTGTTGCACCCTAAAAACCCATTCGTACCAACCGTTCACATGAATGTGCGCTTTTTTATTGCCCAAAAGGAAGGGGAAGAGCCAGTTTGGTGGTTCGGAGGTGGCTTTGATTTAACGCCGTTTTATGCGTTTGAAGAAGACGTCGTTGGCTGGCATAAAACAGCGAAGCAGGCGTTAGACAGCGTTGATGAAGCGTTTTATCCGGAATACAAGCAATGGTGCGACGACTACTTTTTTTTAAAACACCGCAACGAAGCGCGCGGTGTGGGTGGCGTTTTTTTTGATGATTTGAATGACCGGCCATTCGAAGAATGCTTTTCGGTGATAAAGGCGGTGGGCGATGCCTTTACCCGGGCTTATTTGCCGATAGTCGAACGCCGTAAAGAGACCCCTTACACCGAGCAGCACCGAGACTTTCAGCTGTATCGACGTGGGCGTTATGTTGAGTTTAACCTGGTGTGGGACAGAGGAACCCTGTTTGGTCTGCAAACAGGTGGCCGTACCGAGTCCATTTTAATGTCGATGCCTCCGCTTGTGCGCTGGGAGTATAACTGGACGCCAGAGCCTGGTTCCCCCGAAGAGCTGCTAACGTCTTATTATTTGCAACCACGAGATTGGTTGGCAGAGCAATGACGAGTCCAGTGCGTTTGGGGGTTTTCGGGAACCCGGTGGCTCACAGTTTGTCACCAACCATTCATAGTTTATTTGCAGAGCTTCGCGATGAGCGTATTTTGTATGAGCGAATGCTAGCAACGCCGGCTCTTTTTCCAAAAGCAGTAGCGGAGTTTTTTCGAAATGGCGGATTGGGTGCGAATGTTACCTTGCCATTTAAAGAGCAAGCAGCACAACTGGCAAACATCTTAACGGATAGAGCCCGGGTTGCTGGCGCAGTAAACACGTTAATGAGAGTTGGCTCAGGCTTTGTTGTTGGAGACAACACCGACGGTGAAGGCTTAGTTAAAGATTTAAATAGCAAAGGCTTTCGTGTAAGTGGGCGCTCACTTGTTTTGTTAGGTGCAGGTGGCTCAGCTCGCGGCGTGTTACCTGCGTTACTGAGTTTGAGTCCGGCGAAAGTGTATTTGGTTAACCGAACGCTGGAGAAAGCCCAAGTTCTTAAGCAGTTGCTTGTCGACTTGAGTGTTCTCGATGCCGAGAATATTCAGGTTGTATCAAATGCCAACAGTATTAACGAACAGATTGGTGCAGTCGTAAATGCCACCAGCAGCAGTCTTCACAATATGGATATTCCGTTGCCGGGACGTTTTACTTACGACGCCTGGGGCTATGATTTAATGTACAGCGATACCCCCACTCATTTTCTGAAGCAACTGGAAAAGGCTGGCGTTAAAAACCGTGCCGATGGATTGGGAATGTTGATTGAGCAGGCGGCTTCCTCTTACCAATTATGGATGGGTGGAGAGCGGCCGAATACCACCTTTGTTATGTCCAAAATACGAGGCTGAACCCACTGATTTCTAAGTGATTTATAAAAAGTTTTATAAATCCGAAAAATTACCGAACAAAAGAATATAAAAAAATGGATTTTGGTAGTAGATCATCCCGAATTTTGTGGTAGTCTGTTTGACCGGTTTGGGAAAAGTTTTTTCAGTCTTACTGAAGACCAAATCAATAAGTTTCCACAGTGAAGCTTTAGCAATAAAAATAATAAGGTAAGCTAGGGTACCTGCCGTTTTAAACCCATCAATATCAATAAGTTAGCTATATTTAAAGACACGGGGAAACTTTGTTTTCTGACTGTGGAATAGATCGTTGTCAACAAACATATCAACAGCTTATGCACAGTCTGTTCAGTGGTGTGAAACCGCCAGATGTGGCATCCTATTAGGAAATGTTTAATCGGACACAAAACCTATGTCGGCAACCGTTCCTGAGAACCCTTTTATTCTTGTTGATGGCTCATCGTATTTATTCCGTGCGTTTCATGCGCCGCCACACTTAACTAACTCCAATGGTGAACCAACCGGCGCGATATATGGTGTGGTAAATATGCTTCGCAGCCTGTTAAAAAAATACCAGCCCTCGCACATGGCCGTTGTGTTTGATGCGAAAGGTAAAACCTTCCGAAGTGATATCTATGAGGAATACAAAGCGCACAGACCGCCAATGCCGGATGATCTTCGAAGCCAAATTGAGACACTCCACAGTATTGTTAAAGCAATGGGTCTGCCGCTATTGTGCATTGACGGTGTCGAGGCCGACGACGTTATTGGCACATTAGCGCAGCAAGCCGGCGATCAGGGCCGTTTTACGCTCATCAGTACGGGCGATAAAGACATGGCGCAGCTGGTGAATGATCACGTTATGCTGATAAACACCATGACCGATACACTCATGGATACTGAGGGTGTTGAGAAGAAGTTTGGTGTTAAACCTGAGCAAATTATTGATTACCTGGCACTCATGGGCGACAGCTCAGATAATATTCCTGGCCTGCCCAAGGTCGGTGAGAAGACGGCTCAGGCCATGCTTCAGGGCATACCCAGTATTGATGAAATTTACGACAATATCGACGCGGTAACGTCCCTATCATTCCGCGGTGCTAAGTCGATGCCGGACAAGCTTAGTGAGTACAAAGACCAGTTGCTGATGTCGCGTGAATTGGCCACTATCAAACTCGATGTTGAGTTGCCGATGCACCCGGATGATCTCCATATTCAACCAGCAGATGCGGAAAAATTAGCAGAGCTTTATGGTCAGTGTGAATTCCGCCGTTGGCTGGGAGAGCTTATGGAGCAGGGCGCTGCGACTGATCAAGCGCTGGGTGAAGAAAGCTCTGATAAGGTCAGTAGCGATATTTCCTCAAAGGGCTACCGAACGCTACAAACCGAAAAAGAGGTAGATGACTATCTCAATGGGCTTTCTGACGCGGATTTTGTGGCATTTGATACCGAAACCACTAGCTTGAATTATATGCAGGCTGAGTTAGTTGGCGTGTCATTAGCAACCGAGCCAGGTGAAGCGGTTTACATTCCGGTGGGGCATGATTATATGGACGCACCTGAACAGGTGGGCCGCGACTGGTTGCTGAAAAAGCTAAAACCGATTTTAGAGGGCGACAGCCCGAAAAAAGTGGGTCAGAACTTAAAATACGATGCGCATATTTTGCGTCGCTACGGCATTCGGTTGGGTGGCATTTTAAATGACACCATGCTGGCGTCTTATGTGTTTAATAGCGTGGGTACGCGCCACGACATGGACACTCTAAGCCTGCATTATTTAAACCATAAAACCATTAGCTTCGAAGACATTGCCGGTAAAGGTGCGAAGCAGCTGACCTTCAATCAAATTGAGCTTGAGAAAGCCGCCCCTTATGCCGCTGAAGACGCGGATATTACGTTGCGTCTGCATGAGGTGCTTTGGAAAAAAGTGGAGGAAACGGGCAGCGAGCTACAAAGTGTTTTAACCGATATTGAGGTGCCGCTTATTTCTGTGCTGTGCGATATGGAGCAGTACGGTGTGCGTATTGACGCTAATTTGCTGGGCAAGCAAAGCCAGGAAATTACCGAAAAGCTGGCTGAGCTTGAGAAAAAAGCGTTCGATATTGCCGGAGAAGAGTTTAATTTGGGTTCGACTAAGCAGCTACAGCGCATTTTCTTTGAAAAGCTGGAGCTTCCGGTCATTAAGAAAACCCCTAAAGGTGCCCCGTCAACGGCAGAAGAAGTGTTGCACGAGCTAGCGCATGATTACCCGCTGCCGGATGTGATATTGCAGCATCGAAGCTTGTCTAAGCTGAAATCAACCTACACTGACAAGTTGCCTAAAATGATAAACCCCGAAACGGGGCGAGTGCATACGTCGTATCAGCAAGCAGTTGCAGCAACTGGACGACTGTCATCGACGGATCCAAATCTGCAGAATATCCCGATTCGAACCGCAGAAGGGCGACGTGTTCGTCAGGCCTTTGTTCCGGAAGATGGCTATAAAATAGTGGCTATCGATTACAGTCAAATAGAGCTTCGGATTATGGCTCACTTGTCGCAAGACAAATCACTGCTGAACGCCTTTGCCGAAGGCCTGGATATTCACCGGGCAACAGCGGCAGAAGTTTTTGGATGCAAGACTGAAGAAGTCACGGACGAGCAGCGTCGACAAGCAAAGGCCGTAAACTTTGGGCTTATTTACGGTATGTCTGCGTTCGGTTTGGCACGTCAGCTGGGCATTGCTCGTAACGACGCTCAGCATTACATGGACAAATACTTTGAGCGCTTTCCCGGAGTCTTGAGATACATGGAAGACACCCGCAAGCAAGCGAAAGATCAAGGGTACGTTAAGACCTTATTTGGTCGTCGTTTGCCGTTGCCGGACATAAAAGCCAGTAATGGAGCGCGACGAAAAGGTGCTGAACGAGCGGCAATTAATGCGCCAATGCAGGGCACTGCGGCAGATATTATTAAAAAAGCGATGCTGCAGGTGGCCGACTGGATTACCAAAAATAACTGCCAGGACGATGTTCGTATGCTGATGCAGGTGCACGATGAGCTTGTTTTTGAAATAAAAGAAGCAAAACTGGACGACTACATTAAGAAGTTAACTGCGGTTATGGAAAATGCTGCACGCCTTGATGTGCCTTTGATTGCAGAAGCGGGCAAAGGAAAAAACTGGGATGAAGCACACTAGATTCAAAAAAAGCTGAACTTTTTTTGAGCACCCTAGTCAGATTAATTGAGGGAAATAATCCACCCTCAACAAATTGTTCTCCCTGGATTACTTTTTACCCGGCTCTCTTGAGCCGGGTTTTTTATGTTTCTTTCTGAGTTGCGGTGTTTTTGCTTTTATCCCGCGCAGGCATGCCAGCAAGCCCTGAACGACCTTTTCGGTTAGCAAACCAGACACCAACTAAAATGGCTGCCATGCCGATACCATGCTGAAACCAGAACGGTTCGCCGTCGAGTACACCCAGCAACACGGCAACAACTGGAATAAGGTAAGTGACTGAACTGGTAAATACCGTATTGGTTAGGCGAACGACGTGGTTAAAAATAACTAAGGCTCCGGCTGTACCAATAATGCCTAATACCAATACCGACACCAATGACAGCATGGCACCCGGTTGTTGAACTTGTGTCACAAACTCGGTACCCACAAACAGGTAGATGGTAGCTGGTACCGCCGCCATTAATAAGGAAATGCCGGTAATTGTCAGCGGCGCCAAATCGGTTATTTTGTGTTTTATCAGGTTGAGGTTAAGTCCGTAACAAACGGTTGCGGCCATGACTAGCAGTGCGTAGAGATTAAAATCCCAACCACCATTCGCTGAGGCCGTTATTAGTAACAGTGTACCGCCTAAACCAATGATAATACCGATAACCTGAGCGACTTTGGCCGACTGATGGAAAAATAGCGCGCCGATAACCAGTGTGGTGATGGGTGTTAATGCATTCAACACGCCGGTGACACCACTGGCGAGCTGCGTTTGTGCAATGGCAAACATGAAAGCCGGTATGAAGCTGCCGACCAATCCAACACTGGCTAGCTTCAACCAGTGTTTACGAGTAATTTTATTCAGACGTTTTGCTATAAAGGGCGCTAATACAATACCTGCAGAGCTAATTCTTAAAGCGCCCACTTCCATGGGACCAAATGCGATAAGGCCCTTTTTAATCAACAGAAATGAGCTCCCCCAAATAAGGGAAAGTAACCCCAATAACAACCAAGCGCTGAGTGGGTGTTGATTATCCGTCATCTTGGCTGCCAAACCACTCGTTGAGTTTGTTTTCAAGTTGCTCTACGCCAATGCGTTTTAAAGAGGAAAAGGCTTCAACTTGAACATCACCATTAAATGCAATGGCTGCCTGCCTGGCCTGTAAAACCGTCGATTTGCGCGCACCTTGCTTTAGCTTGTCTGCTTTGGTCAGCAAAGCAAGCACAGGAATACCGCAGTCGGCTGCCCAGTAGATAAGCTCTTGGTCCGTTTCGCGGAACGGATGGCGAATATCCATAAGTACCACAATGCCTTTTAAGCTGTCGCGTTTTTGCAAGTATTCAGCCAACGCCTTTTGCCACTTTTCTTTAACTGCCATAGGCACTTTCGCGAAACCATAACCGGGTAAGTCGATGAGTCGCTCGCCGCTGTCGAGTTCAAATACGTTAATTAACTGTGTACGGCCGGGGGTCTTACTGGTTCTGGCCAAAGCTTTTTGCCGTGTTAACGTGTTTAGCGCACTTGATTTACCGGCGTTAGAGCGCCCGGCGAAAGCAATTTCAATTCCCGTATCAGGCGGCAATTTAGTAATGTCTGGTGCGCTGGTGACAAAGCTAGCGCTTGCATAGTTCAGAGGTTTCATTGACACAGATAGGGTCGCTTATTGGTTAAAAAAATCTAAAACAGACCCCATTATGAATGATCTCAGCACGTCAGCCAACGACGAATTCCAGATAGATTAGCTATTAATCATTTAATCCACACAAGTTTTGTGTAAAATAGCAACCTGTTTAAGGTGATTTGTTGGGGCGCGTGGCGCCATCCAGAACAGAAGAGAAGCAAACATGAAAAAATTCGCAATCTTATTGGGACTTTTCTTCGGTACCACGGGTATCGCATTAGCGCAAAGTGGCGATGCCGAAGCTGGTAAAGAGAAATCACAGGTATGTGCGGCTTGTCATGGGCCCAATGGTGAATCTCCAACCGATATGTACCCGCACTTAGCCGGTCAACACGAAAAGTATTTGTATAAGCAGTTGATGGACTTTAAGCGCGCCTCTGAAACAGGCGGTGAAGAAGGCCGGAACAACCCGATTATGATGGGACAAGTAGCAAGCTTATCTGAACAAGACATGGCGGATCTGGCTGCATTCTATGCATCGCAAGACGAGCCAAAAGGCGAAACACCTAAAGAATTAATTGCAAAGGGCGAAGATTTCTTCCGCCGCGGTAATCCCGAAACCAATATTCCATCATGTGCAGCTTGTCATGGTCCGCGTGGTAATGGCATGGGCTTAGCGGCATTTCCTGACATTTCAGGTCAGCATGCAGCCTACACGGAGTCTCAGTTGAAAATGTTCCGCAGCGGTGAGCGTGCAAATGATCCAAATGGCATGATGCGAGGCGTTGCTGAGAAAATGACAGACGAAGAAATTGAACTCATGTCGAAGTTTTTGAGCGGTTTGTACTAATCGTTAGCCAAAATAGAGTCAATTTGAAAGAAAGCGGCTTGATGCCGCTTTTTTTATAACTAAGCGCATAAAAAGTCAGTGATTTTTTTGTTTTGTTATCAAAAAGTAATAAAAAAGTTGTTTTTTAGATCAAGAAAGTTGTTGAATTAATATTTGGTTCAAGTATTGTTAACAACGCTCGAGGACGGTCTAGCCTGACAAAAACAAAAATAATTGGCTTGTAGCCCTTGAGAAAATAATAAAAAGACTGTAAAAATACAGCTAACTCGATACAAAAAAATAACAAGAGGTCGAGGCGATTATCGAAAAGTTAGATTTCCGTTTTATAAACAGTCATCTCATTTATCGATAATCCAGGGAGTAAATAGCCGAGAGGCTTGCGGTTGCTCCATTTAATAATAACAACAATAAAAAGCAGGTTACGGAAGACCGCAATAACAACTCGGAAGCAGTGACAACCATTCTCATAGTAGCAGTGCGCTGCCCATCTTATGAGAAAGCAGGCGATGGAAACATCGCCTTTTTTCTTTTCTGCCCTCATTATTATTCCAACAATGACGTTTTACGCATTCTTGCGTTACAATACCCCTATATCTTTACTTTAAAGTTTTCCTAACCAGGAGCGACAATGACTCGCCGAAAGAAAACACGTAAAACAGGTCCTTTGGCGCCCTCGAAGCAGCCAAAAGACAAGCGCCCAAGTGAAACAAGCACTAAAGGTAAAAAGAAAGGGAAAGGTCTGCGACCGGGCCAGCGCCATCTTGAGAGTCAAAAAGCAGCAGTGACTCAAAGCAAAAGTACGGATGAGAAAGATCCTCGTGTTGGTAGCCGCCGTAAAATAGAACTTGTGATGACGCCTGAGCAGGAGTTGCAGCAGCTGCAAAACGATGAGCGTCTACAAACTTTGGCTGAACGCTTTGAAGAAGGGGAAACCTTGAGTGCGGAAGACCAGCGCTATTTGGATGAAAAGTCAGAGCGTTACGAAACACTTATCAGCAAGCTGGGTTACGAGCTTGATGACGACTGGGATGATGAGGAGTACTAATGTCCAGTGAACTACTTTGGGTAATAGCCATAGTTGGGCTCGTGATTATTATCGGGCTTGGATGGTATGCGGCAACGCTAATGTTACGACTACGTGGTCAGAATAATATACGTAAAGCGGCCGTCCAAAAGCGTGTTGATAGAATTGACGAGAGTATTATTACGATAGCTAAGGCAATGCAACAAGAGCAGTGTCCTTTGTCTGAAGGGTGTTTACGAATCGTTGTGCTGCTCGATCATCGGCCTGAGGCGGTCAAATATGACTACTCGCAGGACTATCCGGCTATGCATGACATGTACGACAAAATTAAACACATGCCGACGCATGAAAACCGCAAAAAGTTTCCTAAGAAAAAGATTCGTGAGCTGGATGATGAGCGCGAAGGATACGAGAAGAGTATGCGCGACATTATCCTTGCCGACGTCGATAAGCTATTGAAGAATTTTCCCGCCGCCTGAGGAGGCCGCATGGCGTTTTTTAAAGGAATGAAAGAAGATATCGCCAGTGTATTCGACCGTGACCCGGCTGCTCGCAATACCATGGAAGTACTGTTCCATTATCCTGGGCTGCACGCCATTTGGTTTCATCGTATAAGCCACAAACTGTGGACATGGAAGCTATATTGGCTAGCTCGTTTTCTTTCAAACGTTGCGCGTTGGCTGACCGGTGTTGAGATACATCCTGGCGCTAAAATAGGGCGTCGCTTTTTCATCGACCACGGCATGGGCGTTGTGATTGGTGAAACAGCGGAAATAGGTGACGACGTTACTTTGTATCACGGCGTCACGTTAGGCGGCACCAGCTGGCATAAAGGCAAAAGACATCCAACGTTGAAAGACGGCGTTGTTATTGGTGCCGGAGCAAAAGTTTTAGGGCCTTTAACGGTTGGGCATCAGGCTAGAATTGGCTCGAACGCGGTTGTTGTTCGGGATGTACCTGAATTAACAACGGTTGTCGGTATTCCCGCACGTGTGGCGAAGTCGGGTATCGATAAAGAAACCAGTGAACGTCGCGAAAAAATGGCGCGAGAGTATGGTTTTGATGCGTATGCGATTTCGGCGGATAACCCTGATCCTGTCGCGACAGCGATAGGCCGTATGTTGGACCACGTCCAAGTATTAGACAATAAAGTATCGGATTTATGCCAGGCAGTGAATAAGCTTGGTGGTGATGTGTGTGGCGAAATTCCGGAAGTTGACGTCGATGACGTGGACTTTTTAGAGGAAACTGAGCGCGCCGCTGAGCGACGCACTCATCACAAAGAGCCGGATAACTCTTAAGACTTCAGGTCAAAGCGCTCAATAAGAGAGTACAACTGCTTAATGGTCGATTGCAGCTCTGTACTCGAACTTTGAGTCTGCTCTGACGTTGCCTGAGTTGAACGAGCGGTGTCAGCAATAGAGGTGATTTGCTCGCTAATATGCTCTGCAACGCCGCTTTGCTCTTCAACGGCCGACGCCATTTGTGTGGACATATCCGAAATTTCTTCGATAGCCGTCGATATTTCGCCTAATGCTGTATCGGCTTCTCTGACCTTATTAACACCCTCTGCCGCAGCCTCTTCACCTTTGTTCGATACAGAAACCGCGTTACCCGCCTTATCACGCAGTTGTTGAATGACCTGGTGAATGCTGTCTGTTGACTGAGTTGTGCGTTGCGCCAGGTTACGTACTTCGTCTGCCACTACTGAGAACCCGCGACCGTGTTCACCGGCGCGCGCTGCCTCTATGGCTGCGTTAAGAGCCAGTAGATTGGTTTGGTCGGCAATCGATGAAATTAAATCGGCTGCTTCGCCTATGGCTCCGGTCGACTGATCGAGTTCATGAACCGTTTGAGCAATTTCCTTAACCGCATCGTGCAAGCTGACTATAACATCACTCGCTTGGCGCGCGAGCTGAACACTATTTTCAACATTAGCCCGGGCCGATTCCGCTTGCTGAGCGTTACGCTCTACCGTATCAGCCACTTCTTGGATCGCTGACGACATTTCATTCATAGCTGTTGCGGTTTGTTCGGTCGATGCTGTTTGCCTGTCTATTTGCGCCTTACTGTCGGCTGCTTGTTGGTGAGTGTCATCAGCTATCGCTAAAAGCCCTGAAACTGCGTCTTTCATGCGGCTAAGGGCGGTTCTGTTTCGTGCCCCTTCACTCAATAACTGCATTGCCAATTTTGCTTCTCGGCCCTGCATATCGAAATAGGTCATTCCAACCAGCTCAGAGTCGAAGGCTTCGGGACGCAGGTTGAGTAACCCTTGCAGCATACGACCAATATAAGCGCCATAGGCAAAGGTGGTTAGTGCGGTAGCCGCCAGCGTGATAAGCGCGGGCACGGGCTGACCCATTAGTGCGATGACCGCACTGGCCGCAATGCCCGGAATCACAACCGGCATGAGGTCTTTGCAGCCAAGCCATAAACGCTGTGTTAGAGGTAGGGCATGTTTGTCGGCATTTAAGCGATCGTAAATAGCTTGAGCGCGTTTTTTACGCTGCTCGGATGCGGCAACGCGAACGGACTCAAAGCCTTTAGGTTTTCCGTCTTCCATAATAGGCGTGACATACGCACTGACCCAGTAGTGGTCGCCATTTTTACAACGGTTTTTGACCAAACCCATCCAGGGCTTGCCGCGCTTAATGGTTTTCCACATTTGCTCGAAAACGCCAGCCGGCATATCGGGGTGACGAAGAATATTGTGGGGAGAGCCAATTAATTCTGCGCGAGTATAGCCACTGACATTGACGAAATCTTCGTTGCAGTGGGTGATAATACCCTTGAGATCTGTCGACGAAATGAGTCGATAGTGATCGGGAAAGCGGTTTTCCTTGCCGGTGACCGGACCAATGTTTTTCATAACAGCCTTTTTGAAAAAGTTTGATTAACATCAATGTTAGTAAGGTTATCGTATTTTTGAAGGGAAAGTTTAGGAATAACGCAAATAAAGTAACTGGAAGCATAAAAAAACGCCGCTTAAAAAAGCGGCGTTTCGAAATTCTTTAAAACGCTTAATGCACTATGTGCACTAAGAGTTCCTTACATAGGAACTACGTTTTCAGCTTGAGGACCTTTAGGACCTTGAGCAACGGTGAAAGAAACTTGCTGGCCTTCAGCCAAAGTTTTGAAACCGTCTGCTTGGATAGCGCTGAAATGTACGAATACGTCTGCGCCGTTTTCTTGCTCGATGAAACCGAAGCCTTTTGCTTCGTTAAAGAATTTTACTTTACCAGTAGTAGTAGACATGCTGATATTTCCTCGTAGTGCATGTTAAAAACAAAAATGCTCAAAAAACTTGGTATTACTTGGACTTACAAAACGAGGTACAGCAAAAAAGGACTTCGTAAATAATCTCAAATCAATAGCCGAAATTTTCTCAGCGGCTTCGAGTATACGCTTAATACAGCCTGAGTCAACAAGACCTTGTTTTATTTTAACCAGTTACGACTAATGTGGCGGAAAGTATCGGTACCGGACTTCTCCAGCCACTCAAACGCCGCCATTTCAGAAGTAATGATCTCAACGCCAGAATTTCTCATGCGCTCTATTGCACATTCTTTGTCTGTGGGGCGTCGTGAGCCAACCGTGTCAGCAGGAAGGAATACTTGGTAACCGGTATTTTGCATATCTATAGCTGTTTGCATGACACAAACGTGCGTTTCCATGCCCATAATAACAATGTGTTTTTTATTGTATTCACTCAGTACATCGCGGAAGGTTTGCTCTTTCAATGCACTGAAGTGGGTTTTCTCGACCACTCGACCGGCTTCAATAATGTCCTGCAAGGCACTAACGGTGTAGCCCAGGCCTTTGGGGTATTGCTCGGTAATTAATATGGGCACGTCTAGCTGCATAGCAATTTCGCCCAGCCAGCGCATACGAGAGGTGACAACATCCCGCTGGTGAATAGCCGGTAACAGCCGTTCCTGAGCATCGACAATAAGAAGCAGCGAGTCTTGGGCTGAGAGCAACATAAAATACCTCATTAGCGTTGTTTCATTGCATTCTACCTTAGCGGATTAACAAGGCGATTAGCAAAAAGTCGTACATTGTTTAAAAAAAGCGCAGTAAATTTGCAGTCGTGCCCGCCAATAGCTACAATTCCCGCCTTTCCGAATACAGACGCACATCCAAACAGTAAATAAAAGGTGACACCATGGCTCCGGTATTGATTCTAATGGGTTCCCAGTCCGATTGGCCGGTAATGCAAAAAGCAGCAGAGATGCTGGAATCGTTGAACGTGAAATGGCAGGCGAAGGTCGTTTCTGCTCATCGTACGCCGGACTTACTTAAATCGACCATGGAACAAGCCGAGCAAGACGGAGTGCCTGTGGTTATTGCCGGTGCGGGTGGCGCTGCTCACTTGCCGGGTATGCTGGCGGCTTATACTGCTATTCCGGTGTTTGGTGTGCCGGTTCCAAGCAAACAGCTGAAAGGTTTGGATAGCTTGTTATCGATTGTGCAGATGCCTAAAGGTGTTGCCGTGGGAACCCTGGCTATTGGTGATGCCGGGGCGGCGAACGCAGGTTTGCTGGCAGCTCAGGTTATTGGTAGCTTTGACAGCGAAGTACGCAAACGCGTCCATGAATTCCGCAAAGCGCAAAAAGAGAAAGTGATGGCGAATTCAGATTTGGAGCTGCCAAAATGAAAATCTTGATCCTTGGCAACGGGCAGTTAGGTCAAATGCTGGGTAAAGCGGTTATTCAGCAGGGACATGAATGCGTTTTATACAGTGACCGTCTGGATAAGGTGATGGCTCTAGGTAGCCAGCAACCGCTTGCAATGACGTTAGCCGAGGCCAATGAGTGGGCCGACGTGACCACCTGGGAGCACGAGCACTTAGGCGAAGAACTGGTTGCCAAAACGGCCGATAAATTTTTATTGAAAGCCGAGCGCTTTAACGAATTGGTTGATCGCCGCACGCAAAAAGCGCTTTGTGATGAGCTGGATATTCCGACTTCGGCCTGGAAGGCCTATGAGAATGTGGCTGAGCTGACGGCTATTTTAGAAAGCTGTGACCATGCGGTTGTCATTAAGTCGGCGAAAGGCGGCTACGACGGCAAGGGTCAGTGGCGCTGGAAGCCGGGCGAGGACATTGCTGCTGTCGCTGAAGAGGCAGGACAGCGCCCGGGTATTGTTGAAGACATGATTAACTTTACCGACGAAGTTTCGGTTGTTGGCGCCCGATCACACAAAGGTGAACAACGTTGTTTTCCGTTGACTTTGAATGTCCATACGAAAGGTATACTGTCCTATAGTTTGGCGGGCGCAGAGCACTTTTCTAAAGAGCTTGAAGCGTTGGCTAAAGAGCATCATAAGAAGCTGACCGACGCGCTGGATTACGTGGGTGTATTAGCTATTGAGTTCTTTGTCGTTGGTGAAGGCGATAACCAATATTTACTGGTGAACGAAGTGGCTCCGCGGGTTCACAACTCTGGGCACTGGACTATGAGTGGCGCCAATTGTGACCAGTTCAACCTGCATATTCGCGCTATTACCGGTTTACCACTACCAGAATTGCTTATTGCACCAACGTTAATGCTGAATGTGATTGGCGTGGCCGGTATTCCTGAAGCGTTATGGGAAGCCGCTGCTGCTGAATGCCACTGGTATGGCAAGGATGCGCGGCCCGGTCGTAAAGTGGGTCACGTGAATATAATGATCGACTCGTTTGAGCGTGGTGAGAATTTAGCGTCTACGTGGGCGGATAAACTGCAACTGTTAGCGAGTTAGCGCCCGTCGCGATGAGCGGTTAAAACCGCTCATCCAGCCATTTCTGCATATCCTGAACCTGCTCTAAGCAAAGCGAGTGTGGCATTGGGTAAGTTTGATACGTCACTGAAAACCCTTTGTCTTTCAACGTTGCACAGGCTTTCTGACCAAGAACTTCCGGAACCACAGGGTCTTGAGTCCCGTGTTGCACCAAAATGGGCAGTTGTGCATTGGCTTCACTGATCTGAATATCGTCGGCTGTGGCAAAGTAGGTAGAGTGCGCCATTAACCCCGCCAACGGTTTTGGGTAGGTCAAAGCAGCTTCATAACCCACGGCGCCGCCTTGTGAGAACCCGGCAATAATAATGCGTTTGCTGTCGATGCCCTGAGCAACTTGCTCGTCGATCATGGTGTGTACTTTGGACGCTGACTCGCGCAATTGTTCGCTGTCTATCTGGCGATCGATGCTCATGTCGGTAATGTCGTACCAGGCAGGCATGACCATACCCTGGTTTATGGTAACCGGCATTTGTGGTGCGTGAGGAAACAAAAAGCGAACCTGCGCGTTGGCAAATTTCAGGTGTTCGGTCATAGGCACAAAGTCATTGCCCGAGGCTCCCAGGCCATGTAACCAAATGATAGCGGCATCGGCTTTGCCTGCCGGCTCGTGTTTTATGACTTCCAGAGACATTACTGCTTTCCTATTTCTGCGGCAGGGTAAGAACCCAGCCAGTGAATGTTATTCATAGCGGCCAATTCTTCAAGAGCCGAAGCGACACCTGGTTCGCTGCGGTGGCCATCAAAGTCGATAAAGAAATGATAGTCACCAAACTGACTACCCGCCGGCCGCGACACTATAGAGGTTAAGTTGATTTGCTGTTTTGCAAACACCTGCAAACTGTCAACCAACAAACCCGGGTGGTCGTTGCCATCAATGAGCAGCAAACTGCTTTTCCAACGCTTGTTCTTAATGAACTCAGGCTCTTCAGATGTTGCGGATAATACCACGAAGCGTGTTTCGTTGCGTGGGTTGTCAGCGATATTGTTATTCAATACCTGAAACGTCTCCGGGCAACTAATGTGTTGGGGAACGATGGCTGCAGACGCCTCTTCAGCCGTCAGTAGAGCTTGAAGCGACGCGGCGTTACTTGCGGTATGAATAACGGGCAGCCCAAGCTTGTGTAAGTAAGAATTACATTGCCCGGCTGCGACAAACTGTGCCCACACTTTTGTGGGGTGAGCGTTGTTACTGAGACATTGAAAGCCAACAGGAATACGGATTTCCGCCTGAATGCGTAATGGTTTCTGCACTAAATAGTCAACGACCGGAGAGACGAATCCTTCGGTTAAATTCTCGATGGGAACAATAGCCGCGTCGCATTCCTTACCTACCGATTCCAGGCAGCTGACCAGGTTATCCTGTAAATGAATGTCATGGTCTTTTTCAGGCTGATAAAGCCCCGCGGCAACCTCGGAAAAGGTGCCGGCAGGGCCTAACGTGGCGAGCTTCATTTCTTATATTGCTCAAACCAAGCCAGTGCATGCTCAATTTTAGCAATCATGTTGGAAGGACGAGCCGTCACCCCATGAAACGCATCTGGAACACGAACCATAGCCGTATCTACTTTTTGCAACTTCAACGCCTGATAAAACTGCTCGGTTTCAGATATTGGCGTACGACGATCTTTCTCACCTGTAAATAGTAACACGGGCGTTTCAACATCACCGACCATAGACAGCGGCGAACGCTGCCAGTAGTGCTCTAGCTCTTCCCATGGCATACCAGGGAACTGGTTGGTGATTTGGCCAATTGAGCTGTCAGCTGTCAGTACTTTACTCACCCAGTTAATGACTGGATTCGTGGCTGCTGCAGCGTTAAAACGATTGGTGAGACCTACTGCGTAAGCAGTTGCAATGCCACCTGCAGAACCGCCGGCAATAAAGAGGTTGTCTGAGTCGGCAATGCCTTTATCAATGAGTAAATCAATGCCGCTCATGTGGTCGGCAAAGTCATAAGGGGACGAGTAGTTGCCGTCCAGCAGCATGGCGAAGTCTTTACCGTATGAAGTACTGCCGCGATGGTTTACATAAAGCACCACATAACCTTCAGCTGCATAGCGCTGGTGTTCAGCCGCAAAATGCGGGCCGTAAGACAGGTGAGGACCGCCATGAATTTCTAACAGCAGAGGATACTCTTTGTTCTCATCGTAATTCGGCGGAGTAATATACCAGCCATGAATCTCCTGACCGTCATAGCGTGACTCATAGCGAATTTCGTGAACTTTGCCCAGTTCACGGTGGCCAAGCAGGTCTTCATTTAGCTGAGTGAACTGGACCGCTTCACCATCTTGTGGCTGATAGCCGACATCAGCCGGGCGGTATTCGGAGCCTTTGGTGTAGGCAATAGCGCCGGTTTTTGACGCTGTAAACGAGCCCATGGTGTAAGGGCGGCTGACGTAAACACCGGACACATCATCCACCCGATTCGTCAGCTCGTTGCTCAAGGTGACATCAGCAACCACGGTTTTGCCCTGGTCGGCGTATGAAACCGCCAGTGATTCATTGCCTGTCCACTGTGGCGAGCTGAAAGAACGATCGAAGTCAGCCTGGAGTTCAGTCTCTGAGTGTTCGCTCCAGTCCATGATCCATAGTTGTGATTTATGGTAAGGCACCGGCTCGTTCGAGCTGTGTAAGTAAGCCAGACGCTCGCCGTCAGGAGAAAATTGTGGTGATGACTCGCGGCCAGGCTTGTTCGTAACTTGTGTTACTTCTTTTGAGCTCAGGCTGACGCTGTAAAGGTCGCTTTCATTCACCTGATACGCCCAATCCTCCGAGCGGTTGCCGGAAAACACGATTTGACCATCGTCTTCTGTCCAGGCCAGTGGTCCGCCATGTCGGTAGGGGCCGTCGGTTAGTTGGCGAGCGGTGCCACCCTCAGCGGGAACCACGAAGAGTTGGGTATGTGCCGGCTCCAGAACGCCGCGACCATCGCGCTGATAATAAGCTTCTTCCACAATAATCGGCGATTCAGACCATTTAGCGCCCTTGGGTTTTTTCGGCTTTTTCACGCTTTTAGCGAATGGCGTAGGCTCTGCATTCACCGACATGGTGAAGGCTAATTGAGAGTCGTCGTTTGACCAGCTGATACTACCGGGGCTATTGCTCACGTGCGTGACTTTTGCGGTACGCTGCTCTTTAATCCAATGAACATGAATTTGGTTTTTATCAGAGCGGTTAGACGCAAAGGCAATACGAGTACCATCATTCGACCAGGCCAGACTGCCGTAGCTGAATTGATCGTCAAAAATCGGTAAATGTTGACCGGTTTCAGTATCAATCAGCCATAATGAGCGACGCGTATTGTCTTCCATATCGTCGAAACTGTTGCGTATGTAGGCAATGTATTTGCCGTCTGGCGAAATACTGACTTGATTGGCGTATTCAAGCTGGAAAATATCTTCCGCCTGGAATGTTGTCTTGGCGGCGTCTTGAGCCAAAGCTGGCACGGAAGTGAAAAGTAGCGCTATGCTACCTGCGATAACGGATTGCTTTAACCACATTGTTGTTCTCCTTTCGGTTATGGCTTTACGTTACTCAAGCTGACGAAGCGATGCAAAGAGTTCCGTTCAAGTTCGCAGAAAATACGGTAAACTGACGCTCTGCCTCAAAAACAGGAAAAAGGAAATCCCATGCACTACCGCCAAACTCGCGCCGAAATATCGACTGCAGCAATTGCGCATAACGCTCAGTGGGTACGTAAGACAATGAATGACGGAAAGCTATTGGGCGTAGTAAAAGCGGATGGGTATGGACATGGTGTTGCGCCTGCTGCTCAGGCGTTGACGCCTCATGTGGATGGTATGGCGGCGGGTTTTATGGAAGAAGCCTTAGCGGTTCGAGAGGCAGGTTACACCGGGCCCTTAGTCATTTTAGAGGGCTGCTTTTCAGAGTCCGAACTTTCCGTGTGCGCAGAGCATAACCTAAGCCCGGTAGTTCACTGTGAGCAGCAGCTAAAAGCTATTGAACAGAGTACGTTAAACAAACCGCTGTGGGTATGGCTAAAAGTCGATACCGGCATGCACCGGTTGGGTTGGTCTGAAGAGCAGACTCAGCAGGCCATGGTACGGCTAAACGCAAGCGAGAATGTCACGGGCGTCACTCTTATGTCGCATTTAGCGAATGCGGATGCAGACCATGAGCTGAACGCCGAGCAGAAGCGACTGTTCTGCCAGCTGTCAGAAAGCACCAAAGGCTACCAAGCTCGCAGTTTTCATAATTCAGCTGGCTTATTGAATCCGGAAACCCAGTGGGTGCTGCAAGAGAATGACTGGGTCAGGGCCGGATTGTTGTTGTACGGGGTTAATCCGTCAACGGTCACAGAAGTGCAGGCGTGTTTAAAGCCAGCCATGCGCTTAGTTGCTCCCGTCATTGCGTTGCATGAGCTAGAGAGAGGAGAGTCGGTTGGCTACGGTAGTGCGTGGACAGCTCAACGACCAAGTCTTATAGCAACCGTGGCAATGGGCTATGCGGACGGGTATCCTCGCCAGGCTGAAAACGGAACGCCTGCTATGGTTCGTGGGCAGACCGTTGGTTTAGCTGGTCGTGTGTCAATGGATATGCTGACCATAGATGTGACGGATGTTGCTGATGTACAAATTGGCGATGATGTTGAACTCTGGGGTCCGAATATCGACGTGCGTCAAATTGCCGCATGTGCTGGTACTATTTCCTGGCATTTGCTCACGGGGGTTAGCGTGAGAGTGCCGAGAGTTAAGGTGTAGAGGCTTATTACGCTATTAGCCATACAAAAAGTATGGCAATTATTAGTATTTGTCCTGCAAGCGCACCTGATCTTTATCAATAAGGGCGTATACTTAAGGCAATCCTAAACAACCGGTGCTTGCCATGTTTGAGAGTTTTGACGCGCTATTTCTGGCGCGCTTTCAGTTCGCTTTTACTGTTGCGTTTCACATTATTTTCCCTGCCTTCACGATTGGGGTGGCTAGTTATTTAGCCGTTCTAGAAGGGCTATATCTAAAAACCAGAAATCCGGTTTACCAGAAATTATTCCGATACTGGGTCAAGATTTTCGCCGTTGCTTTTGGTATGGGCGTGGTGTCCGGCATTGTGATGAGTTACCAGTTTGGTACGAACTGGTCGGTATTCTCAGACAAGGCAGGGCCGGTTATCGGGCCACTAATGGGCTACGAAGTGCTGACAGCTTTTTTCCTTGAGGCGGGCTTCTTAGGCGTCATGCTGTTTGGCATGAATAAAGTCGGCGAAAAGCTGCATTTCTTCGCTACCTTGATGGTGGCATTTGGCACAGCCCTTTCAGCGTTTTGGATACTGTCGGTAAACAGCTGGATGCAAACTCCGGCAGGCTACGCCATGAACGATGTTGGTCAGTTTATCGTTACCGATTGGTTTGACGTGGTGTTTAACCCTTCTTTTCCGTATCGGCTGGCGCATATGCTGCTGGCGGCTTATCTGACCGTCGCTTTTGTGGTGGGGGCAGTCGGTGCTCTGCATTTGCTGAAAGACAAAACCAATGCGGCGGCACGTAAAATGTTTTCCATGGCCATGTGGATGGCGCTTATTGTGGCACCGTTGCAGGTTCTTGTTGGCGATTTTCATGGACTGAATACGCAGGAGCATCAGCCGGCCAAAGTTGCAGCAATGGAAGGACACTTCCATACGGAAGCTCAAGCGCCTTTATATCTGTTCGGCTTGCCCAACGAAGAAACGGCGAAAGTGGACTACGCAGTAAAAGTTCCCGGCCTTGCCAGCATTATTCTTAAGCACGATATTAACGCCGAAGTCACTGGCCTTGACCAATTTCCGCGTGAGGACTGGCCGCCAGTGGCAATCGTGTTCTGGGCATTCAGAATTATGGTTGGTATTGGTGTGTTAATGGTGCTTGCAGGGTTATGGTCTGGTCTGCAACGGTTACGCGGTAAGCTTTACGATAATAGTCTGCTGTTGCGCTTCAGTGTGTTTATGGGGCCAATGGGTTTTGTTGCTGTTATTGCTGGTTGGATAGTCACCGAAGTTGGGCGTCAGCCTTGGGTTATTCAGGGGCTTTTACGCACTGCCGATGCAGCATCGCCTATTGATAAAGCAGGTGTTGCAGGCAGTTTGATAGCCTTTATTGTGGTCTACTTCCTCGTTTTTGGTGCCGGTACGTTCTATATTCTGCGCAAAATGGCCGGGGATCCTGAGAAAGTGACCATTCCTGATTATGCTAAGCATAAGCCGACAATGGCGGCTGAACGCATTTACGATGAGGAGGCCTAAGCTATGGATTACGCACTCATTTGGGCAATACTAATTTCGGTCGCCGTATTTGCTTATGTGGCACTGGACGGATTTGACTTGGGTATTGCGTTGCTTTTCCCCTGGTTTAAAAAGGAAGAAGACCGCGACGTCATGATGAACACCGTGGCGCCAGTCTGGGATGGTAATGAAACCTGGCTAGTGCTTGGCGGTGGTGGCTTGCTGGCGGTGTTTCCGCTGGCTTATTCGG
Organism: Idiomarina sp. X4; assembly: GCF_002808045.1. Classification (NCBI taxonomy): domain Bacteria; kingdom Pseudomonadati; phylum Pseudomonadota; class Gammaproteobacteria; order Alteromonadales; family Idiomarinaceae; genus Idiomarina; species Idiomarina sp. X4. The sequence goes on along the minus strand of NZ_CP025000.1, from coordinate 1,099,807 downwards.
TGCTCATGCCGGCTCTGTATATGCCGGTTATTGCGATGCTGCTGGGGCTTATTTTTCGCGGTGTGGCTTTTGAGTATCGCTTTAAAACCAGACGGGCAAAAGGTATCTGGGACTTATCTTTTATTGTTGGTTCGCTGATAGCGGCTTTGAGTCAGGGCATTATGTTAGGTGCGATGCTACAGGGCATAGAGGTTACTGACAGGGCGTATTCCGGCGGCTGGTTTGATTGGCTTACCCCATTTAGTTTCTTTTGCGGTGTGGCAGTGGTTATTGGCTATATGATGCTGGGGGCGACCTGGTTAGTCATGAAAACCAAAGGTGACCTGCAGCGTCAAAGTTATCGCGCGGGCTGGTATAGCGCCATTTTACTGGTGGCCTGCATTGCCTTTGTCAGTCTTTATTTGCCTTACGTTGACAGCTACATTGCTGAGCGTTGGTTTACTTACCCAGCATCGGTTGGCTTGTGGGTGTTACCGATATTGTTGGTGGTTATTACTCTGGGCTTACTGCGATCGTTACAAAAACGGCAGGAAGGACGGCCTTACCTCTGGGGGCTTGGTCTGTTTTTACTGTCCTTTGCCGGGTTTGCGGTCAGCATTTTCCCTTACCTGGTACCGCGCAGCATTACCTTGTGGCAGGCCGCCGCGCCGGACAACAGCCTGAAGTTTTTACTTATTGGCGCTGTCGTGCTCTTGCCGATTATCTTTGCCTACACGGGTTATACCTATTGGGTGTTCAGAGGTAAGGTAGACCCGAACAGCGGGTATCACGACTGATGAAACCGGTACTTAAAAAGTGGCTGTGGTTTGTCGGACTATGGTGTTTGGGTGTGCTGGCTGTCACGTTAGTCGGCGGCCTTATCCGCTGGGCGTTACTGTAAAAACAGGAAGGCACCCATTGCGGGGTGCCTTTTTATTTGAGATCTAATGTTGCTTAGTTTTCTAACTGATGAACCCACTCAGTTAATAAGCGCACTCCAAAGCCGGTTGGTCCTGCCGGATGAATACCGGTATCTGAGCTGACCATTGCGTCAGCGGCCATATCGATATGGATCCACGGCGTGTTGCCGGCAAAGTGCTTAAGAAATGCTGCACCTGCCTGAGTACCCGGAGAACCAATGTTACGAATATCAGCCAACGGGCTGTCGATAATACCGTCGTAGCCTTCTAATGGCAGCTCCCAGACTTTCTCACCAGTGATATTGCCAGCCTCGATAATGGCTGAGCGTAAGTCCTCCTGGGACGCAAATAAAGCAGCGTAGCCGGTACCCAATGCACCAACCTTCGAACCGGTTAAGGTCGCAATATTGGCAATGGCGCGAGGTTTGAATTTGTCGTTGGCATACCAGTTACCGTCGCCAAGAATCAGACGGCCTTCGGCGTCGGTGTTGGCAATTTCTACCAAAGTACCGTCACCGGCTTTAACCACGTCTCCCGGTAACGTTGCTGAACCAGAAATAAGGTTGTGCGACAGCGGTGCTACAGCAACCACATTGACCGGTGCTTCTTGTGCTGCCAGCGCCATAACCGCGCCGATAACGGCTCCAGCGCCAGCTTTGTCGGTTTGCATGCGCAAAATAGACGAAGAACTGGTTTTTAAGTTATAGCCACCGGTGTCAAAGGTATTGCCTTTACCGACCAATGCGATTGGGTCGGCGTTACTACCTTTATAGTGTGCAGCCAGCAGGTAAGAACCGTGCTGGCTTCCCTGACTAACGCTGTGAAGCAGGCCCATGCCCATTTCTTTAACTTGCTCAGGCGTGACAATAGTCAGCTCAATGTTTAAGTCTTTCATGGCTTCCTGAGCTAATTTCACAATAGCTTCAGGGTAGCCGTCGCTGCCGGGCAAAGCGGTAATATCGCGGGCAACAAACACGCCTTCAGCAATGGCGCGCGAGGCCAGATATTTTTTCTCTGCCATGTCAGGGCTTTTCACTAACCAATGGTAAGCCGTTTGTGGACGCTCTTTTGGCTCGGACTGATAACGGTCAAAGCGATAGTTGCGCAAGTCGATGCCATGAGCAATGTGTGCACTCAGCTCAGCAGCAATGCCTGGGTTGCTGATCAGGCGTGTATCGAAAACAACGCTTTCTAATTCAGGCTTTAAAACGGCCGCAATAGATGCGCCTAACTTCTCGGCTTCAAAACGGGAAAGTTCAGCCGGGTTACCGACGCCCGCCAGAAGCAGGTGATTGGCCTTGGTGCCTTCCGGGGCAATCACTGTGGTTAACTGTGACGCTTCGCCTTTAAATTCTTCAATTTCTGCAGCGCGGCTAACGGCATTTACATCAGAGCCTGACCATTCTGGTAGCTCAACTGTCGTACCTTCTGGTACGAAAATAACGCGAGTTTTGGTGTTTTTGTTTTCATCAGAAAAGCTTGTGGACGTGTCCAGGTAGTCACTTGCCAACGCAGGCAGCGACAAAACCGAAGAAACAGCCAGAGCACTCATGACCTGTTTTAACGACATAATGTTTTCCTTGAGTTAGGTTTTCTTAAGTTGTCTGCGTTTAATATAAAACCATAACCCACTGACAGGCAAAGCGATTAAGGCTAAACCCGATAAAAGCACGATGAACAAATAAAACGTTCCGCCTATAGCGGCAACATGAGTCGGATAAATCATATTGGAAACCTGATTGCCCAAAGGTGTTGCGCGCTCATCAATAACCTGACTGATCTCTCCTGTTTCAGAGAACGCAATATAGTTACGGCCGTTAGGATGCCATTCGTTTGTGTGCTTGGCTCTGATTCGTGGTTCTTCCAGATAAAGCAATCGCGCCTGAGCCGTTGGCAGAGCTTGCTTTGCCAGCTCTAGCCGTTGTTGCCAGTTATCGGCAGCCAGAGAAGGCGGTACCGGCGTTTCAATTGACTGAGTGAACGGGAGTAGGAAAATTAGTGCAGATTTTACCGGAGCGGCGTACATGATGGCGGTACCGGTGATTAGCACGATAGCGACAGGAACGAAAAGTACCGCACCGATGAACCGGTGCAATTGCCATAAGGTTTGGCTACCGCGCTTAGTGAACGGATTAAAAAACCTTACAGACAAAGCGCGCCGGAAGCTGCCTCGACGTGGCCACCAGCGGATTAAGCCTGTGCCGATAAGAACCAAGCTTAACAGGCCGAGAATTCCCAGAATGTCCTTACCCAGTTCGTTGAGTGCTAAATGGTGGTGCAGCTCAACAAGCCAGCTAGTGAGATCTCCTAGATATTCTCGCTCAAGCAACAGATTGCCGCTGGCGTCATAGTAAAAGTGTGTTTTGTCCGCATTAACCACTTCAAGCCAAGGGCGGTCAGCGGTGGGCATGAGGGCGTATCCGTTGTCGAACTGGTCTAAAACGGCGGCAGCGTCTGTCGTTTCAACGGGCTGCGCTAAATTAAGCTGTGGATAAAAAAGCTGCAGCAGCTCGTTTTTGTAAAGCAGTAACGAACCACTTATTGCCATCAATAAAAGCCAAAGGCTGAGCGTTAAGCCCAGCCATCGGTGCCATTGGGTTAATGTCGGCAGCTTGCGCTTAAGCGACATATTTTACCATTGGTAATTCCAGGTAACACTAATTGTGCGGCCGCGACCGGTAAAGTTGCGGTTATCACCGCCAACGGTTTGTGCGTAATAGGTGAAGTAGTACTTATCGAATACGTTCTCAATCCCCAGTGAAAACTGGCCCATATCACGAGTTTCTAGCAGCATGGTTGCATCAACGGTATTGTAACCGTCGAAGTTGTTGATAGCGTCTTCGCCTGTGTAAATGTCTCGGTCGAACAGCTTATTCCATTGCACTCGGCTGCTTACCATACCCGTCCATTGTTGAGACCAGAACAGGTTAGCGCGTTTAGGTGCCATATTGCGGCCGCCTAGCTTGGTGTCGACTAAGCCATCATCATTGCTGTCATATTCGCCATTGGTGTCAGCGTAGTTTAGTCCGAAAGCGGTGTCGTTCGATAGGGCATACTCCGCGCTGAGCTCAATACCATCAATTTCCGTCTTTTCACGCTGTACACTATAGAAACCATCCGCATCGGCCTGTAAACGAGCGCCTAAGTCAGAACTTGAGCGGAAGTAACTCAGTGAGGCGTTCCATGCGTTGCCACGATACTCAATCCCAACTTCTTCGTTATCAGCGATAACCGGCTGAAGATCGAGGAAGCTGCTAACGCTTAAATCTGGCGTTGAAATGCCGCGCAATACGCGACCGACATCCGGCATGCTAAAGCCTTCAGAGTAACTGGCGAAAACGCGCCATTCGTCGTTTAGAGCATAAACGGCACCCAGGTTACCCAGTAACTCGTTAAAGCTCGGTTCGCCGCCTTCAACAAATACAGAACCGTAAGACGCCAGGGTAGTGAAGTCATCGGCTTTTAATTTACCGTATTCATAGCGTAAACCGCCACTTAAGGTCAGGCCGTTCGCCTGATAGCGCAGTTGTGCATAAGGTGCCCAGTTTTCAAACTCAGTTTCAGGTACCCATTTACGGCCTGTTTGAGCCAGTTCCTGAAAGGTTTCGTCAGATAAAAAGTCCAGCCCGGCACTAACCGAGATTGGCGATTGCTGAATGTTGTTCCAGTTAAGTGTTAAGCGCGAACCGTACTTACGAGAGTCGTTGCGCGACTGGTCAAAAATTTCGTCGCCGTATGCAGGATCCTGAAACGTCCCGTAAGTGCCGCCGCCATACAAAGCGGAAAAGTCCTGGAAGAACAGCTGCCAGTTTAAGTCGGCCATTAAAAAGTCACTGTTGCTGTAGGTTAGGCTTGACGTGGTAACTTCGTTTTCTGGCGCATCTCCCGGATACTCACCTTTAACAGATAACGCGGGAATGCCTTCAGCGCGGTTTCCGTCAATAGAGTAGTAGTCACCGTTGCCCGACATATCAAAGCGGTTGAGCATAAACTCAAGACGCTGTTTGCTATCTATGTCGTAGCCGATTTTCGTGAACAAGTCGTAACTTTTGGAATCCATGGTGTCGCCTTGAGTGGTATCAACACCAATCAATTGACCTTTTCCGTCCACATACATGCCGGTGTCACGGTATTGGGCGCCAAAAATTACATCCCATTGGCCACTACCGTGGCGCAGTAGGTATCCAGCTTGATAGCTCACTCCTTCTGAAACTTCAGAATCTGGTGCGGTAAAGCCGGCGTTAACTTCGTGGCTCGTTCCGTCTTCGGCTTTCTTAGTGACGATGTTAATGATACCGCCGCTGGCCCCCATGCCTTGAATCGCACTGGCGCCGTGAATAACCTCAACGCGCTCAATCATGAAAGGGTCGATGGTGTAGGCTGCACGAGAGCCATTACGCAAAGGGTTTGACTGAGGTACACCGTCAATAAGGTATAAAGGGTCGCGACCACGTAGCGTTTCGCCCGAGCTTGTCAGCTTTTGACGAGACGGTGAATAAGCTGGAATCAGGTTGCCAAGGATGTCTGATAAAGATTCAGCTACGCTTAACTGCTGGCGTAATTCTTCACCTTCAATAACCGAGACCGTAGCCGGAATAGCACTTTGCGGAGTGCTGGTACGGGTTGCTGTTATTTCTATTGTTTCATCGACTTTGGTTTGTTCTGCGAAAACGGATGTTGAAATAGCAGCGAGGATTGCAAGGGTTATTGACTTCTTAATCATGAGAATCCTTATCATTTAAATAATTTGCGGCAATGATAACGATTCGCATTCTAGTGTCAATAAAAACTTAACTTTCTTTCAGCTATAGTTGATATCGGTAAAAATTAAGTCGGTTGTGGTAGTCTGTTAGAAAACAAGAAAAAGGTTGGATCATCATGAAAACGCTATCCAAAGTTTTATGTGTTAGTGCCGTTGCTGGCGCGTTATTGGCTTGCTCTGACAGCGCAAAGGTTGAGCAAGAAAAAGGTACTTCACTCGAGCAAAAAATTCGCCAGACCGCAGAGCAGTCGTTGGATGCTTTTAACATTCCGGGCCTGGCGGTTGTTGCTGTAAAAGACGGTGAAGTAATTTTAGCCGAGGGTTTTGGCGTGCGCGATATTGAGTCGCAGCAACCGGTTACGGCAACAACATTGTTTGGCATTGCTTCTCATACAAAAGCATTTACCTCCGCCGCAATGGCGACTCTGGTTGAGCAGGGCAAGTTAGACTGGAATGACAAAGTCATTGAACACTTACCAAGTTTTAAACTGGCAGACCCGTACATTACTCGCGAACTGACCATTCGGGACTTACTGAGTCATCGTTCTGGTCTTGGTTTGGGCGCTGGCGACTTAATGATTTGGCCGAACACCGATAAAACCACAGATGAAGTGATTGCCGGGTTGGCGAATGTGCCTATTAAACACGGTTTTCGCGAACGCTTTGACTACAATAACTTAATGTTTGTGACCGCAGGCGAAGTGATTAGTGAAGTGTCAGGCATGCCGTATCATCAGTACGTCGAACAAACACTGTTTGAACCGATGCAAATGGATGAAAGTACCATTGGTTTTTCCCGTATTGATGGCAGCTATGACAATGTAGCCGTCGGCACTATTGAAATGGACGGTAAGTTGCATCGTTTTCCGCTCGACTTTCTGGAAGACTTTTCTGCCGCCGGCGCAACCGCAGCGAATGTTGATGATATGAGCCGTTGGCTACTGACCCTTTTAAATGAGGGAGAGACGCCTAGCGGCGAACGTTTGTTTAAGGAAGAGTCGCTGCATGACATGTGGCAACTGACTACGCCACTGCCGGTATCAGCTAAAGCTGCAGAGCAGGGTACCTACTTCCGTGGTTATGGTTTGGGCTGGTTTGTGAAGGATTATTATGGCGTGAAACACGTGTCGCACAGCGGCGGTATTCTGGGCATGCTGTCTTTCACAACGGTTATTCCTGAAAAAGAGTTTGCTATTACCGTTCTGAGTAACCAGCAGGCGTTTGGTGCGTTAACCGCAATAGTGCAAGAGTCGTTGGAAGAAGTTCTGGATGTGCCGGACAAGGACTGGGTTGCTAATGAAAGTAAGAAGTATCATGAGTTTATTCAGAAAAAATCAGAATTTAAAGTAGAAGCCGTTGATGATCCGCAGCCATCGCTGGCACTGTCAAAATATGCGGGAACCTATACCGATGCATGGTACGGCGACGTGGTTATTTCAGAGCATGATGAGGCGCTGCGTATAGACTTTAAGCACACCGATATGCTGAAAGGTTCACTGGAGCATTACAACGGCAATACCTTTATTGTGCGCTGGGATGAACCCTTGTTGGAAGCCGATGCCTTTATTGATTTTGATGTGAACAGAAACAACGAAATAAAGACGGCAACCATGGAAGCAGTGGCAGACTTCACTGATTTCAGTTTTGACTTTCACAACCTGAAACTCGAGAAGCAGTAACCATGTGAACTCTGGACATAGTGGGGGCCAGTCCCTATAATGCCCTCGCTTTTCCCAAAGTATGCGCACCCTTAGCTCAGCTGGATAGAGCGTTGCCCTCCGGAGGCAAAGGTCATAGGTTCGACTCCTATAGGGTGCGCCATTTCAGCAACACTTTCCTTGATAGTAACCGCTTACTAAAAGCTTCATGTGTCCAAATTGTGGCCGAATATTTTCGGACTAACGTTTCATCAGCTAAACTCAGCTTGCCACTGCGCGTTAATAACGTACGACAAAATTAAAAAGGCGAAAGAGTGTTAAAACCCAAAGTTTTGTTTCCTCAGCAGTTTATTCACGAACGTCCTATTCATCATGGGGAAGAGTTTGGAGTGCTGTGTTGGAATACGCAAAAACTTACTGAGAGAAAAGGTTTTCAGCGCACCCTAGAGCAAGTTTTAGCAGAATCTCCCTGTTTGTTTTTGTTGCTGCAAGAGGTGAAGTTGAGTGCGAAAACTAATTGGTTTCTTCCGCACTGGTCTTATGCTGTTGCGCCGAATATGGAAACACGTCGTTCTGTTTATGGTGTCCTCACGGCAAGTCGGTATGGGTTTAAAGAAGCTCAGGCAAGGCTTAGTAGAAAGCGCGAAGGCATGTTCGCAACACATAAAAGCTACATGCTCTCTTATCACTCACTAGCTGAGGGTGGGTCATTATTAGTGGTCAATGTCCATGCGATTAACTTTGTGCGTGCGCGCAAATTTTCCCAAGAAATAGAGCTCATCAAACAAGAGATATTAGGACATAAAGGACCGCTCATTGTGGCTGGTGACTTTAACGTTTGGAGCCGTCAACGCCGTTTAAGCTTGCTGCAGTTTTGTCGAAGTGTAGGTCTTCGCCAAGCCATTATGGTCGATCCCCATCATGTTAAAACCTACCGACAGCACCCTCTTGATTTCATCTTTTATCGCGATCTTGCGCTGCAGGAAACATTAGCCATCGATACCAGTACGGTGTCTGATCATAACCCTCTTTATGCGCGATTTAAGTTGTAACCAGTAAGAAGTGCAGACTAAAGTACATGTTAGAAATGCGGAGTTTAAAAAGCTCGCACACTCTTAAAAAAACAGATAACGGAGCTAGACTTCACTACACCCACATGTTGCCCAACGAGTGAGCACCATTGCACCTGTCATCTAGCCGGAAGCCCAATAGCAAGTTATCTCCTGAAGTATCAAACTGAAATTTCAGCTCCGGGGTCAACAACCTGGATATACGCTGGGATAACACTCTAACCTACTAACCAGGCACCACAGTCGTCGGTGATGATGGTAGCGCTATCATATTAAATTGGCTTGAAAGGTGGTCGAAGTTAAAAATTTTTGACATTGTTACATTCTACATATAAATTATCTATGTTAAATATTTTTAACTCGGGTGAATAAGTATGGCTTTCAAAGAAAAATCGGCATGGTTGATGTTGTTTGCAACATTAGTCGTTGGGCTCTATATGACGTACACCGTCGTACAAACTTACTTGGAATTGCAGCAGGTGCCAACCGTACTACCGGTATTTATTAAACTAACAGTCACTTTAATTATTCTTAGCGTGATCGGCCAAATTGTATTGGCAATCGCCAATCGTAAGCAGGCTGAGCAAAAGGCCGATGAGAGAGAAAAGGTTTTCATTCGTCGGGGGCAAGCCGTGGCGGGCGGTGTATTAGCAGTTGGTGTTGTCGTCTCGTTGATCCATTTTCTTTTCTTGAGCGATGGCAACCTGCTTTTTTATAGCTGCTTGCTGAGCTTAGTAGTGGCGCAGATCGTTGAATACGCAGTACAAATTGCCAGCTTCCGTAGAGGTTATTAGTCATGCTGCCTATCGGAAACTGCGTGCGGGAATTACGCGCAGAAAGCGGTGATATGACCCAAGGCGAGCTAGGCGAACGGGTCGGGGTGACGCGCCAAACGATAGCGGCGATTGAACAACGTCGCTATTCACCGTCTTTGGAAACTGCTTTTCGTATTGCCAACGTTTTCAACAAGAGCCTTATTGAGGTGTTTTGGTTTGATGAAACCTAATTGGGCTTAAATTATAACCAAACAAAAAAGAGCCCACTTAAGGGCTCTTTTTACTGGCAATACAGTAAACATGTTTAAAGTGTCTTCAACAACTCATCCACTGCACGCTTCAACTGAGGATCCACGTTTTTGGCTTTATACGCCGGCGGGTTAAACACCTCGATATCAGGCTGTGCCGGGGTAAAGTCCATGTTAGCGTCAGACTCTTTAACCCACCATCCTCTAAACGGCATTCTGATAATCGAGCCATCAACAAGTCGTTCAGCCCCTGTACTAATAACAGCACCAAACGTGGGGCGACCAACCAACTTGCCAATACCTAACGATTTATAGGCATGCGAGAAGATCTCAGCATTTGAGTAGCTGTTTTCGTTACTCATAGCAATGGAAGGCTTGGTCCATGCCGAAAGCGGTAAGCGCTCAGAGTAGGGGTATTTGTCTCTGAACTTTTTCTTATTTTCGTCAAGGTTGTCCGTGGCGCCTCGCGGAATTGTGTAAGCATGCTGTTCAACGTTTAATACCGCCATCAGGTAGTCGGTTGTCCAGCCACCGCCGTTGTAGCGAACGTCAATGACAATTCCTTCTTTACCGTAACCAGCAGCCATGAGTTCCCGTTCGAAACGTTCAAAGCTTGTCCAGTTCATACCGCGAATATGCAAGTAGCCCAAACGGCCATCAGAGTATTTCTCTGTCATGGCACGGCGTGTGTCGACCCAGTTGTCGTACTTCTCGTTACTAAGGCTGGTTGTTGGCCAGAGTACGACTTCAGTATCTTGACCGTTGCGTTGCACGTTCAGCAAAACGCGTTGGTTGGCGTAGCCATTTAATGCCGCATAAAAGTTGATGTCGCTGACCGGCTTCTGATTCACGTGAGTAATCACGTCATTCACTTGCAGGCGGCTGTCATCGCGTGCCGCTGGACTATTATTCAGCACGGACGCAACCGAGAGTCCTTCGTTGGTCGGTAAGAGCTCGACGCCGACTAAGCCCGTCCGTGTCTTTTGCGTCTGCTTTTGGTTTTCACCGCGGTACAAGCCCATATGACTGGCGTTGACCTGACCAAGCATTAAATTGAAAACGTACTGAAAGTCTTCTTTCGTTGATGCCTTCAATGCTAAAGGACGATACTTTTCCTTCAGCTCCTGCCAGTCATTACCGTGAAACTCCGGATCATAAAACCCGGCATCGAGTGCTTGCCATGCCTCATCAAAGATTTGTGCGCGCTCGGCCATGTGTTCAATGTTTTGCTGCGACACGGTCGTTAACGTTTCGGACTCGTCTTTTTTCGTATCAATTTTGACCAGTGTGTCGGAGTTCGTCAGCGCGAACAGATGCTTTCCGTCATCGCTCAACGACAAGTCACGAGGCCGTTTATCGCCCTTAATGACAAGCTTTTTATCCTCTCCATTCCACTTAATTTTGAACAGATCCCTGTCCATTTCAAAATTCTGACGGCCTGCTCCGCCAATGGTGTAATAGACATGCTCGCCTTCGCTGTCAAAGGCTAAGCCTGTCTCGTTACCGGCAAAACGAGTGACCTGAACCAGTCGTTCATAGATGCCATCTAAGTCAATTTGCATCGGTTCGACGACTTTATCCGCAGTTTCTGAATCATCTTCGTCTTTTTTGGTATCAGCGGGTTCTTCTGCAAATTCATCACGTTTCCATTCTTCTTGCGAGCGTTGCCAATCACTCTCTTTTAACCAGGCAAACCAGATATCGTAGTCGCCATTGTTTCGCATTGACGTAAAACCCAGCTTGCTGCCATCGGGCGACCAAACTGGGCTGTAATCTCCCCGGGGGTGCATGCTGACATTGACGGGCTCTTGCGAGTTGTCAGCAGGATGAATAAAGATCTCACTGTTAAACGATAAGTCAGAAATAGCATAAGCGAGCCAGTTGCTGTCTGGTGACCAGCTTACATCATTGGGGGTCGCCCACCCGTCTAACAATACCGTCTGGTTTGTGAAGGATTTGTCTTCGGCAACGTCAGCAACAATTAATTTACCGCGCCCTTCACGATAGGCCACTTTTTCGCCATCAGGAGAAACCAGAGGCTGGCGTTCTTGTGCGTCGGTGCGTGTGACCGGCATTACGGAATGCTTCAGCGATTTAAACAAGTTCTGCTCTTCAGCGTCCGCTGATTTCACAGCAAAAATATCGTTTTGGCCTTCACGGTCAGACACAAACAACAGCGTATTATCGTCAAGCCAAGTGACATCTCTGTCTCGCGCTGCACCGGTTGTTAGCCTGACCGAGAGCTTGTCGTCTTTGTCGTTGCGCTTCACAAATAAATCACCACGCACGGCATAAGAAATCAGTTTGCCGTCAGGCGACACGCTGTATTCATCCAGTGAGTTAGTCGTTGATTTTTGTGTGACAGGGTCAAAGCGAAAGTCCGTAGGAATCGAGAGGTCGAGCGATGTGCTTTGACCTTCCGTGATCATTTTAACCTTATCAGCTGCCTGATAAACAAGATGGTTTGCTTGCTTATCAATACTAAAGTGCTCAACACCAAACTCGCTCTCATTAGTGACTTGTGTTGCCTTGCTGGTGCCGAGCTTTTGCTTAAACACGTTGTATTTACCCGCACGAGCAGAGATAAAGTACAGCTCATTATTGCTGGACCATTTTGGCATAAAGTCATTGCCATCAAAGCCGGTTAATTGGTTATATTCACCGGTTTCGGTGTCGTAAACCCAAATATTACGGTTGGCTGGACCTCGATAGTCCTCACGCGATACTCTGGCGGTACTGCGCACTAAGGCAACTTTTTTTCCATCGGGTGATACCACCGCGTCAAAGCCTAAAGCGTCCATAAAACGGAACTCGGTTGCATCACCCGTTGTTGCAACGCTGTACACTTCCCATTCACGTTCTACCTCGGCGTACAAACGGCGAGTGTTAAAGAGCACTTGATTTTCGTTGTTAAAACCTAATACGCGGTCTGAGGCACTGTGATAAGTCAGTCGGTCGGGTCGGCCGCCCTTGCTTGGCATGACAAACACGTCATCATTACCAAAGCGGTCACTGCTAAATGCAATAGTGCTGCCGTCTTTTGACCATTTCGGTGAGCTTTCATAGCCCTCATGAATGGTTAAACGGTTTGGATTGGTTCCCGATGTCGACATTGTCCAAATGTCGCCCTGGTAACTGAAGGCGATTTGCGTCCCATCAGGACTAATCTCGGGTTGCATAATCAAAGGTCGTTCTGAGCTACCATTAGACGCAGATGCGCTAAATGCCGCAGACACAAGTAGGCTTGTGACCAAACGTTTCATAGTAAGTTGCCTGTTTTAGTTAGTATTGTTTCTAAGGTAATACAGGCAACTTAATCTATTTGGTTTATATATTCATGCAGAGTCGTTAGAGCAACAACGAAAAGCGATAGAGTGTCGATGACACTCGCTTTAGAATATGTATATAAATCCAAAGCCTACTTCGGCCTCGTAATTGCTACGAGCGATTGGGCTATCACGAACTTCGCTACTGTAATATTCAAACAAGGCTTCGCCGTAGAGCTGCCAGTTATCATTGAGGTAATGGCGATAGTTGTAGTCAATGCCAACTGAGCGTAATCCGCCACTCATTGACGTTTGCGGTAAGCCGGACGCTGCGGCTTGAGCCGCGTCTATTCCGAAGCCTTTGTTGGCGTACTCGCTGTCATGAAACGTTGCCACGACATTAATTTCTGAGCCAGTGCCATCCATTTTCTCACCAAAGCGACGGCCGACACCAAACAGCGCGAGGTTTCCTTCATCACTTGCTACAACACGGCTGACTAACCAATAACGCCAATCGTCATCGAGTGCGCGGCGTGCCTGCAGCACCAGTTCAGCACCTTCGTCCTGGTCACCAAGCCCATCCAAATAGCCGTCCTCGGAATCACTCTCTTTACGGCCTTCATCGAAGCCAATGGCCGCCTCTAAAAGCCAGTGCTCGGCGCGCAAACCTCGCCAGCCGAGCGCTTCACCCGCAAAGTAGAAAATGTTGTCACCGCTACGCCATTGCACGGCTCCCGCAGGCTGAGGCTCAAATTCAAATTCGTCGGAGCCTTCGTAGGCGGTTTCGTATTCAACCGTTAATCCCAGACCAAAGCTCCAGCCATCTTCCCCTTTAGAAAAGTCGTCTTGTGAGGGTAAGGGTACCATTGTTGTTTTTTCATCTTGTGCCATTGCCGTTTGCGCGGTCAATCCGCTTATGCAAGCCGCCAACAGTAAGGCTGTAAACTTTTTCATGTTTAGCTCACTCTGGTAAGTGTTAGTAACTATTAATTCTGGTTCTAAAACAGAAAGACGCAAAGTTTTTGTGATTAGATCAAACGCCGGCAATAAAGGTGATAGGGTCATCAATGAATGGCGGCCAGAAACCCCGTTAGAAATATACTTAAGTACATTGGGGCGTAGCGTTCGAGAGGTTAAAGATAATGCCGTAAGAAGCGCTCAACCTGTTCAACCGTTTCGAGTTGCCCCGCTTGTGTTTGCTGAACAATCTGATGTTTCAGTGGATGATCGCAGGTTTCTTCCAGGGCACTCAAGTTGGAAATAATATGGGCTAATGCAGCGTTAATGTTTCCTTCGAGCAAATAAAACTGGCAGCTTTGCACGATACCGCTTATGTAATCATCGATATGCTCCTCGTCCATTCTTAGCCCTGCATGTAATTAAATATGTCGCGTTCTGCTTCGTCTTGAAAATACTTAGATAAATTCAGCCAGTACTCACCACAATCTTGTATGTTGTCGTCCTTGTCGAAGCGACATATTTCGTATATCGGCTTTCCGGAAAAGGGCTTACCGTAAAATTTAGGTCGGTATTGGTAAGAGTACCCATAGAGATTAGAAAGCCCCTCTTTATCAATAAAGGTCACCTTAAACGTATCATTATTATCAACACGTCTCGCATGTACGGTTGTCAGCTTTGCCGGAAAATCTTTCGACTTTAATAACGCCGTGAACTGATAAGGGCCGATTTCCTCCACCAACGTAATATGGATAAGATCAGCAGGTACTTGAGGGTGATCAAGTTGACCGTATGAACCAAACGCCTTTTCTGCTTTTTCTACGCTGCTTTTCACCACTCGTTTGGCTAGTGTTTGCTGAGACTTGGAGAGTTCACCCGCGACTTTAAACTCTAACAAGTCTTCATATTCATAGTAGTGCAGCGTAGAAGCGACGACTCTTGCTTTGCCAGAGGTAAATACGTGTAAAACCTGCCTCTCCGTTAAGTTTACAGGATCCATGTACTTTTCATCCCCCTCAATTTGCTCTAGCAGAGTATGGGACAGGCAAACGCGAAACTCAGTATAGGGTGGTTGCTTTAGGCACAGGGTTATTGTGCCGTTTAAATAGACATCAATAGGGTACTGGACGCCCGAGGTTGCTTCGACGTATCCCGTAAAGACCCCGGAGTCCTCAATGTTATCAATATAAACGGTTTGGTTGGTTATGGAGTTTGATAATAACGTAGCTTGCTCGGCTGGTTGAGGCAGACCGGTTTTGCTTTGCATAGCGAGCGTTGCAAAACTGATAAGGTAGATAAAACTCGAGCACAGGGTCGTGATGTAACGCATTGAAAGCTTCCAACTCTTAATTTTTATAAGAGTTTAGTCGAGTGTTATGAAAAAGTTAAGCTTAACGCGTACTAAAACAGCTGCGTAATGCCCAGCAAAATAGCGTAACGACCCGATTTACTGACGAAAACCAGAGTCAGGAACTGCCAGAAGGTGAGTCGAAGCATACCGGCAATAAAGGTAAGGGGATCGCCAATAAATGGGGCCCAGGCCATAAGGAGAGACCACTTACCGAAGCGCTCAAACCAGCGATGACCACGCTCCAGA
The DNA here is from genome assembly GCF_002808045.1 of Idiomarina sp. X4. Lineage (NCBI taxonomy): Bacteria > Pseudomonadati > Pseudomonadota > Gammaproteobacteria > Alteromonadales > Idiomarinaceae > Idiomarina > Idiomarina sp. X4. Next base: position 1,084,574 of record NZ_CP025000.1, on the reverse strand, counting down.
GATTTAGGTTTGAACGGGAACCAGCGACGATCCTGATACTGCACCAGGAATCGGCCCAGAATGTAATTCACCACAGACCCTAACGTATTGCCAATTGAGGCCAGCCACCATATCGCCCAAATGTTGTAACCCATCTGTTGAGCACCCGCGACAACAAACTCTGACTGAGCGGGTAAAATCGTAGCGGCGAGAAATGCTGTAAGGAATATGGTTAAGTACATAGGACCATAGTTATTTTGAGTAGCTTACATCGATTAAAAACCATATTACACTTACGTAAATAAACACCGTTATAGTTTATGTTGAGTGAAAGACAACAGGAAGCAAACTCAATGACTGAAAAAATGATTGTCGCGTGCCCTTCATGCCACAAGAAAAACCGCATTGCGGTCGATAAGAGAAACGAGAACGCCGTCTGCGGTCAGTGTAATTCATCGCTTTTTAGCGGAGAAGTTATTGTCGTAAATAGCGATGAATTTAGAGCGCATCAGAGTGCCGATATGCCGTTAGTTGTCGACTTCTGGGCGAGTTGGTGTGGCCCTTGCAAACAATATGCCCCTCACTTCGAACAGGCGGCTATGAATATGCGGTATGACGTTCAATTTTTAAAGATAAGTACGGAGCAAGAGCCCCATTTAGCACAACAATATGCTGTACGAAGTATTCCGACAACATTGTTGATTAAGAATGGACAGGAGGTGGCACGCCAGGCGGGTGTTATGTCTGCGTCGCAGCTTCAGCAATGGGTAGGCCGCACTTCATAAGCGGCCATCCCCTGTCTAATTAAAGACCCTGCTAACGCTTTTCTTTTTCTAATAAATCTAAGAAAAAAGCGTACTCCAGCGCCGTGTTTTTTAACCGCGCAAAACGGCCCGAAACACCACCGTGACCAGCTTCCATTTCTGTTTTGAACAGTAATAAGTTGTCATCGGTTTTGTAGTCGCGCAGCTTAGCGACCCATTTGGCTGGTTCAAAGTATTGTACTTGAGAGTCATGCAAACCAGTGGTGACTAACAAGTTAGGGTAATCTTGCTTTTTGATTTGGTCATAAGGCGAATAAGAAAGCATGTAGTCATAGTACAGTTTCTCTTTTGGGTTGCCCCATTCATCAAATTCGTTAGTCGTTAGCGGGATACTTTCGTCCAGCATGGTGGTGACAACATCGACAAAAGGAACATGTGCAGCAACACCCCGATATAACTCGGGAGCTTGGTTAATTACAGCACCCATGAGTAAGCCGCCGGCACTTCCGCCCATAGCAAATACTTTATCTTTTGCTCCATAGCCTTTCTCAACGAGAGCTTTAGTGACATCGACAAAATCGTTAAAGGTGTTTTTCTTGTTTAGCTTTTTGCCGTCTTCGTACCATGGGCGGCCAAGCATTTGTGAACCACGAATATGTGCAATAGCAAAAACGAAGCCGCGATCTAATAAACTCAGACGGTTACTGCTAAAGCTCGGATCAGAGGTAGAGCCATAAGACCCATAACCATACTGATACAGCGGGTTGGTACCATCTTTGTTGAATTTATCTTTGCGGTAAACCAGCGTCACCGGCACTTCGGCGCCATCACGTGCAGTCACAAATAAACGCTCAGACGCGTAATTGTCAGCATTAAAGTCACCCAGTACAGGTTGCTGTTTTAAAAGCGTTTTATCTAAGCTGTTAAGGCTGACATCATAATGACTACCGGGTGTTGTCATGCTGGTGTAGTAAAGGCGCAACGAGTCGTTGTCGAGCTCATTATTACCGTATAGGTAAAGCGTGTAAGCTTGGTCGCGGAAGTTTAGTTGCTGGTCGTTATTGGTATCCAGGTTGCGAACAAACACCTGAGTTTGACCGCGCTGGCGTTGTTTGTAAACCAAATGCTCGTCGAACAATTCAATATCTTCCAGGCGAGTATCGGCTTTGTGAGGAATGACTTCTTCCCAGTTCTTTTTGTCGCCGATCTGGCTTGCCCTTACGCGCATTAGACGAAAGTTCACGGCGTCCAGATTGGTTAATACATAATAGTCGCTGCCGTGTTTGGCAATGCTGTATTCCAGTCCATCTTCTCTTGGCACAAACTCAACAGGCTTGGCGTTTGGATCGTTTGCGTCAATGAGCGAAACCCCAGATGACTCTGTGGCATCGTGAATAATATAAACTTTCGAATCGTCTTTGCTCTTGGTTATGCCAGTATAGAAGGTCGTATCCTTCTCTTCGTAGACGAGTTCGTCTTCTTGTTGCTTGGTACCGAGTGTATGGCGGTAAACTTGGTAGCCTAATAAGGTTTGAGGATCCTTTTTAATGTAATAGAAGTGCTGACCATCGTTGCCCCAGACAATACTGCCTGACGTGTTTTTAATCTGGTCAGGAAGCAGTTCACCTGTTTCCATATCTTTAAGTTTGATCTGATACATACGGCGACTGACAGTATCTTCGCTGTAGGCCATCACTTTGTCGTCTGGGCTTATAGCGAGTGTACCTAGCGAGTAATAGTCTTCACCTTCAGCAAGTTTGTTGACGTCGAGCAGAACTTGCTTGTCAGTACCTTCGAAGTCGGTGCTTCTAACGTAAATTGGGTATTCGTTGTCGCCACGCATTTCAGTCGAGTAAAAATATTCGCCGTCGCGTGTGGGTACTGAATTATCATCCTTCGCTATCCGGCTTTTCATTTCTTCAAATAGCGTTTGCTGTAGCTGTTCTGTGTGAGCCAGTTTCTGTGCTGCATATTCGTTTTCAGCTTCGAGATAACTGAGAACTTTAGGATCTTTGCGTTCGTCGTCTCGCATCCAATAATAGTTATCGATGCGAGTATGACCATGAATGGTCATTTCGTACGGTATTTTTTCTGCGACAGGGGCTTGCACACTGTCAGAGCGAGAGCTTTGGCTCGCCGGTGAGCATGCCTGGAGGAAAGCCGCACCCAAAAAGGCAATATAAAGTGCTTGTCGTCTATGCATTGGAATTTCTCTTTGTGATTGTTGTTTTTTAATTAAGTTAGGTAGCAGTCGGTTCATTACCCGGTCGCCAAAACCGCTCTATTTCGACCGCTTTGCTTCGCTTTGAAAAGCGCTTCGTCTGCGCGAGTCAAATCATACTGGTAGTCCGGATGACCAGAGTAAACGGAGATACCGATACTGACGGTAACGTCTATCGTTTGTCCGTCTAATAATTGAAAGCTTTCTTTGAAAACGGCCGCTCGTATTTTTTCCGCTAACATTTGCGCTCTTTTCTCATCAACATCGACGAGCAAGACCATGAATTCTTCACCACCGAGCCGAAACGTGTAATCCCCGCTTCGGGTGGTATTCGTCAGTAAAACAGCCAGTTGCTGTAAAACACGATCGCCGTTGTCATGACCATAGGTATCATTAATTTTTTTGAAGTGGTCAACATCTATAATGAGCGCGGCGTATTTTTCTCCGCGCCGTCTGGCCATCTCAAGTTGCTTGGACATAACGGCCGGCAGAAACTTACGGTTAAGTAACCGGGTAAGAACGTCTTTTCCTGCCTCCAGTTCTTCACTTCTTTGAAACAAGCTATCAACGCAATAAAGCACGTTTTTCAACGCCGCCCGTAATTCGCGTATATGTTTGATGGTCGGGCGTGCATCACCCTCTAACGTCGGAAGAAGGTTGTTATCGATATTCTCCATTTGCTCCAGCACCTGGTTACATTCAGGCGCTCCCTCAAAGGCATGCAGGCCTTTGTGACGGAACCAGAGTCCAAATTCGGACTGTGTAATGCGCATGACTTTATTTTTACCATCCGCTTCAGCATACGAATAAAGCAATTCATTTTCCCAATCCAGCAATGCTGCACGCTGAAACTCTTTCTCGCGACCGATATTTTGGGTAATTGAGAACAGTCGGTATGCCTCTTCTTCTCGGCTATTTCGCTCACTGTTTTTATGATACGCAATTGACATGATCTCTAAGGCTGTATCGATAAGCTGTGAAAAGAAGTTAAAATCTTCAATTGATGGAGCGTGTCGATTTAAATATTCCTGCTTCAACACTCTGCCGCCTCTTGAAACCAAATGTACGGGGATATTAATTCGACCGTGTACTTCGCCGATGTGAAGTTGGGTCTGAATGGTATTATCCAGGTCTTCCTCTCCCAAATTTGGATCGAAGAGCTTTGTGAGCCAAGTTTGGAGTGAGCTTTTAAGGCGAGTCTGTACGACTTGGTTGTCTAAATACTGAGAAGCTTCTTTATGAGAAAGCATCACCTCATAAAAAGATTCGGCTAGCTCCGCTTTAATCTGACAGACGTTTCTCGCGATCTGTTGACGGGTTGACTGAGCCACACTATTCAGCGTGACGGCGTAATCCTGTTTTAGCTGATCAAGAAACATTTATTACCTTATCCTTAACAAATTTTAAGCTGGCACTGCATTGTAAGAAGCTCAAGCGTATTTAAAATTCAAATCTACCATGATTCCTGCCTGCAAGTATGGGTGAAGTTTATAAAAAAAACTGAGATACTTATTAGGCTATGTTTTAAACAAGGTTCCAGATGCCCTACGGAAAATATCAAAACCTTCCATTGACCGATCGTCTCATGATGATGCTTGAAGCGACTCAAGCAGGAACATGGGAATGGAATGTGCAAACCGGAGAGTGCTACTTTAACGAGCGCTGGGCTGAAATTATTGGATATACGTTAGACGAGCTAAAACCTCATTCTATCGAGACGTGGATAGAGTACGTCCACGCTGAAGATGGACAAGTCTCCGATAAAATTCTGAACGAACACTTTGATGGCAAACGCAGCTTTTACGAATGTGAAGCTCGGATGCGTCACAAAGATGGGCATTGGGTTTGGGTTCGGGACTATGGAAAACTTGTTTCCCGAACCGCAGATGGTAAACCTGAGTGGGTGGTTGGCACCCATATCGATATTAGTGGACTAAAAGAACTTAGCCAGCGTTTTGAAGCGTTTGCCGATCTCTTACCTGGTGTGGTCTATCAGTATGAGCAGCATCCTGACGGCAGCTCATGCTTTCCATTTGCCAGCCAGGGTATGAAGCATATATATGGCGTTTCACCTGATGCCGTTAAACATGATGCGTCACCGGTGTTTAAAGTCATCCACCCAGATGACTTGCCTCGCGTAGCAAAGACAATTACCGAGTCTGCTGAGAGAGGTGTGGACTGGATTTGTGAGTATCGAGTTATTCACTCCGGTAAGACTCGATGGGTTTTCGGGCACGCTAGGCCGCAATCAGGTATTGATGAATCAACGCTTTGGTATGGCATGATCATCGATATTACTGACCGTAAGAAACTCGAGTTAGAGCTCGAAAAAAGCCAAGCTAACTTAAAGTTGGCCCAGAGAATCGCAAGGACGGGTCACTGGGAAGCCAATATGGAGTCGGGTGAGCTTTATTGGTCGGATATGGTTTATGAAATTCTGGGCTATGAACGAGGCGAACTTGAACCGTCTGTCGAGCTCTTTAGAAATTTAGTTCCCGATGAAGACATGACATCCGTTGCTCGTAGCGAAGAGAGAGCTCAGAAGACAGGGGTTCACGACGTTCAACACCGAATGACAACTCGTGATGGCAGCCTGATCTGGGTGCATGAACTTGCAGAGCTACAGAGCGACGGTATTACGCTAATTGGTACAGTTCGAGATATTACTGAACAAAAAAATCTAGAGTTAAAATTACAGCAACAGGCTGTTATTGACCCCCTAACCCAAATTGGGAATCGTCGAGCATTTAATAAAGCGATGGATAGAGAGTTTAGTCGTTATTCTCGTCATAAAAAGCCACTCTCGCTGATTAGTTTTGATCTTGACCACTTTAAACGAGTAAATGATAACTATGGTCATGCAGCCGGAGACAAAGTCTTATCAGAGGTGACGGCAGCTATAAAAGTCGAGCTTCGTAAGGAAGATGTTTTTGCCCGGGTTGGTGGTGAGGAATTTGCCGTACTACTTCCTGAAACCGATAAAGAAGAAGCATTTCAAGTTGCCGAAAAAATAAGAACGCTTATTGCGAGTCTGAGCATTAACTATGAAAATCAAGACATTGCAATTAGTGCCACCTTTGGCTTAGTGACTGTTTCAGAGCAAGAGCAAATTTCAAGCCAAGAACATTTACTGCAAATTGCGGATAGGGCGTTGTACAAAGGTAAAACAAATGGTCGAAACCAAGTTGTTGTAGCTGATAAAAGTTTGTTTGAGTCGACTGGCAAATAATTTTTTTGCTAAAAAAGAAGGGCGGTGTTTAACCGCCCCTATCGTTTATTTATAGCTCTTGCTTAGTAGGACGAATAACCATTTCATTCACATCAACCTCGCCGGGCTGCTCAATAGCAAAAGTAATTGCTCTGGCTATTGAGTCCGAATCAATGGCGTCATTGTATAAATCATCTGCCATTTCTTTCGAATCTTTATGCGAAATATGATCCGTCAACTCGGTGGCTACTGCCCCCGGCGAAATGTTGGTTGAGCGAATTTGGCCATTAGATTCCTGACGAATACCTTCGCTAATCGCTTTAACAGCGAATTTGGTTGCACAGTAAACCGTGGCGCCGGGGAATACGACGTGGCCAGCGACTGATGATAAATTGATAATATGACCACTTTCCTGTTTGCGCATGGTGGGTAACACAGCGCCAACACCATACATGACACCCTTTATGTTCACATCAATCATCTGATCCCATTCATCAACTTTGAGCTCATCCAGTGGAGCCAGTGGCATTAGACCTGCGTTGTTGACGAGCACATCAATGCGCCCAAATTTATCAAGCGCTGCATCGGCCAAGGCTTCTACCTCGCCGCGCTTAGTGACGTCAACGGTCTTATAAATGGCTTCACCGCCATCGCTTGTAATGTCATTAACCAGCTGTTGTAACCGTTTCTCGCGTCGTGCGCCCAGCACTAGCTTAGCTCCTTTCTCTGCCAGCATTTTTGCGGTGGCTTCACCTAAGCCACTACTTGCGCCGGTAATAACGACTACTTTTCCTGCTACTTCAGACATAACATTCTCCGTTTTTAAACTGTTCTTATGTCTACGAATTCAGCTGTGTTTGGATTACTTAGTTGGAAGGCTCTTTTTCAGTTAGCGAAATAAACGTTGCCTTGATCGTTTTGAAAGCTCTGACCATACTCATAAAAGACAGGTTGTTTATTATTCAATAAAAGCTTGGAGGTATGCATGAGTAATAAAGATGCATTTGAGAAAAAGCACGAAGCTAAGATCGAGGAAATGAAAGCAGAAATTGATCGGTTAAAAGCAAAGGCTAAGCAGTCAGAGGCTGATACTCAAATAAAATATGAAGAGAAAATTAGCGAACTTGAAGCATTAAAAGATCAGGCAGAAGAAAAGCTGGAAGGTTTAAAAAAGTCGAGTGAGAACGCTTGGTCTGATATTAGTAAGGGTCTTGAATCAGCCACCCAGTCTTTAACGACTGCCGTTAAAGCGGCAAGTAGCGAATTCAAAAACTAACTATTGGTGCTAGAGTGGGGCGCAGTATCCCCACTTTCTTTTGATGACGTTAACGTCGAGACGACGCCACGCTTAATAACGTTACTGTCACTAAAATAATGACGATGCCGATCAGCTGCGCTATGGCTAACTGTTCTCCTAACACAACCACGCCAAACAACGATGCTGAAATAGGTTCAGCCAAAGCAACGACAGAGGCAATTGCCGGGGCGGTTTTGCGTAGTCCGAACAAATAGAGAATGAAGGACGTACCACCACCTAGCACACCAAGCAAAATAAGCAGTGGAAGCTGCTCTGACACTGAAGCGGCAATAATATTTGATGGCTGACTAGGTACGAATAACGTTATCAGAACCACTAAAAATGAAATCGATAAAATAGATTGCGGACTACCGTGACGGGTTGCGTACTTAAAGGAAAAAATGAATAAAGCGAGAGATGCCCCTGCGAGCAGCCCAAAAAGAAGCCCCAATACATTCATATTTGAGCCGTCGGCTTTGTAGACTTCCGTCAGAAGAGCCACGCCTACGACAACGAAAACTATACCAATAAATTTTAGGAACGTTGGTTTCTCAAGTTTTAAAAGAAATGAGAGTAAATAGACGAATATGGGGGCGCAATACATTAAGGTTGCCGCTATAGAGACACCGCTCTCAGAAATACTGAGAAAATAAAACGAGAAGTTTCCGGCAACCCCGAGCCCCGCCAAAAGAGACCATAACCATAGCTTTTTTTTATGTAGCCCGCTCTTTGCCGGCGCTAAAACCAACCAACTTGAAAAGGCTATCAGTCCTATAGCCGCGCGGTAGAACGATATTAGAAAAGGGCTCCAACCGTCCTCAATAAGAAGACCGGCGATACCTCCTGAAAGCCCCCAGCAGATAGCCGCGGAGAACACTAAAAAGGTACCGCTGTTTGGAGCTTTGGCGCGAATCTTACGTAAACTTTTATGCGTTCGGATGGGTTACCTCAAGCCGTTGCACTCCTTACGTATTTACTCAAAAGTGTAGTCGTGCTTAAAAAGCTTGTCGAACTGGCAAACGCTGCGTTTTAAGTTGATATATCAGCGCATGCGAGGTACGTTTGCGGACACTTTTAATTAACAGTAAGTTCATATGCAACGCCTCATTAATTGGTTAAAAACACTTAGCGCTATTTCTTTGGCACTGGGTGTCATCTTTCTCGTGCTTTTGCCCTCAATTTTACTGTCGATGCTGGTTGTGGGTGTATTCGACTTGTTGTTTCTGGAGCTTGCCTGGATGTCCTGGACTGCGTTTTGGTGGGTGCTGGGAACCTGGATTGTTCTGGCGTTTTTAATGGTAGCGAATAGTTCGGATAAAATATTATTCGGTTTGTGGCGCTAATAACTAGCGCCGTTGGAATAAAACAACCCGGTTGCTGAATATTTCAATGTCTAGCTCAAATTGCTTTGCTATCCAATGCATAGTTTTGGGGGAATAGAAACTGACATGTGTAGGATCGTTTTTATATTGCCACTGCTTAAAGAGTTGGGGCAACTCTCTGGTAAACATGGATGTCATAATACCTAGCCAACCGCCCCGTTTGACTAAGCCAACCAGTTGGGGCCAGGCTTCACTGGGTTTATAGAAGTGCTCGACAACTTCCGTACTGGTAACAAAGTCGTATTGACGAGTTACCTTGTTCTTGTCTGGGGCATAGTAAATGTCGTATACCGACATACTCATATCATGTTCTTCCATCATCAGGTTAAGAACTGGACCAGGCCCACAGCCAAAATCCAAACCTTCCATACCAGCCGAAAGTTTATCTATAAGTGGCGTTGCAAGCTGGTTTAGAAATTGACGATAACGATTGTCATTAGGATCGTTCTCGTGAAAGTCATAAATCGCTTTTTCGTCATTGTCGCTAAGGTGACTGTTTGGGGCGGCAAAGACTAAGTCACACTCAGTACAGCGAAAGTACGGGCGCTTTTTGTCTTCACAAAAGAAAGTAGCTGGTGCATGGCATAAGGTGCAGTTCATGGGCGTATGGTATGTCAGTTTGAAGTTTTGTCAAAAGGCGACGCGACTCATTCGATCTTTTCCTTTCTTTGAGCTGTATCTATAAAACCTATTAAAGCAAACGGTATGTTGCCTTGGAGGCATTAGCAAACCGTTGCTATAACTATTACAACAAAGTTAATAGTTCACTAGAAAGAAGGAAGACGTAATGAGTAGCTCAAACGGTGGTGGTAAATGCCCAATTATGCACGGCAGCATGACGTCTGCTAAGAAAACCAATACGCATTGGTGGCCTAATTCACTGAAGCTGGAAATTCTGCGTCAGCATGACACCAAAGCCAATCCAATGGACGAAGACTTCAACTACGCAGAAGAATTCAAAAAAATTAATTTAGAAGAATTAAAGCAAGACTTAAAAGACCTAATGACCGACAGCCAGGACTGGTGGCCAGCTGACTGGGGTCATTATGGCGGTCTAATGATTCGTATGGCCTGGCATTCGGCCGGCTCTTACCGCTTAGCGGATGGTCGTGGTGGCGGCGGAACGGGTAACCAACGCTTCGCCCCGTTAAACAGTTGGCCAGATAACGTCAGCCTGGACAAAGCTCGCCGTCTGTTATGGCCGATTAAGAAGAAATACGGCAACAAACTGTCGTGGGCGGACTTATTCATTCTGGCCGGCAACATGGCTTATGAGTCGATGGGTCTTAAAACCTTTGGTTTTGCAGGCGGCCGCGAAGACATCTGGCACCCTGAAGAAGATATTTACTGGGGCAGTGAGAAAGAGTGGTTAGATGCGACCAAAAACCGTTACGACTCGGACCAAGAACGTGACTCTCTGGAAAACCCATTAGCTGCTGTGCAAATGGGCTTAATTTACGTGAATCCGGAAGGCGTTGACGGCAACCCTGATCCATTGCGTACCGCTAAAGACGTGCGCGAAACTTTTAAACGCATGGCGATGAACGACGAAGAAACCTGTGCGTTAACCGCGGGTGGTCATACGGTCGGTAAGTGCCACGGTAATGGCAAAGAAGAAAATTTAGGTCCTGAGCCAGAAGCGGCAGACGTTGAAGAACAAGGTTTTGGCTGGCGCAACAGCGGCGGCAAAGGTATGGGTCGCGACACGGTAACCAGTGGCATTGAAGGTGCTTGGACCACAGAGCCAACCAAGTGGGACAACGGCTATTTCTACTTGCTGTTCAACTACGAGTGGGAGCTTAAGAAGAGCCCTGCTGGCGCATGGCAATGGGAGCCGATAGACATTAAAGAGGAAGACAAACCGGTCGATGTGGAAGACCCGTCTATCCGTCGTAACCCGATTATGACCGACGCTGATATGGCGATGAAGATGGACCCTGACTACCGCAAAATCGCTGAGAAGTTTTACAACGATCCAGATTATTTTGCAGAAGTATTCGCTCGCGCTTGGTTCAAACTGACGCACCGCGATTTAGGTCCAAAAGACCGTTATTTGGGGCCAGACGTGCCGGAGGAAGACCTGATTTGGCAGGATCCGATTCCAAAAGTGGATTATACGCTGAGTGAAACGGAAATTGCCGACCTGAAAGACAAATTGCTAAACAGCGGCTTAACGTCTTACGAGCTGATTTCGACCGCGTGGGACAGCGCGCGTACATTCCGTGGCTCTGACTTCCGCGGCGGCGCAAATGGCGCGCGTATCCGTTTAGCACCGCAGAAAGACTGGCATGGCAATGAGCCGGAAAAACTACAAAAAGTACTGGCAAAACTGGAAGACGTCCAGTCATCGCTGGACAAAAAAGTAAGCCTTGCTGACTTGATTGTTCTGGGCGGTACCGCAGCGGTTGAAAAAGCGGCGAAAGAGGCAGGCTACAACATTACTGTGCCGTTTGCTCCGGGGCGTGGTGACGCAACAGACGAGCAAACTGACGCTGAAAGCTTTGATGCGTTAGAGCCGTTGCATGATGGTTATCGCAATTACTTGAAAAAAGATTACAACGTACCGGCAGAAGAGTTAATGCTCGACAGAACTCAATTAATGGGCTTAACAGCGCCAGAAATGACGGTTCTTGTTGGCGGTATGCGCGTCTTAGGTGCGAACTACGGCGAGTCTAAGCACGGTGTATTTACCGATCGTGTCGGCGTCTTAACGAATGACTTCTTCGTCAACCTGACGGATATGAACAACGTCTGGAAAAAGGCAGGCGACCACTACGAAGTTCGTGACCGCAAAACCGACGAACTAAAGTGGACCGCCAACCGCATTGATTTAGTCTTCGGTTCAAACTCTATTTTGCGTTCGTACTCAGAGCTATACGCTCAGGATGACAACCAGGAGAAGTTTGTGAAAGACTTTGTAAAAGCTTGGACTAAGGTCATGAATGCTGACCGGTTTGATTTAGCTTAAGGAGGAAGCATGTCGAAAGTACTACTGATTACCGGTGCCTCAAGTGGCATCGGTGAAGCCACGGCGCGCAAAGCGGCGAAAGAAGGGTTAAAGCTGATACTAACGGCGCGGCGGAAAGAAAAGCTGGAGGCACTGGTTGAAGAGTTTGGCTCTGAAAACGCTATTGGTGTTGCTGCCGATGCGGGTAACTATGACGAGCTTGAGCAAGCGGTTAAACAAGGCGTTGATAAGTTTGGTCAGCTAGACGCGGTGTTTGCTAATGCGGGAACAGGTGTTTCAACGCCCGGAACGGAGGAAGGCGATCCGGACGAGTGGAAGCAAATGGTGGATGTGAACATTAACGGGCTTCTCTATACGGCTAAACTGACGTTACCGCATTTACGCAAAACGACGGGTCACTTTTTAATGACAGGTTCTGCCGCTGGGCGTATTACGTTGAAAGGTTCCGTTTATGGAGCCACCAAATGGTTTGTGCACGGTTTCGCGCAGAACTTAGCCGAAGAAATGAAAGAGTGGAATGGTCGCTGTACTACCATTGCGCCGGGCATGGTCAACACGCCGTTCTTTGATGAGCCTAAGCCGGATAAGCTGGATCCGGATGATGTTGCCGATGCGGTACTTTACGCAATAAACGCAAACCCGCGTAACTGTGTGCGCGAAGTATTCTTAATGCCGGCGTATTGATTTAGCTCAAATTAGGGAAGATTAAAGGCAAACGACAATTGTTATCATTTAATCTCCTCAAGGTTTCTGTATAATCCAAAGTCTGATTATGACATGAGCCTTGAGGAGTTCTCGTGTTTTCCCGATTCTTTTTCCTTCTTGCGTTAATAAGCGCTTTACTATTTTCTGGCCAAGTTTCGGCCAGTTCTTCAGCGGATACTCAACGTTCTGACATGCGCCAGTTATTGCAGCTGGCAGAATACGTTGGGGTAGACTATTCCGCCGCGGTAGCCAACGGAAGGGTCATTAATTCGGGCGAGTACACCGAAATGAAGGAATTCGCGGGCCTGATTGGCGAAAAGGTCGAAAAAGCCCCTCAGGCCGTGCGCCCCGAAATGCACCAGCTGGTGAATGAGCTTAAGCAGTTAATAATTAAAAAAGCTAACGCTGAAGCGGTAGTTGAGTTAACCAGTGAGCTAAGAGCCACGTTGTTGTCAGCGCTGCCAAAGTTAAGCCTGCCTTCGACGCTGGTCAGTGAAAAACAGACTAAGCGGTTATTTCAGCAAAATTGCGCTCTTTGTCATGGTGCTGCAGGTCAGGGTGATGGGCCCGGTACCGCCGGCCTGGAACCTGCGCCGACTGACTTTACTGATCGTGAACGAGCTAATAACCGCTCTTTACTTGGTCTGTTTGATGCCGTGTCCGATGGTATCGACGGTACGGCAATGGCTTCTTTTAGTCACTTGAGTGAAGAAGAACGTTGGGCGCTAACGTTTTATGTGGGGAGTCTGGCGTTTAATGACAACGCTGACTCTGAACAAAAAGTTCCGTTAAATGAACTTATCAATTATAGCCCAAACAATTTATTGCAACGGGGCTTCTCATCTGGCGCGATTGATTATTCGCGCACTCACACCCACTCTTACTTTTCTGAAAGCTCAGAAAACAACCCTATCGCAATTGCCCGTATCACTATTGATCGAGCTTTAACGGCATATCAGGCAAGCAATTATAGTGAAGCTAAACGGTTGGCTATTTCTGCGTATCTGGACGGTTTTGAGTTAGCAGAGAGTGCGCTCAGTGCCAAAGCGCCTGAATTAATGCGAACGATAGAGCGCGATATGATGGCGCTGCGCGGGATGGCAGGTCAGCCCGGTAAACGGCAACAGGTAACGGAAATTGCCGACCAGTTGCAAAATCAGCTGAACCTCGCAGCAAATAAGCTGTTGGAAGACCAGCTTTCCGGATCGGCCTTATTCACTGCAAGTGCCGTTATTTTATTGCGCGAAGGACTTGAAGCCTTACTAATTGTTTTGGCAATGGGCACCGTATTGGCGCGCTCAGGACGAAAAGATGGTCTGCGCTATGTGCATGCGGGGTGGATCACGGCGCTAATCGCCGGATTCGGTACTTGGCTTCTGGCGGAATACGTTATTGGTATTAGCGGTGCCAGCCGGGAGATCATTGAAGGTGCCGCAGCACTGCTGGCTGCTATCATACTCTTCTATGTGGGTTACTGGATGCACAGCAAAACTCAGTCACAGCAGTGGCAGCGGTTTATTCAGGAAAGAGTGCAGACTCAGCTAAATCAGGGCGCCTTTTGGGGGCTTGCGGGTCTTGCGTTTTTAGCGGTATATCGCGAAGTGTTCGAAACCGTATTGTTCTATCAGTCTTTGCTACTACAGGCTCAGGATAATACCCACAGCGTTGCGTACGGGTTTATTTTCGGCGTAGTTATTCTGGCTGTTGTTGCCTGGGCTGTCATAAAATATTCAATCAAGCTGCCAATGAGTACCTTTTTTAAGATTACGACTTACATCATCCTGGCGCTGGTCTTTATTCTGTTAGGTAAAGGGATTAGCGCCCTGCAGGAAGCAGCCTGGCTTAGTCATACAGCCTTTCCGGTAGATGTAAGCTTTGACTGGCTTGGCGTTTCTGCGAGTTGGGAGAGTCTAGGGGCGCAGTTGGTATACGTGATTCTGGTGTTTACCTTGTTCAAACGACGGACTTCTTCAAAACTTATTAAAATCGGCTGATTTAACGTCGTTATTACAGAGAAAAATTATGCGTAGCTTAACGATTAGGTTAAGTTACGCAGAGCGTCATTAACGTATCAATTTGAATTGGCGGTATGTTTTGACATCGCTTTCTTGCAGCTCCATACTTCTAAGCTTTGTGGCGGGGAGCCGGTGGCAAATATCAGATGGTAGCTTCAAGGGAAGAAGGAAAACATTACAAAGCGTCCTGGAAACGCTTAATGCTGTTTAGTGCTTTATTTATCGTACTGACAGCCGCTGGGTTCTACGCCATTTATGATCACTTTTCTAACCGCGAGCTTACCTTCGACTTTCGACTGTTTGCCCCTGAAGTTATCAGCCTGACTATTTTGTTGTTAATAGTGTACTTTGCTGCCGATGGATTACGACTTTATTACACCTTAAGAGCGCTGGGCTACCGTATACCCAAAAGCGCAATGACCAAGCTGGTGTTCATTAATATTTTCTTCTCAAACATTACCCCTATGGCTACGGGGGGCGGCTTTGCGCAAGTGTGGTTTTTGCACCGACATGGTGTGCCTATAGGCAGAGCAACCGCAGCGACAACCATTAGAACCGTATTGGCGATATTCTTTATATTTTCGCTAACGCCGGTGTTTTTGTTGACTCTGGCCCCTTTGCAGCATGAGGCGTTTATCAGCGATATTGGCGGCGCATTGGCAGTCTTTATTGTTCTCTACTTGGCGTTTTTCACTATTGTTCTGCTAAGAGCACACTGGCTGATTGGCCCACTCAGTAAGCTGTTTTTAAGCCTGCATAAGCTGAACTTAATCAGCGAGTCACGGCATCAACGATGGCAGTACAAAGCGCGTCGGGAAATGCTGCGTTTTAGCCGAAGTTTCTCTGAATACTTAAGAGGCTCTAAGTCAGCTATTGCAATGTCGGTAGTCTTTACGGCTGTATTTTTAATCAGTCTTTTCAGTTTCCCGGCACTGCTAATGTGGGGGCTGGGTTATGATGTCAATTACCTTGTCAGCTTAGGCTTGTTGGTCGTTACCACCTTCATTATGTATTTCGCCCCAACCCCTGGCGCATCTGGTATATCAGAAGGTGTTTTTGGCAGTTTCTTTAATGAAATTTTGGCGAATAATCATTTATTGCTAGTCACGTTCAGTTGGCGATTTTTAACGATTTATCTCGGAATGCTGGTCGGCTTAGTTGTTCTGCAAAGGTATCTCGTTAAATCTGTTCAAAAGCAGGATGTATCATGACAAAAACGAAGCTTTTAAAAATCCTGTTTTACTTAAATATCGCCATTATCGTTGGCCTTATTGGTTATAAAATTTACCTGAATTTGGTCACCTCAGAGTTCAAGGCGGAACACACAGACCAGCTGGCTGCCATTAGCGCACGTCTTGAAGGTCAAGACAGTTATAGTTTCGCAGTTGTCGGCAATATTAATAACTCGGTAGGGATATTCGAGCGCCGCATTATTCCTATGCTGAACAAAGACAATATCGACTTTGTTATTTCTGCTGGTAACGCGGTGAGCGGTGGTGGGGAAGATAAATACCGTGCCTTGAGAGGTACATTGTCTCATTTGGACATGCCCTATTTGCTGACGTTCGGCGCTAATGAATACGAAGAGTTTGGAAGTTTTCGTTTTTATGATCACTATGGACCGCATTTCTTCAGTTTCACCGCGGGAAACAGTCGTTTAATCTTTTTGGACAGTACTGGTAAAACACCATGGCAATGGCAGCTACGCTGGCTTAACGATATTTTAAAGGCGGATTCCTCAAAGCACCGCTTCGTTTTTATTGGGCACCCTCCAGTGGAGCCTGAGGATGAATTTATTCTCGCCGAAGAGGAAGACTACCTGCAGCCCGCAGAGTTTCGCTCCGCACTGCAGCAAACACTCAGTAATTACGGCGTCGATAGAGTGTTCTCTTCCAACATCTCTATGTACTCTGAGAGTGAACATAATGGCATACCCTATATTACCACCGGTGGTGCAGGGGGGTTGGTTCTTAATCAGGATGAGAGTTTTTATCACTACGTCAAAGTGACCGTGAACGCCGACGGCAGTGTTGAGCATTCCGTAAAAGAGCTGGAAATTGGTCAGCATCCAATACTGAAGCAATTAGAGAGCTTCTGGTTTTTCATTCATTCTCTGTTTTATGTGGGCTACTTAAATTTCATTCTATTGCTCGCAGTATTCCTGGTTATTAGTACCAAACTCTACAATGCGGTGTTTGTAGGAAAAGACTACTACCCGGATTACGACATTGACCCTGACCCGTGGCTAGGCCGCCAATTAAAAGTGGCGATGTTTACCAACAATTACCTACCGTTCATTGGTGGTGTGCCCATTTCAATTGAGCGTTTGCGCTGCGGTCTGGAAAAGTTAAAAGACACGGTGCTTATTGTCGCGCCTCGTTACAAGAAAAAACAAGAAAAAGAAAAGAACGTGATACGCATGCCATCTATTTTTTCTTTCGGTGAAAAGAGTGAGTTTCGTTTTGCGAATATCTTCTCGTCCGCGGTGCGCAAAAAAGTAAAAGCGTTTAAACCGGATATTATTCACGTGCACCACCCGTTTTGGATCGGTTCGCTCGGCGTCTATATGGCGCGCCGCTTGAAAATACCGGCCGTTTATACTTACCACACGCGACTGGAGCACTACTCGCACTTTGTATTTTTACCCGGCTCGCTGTTCCGCAATATTATTGCGCATTTTTTGGTGCGTCGTTTTGCGAACAAATGCGACGCTGTCATTGTGCCAACCGACTCAACCGAAGAGTACTTGCGTATGATAGGCGTGACGGCATCGACCTATGTGCAGCCGACAGGTATTGAATATGAGCGTTTCCAGCATGTTGAACCAACTGAGGTGGAAAAGCTGAAAAAGCGACTGAACATAAAAGACGAAACGGTTTTTGTAAGTGTGTCTCGGCTGTCGAATGAGAAGAACATCGACTTTATGATAGATGCGCTGGCAGAGCTGAAAAAAAACACTGATAAGCCGTTCAGGCTGCTAATCGTCGGTGACGGGCACCAGAAACAGCGGTTACAAACGAAAATTGATGAGCTCGGTTTAAAGCAAACCATTCAGTTAGTCGGCTCCGTGGCGCCGGAAAAAATGGCCAACTGGTATCAGCTAGGCGACGCCTTCTTGTTCGCGTCTCAGTCAGAAACTCAGGGTATGGTTATTCTTGAAGCGATGGCGGCTGGTTTGCCGGTTGTTGCGGTGCGCTCCAGTGGCATTGACGACGTTGTAGAAGATGGCTTCAACGGCTACAAAACGCCCGCGAGACAAGCGGTTTGGCTAGAGCGAGTGGAACGCCTTCTTAACGACGAAGAGCTACTTGGACAGTTGTCCGGTAACGCCGAAAATTTTGCCAAGGCATACTCTGTTGAACGCTTTAGCCAGGATGTCCGTCACATTTATGCGGAAACCCTGGCTCGTTATCATGAGCATAAGAATTAGAGAATATGGTTTCCGAATACTAACAGTTCGCAAACGATTACCGCTGACGTCAATATTAAGCGGATGCGGTAATACCCCATGTAAGACGTCATGGCGGAGCTTCTTGCCAGCTTCTGTTCAAAGAAAAGCAATATGGCAAATCCCGCCATTTGCAGGCCGAGCGACCAAGCAGATGAGTCGAGTAATAGAGTCAGCCAGGCAAGCAAGGCAAAGACATTACTCAGAATAAGCAGCGCATTCGTTGGCTCACTTTCCGCACGGTGCAGCGCGCGTCCCCACAGGACACCACCAAGAAACGTCAAAATAATTGCACCGTAGGTAATGAGCAAGTTGAGTGGCCGAAAGCCAAATATAGAACCAACCTGCATAAGCTCCGCAAGCGAGCTGACAATAAATGGAACAAGTCCTAAAAATCCGAGTGTGTAAATAAGCTTATTTTTGGCTGTGTTCATAATGAGCGAGTCTTTTTTTGTGTTTTATTTAAGTGTAGAGTAAAGAAAAATAACGACCACTCTACAACCGAATGATTTTAGGTCGTTGAAATTTATCCCTGTTAGCTTCTACGTACGTGCAAACTAAAAAGTTGCTTATCGTTATGTAATGTAGGTTATCGGTAGGCTCGAACGGTTGCGCTAAAATCTCTAGTAACGGCTGTCCCGACGCTTTTGCGTAGGCTTCCGCAAGCGTCCAGCGGTAAAAGAACGCTTCTTTTGTCGTTACTCCCTTCAAAAAAGCGTGCGCATAATGCTCTCGTATACGACGGTAATCTTTATTTGATTCTAAGTTCTCGACATCAACGCCTATGGGGTACGCGGCGGAGTATCCGGCAACGACACAGTTGTTTTTATGGCTAATAGAACAATAGGCGTTAGTATCGGCAATGGACAATTGAGGTGCACCATTGTCATCCTTTTTAACGGAAATATCAGTTTCGGTCACGCCAGCTTCTTGCGCAACTAATTGTTTTAATAGTTTTCTTGCCTCTGAGGACGTTTCTTTGCGGCTTAAGCCGCAAGGGAGTAGCCTATATCCGATAACCATACACAATGTTATATTTTTGAAAGTTGACGCTAAATTCTGTACTATTCCGCATCTTTTTTGAGTACCTGAACAAATACATTATGAGAGTTTCTCAAGCGAGGGTCTTCGTCGCTGATAGTACCTTAGTTACCAGTGAATGTCGTGACCGTTTAAAGCGTGTCCCAGCGTCAATGCGACGTCGTTTGAGCTCGTATTCCAAATTAATTGTAACAGCCATAATAGAGCTTGCAGAAAGGGAAGAAGGTATACATAACATTCCTGTCGTTTTGGCCACACGTCATGGCGACTTGCACCGTACCGAAAAGCTGTTAAGAACATTGGTTCAGGGTGAGGTGTTATCACCGACTCAATTCGGGTTGTCGGTAAATAATGCGGTATTGGGTCAGTACAGTATGGCGGTTGGTAACCAGCAGGCTATGACCACGGTGTCCGGTGGCGAAGAGACTTATCCGTTAGGATGGCTGGAAGCCATTGCACAAGTATCGAATGAGTTTGACCAAGTCTTGCTGGTAGTGGCTGATGAAACGCCGCCTGAAGTATATAAAAAGCAGCAAAATTCGCCGATTCATGCATTCGCTCAGGCGGTTTTACTCGATAGGAATAACGGTCGCGAAGTGATTTTGGATCAATCCGGAGAATCGGCTAAAAACGATGACGCTTACGAGGTCGTCGAAAAGCTTCAACATTGTCTGGAGCAAGGCCAGCAAAGTTTAGTCGTCAACTATGGCAGCAAAGCGTGGAGTTGGCATGTTGATTAGACTCTGGAAGTTTATTAACCGAACCTGGCGTCGTTTAGCGACAGGGCTGTGTTTTGCCATTTTTGGTATTGGTGGCGTGATTTTATCGGTCACGGCATTGCCTGCGCTAAAGCTGGTGTCGGGAGGCAACGAAGAATTGCGTCAAGCGCGAGCAAGACGCTTGGTTCAGCTCACGTTTCGCTGGTTTATTGGTGTCATGAAATGGACGGGCGTGTTCAACTTCGATTTCAAAGCGGCAGAGCAACTTAAACAGGTGAAAGGGCAGGTGATTATTGCGAACCACCCTTGTCTTATTGACGTGGTGGCGCTCATTTCCTTTGTGCCAAACCCTGACTGCGTAGTGAAGTCACATTTGTGGAAGAATCCCTTTATGAAAGGGGTTATTAAATCGACCGGTTATTTAAGTAATGAAGACCCGGATGAGCTGGTGAATGACTGTCAGGAGTCTCTTGAGCAGGGCTGTAACCTGATCATTTTCCCGGAAGGCACACGCACAACGCCAGGCGCAGGAATACGTTTTCAGCGTGGGGCAGCGCATTTAGCCTTGCGAACAAAAGCGAAAGTCACCGCGCTTTGGGTTGACTGCTCGCCCGTGACACTCATTAAAGATGAGATGTGGTATCAGGCACCGAAAGACAAGCCGACACTTTCTGTTCATTACTTGAAAGAAATCGATACCCAGTCTTATCGCAATGAAGAAAAACTGAGTATTGCCGCGCGCCACTTAACGCGTGACTTGCAGAATTACTATGAAAAGGTGTTAGAAGATGACAGACAGTCTGAAGACAGAGATCAAGCACTTGATTATCGAGTCGCTGGATCTTGAAGACGTAGAAGTATCCGATATTAACGACTCGGCAGCGCTATTTGGCGACGACGATGACGGCTTAAACCTCGACTCGATAGATGCATTAGAGTTGGGGCTAGCCATTAAGAAAAAGTTCGATGTGAAGCTGGATGCGAATTCTGCGGAAACGAAAAAGCACTTCTACAGCGTGGATACGCTGGCTGACTTTGTTGCAGAAAACCGTGGTTGATTAACGAGGGAAAGATGAAAACGAAAGACGAAGTATACGCCAGGCTCAGCCAAATTCTTGAAGAGGATTTCGAGATAGAGTCGGATGACATTTCATTAGACGCCAACTTATACGAAGATTTAGACCTCGACTCGATCGATGCAGTGGATCTGGTCGTTAAGCTACGCGAAATAACGGGTAAGAAAATTAGCCCGGATGCCTTCAAAGCCGTGCGCACGGTTGAAGATGTTGTTAACGAAGTTTATAAGCTTGTTCACGGCGAATAATGAAACCCTTGCTGCGCGCTTTAATCAGTTTAATGCTGATTGCCTACCCACTATTAGTCTGGTGGTTAGCGCAGCAAGGATTGACTGACGGCCTGCTGTTTTTACTCCTCGCGGTACTGCTGTTACAAGTGGTTGTGCAGGGAGTAAAGGCTCCCAAAAGCTGGCTCTCAGTAGCGGTTCTTATTGTTGTTACTATCACTTTTTTGCTGACCGATCAGTTGACCAGCGTTTTGCTCTATCCTGTTTGGATGAATGTCGCAATGTTGACTGTGTTCTCGCTGTCTTTGTGGTTTAAACCCGCCGTTATCACACGTCTGGCTCGCTTAATGGAGGGGGAACTATCGGAAAAAGCCGTTGCTTATACTGAAAAGGTGACCTTGGTATGGATAGGTTTTTTCCTCATAAATGGTGCGGTTTCGCTTGCCACTGTGCTCTATGGCGATATGGATATCTGGAGCCTTTATAACGGGTTTATCGCCTACGTTCTGATGGGCTTATTGTTTGCTATTGAATGGAGTGTGCGTCGTGTTGTTAAAGACAGACACTGACCGCTGGAAACTGTCCTTTCGGGCGCCGACGACAGCTTGTATGCAAACGTCGCAGGGTGAAGTGGACGCTGAACAATGGCTTGCGGAAGTGTATGGCGCAGTAAAGTGGCTTGAGAGTCATGCCGGCAGAGTACTTTTGTACCGCCGTGACTTATATGAGTTCAGCGTTTGGCTTTTCGCACTGTTGAGCCTGGGGCGCGATATTGTACTGCCTTCCAATGATAAACCAGCCACTTTAGCTGAACTGAGCGAGAGTTATGATGTGCTGCCACCATCAGCTTTGCCTGGCCTTGATAAGTACCCAGAAGCGCTGGTGCTTAGTGGCACGTTAGACAGTCAATTGACATTTTTCACCTCAGGCAGCAGCGGTAAGCCTAAGCCTGTTATTAAAACAGTTCGCCAGTTGTTCAATGAAGTTGAGACTCTGGAAGCGACCTTCGGTGAATGGATAGCGGATAGCCGAATACTTTCTACTGTGACACATCAACATATTTATGGCTTGCTGTTTACCGCGCTTTGGCCGTTGGCGAGTGGTCGGGTCGTTAATACGCAGCTCGTTGAATACCCAGAGCAGCTTGCCGAGGTGCTAGCGGGCGACGGTCGGCGCCATGTATTGGTCGGCAGTCCTGCGCATTTGCAGAGACTGGATAACCTGGATGAACTTAGCACACATAAGAAAAAGCTAATCGCCGTGTTTTCCTCAGGTGGGCCGCTGCCAAGCCAGGTTCCTGTCGACTTTAAGAAGCACCATTTAGCGGTGCCTATTGAAGTGTATGGCAGTACAGAAACCGGAGGGATCGCCTGGCGTCAGCGCGATGACGAAGGAGACACTTTTAGGCCGCTGTTAGGGGTGAAAGTCAGAGTAACGGAAGCTGGCGTATTAGCTGTGAAGTCGCCCCATTTAAGGTTCCCTGAGGATGAGTTTATTTCCGAGGATAGGGTTAAACTTGAGCCGAACGGGCATTTCCAGTTACTGGGCAGAAAAGACACCGTCGTGAAAGTTGCTGAGAAACGAGTGTCATTAAATGAAGTTGAAGTTTTTGCGGTTCAGCATGACTGGGTAAGCCAGGTGAAAGCCTGTTTGCTTGAAGGTAAACGACATGAAATTGGCTTGGTTATAGTACTAAGCGATGTAGGCAAAGAAGCACTCGATAGTGAAGGTCGCTTCTCCGTTCGACAGGCATTAAGACACCATCTACAACAACGGTTTGAAAAAGTTGTCGTCCCCAAACGGTTTCGGTATGTTGCCGCGTTTCCAATTAACGAGACGGGTAAAGTAACCCAGGCTGCACTGCAAAACCTCTTTACCGATACAGGAAGCGACACAGGAAGGAATGACTGAAATGAAAACGCAGCTACCGGAATTTTTATCACTAAATGAACGAGCGAACGATGCTGATAAGCCTGAAATAGTCGGTCAATTTCGGTTAAGTGAGGACTGCATCTATTTACAGGGACATTTTCCGTCGGCGCCTATTTTGCCAGGTGTAACGCAGCTTGATTGGGTGGTACAGCTGGCATCGCAGTATTGGTCTACGCCGGTCAGTATTCAACGCGTCGAGGTGTTAAAGTTCAACGATATGATTTTACCCGGTGCGGAGGTAGATTTGGTGATACAACGTAAGCGTGAGGACTGCATTACGTTTAGCTATAAGAAGGGTGACCAGGCGCTATCGTCTGGCCGCTTGGTGTTTTAGGTGACCGCTATGCCTGATCCAAGATTTTGTTTTCTTATTCCTATTTATAACCACCACCGTACTATCGAAGCAACGGTGGAGAAGCTGTTGAACTATGCACTGCCTATTATTATTGTTGACGATGGTTCTAACGAAGCGACAAAAAAAGTGCTGTCCCAACTCGCTGAGCGTTTTGCATCAGCGGTGTTGCTGCATACATTGCCATCAAATAGCGGTAAAGGCGGAGCCTGTTTAGCGGGGTTCAGGGTTGCCTCAGAGCAAGGCTACACTCACGCTCTTCAAATTGATGCCGACGGGCAACATGACAGCACTGATATTCCCCAGTTTTTAGAGCTTGCTAAGCAACAGCCTGACGCGCTCATTAGCGGACATCCTCAGTATGATGACTCCATGCCTACGGCGCGCCGGATTGGACGAAAGATCACCCATTTTTGGGTGCATATTGAAACGCTTTCTATGTCAGTCAAAGACACCATGTGCGGATTTCGAGTCTATCCGTTAGCGGCTACCACTGAACTTATGGATAAGGTCAACATCGGTACGCGCATGGATTTTGACATTGAGATTATGGTCAGGCTTTATTGGCGTGGGGTGCCGGTGTTGTTTATTCCGACTAAGGTTATTTACCCCGAGCAGGGTCAGTCACATTTCAGGGCGTTTCAAGACAATGTGAAAATATCCTGGCTGCATACGCGGCTGTTTTTCGGCATGCTGCCCCGCATACCAATGTTGTTGGCGCGACGGTTTAAGAGTTAAGTCATGACTGATAAGCACTGGGCAAAAACAGAAGAACGAGGCAGTTATTGGGGCATTTTGTTTGTCCTGAGAGCTTATCAGTATGGCGGACATTGGCTGATGCGTTTGGTGTTGGCACCGGTCATTACCTATTTCTTTTTAACGGGTAAAGCATCGCGGCGAGCGTCGTGCCAGTTTTTAAAGCGAGTCCATGAATTTGCGGGCGCCGAGAGCCCGTTTACCAAGCCGCCGGGTTGGCGGCAAAGCTGGTATCATTTTTGGCAGTTTGGCTTGCACGCCTTAGAAAAAATCGATGCCTGGGTCGGTAAGTCACCAAAGTATACCGTACGAAATTGTGGCGATACGCAGTTCGCAGATCTGGAAAAAAGACCGGAAGGTGGACTACTGATAGGTAGCCATTTAGGCAACTTAGAGATTGCTCGGGCAATGGCTGGTAAAAAATACAGTCGACGCTTGAATGTGCTGGTGTTCACCCAGCATGCTCAGTCGTTCAACAAAGCATTAAAAGCCGTTAACCCGAAGGCGGATGTTGACCTGATTCAGGTCACTGACATTGATATGGGGCTGGCCATTATGCTTAAGGAGCGTATCGATAACGGCGAGTATGTCGTTATTGTTGGTGACAGAACCTCGGTAACGGCGCCTCAGCAGTCAGTGAGCCATGACTTTTTGGGGCTGTCAGCGCCCTTTGCTTTGGGGCCGTGGATATTAGCGAGCGTGTTAGAATGCCCCGTGTACTTTTTATTCTGTTTGAAGAATCCGGAAGACGGCAACTACGATCTGTATTTAAATT
Source organism: Idiomarina sp. X4 (assembly GCF_002808045.1). Taxonomy (NCBI): domain Bacteria; kingdom Pseudomonadati; phylum Pseudomonadota; class Gammaproteobacteria; order Alteromonadales; family Idiomarinaceae; genus Idiomarina; species Idiomarina sp. X4. The sequence goes on along the minus strand of NZ_CP025000.1, from coordinate 1,059,709 downwards.
TCGCTTGTGGGCAGTTAAAGCTTCCGAGAAAAAGTCGGCAAGAGGCCCTGCAACCGGTGCTGAAGCAATACGCCGAGCAATTAGAGCAACTCGCTATTCGCTACCCATACCAGTGGTTTAATTTTTTTGATTTTTGGCATAAGGACAGTCAGTAGTATGACGACATCAACGGTTTCTTTTGGCGAGCAGCCAGTCACCATAAAAGACATTGTAGCGCTTGCTAATAAAGAGGCGATAGCGACTCTGAGTCAGGCACCGGAGTTTGTTGCCCGAATTGACGCCGGTGTTCGTTTCCTCGATGACCTGTTAGAGCAAGATGGCGTCATTTATGGTGTGACGACCGGTTATGGTGACAGCTGCACGGTGTCCGTGCCTGAAAGTTTGGTGTCCGAACTGCCTATTCATTTAACGCGCTTCCATGGTTGCGGCTTGGGTGATTATTTCAACGAGCAGGAAACCCGCGCTATTTTAGCTGTGCGCCTTGCGTCTTTGACTCAGGGTTACTCAGGCGTCAGCTGGCCGCTGTTAGAGCGTCTGGTCTTGATGCTGAATGAGAACATGCTGCCGCTTATTCCAAAAGAGGGTAGTGTGGGAGCCAGTGGCGATTTAACGCCGCTGTCTTATATTGCCGGCGCTTTAATTGGCGAGAGGGATGTGCGTTTTAAAGGAGCGGTTATGCCAAGTACCGAAGCCTTTGAAGCACTCGGTGTTGAACTGCATACGCTGCGTCCTAAAGAGGGCCTGGCGATTATGAACGGCACGGCGGTGATGACGGCATTGGCATGTTTGGCCTGGGATCGTGCCGACTATTTAACCCGCCTGTCCAGTCGTATTACGGCGTTAGCCAGCATTGCGTTAGATGGTAACTCAAACCATTTTGACGAACTGCTGTTTGCCGTTAAGCCGCATAAAGGCCAGCAACAAGTCGCCAAGTGGATACGTGACGACTTGAATCATCATGAGCATCCGCGTAATTCATCCAGATTGCAGGATCGCTACTCCATTCGCTGTGCGCCGCATATTATTGGTGTGTTGAAAGACGCCTTGCCGTGGTTCAAAGAAACCATTGAAAACGAGCTGAACAGCGCTAACGATAACCCGATTATTGACGGCATTGGCGAGCATGTTTTGCATGGAGGTCATTTTTACGGCGGTCACATTGCGATGGTCATGGATTCGATGAAAGCGGCGGTAGCGAACTTAGCCGATTTGCACGACCGTCAAATGGCGTTGTTACTTGATACGAAAATGAATCATGACCTGCCATCGAATTTGTCGGCTGCAGAAGGCAACAGAAAAGCAATTAACCATGGCTTTAAGGCCGTGCAAATTGGTTGTTCTGCCTGGGCGGCGGAAGCATTGAAGTTGACCATGCCGGCGAGCGTATTCTCACGCTCGACTGAGTGTCATAATCAGGACAAAGTTAGTATGGGTACGATAGCTGCGCGTGACTGTATACGGGTACTGGAGTTAACGGAACAAGTGACCGTGGCGACCTTGCTGGCGGCTTATCAGGGCAGTGTTTTACGTGAACGTATGGCAGGGAAATTGCGTGAAACCGGGCCCGAGTTAGCGGCAATGCGAGAGTCGTTAGCTGCTGACTTTGAATTACTCGTGGAAGATAGGCCGCTGGAGCACGAGCTTAGATCCTGGCTGGAAAAAGTTCGCAGCAAACCATGGAACCTGTATGGGGAGTCCGCATGAAACAAGCCAGCTTAACCATTAACGTGCCATTTTTTGACGTCGATGCTATGCAAGTAGTTTGGCACGGTCATTACATTAAATACATTGAAATGGCGCGTAGCGAGTTGCTGAGAACTTTCGACTACGATTATCCGACGATGGAAGCGAACGGGCACCTGTGGCCGATAGTCGACTTACGCCTGAAGTATGTTGCGTCGGCGACTTACGGTCAGGATATTCGCGTGACGGCAACACTCGCCGAGTGGGAGCACCGGCTGAAGATGAATTACGAAATTCGCTGTGTTGACACCGGTGAATTACTGACTAAGGCGACCAGTGTGCAAGTGGCTGTCTGTAAAAACACCAAAGAAATGCTGTTCGAGTCGCCGGACATTGTGTTTGAAAAGCTGGGGGTCACGCGCTCATGATCCGTTTGCTCAGTTTATTGTTGGCTTTGGTTGTCTCAGCATGGGTTGGGGCCGCACAGGAAACGTCGCAACAGGCACTGACAATGCTTTCGAAGCAGGCTCAACCGTTACCGCTGACGGTCACCTTCGAGCAACGAAAGTATCTGGCAGGCTTGCCGCGAGCACTGGTGAGTTCCGGCAAAATCACCATTAAGGAAGATGAAATTCTTTGGCAGACCCAAAAGCCACAAACGCAAACGTTAAAAATAACGGAACAGGGGATTTTTAAAGGCTCCGAGCAAACCTCGGCAACGGGCAGTGAAACCATTGCTGAGTTGTTGTTGGCGATTCTTCAGCAGGACCAAGCGGTGCTGAGCCAGCAGTTTAGCTTAAGTCTGGACGGAAACTGCGTAGAAATGACGCCGAACTCCGAGGTGCTGGTTAACGTCATGCAACGTATTTTGAGTTGTGGTGAGGGCCGGGTTGAACGTGTCGAGCTGCATGAAGCCAACGGTAATAAAACCGAAATCGATTTTGCTGAGGCGGCGCAGTGATACGGGTATTCCGGGTTGTCTTACTGTTGATATTTTTGGGCCTATTGGTGGCTGGCATAAGTCACCAGCTACCCAAAACAAGTTGGCAAAGTAGTCTGGCCGATGCCTTACCCAATCAAGTGTCAGAAACCCAGCGTGCCTATCTTGAGAGCCAGCAACCCAACACGCAGCAACTCCTGATTGCGTTTGAGCAGCGCACAGATAGCACCAGTGACTTGCTGACCAAGGTTGAGAATGAAGTCGATTCACTGTTAACCACTCAGCCGGCATTAAAGCGTGCGGAGCTTACGGATACTAAAACGCTTTTAGCGTTTTATAAAGAACACGCAGGCCTGTTGGCGACGGTCAGCGACACCCGTCGCTTGCATAAAAAACAGTACAGTGAGCTCATTAAAGACGCGCAAAGTCTGCTGCAAAGTCCTGAGCCGATTCTTGTTCCAATCACCCGCGATCCATTGTTGCTTACTCAAAATTATATTAAGCACCTACCCGATCTAATGCCCGGATATAAAAGTTATCGTGGATTGTACAGCCGCACGCAGGGAGATATCGTGCAAGTGCTAGTGCCTCTGCAGATAGCTGGCGATGCTCTCAGTATTAATGAAACACAAGAAGTGGTTGCTCAGCTCAACGGACTTATCGCGTCAGTTAAGCAAGCTGAGAGTGGCATAACAAGCTATCGGAGTGGTTTGATATTTCACGCCGACGCGGGCGCAAAACAAGCCAAACAGGAAATGACCTGGTTTGGTGGGCTGTCTTTATTGCTGGTGCTCAGTGTGTTGATTTGGGTATTTCGATCCGCTTTTCAACTGCTTTATACGTTGGTGTTATTGGCTGTTGCGTCTGCATTTGGGCTACTGGCCACTCTATTTTGGTCGACGTCGCCACACGTGCTGATGTTGGTATTTGCAACCAGCTTTATTGGACTTTGCATTGACTACGTCATTCATGGGTTTATCGCGAGAAGTCACGGGGAAAAAGCCTGGAAGACACTCATGCCGGCACTTTGGCTGGGTGGTTTAACGACCATTACCGGTTATGTTTTATTGCTCGCGGTACCCTTGCCCTTGTTACAGCAGCTTGGCGTATTTATGGCGACGGCATTATTGAGTGCGGTTCTGTTGGTGTCTATTACTTTACCTTGGTTGCCAGAGCCGAAGCAGCCGCAAGTTAAGTGGCAGCGGTTTTGCGCAAAAGCAGAGAAGGCGTATCACCAGGCACGACAGCGGTTGCCTAAACGCTGGCTAACCGTATTGCCTGTGGTCACCGTTATCGTGTTGATTGCGGCTTATGTGTCTAATGACAATGTGCGCCTACTTGCCAGCTCGCCAAAAGCGCTGTTGGAAGAAGAAAATTATTTACGTGAACATACCGCATTTTACTTCAGCCCAGAGGTTATTTTAGTGTATGGCGATACTCGCCAGCAGGCACTGGAGCGTACAACGGACGTTGCTAATAGCTTTCATGCTATTGGTATTACGGACTATTACCAACCGGCGTCACAGCAAAAGGATTTAATTAAGCAGGAGCAACGACTGTTTCGGTCTGATGAGGGCGCTGCGTACTTGCAGTGGTTGGGTATATCGGCGCCAACGCTGAACCCTACAGAACACGTTCATCCATTGGAAAGTCAGTTCCTCTATCCATTCAATGAAGGGTGGTTAAGTGTGGTGCGGTTAAAGCAGGAACATAACGCACCCAACCTTGAGAATAAGCCTTGGGCAGAACCATTTAATCCAATAGAGCACGCCTCGAATGCGTTGGGGGAATATCGGCAATCCATGCAGCTTTGGTTAGGGGCTTTGTTGCTTTTAAGCTTTTTCATATTGATGCTGTTTCTGAACCGTAAAGCGCCATTTAAAGTGCGGGCAAAAGCGTCATGGCAGGTGTTCAGCGTTATTTTATTGTCGGTGTCGACGGCGTTGCTTATTGCTCAGTTAAGTCAGCCCCTGAACCTATTTCACTGGATAGGTGCCATGTTTGTGCTGGTGCTGAGCATTGATTACGGGGTGTTCTGCGCTGGTCGTCTGCAACGTGCGCATGCATTGCAGGCCATTTACTTGTCGGCTTTAACCACACTTGTTGCTTTTGGTGCGTTGACGTTTAGCTCAACACCGGCCATTGCTGCATTTGGCAAGGTTGTCATGATAGGTGTATTAGTGAGTGTGCTGTTTTGCCCGTTGATAACCGGTGCAGCAACCAAAGAGAGTAAAAAGGAAGAAGTACAATGAAGGACCAAATTTATGATGTTGCTATTGTCGGTGCAGGCCCATCGGGTGCGACCGCCGCAGCAATGCTGGCGGACGCCGGAAAAAAAGTGCTGGTTATTGAGCGCCAGCAGTTTCCTCGTTTTTCCATTGGCGAAAGCCTACTACCGCAGTGCATGACGTACTTACAGGAGGCAGGATTAGAGAGTCTGGTGGCGAGCAATGCTGATGACTCAGGCTTTCAGTTTAAAAATGGTGCGGCTTTTTATCATCAGGGGCAACACGTCAACTTCGACTTTAGGCAAAAGTTCAGTGAGGGGCCCGGCACGACGTTTCAGGTGAAAAGAGAGCGATTTGACCAGCTGTTGATTCAGGGGGCAGAGGATAAAGGCGCTCAGGTTGAGCACGGTGTGACATTAACGGGTATCGACTTTTCGTCTTCTGAGCAGGTCGTATTGGAAGCAGCGACAGACACTGAAACTGTTGAGATAAAAACGCGTTTTGTACTGGATGCAAGCGGCTTTGGTCGGGTATTACCGAGATTGTTGTCGCTGGAGTCGCCGTCAGACTTTCCGGTTCGGCAGGCGGCATTCTGTCACGTGAAATCAGATTTGGCGGGTGGTAACTTCGACCGTAACCAAATACTTATTACGGTCCACCCGACCAATCCCGGAATTTGGTACTGGCTGATTCCCTTCGCCGATGGCACCGCGAGTATTGGCGTAGTCGGTGAAGAAAAGTTATTTGTACAGTACGAAACGCCTGCTGATAAATTATGGAATATGGTTAAGGAAGAGCCGTATTTACTTGAGGTACTGGGCAATCACCAAGTCATCCGGGCCGAGCAGTGTATTACCGGCTATTCCGCAAACGTAAACCGTCTTTATGGCGACCGTTTCGCACTGTTGGGCAACGCCGGTGAGTTTCTGGATCCGGTGTTTTCGTCCGGCGTAACAATCGCAATGAAGTCGTCATCGCTGGCGGTACCACTGGTATTAAAAGAGCTGGACGGACAAAAGCAAGACTGGGAAAACGACTTCAGCAAGCCGTTACGCGTTGGTATTTCGACGTTCAGAACCTTTGTGGAAGGATGGTATGATACGCGTTTTCAGAAAGTGATTTTTTATCCGGAACAGCAGCAACAAGTGAAAGAAATGATCAGTTCTATTTTAGCCGGCTATGCCTGGGATACAAAAAATCCTTATGTTGCAGAGAGCGAGCGCCGCTTAAACGTATTAGCGGAGCTTTGCGCGTGACCAGTGTTTTTCGATGCGTAACGCTAGCCTTAATGCTTTTAGCTGTTGCGGGTTGTGCGACTTTGGAGGGGAAAGACCGTTTGCAGGTACCGGTGGGCACAGGGTATTACAGTTTACAGTGGCAGTGGCCGGGTGAGCCGGTACAGATATGGCAAGACATTCGGTGGTCACCAAAAGCGCAACAGGCGAAAAATCGAGAGTTTGTTGTTTCTGTTTTGCTAGAAAATGAACGCTTGTTACTTGTGGCATTGTCGCCACTGGGGAATGAGCTGTTTCGGTCTGAACTCACTGCCTCCGGACATAGGTTTAAAGGCTCGGAATTTCTTGAGGAACCCAGAGTTGCGCTGCAAGTCTGGGCGGATATGCAACTCTCTCTATGGCCGCTAGAAACAGTGAACGCTCACTTGTCTTCGCTGACATTAAAGCAAACGAGTAGTCGCAGAACGATAACCGATAATGGCGAGTTGATTTGGTCTTCTGGTGTGCAAATGAATACAAACGGCAAAATACAGAATAACCAACGGGACTATGAGCTGACCGTCAACACCCTACAGTACGAAGTGTTAAACAACGATGAAAATTAGCCTCAGTAAGCCAGGCGCGGTCTGCGCTGCGGGAATGACATGCGATGACATTTGGTCTGCTGCGCTTGCGGGAGATAATACCGGTTTGTCATTGGCGAATGACACGCTTAACGACGGTAGTGACTATTACCACGGCAAAATTACTGATGATAAATTGCCGGCGTTGAGTGAACTTCCGGTTGCTATGCAAACCCGCAACAACCAACTGCTGCTTGGCGCTTTAAAGCAAATTGAGGCACCACTTAAGACGTTGATCAATCAAGTCGGTGCACACCGTGTTGCCGTGGTGTTAGGTACCAGTACATCTGGTATTGCGTCAGGAGAAGAGGCGCTGGCTCACCACGAAAAACAGGGTGAGTTGCCAGAGAGTTTCCACTACAAAATGCAGGAAATGGTCGCGCCAGCGGAGTGTCTGGCTATGCTCATGGGCATCGAGGGACCCGCTTACGGTATCTCGACAGCTTGCTCATCGAGCGCAAGAGCCTTTATGAGCGCACGCTCTTTACTGGCGTCTGGGGTTGCTGACGCTGTCGTTGTGGGCGGTGTTGACTCCTTATGCAAGCTGACTCTGAATGGGTTTAAAGCATTGGAGTCGATGTCTTCAGAGCCTTGTAATCCGTTTAGCGTCAATCGTAACGGCATTACGATTGGTGAAGCTGCTGGACTATTTATTGCTACGCGTGCCGAAGACAACTTGCAGGATGAGCCGGTGTGTCTTACCGGCGCGAGGTCGACCTCCGATGCGCACCATATGTCAGCGCCGCATCCGGAAGGACGAGGCGCCATTGCTGCTATGCAAGGTGCGCTGACAGAGGCTGGCGTTGATGTCAGTGAGTTGAGCTATATCAACCTGCACGGTACTGCGACGCCGCTGAACGACAAGATGGAGGCGCATGCGGTCACCGAACTCGGCTTGCAGCATATACCGGCCAGTTCAACCAAGGCATTAACGGGGCACACGTTGGGAGCGGCTGGCGCAATAGAAGCCGTGATGTGTTGGCTAGCGCTGTCAAAACAAAGCGGGTTGCCTAAGCATGCCTGGGACAGACAGACGGACTCTGACATTCAGCCGCTCAATCTGTATCAAGGTGAATCGCTTGCTAAACCGGTTAAACACTGTTTAAGCAACTCGTTTGCGTTTGGCGGAAATAATGTTTCGCTTGTATTTAGTAAGGGTGAACAGTGACATATACACTTAATGAATTAATTAAGCACCAACCGCCAATGAAGCTCATTGACGAATTGGTATCGGTGGAGGACATAAAAGGACGTTGTCGATTGACAGTTACCGAAGATAATCTGTTTTATAATGACGCCTTAAAAGGTCTACCCGCCCATGTCGGCATTGAACTCATGGCACAGAGCATTGCCGCCGTTGCCGGTAACCGCCACAAAAGCCAGGGTGACGATATTAAGTTAGGTTTTTTACTTGGAACTCGGAAGTACACCTGTGACGTTGAGCATTTCGAACTGGGGCAAAGCTATGATGTTGACGTTGAAGAAATTCACGTTGAAGAATCTGGTTTGAGTGTGTTTGAGTGCTTTATTTCTCAGCAAGAGGCTGTCGTAGCCAAAGCGAGGCTCAATGTGTATCAGCCTCCCGATGAAAAAGCATTTATAGAGGAAAATTATGGCGACTAAGATGGCGACAAAAGAAGCTAGCGATAACAGTCATCGCGTTTTAGTAACAGGCTCTGGTAAAGGGATTGGGCGCGCTATTGCATTGCAGCTTGCCGGGGACGGTTATGATGTTGCGGTGCATTGCCGTTCTGATCGCGCATCTGCCGAGAAGGTGGTGGCTGAAATTGAAGCGTTGGGGCAGCAAGCGTCACTTTTAGTCTTTGATGTTAGTGACCGAGCAGCCGCCAGAGAGACTATTGAAAACGATATTGAACAACACGGTGCCTATTATGGTGCGGTGTGCAACGCTGGGGTTACTCGTGACGGTGCTTTCCCGTCGCTGACCGATGACGACTGGGACAGCGTTCTGGAAACGAACTTAGGTGGTTTCTATAACGTGTTGCACCCGCTTATTATGCCAATGATTCAAAAGCGTCAAGGCGGCCGCATCGTAACTATCGCCTCTGTATCAGGCATTGCCGGCAACCGGGGGCAAGTGAATTACAGTGCCTCGAAAGGCGGTGTTATTGCAGCAACGAAGGCGCTGGCATTGGAAGTGGCAAAGCGCAAAATCACCGTGAATTGTGTCGCGCCAGGACTCATTGAAACGGATATGACAGAAGAGCTTGAGCACGAAAAACAAATCATGTCGATGATTCCGCTACGTCGAGCGGGCAAGCCAGAAGAAGTTGCCGGTTTAGTCGGTTACTTGTTCCAGCCTTCGGCGGCGTATATCACGCGCCAAGTCTTCTCAGTGAATGGTGGGTTAGTGTAATGAAACGGGTTGTCGTAACAGGGATGGGCTGCGTCACTGCCTTTGGTGATAACTGGCAGGATTTTCGTCAACAGTTAGAGGCGGGTAAAAATGCGGTCGTCACTATGCCGGAGTGGGAGCGCTTTGAAGGCTTAAATACGCGCTTAGCTGCACCCATTCAACCACCTTTTAAAAAGCCGAAGCATTATTCGCGTAAAGCGGTGCGCTCAATGAGTACCGTCAGTTTGATGGCAACCCGAGCCACAGAAGTGGCGCTAGAAGACGCCGGGCTACTGAATGATGACTGCATTACCGATGGGCGTTGCGGCGTCGCTTATGGCTCGTCTACGGGCGATACCGAACAGATGAAAATTTTTGGCAACATGTTGTCCACAGGTGACATGACCGGCTTGAATGCGACGACTTACATAAAAAGCATGGGCCATACTACGGCGGTGAACTTGGGTGTTTTTTATGGCGTAAAAGGTCGGGTGCATACCACTAGCTCAGCCTGTACGTCGGCGTCGCAAGGTCTTGGCTATGCTTATGAAGCCATTCGCTATGGTCATCAGAAAGTGATGATTGCCGGTGGTGCCGAAGCGTTATGTCCATCAGAGGGCGTGGTCTTTGATACCTTGTACGCGACCAGCACGCGTAATGATGAGCCAGAGAGTACGCCGCGACCGTTCGATAAAAACCGCGATGGTCTGGTAATAGGCGAAGGCGCGGGTACCTTCATACTGGAAGAATTAGACCATGCGCTTGAACGAGGCGCCCCTATTTACGCTGAGTTAGTCGGTTTTGGTACCAACTCAGACGGCGCTCACGTGACTCAGCCGACGGCTGAGACAATGGCTGTCGCTATGAAGCTAGCGCTGGAACAAGCGCAACTGAGTCCTGATGCTATTGGGTATGTGAATGCGCACGGAACAGCGACTGATCGTGGCGACGTTGCTGAGTCGAATGCGACCGCGTCTGTTTTTAGTCGTGCCGTGCCCATTAGCTCGTTAAAGAGTTACTTAGGACATACCCTCGGTGCGTGCGGCACTATCGAAGCCTGGGCATCCATAGAAATGATGAAGGACAAGTGGTTCGCACCGACGATCAATTTAAATGACGTCGATGACGAGTGCGGAAAGCTGGATTACATTACAGGTGAAGGACGCGAGCTTGATACTGACTATGTCATGACAAACAATTTTGCTTTTGGTGGTATTAATACATCACTGATTTTTAAACGTTGGAATAACTCTAATAAATAAGGAAATACTCATGAAAAACTTACTCGTTGCTAGTGCACTTACTGTTTCTGCGTTACTGTCATTCTCAGCTGAAGCGAGAGATGATGTCGTTACTCTTGAAATTAAGCCAGCGGTTGAGACGGCCAAGGCAAAAGCGGCGCTACACGATGTGCCTTTTTACTTTGCAGGGCAGTCGCATCCTGAAGTGGCTCAATCGATGGGTGTGATTAGCACAAGTCGTAAAACCAATGCCTTTGGTAAATCTGACCGAGAAGCTTGTGAGTGGGTTTTGTTGTCAGCACTAAAAGTTTTACAGGAAAATGCTCGTGAGAATGGTTATGACGCGGTGATTAATATCAAGTCGAACTATAACCATAATGAGTTTGCGAGTGCTGAAGAGTTTCAATGTGGCGCAGGCTTTCTAATGGCGGGTGTAGCGCTAAAAGGTGAAGTCGTTAAGTTCAAATAAGGATAACAACAATGAAATACTTACTAGGAGTGGTTGCTGTGAGTTTGCTGACAGCCTGCTCACAGTCACCTGACAATGACGAAGAAGTGAATAATCAAATGCAGTATCCAGAGACGCGTAAAGGCGATGTGGTCGACACCTACTTTGGCACTGAAGTAGCGGACCCGTATCGCTGGCTAGAAGACGACCGTAGCGAAGAAACGGAAGCCTGGGTAAAAGCGCAAAATGAAGTAACATTTAGCCATTTGGAGAAAATTCCGTTCCGCGAAAAAATTGAAGAACGCTTAACGGAATTGTGGAATTATGAAAAAGTCAGCGCGCCTCGTTTTGAGGGTGACTACATCTATTTCTACAAGAACGACGGTTTGCAAAACCAATACGTTGTTTACCGTAAGAAAAGTGAAGACGCTGAAGCCGAAGTCTTTTTAGACCCAAATAAGTTTAGTGAAGATGGCACAACGTCTTTGGCGCAGTTAACGTTCAGTGAAGACGGTTCTATTGCGGCGTATTCGATTTCTGAAGGCGGCAGTGACTGGCGTAAAATTATTGTCATTGACGCAGAAACAGGTGATCAACATGAAGAGCCGCTCGTAGACGTTAAGTTCAGCGGTATTTCGTGGAAGGGCAACGAAGGTTTTTACTACTCGAGCTATGACAAACCTGAAGGTAGTGAATTATCAGCGAAGACCGACCAGCACAAACTGTATTACCATGAGATTGGTACGCCTCAGTCTGAAGACGACCTAATTTTCGGTGGTACGGAAGCTGAGAAACATCGCTACGTGGGTGGTTACGTAACTGAAGACGATCGTTTTCTGGTGGTTTCGGCCGCGAATTCGACGTCTGGTAACAAGTTGTACATTAAAGACTTAACGAAGCCCGACTCAGAGTTAGTGTTGGTTGATGGTGATGTGGCCTATGATACGTCGGTTCTGACGACTCGTGGTGACACGCTGTATTTAGAAACGAATATGGATGCGCCAAACGGTCGTGTTGTGACCGTGAATGCCAGTAACCCTAAGCCCGACAATTGGCAGGACTTTATTGCGCACAGCGAGCACGTATTGAACCCGTCAACCGGTGCGGGCTATATCTTTGCAGAGTATATGGTCGATGCGGTCTCAAAAGTTGAGCAGTACGACTACGACGGCAATAAGGTACGTGACATCGCTTTGCCGGGCGTTGGCAGCGCGAGTGGCTTTAGTGAGAAGCAGGACGCTGAAAAAGTGTATTACAGCTTCACGAACTACAGCACGCCAAGCACCATTTACGAAATGAACCCTGAAACCGGAGAGTCGGTCGTTTATGAAGCATCGGGCGCGGACTTCGATTCGAGCAAGTATGTTAGTAAACAAGTCTTCTATAGTTCTAAAGATGGTACTGAGGTTCCGATGATCATCACCCATAAAAAGGGTCTTGAACTGGATGGTACGAACCCAACGATTCTTTATGGTTACGGTGGCTTTAACATCAGCCTGACACCAAGTTTCAGCATTGCTAACGCCGCCTGGCTGGAAATGGGCGGTGTTTACGCGGTTGCCAACTTACGTGGTGGTGGCGAGTACGGTAAAGAGTGGCATAAAGCCGGCACTAAAATGCAGAAGCAAAACGTGTTCGATGACTTTATTGCGGCAGCGGAATATCTGATAGAAGCTGACTATACTTCGTCTGAGCGCCTGGCGGTTCGTGGAGGCTCAAACGGCGGCTTGCTGGTTGGTGCGGTAATGACTCAGCGTCCTGAGCTGTTTGCGGTTGCTCTACCGGCAGTTGGTGTATTGGATATGCTTCGCTATCACACCTTCACTGCGGGTGCTGGATGGGCGTATGACTATGGTACAGCAGAAGACAGTAAAGAAATGTTTGAATACTTGCTGAACTACTCACCAGTGCATAACGTAAAAGAGGGTGTTGAGTACCCGGCAACACTAATTACTACAGGTGATCATGATGACCGTGTCGTACCTGCACATTCCTTTAAGTTTGCTGCGGAATTGCAGGACAAAGCGGGTGGCAATAACCCTCAGTTGATTCGTATTGAAACCAATGCGGGTCATGGTGCGGGGACGCCAGTATCAAAAACAATTGAGCAGTATTCGGATATTTTCGGCTTTACGCTCTATCACATGGGCTTCGAGTCACTTCCTAACGAAAAATAGGAGTTTGATATGAACGCATTAAAACTAACCGCGATGGCAGGTGCAGCTGCATTGTTAGCCGCTTGCAGTGCCGAAGAAACGGAAACTCGTTGTACGACAGCTCCGCAATCAGAATGGATGGATCAAGAGCAGTTCCAGGCTGGTTTAAAAGAGCAGGGGTATGACATTAATGAGTTTAAAGTCACTCCCGGTAACTGCTATGAGATTTACGGCAAAAACCAGGCAGGGGAGAAAGTAGAAATCTACTTTAATCCTGTTGATGGCAGCGTTGTAAAAGAAGAAAAAGAGTAAGCTGATGAGTAAGCCAGTGGTTATTTGGGATAAGTATATTCGCATTTACCACTGGCTTATTGTTATTGGATTTACGCTAAATTATTTTGTACTAGAGCCTGGCGAGACGATTCATCAGTGGGTTGGCTATTGTGTCTGGATTTTAGTGTTTGCTCGTATTATTTGGGGTTTTATTGGCCCTAAACGCGCACGAGTTATTGATTTTTTTCCTACCCCTACTCGTATAGCTCAACATTTACGTGAACTAAAAAGTCGCGAGATTCCTAATGAATCCGGGCATAACGCTGTTGGCGGTATGCTGATATTGCTGTTTTGGTTCTTGTTTTTAGCACAGGGCACCACCGGTTTTCTGCTCGAAGAAACAGACGCATTTTTTGGTAGCACGCTGGTCGAGAACATTCATGAATACATTGCCCATAGCTTATTTATAGGGGCCATTATTCATGTTGCAGCCGTGTTTTTGACAGGTTGGTGGGGTCGCATTGAGCTTATAAAGCCCATGATTACAGGACGCCGTAAACCTTAAATTTATAACAATCGTTCATCTTTTCTTTTATTAAAAACTACCGTAGAATCCAGCTAATAATCAGTGTTTAAAAAGTAGACAGATTTGGAATCTTCCCCTTTATTGGCGGCTCAGCCAATATACGACAGAAAAAATCGTTTTTACGCGGTAGAACTGTTGTACCGAAGCGCTATTCATTTATCAGCTGAAACCGTGGGCGATACTGCCGCTACCAGTGAGGTGGTGTTTAACCTTTGCGCGGGAATCACCGAACAGACCACTCAGTACGACGCAACGGCTTTTATTAATGTTTCCAGCGACTTCCTGCTGTCTCAAAGTTTCCTGCCTATTGAACCTGATAAGGTCGTTATTGAGCTTTTAGAAACCATAAAGCCAACGCGAGCCGTTGTGAATGCGGTAGCACGCTGGCATGACAAGGGTTTCCGTTTCGCGCTCGATGATTTTGAGTTCGACCCAGCGTGGGAGCCATTGCTAAAGTATGCATCGTATATAAAAGTAGATGTCTCTACGGTGACCGTTGAGCAAGTTCGGGCGTTTAAAAAAGACTTAACTAGCTTTAACGGTAAGTGGCTGGCCGAGCGCGTTGAAGATGAAGCCACTAAAAAGGCCTATGAAGCGTTGGGTTTTGAGCTGTTCCAGGGGTACTACTTTGCCAAGCCCGAAGTTATTTACGGCACCCGGTTAGAGCCCTCTTCGTTACAGTTAGCAAAAGTGCTGTCCTTATGCTTTGAAAAGGAGCCAGACTTAACTGAGTTATCGAAGGTGATATCTGAAGACCCTAAGCTATCAGTCAGCCTTCTGAAAATAGTGAATAGCCCTCTGTATCCAACGGCGAGCCCAATTACTCGGGTCAAAGATGTGATCATGCGATTGGGTATTGAGAAATTGCGGCGCTGGATAGCGCTTATAGGCTCCGTTGCTGCCAGTAGCCAGGAAGCATCACGTATGGTGTTGGTAAGAGCACAAATGTGCTACGAGTTAGCCAAGGGCCAAAAGAATCAGGGTTTAGATCCTGACCAGTGTTACTTTGTTGGTCTTCTATCTGGTATTGATATAATGCTGGGCGTGGATAAAAAGGCGTTTTTTGAAAAGTTGCCTCTGTCACCTGAAACACAAGCTGCAGTGAATAACTTGAAAGGGCCTATGGGACAGTGCTTGAGTATTGCGTTGAAACTTGAGCGCCTGATTCAAATGAAGCAGCGGCTGGAAACAATTCAACCGCGTCTGTTGTCAACCTACCGCTCTGTATCGAATAACGTTCAAGAACTGTTTAATACCATTTAAGCGTTGGTGTTCTTGGCCAACTGCTGGATTTTCCCAACAATAGCTCTTAATCCATTCCCGCGAGTTGGGGTAATGTGGTTTTCCAGGTCGAGTTGATTAAAATATTGGTCAATATCGAACGCGAGGATTTGTGCGGGCGTTTTGTCATGGTAAGCCGCCATAACCAACGTTAATAGCCCTTGCACAATGACGGCATCACTGTCGACGTGAAATAACAGCTTGCCGTCTTTCTCTTCACTAATCAGCCAAACATTACTCTGACAGCCGCGTACCAGATACTCTTCTTTATGCTGCGCTTCCGGCAAACCCGGTAGCGCTTTGCCTAAATCGATAATGTACTGATAGCGCTGTTCCCAGTCGTCCAGGAACTCTAAGTCATCAAGAATTTCGTCAGTTGTTGGTAAGTTCATGGTTAATTCGGTATTCCCGTTTAGAAAAACACACCAGCTTCAAGCTGCGCTTCTTCGCTCATCATGTCGCGAGACCAAGGTGGATCGAACACTAAGTTTACATTAACCCTGTCAACATTCGGAACGAGTGAGACACGGTACTCAACGTCACCGACCAGTACAGGGCCCATACCGCAGCCCGGTGCGGTGAGCGTCATATCAATAGTAACCCGCGAACTGTCTTGGTCTATATCGACTTTATAAATAAGTCCAAGTGACACTAAGTTAATGGGAATTTCAGGGTCGTAGATGGTTTCCAGTGCATCCCAAACTTGTTGTTCGGATATTTGGCCGTCCCCAGGTGCAGGAAAGTCGAGCTTTTCCGGCTTGCGACCAATGGCATCGCCATCGGTACCGTCAATGCGCAGCATATTACCCTGCCAAGTGACGGTGTAATTACCGCCCAAATCTTGGGTAATATTCACAAACTCCCCTTTGGGAATGATTTTAGGTTCGCCGGATGGCACCTTACGCGCTTTGACTTCGCGTAAGGTATTCACCATTTTCTGTTGCATGATGTCGTTATTTTTCCCGTTTAGCTAACGCTGAAGCTTTCGCCACAACCACATTCGTTAACAACATTAGGGTTGTTAAACTTAACAATGCCGTTAATGCCTTCTTTAACGTAATCGATTTCTGTATTACGCACCAGTTCCAGCGCGTTGGGTGCAATAGCAACCTTAATGTTGTCGTTAATTTCTACCACTTCATCACCGTCTTGAATGGCGTCAACGGAGTCAAGAACGTACGCATAACCTGTGCAGCCGCTCTGTTTGGTCGATAAGCGAATCAAATTGCCCGATTCACTTTTCAGCCGTGACTCAAAATACTTAATGGCACTGTCCGTCATGGAAATAAGTGATGACGATGGACTAAACGTTTCTACAGACATTGTGTCCTCCTGCCGTTAGGCTAGCATCATACGAGCTTTGTTGATGCCCGCAAAGAGCTGATCAACCTCGTCTAATGTATTGTAGATGGTAAATGACGCACGTGCGGTACCCGGCACATTCAGGCGCTTCATCAATGGTTGTGCACAGTGGTCGCCGGTGCGAATCGCAATACCTTGCTTATCTAACAAGAAACCGATATCAGCCGGGTGTGCACCCTCCAGAACAAAACTGAGTACGCCAATTTTATTCGGGGCATCACCAATAATTCTCAAGCCTTCAGTTTGCTTCGCTAACTCGGTCGCTCGTGCCAGTAACGCCTGTTCGTGCGCACGTATTTCTGCAGCGTCGTATTGCTGAATCCAGTCAAGTGCGGCAGCTAGGCCAATAACGCCTGCTATGTTAGGCGTACCCGCTTCTAAGCGGTTAGGAAGCTCACCCCAGGTGGCATCCTGATAGCTGACGGTGGCTATCATCTCACCGCCGACTAACCATACCGGCCACTCATTCAGCACATCGAAGCGACCCCAAAGCACGCCAATACCTGTAGGCCCGAACACTTTGTGGCCTGAAAATGCGTAAAAGTCGCAACCAATGTCCTGAACGTTGATGGCGCCGTGCGCAACACCTTGGGCACCGTCAATTAATACCAAAGCACCTTTACTTTTAGCTGCCGCAGTAAGCTCCTTTATTGGGTTCACAGTACCCAGCGCATTGGATACATGCGGCATGGCAACAAAAGCTGTGTTGTTGTTTAAAAGCTCATGAAAGGCATCAACATTAAGTTCGCCATTGTCATGAATGGGCACCACTTTTAAGGTAGCACCAGAGCGTTTACAAGCTTGTTGCCAAGTGACCAAGTCAGCGTGGTGCTCCAGTTCAGTCACCAAGACTTCATCGCCCACTTTCAAACGCTGTGAAACGCCATTCGCCACCAAATTAATGCCTTCAGTGGTACCGCTGGTCCAAATCACTTCTTCGCTTCGGGCTGCATTAATATAGGTTGCAACTGTTTGACGAGCAGCTTCGTAACGGCGCGTTGCTTCATCTGACAGGTAATGCGCCCCGCGATGAACGTTAGAGTTGCATTGCGTGTAATAGTCCACCAAGGCATTGATAACTGCCTGCGGCTTTTGTGTCGTCGCTGCGTTATCCAAATAAACCAGCGGACGACCATTCACTTCCCGGGACAGAATCGGAAACTGCTGGCGAATGTCTGCAACATTTAGGCTCATTGCTGCTCCATCATACGCTCAAAGCGTTGCTTCAATATTGGTTGCAACCAATCGGCTAATGCGCGATTTGGCATTTGGAAAAGCAGTTCCTGTACAAAACCGAAGTTCAGCATAACCAAGGCCTGTTGCTTATCGATACCGCGCGTCAGCATGTAGTAAAGTGCTTCTTCGTCAATTTCAGCAACGGTTGCACCGTGAGCACACTGAACGTCGTCCGCATAAATTTCCAGCTCTGGCTTGGTGTAAATTTGTGCGCCACGAGTTAGTAACAAGTTACGGTTGTTCAGCTCAGCCAGAGTTTTCTGCGCATGGCGGTGTATGTGAATACGACCGTTAAAAACCGCTTTTGCCTTGTCGCCAATAATGCCGCGCGCATTTTCTTCGGTGGTACCGTTAGGCTGCGCATGTTCAATTGTGCTGTGCAGATCAAAGTGCTCTTTGGGAGCTAATAAATAAATGTTGTTGAACTTCGCAAAGGCGTGCTCGCCTGCGTGCTCAATATCGACGTCCAGACGCGTCAGCTGAGAGCCGTATCCTACGAGTGTGCTGTTAAGCTTCGACTCATTGTGTAAGCGGAAATGGCTACCACCAACGTGAATGGCTTCGCCTTCGTGTAAGGCTAAGCGATAATGCTCCAGAGCGGCTTTGTCTGCAATGTCGTACTCTGCGAACGCGGTATTCAGACTGTGGCCATTACCTACGCCGTGCTCAATAATAACGGCTTTAGCACCTTCACCGACACGAACCAATGACCGCTGGTGCGACTCCACACCATCGCTGGCGAAGTTAACAATGCGTATTGGCTGCTCCACGTTTGCGTTTGGCGCAATATCAATGACGACGCCTTGCTGAGCAAGTACGTCATTGACCAAGCCGAACAAGTGATGCTGTGGCTTAACTTGTCCGAACAGATTTTCTGCCGCGTCGTTTTTCGTGTCCAAAGAGGCAATGGTGACGCCATCAGGTAATACCAAGTTGGTCATGTCACTCGTCAGGCGACCGTCAACAAACACCAAATCAATGCTGTTTAAGCCTTCTACTTGGGGCGCTTCAGTGGTTGTCGCGTTGCTTGTCGTTGCAAGGTTTAAGTCGGCAACTTTGTGCAGTGACGTGTAACGCCAAGCTTCTGTGCGACGTCCTGGCCACTCTTTTTGTTTTAGCTCTGCTAACGCTTTCGAGCGTGCAGATGCTAACCAGTCATCAACATTGCCGGCACGCTCAATCACTTGTGCTAGCCATTGACTCATGCGACTTCTCCTTCCTTAAGCCAAGCGTAGCCTGACTTCTCAACTTCTTTAGCCAACTCAGGGCCGCCACTTTTCACGATTTTGCCGTTTGAAAGAATGTGAACATAGTCCGGTTCAATGTAGTCCAGCAAGCGCTGATAATGAGTCACAACGATAAAGCTACGATTGCCGTCGCGCTGGCTGTTTACACCTTTGGCAACTACCTGCAGAGCGTCTACGTCTAAGCCTGAGTCTGATTCATCAAGAATAGCCAGCTTTGGTTCCAGCATAATCATTTGCATGATTTCGTTACGCTTCTTCTCGCCGCCTGAGAAACCTTCGTTAACGCCACGCTTTAAGAAGTCCAGAGGCAGCTCAACCTGCTTGCAGGCTTCCTTTGCCTTTTTCAGGAATTCAGCAGAGCTTAGTGCGTCTTCACCGCGAGCTTCGCGCATGGCATTGACTGACTCTTTCATAAATTCCATGTTGCTGACACCCGGAATTTCGACCGGGTACTGGAATGCCAGGAATAAACCCGCTTGCGCACGCTCTTCCACTTCCATATCCAGTAAGTCTTTGCCTTCAAGGCTAACGCTGCCGCTTTCTACTTCATAACCTTCACGGCCAGAGAGTACGTAGCCCAAGGTACTTTTACCGGCGCCGTTGGGGCCCATAATGGCATGCACTTCACCCGGCTTAATATCTAAATCAAGGCCTTTAAGAATGGTCGTTTCTTCCACGCGTGCGTGTAAATCTTTAATTGATAGCATGTCTTACCCCACTGAACCTTCAAGACTGATTTCAAGCAACTTACCGGCTTCCACGGCGAACTCCATTGGCAGTTCGCGAAACACTTCCTTACAGAAGCCATTCACAATCATTGAGACTGCTTTTTCAGGGTCGAGGCCTCGTTGCTGACATAAAAAGAGCTGGTCGTCACTCACCTTAGAGGTGGTGGCTTCGTGTTCAACAATCGCCGTTGGATTGCTGCTTTCGATATACGGGAATGTGTGCGCGCCACATTGGTCGCCAATGAGCAGCGAGTCACATTCGGTAAAGTTACGCGCGCCTTCAGCGCCAGGGCCCATACGAACCAGACCACGGTACGCATTATTGCTGCGTCCGGCGGAAATACCTTTGGAGATGATGGTCGACTTGGTGTTTTTACCTAAGTGGATCATCTTAGTGCCGGTATCGGCTTGTTGCTTGCCGCGAGTTAGAGCAACTGAGTAAAACTCACCGACACTGTTGTCGCCTTTGAGAATGCAACTTGGGTATTTCCAGGTAACCGCGGATCCTGTTTCAACCTGAGTCCAGGAAATTTTCGCATTTTTCTCGCACAATCCGCGCTTGGTTACAAAGTTATAAATACCACCTTTACCGTCTTCATCGCCCGGGTACCAGTTTTGCACTGTTGAGTATTTAATTTCAGCATCGTCTAGAGCGACAAGTTCTACGACGGCGGCGTGTAACTGGTTTTCGTCACGCTGCGGTGCCGTACAACCTTCAAGGTAGCTAACGTAGCTGCCTTCTTCGGCAACAATGAGTGTGCGCTCGAATTGTCCCGTGTTTTGCTCGTTTATACGGAAATACGTCGACAGTTCCATTGGGCATCGAGTGCCTTTAGGAATGTAGACGAAGGAGCCATCGGTAAATACCGCGCTGTTCAGGGCTGCGAAATAGTTATCCCCTTTAGGAACAACGGTGCCCAAGTATTTTTTTACTAAGTCAGGGTACTTATGAATCGCTTCAGAAATTGGGCAGAAAATAACGCCGGCTTCTTCAAGCTTCTCGCGGAAGGTGGTCACCACGGAAACCGAGTCGAATACGGCATCAACCGCAACACCCGCCAGCATTTCTTGCTCGTGTAATGGGATGCCTAACTTTTCGTATGTGCGTAAAAGTTCAGGGTCAACTTCGTCCAATGATTTAGGCTTGTCTTTCATGCTCTTCGGCGCTGAGTAATAAGAAATGGACTGATAATCGACCTTCGGATAGTCGACGTGCGCCCACTCAGGCTCATCCATTTTTAGCCACTTGCGGTAGGCCTGCAAGCGCCACTCAGTCATCCACTCGGGCTCACCTTTTATCGCCGATAAACGACGAATGACATCTTCGTTTAAGCCGGGCGCAAAGGTTTCCGATTCTATTTCAGAAACAAACCCTGCATCGTATTTACGTTGAAGAGCCTGATCAATTTGTTCGCTCATGTTTACCACCTTACTTATATGCGAATACTGAGCATTATAAAATACCTGACTAAAACACTCAACTTTATCCGAGCCCTTGTTTTAGGCTGCGCGCATTATACGTTTGTTTGTATACTTTGTCGCCTTAGGTTGGGGCTTTGAGAGCTGGTAGGATTTGGCTTTTTTGATAAGTCATGTAGCCTTTGAATAACAAATGAATCGTACAATCTGCATTGCTAACTCTTTAATTTTTAAGGGTTGTAACAAATTGTTACATATTGGTTTCCTGCGCTATCTTCTAAATGATGCTTTTTTGCTATTATAAAGGGTCATGACTTTCGTTTAAAAAATGTAAATAAAAACTTGAAAGTCTTTGTAGTCGGTTTTAAGGGGTGTTATGACGCGCTTTTCTCAACTTGCTCTAATTGAACACCAAAAACGGACGCAGAACCTCGCTTTACTTGCGGAGTCACTGGAAATCGAAGTAATTCATCCAAGCCTACATGAGTTACTTAACCAGATTCCAGATAAAGAGATTATGGTTGCGTACTCGTTAAGTTCTGAGCAATTATCACGGACGAGCACAGCGAATGAAGTCGCTGCGCTTGCAAAGAGCTACGCCCTGTTTTTGGTGAATGTGAAGCCGGATTCTGTTAAGCCTTCGCAGGCTCTGAATTTAGGTGCGCGCGGCATTATCTATGAAAATGAACATTTAGACCGGGTGCTAACCGCATTGAAGGTGATTAGCCAGGGCGAACTTTATTACCCGCGATCATTACTGTCAGACAAAATAGAAGAAATGATGTTGCGCCGTCATGCTGATGACGATACGGCTACGTCTTTTTCACAGATTAGCTCTTTAACACCGCAAGAGTTAAAAATCATCGAATTGGTCGGTACCGGCGCCAGAAATAAAGAAATTGGTGAGCAATTGAATATCAGCGCACATACTGTGAAAACGCACCTATCTTCGATTTTCCGAAAGACAGGTGCGCGTAACCGAGTCGAACTTTTGAAGTGGGCGAGTTACGCGTCAACCAATTAACGAGCTGGTACTAGCTATCTGCCCGCCAAAAGCCTCGTTCCTGACCTTTTTCTATCAGTTCCACTAACGCTTTTTCCATCGCCTGTTTCACTGAAAGTTGGACAGGTTCATTAGTTGAATAACCCCCTTCAAACTCCGCTAAACGATTTAAAGAAACGTACCGGAACAGACCTGCTCTTAATTCTTGTGAGAAGACCTTCTTGTTGGCAGATACGGAAAGCAGGACTTGGCCCGTGTATACGTCGACGGCGCGCAAGTACACCGAAACCTGATCTTCACGGTAGAGTTCTGATGCCCCAATGCCGAAGTATTCAGCGCCGATACCACCGGTACTAACGTTAGTGTCATAGCTAATAATGCCACCTTCAAGCAGCAGTCTGGCTTCTCTTAACGGCGGTAAGTCAGAGTCTTTACTGGAATTGTGAATTTTTCGCTCAGTCAACAGGTTTTGAAGGTTTTCCCGCTCCATTGGTAGAAACCAACCAGACTCAAGCAGCATCTGCGTCAGCATGGAAGTGGCTCCTTGAGTCACCGCCGTTGAAAAGCTTGAAACATTGGCTTGCGGCTTATACTGCCCTGTTTGATCACGGAAAGCGTACACTGAAACTGGGATACGGCTTTTTGGCACTGGCTGTTTTTGTAGCGTCATCATCATTGAACTTGGCGCATCTATCTCTGCTGGCGTAATGTTCAAGTCAGTAGGTTTGGGCATCATTGCACAACCCGACATGAGTAATGAAACAGCCATTAAAGTTATCGTTCGTATAGTCATAGTTACTCTCTTTTATATTGCCGGCATGGTAATGACGGTTTGTTCGCCTGTTTCGTTGTGCGTGATGTAAACAAGCACGCTACCGTCAGGTTGCCCAATAACTTCTACGGTGTACTCACCGGTGTCATACAAACCTTCGACAATTTCACCATCTGCAATACGACGGGTGAGAGAGTTGATAATATTGCGCTCCAGTGCATCGCGGAATCTATCAACGAAAGAGCGACCTTCATCTGGAGCGGTATGAGCATTCTGGCTCTGAGCTTTTTGCAAAAGGAAATTACCATTTAAGGGATTTCCTCCGAAGCTTGGGTTTATTGGCTGATAGACTATCTCCGTTGCGCTCACTGATGCCGAAGTGAGTAGTAGAGCCAAAGTAACAGTTGAGAGTTTTTTCATAATTAACGCCTTATTAAAATGCATTATTGTCTGGCGAGTCGAAAACGGAGTCAGCTTTAATACGAGCGACTTCGTTAATACTAATAAGGATGGCCTGTTCGGCTAATTTTTTAACGTCGTTCTGGCGTCGCCCAAAATAGGTCTCGAACACTTTCTTTTGTTCCATCTCCACCCACAAATAGGTTCCAGCCTGCGGATAGACGCGTTCGTTGACGACGACGGTAATACCGTTTGTTGAAGGAATGTCCCGCCAGTAACTTGTGTAATAGAAGAAAAAGTCTTTACCAAAACGCGAGATCGTTCGGTCTAAAACCATACCGCCCAGCTCAATTTCGTCAGCGTGGCTAAATGGTGTTATTAAAATTATTATCAATAAGAGTTTCTTAATCATAAGAGCCTAAAAAGCGGCCGCTAGGTAGCAGCCGCTTTAATCTAGAGCGAATCATCAATTAGTATTGAACGACAGTTGCTACGTTGTAGTCGCCTTGCTGATAAACACTCATTGTGTTGCTATCGCTAAACTGACCACCGGTGACAACGTTGTTATTACCAACTTGTTGAATATCAACACTACCGCCATTACCACCAACAATGAATGAGCCTTCATCACCAGCAATAACGTTGCTGTTACCTTCCTGAACGAAAGCAATAAGGTTGTCATTACCACCGATAATAGTATCGATTAAGTTAATGTCACCCGTTTGCTCTGACTGCAGCTCGTTACCAGAAGTTGTTCCAGCGTCGTAAGAGTAGGCAAGGAGTGTGTTGCTGTCACCGTGTTGGCGAGAGTACACATCATTATCGTCACCAGCGATAACAATTTCTGCGGTATTTACATCACCAATTTGTCGGCTATCAGCTTCGTTACCAGAGCCAATCAGAGCAACACCGTTAAAGTTTTCATCACCGCGGCTAGAGATGCGGATATCGTTGTATGAGCCATAAGACTCTGCAACCGCAATGTTGTTATCGCCGCGCTGATCCATTTCGATGATGTGATCATCACCTTCGGTAGCGAATACGGCGTAGTTATTATCACCGTCTTGGCTCGCATCAATGGTGTTATAGTTTCCTACCATGCCTGTAGCGGCTTCAACAACGTTAGTATTACCTTCTTGTTGAACCACGATTTCGTTCACATCGCCTTGAATTGGTTGAATTAGAAATTCATTGCTGGAACCGTCTTGATAAACATCGACGAAGTTTTCATTACCTGAAAGACTTTGTGCGATGAAGATGTTAGCTGAACCAAATTGCTGGACATAGACTTCATTCATATCGCCGTTAGCACCAACAACACCACCAACGTTTCCGTCGCCTTCCTGGTCAGCAATGAATGTGTTCATATCGCCAGTTGCAGTGAAGTAACCGGCTTCGTTAGATGAGCCTGCCTGGTTCGCTTCAAAGTAGTTATCACTGCCTTCGATCTGGAAGTTTGCCCAGTTAAGGTCACCAGATTGAGCAATAGAAGCGCTGTTGTAATCGCCTGCTAAATCGATACCAGCCGTATTAGCGCTACCTGACTGTTCGACAATTGCAGTATTTGCATTACCTACTAAGAAAACTTCAGCGATGTTGTAATCACCTTCCTGGAAGCTTGACAGTGCGTTCTCGTCACCTTGAATATCTGAATCTAAGGTGTTCCAGAAGCCATACTGTTCGCCTTCCACTAAGTTAAAGTCACCAGTGACATAAGCGTATGCTTCTTGAAGGCTGTCTAGCTGTAACAAGAAAGTGTCGTTTCCTTCACCGTATTGGTCAGCGTAAGCCCAGTTTAAGAAACCACCTTGCTCGATATACATGTTGTTGCCTGATTCAACCGCTTCTGATGAATCTTGGTTTACAACAGC
This sequence comes from Idiomarina sp. X4, assembly GCF_002808045.1. Lineage (NCBI taxonomy): Bacteria > Pseudomonadati > Pseudomonadota > Gammaproteobacteria > Alteromonadales > Idiomarinaceae > Idiomarina > Idiomarina sp. X4. The sequence continues at coordinate 1,034,622 of NZ_CP025000.1, read as the reverse complement.
GATGTGTGCTTCTGCCGCCGCATAACCTGAAAACGCTAAGGTTAACGCTAAAGCAACTGCACTTTTTTTTAGAATTGTATTAGACATGATTGTTCTCCATTGATTGTTCTTATTTGAACTGCGTGATGGACATTTCAGCGGCAGCACCAGTCTGCTGAATGCTTATTGAGTTGCCATCACCAAGTTGTTGAAGCTGAATAACGTTGTTCGCACCAACTTGAAGAATGGTCGCTGAATTACTGCGTCCAGACTGCTCTGCAGTGACAGAATTATTGAACCCTTGCTGCTCGATCGTCAGGGTGTTTTCCAGCCCATACTGAGCGAGGTATGCGTAATTTTGCTCGCCTACCTGGGCGAGTGAAGTGAGGTTATAAGAGCCTAGCTGAGCAATTTCCGCATGGTTCGCAAGGGACTGCCGCTCCAGTAACCCTGCTAAAGCAACAGGAATGTCGTTGGCTACTCCCGGAAGAGAGACCAACATAACCACTGTTGCTGCTAAAAGTTGTTTTAAAAAAGTCAAAGCGGAACACCTTTTGTTAATAATTCCGCTAACAAGAATAACGGCTGGTTTTTACTCAACAATCGTATGAACGGTGTATTTTAAAAATTGTTTTTGAACGTAAATTTTTAGTTAATACAGTGTGTTATGTGTTTTGGGGTTGCGAACCCACCTAGATGTCCTAGTCCCTTTGTCGTATTTAGCGTTAAAAAACGTAAATCTCTAACTTTTGGCGTAAATTGCTGTGGAAAATATGCTACTTATTTTTTTAGTGACGAGATGAGCAGTACGCACATTTGAATGAAATTCCTACAACAATAATGAGGAAGGAAGAATGACGAATTTGAAAAAATTAGTCGTCGGCGTATCCATGGCGCTCGCAACAGGTGCTGCTGCGGCGAATGGTAAACAGGCGGACGATGATTCATTGCTGGTGGTATTTAAGCACTCGGTGACGAAAGAGCAGCGTCAAGATTTAATTAACCGAGCTGGCGGAACATTACGAGCTCTGGATAGCCGCGGGCGCGATATTGCGATGCGTAATATTGCGGATGGTCGTATTGCACAGGTCAATGTTCGCAATGCAAAACAACGCGATGCCCTTATTAAACGCCTCTCTAATCACCCCTTTATCGAGGTCGCTGAGCCTAACTACATCATTTCAATTAATGACACGAAAAGCTCTAACTTTAATATTTTAGCAACTCCGGATGATCCTGCATTCGGTGACATGTGGGCATTAGAGAACACGGGTCAAAGCGGCGGAACGCCAGGTGTTGATATTGATGCGCGCCCAGCCTGGGATATAACCACCGGCGACTCCAGCGTCGTTATCGGTGTTATTGATTCTGGTGTTGATTACACGCATCCGGATCTTGCTGACAACATGTGGGTTAACCCTGGTGAAGTTTGCGGTAACGGTGAAGACGATGATGGTAACGGTGTAGTCGATGACTGTTATGGTTACTCAGCAGTTAATGGTAACGGTGACCCAATGGATGGTAACGGTCATGGTACACACGTTGCTGGTACTATTGGCGCGAGCGCCAATAATGGTCAGGGTGTAACCGGTGTTAACTGGGATGTCGAAATTGTCGGTTGTCAATTCCTGGGCGCTGATGGCCGAGGCAGTACAGCGGCTGCTATCGAATGTATTGATTACATGACGAACTTGAAAGTCAATCATGGGGTTAACCTAGTAGCAACAAACAACTCGTGGGGCGGTGGTGCCTACTCTGAGTCGCTGAGAACCGCGATAGCTGACAGTATTGATCAGGGCATTATGTTTGTTTCTGCTGCCGGTAACGACGGAATTGATGCGGACGTTACGGCTAGCTATCCAGGTGGTTATGACCTGGACGGTATTGTGAATGTGGCTAATACAACACGCACTGACTCACTCGCTGCGTCGTCAACTTATGGTGAGGTGTCTGTTGACTTAGGTGCGCCTGGTACCGAAATCCTTTCTACGTACTTAAATGGAGGCTATGCAACAGCTTCGGGTACGTCTATGGCAAGTCCGCATGTTGCTGGTGTGGCTGGCCTTATCTGGTCGATTGCGCCGCACCTGAGTGTTACAGAAGTGAAGCAAATTTTGATGGACTCTGGTGAGAGTATTCCTGCATTAGCTGGTAAAACAGCGTCGGGTAATCGCTTGAACGCCTTAAATGCGCTGATTGCAGCTGACCCGGATCCGGCTTACCGTTTAGAGTTGAGCCCATCAAACCAGGAAATTGTTGCGGGTGACAGCACAACTCTAACGCTGGATGTTGGCAGCATTGCGGACTGGTCAGGTGCGGTTGACTTAAGTGTTTCCGCTGAACCTCAGCTAGATGTTTCGCTGTCTTCCAACCAAGCGCAAAACGGCGAAACGGTTGACGTACAAGTGACAACAACAGAAGAAACCGCTTGGGGCGAATACGTTATTACGGTTAGCGGTACCGATGTAGAAACGGGCGAAATGACTCGTGACGTAAGTGCTACGGTTTACGTACTTCCGCAAGGTCTTTCTGACTTTTACTATGAAGATGTACCAAATGCAGATATCCCGGATGATGACAGCAACGGTATCAGCCGTGTTATCAATGTGCCTGAAACCGGTATTGTTTTCGGTGCTGAAGTGAGCGTTGATATTACTCATACATGGCGAGGTGATTTGATTGTTACATTGACTTCACCTGAAGGTACGACCCAAACCTTGCACGACCGCGCTGGTAGCAGTGAAGATGATCTGGTTGCCACTTGGACTGTCGATACCTTTAATGGCGAAGACATGACTGGTGATTGGACTCTGAATGTGTCGGATAATGCGGGTGCTGATACGGGTACTCTTAACAACTGGTCATTAACTCTGACCGCCGTTGAAGAAGACGATGGTTTACCAGATGCGCCAGTAGCAGGTTTTGAGGCGAGCGTTGAAGATTTGACTGTCAGCTTTACCAATACCTCAAGTGATAATGATGGCGACATCGAAAGCTACTTCTGGGAGTTTGGTGATGGCAGCACTTCAACCGAAGCAAACCCTGTTTATGCATACTCTCAAGAAGGTACTTACGATGTGACTTTAACAGTGACTGACGCTACTGAATTGTCAGACACAGTCACGCAGTCGGTAACCGTTAGCCTGACGGACATCGAGTTGGATGTTTATCGTTCTCGCTTATTGCGTAGTGGCACTGCTTTAGTCGACCTTCGCTGGTCAGGCGCTGCAGGTGACGTAGACTTGTATCGCAACGGTGAGTTTGTTGAGACACTGTCAAATACAGGTCGCGTTCGTGATCGCTTTGATTCAGATGGTAGCGATGTTGTTTACCAACTGTGTGAAGCAGGTACAGAGGCCTGTGACTCGGTCACAGTTAGTTTTTAGTTAACATTGAATTAACAATTTAACTAGTATTATAATAGGGGCCATTACGGTCCCTATTTTATTTTTGGTGCTTGGTTATGCGACGCAGTAAAGGATTTACACTAGTCGAGCTTATTATCGTCATTGTTGTGCTTGGTGTACTCTCGGCGACAGCCGCCCCTCAATTTATCAACTTCTCCAATGATGCTAAAACAAGTCGGCTTCACGGTTTGGAGGCTTCCCTTAAATCAGCGTTGGACATGACGTACGGTAAAGCCGCTATTCAGGGAATAGAAAAGCAAAGTGCGACCTGCTTGGGTGGCAAGTTTGATGACGTCAATATCAGTTGTCCGGATGGCGGAATATTACTCTTTTATGGCTACCCCGCGCCTAAAGAAAGTGCGCTGAGTCAAGTGATTCAATTAGACGACTGGGCTGTGTCGGAAGTGGGTATTGGCAATGTTATTGGTCTTGCCGCAGATGAAGACAGCCTGATGAGTTGCTATGTCAATTACATCGGTGCGACATCGACCAGTGAACCCGAAGTTAAAGTCTACGCTGACAACTGCTGAAGTGCTTCTTTGTAGAATTTCTCTGTGACATCAGGGTGTGACCGTTTTCGTCCCTTTAACACGTTTTCCCCAACCTTGCGAAGCAGAGGGTTATTAGGATCACTACTGGGCCCGTGAGCCAGGCGTTTCAGATGATCAGGCAGTGGCAGAACGGGAATATCGGCATCAAGTTGCGCGGCCATGAAAAAAGCCGATGAATAACGGGTGACTCCGGCGGGGGGACTGACAACTCTGTGGTTCGTTGCTTTTAAATAGCCGTCTGATGCTAACTCAAGCAGCTCTCCAATATTTACCACCAAGGCCCCTTTACGCGGGCTTACCGAGTGCCATTCATTGTCAATTTCCACTTCTAAACCGCTGTGTTCGTCTTGCAGAACAAAGGTTAGATAGCCGGGATCTTTATGTGCGCCCACACCTTGATTACCGGCGGATTCGCTGCCGGGGTACTTAATTAACTTGGTATGTCGATAAGGGCCGTTTTGCACGGTGGGTTGCAAGGCATCGGCTGGTTGCTCCAGAGCCTCACAAAGAGCGGACAATAATGTCAGTCCAACCTTGGTTAAACGATCCTGCCATGTGAGTAATGTTGAGCGCATGCGAGGCATTGCGTCAGGCCACTGGTTAGGTCCAATGAGCTTTTGCCACTCCTGAGTGACGAGCTGGGAATGTACTGCTGGCAGTTCATCCATGATGTCGAACTGCTCACGAAAGTCTAAAGCACCAGCTGTAACCTCGGTATGCGTTTGATTGTAGCCACGAAAATGCGGTGAATTTGCCATTTTCACCTGTCTTTTTTCTTTTGCATTCAAAGCAAAAAATGACTTCGACAGTGAAATAATGTCGTCTTGCTCAGCTTGGCTTAAGTCGTGACCTTCCAAATAGAAAAAGCCCACATCCCTTGCGGCAGCACCCAGTTGTCGTATAAACGACAGTCTGGTTTCATTATCAGTGCTTTGATAGTCAACAAGTGACAAAACCGGAACTGAAGACGACATAACACTCCTCAATAAAGCGAATTGCTTTAAAATTTGATCTGGATTCTACGCCCAGGTGGAGCGGCACTGAAGAATCAAAACGTTCTATGGTAGATATATTGGCTATATTGCATCGGCTGTGTAGAATTACCGACTTCTGTTTTTTAAAAGAGAGTAAGACGATGGGTCGCGCCTACCAAAACCGTAAAGAGTCGATAGCCAAAACTGCCAATGCGAAGAGTAAAGTCTATAGCCGCTATGGTCGTGAAATTTATGTGTGTGCAAAGCAAGGCGGGGCAGACCCTGACGCAAACTTGTCTCTTCGCTCGCTTATTGACCGTGCTAAGAAAGACCAGGTGCCGGCTCACGTTATCGAGAAAGCCATAGACAAAGCACAAGGTGGCGCTGGTGAAGATTTTTCCCCCGCTCGTTATGAAGGTTACGGACCAAGCAACTGCATGGTGATTGTCGAGTGTTTAACCGACAATCCGAACCGTACATTCGGCGACGTTCGTAATGCCTTCACTAAGAGCAAATCAAAAATTGGCGAGCAGGGCAGTGTCATGCACTCGTTCGAACATTGTGCGATTTTCGCCTTTAAACACGACAGTGAAGACGACGTGTTAGAAGCGTTAATGGAAGCCGACGTTGATGTCACTGACGTTGAGTTCGAGGACGGCCAGGTCACCGTGTTTGCTCCGCATACTGAATATGCCGCGGCTCGTCAGGCACTCACTTCGGCATTTGAAAATATCGATTTCGACGCAGATGAAATTCAATTTCTGCCGCATGTCACTACGACAATTTCGGAAGAAGACCAACCTATGTTTGAGCGTTTAATGGATATGCTAAACGACTTAGATGACGTTCAAAACATTTATCACAACGCCGAACAGTAGATTGATAGAGATCAATACGCGCTATCATTAAACCTTATAAGCTTTATGGGTATTCAATAACAAGGAGTTACCCATGAAGCTTAAAGCGTTGTCTTATGGTGTATTGTTGAGCTTGCTAAGCGTGCCGGCTTTAGCAAATGACTTTTCCCTCAATGTTGGTGCCATCTCGGTCATGCCGGACGACAGCAGCTCAAGCCTGAATGTCGTTGAAGGCGTTGCAGGGTTGCCCGCTAACAGTACCGGCGTTGGTGTCAATACTAATACCCAGCTAGGTCTGACTCTTGACTATGCGGTCGATAATAACTGGACAGTGGAACTGGTTGCAGCAACACCATTCAGTCACGATATTACCGCCACAGGTGCCTTAGCCGGGTTAAAAGTGGGTAAAACCAAACATTTACCGCCAACACTGCTGGCACAGTATCACTTCGACTTAAACAGTGACACCTTCAAACCATTTGTCGGTATTGGCGTGAACTACACGGCGTTTTTCGACGAACAGGTTGACCCTCAGTTACGTTCAACCTTAGGAGCTTTGGGTGTTGTGAGTGACAGTGACTCGGTTGAGCTAGCGCTTAAAAACAGCTGGGGCTATGCGTTGCAAGCCGGTGTCAACGTGGCAATAAACAAGGACTGGGGTCTGCACTTTATGGTCAGCAAAATGGATATCGATACCACTGGTGACGTGCGTGTGAATGGCAGTGCCATTCAAAGCGTCGACGTTGATATCGACCCTTATGTTGCTATGGCAGGTGTGCGCTACAACTTCTAAAGTAACACTTAATGCGGCGAACGCTTTGCTAACTTGCGTTGCAGCGTTCGCCGATGCATGCCTAAATCTCTCGCCGTTTTTGAAATATTCCCGTCATTGTCGTGCAGTGCTCGCTGAATATGTTCCCACTCAATTTGCGATGGGCTCAGTCGTTGTGTTTCCTGCACGTCGGTTTCGACTTCTTCACCCCGTATTCGGCTTAACAATTCCGATGTGCCGATCGGCTTGGTTAAATAATCGGTCGCGCCTCGCTTCATCGCCTCGACGGTGGTCGCTATGCTTGCGTACCCGGTAAGTACAATGAGGTGTTTGGGCTGAATGTGCCGGGTAATGGGCTCAATCAGTGACAGCCCGTTATCATCTCCAAGCATCATGTCGAGCAATACGACATCGAACTCGCCGCTAGCGGAAAGCGCCTGAGACGCTGAATGAGCAACAGCGACATCAATATCATGCTGTTCCAGTCGGCGTTTTAAAATACGACAAAAGCCTTCGTCGTCGTCAATAATCAGGAGCTTTATTTCAGTCATTGTCCACTATGGGTAGTCGTATCTGAGTCATGGTGCCGTTGGCATTGGATTGCCAGCTAACTTTGCCGTTAAGGCGCTCGATGGTGGCGTGGCTAATGACCGCAGCCACACCCATGCCAGTATCACTTTTACTCAACGACATGCCAAGCTTTTCCTCCCCGGAAACATGAATACCCGAACCTTTGTCGAGAATTTGAATCACTAATTGCTGTTGACCGTCCGATGTATAGTCGCCGAATGTAACAACGGTTTCTTGTTCACCATTACGGATACCGGCTTCAATGGCGTTCATAATTAAATTAGCGATAGCCGGGATAAGTGTTCGGTCGGCTTTAATTGCGCAGTATCGTAACGACTCCGGTAACTCCCAGTGTAATTGAGCGTCGGGCTTAACCACTCGCAGAAGCTGTTGCAGTTGTACTGACATTTCTCCTGCTGTGTATAGGTGCTGACGCTTGCTACGAACATCATCGGCAGCTTCGCGCCACTGGGTTAAGCTGAGCTCAACCTGTCGCAGATACTCGCTAAAGTCACGCTTAAGAGCAATATCCACACCAGTTTCCTGGAGTTCTTCATTTAGTAGTCTCAGGGACTGTACCGGTGTGGCGACGTCGTGAGTGAGCTGCGCTGCGGCCGCGCCAATAGTCAGGAGTTGCTCGTCTCTAAGTTGCCTTTCCCGCATTGCTTGAAAGGCCTTTTCAGACTGTAGCCACTGCCGTTTCAGGTAGTACATCGACAAAGCAATAATCATCGCCGCAATCACAAAACCGATGAGCATACCTTGTGCGTGTTGCAGCATTTCGGGATGCATGGCGTGTGGAAACTCCACGGTTTTTGCTTGCAATAGTGATGGCAGCTCAAGCTGGGACACCTGTCCCAGAATACTTATACAGAGCGTCGCAACCGCCAGTGCTGTCGGCAGTAATAAGAACGCTATGACAATAAATATCAGTAGCAGCGAGGTGAATGAGTTACTAATGCCGCCATTGTAGGCTACCCATACATTTCCCAGAGCTATATCAATGACCAGCGCTATAAAAACGGCCCAATGCTGTTTTGAGATGAATTTATAGGTCAGTAGGGTAATCATTATTTACCTCAAAAGTTATAATTGGTCTGTAACCAGAATGTGCGACCCGGCTCGTTCACCTTATCAATTTGCTCATAGCCAGAAACGCTGGATGCGGCGCGGCTCAAATGTTCAGCGTATGTTTTATCCAGTATATTATCGACCCCAAGGCTGATCTGCCATTGTGAATCAACTTCCCAGTCGATATTTGCAGATACCACACCAAATCCCGCGCTTTTTTCTAAGTCGTAACCAATAACATTCCCTTGGTTGGGCGCAATACGGTCTTGCTCTTTAACTAAACGCCACAGCACAGAGTAGGTGAATTCCCCAAGACGGTAATCACTGGCTAGCCGCAATTCATCCGCCGGTTGTTGGGGCAGGTAGCTATCGTCTGTTGTATTGGTACCGCGAACGATGGCAACGGCGGCGGAGATCGACCAGGGATCGGTTAGTTGGTAACGCGAGGTCAACTCACCACCCCAGCTGCGGGCGTCGATATTGCGCACCATTTCAGGTTGCATCATCATGCCCTTCTCCAGCAGGATAAAATCATCCACTTCGCTGAAAAATAGCGAGCTTTCCAGGGTGAGTCTATTACTCTTCCAATTCAGCCCAATATCCCACTGGCGGTTGGTCTCAGCGTTAGTATTAAACGCCGACATAGAGCTTGGTGAGCGACGGTTGTTGCCTATCACTTCCCAGTAATCCGGGAAGCGCTCGGCTTGTCCCCAACCAGCATACCAGTAACCGTTGTCGAATTTTCTTTCAACACGCACAAAGCCGCTGTGTAAGTTGTCGCTGCGCGTTTCATTGGCGGTTGGGTTAGGTTGTGCCGGGGAACCCATGACCATTAACAAGGCTCGCTTGTCAGTTATTGACCAATGATCAAGCCGGTAACCTGTCACTACCTTCCAAACAGCGTCAATGGCGTAATCGTACTCTGCATAAAAGGCATCCTGGCTGAACTCGGCATCGTCGATGCGAGGCAGATTTTGATAAGACATATTCAGCTGATCACGGCTAATACGATCGCGATGCTCCGATTCATGATGTTCAACGCCGGCTTTTAACCCACTACCGGCCGTTAGTGACCATTGAGACGTTATTTTTGCACCACGTGAATGACGATCGGGATTACGGGCGGTGGGGTTGGGCATCATTATGGACGGAGTGAAGTCACGTAATGAGTAGTTATCCATAACGTGGTCGATAGAGTTCAAGTAAGCGTTTAATGACAGCTCTTGCAAAAACTGACTCTGAGGTTGCCAGTTGTAATCCAACGCTACACTTTCGCGCTTGAATAAAACGCCGTCCATGCTGCGATCCGCGTAAGCAGCCTCGCCGTCACTGGCACCTAATTTCAGCATAAGTCGCTGGTTATCTGACGGCGTCCAGGCAAGATCCACGTCACCACTCCAACGTTCATACTGGCTGTTAACTTCACGGTCAGAGCCATCCTGGTAATCATCGGCAGTCGCTGCGGTTGCGTTTAAACGCAAAAATCCCGCCGAAGAGCCCCACATCATGTCGGCCGCGCCGTTAACACGCCCGAAACTGGCGGTGGTAGCGTTCAGAAAACCCGAGAACTCGTCGTTATCAAACCGAGTGATGTCTCTTTCGAAGTGAATAGATGCTGCGGACCCGGCAAACAGAGCGGTCTGTGGGCCTTTAATCACGGTGACGCTGTCATAACTCTGAGGCGTAATATAAGCCGTAGGAGGATCCATGCGGTTACTACAGCCCCCTAACAGCATTTGGTCATCGGTCACAATAGCCAGGCGACCAGCCCCCATGCCTCTAAACAAAGGGTCTGAGGATGCCCCGCCCTTACGGGTTGAACTGAACCCTGCCAGGCTTTTCAAAAAGTCACCGGCGTCATGTGCGGGTAATGGCTGGCGCGGCTTTTTCGCGTCCACCACCCACTCGCTGGGGGCCAGCATCGATTCGCCAATAATGACAATGCGCTCATCGATAGTGGTTTCCTGAGCCAAACCGGCGGACGGTATTGCTAATGCTAAAACTAACGGAGTAAATGACTTCATACGACACAATCTCTAGCAAGATAATGTCGCTATTATCATGAAATTTAAGGCAAAGCGGGATGCGACAAAAGGTAGCATCCCCAAAGGAATATCACTAAAGAGACGGACAGAATTTGGTTTTCAGCAACTTCATGAAGGCTTCGGTATCCGGATCTTTAATTGAATAGAAAACCGTTTGAGATTCTTTGCGAATGGTCACTAATTCTTGTTCCCGAAGTACCGCTAAGTGCTGTGAAAAAGCAGACGCACTTAAATCAAAATGTTGGTGTAATTCACCCACACTTTGTTCTCCTAATGCCAGGCGGCATAAGATTTGTAAACGATGGGGGTTGCCCAGCGAGCGCAGAAAGCTTGCCGCGTTCTGCGCTTCTTCCTGAAGCATCTCTTGTGATTCAGTTGCACTCATGGTGTCTTTATTTTCCTGCTTTTTCTAACTCGCGTTCGGTTTTAAGTCCAAAGGCCTTTTTCATAACCATACTGGCTGGGCAAAAGCCGGTAAACGATTGCTGGAATAAGTTAGCACCAACAAACACTGTTAGCCACATCCAGTTTGGGTGAACCCAGTAAGTTAAGGCTACAGACAACAATACCATAAAGCCGGCAAATGCGGTTAAAGCTCTTTCTACGCTCATCGTAAAACTCCTTCAGTTTCTCGCATTAAAAGGCGTATCGCATGCGCAGATACGCGTTGTTATTCTCCGTGAACTGACCGAAAAAGGTATTCGGAGTCTCGCGGAAGAACAGGTTAAAGCCACCGCTGAACGACCAATGGTCGTCAATGCGGTAGTCAAAGGTCGGGCGCAGGTAGCCGTCGTTTTGATTCGGCGACACAAATGCAAACAGTGACAGGCTCAGGTCATCGCGCTCGTCGCGCCAGGTTAAGCGGGTGGTAAGTACTGTGCGTGTTTGGACGTCGCCTTTCTCAATGTAGGCCTGGAAGCCCCCAGTAAAGCGTGTCCAAAGCTCTTGCTCATAGCCAATCAGTGCGCGCCAGTGGTCTGCTGCGTCGTGGCGGTTGTAATTGGCCGCCTCAGCGTTAACCAGCCCCGGGCCAAAGGTCATCCGCACTGACGCTCCAGCCACAGTTAAACGACCAAAAGTAGGTTGAAAGTTAGCAGTGACGGCTTCGGGGCTTTTAGTGAAGCCGTCGTAGCCATAAAGGGCGTATTCCACACCATCAATATTACGAAACACACGCAAAGCGAATTCGTCGCGAGAGGGCTCTATAAACTGAATAGAAGAATCGTCGCCAGTCAACTGGCCGGTTAAAGGATTAAAGTAGGAGATACGCTCACCACGAATGTAGTTATCGTGATCAAACTCCGGTGTCCAGACAAAGTCGACATTAAACCAGTCGAAATAGCTAGTAACCCGCAATGCGTCAGAAGGCGCTTTTAAGTACTCCTGGTCACGCCCGACAAAGAAGGACTGCCAGTCTTTTGGGAATAAATCATTGAGGAATAAATAATCGCCCGTCCCCCAGGTGAGTATCTGACGGCCTACTTTTATATCAGTGTTATCGAAAACCGTGAACTGGGCATTCAGTTCGCGAACTTGGCCATGCCAGGTTTCATCGAAGCCGTCGTACCAGCCGTCGGCTTTTGCTGTCCATGTAATGTCCTGCCAACGTTCGTCAAAGCCGAGCTGAAGTCGAGGTTCGGCAATAGACAAACGCTTGTGATAGGGGGAGGATTCAAATCGTCCGCCTATTGCCGCCTCAACGAAACCATAGACATTAATACTCTGATCTTGTTCCACACCCCAGCCCGATTCCCATTGTTCATCGCCCCAGGAGTCCTGTGCCGACGCGGTCTGAGCCAAAGTGAAAAGAACGGTAAAGAGGAAAAAAGCACGATATGTCATGACTCGTCTCTCAGTTGCAGCCATTCTGTTGGCGGGTTACGCAGGCTACGCTCGCTGAAAATGCTGTCCGGCAAACCGATGTTGTATTTCATAAAGCGAAACTGCATTTCAGTTTGTCCGCCATTGGTTAAGTCAGACATGCGTGAATGAGTCACGGTTGGGTAGCCCTGAACGGTCTCTACTTTAAGTACTTCCATTTTTCGGTAAGCTTCGCCGCTGTCGTTGTAGAAAGTGCTTTCGACGGGCAGCATGTGTTCTTTATCTATAACCACCTCGTAGTAGCTAAATTCGACGTTACTGGGGTTTTTCGGGGTGCCTTTTAGTACGTAATTATCTTCGCTTTCAGAAATCAGCTCATAGTTATCGAGCTCAGTGTTGCGGCCTGACACATCTTCATAGAAAAAGTGAGAACCTACAAAAGACGTACGCTTGTCACCGGCTGATATGCGTTTCACCAAATCGAGATCGGGCAAATACAACCAACGATCATCGTCATCGTTAACTTGTTTAACGACACGGAACACCGTGTCGCGCACATCAGCGGGGCGCGAGAAAAATATCATCATGTCTTGTACGCCGCCGTCCTGCTGGTCTTTACGCAAAATGGTGAATTGGCGCATTTGTTGGCGCCCCTGATTATCGGTAATAATCATACGTGCTGCGCTGCGACCGTCATCGCCGGAGTAATAGGCGTTTAACTCAGCTTGCTCGACAATTTCACGAGCGCTTTTTTCAGCGCTAATAGCCTGCCCACTAATGAACAGCAAAGCAGCCGATACAGCAGTTAAAAATAAAGCTTTCATGATTGACCTCCACGGAATATAAGGCGGCTAAAGGCAGTCATTACCGCCGGGAGCATAATAAGTGTCACTATGGCCGATATCGCCATAATGCTGGCTAAGAATACGCCTACGGTAATGTAGGGCACTAACGGTGCGAACAGCAGTGGCGTAAAGCCAATAGCAATGACAATGGCATTGCGGGAAATGGCTCGCGCGGGCTCGTCAAACATAACCGTCAGCGTGTCTTGCCAGTTACCGGTTTGTTTGAAGGTTGCGCGTGTGCGTTCAATGAAGTGAATAGCAAAGTCCACCGACAGCCCAAGCGTCAGCGAAGACAGTACGGCAATAGGCATATCGTAGTCTTTGCCGACCCAGCCGATAAGTCCGTAAATAAAGGCAATGGTCAGACTCAGCGGCAGCATTGCCAGCACGCCGAAGACCACGGAGCGGAACAATAGCACCATCATAATGAACACCACCACAAAGGCGCTGATTAAGCTGTCGAGCATGCCTTCGACCATAGCTTCCTGCCACACAACGTTCAGGTAAGCTTTACCGGCCCAGTCCATTTCAATGTTAGCAGGCAGCGGGTTGTCTTGAATGTAATTATCGACAGCATTGACGACCTGGGTTACGTGCTGGTTGTCACCGCTGGTCAGCTGCAGCCATATTAAGCTGCGTTTGTAGTCTGGCGTTACAAAGTGCCAGAGATCTTGCGGACGGTGCGATGATTGATACTGCAATAGGGTTTGCGCAACGCCGTTGGCATTGTCCGGCAGCTTGTAGTCTTTTGCTTCGCCTGAACGTAATTCGCGGTTTACCGTTTTGACCACGTCGGGCAGACTGTTTGACTTGCCCACCAAGCCTGTCGTTTGTAGGTAAGCTTGCATCTCGCTCATGTAGGACAGTAGCTCAGGATTTTGGAAAGCTTTGCTGGCGCTGTTGAGTTGCTCGAGCTCGGTCATTAAGGCTTCTAAAGGCTGTAATTGGTCAGAAGCAACGCTAAAGAGCAGGTCATCAATCGCGATAATCCACTCGTTAAAGCGCACTTCTTCTTGCTCAAGCAAGGTACTTAATGCGTCACGAGACGCTTCTGAGAGTGTGTCGTTATTTAATGCATCACGAACTGCTGAACGCGCTTTTTCAGTGGCATCTAAAGTGTTTTCGAAAACCATGTAGGCGTTATAAGTACCGGCAAAGTGGTCATTTAATACTTCATCGGCAATGCGCACCTCATGGTCTGATTTAAACCAGCGTACGGGGTTGTCGTTAATATTAATTTGCTGGATACCAAACCAGGCAAATGCCAGAACAGCCAGGAAAAAAGCTATCCACAGCTTCGCATGACGGGCTGCAACAGCGCCCATCTTTTGCAGCCAGCCATCCTTGTGTTCTTGATGAGTGGTCTGGGCAAAGCCTTCCAGGGTTGACGGCTTCAGTGCACACACATAGGCAGGCACGAAAAACACGGTAATTAAGAACGCTAAAAGAATACCGGAACCAACGAAAGCGCCGAATATTTGTACCGGCGGAATCGGCGTTAGCATTAACGAGTAAAAGCCAATGGCCGATGTAACCGAGGTAAACAGCATGGGGGTAAATAGGTGCCCTAGTACGTCTTTTATGGTGTCCTTGGCATTGCCTTTTTCACGGTATCGGTCGGAAAACTCCGACATAATATGTACCGAGTCGACCACCGCAATCGGCATCAGGAAAATGGCGATCATTGACGACATAATGTGTACGGTGAAGCCCAACGCAATGAGCGCACCCATGGTAATGAGTACGGTCGACATGGCGACTATCATAGCGGCGCTAATGAAGCGGACATTGCGGAAAAACACCCACAGCAGCGCGAAAATAACCGCTGCTGCTAACGGTGCGGAAATGCCCATTTGTACAAACATTTCATAGCCAAATTGGTCTTCAGCTACCGGTAAACCGGTGATATGCCAGTCGTCATTGCCATCCAATGTGCTGGTTTTGCCCCGTAGTTGCTCTGCCAGTGCGTAGCTCTCGTCCTTGCTCTCAATAGGCACATAAATAGCAGCCGCTTTGCCGTCACCGGAAACAATGGTGTTATAAAGCAGTGGCAGGTCTTCAACTTGCTTTTGAATGTACTGCGCTTCAGCGTCATTTTCCGGCGGCTGCTTCATCATCCACTCAAAGCGAATGGTGCCGGGGCCTTCCTGAGTAATGTTATCGACATTAGCCAGTGACATCAGGTCGTCAGCAATAACGCCGTCCAGCGACTCCGCATAATTCGACACGGTATGCAGATTGGTTAATGTCTGTTGGTTATAAACCGTTTTTTCATTCACTACGCCAACGACAATCATGTCGTGCATAGCGAAGGTTTCTTTTACTTCGTTATGAAAAACACGCTGCGGATTGTTGTCCGGCAGCATGTTCTCTGGATCGGTATCGATGGTAATTGAGGGGATGAAGGCAGCAACACCAAGCGTGATCAGGGTCAATAACCAAAACACGCTTCTGCGGTACCCTGTCGCCAATTTCATAATGACATCGATCATATTAATTCCGTATTTTCTAATTTAGATAAATACGAAATATAGTCGATCTTTTTTATTTTGTCATCTATTTTGGTTAAAAAACTATCAGAGT
Organism: Idiomarina sp. X4; assembly: GCF_002808045.1. Taxonomy (NCBI): domain Bacteria; kingdom Pseudomonadati; phylum Pseudomonadota; class Gammaproteobacteria; order Alteromonadales; family Idiomarinaceae; genus Idiomarina; species Idiomarina sp. X4. Next base: position 1,019,147 of record NZ_CP025000.1, on the reverse strand, counting down.
AATTGCTATGACCACACCTCATATTGCCGCACAGCCAGGTGCTTTTGCTGAATTATGTCTCTTTCCCGGCGACCCGTTGCGCGCCAAGCATATTGCCGAAACACACTTCAGTGATGCGGTGCTTGTTAGTGATACCCGCAATATGCTTGCGTTTACCGGTAGTTATCGCGGTGTTCCGGTTTCGGTGATGGGCTCCGGTATGGGCATGCCCTCTTGTATGTTGTACGCGCAGGAGTTGTTTCAGCATTACGGTGTGCAACAGCTGATTCGCGTAGGCAGTTGCGGCTCCGTCGCTCCTCATTTGACGCTCGGAGATATTGTGGTAGCTCAGGGAGCCTGCACGGACTCTGCAATGAACCGACACATGTTTGGTGACTACGATTTTGCACCTATTGCTGACTACAACTTGCTGAGCCGTTTCGTCAATCATTGCGACTTGAGTCATCAGCGTATTGCCGTCGGTAATGTGTTTTCTACTGATAGTTTCTATCATCCAGATAAAAAGTTGAACCAGAAAGCCGAGGCTATGGGCGCATTGGCTCTGGATATGGAAGCTGCCGCGCTTTATGCCGCCGCGGCAGTGCACAAACGCCAGGCGTTGGCTGTTATGACGGTATCTGATGAGTTGCAAACCGGGCGAGGACTGTCGGCTTTGGAGCGCCAAACAGCGTTTAAGGATATGACCGAAATGGTCTTAGAAAGCACAGTCATTTACTAAGCTGAATGAATTTATTGACCAAGATCAATAAAGAGCTACCTATTAAGTAATAACCCTATATTTCATGTGACTAATGCCGATGTATAGGCACAATAGCGAGTTTGTCGCTAAATGTATTCGCTTGAAGTGGAGTGGTTATGAAGTGGTTGGATAGGCTGACGCGACCGATTCAAAAGTTGTTTAATGTGCTGAGTTTTCGCCGAAAGTTCAGCCTGATTGGATTTTTGCTATTTTTGCCGGTTATCGTGCTAAGCGCGCTGACCGTAAGTGACTCCCTTAATAAAAGCGATGCGCTGGAACAAAAGCAGCAGGTGGCTATGTACTGGCCTGAGTTTAAAGGCTTGTTCGAACATGTCGCCAAGCACCGGGGTATGACTGGAACGGCAGAGCAGCGCCGTGCTTTTTCGACAGAAATACAGCGTTCAGCACAGCAAGTTGATAAACATTTAAATGCGTTAGCGGACTTAGCCAGCCGCTATGAAAGCTTATCTGAAAACCGAGTTAGTGCGTTTAAACGCAGCTGGCAGCCGTTAAAAGGTTCTACTGGAAAATTCGAGCAGCACTCACAGTTTATTGCTCAGCTGCACCAAGCCTTAAAACAACTCAGCACCGACGCCAAACTGTTATTGGAAGATGACTTGGTCAGCCTGCAACTTGCGCGTTTAAGCACAGAGTCATTACCGCAGCTGGTTGAGCTAAGCGGGCAGTTGCGTGGCCTGGGCGCCCAGTGGTTGAACACTTCTAGTACTGCCTCGCAGCAGCAGGTCATGACCTTAAGCTACGTCCTTGAAAGTGAAGTTGAACAATTCGTTCAGGCGGTTGAAGCGCTTACCGACAATAGTAACGATGAAACCTTAATGAGCCACGCTAAAGCTGCAGAACAGCAACTGTCTATGTTTAGTAGTTCTGCGGCGCAGCATTTAGCGAGTCGGACTATGTCTGCCGATGACTTCTTCCGTGAAGGCTCTGCGGCTATTGGTACGTTACTTGGTTTCTATGATGCCATTATTCCGGTGTATCAACAGCGCTTGGCCGAACGCCTGGATAAACTGGATGGCGTTATCTGGAAAAACATTGTGCTGCTGGCGCTGGTATTGCTATTACAACTGTTGCTATTCACCAGCCTGTATTTAGGCATTTATCGAGCGGTAACGGCGAATATCAATATGGCTAAGCAGTTGGCGAACGGTGACTTGAACAGCTTAGGTGTTGCAGAAGGTAAAGACGAGTTGTCTAAAATTACCGACTACCTCAATTCGGTGGCCATAGAAACCAGCTATTCGGTTGACGCGATTCGTAAGTCCAGCGACGGTATGGACCGCTTGGGCGACGGTAACTATCAGGCCATAAAAGAGTTAGCCGAGCGTGCCAAAGAGCAGGCGGCACAAATGCAAAGCGCGGCGGCAGCGGTAGAACAAATGACTGCGGCTATCAGCGAAGTATCTGAATCGACCCAAAAAGCGGCCACGGAAGCCGATAACACTATGGCCTCTGCGCAAAACGGTCAGCAGGTGGTCAATACCATGGTCGAGGCTATTCAGCGGCTTGAGCAGGAGGTGTCTGAGTCTCAACAAGTCATCAAAACCTTATCGGAAGACAGCCAGGCTATTTCTAAAATCCTGTTAACCATTAATGATATTGCGGATCAGACCAACTTGCTGGCGCTGAATGCGGCTATCGAAGCGGCGCGCGCAGGCGAGTCGGGCAGAGGCTTTGCGGTGGTTGCCGATGAAGTTCGCCAGCTGGCGCAACGTGTACAAGCGTCGACTGGTGAAATCCAGAGCGTTATTGGGCGCTTGGAAAGTAATACGGAAAACGCCGTTCATACCATGGAGCGGAACAAAGCGTTGGCCGGTGAGAACGTTGAACACGCCAATAAGGCGTCAATGTCTCTGACCGACATTGTCGAAAACGTGGGTGTGATTAACGACCTGAATACGCAAATTGCCTCTGCGGCAGAAGAGCAGTCAGCAGTGACCATGAACATTCAGGAAAACGTCAACTCGCTGTCAGAAAGCGCGAAAGTTATTGATGAGCGTTCTCAGGAGGCTTTGGAAAGCTCCGCTCAGCTAACCACTCTGGGTGGTGAAATCAAGTCGCTGGGTGATCGTTACTACATTGAAAATGCCGTTATTGAAAAACGCTTACAAGAGCAGGATGTGCTTATTGAGTGGTCGTCGAAGCTGGACGTCGGTATTGAAGAGATTAACCGTCAGCATCAACGCTTAATTTATATTGCTAACGAGCTTTACCGATTGAAACTTCGTGACGGCGACCAGCATGCGCTGCAACGCTTGGTAGACTCGTTAATTAACTACACGGCTACGCACTTTAATTACGAAGAGCTGCTAATGGAAAGAAACGGCTACCCGGACTTAGAGAACCACAAAGTGAAACACAAAGACTTAGTGCAGGATGTAATGCGTTTCAAACATCGAGTGGATAATCACGAAGATGTAATTGATGAGCTATTGGACTTTGTGAAAGCGTGGCTAATGAACCATATTATGAAAAGCGATATGGCGTACAAGAACCACCTAAATGGCAAGGGCATTCACTAAGCCGAGCGAGAACTTACAGCCCCAGGCTAATCACTGGGGCGTTATCACTTTCCTGTGCCTTGCTAAAGGCGTCTTTGCTGTTAATACCACGCCAGTCCATGGCAACCAGCGCCTGGCCGGTGGCGCCGCCCAGGCTGTTTCCCGGTCCTAACAACAACAGCTTGTCCGGAGCAAACTCCCGTAATGCCACACGAATAGCGCGGCTGTAGTCATAACACTCAGTGACCTGATGCCCGAAGGTGTAGTGTTTTAATGCGTTTTTATTGGCCGAACCGGGCTCCCAAATAACGCCACGGCCGTCCACTAACGGTACCTTGGGCTGAGAAAATGTATCCACCGACCAATGCTTCAGAGCGCCTTCTGACGCGCCAGACATCAGCGGTGAATGGAACGCGGCATGACCCGGCAGAATCATTGGAAAACGATCATCAATTGGCTCTAAGGTGTTACTTGCCGCGCGAATTGCCTCGGTAGTACCGGCTAACAACGCGTATCCGCCGTAACGAATGGATAAGAACAGCTCGCCCGGATGTTCATGAATGAGTGCGTCAATAGCGCTTTGTTTGTCAGCGTCAGGTTGCCACTGCTCGTTCATTACTGGGTAAATCAACTGTGCGCCGTCGGCTCTGGCGGTACGCATGGCCATGTCGGTAACAATTTCCATCGCGGTGTCGGGCTGCCAAACCCCGGCGCACGTCAATGCGGTGTACCAACCCATCGAGTTGCCGGTAATGGCGACAATGTCGTATTGGTCGGTATCAATGGCGCAGAAATCGGCATAACCGGCGCCATAAATGAGCGCGGCGGAGTTTTCCGGGGCGTAGTGAACTTTGTGCTTGAAAGTAGCTTCGCTGTCGAGCTCTCGTACCGTCGGGTAGCCCAGCTTTTTACGCACACGGTCAAAGGTGTCTATTAGCCTGGCTTGTGAAGGTAAATGACGGCTGCTAATGGAGCCTAACTCCGGCTTGTTATAGCCGCCACGTCCGGGGCAAACGACAACAGCGGTTTGTTTCATAACGACAGTTGTTCCTTCAAATATTCGATAATGTCTGCTTTTTGCGGTAACACCGTATTCGCGGCGCCACCCAACGGAATAAAGCAGTCCTTCGCAGTAATGCGGTCAATATGTAGCCCATCCACGCTTTCGTGTAACGCGGTGACGAGTTCTTCGCTCAACGAGCCGCGTTGGCGGCATTCGTCGACAACCAGTAGTTGTTTGCTATCGCCTAAAGCCTCAATGACCTTATTGACATCCAGTGGCACTAAATAGCGTAAATCGAGAATACGAATACGCTGCTCTAACGATAGCTCTGCACACGCCTGGCGTGACAGGTAGTAGCCATTGCCATAAGTAATAATGGTGAGCTCGTCGCCAGCGCCGTAGCTGCCGGGTTCGCCGAATGCCGGGAGTGGCGTACTTTCAGGCGGAAACTCATTGAGCCAGCCATTGTCGCCTTTTTCGAGTAAGTCCCGTGTCATATAAAGCGCAATGGGTTCTAAAAATATGACCACGCGTTTTTGCACGTGGGCAAGTTCTACCGCTTGACGCATCATTAACACGGCGTCGTATCCGTTAGAGGGGCACATCACAACAACCCCGGGAATGTCTCTGAAAACAGCAAAGGAGTTGTCGTTGTGGAAGTGTCCGCCAAAGCCCTTTTGATAAGCTAAGCCGGCAATCCGAATGACCATGCCGTTATGGTATTGGCCGTTCGAGAAAAACGGCAAGGTCGCAGCTTCGCCACGAATTTGGTCTTCGGCATTGTGCACGTACGCCAAAAACTGGATTTCCGGTATTGGCAAAAAGCCTTGTTGCGCAAGACCAATGGCCAGTCCCAGTATGCTTTGCTCGTCGAGCAATGTATTAATCACCCGGTTTGGTCCAAACTGATCAAACAGCTGATTGGTCACGTGGTAAACGCCGCCTTTCTTGCCGACATCCTCACCAAACACCAGTGCGTTTTTACAACGCGACATGGCTTCATGCAATGCCCAGTTGATCATCTTGCCCAGTGGCTGTGGCTTACCCAGATTGCGCTTGTCGAATGCCAGTACACTCTTAGTGGGCTTTGGCGCACCAGGCAATGGCGTATGGCAGCCTGATGAGGGCTGTATGGAAGCCATAACATCGTCAGCACAGGTGAGTTTTGGTCGCGAGGACGCATCGACCGCAACACGGGTTATTTGTTGTTGCCAGCGGCTTAAGCGCTTACTGAGTTCGGTCGCTGAACAAATACCCCGAGCAAGAACTTGCGACGCGGTTTGCAGTAACACGTCAGTTTCAAACGCCCGCTCTATATCGCCTTTGGTGCGGTAGGCAATTTCGGCATCGGCGCCGGCATGACCAAAGAAACGCTGAGTTTTTAAATGCAGCACAGCTGGCTTGCCGGTTCGACGAATAAACTCAGCCGCTTGTCGTGCCACCTGAAAGGCTTCAATAGCATCGCCGCCATTAGCAAAGTAATAGCGAATGCCTGTGTAACTTTGTAATTGTTTCTGCGTCCATCCGTAAGGTGTTCGTGTGGAGATGCCGATACCATTGTCTTCGCACACATACAAAATGGGCATTGGCATGCCCTGATAGCTTGCCCAGCCGGTGGCGTTCATGGCGCCAACGGCCGTGGAATGGTTGGCGGAGGCATCACCAAAGTTGCACACCACTATTGAGTCGTCAGGCCAGGTGCCTTGGTGTTTGGTGCGGCGACTGAGACCAATGGCATACGCCGTACCCATGGCTTTGGGCAAATGCGAGGCGATAGTTGAGGTCTGCGGAGGAATATTTAGGCTTAGGCTGCCTAATACTTTATGACGACCGCCGGAAATAGGGTCTTCACTGGAAGCGCAAAACGACAGCATTAAATCGTAAAGTGGGTGGCTGCCTTCCAGTTGCTTTGCTCTTTGTAGGAAGAAAGCGCCGCTTCGATAGTGCAAAAATGCAGGGTCAGTGAGCTTTGTTGCAGCAGCAACGGCTGCATTGGCTTCATGGCCGGCACTACCAATGGTGTAAAAACTCTTACCCTGACGTTGTAAGCGTCTTGATTCCAGGTCAGCGAAGCGACTGGTGGCTTGACTGTGAAACAGCGAGAACAGTTGCTCGTTGCTTAACTCGCTGTCGGCAGTGCGAGTATCTACAGTGAGTGTGTCGATGGATAACGGCGCAGGCAAATCGCCTTGCGCCACTCGTTCAATAAAGTCCTGCTGCCAACCATCGGGTTCGCTGCGCATAATAACCTCTTAAAATGCAGGAATGTCGGTTTGAGCCCGACCGAGAATTAATGCGTGAATGTCGTGGGTACCTTCGTAGGTATTCACTGCCTCTAAGTTCATGACATGACGAATAACATGATATTCGTCGGCAATACCGTTACCGCCGTGCATGTCGCGAGACTGGCGAGCAATATCCAGTGCTTTACCACAGCTGTTGCGCTTAATCAGTGAAATAGCAGTGGGGTTTAAGGTGCCGTTATCGAGCTCACGACCGGCTTGCAGACAGCCCAATAGACCTAAACTAATTTCGGTTTGCATGTCCGCCAGCTTTTTCTGAATAAGCTGGTTTGCCGCCAGCGGTTTGCCAAACTGACTGCGTTCCAGTGTGTATTGGCGTGCAGCGTGCCAGCAAAACTCGGCAGCGCCCAGTGAACCCCAGGCAATGCCGTAACGCGCCTTGTTTAAGCAACTAAAGGGACCTTTTAAGCCTTTCACTTCCGGGAAGATGTTTTCTTCTGGTACCTCAACGCCGTCCATGACAATTTCGCCGGTGATCGATGCACGTAATGAGAATTTTCCGTCAATTTTCGGGGCGCTTAGACCTTTCATGCCTTTTTCCAGCACAAAACCGCGAATCTCGCCGTCGAGTTTCGCCCATACGACAAATACATCCGCGATAGGCGAGTTGGTTATCCACATTTTTGCGCCGGACAGAACATAACCGTTGTCGGTGCGTTTAGCGACCGTGCGCATGCTGGCAGGATCCGAGCCCGAGTCGGGCTCGGTTAAACCAAAGCAGCCGACCCATTCGCCGCTGGCTAGCTTCGGCAAATACTTTTTACGCTGTGCTTCGGTACCAAAGGTATAAATAGGGTGCATGACTAATGATGACTGCACACTCATGGCACTGCGGTAGCCGCTGTCAACGCGCTCAATTTCGCGGGCAATAAGGCCGTAGCTAACGTGGTTGACACCGCTGCCGCCGTATTCTTCCGGTAATGTCGAGCCCAACAGGCCCATCTCACCCAGTTCACTCATTATGGCACGATCAAAATTCTCGTTGCGGTTGGCTTCCAGTACTCGTGGCATCAATTTTTCTTGTGCGTACTGATGCGCACTTTCCTGAATCATTTTTTCTTCATCAGTGAGCGCGTTTTGCCAGTTGAGTGGATCGGACCAGTTAAACCCAGCGGATGACATGTAACCTCCTGCTTAGCGCTTAAGCGACGCGTCGCTCCAATGCGCTTAAATCATTAATTGTTAAAATGGACTGTTTGGTTTGAATGAGCTCTTGCTCTTTCAATGCAGTAAATATACGGCTGACCGTTTCAACCGCCAAACCCAGATAATTGGCGATATCAGTGCGAGTCATTGGCAGCCGGAACTCACTGCGGGACAGCCCATGTTGCTGCATGTGCGTACTTATTGAAAGTAAAAAAGACACCACTTTCTGCTCAGCGCTGGTGTTCACAATGTTTAAGTAATGCTTGCTGTTGTTGCCCAGACGACGGCTCATCAGCCGCATTAAGTTACCTTCTACTTTGGGAAGCTCCTGTGCAAACAGTTTGCCCAGTTTAATTTCACAAAGCATGGAGGTTTCCAACGTTTCGCAATAGGTACTGGCGTTCCCGGTTGCAAGAGACTCCAACCCAACAATATCGCCGACCATATGAAAACTGGTAATTTGCTGCTTACCATTGCTGTCAATGGTGTAGCATTTAACCGAGCCACTTTTTATCGCAAAAACGGAGTTCAACGCTTCGCCTTCGCTAAACACCACACTGCGCTTATTGTATAAGTGCGGCTCGCGGCTGCTTTTATCGAGAATTTCGACGTCGCTTGGAATAAGCCCCGCAGGTACACAAATAGATTGCATGCTGCATTGATTACATTGAATTGGAGTACGCATAGTCATCTCATCGACTGTATTATTGACCTGGCTCACTATACAAAACCCTCCAATTGATTTATGTACCTCTAAAGAGAGGGGGGACATACCCCTTTGCTTATAAAATATCGACTGCCTCTACCGGGCAAACCGCATAACAGTTAGGCGTGTCGTAATACCCCTCGCATTCAACACACTTGTCCTGATTTATTTCGTAAATGTCGTCGCCCATCGCAATGGCTTCTGTAGGGCATTCGGGCTCACACATATCGCAGTTAATGCAACCGTCGTTTATTTTAATCATGCCGCCTTCCTCGCAATGTTTTCTTTGACCAGGAAACAGTAGGGGATGTCTTTTTCATCAATGGTGACCGGTGTGTTTAGCACCACTGTGTAGCCAGAGCCAGGCGCGCGAATCATGGCTTCGTCTCGTGTTGAAGTCATATCCGCCAGCTGAAAGCGATGATTACCGTTCGGTGTCATTAGCAGAAGCTCATCGCCAATGGCAAAACCATTTTTTACGGACACTTGGTAACGACCGTCGCCATGCGCATCACAAAGCTGGCCAACTAATAAGTGTTGCCCTTCGCTATGTGAGCGTTCGTAGTTTTGTAAGTCTTGCGGTGTGTGGCGTTGCAAAAATCCCGCCGTGAACCCGCGGTTTGCCATACCATCTAAGTCATTTAACAATGCTGAGTTAAAGGGCTTACCGGCAGCCGCATCATCAATGGCCTGACGGTATACCTGGGCGGTACGCGCAATGTAATAGTCGGATTTGGTACGACCTTCGATTTTCAGCGAATGAACGCCCATTTCCACCAAATCATTAACGTATTCAACGGCGCGCAAGTCCTTTGAGTTCATGATGTAAGAGCCGTGCTGGTCTTCGTCCAGCAACATTAAGTCTTGCGGACGCTTCGGGTCACCAAGTAGCACCGGATCGTACTGACCAACGGCATTTTCTTTGGCTTCATGCACTTCATAGCCCCAGCGGCAGGCATTGGTACAGGCGCCTTGATTCGGATCGCGCTTATTCATGTAACCCGACAGCAGACAGCGCCCGGAATACGCCATACAAAGAGCGCCATGTACGAACACTTCGACTTCAATGTCCGGCACCTGCTGGCGCATTTCGGCAATTTCTTTTAAACCCAGTTCGCGCGATAGAATGACCCGTTCAATGCCTTGTTTCTGCCAGAACTTCAGCGCCGCCCAGTTAATGGTATTGGCCTGAACCGACAAGTGCAGAGGCTGACTTGGAAAATGCTCCTGCAACAACATCACTACGCCGGGGTCAGAGACAATTAACGCATCGGGCTGCATGTCCACAATAGTACGCATGTGCTCGACAAAGCGCGTTAATTTCGTATTGTGCGGTGCGATGTTGACGACCACGTAGAAACGCTTACCGCGTTCGTGGGCTTCTTCAATGCAATCACCTAAGTTGTCCAGCGTGAAAGAGTTATTTCGTACACGTAGACTGTAACGTGGTTCGCCGGCATAAACGGCATCCGCACCATAAGCAAAAGCCATGCGCATCGCTTCCGGGCTACCGGCGGGGCAAAGCAGTTCAGGGCGGAAATTAGCGGCTGATGCAGACATAAAACACCTGTATGACCAAAGTGGCGGCAAAGATTAGCAAATTTCACGGGCGCTCAATTTGATGTAAATCAAGCTCCATGACCAAGGTCTACCCCTTAGGTGGTATTCTGCCCCTCTCTTCCTGGGAATTTCGGTGGCAACACCTTTCTACTAAGCTTTCCTCACTACGCCGAGCTGCTGGCTCTAACCCCTTTTTCGCAAGACAAGCGCAAGGGTACGAACAGTATGCCGTGGTAATTCTGCCACCAGGGTGCATTTGGAAACGAAGGTACCTCCCGACATTTGGAAAGGTGTGAATATGCAACCATTACAAGATCGCTTCTCGCGTCGCTTCACCTATTTGCGGCTGTCGCTGACTGAAAGCTGTAACTTTCGCTGCGATTACTGCCTTCCTGACGGTCCTGACTGTAGCTCTCGTAAATACGAAATTACCCTGCCGGAAGTTCGCCGGTTGGTGACCGCATTTGCCAAGCTGGGCACCACCAAAATTCGTTTAACCGGCGGTGAACCTTGCCTGCGTAAAGACTTAAGCGAAATTATCGCGACCTGTAAGTCGGTGCCGGGTATTGAGAAAGTGGCCATTACGACGAATGGTTACCGCATGAAGCGCGACTTACAGGACTGGAAAGAAGCCGGTCTCGACGCCATTAATGTCAGTGTCGATAGCCTGGATCCGGGTACGTTCCACTTGGTCACCGGTCAGAATAAGCTGCCGGAGATTATTGAAGGTATTGATCAGGCGGTGGATATGGATTTTGCAACCGTTAAAGTCAACACTGTGTTGTTGAAACAGTACAATGGTGGCGAGCTGCCTGAGTTTCTCAAATTTATCAAAGACCGTAATGTGGCACTACGCTTTATCGAGCTTATGCGCACCACCGATAACGCCGACTACTATCAGCGCCAGCACGTAAGCGGTCAGGATATTAAGGAACGCTTGCTGAACGAAGGTTGGTCGCTGACGTCAAGAGCAGACAACGCGGGGCCGGCACAAGAGTTCGCACATCCGGACTACGAGGGCAAAATGGGTTTGATAATGCCCTACAGCAAAGACTTCTGTGACGACTGCAACCGCTTACGCGTCTCCAGTTTAGGGCAGTTGTTCTTGTGTTTGTTTACCGAGCAGCATCAGGACATTCGCCAGTATTTGCAGGACGATGATCCGCAACCGTTAATTAATGCCCTTCGCAATAACGTCATGCTGAAAAAAGCCACGCACGGTTTGCATGAAGGCAACAGTGGAGCAACTCGCCATTTAGCGATGATAGGCGGTTAACATGTCGGGGGAAATTCCGTTTAGCGGACTGCTTTTGGCTGGTGGACGTTCTCGTCGCATGGGCACCGATAAAGCCCTACTGCCGGTGGGCGAAACGCCACTGCTCGATATTATGGTCGATAAAATGTACCGAGCCGGTTGTGACGATGTCGTTGTTAGCCGCAATGAAAGTGGCTACACGCAAGACATAGTTACTGACAAAGGACCGTTGTCAGGTCTGCACGCCGGCTTACCAGAATGTCAGCATTCCCGGGTTTTAGTGGTTCCTGTCGATATGCCTGGCTTAACCGTCGAGGCCATGCGCATGCTAGCCAGTGCATCGGGATCAGCGTATTTCGAAGACTGTGCCTTGCCCTGTGCTCTGAAACGAACGACCGATCTGAAAGACTACATTGAGCACCAACTTCGTTCTGACAATGGCCGGCTGTCAGTCTACGCTTTACTTAAATACACTCGCGCCACAGCATTGCCGCGCGTAGACGAGAGAACCCTGTATAACACCAACACGCCAGAGCAATGGTCGACGTTCTGGCGCAGTGAGGAGACTTACCATGAAGGCAAATAAGTCGTTTAAGCCTTTAAATATCGCTGTTTTAACATTGTCCGATAAACGTACTGTCAGTGATGACACCACCGGCGACTTGCTGGATGAGCTGGCGACAGAAGCTGGGCATTCGGTGGTTGAGCGCCGCATTTCATCGCATGACTTTTACCAGATAAGAGCGGTTATTAGTCAGTGGATTGCCGATGACAATATTCATGTCATTATCACAAATGGCGGAACGGGATTTGCTGCGGATAATGTGACTCAGGACGCGATTGAACCTTTGTTAGCCAACCATATTGATGGTTTTGGTGAGCTGTTTCGACAGCTGTCTTTTGAGGATATTGGTACGTCGAGCATGCAGTCGCGCGCGTTTGCCGGCCTGGCGAATAAAACGCTGGTAGCTGCGGTTCCTGGCTCAGGCGGTGCGGCACGACTGGCTTGGGAAAAATTGCTGGCTCCGCAAATTGATGCGCGCCAGGGCCCCTGTAATTTTGTCGGACATTTAGTGTGAGGTTGCAATGAGTGAATTAACCCATGTGAACGAACAGGGCGCAGCCCACATGGTGGATGTTGCCGATAAGGCCACCACAACGCGTATCGCCATTGCGCAAAGTAAGGTAAAAACCCGCAGCGATGTCGTTGAATTGTTAGAGGCCGCGGCAGCGAAAAAGGGCGATGTCATAGCCACTGCGCGCATTGCCGGCATTATGGCGGCGAAAAAATGCAGCGATTTAATACCCTTGTGTCATCCGCTGGCGCTGACCAAAGTGAGCATTGAGTTCGAACTCGATCGCGACAAAGGCGAAGTACGCATCCAAAGTTTATGCAAAGTCACCGGTACAACCGGTGTAGAAATGGAAGCGTTAACGGCAGCATCTGTAGCTGCCCTGACGGTATATGACATGTGTAAAGCCGTCGATCCGGCCATGGTCATCACCGACACTTGCTTACTGGAAAAAGAGGGCGGTAAACGCGGGCACTGGCAACGGGGAGGTAAGCCATTATGATTAAAGTGAAGTTTTTTGCGGTGTTACGCGAGCGCTTAGGCACCTCTGAAATGGCGTTGGAGCCAACCGGTATCAATACCGTAGAAGATATTATTGCGGCGTTAAAAAAGCAGTCTGACAAGCATCAAAAGGAGCTGGAACGGTATCAACTGCTGTGTGCGGTGAATCAGGATATGTTGCCATTGTCGACCAGTGTCAAAGCGGGTGACGAAGTGGCGCTGTTTCCGCCGGTAACCGGGGGATAATGACTATGCTCACCCGTATTGAGGTGCAGGAAGATGATTTCTCTGTCGCTAAAGAATATGAACGGCTGTCAGCAAATAGCGCCAGCGGTGCGGTAGTGACTTTTTCCGGCTTGGTACGCAACACGCCAGACGGCCAGTTAAAAGGCCTTGAGCTTGAGCACTATCCAGGCATGACCGAAAAGGCGCTGGGCGCGATTGTGAAAGAGGCAAGTCAGCGTTGGCCGCTGCACGGTGTGACGGTGATTCACCGGGTCGGTTACTTGCCGCTGAACGAGCAAATTGTGTTTGTTGGCGTTGCCAGTGGACACCGTCAGCAAGCCTTTGATGCCGCCAGCTTTGTTATGGATTATCTGAAAACTCAGGCGCCGTTCTGGAAAAAAGAATACACGCAGGCGGGCGAGCAATGGGTTGAGGCAAAGAGCTCAGACCAACAAGCAGCTGATCATTGGCGTAACAGTGACACGAGTTCACAGGAGTAGGGTTGAATGCGCGGGTTGCTTTGTCTTTTAATGTCATTCCCTTTGCTTGCGAGCGCTACGGATTTAACCATCGCGGCGGCGTCTAATTATCGTTTGTTACTCGACGATATCGTGCAGCGATTTGAGCAAGCCGAGCAAGTTGATGTGAGCGTTATTTATGGTTCGTCTGGCAAGTTGGCCACGCAAATTCAGCACGGTGCGCCTTATGATCTGTATTTCTCGGCGAACTCAGCTTATATGGCTCGACTAGAGCAGGCGGGCGAGCTTACCGGTAGGGTGATTACTGACGGTTATGGGCAACTGGTGCTGCTGGCGTCTGCTAATTCGCAAGAGCCTTTTGTTAGGCCGTTAGAGACTCTGATGAAGGGCAAAGTGGTGGCTATTGCTCAGCCTAAACACGCGCCTTTCGGACAGGCCGCTGTCAGCTACTTAAAATCAGCGGGACTCTACGAGCAGGTCAGCCCGTCGTTGGTGTATGCGGAAAATGTTGCGCAGGTTATGCACATGGTTCGATCAGGTGCCGCCGACTATGGATTTGTGGCGTTGTCGCTCATTGAGCAAGGCACCGATGCAGCGCAGCGGATGAAGATTCTGCCTTTAAAAGACAAGCACCTCCTTAAGCAGCAGCATGCGGTCATTGATGGCACTAAAAATACAAAGCTAGCTGCTCGTTTCAGCCACTTTACACAGCAACCGGAAATAACTCAGTTAAAACGTCGTTACGGCATAGAGCCCGAAAACGCTGAAGTTAAAAATGGAGCGCGCGGCAATGGCAGAGGCTGACTGGCAAGCCGTTTGGCTCACCTTAAAATTGGGAGTTGCCAGCACCGCCATTTTGTTGCTCGTCGCGACGCCTTTGGCCTGGTGGTTAGTGCGGCGCAGTGGCTGGTTGGCTGCTTCCGTGCAAGCTGCAGTTGCTTTGCCATTAGTCCTGCCGCCAACGGTGTTGGGTTTTTATTTACTCATTTGGCTTGGTCCCACCGGCTTTATTGGTGAAACGCTGGAATCTCTCGGGCTGAATCATTTAGCCTTCAGTTTCGAGGGTATTTTGGTTGGATCTATCATCTACTCATTGCCCTTTGCGGTACAGCCATTAGTTGAGTCGTTTCGTCGCATCGACGACGAGCAGTTACAGGTCGCGGCGACTCTGGGGGCGGGCGCTTGGCGACGCTTTTGGACCATTGTGGTGCCATATTGTCGAGGAGGATTTTTAGTCTCGGCAACGCTCAGTTTTGCACATACGTTGGGTGAATTCGGCGTCATTTTAATGCTGGGCGGTAGCATACCCGGCGAAACGCAAGTGCTGTCAGTGCTGATATACGACCATGCAGAAGCCATGAATTATGACGCTGCGCACCAGCTGTCTTTAGGGTTGTTGGTATTTTCCTTTGCGGTTCTGGTGTTGGTTTACGGTTGGCAAAAGCGTTCAACTAAAAGCGAGACGCGACTATGCTAGACGTTTCTGTGAAGGTGTCTTTGGGGAATTTCCAGCTTACGGTTGAGCAGCAATTTTCCGGTGCCGGTGTGACCGCCATTTTTGGACCGTCGGGCTGCGGTAAAAGCACTCTGCTGAAAACCATAGCGGGCGTCATCAGCAAGGCAGAAGGGCACATCACCTGGCGCGAGCAGCCTTGGCTGAATGATTCAAAAATGCGAAAGCCGGAGTATCGGCGGTTGGCTTTGGTGTTTCAAAAGGCACACTTATTCGAGACACAAACCGTGCAGCAGAACTTGCTGTATGGCCTTCCCAAAAACCGGGCAGCGGCTATTTCAGAGCAGGACGTTGTTGCCATATTGTCGCTGCAGGACTTGTTAAATCGCATGCCGAGTCAGTTGTCGGGTGGTCAGCAACAGCGTGTCGCCTTAGGCCGAGCGCTGTTGTCACAGCCTGAGTTATTATTACTCGACGAACCCATGAATGGGCTGGATAACAAAGCCAAACGCAACATTATGCGCTACTTAAAGCAAATTCAGCAGCGCTTTAATTTACCGATTATTGTGGTGACACATCATGTTGATGAGGTGGTTCACCTGGCTGACAACCTCGTGCTGATGGAGCAGGGGAGAATCGTCTCCAGCGGTACTTTACAGGAACAAATTGCTGAACTGTCCGGTCACTCTGCAGGCCCGTTGTCGGTATTGAATGTCTCAGAGTCTTTAGTTAACAATAACCGAACTGAGGGAATGTCGACCTGGATGCTGGGCGATCAAACCCTCACGCTACCTCAAGTTGGCGAAACGATAGAGAGTACCCGTCGTTTGCTGGTGTGGGCGCGGGACGTCAGCATTGCTACTCATTTTATTGAGTCGACCTCATTGACGAATCAGGTTAAGGCTCAAGTTCAGGGGTTTGAAAGCGCTGAGCACAGCGCCGAGGTTATTGTGCTGCTTGAAGTCGCCGGGCAGAAGCTTCGGGCGCTAATAACCAAAGCCTCTGCCGAGCGGTTAGATTTGCAGCCCGAGCAGTGGGTTTATGCGTCGTTCAAAGCCGCCGCTATGCATTAAGAAAACGGTACGCAAATCGATCTAAACGCTCAGTGCGCGCGTCAGCAGCAAGTGCTACCTCAATAAACGAGACTTTTTGCGTTTGTTTGAGTGCATTTTCCACCGCTGTTTCTAATTGTTCTTCGTTGTTTGCTGAATGATACTCACAGCCCATACTTTCGCTGAGCTTTTGATAATCCCAACCGGTTAAGTCAGTACAACCTAAGTCTGGTGCGAACGCCTGAATCATGTCCCAACGTTTGTTGTTAAACAGCACTACAATGGGTGCGTAGTTGTGCCGCTGAAAGTGCCCAAGTTCTAACCCACTCATTAAAAACGCGCCGTCGCCCACCAAGACCATCGGTCGCATACCGGTGGCAGCTTGAATGCCATAGGCCGCCGGAACGGCGTAGCCCATTGACGCATAATACGCTGGCGCCAGGCATAGGCTTGGCTGTGCCAATAACGAGGCAAACAAACAATCGCCAACGTCGGTCACAAAGGGCACGGTGTCTTCTGAGGACTCGAGTGTTTTGTGAATGACTCGAATAGCATGATCGGCTGTGAACTTCCCTTCGGCTACTGTTGGCTCGCTCACTTTAGATACAGAACGACCGAACCACGGCAACGAGGCTTGACTGAGGCTTTCCAGTACGGTTTTTAAATTCACCTGATGATACTGACTTTTACCAACTCGGCAGCGGTTTTGCTGTAAGTCGAGCAGCTTCTCTTCGTGGAGTAAATGGTTGTGTGCCGCAAAGTTACTGTCGGTGCGAATAATGCCAACCGACAGTATCAAGTCTGCTTCTGTCAGCAGCTGGTAAGCGGTTGAGTCGCTGTCGTCTAAAAACACGCCGGCGTAGTTGGAGTGTTTCACGTTAATGACCGAACGTCCTAAAAACGTGGTGAGAATAGGTATGCCGGTTTTTTCGCTAAAACTTTCTAAAGCCGCTGATGCATAAAAACGACGCACATCAACACCCGCAAGAATTACTGGATTTTTGGCCTTTTGCAGGCGCTCCTTAATTTGCGCGTTCAGACTGGTCAGTTCAAGTGAAGGCATTTCAGGCTTTGGCCAGTCTTCTGGAGCCGGAACCTCATAGGAAAAGGCATCGCGCGCCACTTCGATGAGAATAGGGCGTGACTGTCGCTGGCATTCCGACAAGGCATTTTGCAAACGAGCGGTCGCGGTTTCTGGCGAATCAATGCGCGTTTGGTAGCAGGTGACTTGCTCGAATACCCGCGACTGTGAGTCGGTATGTTTCGCCTGATGGTGTATATGCAACCCGCGATCAATTTCTTTCTGTGCCGGGAAACCGGCGATCACAATAAGAGGAACATGCTCTTCATAAGCTTGAGCTACCGCATTAACGGCATTTAAAGCACCGGCACCATAGGTTAAAAACACAGCCGCGGGGCGGTTGGTAATACGCGCTGCAGCGTCTGCACAAAAGGTAATGGCGGGCTCGTGGCTCAAATAATGAAAGGGTATGTCACTGCGCTTTTGAATATCGCTTAACAGCGGCAGAATGAAGTCGCCGGGAATACCAAAAAGCTCTTTAATGCCTAGCTTATTGAGTTGATTGAGTAATACATCGGTAAATTGCATGGACACCTCCTTGAGCAGGACAGTGTCCATTTTTTTCAGCCGGCTGAATTGATACTGATCAAACTTTAATCAAACAGGCGTGAAAAAGGCAGAACCTTAACCGTATCACCTGGTTCCACCGCACCTTGCTCCTGCTCTAACAATATTAAGCAGTTGGCTTTTTTCACCGTACTTAATACCGCTGAACTTTGTGAGCCGGCACTGCTGACGGTCAATTCGCCTTGTGCATTCTGCTTATAAAAGCCGCGCTGGTAGTCGGCGCGCCCCGGGCGTTTTTTCAGTGCCGCTGACGCAACTGCGTTAAGTTCCAGTGGCTTAAAGTGCTTTTCACCACTTAGGTGTCTAAGCACCGGCTGTGCGAGCTGATCCATGGTCACCGTTGCGGCAACTGGATTTCCCGGCAGCCCAAAGAACCAGGCGTTACCGAGTTTCCCGAAAGCGAATGGCTTGCCGGGCTTCATGGCCACTTTCCAGAAGTTAACCTCGCCGAGTTGCTCTAACGCATCTTTGGTAAAGTCAGCATCGCCAACAGATACGCCACCACTGGTAATAATAGCGTCGCAATTCTTCGCCGCCTCGGAAAGTGCTTTTTGCAGGGCGTCCAAGTCGTCTTTCAAACACCCGAGATCGACAATATCAACCGGCAAGTTGCTGAGCATGGCTTTCAACAAATAGCGATTACTGTCGTAAATTTGTCCTTCGGCCAGCTTGCCCCCGGGAGCGACCAGTTCATCTCCGGTAGAGAATACGGCAACTTTGGGCTTTTTAAAGACCGAGACTTCCGCCACACCTAATGACGCCAATAAACCAATATCAATAGAACTGAGTTTTGTACCCTCGGCAATGACTTCCTCACCCACGGACATGTCACTGCCGCGCAAGCGAATGTTTTCGCCTTCCGAGGGGGCTTTACTAATGACAACGCTGCTGTTGTCTGCTGCCTCAGTGTTTTCCTGAATAACCACCGCGTCAAAGCCTTCTGGCACCGGTGCGCCAGTCATAATGCGCACACACTGCCCAGCTTCCACTTTGTCATTAAACGGATGACCAGCCGATGCAACACCAGCTATGGTTAAACGCGTGCCGCTCTGAGCTTCCTTGCAGCGAACGGCATAACCGTCCATGGCAGAATTGTCATAACCGGGCACGTCCAGCGTTGAATTTACAGGTCGGCTAAGAATGCGACCATGCGCATCATTAAGCTCTATTACTTCTTTTTCTTTGGTTATTTCAACTGCAGCCAGCATCTCTGCCAGCGCTTCTGTAACGGGTTTGAGTGGTTGACTCATTCCTGCTCACCTTGTTGGTTAACCATCCAGACTGCCGCTTCAACACGCGAGCGCAGTCCCAGTTTCTTCAATAAGTGTTTAACGTGTACTTTTACCGTACCGTCAGAAATGTCCAGTTCGCGCGCAATCACCTTATTGCTCATGCCTTTCGCAATCAGGCTTAGAATTTCATACTCGCGATTGGTCAATGAGCTCAACTGCGAGCTTGGCGATTTGGTCGGTTGGCGCAGTGCCGTCGCCAGAATTTCAGTAATGGCTTCGCTTAGCACCATTTTCCCAGTGACTGCGCGATGAATTTGCTCCAACAGCAGCTCTGGCTCCATGTCTTTTAACAGGTAACCGTCGGCGCCATTCGTTATCGCTGCAACCACGTCGTCATCTGCGTCGCTGACCGTCAGCATAATGATACGAGAGGTAACGCCGTTGTCGCGCAGTTTTTTTAGCGTTTCGATACCGTCCATACCCTGCATGTTCAAGTCCAGAACAATTAAGTCAGGGTCGTGCTCTTCCGCGAGTTTTAAAGCGTCAGCGCCACTACTAGCTTCGGCAACAACTTGCATGTCGTCTTCCATGGCAATCAGTTGTTTAAGCCCCTTTCGTAACAATGGGTGGTCGTCCACCAACATGATACTCGCTGCTTCGGTTGTCATGACTTTCTCCCTAAATAACAAACTGTTGATAGTTTGACATAGGTCGTGTGTAAATTCATTGCTAACACTCCGACTTGCCCATTTTGAACCAAAAACTACCTAAAAAAGGGTAGTTGCCTACCTCACAATAACCCGCCAACTAACTAATGATGCAAGTTGCGCATTTGTCGGGCACAGGTCAAAGTTTCACTATGATTCAAAACCCTACATTAGCCAATAGCGACCTGTATATGCAAAGTACATCGGCTACTCGCTGGACCACATTAACAACGCTTTTGCTCGGTGTGACACACTGGGCTAGTTGGAGCGTTATCGTGGTGCTATTGGCAAAGTCTAATTTGTCACTGGATCCGTCACAGCTCATGTTGCTGGTAGGTTTGGCAGGTGTTAGCGGCGCCGCGTTTCGGTTTGTCGGGATATTTCTTGGACGGTTACTCGGCTCATGGAAACCAGCGGCTACTAATGTATTGTTATTGGGGTTGTCACTGCTCAGTTGGCAGGCTTTTTCTTTATTTGACGTGAGTTACGTCAACTTAATGGGGCTAGCGGCTTTGTCGGGCGTTGGCTGCATGATGTTTGCTCCGGCGTTCGACTTAACCCGGCGGGACAAAGAAACTGAACGCCTGCCCATGTCTATGAGTTTGGTTATTGGCATGATGATATTTGCCATGTTTACCGCTCAGTTAATTATTCCTTTCTTATCGACCTGGCAGGCCGAGTTTATGCAATCCGGGCTGATTTTAGAGCGCAGCAGTGGGCACTTTTTCTCGCGGGTCGATGCCGGTCAACCCATTATGTTGAGTACTGTCAGTGCGGTATGGATGTTTGTGTTTGCAACTATGGCGTTGCTAAGCATTGGTGTTGCCTGGCTTTCACCCAAAAGTGCTCCATCTGAGAAAACCCAGTCGGACAGTCAATTATTGCGTAATGCCCATGTGTGGTATTGCAGTATTTTGTACAACATGACCTTTGGCAGTTTCATCGGTTTTGCCATGGTGTTGCCTCTCGTGTTGGAGCTAGTTTTTGGTTATAGCACACTTATTTTGGTTTGGATGGCACCGTTTATTGCTTTGTTAGCAAGGCCTTTTGGCCGTTGGTTGGCCGGTATATTCGGTGGTGCGGTAGTGACACAAATTAGCTTGTTGCTCATGATAGTCTTCGGAGCTGTGGCCGGGTGGTATCTTTACTTAGCGCAAAACGACACCGCCGAACTCTATTTCGAACCCTTTTTTATTAGCATGATGGGCTTGGTATTCACCAGCGCATTAGGCAATGGCTCGGTGGTTGTGACTATGACCAAAGTCTTCCCCAGAGCCTACACCCATAAAGTACTCACCTGGGCCGGAACCGTTGCCATGCTCGGTGCCGTTTACCTGCCGTTTCGCTTCACCATAGCGCTAGAGTCGCAGTCACTCGACATGGTGTTTGTCGACTTTGTTGTCTTCTACTTAGCAGGCGTCATACTCAATGGCTGGATGTACCTGCGTAAACATGCGCAGTTTTATAATCCGTAGGGGAGCTTGATTATGTCGGCTTAGTGCCAATAGCTGCCATCGGAACGTCAACTCGCGTGCGGCAGCTACGTATCTACTAATATCAGACGCGGTATATCTTGATTATTCGTTAATCATTCGGAATTGAAGGCTCTGCTTTACCATCCAGTGAGGCTTGAACAAGTGCCCCCAAGAATTTCGTGAAAGGCTCTATGTTTTGGTTTGTGCTCGCCTCTTCAAGTGCAAACATATAATCATTGCGTTGTTTCAGTGGCACAATCGTCCAAGGGTAGCCGCCACTGGCAAGCATGGCATTCATCAAAAAACGACCTGTGCGGCCGTTACCATCCATATAAGGATGAATATAGACAAATATAAAATGCCCTAGCACAACACGCACAGCGGCATTTTCCTCGGCTTTCAGCAACTCAAAAAACGCTGGCATAGCATCACGCACAGCCTCTCGGCTTGGCGGCGTGTGCATTGAACGACGGATAAAAACGGGCGCATTCCGATAACCAGCAAGATCGGCAGGTTTATGAAGACCAGCCGTCACTCCCGGCGCAAACATTTCGCGATACCATATGCGATGATCGTTATCGACGACTTCTCCTGCATTATGCCCATCGAGTATTCGAGCTATACTATTGCGCACGGCTTGGTATGCCTGCCAATAACCTCTGGCGGCCAAAGTATTTAGCCGCTCTTTATCATCGGCGTTTTGTTCTGGATTCCAATCTCCCGTACGAACGCGGGTGATCAACTCAGGCGTGACGCGATAGCCCTCAATAGAAAGCGAATGATAGGCGTCCGTTACATACACATCTTCAACATGCTGCATGTAGGCGTTTTTATCGACTGTTTGCGTCGGGGAAGCGGGAAAGTGCGCTATCACAGTTTCCCGCATATGCTGCCACATAAGCCGTATACGATTTACGTATGGAGATTGCTCACGCTGTGAGAAGCTTAGGCTGGATTGTTGTTCAAACGGGTCTGTTTCGCGCAAATTATACCCAGCCGCGCGCATTGTGCCCATAATATCGTCAGCAATTTGGGTGCGGCCAATATTTCTGAATGCACCTGCTAAACGGCCAGCAATAGAGCTATGGCCACCTTCTAGCAATTGCTCCAAAACTTCAGATGCATCACTAATCATAGATAGTCCCGCGCGCATATCTGTTGGGTTTTGAGTAAAGCTCTGTCTGCTACAGGCAATCAAAGCAGCCGGAAGGCTATATATGCGCAGACCGTTTTTGCTCGTCACCTGAGTGGGTTCGGGAAGCGCAGCGCGAATATCTAATAGTGATGTGCCGTGAGGCAATTCTGTTACATTGTTCCGTGCTTTGGTCGCTCGAACCAGTAACTGTTTGGGCACAGTCATATTTTCAGTATGAAGCGCGATAGATTGCTCAGGTGATAAGCACCATTCGTCGCCCTTTAAGTGGTTAAGGTAGGCTGCACAAAATTGCCAAAAGGAGGCATACCACGCCGTACTCTCCCCGCGTGTTTCATCTGGGCGTGCTGGCACATACCAGCCCTTGATGACTTCTTCAAGGAAGCCATTTTGAACGAGACGTTCTCGGTGAGTGCGCGAGAGATCAGCAGAGCGTATGGCAACTGAGCCATTCATCTGAAGATCATGAAGTGCTTCTAAGGCATCAGCCAGTTTATCAGAAGGTGTTGCCATGGTGTTCTACTCGCTTATCGTGCGTGTCTTTTATTCGCTTATTGTGTTGTACCATTATTCGCTTATTGTGTCGAGCGATAATTCGCTTATTGTGCATAAATACTGCGAGAAATTTAGTTTATAGGAGCTTACTCCAATGGTAATTCTCTCATTTTCAGAACGTAAGCTAGAGGTCACGTAAATATGAGCAGCAACTCTTACAGGTACACAAAACATTACTTAATAAGTGATGTTTTGTGTGTACTAGCGTATTTATTCTTCAATGTTCGATACTCGAACTTTCTAAAGGCTCGCCTTCTTCATCCTGCAGCTGATTATCATACGCTGCCTGGAGACCAGTTTCTTCTTCAGGCACTTCACCCTCATGTTCAGTATGGCCGGGATAGAATGGCGATATGAGTGCAATAAAAACGCCCACTGCGGCAAAAATAGAAAAGCTTTCGGCATAGCCAAATTCACCAACGAGTAAACCAATAATAGGCGATCCTGCAGCCTGGCCTAGGGCGCAAGCTACAAAGGGTAAAACGGGCCCCATTGAAAGGCGGCCTGGCAATAAACGAATGCCTGTCATCAGATACAACCCGGTTAGGCTCATGTAGGCCAAACCGAAAATCAATGCTGAAAACACGGCAAGATAGATCTGGCTTGGGCTGGCGGCCAGCAGGGTTAAGCTGGTTGTGAGCATCATCAGCATGAGCGCGTGGGTTATCGGTGGGTTATTTCTGTCTGCCAGGTCACTGATAACAGCGCCGCCTAAGCCCGCAATACCTAAGGCTAACCATAACCAACCGCTTTGTTGGGACGACAGTGAGCCCAAATTGGTGACTAAATCCGGCCCAAACGTCCAATAAGCAGATGCAATAAAACCCATGGCGAAGGCAAATAGGGACAACTTTAATAAGCGCCACCATTGTCGAGCTTTAATCTTAGGTGGTGGTGCGGCATTAGAGGGAGTAAGTCTGGAAACCGACGGAATTAAAAACCAAGCAAGCAGAACACCAATAATTGCGACTACCGTGAAGGACAAATAGGCGTAGCGCCATGCCCCCACTAAAAACAAGACAGCCGGAACAGAGAGCGCGACACCAACGCTTGTACCCGCATTCATTACGGAGCTGACACGGCCATGAATAGAGCGGTCGACCAATGCCTGCATAGCGGAAGTTAACGCCGGCATCATTAAGCCCGTGCATATACCACAAGCGAATACGCCTAAACCGAGACTTATGGAACCGGTTGCCTGACTCACTAACGCCAGACCAAAAACACCGCATAAAGCAGATAACACGGTCGTATTACGTGCACCAAAATACTTGGTGACTAACGGAGCCACTAAACTGATAACAACAAAACTGATAAGGGGGAGTGCGGCGATAACACCAATTGTGTTAGCGCTAATTTCTAGGTCAGCACGTATTTGCGGGACAAACAAACCAAAGGCGAAACGCGCCAGCCCAAAGCTTATGGCAATAAGAGTGGCGCCTGTCAGCGCAAAACGGATGCCTGAAACTTGTCCCATAAATGCGTCTTAAACTAATGACTTGTACCATCAGTCTAGGACGCATTCTTGGGTTACGAAAGCCTTGGGTTTATTGTGGGCGCATCCTACTGCAACAAATAATCCGGAGTAAAGGTAAAGAAGACTTCGGTGCCACCGCTTTCGAGTCGTTGCAGACGAATGTCGCCGCCGAGGTTACGGCTGCGCTCTTGCATAATTGCCAGACCGTAGTGGTTAATTTTTTCGGCGTTTTCAGGCAGGCCAATGCCGTTGTCACGAATGTGCAGCTCAACATCTTGTCCGCTTGGCTGTGACAGCGTAATGCTGACTTCGGTGCCTTCGCTATGGTTGATGGCGTTTTGACTGGCTTCGCGAATAATCTGTAGTAGATGAATTTCTTCGTGCGGCGCTAGTGGAATATTGTTCAGGCGATAGTCCAAATTAATGGCCATGTCGCTTTGTTCTGAGAACTGTTTCACTGTGGTTTGCAGCGCGTTGTACAATCCAGAGCCATCGACTTTCAGGCGGAAGGTGGTCAGCAGTTCGCGCAACTGGCGGTAGGCGGCATTCAGGCCTTCGCGCAGTTCATTGCTCACATCGTCAATGGTGTCACGGTCGTCCTTATCGACGGCTTTATGCAGCCGTGTTACCTGAATTTTTAAGTACGACAATGCCTGCGCTAGCGAGTCATGGAGCTCACGCGCAATAACCGTACGTTCGTGCATCAGTGCCAGGCGGCGCACTTGCTCTTCTTCAGACTTAAGACTTTGCGACAAGGCCAGTTGGTCGGCGGTTGAGCTCATAAGCTGTTGCTGCCAGGTCGCTAGTGGTTCTGTTGGGTCACAGCGTACTATTAATACGCCGTAGTTTTGGTCTTCGCGTTTTAACACAAAGCGATAGACCATTTTGTCTTCAATAACCGACGCACCCGGGCCGGCTTTTATGCAGGTAGCGCAGTCGCCGGCTTCACAGGGCTCATGAGAATTTGGGCGTGGCTGCAACTGCAGGAACGGGCGATTACCTTCTTCGGTCAGCAGGCACAGCTCAATGTCCTCAACTTCGCCCACTTCGTAAAGTTTCTCGATAACTTCCTGGTAATTGTTGTAGTCGTAACTGTGTTCAATAATAGAGCGCGCAGTGTCGTACAAGAACGACAGCACTTTGTTTTTACGCGACAGCTCTTCGGTTTGCTGCTCGACGCGGCGCTCCAGTCCGCCGTAAAAGTAGCTGACGGTTTCTGACATTTTATTCAGTGTGCGTGCCAGCTGGCCAATTTCGTCGTTGTTATTAAGCTTGGACTTGGCGGTAAAGTCACCGCGACCTAAGCGCTTAGACACTGACAATAAGTGCGTTAGCGGTTCGTCGATTTTGCGTTTTAATACGGTCAGCAAGAAGAAAAACACTGCCACAATAATAAAGGAGGCCAGCGCCAATGCACTGCGGACACTTTCCATTCTGTGTTCGGAATGCTCCTGCAACATACCCACGAGTTCATCAAGCTGGTCGACATAAATACTAATTCGCTGTGAATCACTGTCAGAAAGTTGTGAATAGCCTCGCTCTTGCGCGTCTCGAGCAATACCTTGCCATTCCTGTTTTACCTGCAGGGCGTAATTTTCGAGGTCTGTGCTGGCTTTAGCGAAATGGCGATTCAGAAGTGGCTTTTCCCACAGGCCTTCAATTTTTTCGACAGTAGCCTGGGCTTGTGCCGGTTGATCATTAGAAAGTTCGGTCGCGAACTTGTAGGCGTGCATGCGCATGGAGCCTGCAACGTTAATAAGCTCGGCGTCCTGCTCGGATTTTTCCAACAACCAGAAAGCTGATAAAGAGGATGCGCTGGCGACAATCACAATAATCGCGAGGGATATTCGAAAGACATTAATGATTGAGGCATTACGCAGCATAAATAACCAGCGTTCCGTTTTTAAAAATACAGGACAATGATATAGCAACAGTGGGTAGAGAAACAACGATTGGTAACTTTGGGCTACCTCTTTTTTACCACTTTGTAGGGTAGGTGATAACCATTCTCAAGTAGATTTAAAAAAAGTCTTGTAAATCAATAGGTGCAGTTTAAATGCATATACCACCTTAGTGGTAGTTTTTGTTTTTAATCAATAGGTTAGCTCGGTTCGGTGGGTGGCAAGTCAAGGAAAGATGGCGCAAACTTCAGCCTACGTGATTATTAATGTTAGGCGTGGACTGGGAGTCTGAATTATGAGTCGTCTACTCGAAAAACTGCGTTTTTTTAAAACGCACAAAGAACCATTTGCCGACGGTCACGGTGTCACCACCGACGAAGACCGCGCTTGGGAGCAAGGTTATCGGCAACGTTGGCAGCATGACAAAGTGGTACGTTCTACCCACGGGGTAAACTGTACCGGTTCGTGCAGCTGGAAAATTTATGTCAAAGACGGTTTGGTTACCTGGGAAACCCAGCAAACCGACTATCCGCGTACACGTCCTGACCTACCAAACCATGAGCCTCGCGGCTGTCCTCGTGGTGCGAGCTATTCGTGGTACATCTACAGCGCCAACCGCTTAAAGTATCCAAAAGTGCGGCAGCAGTTGATGTCGTTATGGCGCGAAGCGAAAGAAAAGCATAAAGACCCGGTCAAAGCCTGGGAGTCAATCGTTACTGATCCGGCCAAAGCGAAAAGCTACAAGCAAGCACGTGGTATGGGCGGCTTTATTCGTGCCAGCTGGCAGGAAGTGAACGAAATTATCGCTGCATCTAACGTGTACACGGCAAAAGAATACGGTCCTGACCGCATAACTGGCTTTTCGCCAATTCCTGCTATGTCGATGGTGTCATACGCTGCCGGCGCACGTTATCTGTCTCTTATTGGTGGTAACTGCTTAAGTTTCTACGACTGGTACTGTGACTTACCGCCGTCTTCACCTCAAGTGTGGGGCGAGCAAACCGACGTGCCGGAGTCAGCGGACTGGTACAACTCCAACTACATTATTGCCTGGGGTTCTAACGTACCGCAAACGCGTACACCGGACGCTCACTTCTTTACCGAAGTGCGTTACAAAGGTACGAAAACCTGTGTTATTACGTCGGACTATTCCGAAGCTTCAAAGTTTGGTGATACCTGGTTAGCCCCTCGTCAGGGTACCGACTCAGCACTGGCCATGGCCTTTGGGCACGTCATTCTGAAAGAATTCTACGTGAACAAGCAAAGCCAGTATTTCCACGACTATGTGACGCGCTACACCGACATGCCAATGCTGGTTATGTTGGAGCCGGGCGAAAAAGTCTTGAATCAGGGCCGTTTCCTGCGCGCTGCTGACTTGGTCGACAATCTGGGCGAAGACAATAACCCAGACTGGAAAACCATTGCTATTAACAGTGACGATCAGCGTTTAACCAGCCCGAACGGTGCTATCGGTTATCGCTGGGGTGAAAAAGGCAAGTGGAACCTGGAGCAGAAAGATAAGAAAGGCGACGTTGGCCTGCAATTGTCATTAAAAGACAACCACGATGACATTGTGGAAGTGGGCTTCCCATACTTCGGTAATGCACCGCACGAGTATGAATATTTCCAACATACCAACCACGACGAAGTTCAGGTTCGCAAAATTCCGGCCAAAAAGGTTGAGCTGGCGAACGGTGAGACCGCTTACGTTGCGACCGTCTTCGACTTAATGCTGGCGCAGTACGGTGTCGACAATGGCATTGGTGACGAAAATCGTGCCAAAGACTACAGCGACGATGTGCCTTACACGCCGGCATGGCAAGAGCAAATTACTGGCGTTAAACCTGAAGACGTTATTCGCGTGGCAACCGAGTTTGGTCGCAATGCGGACAAAACGAAAGGTCGCTCCATGGTTATCGTGGGTGCCGGTATCAACCACTGGTACCACATGGACATGAGCTATCGCGGCATGATCAACATGCTGATGATGTGTGGCTGTATCGGTCAGTCTGGCGGCGGCTGGGCTCATTACGTGGGTCAGGAAAAACTGCGTCCACAAACCGGCTGGCAACCGCTGGCATTTGGTCTGGACTGGCAGCGTCCACCTCGCCACATGAACGGTACTTCGTTCTTCTACAACCACTCGAGCCAATGGCGTTATGAGAAGCTCGACATGAGCGAAGTGGTGTCGCCGCTTGCCAACAAAGACAAGTGGAACAGCACGATTCTGGACTACAACACCCGCGCTGAGCGTATGGGTTGGTTGCCGTCTGCGCCACAACTCAGTACTAACCCGCTGGGCTTGGTTAAAGCGGCGGAAGAAGCTGGTATGGATGTAAAAGATTATGTGGTTGATCAACTGAAAAAAGGCGACCTGAAGTTTGCCTGTCAGCAACCGGATGATCCGAAAAACTTCCCGCGTAACTTATTTATCTGGCGTTCAAACCTGTTGGGTTCGTCCGGTAAAGGTCATGAGTACATGCTCAAGCACTTACTCGGCACCAAGCATGGTCTATTAGGTAAAGACTTAGGCGAGTTCGGTGGTAAGAAACCGGAAGACGTGGAATGGGTAGACGAAGCGCCGGAAGGTAAAATCGACCTGTTAACCACACTCGATTTCCGTATGTCGACTACCTGTCTGTATTCAGACATTGTTCTGCCAACAGCGACCTGGTACGAAAAAGACGACATGAATACCTCGGATATGCATCCGTTTATTCACCCATTAACAGCCGCGGTCGACCCGGTTTGGGAAGCTCAGTCTGACTGGGACATCTTTAAAGGCATCGCGAAGAACTTCTCGAAAATGAGTCAAGGTCATCTGGGCGTTGAACAAGATGTGGTAACGGTACCGTTACAGCACGACTCGCCGGGTGAATTAGCACAGCCATACGGTGGTAAAGCGTGGTGGAAAGGCGAATGTGAAGCCATTCCGGGTAAAACCATGCCGAACATTACGGTGGTTGAGCGTGATTATCCGAACACCTATCACCGCTTTACCTCGCTCGGTCCATTGATGGAGAAACT
Organism: Idiomarina sp. X4; assembly: GCF_002808045.1. Taxonomy (NCBI): domain Bacteria; kingdom Pseudomonadati; phylum Pseudomonadota; class Gammaproteobacteria; order Alteromonadales; family Idiomarinaceae; genus Idiomarina; species Idiomarina sp. X4. The sequence goes on along the minus strand of NZ_CP025000.1, from coordinate 989,958 downwards.
GGGCAACGGTGGTAAAGGCATTAGCTGGGACACCAAAGAAGAAGTGGAATTCCTTGGCAAGTTGAACCGCAGACATGTGGAAGAAGGTGCCAACCAAGGTCGTCCGAAGATTGAATCGGCGATAGATGCCTGCGAAACGATTTTGTCGCTGGCGCCTGAAACTAATGGTCATGTTGCTGTTAAAGCCTGGGCGGCACTGGGTGAGCTGACAGGGCGTGATCACACACACCTGGCGAAGCCGAAGGAAGAAGAGAAAATCCGCTTCCGCGATATCGTTGCACAGCCACGCAAGATCATTTCGTCACCGACCTGGTCAGGTCTGGAAGATGAGCACGTGTCTTACAACGCTGGTTACACCAACGTTCATGAGCTGATTCCATGGCGCACCATTACCGGTCGTCAGCAGTTCTATCAGGACCATGAATGGATGCTGGACTTTGGTGAGAGCCTTTGTGCGTATAAGCCACCGATTAACCTGAAAACGGTTGCCCCGGTGCTGAACAAGCGCCAGAACGGCAATAAAGAAATTGTACTGAACTGGATTACACCGCACCAGAAGTGGGGTATCCACAGTACTTACTCCGACAACCTGATTATGCAGACCTTGTCACGCGGTGGCCCGATCGTCTGGATAAGTGAAATCGACGCGAAAGCGGCCGGTATTGAAGATAACGATTGGATGGAAATCTTTAACGTTAACGGTTCAATCTGTGCTCGTGCGGTGGTTTCGCAGCGCGTACCAGAGGGTATGAGCATGATGTATCACGCCCAGGAGCGTATTTTGAATATGCCGGGCTCTGAGCTGACCGGTACCCGCGGTGGTATCCACAACTCAGTAACGCGTGTGGTCATGAAGCCAACCCATATGATTGGTGGTTATGCACAACAGGCGTACGGCTTTAACTACTACGGGACAGTAGGCTGTAACCGCGATGAATTCGTGGTGGTCCGCAAGATGGACAAAGTCGACTTCCTGGATACTGAATAATTCGGAGTGAGGACAACACGATGAAAGTAAGAGCTCAAATTGGCATGGTGCTGAATTTGGACAAGTGTATCGGCTGTCATACTTGCTCCATCACCTGCAAAAACGTATGGACCTCTCGCGAAGGGGTCGAATATGCCTGGTTTAACAACGTAGAAACCAAGCCCGGCATTGGTTTCCCGAAAGAATGGGAAAACCAGGACAAATGGAACGGCGGATGGTCGCGCAATAAAAAAGGCAATCTGGAGCTAAAAATTGGTAGTAAACGCCGCGTTTTGGCGAATATTTTTGGTAACCCGGACTTACCTGAAATTGACGATTACTATGAGCCGTTTGAATTCGATTACCAACACTTGCACACGGCGAAGCCGAGCAAGCACCAACCGACTGCACGGCCGCGCTCACTGATCACCGGTAAGCGGATGCAGAAAGTTGAATGGGGTCCGAACTGGGAAGAAATTCTGGGTACGGAATTCGAAAAGCGTAAGAAAGACAAAAACTTTGACGACGTGGTTCAAAAAGACATGTACGGTCAGTTTGAAAAGACCTTCATGATGTATTTACCACGTTTGTGCGAGCACTGTCTGAACCCGGCGTGTGTGGCGGCGTGCCCTTCGGGCGCTATCTATAAGCGTGAAGAAGACGGTATTGTTCTGATTGACCAGGACAAATGTCGCGGCTGGCGCATGTGTGTATCGGGTTGCCCGTACAAGAAAATTTACTACAACTGGAAGACCGGCAAATCTGAAAAATGTACGTTCTGCTACCCGCGTATTGAAGCGGGTCAGCCAACCACATGTTCAGAAACCTGCGTCGGTCGTATCCGTTACTTAGGTGTACTGCTTTACGATGCGGACCGCATTGAAGAAGCTGCAAACACGCCAAACGAGCAAGACCTGTACGAAGAGCAGTTGGGTATTTTCTTAGACCCGCATGACCCTGAAGTTCAGGAAGCGGCGCGTAAGGAAGGCATCGCTGAAAACTGGATTAAAGCCGCACAGCGCTCACCGGTTTACATGATGGCGATGCAATGGAAAGTGGCACTGCCACTGCACCCCGAGTACCGCACACTGCCTATGGTTTGGTATGTACCACCGCTGTCGCCAATTCAAAGTGCAGTTGAAGCAGGCCATGTCGGCATGGACGGTGAAATTCCGGACTTGAAGTCGCTGCGTATTCCGCTGCGTTATCTGGCGAACTTGCTAACTGCGGGCGACGAGAAGCCAATTATTCGGGCGTTAGAGCGAATGATTGCGATGCGCTCTTACATGCGCTCGCAGCATGTGGACGGTGTTGAAGACTTAAATGTACTGAAGCAAGTAGGCTTGAGTAAAAACCAAGTTGAAGAAATGTATCGCTACATGGCGCTGGCTGACTTTGAAGATCGCTTTGTGATTCCGACCAGCCACCGTGCGTATGCTGAAAACGCGTATGACGTTAAAGGCGGCTGCGGCTTTAGCTTCGGCAACGGCTGTAGCGATGGTAACAACGGTGTGAACCTGTTCGGCGCGAAGAAACAAAGTGTTCGCCAGGTCATTCCTGTGACCATGAAGGAGTAATCAGATGCAAGTTTTACAGGTTATTTCTTTATTATTGGACTACCCAAAACCCGAGCTTATTGAAGCTCGGGCAGACTTGGAAGCCATGGTCCAGCAATCACCATTAGCAGCGGGCGATAAAGCGGCGTTAATGGAGTTTCTGCAAACGCGCTGCGACATGAGCTTAATGGACTGGCAGTCGGAGTACGACAGCTTGTTTGAGCGTGGTCGAGCCTTGTCATTGCTGCTGTTCGAACACGTGCATGGCGAGTCGCGTGACCGCGGTCAGGCCATGGTCGATCTGAACAACCAGTACAAGCAAGCCGGTTTGGAACTGGGCGTTAAAGAGTTGCCCGATTACATTCCTTTGTATTTGGAGTTTTTATCGACCCAGGGTGACGAAAATGCGCGCTTAGGCTTAGAAGAAGTGGCGCATATTCTGGCGCTTCTGACGGCTCGCCTTGAACAGCGCGGCAGTAATTACTCACTGTTGTTTGAAGTGCTACTGCACGTGTCGGGTATTGATATCGACCTTGACGATGTGCGTCGTCAAATCGCCGATGAAAAACGTGACGACACGGCGAGAGAATTGGACAAAGTGTGGGAAGAGGAAGCGGTGACTTTCACTGGCAATGACCAAACCAATGGCTGCCCAAGCGCGCAAAGCCGCCCGTCGGAAGGTCAGCGTCGCGATCAGTACGTGCCGTTTAACACGGATGACTTAATGCAGTCAGGTCAATCGCAACCGGTTCAGACACAGCCAAGAAAAGTTTCAGGCATTTAAGGAGAGCATCATGGATTACATAAATATGTTGGCCTTCGGCGTATATCCTTATATTGCCCTGGCTGTATTTTTTATCGGAACGTGGATTCGTTACGACCGCGAACAGTACACCTGGAAGACCAGTTCCAGCCAAATGCTGGAGAGCAAGCAACTGCGCAAAGGTAGCTTGCCGTTCCACATTGGTATTATTGGTATTTTCTTCGGTCACTTAGTTGGGTTATTAACGCCGAAGCCTGTCTGGCATATGTTGGGTGTTAGTAATGAGTTCAAGCAATGGGTTGCTATTGTTATGGGCGGCATATTTGGACTCATTTGCTTGTATGGGTTAGTTATTTTAATTAACCGACGCATGAATATTGAGCGTGTAAGAATCAATAGCTCGAAAATGGACATTTTATTGCTTTGGATTCTCTTTGCTCAATTAGCACTGGGGCTTATCTCAATTTACTATTCTACGATGCACGTTGTTCATGGCGCAGAGGGTGAAAAAGCAGGCGTTATGCTGATGCTTATGAGTTGGGCTCAAAACATCGTTACGCTAGATCCTGTTGAGTCGGTGGCGGCTATTTCTAACCCTCAAATAGAGTGGGTATTTAAGCTGCATGTGTTCTTGGGAATGACCATCTTCTTAATCTTCCCATTCACACGTCTGGTGCATATGTTCAGTGTGCCGGTACAGTACATTACTCGCCAGCACCAGGTTGTACGCAAGAAGTTTGCTAAACCGACGTATTAAGTGATTGAACGAGAGGGGGCAACGCCCCCTCGAGGAAGTAATAATGATTCAAGTTAATCAAACGGAAATTCCGGAAAAAATGATTCTGGAAGAAATGCAGTATCATCCGGCAGAAACGCGTGAAGAAGCCATGGCGAAAGCAGCGGAAGCGCTGGTCATTGGTGAACTGTTTAAACAGCGTGCTAATGACTTAGGTATAGAAGTGCTGGATGACACAGCTGACGGTGGCAGTGACGATTTTATCGAGAAACTGATTGATCGTGAGGTTGCTCGTCCCGAAGCCGACGAACAAGCCTGTCGTCAGTATTTTGAGCAAAACCCGGAGCGCTTTAAAACGTCACCCATTGTTGAAGCTCGACATATCCTGTTGGCAGCCGCACCGGACGACGACTTAGAGCGTGTTAATGCCAAGCGTATGGCAGAGCAGTTAATTGAAGAGCTCAAGCAAGGCCACGACTTTGCTCAGTTAGCGCGTCAGTACTCTTCGTGCCCGTCTAAAGAAACCGATGGTAACCTAGGGCAACTGAGTCGCGGGCAAACCGTTCCTGAGTTTGAGCGCCAGTTATTTACTGCCGAACTGGGCGTGATGAAATATCCGGTTGAAAGCCGTTATGGCTTTCACGTTGTCAGCGTGGATCATAAAATCGACGGCAAACCGTTACCTTATGACGCTGTTCGCGACAAAATTGCTGAGTATCTGGAAGAAAAAGTGCATCGTAAAGCGGTGTCACAATATATTCAGGCATTGGCAAATGAAGCGGATATTAAAGGTTTTGATTTTGTCAGTACCGGGTCACCGCTGTTACAGTAAGGCCCAGTAATGCTGGATTTTTAACGTATTTAAAGGCACCCTTCGTGGGTGCTTTTTTATTGGTAGTAACCGTTTTTAAGGTAAGGAGTCACCATGGAAGCCAGCTTTTGGCATGAACGATGGGAAAATCAGCAAATTGGCTTTCACCGTCCGGAAGCTCACGAGATGCTGCGGCGCTATTTTAAGAAAGTTGCCAAGCCGGGTGCGACAGTATTTGTGCCGCTGTGCGGTAAATCAAACGACATGCTGTGGCTATTAGATAACTGCTACCGGGTGTTTGGTATTGAGCTGAGCGACCTTGCAGTAAAGCAGTTTTTCAGTGACAACGACTTAACGCCGACGGTGACGCAAAAGGGTAAGTTCAAAGAATACGCACTGGGTGAGCTGGTCATTTGGGTGGGGGACTTCTTTGAGTTGACCGGCAAAGATTTAGCCGATGTTGACGCCTGGTATGATCGCGCTGCCATGGTGGCGTTACCGCCGGAAATGCGTAGACACTACGTGAAGCAGTTAAGCGAGCAATTGCCTGAACGTGCTCAGGGCTTATTAATAACTTTACAGTACCCCGCGGGGTTCCGCGAAGGCCCTCCTTTTTCGGTCAGTGAAGGCGAAGTGGAATCAGGGTTTGGTCAGCGTTTTAGCATTGAGCAACTCGAGTCTGATGAAGGCATCTTGAATGGCGAGAAGCCCGAAGATAACCCGGTGACAGAGCAAGTTTATCAACTCACTTAAAAGCCAGTTACATTAAGCTGTTACGTCGTAATATCTTCTCAGTGCGGCGTGCCAGCTTTTCCATGAAAACTAAGTCTGCCAGAGTCGGGTCAGCAAGGTCATTGTCTAAGTCGGCCTGCCACTGGCTAACTTCCGCATCCAACATTTCCATCATCTTTTTCGAGCAGCCGCGACAAATACCCTGACACATATCCGCTTCTTTTAAGCCAAAAGGAATGTGTTCGCGAATGACGTTCAACAGCTGGTACATCGCGGTTTTAGTATCGGGTTTGCGGCTCATACATCCTCCAGTAAACTCTCCGACATAATGCGAATGTGATGGCTCACGTCGCGGTTGTATTGTTCCATTTTCTCGAGCTGCTCGCGGGCCAGTAGAGTATTTTCTGCTTTCACGGCATCGACAACGGCTTGCGCCGATTCATGGACACGGTCATGAGGCGCTTCAATAGCCTGATAGCTTTTATGTGCCTTAAACCTCTCTCGGAACAGCTCCGAATAATACCAGCGACCAATGCCACACTCGTCAGAGTCAACAACATTGCATTTGTCAGCGGCTAAGGTGCCTAAATACACACGATAGACGTCCATCCGCAGTTGCATTTCTTCAATATTGGCCAGCTCAATTTGTGCCAACAACGCACTGTTAGAGATACTGCCGCCCAGTTGCTTGATGTGCGTATTTTCTTCGGCGAGAGACGATAAATAATGCTTTGTCGACTCAATATTTTCACGCGTGGTCTGCATGGCTTCAACACTCAGAGCATGACTTGAGTCAACGCCCTGTACAATTTGTCCGACTTTATCGTTAATTCGGTCGGTCAGTTCCGTTGTACGTTGAGAAAGGGCCCTGACTTCATTAGCGACCACGGTAAAGCCTCGACCATGTTCACCGGCTCGCGCAGCTTCGATATTGGCATTCAAACTCAGTAGATTAGTGGTCTCCGCAACACCACGGACATCGCCGCTGGTTTGCTCAATTTCCTGAGTGTGCCCCTTTAACGCGGCGATACTTTCTGAAGTCGACTCTATATCATTAACAATGGACGACAAGTTGCCGACCACAGCAGACATTGTGGACTCACCCGACTGGTTGTTTTGGTCAATGGTAAGAATGGTTTCCCGTTCACTCTGTAGTAAATCGCTGAGCTGTGAAAAGGTGTTTTGGTAACCCGCTAGTGACTCGGTGAAATTCTCAATAAAAGTCAGGCGTTGACGATAGTCGTTGAGTTCGGTTTGCTGTTGCGAAACGACTTGCTGAGCCGATTCTAATTGTCCTGACAGCGAGGTGTTTTCTGCTTCAAGTTGTGCGATACGCTGACGCAACTGAGACTGAGTCGATGAACATTGATGACTGCGGACATACCCTAATTTTTCGATTAACTGCATGGAACCTCCAAAAACAAAAACCAAGCTTCCACAAGTTTGCAGAAGCTTGGTTTATTAAGGGTTAAGCAGATTTATGCTTTAAGCCTTTTATCACTTGCCAGCTGACGCCCAGGGCACCGACAATGAAGACCATGTCGCCAAGGGTACGGAACCAACGCAGGTTCTGTAGCAGAGGCTGTTGCATGAAGGCTTCACTGCGTGCGTACCATAAACCTTCAGTCGCAGCCGCGTAGAACTGGATGAAACCGACTGGCAGCAAGCTGGTGAAGAGCATTAGTACTAAGCCAATGTTCATGGTCCAGAAGGCCATTTTCATCAGTTTTTCGTCGAACTGCAGGTTAGGACGAATGTAGCGCAGTATCAGCAATACAAAGCCTAGTGCCAGGAATCCGTACACGCCGAATAGAGCCGCGTGTGCGTGAGTAGGCGTGGTGTTCAGACCTTGCACGTAGTACAGCGAAATAGGCGGGTTGATCATGAAGCCTAATACGCCGGCGCCTAACATGTTCCAGAACGCAACGGCAACGAAGCACAGCAGTGGCCACTTAATGCGTTGCATCCAGTCAGCACGTTTTTGCAGGCTGTAGTTTTCCCACGCTTCATAGCCCAGTACAATCAGCGGTACCACTTCTAACGCAGAGAAAGTTGCGCCCACGGCCATAACCGGTGTGGTTGTGCCCGCGAAGTACAAGTGGTGGAAGGTACCTGGTACACCACCAAGCATGAACAGCGACGCTGATGCCAGCGCAGCAACGGTTGCCATGCGGCGGGAGACTAAGCCCATGCTGTGGAAAATAAAGGCCAGTGAGGCAGTGGCAAATACTTCGAAGAAGCCTTCTACCCACAGGTGAACAATCCACCAGCGCCAGTATTCCATGATAGAAATGTGAGTGCGCTCACCGTAGAAGAAGCCGGCTCCATAGAATAGGCCAATAGCGACGACCGAGGCAGTGAATAGTGCCAGTAAGTTCTTGTCGCCTTTTTCTTTAAACGCACCAACAACACAACGCATCATGAGGACTAACCAGAATACGATGCCCAGGAACTTACCAATTTGCCATAGGCGACCTAAGTCGACGTACTCATAACCCTGATGGCCTAACCAGAAGTTCAGGTGTTCTGGCATGATTTGCGCAATCGCCAGCCAGTTACCGATAAAGGTACCCGCAACAACCAGAACCAGCGCCCAGAACAACACGTCCACGCCGAGTTTTTGGTATTTAGGATCTTTACCGCCGTTAATAATTGGCGCCAGGAATAAACCTGCGGCTAAGAACCCGGTCGCAATCCAGAACATAGCGGCCTGAATATGCCAGGTACGTGTCAGTGAGTAGGGGAACCACTCAGAGATATTGATGCCGTAGAACTCTTGCCCTTCAACAGTATAGTGAGCGGTTAAGCCACCCAATAAAACCTGTAAGCTAAACAACGCAACGACAATGAACAAATATTTACCCAGTGCTTTTTGCGAAGGAGTTAGCTTGACCTTAGAAATAGGATCGTGCTCCGGCGCAATCAGTTCCTCTTCTTCTTGGTCGCGTAAAAATGCCCACGCCCAAATCAGGAAGCCAATACCGGCAATTAAAAGAATGACACTGACAATAGACCAAATGATGTTTTCCGCGCTAGGCACGTTGTCTATCAGTGTCTCGTGTGGCCAGTTGTTGGTATAAGTGATATCGGCACCCGGGCGTTCAGTAGCAGCCGCCCATGCGGTCCAGAAAAAGAAATCATTCATTTGCGCACGACGCTCTGCCGAAGGTAATGTGTTTTCTTTCATCGCATAGCTGACGCGAGTAGGACGCAACTCAGGGTCGTCACTGAACAGTTTGGAGTAGTACTCACCGGTTTGCTCAATGGCCTGAATACGACGCTCGCTCAAAATAACTTCGTTTGAGCCTTTGTCGTATGTATTGGTGCGATACTCTTCTTTCAGTTCATACTCAAGCTGGTTTTGTTGAACACCGGTCAGCTTGTCATACGGCTTACCGAACACTTCTTGTGCACGAATGTCTAACCAGGCCAGCAGCTCACGGTGCAGCCAGTCCGCTGTCCAGTCAGGTGCCTGGTACGCACCATGGCCCCAAATAGAGCCTAACTGCATGCCGCCCACAGACTGCCATGCCGTTTGTCCGTCAAGAACCGACTCTTCGGTTGCAATGACGTTACCGTTGGTACTCACGAACTTGTCCGGAATAGGCGGTGCCTCCCGGTAAACTTCCGTTCCAAAATACCCTAAAACACCAAAAGTAATTGCAAGAACACCGATTAGTGTCCACCAAAGCTTACGATACCCGGCCATTGTTGACCTCCTTGATACCTCTGAACCACATCATGGGTTGTTACTCCCTCAAAAAAGAATGAATAGTGATGTTGATCTCACTGTCCCCATGCCTAGAGCAACTTCAATGCCAAGTTTTAATGTTTTGATTTTTATGGTCTTTTTTATTTTTAGGGTTCTTATGACTTAACTGGAAAGGGTTTTTTTTACTGTTAGGGTAAAAATAACCTAAAAGGTATTTTCTACCCCGTTAGAGGTATTCAACGTGTTTCTTGAGGTTGATCAATGCACAGTATTTTATGTTACCTATGCTAAGAAAACACAAGATATAGTGTTTTGTGCGTAAATTAATCCGATATATGGTGTTTCATGACGAGCTACCCACAACAGCTACATTACAGCTCTGAACAGGTTGTCTGGCAGGAAGTGCCGGATGAAGTGGCGTTAGCTTACACCATTACCGGTTGCCCTGTCGGGTGTAAAGGTTGTCATAGCGTGGACAGTTGGCCTGTCGGCAGCGGTTTAGCGTTAACCGAAGACTACTTGCAAGAGCGCCTGGCTATGTACAAAGGCCTCATTACGTGCGTGTTGTTTCTGGGTGGCGAATGGCAACCGGAAGCGCTGATAAAACACTTAAAACGAGTTCGCGCAGAAGGGTTGGAAACCTGTCTTTATACAGGCTACGAGGATGTCTCTCTGCGTATTAGGGAACAGTTGACGTACTTAAAAACCGGGCCATGGATAGCCGAAAAGGGTGGTTTAGAGAACCCCCACACCAATCAAAAATTTTATGACTTAAGAACAAAGCAGCTACTGAACTGCAAATTTCTGACAGGAGAATAATTATGTTGCGCTTAAACGACGACCAGGTTTCAGAAAAAGTAGACTTCATTGCGGACTATCTGAACGCACAAAATGCCGCAGACGGTTCGAAAATGGATGCCAACGCAAATGTTACGCAGAAGAACATTGCGACCTTAGAGGCTGAGTTAATGAAAGACTTTTTTGTGCAAGTGAACCGCAAGCAGGTCAGTAACAAAATTGCAGAGTTGTTCGACGACAGCTTAGCGAAAGAATACGTTCGTCAAATAGAAGATCATGAAATTTACGTGCACGACGAAACCAGCTTGAAGCCATATTGCGTGTCAGTGACGATGTACCCGTTTTTAACCGACGGTTTGACGAAGCTGGGTGGCGAGTCGCTGGCGCCTAAACACTTAGAGTCTTTTTGTGGCTCATTCGTCAACTTTGTTTTTGCCGTAAGCTCACAATACGCTGGCGCAGTAGCTACCGTCGAATTCTTAACCTACTTCGACTATTTCGCACGTAAGGACTATGGGGATGACTACCTAAATACGCACCGTAAGCAAATCGAAAATCATTTACAGCACGTTGTGTATGCGATTAACCAACCGGCAGCGGCACGTGGGTACCAAAGTGTGTTCTGGAATATTTCTGTGTATGACAAGCACTACTTTGACAGCATGTTTGGTGACTTCGTCTTCCCAAAAGACTTCAGTAAACCAAAATGGGAGACAGTGAGCGCTTTACAGGACTTCTTTTTAGACTGGTTTAATAAAGAGCGTGAAAAATCTATTTTGACCTTTCCGGTTGTGACCGTTGCGATGTTAACGGAAGAGGGCGCCTGTAAAGATCAGGTCTTCGCAAAGAAAATGGCGGCGGAATTAGCCAACGGTAACTCATTCTTTGTGTATTTGTCAGACAATGCCGACTCACTAGCGTCCTGCTGCCGTTTGCGCTCAGAAATTAGCGACAATACATTCTCTTACACCTTGGGTGCCGGCGGTGTTGCGACCGGATCGATTAATGTCATTACCATTAATATGAACCGCTTAGTGCAAGACGGCCGGAACTTGGAAGAAGAAATTAGCAAAATTCACAAGTATCAGGTGGCTTACCGTAAGCTGATGGAAGAATACAAAGACGCAGGTATGCTGACAGTGTATGACGCAGGCTTTATCAGCTTGGACAAACAATTCTTGACCATTGGTATTAACGGCATGGTCGAAGCTGCTGAGTCGCAAGGCATTAGAGCGAGCAATAATCCTGAGTACAAAAGCTTTGTAGAGCGTCACCTGAAAGTTATTTATGACGCCAATAAAGCCGCCAAGGCGGAATACGGCTACATGTTTAACACTGAGTTTGTGCCGGCGGAAAACTTAGGGGTTAAGAATGCAAAGTGGGACAAAGCGGACGGTTATAAAGTATCGCGTGACTGCTACAATTCGTACTTCTACGTCGTTGAGGACGACGAAACTAATGCTTTGGATAAGTTTGTGATGCACGGTAAGGAGTTGGTGGAATATTTGGACGGTGGCTCGGCATTGCACCTGAATATGGATGAAAAGCTGAATGCAACCGGCTACTTGTCATTGCTGAACATAGCCGCAAAAACTGGCTGTAATTATTTCTGTATTAACGTCAAAATCACTATTTGCAACGAGTGTGAGCACATCGACAAGCGCACGTTAAGTGAATGCTCCAGCTGTCATTCAGAGAATATTGACTACGGTACTCGAGTTATTGGCTACCTGAAGCGGGTTTCTGCATTCAGTGCGGGGCGTCGTAAAGAGCACGCTGCGCGTCACTATCATCGCGACGAAGCGAGCCAGGCCACTAACGGTGCGGCTCAGGCCAATATAGGGCTGCGTAAGGCAAGCTAAGTTGACACATCTACCCACAAAGAGGGAGTTAAGCTCCCTCTTTTTTGATGCATTCAAAAAGTGGTTTTGTGGTATTCTCCGCTCGCACTTCACGAATACGCGGTGACACCATGGAAATTACCAGTTATCAAGACTTTATCAATATGGCAAAACAACAACCTGAGCCACAAAGGCTACTGTTTGTTTTGGCCAAAGCTCAGCTACCTGAGCAACCCACTCAAATTCAGCAACAACAGTTTGAACAACAGGCCGGTGGCAACTTGGAGCCTGTATTGTGTGTCGACAAATTGCCCGAAGAAGTTGAGAGCTTCGATGTGCTTGTGGAAGAATCCAAACGTACCGATATTGACTGGGATATTGCTTTTGTCAGCGCAATGGATGGTCGTGGCGGACATCCTATTTCCAGTGACGAAGCCTCACAGCCCTTAGAAATGATGGTCCAGCAAATCCAAGCTGGCATGATCAAACACTTTTTAACTATTAACCGACAAGGAGAGTTGGTGCAAGTTATGTAGCTTGGCATAGCTTGCGCTCAATAAGCGCCATGACAAAATTACTGCTTACCGTCATTTCCCTGTTATTTTCGGTATCAGTACTGGCAGCAGAGCCCTCTGCTGACCGTATCGATTTGACCTCTTCCACCGTTGGCTACGCTGCCCTGATTATTTTCGCTCTTGCCTACATTTTGGTGATGGGTGAAGAAAAGCTCCATATGAGAAAATCCAAACCAGTGCTGGTTGCCGCCGGTGTTATCTGGATTCTCATTGGCGTTGTCTATACCGGGGAGCACGCGGCTTTAGCGGAGTCAGCATTTCGACATAACTTGTTAGAGTTTGCTGAATTGATGCTCTTCTTGCTGGTGGCAATGACTTATATCAATGCGATGGAAGAACGACGGTTGTTCGACGCATTGCGCGCCTGGCTTTTAAAGAAGGGCTTCAGTTACCGCAAGTTGTTCTGGATAACGGGTATTCTGGCCTTCTTTATTTCACCCGTTGCCGACAACTTAACTACCGCTTTATTGATGTGTGCTGTCGTTATGAAAGTGGCGCAAGACGACAAAAAATTTGTTGCCTTGTGCTGTGTCAGTATTGTTATTGCAGCCAACGCCGGTGGCGCTTTTAGCCCCTTTGGTGACATTACCACACTGATGGTTTGGCAAGCTGGGCAAGTGACGTTTACTGAATTTTTGCGGTTGTTCTTACCGTCCGTCGCAAACTACTTAATACCCGCACTTGTCATGAGTTTCTTTATTGAAAACAAGAAACCCAGCACGCTGCATACAGAAGTGGAATTGAAACGCGGCGCGTTGCGTATTACCTCATTATTCTTGCTCACCGTCGCGACCGCTGTTACTTGTCATATTTGGCTGCATCTGCCGCCGGTATTGGGCATGATGATGGGTCTGGGTTACTTACAGTTTTTCGGTTACTTCCTGCGTATGACCTTACCAGGCTCGTTAGCGCGTAAACGCGCCATGGCTGAGCGCGCCGGTGATCAGAAACGTTTAGAGCAGCTGGGATCCGTTGTGCCTTTTGACGTGTTTAGCCGGGTCTCCCGAGCCGAGTGGGATACCTTGCTGTTCTTCTACGGTATCGTGCTGTGCGTAGGTGGTTTAGGCTTTATGGGCTATTTGAGCCTGTTGTCGGAGTCATTGTACGGCGGAATGAGCGCCACCCTGGCAAACAGTATTTTAGGTATCGTGTCAGCGGTTATCGATAATATTCCGGTGATGTTCGCTGTGCTTTCGATGGAACCCGACATGTCACACGGCCAGTGGCTGCTCATTACCCTCACAGCTGGTACCGGTGGTAGCTTACTCTCCATTGGTTCAGCCGCTGGTGTTGCCTTAATGGGACAGGCTCGCGGCTACTACACCTTTGCCTCACACCTAAAATGGACACCCGTCATTGCACTAGGCTACATCGCCAGCATACTGCTGCACCTGTGGCTGAACGAAGCAACCTTCCATATATAGATAGGCTGGGGAAGGTAAGGGACTTTTTTGCGGTGAAAGCTTCCGACTCAGAGAGACGCCTGCAAGTACTTCCCTGTAAGGCTTGAGAGGCGCCATCCTTGGCGCCACACACTCTCTGAGTTGGAAGCTCTAACCAAGTGAACGTTTTCCCCTTACTCACCACTTCTTCTATGAGGTCACGAGAAGTGGCAAAAAATGCTTACAGAGTGGCTTCTTATTTCTCTATTTGAGTAGCTCTCCGAATTCAATTTTCGTGGTATTCTCCGCGCGAAAATTCTTGGCCGAAGAATCAAGCACCTGCCCCTACGAACACCAGCCAACAAGGAGAATTGGTGCAGTTTATTTATTAAAGGTGGACTGCGCTGAAAAAACGCTATGAAAAGAATACTGTTTACTGTCATTTCGCTGCTGTTTTCGGTATCAGTAATGGCTGCAGAGCCTTTTGCTGACCGCATCGATTTGACTTCCTCGACAGTTGGTTATGCCGCTATCGTCATTTTCATTCTTGCTTATATCCTGGTCATGGGAGAAGAAAAGCTCCACATGCGTAAATCAAAACCGGTATTGGTTGCGGCGGGCGTTATCTGGATCTTGATAGGATTTGTTTATAGCGGCGATAATGCAGTGCTCGCAGAAGAGGCGTTTCGGGAAAATTTGCTGAAGTTCGCGGAACTGATGTTGTTCCTGCTGGTGGCAATGACCTACATCAACGCTCTGGAAGAACGACGTCTATTCGATGGGCTTAGCTCCTGGTTACTTAAAAAAGGGTTCACTTATCGGAAATTATTTTGGATAACCGGGCTTTTAGCGTTTTTTATCTCGCCTATTGCGGACAACTTGACCACCGCTCTATTGATGTCGGCCGTGGTGATGAAAGTCGCTGAAGGTAATAAAAAGTTTATTGCGCTCTGCTGTTCCAGCATTGTTATTGCGGTTAATGCTGCCGGCTCGTTTAGCCCATTCGGTGACATTACCACACTGATGGTGTGGCAGTCCGGGAAGGTTGAATTTACCGAATTTCTGCGACTGTTCATACCGGCGTTGGTGAATTACCTCATTCCTGCCGTTATTATGAGCTTTTTTATTGAGAACAGAAGCCCAGCAACACTGCACAGCGAGGTCGAACTTAAGCGCGGTGCGTTGCGTATTACTTTCCTGTTTTTGTTGACCGTAGCGACAGCTGTGTTCTGCCATATTTGGCTGCACCTGCCGCCGGTACTAGGCATGATGATGGGTCTAGGGTATTTGCAATTTTTCGGTTATTTCCTGCGGATGACTCTGCCGGGGTCACTCGCACGGAAAAGAGCCATGGCCGAACGCGAGGGCGATCAAAAGCGTCTCGAACAATTGGGTAGTGTTGTACCGTTTGATGTTTTCAGCCGAGTTTCGCGCGCAGAATGGGATACGTTGCTGTTCTTTTACGGAATCGTGCTGTGCGTCGGTGGCTTAGGCTTCATGGGCTACTTAGGTCTATTGTCTCAGTCCCTCTATGGTAATTTAGACCCAACTATCGCCAACAGCATTCTCGGAGTTATCTCTGCTATTATCGATAATATCCCGGTTATGTTTGCAGTGCTTTCAATGGACCCTGAAATGTCCACCGGGCATTGGCTACTGATAACGCTCGCCTGCTGCACCGGCGGCAGCTTGCTGTCGATGGGTTCCGCTTCTGGCGTTGCCCTGATGGGACAAGCCAGAGGCTACTACACCTTTATGTCTCATTTGAAATGGACACCGGTAATAGCAATAGGCTACGCAGCCAGCATCCTGCTACACCTCTGGCTAAACAAAGCCACCTTCCTTAGCTAGCGGGGAAGGGAAAGGCTCTCTCAGGGCAGAGCTTCTGTTCTCAGAGAGACGCCGTAAACCCATCTCTGGGGGCTTGTGTGGCGCCATCCTTGGCGCCACACACTCTCTGAGCTGGAAGCTCTAACCACGTGAACGTCCTTTCCCGCTCTTTGATAGAGCCATATACTTCAGCGTGTTCTTCTATACCAATTCGCAGATAACCTTAGGAGGTTTTAACTATTAGGTTCTTGAACCCGCCAGAAGGGTAGTTGGCTCTGATAGGGATATCGATCAATTCAAACTGAGTAAAATGCTCTAGCAGCTCCTGAACAAATATACGAAGTTCCATTCTGGCCAGTGGTGCGCCGGGACATACGTGTATGCCTCGTCCGTAAAGCAGGTTGTTCGCTTTATTTTGGTCGGGGTTAAAGGCATCAGGATCGCCAAATACGGACTTATCGCGATTGGCCGAGGCCCAAAGTACTGTCACTTTTTCGCCTTGTTTTATAGGGCAACCGTTAATTTCGGTGTCTTTGACTGTGCGGCGGCGGTTTGAAATAAGCGGTGGATCAATGCGCAGTATTTCGTCTATGGCGTCGTCAACATTTAACTGGTTATTACGAAGTTTGTCGGCAATGTCGGGGTTCTGTGCGAAGAAGTAGAAAATACTGCCAATAGCGGCTGCAATGGTCCCAACTTCGCCAGCGGTCCAGTTGCGTAAAATGCTGACAATTTCCTCTTCGTGAAGGCGGCGCGTTTCGTCATTAACGGTCACTTCTTCGCGTATTAAACGAAGCGTGTTGTCATCTTTGGTTGCGTCTGACTTTCTGCGAACGTAGAGCTGTTCATGGATCAGCGCTTCAAACTCATCTGCCTTTTGCTTTAACGTTGCTCTATCGTTATTCACAATGGCCTGCTGATTTGCTTCAAGCCATTCGCCTAACGTATCTGTGAGCGATTTTGGCCAGCCGAGGAACGCACACTGAATGTGCAAAGCAAAGGGTTTTGCTACGTGACGAACAACATCAAATGAAGTATTCGGTGTGATGTTGCCAATAATATCCCGCGCAATTTGCTGACAAGTAGGCTCGAATTCCCGTAAGCTGTCAGCGCTAAAATACGGCTCAATTACCTCTCGGAAAATACCATGCTCAGGCGGATCCATCCCGTTTGGAACAGACAAGTGGGAGCCAGCTGCATTGCTGAAGGTTTCGTGATCTTCGATGACCGAGCAGACATCGCTATGCGTTAATACCGCATGGCCAAGCATTTCGCTTTGGGCAACAGGACACTTTTGCCTAAGCTCATCAAGTGACGCAATTTGATCCTGCTGTTCGGAAGGCTCCCAACGACAATCTTTCATACAACCTCCTAGTTCATAAGCATCCATACGAGGATAAAAGAGGTAAACCGGTCGCAGTATGCGCCGGGGAGAGCGTAAGAAAGTGTGTGGCGCCAAGGATGGCGCCACCCAAGCCCCCATGGATGGGTTCACGGCGTCTTTCTTACGCTCTCCCCAAGCGTATGAAGACCGGTTTACCTCTTTCCGCTAAACCACTTTAGAGTAGCGATTCTGACCGTGGTCCAGGTATTCGTCGAAACAGGCGCAAATGCTGCGCACCCAGAGGCGGCCTAATTCTGTGACGCGGAGCTTTTTGTCGGACACGTCAACTAAGCCGTCTTCTATGAATGGCTTCAGTAGTGGTATGGCTTCAGCAAAGTGCGCCCAGAAGTCATCGATATTCCACTCGGCTTTAAAGGCTTCTATATCAAGCTCAAAGTGGCAGATGACTTGTGAAATAAGTGCTGCACGCACTTTGTCTTCGTCGGTTAATGCCATGCCTTTGACAATCGGCTTATGTCCGCTATCTATCATATTGTAGTAAGCCGGCAGCTCTTTTTCATGCTGCCATAGCACACCGTTAACCTGGCTAATAGAAGACACGCCTAAACCTAGTAATGCGTCTTGACCGTCTGTGGTGTAACCCTGGAAGTTACGTTGTAAGCGGCCTTCGCGTTGGGCAATGGCCAAGCCGTCGTCTTTTTTCGCAAAGTGGTCCATGCCAATGAACTGATAGCCAGCGTCGTTGAGCTGAGTGATGGCTTGCTCCAACAAGCTCAACTTGACTGACGGTTGTGGAATGGACTCTTCCGGTATTTTCTTCTGCCCGGCAAAGCGCTGTGGTAAATGCGCGTAGCTGAATACAGAAATGCGATCGGGATCCATTTCAATGACTTGTTCTATCGACTTCTTAAAGGTTTCCGGACGCTGATAAGGCAGACCATAGATTAGGTCGAGATTAATAGAGTCAAAGCCCAGCTCTTTACTCAGCTTAAGTTGATGTGCAATGAGGTCGACATCCTGCACGCGGTTAATGGCAATTTGTACTTTTTTATCAAAATCTTGTACGCCATAACTAACACGGTTAAAGCCTAACTCACGCAAATGGCGAAGTTTCTCATCACTGCAGCTGCGCGGGTCTATCTCAATACTCACCTCTGGGTTTTCGGCAAAGGTAAAGTGCTGATGAACCAAGTCCATCAGTCGTGTCAGCTGTTCTTCGGTCAAAAAGGTGGGCGTTCCGCCACCCAAGTGAATTTGACGAATTTTCTTGTCTTTAACTAATGGCTGATACATCGCCATCTCTTGTGCGAGGTAGTCTAGATACTTGTCCGCTTTATGCTGGTGGCGGGTAATAACCTTGTTGCAGCCGCAGTAATAGCAGAGTTTATGGCAAAAGGGTAAGTGCAGGTATAAGCACAGTTCATCTCCGGCCGTTTTCAGTGCATTGGCGATGCGATCTTGAGAAAACTGCTCAGACAACATTAATGCCGTTGGATACGATGTGTATCTGGGGCCATTAATATTGTATTTTTCGATTAATTCTTTATCCCAAGTGACCGTGCTCATAACTACCTCTTGACGTTCGTCAAAACAACTTAATTAATTAAGAGGTATTGTTTCACTTTTTTCTTTATAAATAAAATCACTAAATCGGTCTCCCATTAAATAAATGGCCTTTGGAAGCTTTTGATTTACCTCAATAGTGTCTAAAAAATTTTTTAAATGTAACCCTAATTCGGTATTTCCTTTCACCATTAACTTTCGGTTGAAGAATAGCGTGTCAGGATCAACTTTGCTGTAGATCAATAAAATAAGCGCATCGCCGGTTGCGGATAGTGTTACGTCGGGAGATTGAGGGCTTCTAAGCGATTTTAGTTTTCCTTTTTCAAGGGTTAAAAATAGAGATAAATCAATATCCTTAACATAAATTTCGATAATTCTTTCAGCGATAAAACTAAGATCACCGTTTATTATTTCGTCTTTAAATAACTGGTTCAAAATTCTTTCTGAGCTGAAATTAATAATAGGCTCAGGAATTAAATTTTTAATTGGTTGGATTATTTTAGGTATAGCGTCTACCCATTTGTTGGTATTCATTATTCGCTCCGCATGAAATAACAAAATAAATATTGTCAGCACTATAATAAATAAACAAATTGCGCGCCACAAAACAATTAAATAGAGGTTTAAATGGAATTGCTTTGTCCGGCCGGAAGTATTCCGGCATTAAAAGCGGCTATCGAAAATGGTGCCGATGCGGTTTACGTTGGCTTGAAAGATGAGACGAACGCAAGACACTTTGCGGGTCTTAATCTGGACCAAATGAAGCTGTCAGAAGCGGCTGATTATGTGCACCGGCATGGCAAAAAGCTGCATGTTGCTATTAACACTTTTGCGCATGCCAATAGCTGGGAGAAGTGGCGCCAGGCGGTCGATGATGCGGTTCTGGCGGGCGCGGACGTACTGATTATTGCCGATCTGGCGGTGTTGGCTTATGCCGCTGAGCGTTACCCGAAAGTAGAAACGCACTTATCGGTGCAGGCGTCGGCGACCAATGCCGGGGCAATTCGCTTTTATCAGCAATACGGTGTGAAACGAGTGGTTCTGCCGCGTGTACTGTCTATGCAGCAAGTCCGTGCGCTCGCCCGAACAACGGACGTTGAGCTGGAAGTTTTTGCCTTTGGCAGCCTGTGCATTATGGCGGAGGGGCGCTGCTACCTAAGCTCATATCTGACCGGCGAGTCGCCCAATACCGCGGGTGCCTGCTCGCCAGCTGCCTTTGTTGAGTGGGACGAGCAAGACAACAAACTGGAGTCGCGGTTAAATGGCGTGCTGATAGACCGTTTTGATGAAAATGAAAAAGCGGGCTATCCGACGCTCTGTAAAGGACGCTTCTCCGTTGACGATGAGGTCTACAATGTTCTGGAAGAGCCCACGAGTTTGAACACTTTAAGCTTACTACCGCAGCTGCACAAAGAGGGCATTGCCTCACTTAAAATAGAGGGTCGTCAACGCAGCCCAGCCTATGTCTCACAAATTACCCGAGTTTGGCGCCAGGCTATTGATGCAGTCATGGCCGACCCCGATGGCTTTGAGGTTGCTGACAACTGGAACTCGGTTCTTGCCTCGCTTTCAGAGGGCAGCCAAACCACGCTCGGTGCGTATCATCGGAAATGGAAGTAATGATATGAAATTTTCTTTAGGGCCGATTCTTTACTTTTGGCCAAAAAAACAAGTTATGGATTTTTACCGCGAAGCCGCTGACTCTGACGTCGAGCATGTGTACTTAGGTGAAACCGTGTGTAGTAAACGCCGCGAGCTTAAGCTTGATGACTACCTTGAAATTGCACACATGCTCCGAGAAGCCGGTAAGAAAGTAACCCTGTCAACCATGACGTTGCTGGAAGCCCCGGCTGAGTTGCGGGAGCTGGGTAAATATTGTGACAACGGCGAATTTGAGGTCGAAGCCAACGATGTCAGCGCTATTGGTCTGTTACAGGAGCAAGGCTTGAACTTCACTGCCGGGCCAGCCATTAACATCTACAATCATCAAAGCCTGCGTCGTTTAATTGATATGGGCATGAACCGTTGGGTGGCACCTTTTGAGCTGTCGCGTGACTGGTTGCAGGATATTTTGCAGCAGAAGGTCATTGAAAGCGTGCGTGACTGCTTTGATGTTGAGGTGTTCTCGTTCGGGCATATGCCGCTTGCCTGGTCGGGTCGCTGTTTTACTGCGCGCTCTGAAAACCGTCCAAAAGATCAGTGTGAGCTATGCTGCATTAAGTACCCCGAAGGGCGTGAAGTGAAAAGCCAGGAAGGGCAGCAAGTGTTTGTGCTTAACGGCATTCAAACGCAATCGGGTACCCGTTATAACTTGATAAACCAACTGCCGAGGATGCAGGGGTTAGTGGATATTGTCCGTATTAGCCCACAACCAGAAGGCACTTTTGACTGGCTTCAGCGTTTCCGTAACAATGTCGATGGTGAACAGCCGGTAAAACTTGGCAGCAAAGAAAGTAATGGCTATTGGTTACAGCTTGCCGGGTTAGCGACCGCATAAATACACGGAATTAAGAGACAAAAGGGTAATTATGTCAGACGACATCGCACGTATTGGAATTGTGACGGTCAGCGACCGCGCCAGTCGGGGGCAATATGAGGATATCTCCGGTCCGGCTATTGAAGCGACATTAAATGATTATTTAACGTCTTCGTGGCAGCCAGTGTATCGGGTTATTGAAGACGAGCAAGCGCTTATAGAGCAGACCATAAAAGACCTAGTCGACAAAGAAGACTGTTGTTTGGTGGTGACTACCGGCGGCACTGGTCCGGCGAAGCGGGACGTGACGCCAGAAGCCACTGAAGCGGTTTGTGACCGGATGATGCCAGGTTTTGGCGAGCTCATGCGACAAGAGTCTTTAAAATATGTACCAACTGCCATTCTCTCACGCCAAACGGCGGGCTTAAGAGGCTCTTCACTTATTATTAATTTACCGGGTAAGCCGAAAGCTATTCGTCAGTGCTTAGACGCGGTATTCCCGGCAGTGCCTTATTGCATTGACCTTATGGAAGGCCCTTATTTGGAGTGTGATGAAGCGGTTATTAAACCTTTCCGTCCTAAAAGCAAGTAGCTACTGTTTCTGCCGGAGCCGTAACAGGCTTCGGCATAAGCCAATAAAAGTAATAGTCCAAGCACATAAAGCAATATAGAAGAAGGCTGTTGGCAGAGTGTCTAAAAATGAAAACTGCATAGCGTCTAACATCACGTAAGTGCACGCAGAGTACATGCCTAACGGGAACACTGCTCCCCAGTAAAGCGGATCATAGGCAAAAGGAAAACGCCGAACAACATGTCGCCACACACCCAAAATAACCAGCATGGGTATCCACCAGCTACCCGTAGCCCAATAGAAAATAGTAAAGCCCTTAATGAAGGGGGTCAGGCTTTCTAAAAAGGGGGCTTTAGGAGAGTTAATTATCAGTAGCGAGCCTGCCAACGTAGAAATTGCCATGGCACCCATGTTGATCCAGTACGGCGGTGCGAGATCGCTTGGCGCAAACTGGAAAAATGTATAGCGGTAAAAAATGAGCGACATCATCCAGATGTACAGCATCCCACCCCATAGCCACATCGATAGCGCCAAAAAGTTAAGCTCGAGCTTCCAGGGCTGGGACGTTTGTGTGGCTAAATAAGCGCTGAGTACCGCCACCGCCTGCGTTGCAACAACAGCCAATAACCAAGCGCCGCTAATACCTTTATCTAATGAGGGTTTATCACGGCGAATCGTCAATGCGGTAAAAACCGTATAGGTTAGAATAATCCAAAGCAGTAATGCGATTATCCAGGCACTAAAAGCTAGCCAGTAATTGTCATAAAGAATGAGTAACTGACTGCCGATCAAGGTGGTTCCTGCAACTGCGGTGAAAAACGCCGGCCCTTTGTTGTGACTGACTAAATCTGAGAAAAAGTTCTGGCTGAAGCGTATGGCTCGATAACTGTAAAGAAACGTTAGAACAATCCAGCCAAGTGTGGAAATAATGAATAGGACTTTTGCAATAAAAGGCCATTGCTGCTGGTGTGCAGCAATGGCAATGATTCCTGTGGCCATCACCAGCCCAAAGTAGGCTGGTGACAGGTTTTTTGCTTTATCGAGTAGGCTCATAACGTCTCCGCCTGAGCCTTGCTTAAATTAGCAAGGGTCAGGTGCATTCTTACGAGAGTAGAACCACCACGTTATCACACCACAGACCGCGTAAAAGATGATAAAGCTCACTAAAGCGGCAGAAACCCCACCGGTTAAGCTAATAGACGTACCGTAGGACTTCGGAATAAAGAAGCCGCCGTAGGCCGCAAATGCAGATATGAACCCAATAACGGCTGCGGACTCTTTATTACCCTGTTTAATGGCCTCGTCAGTATCACCTAACTCACGTTTGCGCTGGTTCAGGAAGATAACCGGTACCATTCGGAAAGTTGAGCCGTTACCAATACCTGTGGCAATGAATAACACCATAAAGGCGGCGAAGAAGCCCCAGAAATTACCTTCCGTACCGGCAATTGGCAGGAAGTACATCACCCCGACGACACCGATAATCATCAGTAGGAAGTTCCAGAAAGTAACGCGAGCACCGCCCAGCTTGTCGGCAATAATGCCTCCGACTGGTCGGGCTAATGCACCAACCAATGGCCCTAAGAAGGCATAAGCGGTTGGGTCAACTTGCGGGAACAGCATACCGGATAGCAGTGGGAAGCCAGCGGCAAAGCCGATAAAGCTACCGAAAGTCCCCAGGTACAAGATACACATAATCCAGTTGTGGAAGCGTTTGAAGATAACCGCTTGATCGCTGAACGAGGCTTTCGCAGACGAAATGTCGTTCATGCCGAACCAGGCCGCAACAGAACCGATAATGATCAAAGGCACCCATAAGAAAGCTGCGTTTTGCAGCCAGATTTCCTGGCCAGCATTGGCGCCCTCCTGAATGACCAGCGGGTCGCCTTCAATACCACCGAATACGCTCGCAGCAATAACTAATGGCGCCAGTAACTGCATACCGGATACACCCAGGTTACCCAAGCCGGCGTTCATGCCTAATGCACCGCCTTTTTCTTTTTGTGGATAGAAAAAGCTGATGTTCGACATACTGGACGAGAAGTTACCGCCACCAAAGCCACACAACAATGCCAAAATCAGCATAATCATGTACGGGGTATCGGTGTCTTGAACGGCGAAGCCAATCCAGATACAGGGCAGTAGTAAGGACGCTGTGGATATCGCTGTCCAGCGTCGCCCGCCGAATATCGGCACCATGAAGCTATAGAATATCCGCAGAGTCGCACCGGAAAGTGCGGGCAGGGCGGCTAACCAGAACAGTTCGTTTTGACTGTATGGGAAGCCCAAGGCCGGCATTTTAACCACCAAAATACTCCAAATGGTCCATACCGCAAATGCTAAGAATAGATTCGGTATAGAGATCCACAGGTTACGGGTGGCAATGCGTTTACCCTTTTCTTTCCAGAAGCTTTCATCTTCCGGACGCCAGTCGTCCAGCACCATCGAATTTGGCGTGGAAAGCTCTGGCAGATCGCCTTCTTCACGGTCTTCTTTGTACTCGACGCGTTCCGCCTTAACAATGGCAGCATTCATCCATAGCAGCGAGACGGTCGCAATAACGAACAGCAACATAAAGCTGCTTTGCCATACGCCAATAACGTCGTTGAGCATACCGAATGTCAATGGCAGTAGGAAGCCGCCAAGGCCACCAATCATACCAACCACACCACCAACAGCGCCGACACTTTTCGGATAGTAGACCGGAATGTGTTTAAAGACCGCCGCTTTACCCAGTGACATAAAGAAACCAAGTACGAAAGTTAAGAACACAAAACCGACTAAAGTGACTTCAAACTGGAAATTGTAAGTCTGGTCGATACCTTTAACTGCGTACTCAGTGCTGGGGTAGCTCAGCAGAAAAGTACAGATAATAGAGGCAATAAAGGTCCAGTACATGACACGACGTGCCCCGTACTTGTCAGACATCCAACCGCCCAAAATACGGAACAAAGAGGCTGGAATCGTATAAAGCGCGGCAATCATACCGGCAGTTTTTACGTCCAACTCATACACCCCGATAAGATAGTGCGGTAGCCAAAGAGCCAATGCGACGAAGGCACCGAATACGAAGAAGTAGTAAAGCGAGAAGCGCCAAACACGGAGGTCACTTAACGGCGATAACTGTTCCCAGAAGCCTTGTTGTTGCTTAGCTGCGCGATCATTTTTTAGAGGATCTTCTTTGGCGAGTACAAAGAAAGCAACACCAGCAATAGCCAGTACGGTTGCGTAGATTTGTGCGGTGCCTTGCCAGCCTAGTGCAATCAATAAAAACGGTGCGCCAAAGTTAGTGACGGCAGAGCCTACGTTACCGGCGCCGAAAATGCCCAGTGCGGTACCTTGCTTCTCTTTGGCGTCGTTAAACCAAGCGGCAGTGTATGTGACACCTACGATAAACGAGCCACCGGCTAAACCGACACCAAGCGCGGCAATCAGCAACATAATGTAGCTGTTCGCAAAGGTCAGCAAATAAACACATGCTGAGGTTAACAGCATTAAAATGGCAAAGACTTTCTTACCGCCTAAACGGTCAGTCCATATACCCAGGAACATACGGCTGATAGAGCCGGTCAGTACCGGGGTTGCCATGAGCAAACCGAGTTGAGTATCGGTTAGATTAAAGTCTTCCTTAATCTGAATACCGATAATTGAAAAGATGGTCCAAACCGCAAAACAAAGAGTAAACGCGAGTGTGGATAACACCAGCGCATAGTTGCGTTGACCACCTGTTGCTGACAGGGGTTGGTTCATCGAAGACCTCCAGTTAGATCCGTTTAAGTCAGATACCTAAACTTTACTGTGAAGTTCGATAAAATGCTTTAGTATCAATTATCTACAAACAACATGCGTCAGTTAAAGATACCCCAAAGTGGGCATAAAGAAATCAAGGCACAAAGGCTGTTTATCAGCCGTTAATTACCCCTTTTAGGGTAGTTTTCTAAATACAGCAAACGGCTAAATCAACTAAGGGGTACTAACTTATTTTCGGCGGGGAAACGCTATTTTTTTAAGTTTAAAACATATATTATAAATGTATCTTTAAAATGTACGGGTGGCTATGATGCAGATCACAAACCGAGAAAAAGAAGATCAAATAACACCGATACTCAGACAAGCATTTCGTCCTCTGTTCTTATTGGGTGCGTTATTCAGTGCTTTGGCAATTCTGCTTTGGGGACTTGCGCTGGCGGGGAAAGTGAGCTTGCCGGTGTATGGGAATATTATGTTCTGGCACAGCCATGAGATGATTTTCGGTTTTGTAGTGGCCATCGTGCTTGGCTTTTTACTTACCGCAGTGCAGAACTGGACGGGGCTTCGTGCACCGCATGGTAATACGTTACTGGTACTGACGGTGCTATGGAGTGCGGCACGGCTATTATTGTTGTTTGGTGAAAACCTGCCATGGTGGCTTGTGGCGGCCGTGGACGTCAGTGTTCTACCTGTTGCTGCATTTTTATTTGGCAAAATGGTGCTGAAAGTTAACCAAACCAGAAACCTGTTTTTTGTGCCTATTCTTTTGTTACTAACAGTGTGCAACTTGCTGATGCACTATGGCTTGCATTTTGGGCACTACAATATTCAGGTGCTCGGCGCTTACAACGCTGTTTTTTTGGTGACACTTCTAATGGCCATTATCGGCGGGCGTGTTTTGCCAATGTTTACAGCCAACGGCACCATGACAAAGAAAGCTCAGGCATTGCCCTGGCTGGATAAAATGGCGCTGGGCAGCTTATGGCTGATATTTGCGGTGCACTTTTTCAACCTACATACGCTGTTGCCGAGTCAGGTAATGGTTGTGTTGTTCGCCTTTTGTGCCATCACAACAGCTGTCCGCGTTGCGCGCTGGAAAATTTGGATAACCTGGCGAGTGCCGCTGTTGTGGTCGCTGCACATTGCGTACTGGTTCATTCCAATCGGTTTAGCGCTGTTTGCGCTGCGCTATGCGGGTATTGAAATTACGCAAAGCCTGGCCATGCACGCACTGACCGCTGGCGCTATGGGTAACATGATTCTAAGCATGATAGCTCGCGTATCGTTAGGCCATAGTGGGCGTCCGCTTCAGCCTAAACCGATAATGTGGGGTGCATTCCTATTGGTGGCTATTGCGGCAGTAACGCGTGTTTTTCTTATCTGGTTTATACCAGAGTTGACCAGTCAGTGGTTAATGCTGAGCACGTTAGCCTGGGCTATTGCGTACGGCATTTACGTGGTCGTTTACTTCAAAGTACTGACTACGCCGCGAGCAGACGGTAACCCGGGCTAAGCTTTAGAGCAGTGGGGGCAGTTAGGGTGCTTTTGTAAATTCATCCGCTGCCAGTCGCTGTGCAATGCGTCAAACAGTAATAATGAAGAATAAAGCGGCTGACCGATGTTGGCCGCTATTTTTATGGCTTCTACGGCTTGCATTGTGCCAATGACACCTACCAACGGCGACAACACCCCGGCTTCGGTGCAGCTAAGTTGCTGCTCGCCAAAAAACTGACTTAAGCACCCATAACACGCGCTGTCATTCTGCATAGTGAAGCTTGCCACTTGCCCTTCAAAGCGAATGGCTGAGCCGGATACTAAAGGCGTTTTGTGTTGCAGACAGGTTTTATTCACAGCGTTGCGTGTTGCTAGGTTGTCGCAGCAATCGACCACTAGGGTCGCGCCTTTTACCAACGGACTCAACGCAGACTCATCTACTTTGGCGTTTACCGTATGAATGACGGTTTCGTTGTTAAGCTCGGCTAGCCGACGCTTAGCTGCTTCGACTTTTGGTTCACCGACACTGCGCTCTGAAAATAACACTTGTCGCTGAAGGTTGTGGCGGTCAATAGTATCATCATCTACCAATGTCAGTTCGCCAATACCGGCGGCCGTCAAATAGGGTGCCACAGCACAGCCAAGGCCGCCCATGCCAATAATCAGAATATGGCTGTTTAGTAAACTTTCCTGACCATCTATATCCATTGCCGGCAGCGCAATATGACGGTTGTAGCGCATCATCTGCTCAGTGGACAGGGTCTTATTCATAATGACTCCTCTGGCGGTAAAGGCACAGACTCAGGACGGCTGGCTAACCAGGTACCCACGGTGACCAATACCACGCCGACGGTTACTTTCAGCCAAACGGGCACTTGTGGTACGAACAGCCATAAAATGACGTAACCACCGGCCATCATCACCAGTGCAATGACTTTAGAACGGCGCTTTACCACTCGGTTGTCGCGCCAGGCCCGAATATCAGGTCCGTACTTTGGATGATTGACCAGCCAGGTTTCCAGCCTTGGCCAGCCTTTACTCGCGGCCCATAACGCCGCAATAAGAAACGGTACGGTGGGCATAACTGGTAGCGCAATGCCAATAAGCCCCAGCAAAACAAAGAAAGCGGCCAGCGATCGCCACAGTATTTTCATTAAAAGCTCTCGGGTCATTACTTCATTCCTAACCGGGCAGCCATTTTATGTAAGTTACTGGAATCCAGCTTCAGCTCTTTGGCGGCTTTACTCCAGCTGTCATCGTTACGCGCAAGTGCGGCTTCTATCATTTTGCGTTGCGTATAGTTTACGGCTTCTTTCATCGACAAATTTTGCGTTGGCAAGTTCGCATCATTGCTTTGAGTCCCCGAGTCAGCCATAGACGGCAATTGTACATCTAAGTCGAGCATTTCGGGCTCAATACTGGCTATGTCGTTTTTGTCGATGCCATGGCTCAGAAGCTTAATGGCGGCCCGACTAATGACATGCTCAAGTTCTCGAACGTTACCCGGCCACTGGTATTGTTGAATAGCCAGCTCAGCTTCCGGCGACAAACGAATGGCGCGTAAGCCTAAACGCGCTCGGTTCAGTTCTAAAAAGTGTCCGGCCAGAATCGAGACATCGTCGTCACGTTCACGCAAAGGTGGTATTGGCAGAGGGTAAACGGACAAACGATGGTACAAGTCGGCGCGGAAGGTTTCGTTACTGACTTGCTGCTTCAGGTTCCGGTTGGTCGCAGCAATAATACGTACATCGACTTTGCGGTATTTGTCGGAGCCGAGGCGTTGAATTTCACCGTTTTGCAGCACACGCAGCAGTTTCGCCTGTATAGATAGCGGTAATTCACCCACCTCATCTAAAAACAGGGTACCGCCATTGGCTGCATCGAAGCGGCCGGAGCGGTCACTGGTTGCGCCGGAAAACGCCCCTTTTACGTGGCCGAACAATTCACTTTCCGCCAACGACTCAGGAAGTGCGGCGCAGTTTACGTATATCAGCGGCTTGTCGCTGCGTTGTGACAAGCGGTGCAATTCCCGCGCGAAAAGCTCTTTACCGACCCCGGTTTCGCCCAATAGCAATACGGGCAAATCGGCACCGGCGACAACCCGAAGCTCCTTTAATACCGCATGAATGGCTTTGCTTTCACCAATAATTTCTGACTCATTGGCGTCGGTTGTACTGCTGTGTTCAACCGAGTGTTTTTGCCCTTGTCGCAGTGCGCGAACGTTCTGCTCTAACTGGCCAATGCGAATGGCGGTTTCTACAAATAAGCTGAATTTTTGTAATTCAATAATGGAGTCGTCAGTGAATGTTCCGGGCTCTAATGCGTCGAGTGTCAGTACGCCCCAGCATTTGCTCTCCAAATACAAACTAATGCCCATGCAGTCATGTACGGGTAATGCGTCGCCCGGTTGGTCGGCCAGTAAACCGTCGTAAGGGTCAGGTAGGGCAGAGTCGTGTTCGAAGCGTACGGCTGAACGTGACGACAGCAGTGTCGCTAAACGCGGATGCTGCGCTAACACAAAGCGACGGCCCAAAGCTTCGCGGACAAGCCCTTGCACGGCAATGGGTTGCAGCACTTCGTTATCCAGCTTCAGCAATGCAACTGCACCACAGTTAAAATGGCGTCGCAACGTACTGACCAGGTTTTGTAGTCGTACAGCCGCTGGCTGCTCTGTTAGTAAGTCGGCTAAAACACTTTCTTGTAGCATGGTTAAATTCACTGTCTCGGTAAAAACTACCCTAATGGCTAGGGTTGATAGTACCGTTGGTGCTCTGAGAGTCAATAATCACAATGGGGTAGAAGTTGGCGCACTTGTTGCAATTCTAATCAGTAATTCATGTTTTTTCCGGGAATGGTTCCTGGAGTTACGGATTTAGTTAAGGAGTTTAGCATGAGTGATTTACAACAACGTTTGACGGACAGCGAAGCAAAATGGCAGCAAGCTACGGCTCAGGAATTGGTCGAGCACGTCTATTTACGTTTTCATCAACGCCATCGCGAGCAATTACCAGAGCTTAAGCAGCTGGCAATGAAAGTAGAAGACGTACATGGTGACCATGAACTCGCACCACACGGCTTAGCCGAGCACCTGGACGCTATGTTACAGGAATTGGAGAGCCATATGATGAAAGAAGAGCAAATTCTTTTCCCAATGTTGTCGCGTGGTGTGTACCCAAGTGGCCCTATTTCAGTAATGGAAGAAGAGCACGTGCAGCACGAAACAGAATTGGCGAAAATTGATGAGCTAACCAACAATTTGACCCTGCCAGAAGGCGCCTGCGGCACCTGGACAGCTCTGTACAAGGGCTTAAAAGAGCTACAGGACGATTTGCGCGAGCACATTCATCTGGAAAACAACGTACTTTTCGTTGAAAAGCAGGCAGCAACGCCAGAGCACGGTAAAGACTTTTGTTGTGGGTCGTGTCAGTAACTGTGGATTAGGTCATACATTTCTAAATTGCGCTTCACTTCCCGTGCTCAAGCTTTTACATTAGGGGGACATAATAAGAAACCTAGCGCTGTTTCGGCGGCGCGCAAAAGCAACAGGAATGACCATGCGCAGTCTCAAAATTGCGGCGCTTGTCGCCGCTTCTTGGTTTGTTTTTCCCTCACATGCCCAGCAACTGGCTGGAGAAAGCTCACTGCTACCTGAAGCCAACTATGCCGATTCGGAAGTAACGGTCGAGCAGGTGCTTGGTTATCCAATAGGTACCAAGATAACCAGCCCGGCAGACATGAGTCGCTATTTTGAGGCGCTGAAAGCGGCTTATCCTAAGCAGGTGAAGCTGTTGGAGTACGGCGAGAGTTGGGAAGGTCGTAAATTGTATTATGCGGTTATCTCCAGCGAAGAGAACATTGCCGACTTTGACAACTTTATGCAAGGCATGCAATCACTGGCGGATCCGCGTAAGACCAGTCGCAGTCAAGCAGAAAAACTGATTAACGAGCTACCAGGTAGTATCTGGTTGTCTTACGGGGTTCACGGCAACGAAATTTCCTCGCCGGAAGCCTCGATGATGACGGCGTATCACTTGTTGCATGATCAGCGCGAACAAACACAGCGCTGGTTAGACAACACCATGGTCTTTATTGACCCACTGCAAAACCCAGACGGGCGAGCACGTTTTGTTGACCGCTACTATATGAGTGTTGGCCTGGAACATTCGGGTGATCGCCGTAGTGCTGAACATAATGAGCCCTGGCCAAACGGGCGCACAAACCATTATTTATTCGATATGAACCGTGACTGGATTGCACTCACGCAACCAGAAATTAGCGGCCAAATTGAGGCTTTGCTGAAGTATTACCCGCTGGTGTTTGTTGACCTGCATGAAATGGGCGGCGACTCAACTTACTACTTTACGCCGGAAGCGCGTCCTTATAACCCGTTAATTACAGAGTCTCAGCGCGAAAGCTTGAACTGGATAGGCAAAAATAACGGCCAGTGGTTCGACAAAAAAGGGTTCGACTATTTCACTCGCGAAATTTTCGATGCGTTTTATCCGGGCTACGGTGCCAGTTGGCCGCTTTATTACGGCTCGGTGGCAATGACGTACGAAATGGCGTCCGCCCGCGGTCATTTGTTTAACCGCAAAGACGGTGACGTACTGACCTATGCAGACGGCGTTCAACAGCACTTTATTGCGTCTATTTCGACCATTCAAACGGTGTCGGAACGTCGTGAAGCGTTATTACAGAAATTCTGGGATTATCGTCAGTCCGCCGTTGAAGCGGGTGAAGACGGCGACGTTCGTTCGTTGATTTTACCGGCAACAGATGACCCTGCTGGCGCACGCAAGCTGGCGTCGCTACTGGTTGAGCAAGGTATCGAAGTGCAGCAGGCAGAGCAGGCTTTTGAAGTGTGCGACGTTGACTACCAATCGGGCGCTTATATCGTTGATATGGCGCAACCCTCGCACCGCCTCATTCGCACATTAATGGACGAACAGGTCGACATGGCAGATGATTTCCTGAAAGAGCAGGAAAAGCGTCGCAAGAATAACCTGCCAGACCAAATATATGACGTAACCGGCTGGTCGTTGCCACTGATGTTTAATGTGGACAGCCACAGTTGCGACGACCTGCCTGACGTGCGAACCGCAATGGTTGAAGAAGGTCGTATTGCCCCGGGTAAAGTAATTAATCCTGATGCAGAAGTAGCTTATTTAGTGCGCTGGGGCGACATGAACGCGGGGCGCTTTTTAACTTCTGCCTTACGTGAAGGCTTAAGTGTACGCCAAAGCGAGTTAGCCTTTATTCATGAAACAGCGGGCGAGTTTCCAAGTGGTTCTCTTATTCTGACGGTTGCGGATAACGGTAGTGAGCTGTCACAAACTCTGCAAAAATTGGCGGAAGAGTCCGGCGCGACAGTGGAAGGTGTCGATACCAGCTGGATAACTGAAGGTCCGAACTTTGGTTCGCACAATGTCAGTCAGTTAGAAGCCCCGAACATTGCCATTGCCTGGGATGAGCCAGTCAGTGCCTATAACGCTGGCCACACTCGCTTCGTGATTGAACGTCAAATGGGCTACCCAGTGACCGCTATTCGCACCATGCAGCTGATTCAGGATGACTTGGACGGCTTAGATGTACTGATTTTGCCGGAAGGCGGGTATGACAGCGTATTCACTGACGGAACCATCGAGAAAATAAAGCAGTGGGTTTCAGATGGAGGGGTCTTATTGACCTTAGGTGGTGCGTCAGCTTGGGCTGTCGATGCGGGTCTTCTTAGTACGAAGCTCGAGCGCAAAGTACCGGAAGACGGTGTGGAAAAGCCAGTGGAAGAGCTGAAAATTGACGGCAAAGTGATTGAAAGCCGGGAACAATTTTTAACGGAAATAAAACCGCATGGCGCTGATCCAGACTGGGTGCCGGGTGCGTTGTTAAATGCGCAAGTCGATACTGACCATTGGTTAAGTGCGGGTGTAAAACCGCAGGTCGTCAGCATTTATAATGGCAACGACGTGCTGACCCCTATCGACATTAACCATGGTCGCAACATTGCGTGGTTTGCCGACGCAGATACGATGCTGGCAAGCGGTTTCTTATGGGATGATATTGCTAAGCAGCTGCCTTATAAGCCGTTGCTAATATGGCAACCCAGCGGAAAAGGTATGGTGATTAGCTTTACTCAAGAGCCAACCTACCGGGCTTACATGGATGGCTTGAACACCTTGCTAATGAATGCGCTGTTCCTGGCACCAGCGAAAGCGCAATAAGAGCGTGACAATAGCTTAGGAGGAGTAAAACATGGCTGAATTTGGTGTTATCGGTTTGGGGCGTTTCGGCGCCCGAACCTCAATGGAGCTTTTAGACCTTGGACATCACGTGATTGGTGTCGATTCAGACGAAAAAGCCGTTGAAGCCATGGCAGAAGTGCTGACGCATTCAGCCATAGCCGATGTGACCGATGAAAAAGCGCTGCAAGAGCTCGACCTCGCCAATTGTGAAGTCGTCTTAGTGGCCATTGGCGAGGATCTTCAAGCCAGTTTGCTGTGTGTTTTGCACCTGAAAAGCATTGGTGTAAAAGAAATTTGGGCCAAAGCCACGTCTAAGTCACACCATCAGATTCTCTCCAAACTGGGGGTGAGCCGCATTATTCATCCGGAAGAGGAAATGGGCATTCGTGTAGCGCAGTCACTGAATTACCCCATGGTGAATGAATACATGTCGCTTGGGCATAACTGGTTTTGTGTGGAAATTCATATTGGTGAGTATTTAAAAGGGAAAACCTTGAGCGACATTTCATCCGAGGACTCTGAATTCTTTCATATTCTTCTGCTGAAAAAGCGTGACGAAGTAACAACTAACCCACCAATGGGAATGGAGTTAGAAGGTAACGAAACGTTAGTCATGGCTGGCAGTTTAAAAGCGCTTAAATCTATAGCACCAAAACTGAAAGAACGTTCATGAAACAGTGGCTACCTTCTTTAGCTTGGCTGTATCGTAGACCAGGGAGACGTAAGCGTAAGGCGTTTAAGGCAAGCCCTCCGGTCATTCTATCAGGAGGCTTTGCCTGTTTGATCTTGCTGGGCACGTTATTACTGAAAATTCCCGGCGCCACCGAACAGCCGATAACTTGGTTAGAAAGCTTGTTTACCGCGACCTCGGCAGTCACTGTAACTGGGTTGGTCGTGGTTGATACTGGTGCTACCTACAGCGTGTTTGGGCTTACCGTACTAGCGGTGCTGATACAGGCAGGTGGTTTGGGCTTCATGACTTTTGCGGTATTGGCCGCTATGTCGATTGGGGGACATGTCGGCCTTCAGCATCAGCTGATGGCTAAAGAAGCCATGCACCAGACCAGTCTTGCCAATATTGGCCGTACGGCTAAAGCAGTGGTGTCTTTGGCATTGACAGTTGAGGCCGTTGCCGTGGTGGGTTTAACGCTAACGTGGTGGAGCGACAAAGGCTTTATGGACGCCTTATCGGAAGCGATATTTTACGCCATCTCTGCCTTTAACAGTGCCGGCTTCGTGCTCTCGCCCAATGGTTTAGTCGATTACGCCAGCAGTATTCCAGTGAACCTTATTGTCAGCATTTTATTTGTCATTGGTGGTCTGGGCTTTTCAGTTATTACTAATATTGCAGAGAAGCGGCGATGGCATGACTTTTCGGTGTATACCCGTGCCATTTTAATCGCGACGGTAATTATTAATGTGCTCTCTGTGGCTATTATTTGGTTGTTAGAAATGAATAACCCGGCCACCTTTGCCAATTTGAGTATTGGGGATCAGGCAATGGCGGCCTGGTTCCAGGCAACAACGCCTCGTTCAGCGGGTTTTAATACCGTTGATACCGGTGCGATGACCGAAGCGACGGCGGTTTTCACCTTGTTGCTGATGCTCATTGGTGGCGGCTCGATGAGTACTGCCGGTGGTATTAAACTCGGCACTTTTATTGTGCTGTTAGTGGCTACGTATGCTTTTCTAAGACGTCGCGAATACGTCACTTTACTGAACAGAACGGTACCACAAGAAATTGTTATGAAGGCTTTGGCGGTGACATTAGTCACTCTGACTTTGATGTTTCTGGGGATATTTCTCCTAATGATTTTGAATCCGCTGCCGTTTATAGATATAACCTTTGAAGTTTTATCGGCGTCTGCGACGGTCGGGCTCTCAAGAGGTATTACTGCTGAGATAACGGCAGCAAGCCAGGTGATACTGGTGTTTTTAATGTTTGCCGGTCGTGTCGGGCCATTAACTCTAGCGTACTTTTTAGCCACGCCACGTAAGCGACACATACGTTTCCCTGAAACCGATATTCAGGTTGGCTAAGCAAAACTTATAATAAAAAGCGATTAAAAATCATGCTGAAGAAACTGAAGTTCACTCAAAAAGTCATTGTCGCTGCATCGGCGATACTGGTGTTGGTCTTGGGTATTTTTACGTTGACTAATTTTTTGCAAATGTCGACGCAAACCAGGAGTGATCTTCAGCAGCAAATGCAGGCATTGTCGGACTCGGTGTCGAACAATATCTCACAGTGGTTTAATGACCGTATGAGCATTGTGCAGGCGACTGCCAACGTCTATGAGCCGTCTGACTCAACCGAGCGCGCGCTGGAACGCGTGCAGCAGTCGAAAGCGGCAGGTAATTTTAAAAACGTGTATTACGGACTCATTGACGGCACCTTTTTACTCGACGATACCAGTATTGACTTACCTGACGACTATGACGCCCGCAGCCGTCCCTGGTATCAGCTGGCGGTTGATGAAGGGCAGCCAACCTACACGACGCCTTATATTGACGTAACCACAGATGAGCTGACGATTACCGCCGTTGTGCCTATGGAACGGAATGGTCGCTTGGTGGGAGTGGCTGGTGGCGACATGATGCTGGATGATATTTCCGCCATTATTAACGACATCGATTTCATGGGCATGGGACAGGCCTTTTTGGTCAGTGATAGCCGAAATATTTTGGTTCATCCGAATGAAAAACGAATTGAGACCTCTTTAAATGACTACATAGACAGCTCTGTGTCGTTCTCGTCGAGCTTTAAAGAATACCAAGTGGATGGCCAGGATAGCTTGGTCTCTTTTCATAAAATTAAAGGCATTCAAGGCGTTGACTGGTATTTGGGGGTCGTCATTGATCGAACAAAAGCTTATGCCGATGTGTCGACGTTTGGCTGGACCGCGGTTGTTTACTTAGTACTGGGCATTGTCGCTGTTGTTGTGTCGATGAGCTGGTTGCTGAGGTTATTACTCAAACCGCTACGCCGTCTGAATGAGGCGGTAACGGATATTGCCCGAGGTGAGGGCGATTTAACGCAGCGGCTGCCGGTAGAGTCAGACGATGAGTTCGGTGTTGTGTCGCAGCGTATGAATGAGTTTATCGAGCGAATTCAGAATGCACTACAAGAAGTGACGAGCGCAGCAAAACAAGTCGAACAAAATATCAGTAGTATGACGAAAGCCAGTGACGACTCAATGCATATTGGTCATGAGCAGGCGAATAAGGCGAACTCCGTGGCAACGGCAATTAATGAGCTTGGCGCTAGTGCGACTGAAATTGCAGACAGTGCTGCGAAAGCATCGGCACAAGCGAGCGCGGGTAGTGAAAAAACAACAGCGGCACAGCAGGCCTTGCAACATAACCGTCAGCAAATTCAACACTTATCTGAACGAATGGACGCGTCGGGACAAGCAATAGGCAAGCTAGACGAAGACACGCAAAACATTGGCCAAATTATTGAAGTGATAAAAGGCATTACCGAGCAGACAAACCTGCTGGCGCTTAACGCGGCGATTGAAGCTGCGCGAGCCGGTGAAGCCGGTCGTGGCTTCGCTGTTGTCGCCGATGAAGTTCGTAACTTAGCCCAGCGCACCTCTGATTCGGCGGCCGAAGTTGAAAACATGATTGAGAAAGTTCGACAGGGCACCAAGTCAGCAGTCAGTGTGATTGAAGAGAGCCGTGAAATTAGTGACGCTTGTGTCCAGAGCGCGGAGGAGTCGGCTGAGCATATGAGCGAAATCGACGCTATTATTTCGCAAATTGACGAGGTGAACCACTCGGTTGCATCAGCAACAGAACAACAAACGTCAGTGATCCAAACTCTGGACAAAGACATTATGGATATCAGTAGTATGAACGAGCAAAGCGTCACCAACCTGAACAATACGCAGCGAGCGTGTGGAGAATTAAGCCGCGCCTTTGAGCGCTTGGAAGAATTGGTGACACAGTTTAAACTGAATTGATAGACATCAAATAAAGGAGTTATGGTTATGAATAAGGCTTGGATGATTGGCGCACTTGCGCTGATAGGGACGCCGGTATTGGCAACGGCTGAAGCCGCTCAAATGGACAGAACGGAAGCGTCAGCCGACGCACAGGCTTACATTATTTCACCTCAAGACGGTGAAGTGGTTGGCAAAACCTTCAAAGTGAAATTTGGCTTGAACGGTATGGGGGTTGCGCCAGCGGGTGTCGATGTGAAACATACTGGGCATCACCACTTATTAATCGATAAAGACGAACTGCCGGCGATGAATAAACCGATGGGTGGTGACGTGATTCACTTTGGTGGCGGTCAAACAGAAACCATGGTGACTTTGGAGCCGGGCGAACACACTTTGCAGCTTATCCTGGGTGACAAAAATCACGTACCACACGACCCAGCGGTTGTATCTAAGAAAATCACCATTACGGTAAAAGGCGACTAATCGAGCTCAAGCTCAAGTTGCAGCTGTTCACTGGGATCAGGTAATGCAGCACTGATCCCTAACAGCCTTACCCCTTTCCCTTTGCCTCGTTGCCAGGCTTCGCTCAGCAACTCATAGAACAAACTGGGCGACACAAACTGAGTGCTTCTGGAAACCGTGGTTTGAGTAAAGTCTGAGAATTTCAGTTTAAGTGTTTGGCTTCGTATGGGCTGTTCACGCCAGTGTTTTACTTTCATGCGTTCACGAAGTTTTGGCAGTAAATTTTCCTGCACGTAAGTTTGTGCCGTTGACTCTAATTTCATGTCTGACGTTAATGTTTGCTCCACGCCAACACTTTTTCGAATACGCTCAGTAACGACTTCCCGCTTGTCGCGACCATGGCAGCGCTCAAACAATACATAACCAGCTTTTTCGCCCAGTATTTCCTGAAGTTGTTGCAGTTCTATATTCTGAATATCTCTTCCCGTCATGAGCCCATAGTTAGTAAGTACTTGCTGACTCTTAGGGCCGACGCCGGGTATTTGCTTCAGGTTCAGTTTGGCTATGTAGTCGAATACCTTATCAGGAGGCACCACAAACTGACCATCGGGTTTGCGCTCTTCGCTGGCAATTTTGGCAACCATTTTCTGGTTGGAAATGCCAGCTGATCCGGTTATTCCTAATGACTGTATCCGCTCTCTTACTGCACTCATGGTTAATGTTGCACTGCCCCGGTACAGTTCGTTGTGAGTAAGGTCTAAATAGAATTCGTCAATAGAGGCTGGCTCTACCCGGTGTGTTACTTCATAAAGAACATCGAGCACTTGATTGGACAATTCCCGGTAATACGCACCATCGGGTTTGACGAAGGTCAGTTGAGGACACAGTTTTCGTGCCTGACTGCCGGGCATGGCACTGCGAACGCCGTATTGACGTGCCAGGTAATTCGCTGTGGCAACCACACCCCGCTCGCCGCCGCCACCGACCGCAAACGGGCGGTGTTTAAGCGCTGGGTTACGCAATTCTTCCGCCGATGCGAAGAAAGCATCCAGATCCAGAAGAGCAATTTTTCGGGCAATTTCAGCCAAGTGTTTATCCTTTGCGCATTTGTGGTTATAATCGCATCCACTAACTGGGCGTGCAAGAACACCAGCCATTTTAGGAGAAACCAGTGAGAGTTATGAATTCATTCTTTGTAAAAAGTGTTTTAGGTACTTTGTCTTTATTGTTTGCGCTGTCTGTAAGCGCTGCGTCAGTACAAGACGACATGTCTCGCGAAGCGATTGCTGAGCGTATTAAACCTATCGGTAAACATTATGTGGCTGGTGAGAGCAGCGCGGCGGAAGAAAGCAGCGGTCCACGTTCAGGTCAGCAGGTCTATGATAAGTTCTGTACTGCATGCCATACCAGTGGCGTTATGGGTGCTCCGAAAATTAATAATGCGGCAGACTGGGAAGAGCGTCTGGCTCAGGGTATGGATACTGTATTGAAGCATGCAGTTGAAGGTTTTAATGCGATGCCGCCCAAAGGCACTTGCAGTGACTGCTCTGAAGAAGAAATTCAGGCCGCAATTGACTACATGACGAAAGATATCTAAGTCAAAAATTCTATTGTAAATGTCATAAAAGGTCGCTTGTTGCGACCTTTTTTAACGTCAATTGACGTGATCTCCTATTATTTTTTCTCTGAATATTCAAATTTTTTCGCAAAATCTTTCCAAACGTCTGACCACTGTCTATACTACCTCTCTGTTAAAAAAATTAACATCTGTTGATTAAGTGTGCTTGGCAAGGAGTGTCGTGCTTACAGGTAAGCAAAAATGACAGAAGGAAAGGTAAACAAGACGGAAGTTCGGCAACTAGAGAGTGAAAATGAACGCCTGAAAAAGGTTGTTGATAGACTCAAGGGGCTGACCCAAAAGTACCGTTCCGCTGAAGTGGTCCAAAAGGCGCTGTTCCGTATTTCGGAGCTGGCGGCTTCCGCGCGTGAAATGGATAATTTCTACCGCTCCTTGCATGGAATTATTGGCGAGCTGATGTACGCTCGCAACTTCTATATTTGCCTATATGACGCGAAACAAGAGATTGTCGACTTTGTTTATTTTGTCGATGAAATAGACCAAGACACAATTTTTGAGCAAGTTCCTATCGATCAGTTAAGTAAAGGCCTTACTGGCTACGTTTTGCGAAAAGGACAGCCACTGCGTTGCCCGCCAGAAGTCTATCGGCGTCTAATAGAACAAGGCGAAATTGAAGGGCTAGGAGCTGAGCAACAAGATTGGCTGGGTGTCCCTTTAAAGCATGGCAATGCGACTATTGGGATAATGGTGGTCCAAAGCTATAACGAAGATGTTCGGTACGACAGTGCGGACGAAGACTTATTGATGTTCGTTTCTCAGCACGTTGTCAACGCGTTGGAGCGTTTGAAGCAGCGCGACCTGATGCAAAGTGAAATTGAGCATCAAACGGCAGAGCTGCGACACGTTAACGAAAGCTTAATGAGTGAAATTACGATTCGAGAGCGTGCAGAGCAGCAGACATCAGTATTATTCGCTATCTCTGAATTAACGAATACGTCAGATGATATGGGCGCGTTTTACCGGCAACTACACCGACAAATTGGCAAGCTCATTCACGCCGATAACTTCTATGTTGCGCTACTGTCTGACGATAAAAAGTTTCTTCATTTTCCTTACCATGTCGACGAAACCGGTAACAAAGCCGAGAAAAGACGGATCGGTAAAGGTTTAACTGAGTACGTTATTAAAAAACGCGAGCCTGCTTTTATTGACTCGAGTAAACGGCAACAGTTACTCAAAAAAAATGAAATTGAGCTTGGCTATGGCGGTATGAAGCTCGCGAAGCAGTGGCTGGGTAGTCCGCTGATGATGAACGGGCAAGTGTTTGGCGTTATCGCCGTGCAAACGTATGACGGTGAGTTTCTTTACAAAAGTGATGACTTAGAGCTTCTTAACTTCGTATCTCAGCACGTTGCGGTGGCGATTGATCGAAAACGTTCCGCAGAAGAGATACAGCGTGTTAACCAGTTTCTTGAAAAGAAAGTGGCGGAACGCACTGAGGAGCTGGTTTCAGAAATTGAACGTCGTAAGAAAACAGAGTCGAACCTGTTCCACGCGGCGCATCATGACAATTTGACCGGATTGCCGAACCGAATCTTATTTAATGAGCGATTAAAGCAAGCCGTAGCTCATAAACGCCGCCACCCGGAACATCACTTTGCGGTGTTGTTTGTTGACTTAGACCGCTTTAAAAATATTAATGATACCCTGGGTCACTCTGCCGGCGATGAGTTTTTATTAGAGGTCAGTAAACGCATTGGCGCCTGTGTCAGAGATAACGATATGGTTGCTCGCTTAGGTGGCGATGAGTTTGTCATTTTGCTGGATACTATTACCTCTATTGAGGACGCAAAGGACGTGGCCAAACGTATCATTCAACAAATGAATGAGCCTTTCCAATTAAATGGCCAAGAGCATTATTCCGGCGCCAGTATTGGTATCGCTGAGTGTCTTGAAAAAACCGACTCAGCTGAACGTCTGCTGCGTGACGCCGATGCCGCCATGTATCAGGCGAAGGGCATGGGACGTGGCCGTTACGTCTTGTTTGACGACAGCATGCACGAATCATTGGTAGACAGCGTTCGTAAAGAAACAGCGTTGCGGCACGCAAAAGTTGAGAAAGATTTCGGTGTCACTTACCAGCCTATTGTGCAGCTTGATAGTGGAGAGATAACAGGCATTGAGGCGCGCATAGAATGGCAAGACCCGCGTTATTCATTCGACAGTAGTGAGTTGTTGCCGCTTGCGGAGCGCACCGGGCTTATTGTGAAACTTGATCGTTATGCGCTAAAAACTGCCTGTCAGTGGGTAACAAAGAAAAGTCTTCCCAAAAACGTGATGTTGCATGTGAATTTATCGGTGCGCCATTTGCTTAAAACAAGTCATTTGAACGAGCTGGTTAATATCGTACTGGATAATGGTGTTAAACCGGAGCAAGTGGTTTTAGAATTTGATGAAACCTCATTAGTGCAGGACGGTCGCCGAGTGCTCGCCAGCCTGAGACGTTTATCTGAATTTGGCTTCACGTTAGCGATAGATAATTTTGGTAGTGGTTCAGGACCGCTTCAGTTCCTGTATAACTTCCCGTTCAGTATTTTGAAGCTCGACCATCATTACATTGCCCGTCTGGGCAGCAATTCGCGCGCGCAGGCCATGCTTAAGCATATTGTGACGTTGTGCAACGAGCTGGATATTCAAGTATATGCGGATGGCCTGGAAACCGAAGGTCAAAAGCAGGACGTTGAAGCTCAGGGGGTTGCAGTAGGACAAGGCCGTTTTATCGATACCCACTATGAAGTGGAACTGAAAAAGGACGATGGCAGTCACTTTGTCTGTGCCTAAGATTTCTTCAACGCATTTTTTAGCATGGCCAGCCCCTGACTTCGTTGCTCTTCCCGCTCTTCATCCGACTTTTGCTTGCGGTGTTCCCATTCTAAATCGTCCTGCGGTAATTCCAGCAGAAAACGGCTGGGCTGCGGCTCAAGCTTTTCACCGAACTGTCGGCGCTCTTTCGCCATAGTGAAGACTAACTTATGCTGTGCCCGGGTTATGCCCACATAAGCTAGCCGACGCTCTTCTTCAATGTTGTTTTCATCGATACTGCTTTGGTGCGGTAGCAATCCCTCTTCCATCCCCACCAAAAACACGTGGGGAAACTCCAGACCCTTGGAGGCGTGCAGGGTCATTAACTGTACTTGCTCGAATTGCTCATCCTCTTCATTACGGGACATCATATCGCGCAATGACAAGCGGCTGACCACCTGGTCGAGTGACATCGGCTCATGCTCAGCGTCACCTTTTAGCATATCGGACACCCAGCGATGCAGTTCGTACACATTCTTAATGCGCATTTCGGCCGCTTTTGCACTGGGGCTTTGTTCAAACAACCAGTCCTCGTAGCCAATTTCGCTGAGTAACTGTCGCACTGCATCGCTGGCATCTTCCTGATGATCAGCCTGACGGGCCAGGGTATCTATCATGTTGCGGAACACGTCCACATGCTGAAAAACACCGGTGTTGAGCTGCGTTTTTAAATAGGGTGACTGGCAGGCTTCAAATAAGCTGCAACCTAATTCCTGCGACAAACGACCAATGCGCTCCACAGTTTGCGGACCAATG
Source organism: Idiomarina sp. X4 (assembly GCF_002808045.1). Classification (NCBI taxonomy): domain Bacteria; kingdom Pseudomonadati; phylum Pseudomonadota; class Gammaproteobacteria; order Alteromonadales; family Idiomarinaceae; genus Idiomarina; species Idiomarina sp. X4. The sequence goes on along the minus strand of NZ_CP025000.1, from coordinate 947,211 downwards.
CCACGGCGCGGCGTGTTAATAATACGCAGGAACGCGGTGTCGTCTGTCGGGTTCACCAGTAAGCGCAGGTAAGCCATAATATCTTTTACTTCTGCGCGGGCAAAGAACGACTGGCCACCGGTGATTTTGTAGGGAATGCGGTTGTTCATCAGGGCCTTCTCAAACAAGCGCGACTGATGGTTTCCTCGGTATAAAATGGCAAAATGGTGGTAAGGGGTTTTGCGCAAAAAGCGGTGCTTTACTATTTCTGCCACCACACGTTCGGCTTCATGTTCTTCATTCCGGCCAAAGATAACACTCAGCGGTTCGCCGTATTCCATCTCAGAAAACAGCTTTTTCTCAAAGACGTGTGGGTTATTTTCAATGAGTATGTTGGCTGCTTTCAGAATACGGCCGTGGGACCGGTAATTCTGCTCCAGTTTCACCACTTCCAGTTGCGGAAAGTCCTGTTTTAACAATGCGAGGTTCTTCGGCTGCGCACCGCGCCAGGAGTAAATGGACTGATCATCGTCGCCCACTACGGTAAAACGGGCTCGCTCGCCCACCAGCAACTTGACCAGTTGATACTGGCTGGTGTTGGTGTCTTGATATTCATCCACCAATAAATACTGAAACTTTTTCTGCCAACGCGCGCGGGCGTTTTCGTTAGTTGCCAGCAATAAGGTCGGTAGACGAATCAGGTCGTCAAAGTCGACCGCATTACAGGCACTGAGATTATTTTGGTACTGCTGGTACACTTGCGCAAAAGCGTTTTCCTGATCATTATTCGCTTTTTGCAACGCCTGCTCCGGTGACAGCATGGCGTTTTTCCAGTGACCTATTTGATGCTGACAGGCTTGAATCAGGGCTTTGTCGCCCTCAAATACATCTTCAGTAAGGGCGTTTAGCAGAGCGTAAGTGTCCTGATCATCAAACAACGAAAAACCGGGTTTGAAGCCCAGTGTGCTGAGTTCGCGCCGGATAATATTCAGTCCCAGAGTATGAAAAGTGCACACGGTTAGACCGCGCAACTGCGCTTTTGGCAAGGTTTGCGCAATACGCTCTTTCATCTCTTTGGCGGCTTTATTGGTGAAAGTCACCGCACCAATTTGGCGTGCCGTGTAAATTTGCTGACGAATAAGGTAGGCAATTTTCTCGGTGATCACCCGGGTTTTACCGCTACCGGCACCGGCCAGCACCAATAGAGGTCCCTGAGTATAATGTACAGCCTGATTCTGGCGATCGTTCAGCATGGGCGCTGTGGAGTTCCTGATTCGTGAAAAAGCCGATAAGAAGCTCGGATTTTACCTGAATCTCCTGCTAAGCTAAACGAATAAGCAACGATTTACACAAAGAGAGACTTATGGACAACAAAACAATAGAGAATATTGCTCGCCAAATTAACGACAGCATGCCAGCCGGCGTTAAAGAACTGGCAGGAAATATGGAACAGCGGGTCAAACAAACCCTGCAGTCACAGCTGTCTAAGCTCGACTTAGTCACCCGCGAAGAGCTAGACGTGCAGCAGCAAATGCTGTTACGCCTGCGCGAGCGCGTTGAACTATTAGAAAAAGAACTGGAAGCGACCAAGAACCAAAACAAGGACTAAGTTAGTCGTATGATCCAATGGATTAGTGGAAAAGTTGTCGAGAATTACCGTTGGAGTTCTGGCGTTTTCAGTTTGAGAGTTGTGGCCGAGCCGTTTGATTTCAAAGCCGGGCAGTTTGTTCGTTTAGGCCTGAATGTGGCTGGCGAACAGCTATTGCGTGCATACTCCTTAGCCAGCGCGCCGGGCGAAGCCATACTGGATTTTGTCATAGCCGAAGTCGAAGACGGTGAGGTCAGCACCAAGCTCGCTAGGCTGCAGCCGGGAGACAGCGTGGACATTACCCAGCCTGCTGGCGGTTTTTTCACACTGGACGAAGTACCCGATGGCGACAGCTTGTGGATGCTTTCCACCGGCACTGGCATTGGTCCGTTCATTTCCATGCTGAAAACCGAAAAGCCTTGGGAACGATTCAAACGTATTAATCTCGTGCATGGCGTTCGTGTTGCAGAAGACCTGGTTTATCAGGGGCAAATAGAGCAGTGGCAACAAGAGTACCCCGGGCAGTTGGGCTATCAGCCGGTGATTACCCGTGAAAATATTCCCGGGGCTCTATCTGCACGTATTCCTGAACTGATCAGCTCCGGGCAGCTAAGCGAAGCACTTGAAACGCCTTTAGATACCAGCGCGCAAGTGATGCTTTGTGGTAATCCTGACATGATAAAAGAGTCACGCGCTGCGTTGGCGGAGCTGGGGCTTGCCAAAAATACCCGGCGTAAACCGGGTAACGTGACGTCCGAAAATTACTGGTAACGAGCGGTTAATCTAAGTCAAACTGCGTTTCGGCTATTTCTTCCAGCGTGTCATAAGGGATGTAACCCGGTGTTACCTGCTGACCAATAATAAGGGTCGGTGTGCCGCGAAAGCCTAAGTCGCGAAATGCCGACATATTTTTGCGAATAATCGCCTCGCTTTCGCCGGATGGTGATAAAAAGACCTCTGTATCCGTGACTTGCGCTACACTTTGCAGTGAGTCAGCGGTATGCATGCCCGACTTTTTCATCATTAGGTTATGAGCTTCAAAGAACGCCTTCGGGTCATTGCGCCACAGGTTCAGTCCATAGAGTGCTGAGTTGGTTTTGAGCCCATCAACCTGCTGTTGGCGTAAAGGCACAAAAATGTTCACGATCTGAATAGACGGGTATTCCTCAACCAGCTTATGCAGGCCGGGCTCTAACTTTTTGCAAAACGGACAGTTGTAGTCGGTAAACACAATGATTTTATGCGGCGAATCTTTGTCACCTAAAATTGGATGTGCAGCAGACTGATACAGCCACTCCTGATGGTTAGCAAAGGCGTTTTTCTGGTCACTTTGCTGTTCTAAAAAGCGCTGTAAGCCTCGGTGAATGTTTGGAATAAGCTCCGGATTGTCACGCAATAACTGTTCGACTTTTTCCAAATCTTCTTCTTGTTGAGGGTTTAAATCTTGCGCAAATACGTTGCTGCTAAAGATAAAAGCAACGATGAAAAATGTTTTATAGATAAAATTCATACAACTTTCCTACTTAAAAAATTAGTTACTTCAAAAAAACTGGTGAAACCAAAGGCGAATAAACAAACCGGGAGGCGTTGTGACCCCCGTTGTCGCCGAAACAATGTCACCGTTTTTAATAATGATGATGGTTGGCGTGGCAGATACCTGCCAGCCATTTGAGACGCGGTTGAGGTTGTCGTTAACAATAGGAAACTCATACCCTTTAGCCTGCGCATAGCGCGTCAGCTTGTCATTGTCGCCAGAGCGTAATGCCACGCTGATTGTCGGGTAGTGGTTGCCAACGTAATCAACCGTAGGCGATACCGCCGGACAGACCGGGCACCAGGTCGCCCAGAAATACAAAACGACCGGGCCGTCCTTACTCATTTCGCGTAAGTTATATTGTTCGCCGTTTATGTCTGTTAATGACGAAAGCTCGGCCGGAACAGATTCCGGCACGTCACTATTGCGAAAGGCATCGACCACGAACGCCACTGCCGAGAACAGCACAATATAAAGCGCTGCGGTTCGTAGCCGTTTTGCCCATGAGGTTCTGGCTTTGCTCTTACTCACGGGCATCCTCCAGCGCGTCCATGACTTTGTCTTTACTGAGCACTACGGGCAGGCTTATGCCGTCCGGAGCGCCGGGTCCATAAACTTTGTTAAAGGGCACACCAAAGGTGTTGTTGGCTTTCAGGTATTGGGTAATGCTCTCGTTGGCTTTGGTCCAGTCGCCACGTAGGCGGGTGACATGCTCCTGACCCAAGGCAGTGAATACCGGGTCTTGCAGTAATACGCCCACTTTATTGGCCTGGCAGGTGATACACCAGTCCGCGGTCACATCGACAAATACGGTTTTTCCATTGGCGACGGCTTCATTAACACGCTCTTGCGTTAACGGTTGCCATTGGTGATCCTGCGGCAGTTTGTTGACCCATCGTTCAGCGGTAAGAATTAACGTGATACCGACAACGGCAGCTAATACTAAAAAGCCACCAATAGATAAAAACAGCACCTTGCGGCCATGCACTTTACCGATAATAATCAATGTCAGAATCGACAAACCGACCGTTAGCGCCAGGAATAACTCGTTGCTGATAAAGTTTTTCAGCAAGGTTGTCAGCCAGACAGAGGTTGCCAGCATCATAATGGCGAAAATGGGTTTCACCCATTGCATCCAGCGACCGGGTTTGGGCAGTAACTTGGCGGTTTTCGGGAACACGGCTATAAGTAACCAGGGCAGCGCCATACCAACTCCAAGAGCGGCAAAAATCAGCAGAATAACCGATGACTCAGCAGCTAATGCAAAGGCCACCGCGGTCCCCAAGAAAGGTGCTGTACAAGGTGTTGCCAGTAAGGTGGCCAGCATGCCTTGCAGGAAGTGCCCTTTGTAGCTGTTATCGCCGGTAGCTGCAGCACTGGTGCTTAAAGAGGGCGGCAATTTAAACTCAAAGGCGCCCATTAAGTTCAGTGCGAATACCCAGGTAGTAGCTACTAATGCAGCAATGAAGTAAGGGTTCTGAAATTGAATACCCCAGCCGACAGAACTACCCGACCAGCGAAGCACCATAAGCCCTAAAGCAATGACCAGAAACGAGCTGATAATGCCCAGTGACGAGGCGAAAAAATGCTGACGCACCACGCGGGGTTGTTGTGCTCCTGAAAGCATCAGGCTTTGAACTTTCAGGCCTAATACCGGCAACACACAGGGCATAATGTTCAAAATAAGCCCACCCGCTAACGCCATAAGTAAAATGGCCCACAGCGGCGGTGTGTTATTAGCAATGGTGCCTGCGGTTAGCTGGACCTTATATTCGGCGGCGAAATTCTCGTCACTGACCGTCGCGGTAAGTTCTGAATCGCTCAAGTCCGGCAACTCAAGCCAGTGACTGACCTCAATATCTGCCGTTAGCGTATTTCCTTCCACCTGAATATCCGGTGATGAAAACTCTGCATCAGCCAGAGCGTCGTCGTTGCTGTGCATAAACAGTTGAGGATCTTGCCAGCCGTTGTCACGCTCTATGGTCAGTTGAACGCGCTGGTTGGCGTCGGACCAAATAGCCTGCTTCACATTATTGCTGTCGTATTCTCTGGGCACTTTGCCCATGGCCTGATTAAAGGCAAAGGCACGATCACTGTCGACGGTCAGGGTGTCCAGGTTAACTTGCAAGTCAATTGGGTAGTCCGTTAACACACAAACGGTGGTACAGGACGACATAGTCAGCGTACCGCTAATGTGCGCCTGCCTGGCATCCGGGCTCAGTTGTATCATTAACGGAAAGATCAACGCCCCCTGATACCCAACGGTATCAATACCCTGAATGCTGTAGCGTGACGGAACTGGCCAGTGCCATTCAATATGGTCAATGTTATCTGACTGAGACCAGTCAAAGGTTGGCGGTATGCCACCTTCACCCGGTGAGCGCCAGTAGGTTTTCCAGTCCCCGTCCAGCTCAACATGCAGCAGGGCAGGTAGTAGATTCCGCTCAGCCTCATAGTGGCCGGTAAGTTCTAGCTTCACCGATACCGGCGGATGGTCTTCATGACTGAGCCAGCCAGTAGACGGTGTTTCCGCTAAGCTTTGTGCGCTATAAAGCAGCAGCGTAGCAATAAGCGATACGAGCCATAACGGTAAAATTTTATTCATACATTACTCCTGAAGTTAGTATTCCAACGATGAAAATCGGTTGGAAGTCTTACTCCAGAAAGCAACAAAATACGGCGTGGGGTCGCCTTTTACAGGAAAAGAAAAATAGCGGGGGCGCTAATTGCTTGTTAACAGCGGCCTTCAGCGCCAAAGTTAGAAGTACAAAGAAAGACAGTGCCGCGTAAGTTATGTCGGACTGGAACTGCTGCAATAAATGCGCTGTTTTGTCGCAATCGGCTTTGACGCTTTCGTGTTTTGCATCTAAATCCGTATGGCTTCCTGCGAGCTGCTCAGCCGCTGGCGCGCTCTGATGCTTAGGGCAGCCTTCCAGCCAACCAAAGTTTTGCCCCCAACACAGCATAAAAACCAGTAATAGCAGTGGTGCTATATACCGACCTTTTCGACACTGTTGGTTCAGTTGGTGGAACATGGTTTTTGGTGATCCTTTGATTCTCTAATGTTCTATGTGACGATTATGAGCTTCTTTTACTGATGGAGCCAATAGTAAAAATGCTGCATACCCAAGCCATGAAGTAAATAAAACGAGCAGAGCCCACCCTAACTTCATCTCACCTCTGACTTTCTTTGAGAATAAGGTTAAAAGAAAAGGGAGAAAAACCAAACTAAACAGCACAGCTAGAATTAAAAGCTGCCAGACACTTATACCCATTCGTTCAGTCCTTTTAGAGGCTATTTTGTCAAATTGCCGTGTCACAATAAAACCGATGTTTCAACACATCATCTAAAGCACGGCATGATAGATATGTAAATCAATCGCCTAGTTTGCGGAGACTTTTCAAATTAGTAGCCTATGCTCTGCAACTTCCGTTAACTGCTTTGTGATGAAAAGAATGAAACCTGATTATTCGTCATCGTCTGGTTTTTCATCACAGTCTGCACAAGGTCTTATTCTAACAACACCCGTTCTCCTGGAAATATGCAGTTGAAACTTGCTGATAAAAGAGTTGATAGTATCTGCGTGTGATAGCTCAGTCACACGAACGGATAAGTCTTCTAATTTTGACTTATCAAGAGGAACGGTATTTAAGTCTTTATCTACCACTTCTACTATATGGATTAAAACCTCATGAGGGTTTGAATTCATAGTTAACTCAATTAGCACGTAGCCACCATTCTCAAAGTTAACTCGATAACGATTTAATATATTTGTATTTACAAGGTCGAATGCTTGGGCTAGCTCGGATACTGACGTGACTGCACTTGTTAAGGAGCTGTTTAAGGTATTTCGCAAGTATTGTTGTGTTACGTTCTTACAATATGCACAATTTGTAAACTCCCAAGCATTTTTTATTACATTAGTTGGTATCGTCGTGGCGGCGGCATTACTTTTTAGAACTTGCAATGAAGCTTTTAGTGAAGATAGTCCGTTATTAACAGCTAGTGGCACTGCAGTTTCTGAAATTGACACAATATAGCGAGTTGGTTTTGAAGGGCTGTTCATAGCCTGTTTACTGACCATAAACGATTTCGCTCGAGTATTCGTCAAATCAATGACAGTGACTTGAAACTGCTGTCCAGACTCAAATGGCTCTATATTCTGTGTTCCCCATTGAGTAACCTTTGTTTCATACCCAGAAGTAACACAGTCATTGCACTCTAAATACTCTTGTTGGGCGGCATGAGCAAAACTACTTTGTAAGAATAAAAAAAGTAGCCCTGCGTATACAATTCGCATAGATAATTACCAACTAATTGTTAATTAAATGTAGGCTAGCACGCATATTTTACTTGGTCAATGCGCCCATGTGACTGGAGGTTTCTCCTTAATGTGAAGAGGAGCGTGACTGATTTAATATCGGAAATATCGTTCACTGATTAATGAGTTTAACTTACAGACCGAAACCTACTTTCAATATATAGTTATGCCGTTGTTCAGTCACGGAGAGACAGATGGCATTAGCGCGAGTTTATACCCGGGCCTTGATAGGCATTCATGCACCGGAAATTCGGGTTGAGGTTGATCTGGCAAGGGGAATGCCAGGATTTACTATGGTGGGTATGCCGGCTACCACGGTTAAGGAAGCGCGAGATCGGGTCAAAACTGCCTTAATGAACGCGGGCTTTGAATATCCGCCGGCAACACGTATTACGGTGAATTTAGCACCGGCCGATATACCCAAAACCGGTGCTCGGTATGACCTAGCCATAGCGGTGGGTATATTGGCTGCATCAGGGCAAATACCCGACACGATTTTAGAGCAGGCGGAATTTTACGGGGAATTGGCCTTAACCGGTGAACTGCGTGCTGTGAACGGACTCATTCCAGCACTGTTAGCCTGTCGTGAGAAAAAGCGTCAGGCGTTTGTGCCAATTGCTAATCAGCAGGAAGCGGGATTAGTTCGTGAGCAAAAAAGTTGGTTAGCTGCTGACTTGGTCAGTGTGTACGAGCATTTACATGAACATCAGGTGCTTCGAGAATCCAAGCCAATAGACTGGGGGCAGCAGGACTCGGTTAGTGCGGGTGATTTAGCTGATGTGGTCGGGCAAGAGCAGGCAAAACGCGCTTTGTTATTATCCGCTGCGGGCAAGCATCATTTATTGTTCGTTGGGCCGCCGGGTACGGGTAAAACTATGCTGGCGCAACGCTTGAGTGGGCTATTGCCATCATTGACTGAGAAGGAGGCGATGGAAATAGCCGCGGTGAAATCGGTGTGTTTTGACTATCATGGTACGGAGGCATTGACGCAGCGTGAAGTTAGATCGCCTCATCATACATGCACTGCGGCGGCTCTAGTTGGAGGTGGTAGCGGATCTGGATCAGGTCATTCAATACGTCCGGGAGAAATATCATTAGGAAATAATGGCTTAGTATTCCTAGATGAGCTTCCCGAGTTTAGTCGGCACGTGTTGGACTGTCTGCGCGAGCCACTTGAAAGTGGTGAGGTTACTATTAGCCGAGCGGGGCATAGCGTCAAGTTTCCAGCCAACTTCCAGCTTGTTTGTGCATTGAACCCTTCTCCCTGTGGTCAGTTCGACGGCTCGTTAGCCAATTGCCGCTCGACACCCGACCAAATTCTTAAGTACTTGAATAAGCTGTCGGGTCCACTTTTGGACCGTATCGACATTCAGGTCATGGTGCCGCGAGAGACGGAATCCATGCGTTTGAATGGTGACGTTAAGCGCAGTAACCAAATGACGACAGTTCAAGCAAAAGCCTTAGTCGAGAAAGCCCGGCAGCGCCAATTAAAACGACAGGGTTGTTTAAACAGTGAGCTCAAATCTAAAGCTTTGAAGCAGGCGTGCTCTTTGTCTGAACAAAGCGAAACTTTTTTAGCCAAGGCTGCTGAAAAAATGAAACTGTCACACCGGGCCTATCACCGAACCCTTCGCCTAGCCCGAACCATCGCCGACTTAGCGGAAAGCGACACTATAGAACAGCAGCATTTAGCCGAAGCCCTCAATTACCGAGCTCTCGACAGACTCATAGACCAAGTACAGAGTTTGTAGCGCCGTAGGAGCCCTCAGCGTCCGTCGTTCAGCCACTGTTTAAACAATTCAATGAAGCGCTCCAACTGTTTACGGCTAACATCTAAGTGGCAGACAAGGCGGAGTTTCTGGCCGCCGGGCAGCTTTATGTCATGTTGCGCCATAAGCTCTCGTAAGCCGTCTGCATTCATCGACTCAGACAAATCAACAAAGGTCATGTTTGTACCGGAATAGCGAACTTTAGCCTCGGTGTTTGCCAGCAACTCAGAAAGCTGCTCGAACAGCCACTCTGCATTGTCATGGTCGTCCTGAATGCGCTCAAACTGATGCGTTAATGCGTAATCAATAGCCACAGCAACAAACCCTGCCTGGCGCATACCGCCGCCGACCATTTTGCGCCAACGACGGGCACGCGCAATCAGCTCTTCTGAACCGGCCAGCAACGAACCGACAGGAGCGCCTAACCCTTTTGAGCAACACAGAGACACACTGTCGAAAGATGCAGCAAGTTCAGTCATACTGCGACCGCTGGCAATAGCGGCGTTGGGTAAACGCGCCCCGTCTAAATGCATCGACAAACCGTTATGGTCCGCCAAAATTCGAGCTTTATCGAAGTAAGCCTGATCAATGAGCTGACCGGCGTGGGTGTTTTCAAATGCCAGCAAGCGTGTAATAGGAAAGTGCGGGTCGTCTGGTTTTATGCGCTGCTTAATGGTCTCCAACGACAATGTACCATCAACCTCGACCTCAATGGTTTGTGGTACCACACTGCCTAACACCGCTGCACCGCCAGCTTCATAACGATAAGTGTGATATTCCTGACCAACTATGTATTCTTCGCCATTTCGGCAATGACTCATGATACCCAGCAAGTTGCTTTGCGTACCAGAACTGCACAGCAGGGCATCTTCTTTACCCAGTAATTCGGCAACACGCTTTTCCAGCGCATTAATGGAAGGGTCTTCGCCATAAACATCATCGCCAACATTTGCGCCGGCTATAGTGGCACGCATAGCGGCGCTTGGAAGGGTAACGGTATCACTGCGTAAGTCCAGCATAACAGCCTCATCTGGGTATTGGTTATAACAACTATCATCCGGTTCTAAGCTCATGGTTGTTTAGCGAGCTCAGTCAAGGGATAATGCCCCATTATTGAACCAAACACACGACAACAAAGCGACCCAATATGAAAGTTTTTAATACTGTACTGGAAATGGTCGGCAATACGCCAATGGTGAAAGTAACCAATATGGACACCGGCCCGTGCGAGCTGTATTTGAAATTAGAGCTGCAGAATCCGGGCGGCTCTATTAAAGACCGTATTGCTGTGGAAATGATTGAGCAAGCGGAAAAACAAGGCAAGTTAAAGCCGGGCGATACCATTATTGAAGCAACCGCAGGTAACACTGGGTTAGGCTTAGCGCTAGTTGCGTCAAGCAAAGGTTATCCGCTGAAAATTGTTATGCCGGATAAAATGAGTCAGGAAAAAGTAAATAACTTACGGGCGATGGGTGCCGAAGTTGTACAGACTCGTTCCGACGTGCAAAAAGGTCACCCTGAATATTATCAGGACATGGCAGCGCGCATGGCGGAAGAAAACGGTTACTACTATGTGAACCAGTTTGAGAACCCGGCAAACGTCGATGCGCATTACAAAACCACCGGACCTGAAATTTGGCAGCAAATGGATGGCAAGTTAGATGCCTTTGTCTGTGGTGTTGGTTCGGGTGGTACGTTGACAGGCATTGGTCGTTATTTGCGTGAGCAGAACAGTGACGTCGATCTGGTACTGGCTGATCCGGAAGGCTCTATTCTGGAGCCACTGGTGAACCGCAACGAAGAAGTGGAAGCAGGCAGCTGGCTGGCAGAAGGTATCGGTGAGGACTTTGTGCCGAAAATTTGTGACATCAAATTGGCGAATTCCGCATTTGCTATATCGGACAAAGAAGGTCTGACAACGGCTCGTAAATTACTGGAAAAAGAAGGCGTTATGGTGGGCTCTTCAAGTGGCTACTTAATTGCTGCAGCGCTGCGCTATTGCCAACAACAAACCGAACCAAAGCGCGTTGTGACTTTAGCTTGTGATACGGGTAACCGTTACTTGTCGAAGCTGTTCAACGACGACTGGATGCGTTCTCAGAACCTGCTGTAATGCTTGTTGTAGATTAAGGAACTTGAATCATGGCAAATGAAAAAACAATGAAATTCGCGACGCGCGCCATTCACGGTGGGCAGTCTCCTGAGCCGGTAACAGGCGCGGTTATGCCGCCAATTTTCACCAGCTCAACTTACGCGCAGGAAAGCCCGGGTCAGCACAAAGGTTTTGAATATTCGCGTTCACACAACCCAACGCGTTTTGCCTGGGAGCGTTCCGTTGCCTCACTAGAAGGTGGTAAGCAGGGTCTGGCTTTCGCGTCAGGCATGGCGGCAACGTCAACTATTTTAGAGCTGCTGGACAGTGGCGACCATGTTGTTGCAATGGATGACCTATACGGCGGTAGCTTCCGCTTATTTGATAAAGTCCGTGGACGCTCTGCTGGTCTGAAATTCTCTTATGTCGACTTAGCAGACTTAAGTGAAGTCGAAGCCAGCATACAGGACAACACCCGCATGATCTGGGTGGAAACACCAAGCAACCCGATGCTGAAACTGGTCGACATTGAAGCGATTGTGAAGCTGGCGAAGAAAAAGAACCCGGATATTATTGTGGTGGTGGATAACACCTTTGCTACGCCGTTTAACCAGCGTCCGCTGGAAATGGGCGCAGATATGGTCATGCACTCGGCCACCAAATACCTTAACGGGCATTCTGATATGGTTGGTGGTATCGCAGTGGTTGGTGACAATGACGACTTAGTTGAACGCATGCTGTTTTTGCAAAACTCAGTAGGCGCGGTTGCTGGTCCGTTTGACTCTTACCTAGCGTTGCGCGGCGTGAAAACGCTGGCTTTGCGTATGCGTCACCACAACGAAGCGGCAATGGAATTAGCTAAGTGGCTTGAACAGCACCCGAAAGTAGAAAAAGTCATTTACCCGGGGCTTGAAAGCCACCCTCAGCACCAGTTGGCTAAAAAGCAAATGCAGGGCTTTGGCGGCATGATTTCTATTTTGCTGAAAGGTGATTTAGAAGCAGCACGCAAATTCCTGGAGTCGGTAGAAGTGTTCGCATTAGCGGAAAGCTTAGGCGGTGTCGAATCGTTAATTGAGCACCCGGCTATTATGACGCATGCGTCAGTACCGAAAGAAAACCGCGAGAAGTTAGGCATTCTGGATAACTTCGTACGTGTATCGGTGGGTATTGAAGATCTGGATGATCTGAAAGCCGATTTAGACAAGGCGCTAAACGCATTTTAATCGCCATAAACGATTAAAAATATAATTCCCAATAAATAAAACCGGCTACTGAGCCGGTTTTTTGCTTTTAATTCAACAATTTATACAAAATTTTACACTTTCGTCATAATTCAGTAGAGTTATCTCAGCCGAAAAAATGTCGGCAATAAAAAGAAAAAAACGCAAAAAGCGTTACACACATAACGAGAAGGAAAGACTTATGCTATTGAGCCTAATGGTACTCCAGGGACTCGTAGCCGCATTGTTGTTTTACGTATTAGTGGGCCAACACCAGAAGAAGCCTTTGTGGAATTTACTAGCCGTGCTTACTGCCGGTTTCATTCCACCATTAAATTGGGCGCTACTGGTATTGTCGATTGGTGTCAGAATGTGGCGCCGATCTCCCGATACTGACGCGGAAAAGCTTAGCGCGGCAAAACTCAGTCACTAACCGGTAAGGCAAGTTAGCAGTATGTCAGACACCACCAACGTACGACCTTTTCATTTAGCCATTCCTGTTAGTTCGTTGGACAATGCCCGAGCGTTTTACGGTGATGTACTTGGGCTTTCTCAGGGTCGCAGCAGCGACGACTGGATAGACTGGAACTTCTTCGGTCACCAATTTGTCACTCACGTAGCACCCGACGTTGCAGGCTTAAAAAACCACAGCGGCGTTGACGGTCATTCTGTTCCCGTTCCTCACTTTGGCGTGGTACTATTGCGCGACGACTGGGAAGCATTGGCAGAGCGCGTTAAAGCGGCGGGTATCGAATTCGTTATCGAGCCTTACATTCGCTTTAAAGGCAAACCTGGCGAGCAGGGTACGATGTTCTTCTACGATTACTGCGGTAATGCGTTGGAATTCAAAACCTTTAACGACGACAGCCAAATCTTCGCAACCTAAACGCTTCAGCGACCGCATTTTCGGAGTTTCAACGTGAGTCAACTTAATACGTTTCAACGTATTCGCGAGCTGCCTCGCGAACAGCAAATTGTTCTGGCGCTTTACTTGTGCGAGCGCATGGTGCCTAACTACGACTTTTTCCACCACCTTACTGGTTTTGGTGACAGCAAATCGCTGCACGGCTCTCTCAATGCGTGCTGGGACTGGGTGGTGAATCCTAAAAAAACCAAAGTGAATTTTGCCCGTTGGCAGGAAAAGGTCGACGAACAAACACCGAGCGAGCACGGACATGACATGTTGGGCGTATACCCCGCTATGGATGCTTGCACGGCAATAAGTACATTACTACAGGGCTTGCTGGACGATAACTCCGCCAATTTACTGGACGTTGCAAAAATATCGCAAGCCAGCGTGGCGAAATTTATTGAGTTAAATGACGCTGAGGACGTGGGCACTGAAAACTTAAAAGAGCACGTCGATAACCATGAGCTGATGGAGTATGAAATTGCCATTCAGCAGGCCATGCTCAACTTTCTTGAGCAACAGCCTGTGGTAAACGGCGCGTTAGTGAAGCAGCTGAAAATGATGCTCAGCGACGAGGGTGTGTCTAACCTTGGTCTTGCTTTGGACGCTGAAGAATAGACAACCAGGCGAAAATACCAAACGCGAGAATTTGCCAACTGTCGCCTTTTTTCCACGGTAAATGCTGCTTCATGGTGGCAACGAATACGCCCAGAAGCAGCAGGTGCATAATGACCAAAACCGTCAACAAGACACTTAAAAGCCCTATCGACTGACTACTCAACTCACCGGTTGCACCACCTAAAATCGCAAATAGGCCCAGCCAGATAAGTGCAAACACGATTTTTCCGGCAATAATAATAACGTTCATTTGATATCCTTTGTCAGTAAACGAAAACACACTTGGCCGTGTGCCTTCTCTTTTAAAAGCTGCCAACCTTGGGGGAGCTTAAGTTCGTATTCCTTTTCAGTTTCCAAATACACCTGGCTGTCCGGCGCCAACCATGAATGCTCATCGAGCAAAGCTATAGCTGACGTAGCGAGCCCCTGACGAAATGGGGGATCAATAAACACAATGTCATAGCGGCTGCCAGTTGGCGTCTTTAACCAGCTGAGTGCACTAGCGGTAACAACCTCCATACCGGAAGCTTTTAACAGTGATACATTGTCATTCAGTTGTTTGCTGACTTTATTCTCAGACTCAACAAGCGTGACCTTGGTTGCACCACGCGAGCTTGCTTCAAAGCCTAAACTGCCGCTGCCCGCAAATAAATCCAGCACGTTGGCATCGACAATGTCCCACTGTAGCCAGTTAAATAGAGTTTCACGCACTCGGTCAGTTGTAGGACGTAACCCGGGGCTGTCGGCTATCGGCAAGCGCCTGCCGCGCCATTGTCCACCGATGATGCGGTAGTCGCCGGTTGCTGGAATGGGTCGGGTCTTTCCCGCACGTTTTCTGGCCACAATGAGTTCCTTTATTCAGACCGTCGTCAGTTTATAAACAGCATGGTAAACTAAAGCCATAAGTTTAACGATTCCTGCGTGTCAGTTCCAAGGAAACCTATATGTCGATGTTTTCGCTGTTTAAAAAGAAGCGTGATAAAAAAGAGTCTGAAGTCGAAAAGCCAGAAGAAGAAACGGTTGTTGAGGATCAGCCTGATGGTGAACGGCAGGCCGAGCCGGAAGCGTGCGAGAAGGAACCAGCAAAAGAGCCCGAAAAAGCGCCTGAAGAGTTACCAAGCGCCGCAGAGGATTGCGCACAAGTGACGGCTGAGTCTCATGCTCAACAACCCGTGCCAGAAGAATCGGCAACAGAAGAGCCGAAGAAAGCCGAGACTCCGAAAGCAGAGCCCGTCGAAACAAAAACTCAGGAAAAAGGTCAAAAGAAAGGTTTTTGGGCTCGCTTAACGCAAGGGCTGCGTAAAACATCCGGCTCTATTGGCTCTGGTCTTATCGGCGTATTCCGCGGTAAGAAAATTGATGATGATCTGTTCGAAGAGCTCGAAACCCAGTTGCTTATGGCTGACTTAGGCGTCGCAACCACAACGAAAATTATCGACAACCTGACACAGCAAGCGGACCGTAAGCAACTAAAAGACGCTGAAGCACTTTACGAGTTGTTGCAAGAACAGCTAGCGGACATTTTAAAACCCGTCGACAAACCATTAGAAATTCCTAAATCTGACTCGCCATACGTCATTCTCATGACGGGTGTAAACGGCGTGGGTAAAACCACTACTATTGGTAAGTTAGCAAAACAATTCAAAGCCGAAGGTAAGTCCGTCATGCTGGCTGCCGGCGATACGTTCAGAGCTGCTGCGGTAGAACAATTGCAAGTCTGGGGCGAGCGCAATGACATACCGGTGATTGCTCAGCATACCGGTGCTGACAGTGCCTCCGTTTTATATGACGCTTTAGAAGCCGCGAAAGCACGTGGCACGGACGTCCTTATTGCCGATACGGCAGGCCGTTTGCAGAATAAAGCGAACTTAATGGAAGAGTTGAAAAAGTTAGTTCGAGTCATGAAAAAGCTTGATCCGGACGCGCCACACGAAGTAATGCTGACGCTAGACGCTGGCACGGGACAAAATGCTATTAGCCAGGCTAAGTTATTTACTGAAGCAGTGGGCGTTTCGGGCATTGTTATGACAAAGCTGGATGGTACCGCCAAAGGTGGTGTTATATTTGCGGTTGCAGACCAGTTTGCCATTCCAATTCGCTATATTGGTGTTGGCGAAAGCCTGGAAGATTTGCGCCCCTTTGTAGCGAAGGACTTTATTGCGGCGCTATTTGACCGTAATGTAGAGGCATCAGAAACCACAACGGCGAATTAATATGATCCGCTTTGAGCAAGTCAGTAAAACCTACAGGGGAGGTCATCAGGCGTTAAGCCATGTTGATTTCCACGTAAAACCGGGTGAAATGGCGTTCTTAACCGGTCACTCCGGGGCGGGGAAAAGTACCTTGCTGAAGCTCATTAGTTTGATGGAGCGCCCGACTGCGGGACGCGTGCTGATTAACGGCCATGACCTAAGAAACATTAAGCCGTCACAAGTGCCTTATGTGCGCCGCGACATAGGCATGATTTTTCAGGATCACCGGTTGCTCATGGACAAAACGGTGTTCGATAATGTGGCTTTACCGCTCATTATTGAAGGCTATAGCGTCCAGGAAGCGCGCAAACGAGTGCAGGCGGCCTTGGATAAAGTTGGTCTGGGGGACAAGGTTAAGCATTACCCGCAAATGCTGTCTGGCGGTGAACAACAGCGAGTGGGAATTGCCCGCGCCATTGTCACGAAACCCCCCTTACTACTTGCCGATGAGCCTACCGGTAACCTTGACCCTAAGTTGTCGATGGAAATTATCCGTCTGTTTGAGGAATTTAATAAGGTTGGCGTGGCCGTGCTTATTGCCACACACGATCTGGGACTCATTGCGCGACTACGTTATAGAACGCTGACGTTGAAAGATGGCCGTATGATCAACGACGGTTTGGAGGATAACGAGCTATGAGTTTGTTGTTCCGTAATCGAAGCGTCGAAAAGGGAGCCAGTAGTCGCGGGCGTTTACCCTGGTGGCGGCGTGCCATTATGGTGCCGGTGCATCATATTCAGCAAGCGGTAGCCAGCCTCGGCGAGCTATGGCGCAACCCGTTCGCATCATTAATGACCATGGCCGTGCTGGGCTTAAGTTTAACATTGCCGTCGTCGTTGTATGTACTAGTGAAAAATACCAGCAGTATTACAGATAGCTGGCAGCAGGCGTCGGAAATTACACTTTTTTTGAAAAAGGACCTGCAAACTTCAGAAATTGAAACGTTCAAAACTCAGACTGGCTTGTCGGATAAAGTCGAGTCTGTGCGCTGGGTGCCCAAGGATGAAGGACTGCAACAGTTTAAGGAACAGTCGGGGTTTGGCGAAACGCTTGATTATTTGACGAAAAACCCGTTACCCGATGTTCTCGTGGTGATACCTGCAGAGAATTATCGCACGGTAGAGCAGGCGGAAGCGCTGTTGCTTGAGTTCCAGAATAAGCGTGAAGTGGCGCATGCCAAGCTGGATATTGAATGGTTAAACCGTTTGCAGGCAATACTGGACTTAATTGAAGACACCTTAGGTGCATTAGCGTTAGTGTTGTGTTTGTCGGTGGTGTTGATTGTCGGTAATACCATTCGCCTTAATATACTCTCGAAACGCGATGAAATTGTCATTATGAAATTGGTGGGTGCGACGAATGCCTTCATTCAACGCCCATTTTTGTATACAGGTGCCTGGTACGGGTTTATTGGTGGAATTTTCGCCTGGCTAGTGACCATTTTATTGATCTGGTGGATTGAAAGTGCCGTATTAAATGTCACAAATTTATACGACAGTCAGTTTCAGTTAGATGGTCTGACATTTGGTGAATTAATCGCTATCTGGGTTATCGCAATTGGCCTTGGGCTGGCAGGCTCGTACCTTGCTGTAAGACGTCACATACAAAGCATCGAACCTGAATAAATTAGAGTTGCGAAAGCCATAGTCTTAGTTATACTAATTCTTCTGATCGCCAATGATCTCAACGGAACTTTTAGGGCGGAATAGGGTCTTAGACACTGACGATTAAGCGGTATTTTGTCGGTTTTTTTATTAGAGGTTGTTAAATGAGTACTGAATTAAGCACCATGGCATTATCGGTTCCCCAAGGGGGAGGACTGGACGGTTATATTCAGTCAGTCAACCGTATACCTATGCTAAGCGCTGAAAAAGAGAAAGACTTAGCAACTCGACTTTATGAAGAAGGCGACTTAGATGCAGCGCGTGAGCTCATCATGTCTCATTTACGTTTCGTTGTGCATGTTGCCCGTAGTTATTCTGGGTACGGTTTGCCGCAAGCCGACTTGATTCAGGAAGGCAACATTGGCTTGATGAAAGCTGTTAAGCGCTTCAATCCGTCTGTTGGTGTCCGTTTGGTTTCTTTTGCCGTTCACTGGATCAAAGCAGAAATTCATGAATACGTTTTGCGTAACTGGCGCGTCGTGAAAGTAGCGACCACCAAAGCGCAACGCAAATTATTCTTCAACCTGCGCAAAATGAAAAAGCGTTTGGGTTGGTTCAGCCAGAAAGAGGTTGAAACGGTTGCTGAAGAACTTGGCGTTAGCACCAAAGAAGTACTGGAAATGGAATCACGAATGAGTGCCCATGACCAAGCTTTTGAGTTAAGTTCAGATGACGATGACTCTAAGGAAGGTAGCACTTATTCTCCGGCAATGTATTTGGAAGATAAGCGCTCAGATTTAGCCGCTGAAATTGAAGCAGAAGACTACGAGTCTCATAACCAACAGAAGCTGCTGACAGCGATGAGTGAGCTTGACGAACGCAGCCAGGACATTGTGCAGTCACGCTGGTTGTCAGAAGACAAAACCACATTACACGATCTGGCCGCGAAGTATGAAGTGTCTGCCGAGCGCGTTCGCCAACTTGAGCAGAACGCTATGAAGAAGCTTCGCGTTGCTATGAGCTAAATGCAGTGCCGCGTTGGTTGCGGCGCCTGCTGCATAGCTCCATCCATTAGTTCACCTATCCCCGGCATGCCAAATGGTAAACCGGCCGGGGTTCGTTGTGTTCAACTCGATGAAAATAACTTGTGCCGGCTATTTGGTAAGCCAGAGCGTCCTGCTGTGTGTGAAGCTTTTACGGCGGACTACGATATTTGCAAAGACACCCGCGATGAAGCGCTTATTTTGCTGACGTCACTGGAAGAGGCGACATCGAACGACTCGACGCAGCAGTGAGCTCAGACGCAAAAACCAACTCGATACCTTGTTCTTCCAGCTCCGGTAAATGCTCTTTCAAAAACGCCAGCGTTTCAGGGTAAGGGTGTCCAATGCCGATAGCCGAACCATGCTTCCTTGCGTGTTTTAGGAGCGTTGTGAATTGTTGGGTTAGGTAAGCGTCGTCTGTTTCGTTATCTAAAAATACGTGTCGGCGACTGGACTTAACGCCCAATGATTTAGCGGTATCTTCCGCGACACTAAACTCTGTCGTTCGGCTATCCAGAAAGAATAGCTGTCGAGAGGACAGAGTTTCCATGACGGCGTGCATAGGAATAGGCAACTGCGTTAGTTTGCTCCCCATATGGTTATTCATACCTTCGACGTAGGGGATGGACTCTAGCGCATCAGTAAGTTGCAGTTTTATTTGCTGTGCACTCATAACCGACGTGATTTCGCCGGGGCCAGACCAGATATTATCGACGGCTTCCATCGGCATGTGCAGCAAAATTTGCTTCTTTTGGTGATGTGCCCGTAACGCAAACGAGCGAGCATAAGGTGTATAAGGTAGCACCGCGAAAGAGAGCTTACCGGGCAATAGAGCAGCGTCTAGATGACTTTTGTGGTTACCGATGTCGTCAATCACAATGGCAATTTTTGCGGCCTGAGTGCTACTGACGACAAAAAACGCCAAAGCTATTATCACCTGGAGGTATCTCATTAGCGTATCCAGTGACTCGGGTTCTGCGGTTTTCCCTGGTGACGAATTTCAAAGTACAGAGACGCTTTGTCGCGAGAGCCCGATTGCCCCATAAGCGCTATTTCTTCGTCTTTCTTCACTTTCTCGCCAACGGTTCTAAGCAATGCTTGATTATGCCCATACAGGCTCATGTAATTTTCGCCGTGGTCAACCACAATAACTAACCCAAAGCCGCGTAACCAGTCCGCATAAACAATACGACCATCGGCAATAGAGCGAACCTCTTGTCCGTTACTGCCCTCTATAAGCACGCCTTTCCAGTCAACCGGGCCTTCGCGGCGTTGGCCAAATACACGACGAACGTTGCCGTCACTGGGCCACCTTAATTGTGATTTAATGGGTTTTAAGCCAACCAGACGAACATCGGCCTGCCGCTCTAATGCGGCTTCGATGGCTGTTAATACTTGCTCTAATTGCTCACGGCTTTGTTCTAACTGCTTAATTTTAGCTTTATCGCTGCGCTGTTCGGCTTGCAGTTTTGCGAGAGTTTCTTCTTGAGCTCGTTGCTGGTTTTCTAACTGTTTCTTTTGCTCAGCTTGGCGTTCACGAAGTGCAACGACATCGGCTTTTTTGCTCGTCAGCTCTTCTTTCAGCTGCTCTATATCGTTTTGAGTCTGTTTTATTTGCTCGATTTCTTCAATACGAGCATCATTCATGTACTGATAGTAAGTGAGTAACCGTTCAAGCTCCGCGGGAGAACCTTGGTTAAGCAGCATCTTAAGAAAATCGTGATCACCATTGATGTAGGCTGAAGTAATTTGTTCTTCAAGCAGAGAAAGTTGCTGTTTCTGTTCCGCCTGTAAGCGCTCTAACTCTTGTTGTGCCTTGTCAATTTCCGTATTAATGCGGCGCAGCTCTGTTGAGGTTTTTTGAATAGCACTGGCGATTTCGGCGGTTTTTAGTTCTAAGCGTCGCAGCTTACTTTCAATATCAGACAGCTCTTCGTCACGACTCTCAATGGCTTGCAGATGCTTATTTAATTCTGCGTTTAGCGCTTCAATTTCAGCCTGAGTGGCCGCTTTGTCTTCTTCACTGTAAGACTGCGCAAACGCCTGACCGTTAAGTATCAGCCAGGCGATTGACAGCATTAAAGCAAAGGCTTTTATCATGACTTTTTCAGCGTCATTAAGGTTTTTCCGGTCATTTCTTCCGGCTGCTCCATACCCATTAAATGTAAAATGGTGGGTGCTACGTCTGATAAGCGACCGTCGCGAGCCTGCGCGCTTCGACCAACGTAAATGAAGGGAACCAACTCGTTGGTGTGCGCTGTATGTGCCTGTCCGGTCTCATTGTCGCTCATTTGCTCTGCATTACCGTGGTCAGCGGTAATTAAGCATTCACCACCAACCGCCTCTAGTGCGGAAACAACGCGGCCAACACTGTGATCAACGGCCTCACAGGCTTTAACTGCGGCATCAAAATTACCGGTGTGACCGACCATGTCACCATTCGGATAGTTACAAATGATGACATCAAAGGCTTGTGATTCAATGGCATTGACGAGTTCATCGGTCAGTTGCTCAGAGCTCATCTCCGGCTGCAAGTCGTAGGTTTTAACCTTCGGTGATGGAATTAATACACGCTTTTCACCTTCAAACTCCTCTTCGCGTCCACCGCTAAAGAAGAAAGTCACGTGAGCGTATTTCTCGGTTTCAGAAATCCGCAGCTGGGTTTTGCCATGTTTTTCCAACCATTCGCCGAGTACGTTATTGAGTTGCTCCGGTGGAAACGCACAGGAAGTCTTCAGAGTATCTGCGTATTCGGTCAGCATGACGAAGTCAGAGGTGTTTGCACGCGGTCCGCGTTCAAAGCCGTCAAAATCTTCATTAATAAAGGCTTGTGTCATTTCGCGTGCGCGATCAGCGCGGAAGTTCATAAAGAAAATAGCGTCGCCGTCTTTGACCGCTGCGGGCTGCGCAATAACCGTAGGCTTTACGAATTCGTCAGTTTCGCCGCGTTCGTAAGCGTCTTCCAGCGCATCTAACGCATTGGGACTGGTTGTACCGGAAACCCCGTGGTAAATAGCCTTGTAAGCTGTTTCTATGCGATCCCAGCGGTTGTCTCTGTCCATTGCGTAAAAGCGGCCGCTGAGCGTAGCGAAACGGCCTTTCCCTAAACGGGCGAATAGGGCCTCAAATCGCTCAATTGTTGTTTTGGCTGACTTCGGTGGCGTGTCGCGACCGTCTAAAAATGCATGCACATAAACGTCGCTAGCACCTTGTTCGACTGCCATTTCAACCATTGCAATCAAATGATCTTCG
Source organism: Idiomarina sp. X4 (assembly GCF_002808045.1). NCBI lineage: Bacteria > Pseudomonadati > Pseudomonadota > Gammaproteobacteria > Alteromonadales > Idiomarinaceae > Idiomarina > Idiomarina sp. X4. The sequence goes on along the minus strand of NZ_CP025000.1, from coordinate 925,027 downwards.
TGACTGTGTACGCCACCTGGTGACAGCAGCCCCATAATATGCACAGCGCCGGATGCATCTTTCGCTTTTGCCAATGCATCGCAAAGCACCGGGTTTTTAAAGAAACTGCGATCAGAAATTGCCTGGCTAATGCGCGTAAAATCCTGATAAACAATGCGCCCGGCGCCTAAGTTGACGTGACCGACTTCTGAATTGCCCATTTGTCCGTCAGGAAGTCCTACTGCGCCCCCAGAGCCATCGACTAAGCAATGTGGATATTGCTCCCAAAGACGATCCATCACGGGTGTTTGAGCATTTGAAATGGCATTGTCCGGTGCGTCTTCGCGGTATCCCCAACCGTCAAGAATCAATAGAACCAAAGGTTTAATCGTACGACTCATAAAGGGCCTCTTCGTTTAGCTTTTGCAATGCATTGTTGAGAATTATTCTACTTTATTTCTGGCGCATCCGCATCCATTCAAGATTTTACTGGCAACTGAAATTTGTACAGGTATACTCTTTGCCCGCGAGATTTTTCTGACAACCCTCTGGTAGTGGTAGCTTATATGCAAGAACTGTTAGATTTCATTAGCCGAAACCCCATGATGAGTGGCCTGTGGGTGGTGTTATTGGTTGCGCTAATTATTACTTATGTGCGCTCTGCCATGTCACCCATTAAGAGCCTACAGCCACAAGAAGCGACGGTTTGGGTTAACCGTGGCGATGGCATTTTTGTTGACATTCGTAACCAGGATGAATTCAAAAAAGGCCACATTCACGGTTCAAAGCACTTAAGCATGGACAAAATTAAGCAAAAAAGCTTAACGTCTATTGAAAAATTCAAAGACGCCCCCATTGTGTTAGTCTGTGCAACAGGAATGACGGCAAAAGCAGCCGCATCTCAGTTAACCGCTGAGGGCTTTAAGCAAGTGGCGGTATTACAAGGTGGCATGAACGCCTGGCGTAATGACAAACTGCCGGTTTCGCAGAAATAATAACAACGAATTGAAAACTCATAGTGAATAGGAAGTAAAATCATGGCTGAAGAACAGCAAGCAAACGGCGCAGCAGCCGAAAACCAACAGCAACAAGCACAATTTGCTATCCAGCGTATCTATGCAAAAGATATTTCTTTTGAAACGCCAAATTCTCCAAATGTATTCCGCAAAGAGTGGAAGCCAGATCTGAAACTGGATTTAAACGTTAAGCACGAGAAAATCGAAGACGGCGTTTACGAAGTGGTACTGACGCTGACAGCGACCAATAAAGTTGAAGACGACGTTGCTTTCCTTTGTGAAGTGCATCAAGCCGGTATTTTCTCAATTGGTGAAGAAGTTCAGGAAGGTCAACTGGCACATATGCTGGGTTCTTTCTGTCCGAACATCTTGTTCCCATACGCACGTGAGTGTGTAGCGAGCTTGGTTAATCGTGCAACCTTCCCTCAGTTGAACTTAGCACCAGTTAACTTTGACGCTATCTTTGCGCGTCACATGCAGCAGCAAGCGGAGCAAGCTCAGGGTCAACAGACTGCTGACGCTTAAGCGAACGCGATAATGCAAACACCACAGGTGACGATATTAGGGGCGGGCTCTTATGGGACCGCCCTTGCTATTTGTTTTGCGCGAAAAGGCATCCCGACAATGTTGTGGGGCAGGGACTCTGAGAAAGTCGCGCTAATGAGGTCAGCCAGAGAAAACGCTGCCTACTTACCCGGCTGTCCATTTCCTGAATCTCTGCAAGTGACTGATGACTTAGAGTTGGCGCTAAAAGACGTCGACAACGTGGTTGTGGTCGTGCCAAGTCATTCATTTTCCAGCATGTTAAAGCAAGCGAAGCCGTTGCTGAAAGAGAATGCCCGAGTTGCCTGGGCAACCAAGGGTCTGGAACCTGATACTGGCCGACTTCTGTATGAAGTCGCTGAAGAAATTTTGGCCGACAAGCATCCGTTGGCGGTGTTGTCAGGGCCAACTTTCGCTATTGAAATGGCAAAAGGTCTGCCTACCGCTATTTCCATGTCATCGACCGACCAAACTTTTGTCGACGAACTGTCTGACATGCTGCATTGCGACCGTTCCTTCCGTGTTTACACCAACAATGACTTTATTGGTGTTCAATTAGGTGGGGTGGTGAAAAACGTGATTGCCATTGGCGCAGGTATGGCCGACGGCATAGGCTTTGGCGCGAATGCACGTACCGCACTGATTACTCGTGGCTTAGCTGAGTTAACTCGACTGGGTCTGAAGCTAGGAGCTAAAAGCGATACTTTCACCGGTATGGCAGGGCTGGGTGACCTTATCTTAACCTGTACCGACAACCAGTCGCGAAACCGACGCTTTGGTCTAGCGCTAGGTGAAGGCAAATCGGTCGACCAGGCGTTAAAAGACATTGGTCAGTCCGTAGAAGGGTATCGTAACACCAAAGAGGTGGTCGCACTGGCGTCTCGAAACGGTGTGGAAATGCCCATTGCTGAGCAAATTTACGCGGTCCTTTATGAAGGTAAAGAGCCGCAACAAGCCGCTATCGATTTGTTGAGCCGGGAGCGTAAAACGGAATAACCGTTCTACGCTTCAGGCTTCATTAGCAAGGTTCGCTTAGGCACCTGCTAATTGCTGTTCCATTACCTGCCACTGGGCTGCCAGATGTTCCGTGGGTAAGCGCTTAAAGTTAGAGCGAACAAACTGACTGATTTTACCGTCGGCATAGCTTAGTAGCATATTTGCCAGAACGGCCTCATCGACAATAAACTTCTGTTGTTCCCGCATCGCTTTTTCACGCAGAACCTGCTTAATTGAGCTTTCAATACGGTTAAACAAGTCTTCCATGCGACTGCGCAGGCGGTCATGTTCACCCATGAGTGCGTCGCCTGTCATAACGCGGGTTATGCCTGGGTTACGCTCAGCAAATGTCAGCAATAGCTGCAAAATCATGTAGCAACGAGACAGCGTATTTTTTTCTTCATTCATAATGAGGTTAATACGCGTCAGCAGGGTGTCCTCTACAAATTCGATAAGGCCTTCAAACATTCGTGCCTTAGAAGGGAAGTGGCGGTACAATGCTGCTTCAGAGACACCAAGGTTGGCGGCTAACTTTGCGGTTGTAATGCGCTGACCCGGGCTGGTTTCCAGCATTGCGGCCAACGCCTGGAGTATTTCTTCACGACGGTTACGTTTTTGTTCTGCCATGAGTGGTTATTTCCTTATGTATGGACAGTTAAGAACGACCAGAGTGACCGAAACCACCTTCGCCACGGTCTGATTCTTCAAATTCGTCGACAATGTTCATGCTGGCTTGTATCACTGGCAAAATCACCAACTGGGCAATGCGGTCGCCCGGCTCAATGGTGTATGCCTTATTGCTGCGGTTCCAGCATGATACTTTTAGTTCGCCTTGATAATCTGAGTCGATAAGACCCACTAAATTGCCTAAAACTAAACCGTGTTTATGGCCGAGGCCTGAGCGCGGCAGAATGGTGGCGGCATAGCCCGGGTCACCAATATACATGGCGATACCGGTGCCAATGAGTTGGGTTTCGCCCGGCTCTATGGTCAAGGGTTCGTCTAAACAAGCACGCAAATCCATGCCGGCAGAGCCGCTGGTTTCATATTTAGGAAGAGGGATAGACTGACCGATACGTTCGTCGAGAATTTTAACGTCCACTTGCGTCATGAGTTGTTCACTTAGCTCCTGTTGGATGTATCAAAATAGCGCTTTGCAATAGCATCGATAATGGCAACAGCCATATCATGCTTGCTCATGGTCGGAAGTGACTGCTCACTTTCCTTGCTTAATATCAACGCACTGTTCTGGTCACTATTGAACCCCTGATGAGACTCACTGACGTCATTGGCGATGATCATTTGCAGTTGCTTACGCTGTAATTTGCTTAAGGCATTTTCTTTTAAATTCTGGGTTTCCGCGGCAAAGCCCACGGTAAAAGGACCGTTGGCAGACTGTGCCACCGTTTTCAAAATGTCAGGGTTTTGCACCAATGACAGTTTGGGCGGTTCACTGTTTTGCTCTTTCTTAATTTTGTGCTCGGCGACATGCTCTACGCGATAGTCGGAGACCGCAGCGCAACCGATAAAAACATCACAGTCTGTAAGCTGTTGTTGTACTGCTGTCAGCATTTGCTCAGCGGTTTCAACATCAATACGTTGTACGCCTTTCGGTGTGGCAAGCTGGGTGGGTCCTGACACCAATACAACCTTTGCTCCGGCATTAGCCGCTGCCTGAGCTAACGCATAACCCATCTTGCCTGAACTGTGGTTACTGATATACCGCACGGGATCGATAGCTTCGCGCGTCGGACCCGCTGTAATGACAAAAGTTTTACCCTGCCAGGTGCCGGAAGCTGTAGAACCGCTGTCCGGCAACTTATCGTCTAGCAATGCCTTAACAATATCGGTGGGGTCGGTCATGCGGCCATAGCCAATATCGCCACAGGCTTGTTCGCCGCTTTCCGGACCAATAAAGGTAATGCCGCGCTCTCGCAGAGTAGACACATTCGTTTGTACTGCAGTGGCCGCCCACATTTGCTGATTCATTGCCGGCGCAACGCAAACAGGCGCTTTGCTGGCTAAAACCAGCGTACTGAGTAAGTCATCGGCAAAACCGTGAGTAATGCGTGCCAGGGTATTTGCTGTGGCCGGAGCAATAAGAATCAGATCGGCCCATCGTGCTAGCTCGATATGGCCCATAGCGGCTTCTGCTGTGGGATCAAGCAAGTCATCGCTGACCGTAAAACCAGACACAGCCTGTAAGCTAAGTGGGGTTACAAAGGCTTTGGCACTTTCGGTCATGACACAGCGCACCACTGCACCTTGTTCACGCAACCGGCGCACCAGGTCAGGTGTTTTATAGGCTGCGATGCCGCCGGTAATACCCAAAAGAATGTTTTTGTTCTGCAGTTGTGTCATGCGAACCCCTCAATGTTAACTCGTGTAAAGATAACACGAGACCCGGAAACACGGTAGATGCTCGTTATACTTATCCGCAGTTCAAACGAAGGAGAGTATAATGAGTGTCAAGGAGTGGCCGGTTGCAGAGCGTCCGCGTGAAAAGTTGCAGTTACAGGGGGCGCAGTTTCTCAGTGATGCGGAGTTATTAGCGGTATTATTGGGCAGTGGCCGACAAGGGCAGGATGTGGTGACCTTTTCCCGCAAGTTACTGCACCATTTTAATGGTATTGGACCGCTGTTAGTCGCTAGCCGTGAGCAACTGCTTGAATGTGATGGTATTGGGCCAGCCCGGGTGAATCAATTGCAGGTTGTTATGGAGTTGTCGCGGCGGTATTTAAAGTGGCAACTGGAACGCACGGACGGCTTTACTGAGCCAAGTATGGTTAAGGACTATCTCATTTCGAAGCTTAGGCACCAAAGTCGGGAGTTGTTTGTCTTGCTCTTGCTTGACAGCCAGCACCGGCTGTTGCACTACGAAGAACTGTTTCAGGGCACCATCAATGCGGCGCCAGTGTACCCGCGTGAAGTGATTAAACTGGTGATGAAATACAATGCAGCCGCGGTTATCTTAGCGCACAATCACCCGTCGGGCGTGGCAGAGCCAAGCCAAGCGGATCAGCGCGTGACTGAACGAGTGAAAAAAGCCCTGAGCTTAATTGATGTTTCTTTACTCGATCATTTTGTTATTGGTGCTGGCGCACCCATTTCATTCGCCGAGCGTGGATTGTTGTAGTTTTATACTGGCAGTTTGGTGAAAAATCACGTAAAATCCGCCCGAACGATCGTTAAGGATCATATTTCCGTCGTATTAGCTTGATTAGAAGGGCAGTTTGCTGTATAAAATGCGCCCTCGGATTTATAGGCAAGGTCACGTTGGGCGACAGGCGAGCTTGCAGCAATTTTGGAGTAAAGACATGTCACAAGTATGCCAAGTTACAGGTAAGCGTCCGGTAGTCGGTAACAACCGCTCGCACGCACGCAATGCGACGAAACGTCGCTTTTTGCCGAACCTTCAATCGCACCGCTTTTGGGTAGAAAGCGAGAAGCGTTGGGTTAAGCTGCGCATTTCTACTAAAGGTATGCGTATCATCGATAAAAACGGTATCGACTCGGTATTAGCGGATCTCCGCGGCCGTGGTATCAAGGTGTAAGGAAAAGATATTATGCGCGATAAGATTCGTTTGGTGTCGTCTGCGGGTACTGGTTACTTCTACACGACAGACAAAAATAAACGCACCATGCCAGAAAAAATGGAAATCAAAAAGTACGACCCAGTGGTTCGTAAACACGTGATTTTCAAAGAAGCTAAAATCAAGTAATTGGTTTTATCGCTTACAAAAAACCCAGCTTCGGCTGGGTTTTTTATTGCCTGGTTTTTACGTGCTATTTAACGCGGTGGGTCAATAATACCTGAAACACTCGCGTTAATGCGGAACCAACCGGTAACACTAAATCGGTCACGTTTTGATGGCAGTACTTCATGTACAAAGCGATCACTTAAAAACACCACTAATCGGCCTTGTTGGGGTAAAACGGTTTCCAGAACCTCCCCTTTTGCGCCGTATATCACCAGCTGTCCGCCATCGTCTTCCTGCCACTGCGGGTTTAAATAAAATACGGTGGTTAGCACTCGGTTACTACGCCCTTTAAACGCGTCTAAATGCTTTTTATAAAACGCCCCATTAGGGTAGTGTGCCAAGTGGCATTCGTAATCGAACAAGCCCATAAACAGCGACCGGTTAAACTCAACACGCAGCTCTTCCATTATCGCCAAATAATCAGCGTGTTCAGGTTGCTCTGGGGTTAACCAGTAAATACGGTCGTTACGAACCATAGTGTTAATGGTTTGTGACTGCTGGCGACCTATGCCGGCCATATTCCAATATTGTGCGGACAGTTGCTGCGAATAGTCATACAAGGCTTGTGACTGCTGCTGTGGCAGGAAATTATCGACAATGCAGTATCCGGTGTCGGCAACGGAGTCGATGATAGTAGGTAGCAGCATAGTAGTATGACCATATTCATTTTTTGTCGCGCGAAATATAGGGTATTCTTAACATAGCAACAAGCAAAAAATAACACACTTAGGTGCTCTTTTATGAAGGTTAACGAAAAACGCAAACTGTTTGGCGTAACAATGCGTAAACGCTCCTGGAATAACGTTCTGGTCTACGTCATTCTTATTATTATGTTTGTGTTTTGGTACGTTGCGCCACCCATGAAAAAAACCGATGAGACAGTGTCGGAGCCTACCAGCGAAATTGGCCTGATCCCTGACGACGGTACTCTGGCAGCCATAGAAATGCCGGATTTGATGTTGAAACGAGACAACGGCAAATGGCAATGTGCGAACGAATGCAGGCTAACTAACCAGCAAATTAGCGGAGTCGTCACTAACTGGTTATCGATAAAAATGACACCAGTTCAAGAACAAGCCACCGATAAAATTACCGATGTTTTACTGTCGTTCAATGACGGCAATACGGCTCGAGTAGAACTTTATGCGTCACCGTATCTTATTTTAAGGTTACCGAACCAGCAGCAAAACTTTAAAATTGAGAATTTACACGTAAGTCAGTTATTAGGACGTTAATACATGCCTGAATTACCAGAAGTTGAAGTCAGTCGGTTAGGCATATCGCCACACATAGAAGGTCACCAAATACATCACGTTAATGTCCGTGACAGCCGTTTGCGCTGGCCGGTACCCGAGACAGTGAAAGAGGTTGAAGGACAAGCGTTGTTAAGCGTTAAGCGGCGTGCCAAGTACCTGTTGTTAGAGACCCATGCCGGTACGTTAATCTTACATTTAGGTATGTCGGGCAAGTTGCGAGTGGTGCCAGTAGAAACGCCGTTTTACAAGCACGATCACATCAGTATTGAATTCGATGACGGCCAAAGTTTGCGTTTGAACGATCCGCGCCGTTTTGGTGCGTTACTTTTTACCAAAGAGCAACCCGAGATTCATGATTTACTAAAGCACTTAGGCCCTGAGCCTCTGACAGATGCGTTCCACGCAGATTATTTGTTCGAACAGTCCCGTAAACGCACACAGCCGGTTAAAACCTTTATTATGGATAACCGAGTGGTGGTTGGCGTTGGTAATATCTACGCGAACGAAGCCTTGTTCAAAGCCGGCATTAATCCCAAACGCGCCGCCGGCAAAATCAGTAAACAGCGCTATGAGAAGCTGGTTCCTATTATTAAAGAAACCTTAGCTCAGGCAATAGAGCAGGGCGGTACGACCCTTCGTGACTTCACCCAAGTAGACGGCGCGCCGGGCTACTTTGCGCAAAAGCTTCAGGTGTACGGTCGTGGGGGTAAATTGTGTATGGTGTGCAGTAGTCGACTGAAAGAAATTCGGTTGGGTCAGCGCAGCACCGTGTATTGCACGACCTGCCAACGCTAATTCTGCGAAAACTCCGAAAGCACGCGGCAAAAATCGTCAGGCTCTGATAAAAATGGCGCATGCGAGCTTTTATTAAAAGTCACTGATTTTGACTGCGGTGCCAGCTCGTCAATTTTTGTAATCGCGCGTTCAGGCACCAAGCTGTCGAGGCGACCATAAAGCCGTAGAAAAGGGACTTCCACATTAACTAATTGCTCGCGAAGGTCGCATTCTTGTAACAGCTTCAGTGTTTCTTTAAGCACTTTCTGGTCGGGGGTTGGCTTACTAAAAATAAGCTCTCTGACTAATTTTATTTGTGCTTTAGCATCGCTGCTTCCCATAGCTTGTATTGCTAAAAAACGCTCTATGGTTTTCCGGAAATCGGAGTCGAGCTGCTGTTGAAATTGCTCAAGCACACGAGGCTTTATACCCGGCCAGCTGTCAGACTCGACAAAGTGTGGTGAAGACGCCACCGTGGTGAGCGATAGAACTCTATCTGGATGTTTTAGGGTAAACTGTGTCGCGACTAGCCCACCCAAGGACCAACCCATAACATGAAATCTTTCGGGTAATGCAGGTGCCAATGCGTCGACCAAGTCGTCTAAACTCACCGATGCTTCGAACGACCAGGATGAGTCACCAAAACCGGGCAAATCAACACAGTACACCGTGTACTTTTCACTTAAGGAAGGAATAATAGGTTGCCATATATTCGAGTTCATTCCCCAGCCATGGATTACAACTAAAGGCGTTCCTGCCCCGTGGCACTGAATAGATAGGCTCACTATACTTCCTCTATTTGAATAGCAAATGGTTAACGGCACTTATGCTAGCGTTTTTACGAGATATCGCCAACCAGTTTGGTGGTGGCAAGTGTTGGAGTTGTGGTACCAATAGAGCCAGTGGCAGCGACTTCTGTAATTATTGCGAATGGGCGTTGCCGCGTTGGTATCCGGCTTGCTGTCAGCATTTAGCGGATTTGCGTCACGCGTTAACCGATCGGCCTTGTCGATACTGGTTCGCAAGTCTACGTTGGGAACCCCAAACCCGGCAACTGATGCAGTGTTACAAGTTTCAGCATCGAGCGGAGTTAGCCTCGGTATTTGCAAGGTTGCTGGCCGCACATATTGTGTTGTGCTATCAAAATAAACCCCTGCCCGACGGCATTATTGCTATGCCGATGACGGAAAAGTCTTGGCATAAACGCGGTTTTCATCAAACGGCGTTAGTTGCCCGGGAGGTGGCTAGCTTGCTAAGTATTCCTTATTTATCCAATGGCTTGAGGATCGTAAGAGCGAAGCCATTGCAACATTTAACCAGCCAGCGAGATCGTTGGCATAATAGTTATAAAAGTCAGTTGGCGCTCGCTAACGTTAAGGGGCAATCGATTGCGGTCATCGATGATGTCATAACAACCGGGGCGACCATGATGGCAGCGGCTGATGCGCTTTACAGAAAAGGCGCTGAACACGTCGACGGTTGGGCCATTGCTTATAATCAAGGTGACTAGAAACTGAGTGGGATGTCAGGTACACTATACCCTAGTAATTTACTCAGGTATAAGCCGTGAGGTAATCAGTTTATGATACGTATTTCAGAAGCCGCGCAGTCACATTTTCAAAAGCTATTGGCCGACCAACCCGAAGGCACAAATATTCGTGTATTTGTGGTGAACCCGGGTATGCCAAACGCAGAGTGTGGAGTTTCTTATTGCCCGCCTGACTCAGTAGAGCCAGACGACGAGCGCTTGCCGTTTAATGGTTTCGATGCTGTCGTTGATTCTGGCAGTGCGCCATTTCTGGAAGATGCGGCCATTGACTTTGAAGAACAGGAATTGGGCTCTCAGTTGACGTTGAAAGCGCCTAACGCGAAAGCACGTAAAGTGGCTGACGACGCACCACTGATTGACCGTGTTGAATATGTGATTCAGGTGGAAATCAACCCACAGTTGGCCAATCACGGTGGTCAGGTCATGGTGACAGAAATTACCGACAGCGGTGTTGCGGTGCTTCAGTTTGGCGGCGGTTGTAATGGCTGCAGCATGATAGATGTCACACTGAAGAACGGCATTGAAAAGGAATTGTTAGAACGCTTCCCGGATGAAATAACCGGTGTTCGCGATGTTACCGAACATGAGCACGGTGAACACTCCTACTACTAGGGGTATAGCGTTAGACAACTTTTCGGTGTCTTTACAATGTCGTGTTAAATAAATGTGATTCCTTGCAGGTCTGTCCCTCGTAGTGATATTTGCCCTAATCAAAACGAGGAAATTAACCATGCAAGGGATCAAAACGTTGGGGATTATCTCAATCCCTCTGTTATTTCTCACCGGTTGTGACTGGTTTGACAGTGACAACGATGACAATACTACCACACCTCCGCCCGCAGCTGAATCCAGTTACGTGCGAGTTCACCATACCTCTGCCGATGCCCCGGATGTCAATGTTTTGGCAGGTGGCTCAGCACTCATTGAAGGCTTGGCGTACCAAGACTCTTCTGCAGTATTGGAAGTTGATGCCGGCGACTACGATGTGTCTGTTGAAGGTATTTTAGCTGACGGTGAAACCGTAGAAGCTATTGCGCCAACATCGCTGACGTTAGCAGCTGACATGCGTTATGAAGTATTCGCTATTGGTCAGCTAGGCGATGAGTCACTTGAGCCTCTAGTGGTTGAAACAATGGTATCTGAAATTGCCGCTGGCGAAAGCCGGATTCATGTCGTTCATGCCGCTTATGGCGCACCGACAGTTGATGTTTATCTTACCGCTCCTGATGCAGCATTAGCGGACGAAGAGGCGGATTTAACACTCGCTTTTGGTGAAGACAGTGGTCAGCTGGATGTACCGGCGGGCGACTACCGTGTTCGTTTAACGGCGGCCGGTGAAAGCACCGCGGTTTATGACTCAGGTACGTTAGCGTTAGCCGACGGTGGTGATTATGTCATCGCTGCTACCAATAATACCAGTGCCAACACCGAAGACTCACCGGTTGCGCTTCAAGTCACTGACGGTACTGATACCTTGGTTGTTTATGACGCCGATACTGGTGCAGATGTACGTGTTGTACATGCCGTGGCTGACGCACCGAACGTTGATGTGACGCTAAATGACGCGGCAGAACCTCAAATTGCTGACTTGCCATTTTTATCCGCAACGGGTTATTTAAATCTGCCAGCCGATGAATATTCTGTGGATGTTGCGGCTGCTGGTGGTGACCCTGTTGTCATTAATGATGCAGCTTTAGCCGTGGAAAACGCTATGAGCTATTCGGTGTATGCGGTTGGCGAACTGTCGACTATCGGTTTGCAAGTGATTGCAGAAAACCGTCGTCGTGTTGCGACTGAAGCACAAGTGCAGCTGATTCATGCCGCACCAAATGCGGGCAACGTCGATATCTACGTGACACCAACGACCGATATCAGTGGTGCAGAGCCACAGTTCAGTGATATTCCGTTTGACGCTGAAGCCTTAGTCAGCACGGGGAATGTGTCGTTACCGCCAGGTGACTATGTTGTAACCGTGACGGCAACAGGCACTACAGACATTGCTATTCAAACCGGTGTATTAACACTGGAAGCGGGTGGCTTGTACACTGCAGCGGCAGTTGACGCCGATGGTGGTGGTTTACCTCCTCAGCTATTACTTATGGACGACCTGGCAAATTAATTCGCCATAACCAAATAGCCTGGGTAATACCACGCATTAACAGAAAGCCGCTGAGAGCCAACCACAAACCGTGGTTCTCCAGCGGCAATCCTAACCACCACAGTGGTAGAAACCCAATTAAAGCGGACAGCAGCATGGTATTGCGCATCCCTTTGCTCATAGACAAGCCAATAAACACCCCGTCAAACCAATAGCTCCAGTGAGCGATAACCGGCATAAGAATTATCCATGGAAGATAGTTCATGGCGGTATTCACCACTTCAGGAATGTCTGTAATGAGACGAACAATTTGCTCACCGGCAATGGCAAACACTAAGGTGTAGCTTACGGCAAATAATGATGACCAAAGCAGGGTTATTTTGCACCAATAGCGGATTTTATCGGGCTTTTTTTGCCCTTTAGCGGCACCCGCTAGCGCCTCGACCGCATAGGCAATGCCGTCCAATCCCAAAGATATCAGCATTAAAAACTGCATAAGAACCGCATTAACGGCAACCAGAGTGCTGCCATAGCGGGTGGCGTAGCCAGTCATGGTGGCCATACAAAGCTGTAAAACCAAACTCCGAACAAAGATATTACCGTTAACACCAAGGAAGCGCCGTAACGCCTGCCCGCTTATTGCAAAGTGGGGCAGTGACCATTGCAGTGCACGAGCGGTCCAGTAAAAGCCGACAATGGCGGTGACCCATTCAGCAATCAGCGATGCCCAGGCCGCACCTCTTACATTCAAGTCGAGACCGATAATCAGCACTACGTCCATCACCACGTTAACGGCGTTGGTGATAATAACCAGCAACATGGCTTTGCGGCTATTTTGGCGGCCCAGTAGCACACCCAAAGCCACCAACGTCATAAGAGCGGCAGGGGCTGACCATAAGCGAATACGAATGTACTCGCGTGCGTAGGGCTCTAATTCAGCCGAGGGCGCGACAACCCACATCGCAGCGTCGTTAATCCAGGGGCTGGCAAAGGCAATGGCCAAGCCCAAGATGACCGCAATAATGACCCCGTTGTTAAAGTGCTGGCGCTGTGCACTTAAGTCTTCAGCTCCGAAAGACTGCGCGATATACCCCGTGGTCGCCATACGCAGGAACACCGCCAGCAAATAAATAAAGCTGACGACCATGGCACCGACGGCAACCGCCGATAAGTAGATAGCATCGGGTAAATGACCTATGATGGCCGTATCAACCAAGCCGAGAAGCGGCGCGGCGATATTGGACACAATCATTGGTAGGGCGATGGCAAATACATGCCTGTGATCAACGGTTGGAAACCCCAAAAACGTTCGCATAAACTTTTCGTGACTTTTTAAAGTATTAATTCAAATACTTATACTGTATCAGGAGTGACTATGAAGGTGTTGAACAAATTACTGGCGGGCAGTTGCGCTGTGTTAAGTCTGGGCTGCTCCTCTGACAGCCTCGCCGCAAACGACAGTGTGGTTGTTTTGCAGTACCACCACGTGAGTGACAGTACGCCGGCGGTTACCTCTATTGATCCTGACACCTTTAAAGAGCACCTGAACTACTTAAAAGACAATAACTTTAACGTCATTGATATTAAGCAGGCGCAAGAAGCGATTGAGGGTAACGGTGAGTTACCTGAAAAAGCGGTCGTTATTACGTTTGATGACGGCTACCAAAATGTGTATGAAAACGCGGCTGACTTGCTAGAGCAATATGAAATGCCGTATACCGTCTTTGTAAACCCGGACTTAATGGCTAAGCACCAAGGTCACTATATGGGCTGGGAAGAGCTGAAAGACATTGAAACTCGAGGAGCTCGTATTGCCAACCACGGTCAGACCCATGCTCATTTAATTCGCCGTGAGCCCGATGAAACCAAAGAGCAATGGGTGGAGCGCATGCATTATGATGTCGTCAGCGCACAAGAGGCTATCGACGAAAATTTAGGAGAGCAGCAAAAGTATTTTGCGTACCCATACGGAGAATACGACAACGAGCTCAGAACGTTGCTCGATGACTGGGGCTTTCTGGCATTTGCTCAGCACTCTGGGCCATGGTCAAAGTGGAGCGAAGAAACGGCGATTACTCGCTTCCCGGCATCGGGTATTTACGCCAACTTAGACACCCTAAAAACGAAATTACGCTCCAAGGCGATGCCGGTGGTCAGTTACAAACCAGAAGAGCCACTGTTGGATTATGAAAACCTTCAACCAACCTTGGAAGTGACTTTAACGGGTGGCGAAGCGTTAAAGGATGTGCGTACCAACCAGTTACGTTGCTTCTCAGGAGGCCAGGTGTTAGAGCCGGAGTGGCACAGTGACACGCGATTTACCGTAGAAATAACCACCAACTTACCAATAGGCCGTTCGCGGGTTAACTGCACGGCGCCGAGTGCATCCGAGTCACGTTATTATTGGTATTCAATAGCGCTTATTCGCCCTGATGCACAAGGTAGCTGGCCAGACTAACAGGATCTAAACGTTAGTCAGCAATAATAGCAAAGTCGCGCTTTAACTGTTCCATGTCGACCACCGGTATTTCTCCGCGCTTGTGGTCGGCATTAAAAATGGCCTTTCGGTGTCCGTTGGGATTCACCAAAATAATGGCGGCGCTGTGATTTACCAGGTAATTTTCTTCACCTTCCTCCGGTATGGAGTACATAAGCCCTAAGTCACGTACGAAGGGAAACAGCGACTTATGCTCAGCGCGCACACCGACAAAGTCTTCGCCAAAATAGCCAACGTATTCTTGCAGCCGCTTTATATTGTCACGCTGAGGATCGACTGAAATCATCCATACCTTGACAGGCGCTTCTGTGGCTTTTTGCAGCTCAGGAAGGGCTTGCTTTAAGTCCGACATGGTTGTGGGGCAAATATCCGGACAGAACGTGTAGCCAGTGAATAATAACGTCCACTGACCTTTTAATGCGTCGTTTGAAACCTCACCGTCATGAGTGCTGGTTAAGGTAAAAGCCTTCAGTGCGCGAGGCGGTTCGTAAATAAGGGCTTCAGGTTTCGCCTGCGGTAAGTTGCTATACACCAGCCAGCCGGCAATTAACGCAATGACAGCAACAATAACGGTAATGAAACGACTCATAAAGGACCCTATACGTAGTGATCAACCAGCAATATGACGAACAGCAACATGAGGTGCCAAATAGAGAAGGCAAACATGTTAAAGGCTGTTTTCTTATTGGGCGCGTATTTCAACTTCCACGCATAAGCCAGGAATATAGCGTTCAGCGCTGTAACACCCACCAGATAAATCATACCGGTCATGCCAATAAGGAATGGCATAAGGCAAACTACGCCCAGCAAAATGGTATAAAGGAAAATACAGGTTTTAGTGAACTCGATACCATGGGTTACCGGTAACATGGGTATTTTGGCACGTGCGTAGTCTTTTGCGCGATGTACCGCCAGTGCCCAGAAGTGCGGCGGCGTCCAGGTGAAAATAATCATGACCAATAAAATAGGAAACGCTGATATTTCATTGGTAACCGAGGTCCAGCCGAGTAGCGGTGGTGCTGCGCCGGCTAAGCCGCCAATAACAATGTTTTGCGGGGTCGCTCGCTTCAGAAACATGGTGTAAATAAAGGCGTAACCGACCATAGACGCAAACGTCAGCCAGGCGGTTAACGGATTCACCCAAGCGTACAAGGTGACAAAACCGATAACACCGATAGTGGTCGCAAAAGTAACGACTTTAGCGGGCGATAAATTCCCCTGAGGCAGTGGACGGCGAAGCGTTCGCGCCATTTTGGCGTCTATGTGGCGATCGACTAAGTGGTTAACCGCAGCGGCAGCGGCAGACATCAAACCAATACCGGTTAAAGCAGGCACTAATACCGACAGCGAAACAAGCTGCTCAGTGGCCAGGCACATGCCAACAACGGCAGTGAGCAATAATAACGCGACGACACGAGGTTTGGTTAACTCAAGGTAGTCTCGCCAATGTGCGTTGCGCGCTTTTGTTATTTGTTTTGTGGCAACGGATTGCATAACTACGACTCCTTACGCTTTTCTGGACAGGTTGTAATTCAACCCGACCAAAGACAGCAGCAATAATGCCCCGACGGCATTGTGAGCGACCGCATTCCAAAGCGGCAATTGAAAGACTACGTTACTAATACCCAGAGCAATTTGCAAAACTAATAACAAGCCTATAACAGATAGCTTATTTCGGAAAAACTGTGATTTGGCCTTACGCCAGCATTTGAACAGTAAGGTACACAGAACTAAGAAGGTCACAACAGCGCCAATACGATGAACAACATGCATGGTCATGCGGTCATCATAGTCGTGAGCACCAAACTGGTAGGTGTCGGCTTCCGGAATGCTATAGGCACCAGCAAAGTCTAAGTTGGATACCCAGTCGCCTTCGCAAAACGGTAACTCGGTGCAGGCAACGGCGGCGTAGTTCGCTGCGACCCAACCGCCCAGCGCGATTTGGCCAATAACGACTAACATCGCAAAAAAGGCTAAGCCTCGGTAACGCCTTAGCTCAGGATCGCCTCCCACCAGCCTGAAGTCGGACAGCCTAAGTGACAGCAGGTAAAGCAGCGATATGACCGAGAACCCTCCTAGTAAATGCCCCATGACGATCAACGGCTGTAGGTTCATAGTCACAGTCCACATGCCGAGTGCGGCCTGGAATATAACCAGCCCCAACAGCAGCGTGGGTAACTTAACCGGTGGTGGGTAGTGACTTGGTTTGCGGCTTCGTATCCAGGAAGCAACCGCAATCACCAGAATAAGAAGGCCGAGTGTGCCAGCGAAGTACCGGTGGATCATCTCATTCCAGGCTTTATCCTGCTCAACGGGGGCGTCTGGAAAGCGAAGTTCGGCCTGTATAATATGCTCTTCCTGCGACGGCACTTTTAAAAAACCATAGCAACCTGGCCAGTCGGGGCAGCCAAGCCCCGCTTCGGTCAACCGGGTAAAGGCGCCAAGAACAATAACCACAAAGGCAAAAAAAACGCTAATTTTAACAAGAGTTCTCATCAGTAACGTTCCTTATCCAATTCGGCTCAGCTTCAGCAATTTTCTGAGGTCGGCTAACACGTTTTTGCCCTCTTTGATCATCGCCTCTTTGTCGTTGTGTGTCGGGTAATACAGCATAACGTTGTGCATAGGGTCGATGATAAACAGTGTATTGGCGGGTAAGTCCTGAAGCTCACGAATAATTGCTGGCGCCGTTACCGGTGTTATTTGCGGAGCGTCACGCTCATAATCTGAGAGTTGGTCGTTGTTATCGTGAAAGGTCACTGGCGTTAAACGGTCGGTATCTTTGCCAATGGCTACGTCTACCTGGTTCATCACGTAAAGGGCATTTTTACAGGTCTGTTCGCAGCTTTCCGGAGGGATATAGCCCAGCTTCCAGCCCTCAGGTAGCGTATCGACTTCGGAGCTTAACGTAATCGGCGGCTGTAATAACGTGCCTTTGTTGGTGCCTGCTTCATACCAGTTCTGTGACAAAATAAGCCAGGCGGCTAAGACCGGTAACAGGAACAGTAGAAATACAGTTAATATGGCCTTTTTTGAGCGATTTGGGGAGCTCATTGGGTCTCCTCTTCTTTTTTTGATTGTTTGTTAAGTTTTATAACAGCAATTACGAAAATCACCAAGCATGCGACCGCAAGAGAGAACCATTGTGTCGCATATCCATAATGTTTTTCTGGTTTCATGACTTGTGGTTCCCAATCTCGTTGCCAGCCGATATCTTTTGGTGTTTCAAGCAGTAGTAAATGAGAACTGATTGTCGTACCGAACTCCCGAGCAAGCGCTTTAGGCGCCGCCTCCTGAATACGAACGGAATCATTATCTGTGGCATATTCGAAGGCGTTTCGGGTGAGCTCGTTCTGACTGGGGAAATACACATAGGCGGTGAGTGTTAACTTGCCTTTAGGCAATTCGACCTCGGGAATATCGCTGCGAAACGTGGGAGCTGGTAACCACCCCAAATTAACCAGCTGTACTGGCAGCTCGGGCGAATCTGGTTGAAAAAAGCCCAACACATTGTAGCCAACTGTGCTGTCCAGGATTTTATTGTCGAGCAATAACACCGGTGTTGGCTGAAACTGGCCGCTGACTGACACATAAGTAAACCGGTGCTGATCTTCGTTTAAGTCCTTTATCGAGCTTAAGGGCTTCGCTTCACTGGTTTGTTGCGACTCGTAGTCGTCAAACAGCTGCTGCTTTTCCTCGGCTCTATCTAGCTGCCAAAAGCCAAGCTTGACCAACACCCCAATTGCCAGCAAAGTAATGATTGTTGCAACAAGGGGAATTTGTATGTTGGTCGTTTTTAAGGTCATTATTGTTCTACTGCTCGTGTATATGGTGGTGAATTTGTTTCGCGCATTATTTTCGATGCTACGTAACGATCCCAACAAGCCACCAATGTCTTATTATCTGGGGAAACGAGTGGGAATAGCCGCTATTATTTTAATTGCCCTAATAGCGGCCGCTTACGGCGGCTTTTTGCCGTTAAATCCACGCCCCTATTAAACGGGGCGCTTTTCTTACAGTACGTAAACCACTACAAATAAGCATAACCAAACCACGTCAACAAAATGCCAGTACCAGCTGGTGGCCTGGAATGCGAAGTGATTGTCTGGCGTAAAGTGCCCCTTCAGTACTCGCAGGAACATAATAATGAGCATGACGGTACCTAACGTCACGTGCAAACCGTGGAAGCCGGTAAGCATGTAGAAGGTATTACCGTAAATGCCTGAGTCCAGTGTTAAACCCAACTCTTCGTAGGCATGTATGTATTCCGCACCTTGCAAATACAGGAATATCATACCAAGGATAATGGTTACGCCGAGCATTGCGGTTAGCTGCTTGCGCTTGCCTTGCTCAAGACCCGTGTGGGCAAAGTGACAGGTAACTGAACTCACTAACAGGATAATGGTGTTGATAGCCGGCAAGCCGTACCAACCCATTGCCTGTGTTTCTGTGCCGCCCGGCGTATTGACTAATGGCCAATGTGCCACAAACTCGGGCCAGAGCACTTCATTGGTCATGGCGTTATTACTGTCACCGCCTAACCATTGAACTGCAATGACGCGGGCATAGAACAATGCGCCAAAGAAGGCGGCGAAGAACATGACTTCTGAGAAAATAAACCAGCTCATGCCTTGTTTGTAAGAAACGCCTAACTGGTCGCTGTACAAACCTTTCATGGATTCGTTAATTTGATCGCGGAACCAGCCAAATAGCATAACCGCCATAACAATAAGCCCGGCAATAAGCACTGTGCTGCCGTAGCCGTCTTGTTCTTTTGACATATCAATAACGGTGTGGCCAGCGCCCCACGCAATAAGTCCCAGGCCAACCGCGCCAACGATAGGCCAGGGGCTGGAAGCAGGAACATAATAACTTTGTTGTTCTGCCATAACGTCTTTCCTTATTCTGTTTTTAATAACTGAGACAGTTGCTCAGCGGACGTATTGGCTGTCATATCGTACAGCGTGTATGACAGGGTAAAGGTTGTAATGTGGTCTGGAATGTCCGGGTCGACATAAAACTGCATGGGCATTTCCGTGTCGGAGTTAGCCGCTAGTGGTTGTTGGTTAAAGCAAAAGCATTCGACTTTATTTAAGTAAAGCGACGCTTCGGCCGGAGCCACTGACGGAATCGCCTGTGCAATCATATCGGCGTCGGTTGGGTTTGCGGCTAAAAAGTTGACGACTTTTGTTTCTCCCGGGTGAATTCGAACTTCTTTTATTGAAGGCTCAAATTTCCAGGGAATGCCTTTGGCGTTGCGCGTCAAAAACTGAACTCGAATGGTTCGTGACTCGTCCACCTCAACCATTTCGTACGTTGCGGCTTCATTACTGGTGCGGCCGTTGAACCCCGTTACTTCACAGAATACGTCGTACAACGGCACCAGGGCAAACCCAAACGCAAACATTCCTGCGACTGTCAGTAACAGTCGCTTAACCAGAATGCTGTTATTCGGACGTTCTTCAGACATAGGCCTTAATCCACTTTCGGTGGTTTTTCAAAGGTGTGATACGGAGCCGGCGATGGAACTGTCCATTCCAGACCTTCCGCGCCTTCCCAGGGCTTAGCGTCTGCTTTTTCGCCGCCTTTCACACATTTGATAACAACCCACAAGAAAATCAGCTGTGACAGACCGAACGCAAAACCACCGATACTGGTAATTTGGTTCACGTCCGCAAACTGAGTTGCGTAGTCAGGAATACGGCGAGGCATACCAGCCAAACCCGCAAAGTGCATAGGGAAGAACAGTACGTTGACTGAAATGACCGATGTCCAGAAGTGGGTTTTCGCCAATGTTGAGTCGTACATATGACCTGTCCACTTTGGTAACCAGTAATAGGCAGCAGCCATCACGGAGAAGATCGCTCCAGTTACCAGTACATAATGGAAATGAGCGACCACAAAGTAGGTATCGTGATACTGGAAGTCGACCGGTGTGATAGCCAGCATCAGTCCGGAAAAGCCACCAATAGTGAACAAGATGACGAACGCCAACGCGAACAGCATAGGCGTTTCGAACGTCATCGAGCCTTTCCACATGGTCGCAACCCAGTTAAAGACTTTAACCCCGGTTGGTACCGCTATGAGCATGGTGCAGTACATAAAGAACAGCTCAGCGAAGACCGGCATCCCTGTGGTGAACATGTGGTGCGCCCAGACCAGGAATGACAGTAAGGCAATGGCTGCAGTTGCGTAGACCATGGAGGAATAACCGAATAGTCTTTTTCGGGTAAATGCCGGAATAATGGCTGAGATAATACCGAAAGACGGCAGAATCATGATGTAAACTTCCGGATGCCCGAAAAACCAGAATATATGCTGATACATGACCGGGTCGCCACCACCTGCCGCGTCGAAGAAGCTGGTGCCGAAGTACTTATCGGTGAGCATCATGGTAACAGCCCCGGCTAATACCGGCATGACGGCTATCAGTAGAAATGCTGTTATAAACCAAGTCCATACGAACAGGGGCATTTTCATATAATTCATACCCGGTGCGCGCATGTTCATGATAGTCACAATGACGTTAATCGCTCCCATTATGGATGAAATACCCATAATATGTACTGAGAAAACGAAAAGTGCCGTTGAGTCTGAACTATAACTGGTTGACAACGGTGCATAAGCGGTCCAGCCAAACGCAGGGCCGCCGCCCTCCATGAACAATGAACCGAGTAGAATCATGAAAGCGAATGGAAGTATCCAGAAGCTCCAGTTATTCATACGCGGCAATGCCATATCCGGCGCCCCAATCATCATTGGTACCATCCAGTTGGCCAAACCAGTAAAGGCTGGCATAACGGCGCCAAAAATCATGACCAATCCATGCACTGTGGTCATTTGGTTAAAGAAATGTGGATCAACGAGTTGCAGACCCGGTTGAAATAATTCGGCGCGAATCACCATTGCCATTGCGCCGCCCACAAAGAACATTGTCAAACTGAACAGTAAGTACATTGAGCCAATGTCTTTATGGTTGGTTGTAAATAGCCAGCGACCAATACCAGACGGCTTATGATCGTGGTGTGCGTCGTGATGTGTTGCTTCGACTGCTGTGCTCATCACCGTCTCCTTATTGATTCATGACTTTGTTGATGTCGGCTGCCTGAATAAGGTCGCCGGTTTCGTTACCCCAGGCATTACGCTCGTAGGTGATAACCGCAGCGAGCTCTTGCATGCTTAACTGTTGTCCGAATGCCTGCATGGCCGTTCCGGATACACCGTTAACAACAATGTCGATGTGTTTTGATTTCGCCTCAGGGTCAACGGCAACGCCACTTCCCGCGAGTGCAGGGAATACACCGTTGACACCTTGACCGTTAGGTTGGTGACAAGCTGCACAGGTACTGTTATATACTTTTTCACCCAAATCCATGAGCTCTTCTTTCGACATTTCCATAGAGAGCAGCTCTTGTTCTCGCTGGCGAGCGGCTTCTTGTTTCGCTTCAATGTCGGTTATCCATTTTTCGTATTCGGCGGGTTCTTTTGCAATAACTACAACCGGCATGAAACCGTGATCTTTACCACAAAGCTCAGCGCATTGGCCGCGATAAATCCCGGGTTCATCGACTTTGGTCCAAGTCTCGTTAATAAAGCCAGGGTTAGCGTCTTTTTTAACGGCAAAGTCAGGCACCCACCAACTATGAATAACGTCGTCCGAAGTCACTAGGAAACGAACTTTTCTGTCGGTAGGAATAACCAATGGACGATCAACTTCCAGAAGGTAGTTTTCGCTTTTAGTGAACTTATTATTGATCTGCTCTTGCTGTGTCGCTAAGCGGCTGAAGAACTCAACGTCATTCTCGAAATACTTGTAGTGCCACTTCCACTGAGAACCTGTTACCTGGATGGTGACATCGGCTTCTGAGGTGTCTTCCATAGCAATCAGTGTTGTTGTTGCCGGAATGGCCATACCCACAAGAATGAGGAGTGGAATAATGGTCCAGGCAATTTCAACTTTTACGTTCTCATGGAAATTCGCTGGTTTAGGGTTTTTCGATTTGCGATGGCGAATCATCGAAATGAACATTAAACCGAATACGACCACGCCAATGGCACAACAGATATAAAATATCGTCATGTGCAGGTCATATACCCGGTTACTGACTTCGGTAACACCTTTGGTTAGGTTGAGTTGGCTTTCCGCGCTCGCAGGTAAGCTCAACATAGCCAACAGTGCCCACAGAGGCTTCATTTTCACGTGACTTCTCCTCTTATTCTTCAATGAGACCGAAAGACTAATTCCGATCAAAATTCGAAGAACAAAGAGGTAAGCAGAAAAAGGAACAGCATCTCCCCAGAAATCACTTTCTCCACAGACTCTTTGTTATAATTATCGTTGTTATAATATTTTTATAGTCGGGTAGTACATTTATTAACTAATTTACAAAGAAAGATCCAGATCAAATCAAACAAATGGTTAATAAATGAGCGGATCTGTTAAAAAAGGCTGCCGAAGCAGCCTATCAAGGAAGAAACACACTAACGAGGATTTAGTGGAGGTGGGATGTTAGTGTGTTTTTATCAAACAGGAAGTATTGAGTGCGACTTAACTTACTGGCCATTTTGGCGCGCTGCCAGGTGCGGCTTGACACAGAGTCAAGGTAGGCAATAACCACGCTGCTGTTTCCGGCCAGCAATGCTTGCTCTAATGCCCATTCGCAACGCTCCGCAGAATGGCTGCGTAACCAACGAATTTGGTGCTCCGCAACGCCTGATTCAATAAGTTCAGCAATGACATTTTTGTCCCCACCGATAACAGTGACCCACTCACTTGGCTTTTGTTGTAAAGCATTTTGAACAGCGGGTGATAATGCGTCCGATTCTGTCGATTCCGTATGAGCTTCCGGCTCAAATTTAATATCCGTAGGTGCAGCTTTCCACAAACCAGGGTGGTGTAATTTCGTGTTTTGTTGAGTCTTCATAATGCAGCTCCGTTTCTGATAACACCAACCGCCAGACCTTCAATAGCGAATACTTGTGACGCTAAGTCTACGGTGATGGTGGAGAAATCTGGGTTTTCCGGATGTAATAAGACAGTGCGTCCTTTGCGCTCAAAGCGCTTTACCGTCACTTCGTCTTCTACCCGAGCAACAATGACTTGGCCGTTTCTCGCTTGCTCCGTTTTATGCACAGCGAGTAGATCGCCGTCGAGAATGCCGATGTCTCTCATGCTCATGCCGTTTACTTTTAGTAAAAAGCTGGCGGCAGGCTGGAATAATGATTCGTCGACTTTGTAATGCCCTTCAACATGCTCTTCAGCCAGCAATGGCTCACCGGCAGCGACCTGACCAATCAGTGGCAGCCCTTCAGCGATATCAAAGTCGTCACCAACTAACCGAATACCACGCGACATGCCCGGCATAATTTCGATAACACCTTTACGCGCCAATGCCTTTAAATGCTCTTCTGCTGCGTTGGCAGAACGAAAGCCAAGCTTCGACGCGATTTCCGCGCGCGTTGGTGGCATACCAGTCGCGTGCAGGTTGTCTTTAATCAGCTCTAATATTTCAGACTGTCTCGGTGTTAAAGGGCGCATATTCGAACCTGTGTTTATGTACAGTGATACTGTGAGTATATACAGGTATTTTCATTTCGCAAGTCATTTCATCAACGACTTTTATTTTTTAAGTTGGTATCCTATAGCTCTGTTTAAAACAGAGGTCGATGTATGAGCAAAAAAAGCCCTTTTTATGCGGTGTTGAAGTATCCATTACGCTGGCTAACACGGTTCGAAGAAATTTGGGACGGCGATGAAACCGATCACAACAGCACGGTACAAAAGCCGGTGGCTTACGTTATGCGCTCGACATCTTCAGCGGATCTTTCCATATTGCAGCGTGCGGCGAAAAAGCGCGGCCTGCCTGATCCGCTCGAGCCACTTGAAGTGAATGGCAAGGAATACAGTCGGGTCATGTACCTGGAAGAGTTTGCCAATGAAACTTCTGAAGAGGCCGTGAAGGAATTTCATCAATTATTAAAGCTGCATAAAGACGATACTAAGCTCGATTTGCAGCTGATACCTGCCGGTGTGTTCTGGGGACGTCAGGCGGGTCAGGAAGCGACAGCCGGTAAAGCCATGACAGGCGACCTCGACAATCCGGGGGCGCTTCGTAAATTCTGGTTGGTACTCTTCTCAGGTCGTCATGTGTTACTGCGTTTATCACGTAGTGTGAGTCTTGGAAAAATGGCGCATGACTACGGCGCTGATATGCGCATAGCCCATAAATTGGCGCGTGTTGCCCGCGTTCACTTTGTTCGTATGCGCCATGCGGTTGCCGGACCGAAGTTGAGTCATCGCAAAGAGCTCATGGCGCAGTTAATTAACACACCAGCGCTTAAAAAGGCCGTGGCAGACGAAGCGAAAGGTAAGAAAATCTGTGAAGAAGAGGCTCGCAAGAAAGCACTTTCTTACATCGATGAAATTGCCGCAAATTACAGCTCAACGCTGGTACGCCTGCTGGACCGCTTTATGACCTGGATGTGGAATCGCATTTATAACGGGATCCATGTAAAAGGCGGGGAGCGCATACGTCGTTTGGCCCAACAAGGGCACGAAATTATTTATGTGCCGTGCCACCGTAGTCACATGGACTACTTACTACTGAGTTATGTCATTTATAAAGAAGGCCTGGTACCACCGCACATCGCCGCCGGTGTTAATCTGAATTTCTTCCCGGTTGGCGGTATCTTCCGCCGTGGTGGCGCATTCTTTATACGCCGCAGCTTCCGCGGCAACAAGCTTTATTCTGCCGTATTCCGTGAGTACTTGTGCTGGCTATTCCAAAAAGGTTACCCCGTCGAATACTTTAGCGAAGGTGGACGCTCACGAACAGGCCGCTTACTGCCACCGAAAACTGGCATGCTGGCGATGACTGTGCAAGGAATGCTGCGCGACCAGCAACGTCCGGTATCGCTAGTCCCAGTTTACCTGGGCTATGAACACATTATGGAAGTCGCTACTTACCTGAAAGAGCTCAAAGGTAAGGACAAAGAAAAGGAATCGGTTTTCCAAATTTTGAAAACGATTACCAAGCTACGTAATTTCGGTCAGGGCTTTGTCACCTTTGGCCAGCCTATCGACTTGAAGCACACGCTCGATTGCAACGCGCCGGACTGGCATAAGTCAGTGACCCGGGGCGCCGAGGAGCCATTAAGACCGAACTGGTTAACGCCGGTGGTCAATGGGTTGGCCGAACGTGTGATGCAGGGTATTAATGATTCGGCAGCGGCAAACAGCGTGAACCTAACCGCTTTGGCATTACTCAGCTCCGAACACCATGCCTTGACCAAAGAAGAGCTTTTAGCGCAGTTGGATGTGTATTTGGGCGTGTTGAAAGAAGTGCCGTACAGTAAAGACATCAGTGTGCCTAAAGAGACGTCGGAAGAGTTATGGCAACAGGCCTTGCGCACCGACAAATTTAAAGTTGAATCGGACACTATGGGCGAAGTTATTTCGCTTGAACGTATGTCGGCTATAGCCATGACGTACTATCGTAACAACATACTGCACATGATGGTGATGCCAGGCATGGTTGCCTCTATTATTATGGCGAAAAAGCGTGTGTCCGTTGGTGAAATCGTTGAGCGAACGCAAGCTATTTACCCTATGTTGAAAGCAGAGCTTTACCTGAGCCATTCAAAGGATGATATTCCGTTATGGGTGGAAGCGCTATGTGAAGAGCTGGCTCGTCAGCAGTTAATCACCCGTGACGGCAGCGACTGCGTCATTGCAAAGCGCGAAAGCGCCGAATGGTACCGCCTGCGTCTGCTGGCGAACAGTGCCAGTGAAACTCTGCAGCGTTACTGTATTGTGCTAGAACTTTTACAACAGGCACAACCAATAATGCGAGCAGAGCTTGAAAAACAGTCCATTACTCTGGCAGAGCGATTGAGCGCCATTCATGGCATCGACGCGCCGGAATTTTATGATAAGAAAGTCATGGCGACACTCATTGCCAGCTTGAAGCAGCAGGGGCTTGTTGAGATCGACGACGATGGTCAACAAATTGCTGCAGAGCCCGTTGGCGCGCTAAGCGACCAAGTCGACGAGCTGATTGACGGACCTGTTCTGCAAACCATCAGGCAATCGGTGCAGCAGTTCGTCAATCAGCCGAGTGAATAGCGTTTCGTTTAAACTTAGTACCAGTAATGTAATGCCAGGCCTATAGCGAAAACCATACCGACGTAGTGGTTGTGCAAAAAGGCCTGGAAGCATTTCATTGGTTCGCGGTGGCGTATCATCCACTGCTGATAC
This sequence comes from Idiomarina sp. X4, assembly GCF_002808045.1. Lineage (NCBI taxonomy): Bacteria > Pseudomonadati > Pseudomonadota > Gammaproteobacteria > Alteromonadales > Idiomarinaceae > Idiomarina > Idiomarina sp. X4. The sequence continues at coordinate 898,302 of NZ_CP025000.1, read as the reverse complement.
ATAAACAATAGGACACTTACGCCAAGCGCTGCCCAGGCTATCCAGTCAGCGGTAAGTATATAAAGCACCCATGCCAATAAACCGATGACCACCAACTGCAGTAAGGCAATAATCAACTTGTCGAAGCGGCCAAATAAAATAGCCGTACTTTGCAGACCAATTTTCAAGTCGTCTTCCCGGTCGGCCATAGCGTATTCGGTGTCGTAAGCGACGGTCCAGATGATATTGGCAATAAACAGCAGTGCGGCGATAAACCATTCGTTCGATTCAAGCGCCGTAAATGCCATGAGTATGCCGAAACTAAAAGCAACGCCTAACACCACCTGCGGCAAATGCGTCCAGCGTTTGCAGAACGGGTATAACGCTGCAACGCCGGCCGCGAGGAAACTCAGCATAACGGTATTGGTATTGAGCTGAAGCACTAACCCAAAAGCGATAGCGAGCAAAATAAAGAAGCCAATAATCGCTTCCGTTGCGGATATTTTCCCTGCTGGAATGGGGCGCTGTTTAGTTCGTCTGACATGACCGTCGAAGTTACGATCAGCAAAGTCATTGATTACGCAGCCGGCGGAACGCATAACAAAGGTACCCAGCAGAAATACCACCACAATTTTCAATGGCGGATTACCGGTTCCGGCAATAAGCAAAGCCCATATTGTTGGCCACGCCAACAAATAAGTTCCGATAGGGCGGTCAGCCCGCATTAACTGCCAAAATGCCTGAAGTTTTTGTGCTATCACTTTGTTACCTCTAGCGACCCTTCATAAATGGGTGACGACGTTAAAAATATCTCGCTGACTAACAGTTGCTCCCCTGCGGTCGAAAATATTCGGCGGCGACCTAATAAGGGTTTCGAATGGTTAAACCACTGCTGGTTTAGTTTGCCGATAACATGGGATTCCGTCACAGTCGCTATTTCAATCGGTCCTGAGGTTAAGTCGTCTCGTTGAAATAACGAGTCGCCCAGTGAACGGTTACCCAGTTCCGAAAGTTGCAACTGCTCGTTGTTTTCAGCGCTTTTCGCGAAAATACTGCGGGCAAATACCCAGGGTTTATTGTCACAGTATAGCAGCACCTCGCGCACCACTGCGGGCTGACTCTGCTTTAAGCGATGGCACTCTTCGTCATGAGGTAGCATTTCCTGTTGCCCTAATAAACGAACCTCAAAATGTCTGCAATTACTTTTCAGACGCTGAGTTAAAGAGCCCTCGAAGCACAGCCAGTCATGCTGTGTCGGGGTGAGTTCGACCTTGTCAGGAGCCTGCCATTTAAGCGGTTCACTGACAGGAAATGTTGGTGCTGGGTATAACTCTGTTGTCATTTGTATTGGCGTTATCAAGCTCTATCGCTATGATAGCAAAGAGGAAACAATTGAACAGCGAAAGCTGGGTGGCTATATGAAACTGATTCGGACGTTAGGTTTAATTTTAACAATGTGCTTGCTGAGTACCGGCGCAAATGCTCAAAGTGACGTTGCGTACTACGGCTTTGAACCTGACATAACAACCAATTATTTAAAAGAAGGTAATGATTACCGGCTTGGCTTTGTGCGGGTGGCTGTGGAAGTCATGGTTCCTGACCCAAGTTATGTGAGTGTGGTGGAGCATCATGCGCCGCTGTTAAGAAACGAATTTATCAGTATTTTGAGCACAGCAACAGAACGGCAGGTGCGCACCATGACCGGGCGCGACCAACTGCGACTCAAATGCCTTGAGCGCGCCAAAGAACTGATGACTCAGGAAACCGGTAACCCGGTCATTAAAGAAGTCATTTTCACTAAGTATATTTATCAGTAACGAATTTTAGGTGTGGGATTCAGCGCCCGCACCACAAAACCCGCTAAACAACCTGACAGCAGTCCGGCTAAATGCGCTTCGTTAGCCACATTGACCCAAAGCACACCGGTATAACCCAGTGCCAGCCAAAGCAGCATAAAGACAATGAGCCCCGGCGGCAGATACAGCGGTGTCGCCCGGCGGAAGCTATACACCCAACAGAAGCCAAGCAAACCATAAACCACACCCGACATACCGCCAAAGTTTGGACCATTCATGAGGTACTGAATCACATTCGCGGTAATACCGGAGAATAAGAACAGTGCCAGCAGCCAAGACGTGCCGAGCGTCTTTTCAATACGACCGCCCAGGTACCACCACCAAAAAATATTGAACACAATGTGAAGCAGTGTGAAATGCATAAAGACCGGGGTGACAAAGCGCCAGGGCTGGTCAAAGGGCAGAGCGTTAAAGAACCGGCTAATTTTTAAAGTTTCGAGCGTTGCTTCCGGCCACATATTTAAAACAATGAAAATCAACACCGACAGCGCAGCAACAATGCGGGTTAGCCAGCCGCTTTGTGCCAGTAACGACAAAGAAATAGGCGCGGAGCGACGAGAAAAGCGAGAGGTGCTTTGTGCCGATGACGGCTGTTGGGTTGGGGCCTGGTCCAGTAACTCCGGGTTTGCCTTACATTGTTGAACTAAGTCCTTGGCGAGCGCCTCGTAGCTGCTTTGGTGCAGCCATAGTTCCAGCTGCTCGCCTTTTTCCGTGACACTCACCGGTATGCCGTGCTGACGCAGATATTGGTAAAGCTTTCGCATCCATTCCGGGTCTTTACTGCTCAGCAATCGGCGCATGGTTTATTCCTTGTTAACGTGCTCGGGGTAAGACATGGACCAGGCGGTGAAGCCGCCGTTCATACTACTGACATTATTAAAGCCTTGGGCCGCAATATATTCTGCGGCGCCCTGACTACTAATGCCGTGATAGCAAACCACGATGATGGGTGCGTCTTTGTCGACAGATTCCAAAAACACGGCCAAATTACTGTTGTCGATGCGTTGTGCACCCGGAATGTGACCCATAGCAAAAGACTGTGGGTCGCGAATGTCGGCAAACACCGCGTCACCGGCTTGCCAGTGATCTGCCGCGGTGTTTAGCTCCATCAATTCGTAGGTGCGTTCGTTTGAACTCATAGACGTTTAGTCCCAGTTCAGAATGACTTTACCCGACTGACCTGAAATCATAGTTTCAAAGCCCTCTTCGAAGTCGTCGACTGACATTTCATGAGTCAGGATAGGCGAAATGTCTAAACCCGACTGTAACAAGCTGGCCATTTTGTACCAGGTTTCGAACATTTCACGGCCGTAAATGCCTTTAATGACCAAGCCTTTGAAAATAACCTCGTTCCAGTCAATGGCGACATTCTCCGGTGGAATGCCTAACATGGCAATTTTGCCGCCGTGGTTCATCGTCGCCAGCATTTGCGAAAATGCAGAAGGGACGCCCGACATTTCCAGACCAACGTCAAAACCTTCTTTCATGCCCAACTCTGTCATGACGTCAGACAGTTTTTCTTTGCTGACATCGACTGCACGGGTGACACCCATTTTACGAGCCAAGTCCAGGCGGTATTCGTTTACGTCAGTAATAACCACATGGCGCGCGCCAACGTGACGAGCAACCGCTGCCGCCATAATGCCAATAGGGCCGGCGCCAGTAATTAAAACGTCTTCACCGACTAAGTCGAATGCCAGTGCTGTGTGTACGGCATTACCGAATGGGTCAAAAATAGACGCCATTTCATCGGTTACGTCGTCCGGCAGTTTAAACGCGTTCTCAGCTGGCAACGCTAAATACTCAGCAAACGCACCCGGGCGGTTAACGCCAACGCCATAGGTGTTGCGACATAAATGACGACGACCGGCACGGCAGTTACGGCAGTGGCCGCAAGTAATATGGCCTTCGCCAGAAACGCGGTCACCAATATCAAAACCACGAACACCGTCGCCCATAGCAGCGACTTCGCCCACGTATTCGTGACCGACCACCATAGGTACTGGAATGGTTTTTTGTGACCAGTCGTCCCATTTGTAAATGTGTACGTCGGTACCGCAAATTGCCGTTTTCTTAATCTTAATCAGAATATCGTTATAGCCGCATTCCGGTTTCTCGACATCGGTCATCCAAATGCCGGGTTTGGAATGCAGTTTCGCCAAAGCTTTCATTTCAATACTCCTTAAATCACACCCAGCTCTTTACCAATGCGGGTAAAGGCTTCAATGGTGCGATCCAATTGTTCGCGTGTATGAGCCGCCGACATTTGCGTGCGGATACGAGCTTTGCCTTTAGGAACGACAGGGAAGGAGAATCCGATCACGTAGATATCTTCTTCCAGTAGTTTGTCTGCCATTTCCGATGCTAAGCGTGCGTCGCCAACCATCACAGGAATAATGGCGTGATCAGCACCGCTCAGGGTAAAGCCGGCCGCGGTCATCTTCTCGCGGAAATACTGAGCGTTTTCCCACAGCTGAGCGCGCAGTTCATGACCATTTTCCAGCATTTCCAGCACGCGAATAGACGCCTGAACAATGGCTGGTGCTACCGAGTTAGAGAACAGGTACGGGCGTGAACGCTGACGTAGCCAATCAATGACTTCTTTTTTACCAGAGGTGTAACCGCCTGACGCACCACCTAATGCTTTGCCTAAGGTGCCCGTGATAATATCAACACGACCCAGTACGTCACAGTATTCGTGTGTACCTTTACCATTCTCGCCTAAGAAGCCAGTGGCGTGGCAGTCGTCCATCATAACCAGTGCATTGTACTTGTCAGCCAGGTCACAAATGCCTTTTAAATCTGCAATAACACCGTCCATAGAGAACACGCCGTCGGTCGCAATCAGCTTATGACGGGCGCCGTCAGCGTCAGCCTGCTTAAGCTGTGCTTCTAAGTCTTCAAGGTTGTTGTTTTTGTAACGGTAGCGTTTTGCTTTGCTTAAACGGATGCCGTCAATGATGCTCGCGTGGTTCAGCTCGTCACTGATAATGGCGTCTTCCGGGCCCATTAGCGTTTCGAACAAGCCGCCGTTCGCATCAAAGCACGACGAATATAAAATGGTGTCTTCGGTGCCTAAAAAGTCACTCAGCTTTTGTTCCAGCGTTTTGTGAATGTCCTGAGTACCGCAAATAAAACGGACTGAAGCCGTACCAAAACCATGCTCGTCCAGACCTTTTTTGGCTGCGGCAATAAGGTCAGGGTGGTTCGCCAAACCTAAGTAGTTATTGGCGCAGAAGTTAAGCACACGGTGGTCATTAACAGTAATTTCAGAACTTTGATCAGAGGTAATGATACGCTCTTTTTTGTATAGCCCTTCGGCTTTGGTTTCAGCCAGTTGATCGGCAAGTTGCTGGTAAAAAGCTGAACTCATGTTCGACTCCATGTTTTGAAAAATTCGTTACCCTCTAGTTTACTGATGTTAGTCCCAACTCGCATCCTTAATTTCAATTTCAGACTTTTGTTTGGTGTCCAATTGCGTGTACTCTTTAGGGAAATTTGAGCGAGAATTTGTCGGTTTAGGAGAGTTTATGCATCGCCGAGCGATTTACCCAGGCACGTTTGACCCTATTACCAATGGGCACGCAGACCTTATTGAACGTGCTGCGGCGCTGTTCAACGAAGTGGTTGTTGGTATAGCAGAAAGCCCCAGTAAAAAGCCATTATTCACCTTAGAAGAGCGGGTGTTACTGGCTCAGCAGGTGACTGAAAAACTCGATAACGTCACCGTAGTCGGCTTTTCGGGTCTGTTGGTGGACTTTGCTCACGAATACGATGCAACGGTGCTTATTCGAGGGCTGCGTGCGGTGTCCGACTTTGAGTATGAATTCCAGCTGGCCAACATGAACCGCCGCCTGGATCCGAATTTAGAAAGCGTCTTTCTAACGCCAGCCGAAGAAAACTCGTTCATTTCGTCGTCGCTGGTGAAGGAAGTGGCGCTGCACGGCGGAGATGTATCTGGCTTTACCGACGCACGAGTAGCGTCGGCCTTAGAGCAAAAGTTTGCGGGGAAACGTCCGGGTCAGTAATACCTGACCCGAAATAACTAACTTAACGCGACGTGGTAAAATACGATACTCATGAGCACCGGGCATAAGTAACGAATGTGCCAGCGCAATAATGTCAGCCCGAAACTGCCCGCAGCAATGGCTTTTAGGTGATTGCTGCGGCGCCATAACCAACCCACTACCAGTAAGTAGAATAAGCCTGACAGTGGTAACTGGAACTGTGTGACGGCGGTGACAACCCAACCAAACAGTGGCTCGAAGAATAAAATTAATAAGAGTGAGAACACACCAATCAGAACCAGCGATGCCGCAGTAGCAACCGGACGGCTTAACTTGCGCTCCTCAATGCAGTAAGACACCGGGACTTCTGCCTGAGCAATGGTCGATGTTAGTGCGGCAATACTCAGCAGACTAAAGAAGGCAAAAGCGACAAAGGGACCGGCAACGCCCATGCTGTTGAAAAGCTCTGGTAGTACTGCAAATATGAGTTGTCCTTCGCCGACCAACTCGGTCCCTTCACCAACGGAAACGCCTAAATGAATACCTGCGTAAAGTGCCGGAATAATCAGTAAGCCAGCTAAAAACGCGATGAACGTATCGAGTGCCGCAACTGACAGGCTCAAACGGCCCAAGTTCGCGCCGGGCTTTAAGTACGAGCCGTAAATCATCATGCCGCCCAGACCAATCGACAGCGAGAAGAACGCCTGCCCCATAGCCGCAACCAGAATGCTGGTGTTGGTTATTTGCGTGAAGTCTGGCACTAAATAACGCTCTAAGCCGACGCTGGCACCGGGCAGAGTCATCATGTAAATAATCAGGCCGACGAGCAGAATCACTAATGTTGGCATTAAACGCTTGGACCAACGCTCAATGCCTTTTTCCACGCCCTGGAAGACGACTAACGCAGTGGCGGTTAAAAACAGTCCCGTGAAGATTAAGTCGCGCGGCATGGAGCTGTTCAGTAAGAATTCGGACACGGATGCTAAGCCAACGCCTTTAGCTAAGAAGCCGAGTGCGTGAACCACCATCCAACCGGCGACGACGTGATAGAAGCTCAGCATTAAGCACGAGCCCAGTACGTTCAAATAGCCCATTAGCTTGCCGACAGGACGAGCCTTTCCTCCGGAAAGCTGAGTCAGTGACTTAACCGGGTTAGCTTGTGCACTGTGACCTATGAGCAGTTCGCTATAAAGGGCAGGAATAGCCAGAATAAAAATGACGCACAGGTACACGAGTAAAAAAGCGCCACCACCATGGTTGGCGACTTGCGTCGGAAAGCCCCAAATGTTGCCGAGTCCGACGGCGGAACCCGCGGCCGCTAAAATAAAGCCAATGCGGCTATGAAATGAATCACGCATAAATGTCCAAAAAGCTTACTGCCCCTACTTAAGTCAGGCGGGCATTCTAACGAACTGAGAAAATTTTGCCCTATCTTTTTTTAGTCAATCGGGTTACTATTCGCGCCCTGAATTTCAGCCAGTTGCCCAATTACTGAACAGGACGTTTCGAGTAAGCGCAGCTGACCTAAACGTTAACGTACAAGACCGTAATCTCAGGAGCCTTACGTCATGCCAAATCTGGATCTGAGCCGCTACGGCATCACCGATGTCGAAGAAATCGTCCACAACCCGTCCTACGACCTGCTGTTTGAAGAAGAAACTCGCGATGACCTGCAGGGTTACGAAAAAGGCACGGTAACGGATTTAGGAGCGGTTGCTGTCGATACCGGAATATTCACCGGCCGTTCACCAAAAGACAAATACATTGTTCGCGACGACACGACGCGTGACACCGTGTGGTGGGCTGACCAGGGTAAGAACGACAACAAACCATTGTCGACCGAAACCTGGAAAGAACTGAAAGGCTTAGTTACTGAGCAGCTGTCGAACAAACGCTTGTTTGTGGTCGACACCTATTGCGGTGCTAACGAAGATACACGCTTAGCGGTTCGCTTCATTACTGAAGTGGCATGGCAGGCACATTTCGTGAAAAACATGTTCATTCGCCCAAGCGAAGAAGAGCTGGAAACGTTCGAGCCAGACTTCGTGGTCATGAACGGTGCGAAGTGCATTAATCCTAAGTGGCAAGAACAAGAGCTGAACTCTGAAAACTTTGTGGCGTTTAACTTAACGGAGAAAATCCAGTTAATTGGCGGTACCTGGTACGGCGGCGAAATGAAAAAAGGTATGTTCTCAATGATGAACTACTTCCTGCCGCTTAAAGGCATTGCGTCAATGCACTGTTCAGCAAACGTAGGTAAAGAAGGCGACGTTGCTATTTTCTTTGGCTTGTCAGGTACCGGCAAAACCACGTTGTCGACTGACCCGAAACGGGCACTGATTGGTGACGACGAGCACGGTTGGGACGACGACGGTGTCTTCAACTTTGAAGGCGGTTGTTATGCGAAAACCATCAACCTGTCGAAAGAAGCGGAACCGGATATTTACAACGCGATTCGTCGTGACGCGTTATTAGAAAACGTTGCGGTTGATGAAAATGGCGTTGTCGACTTTGATGACAACTCGAAAACCGAGAACACTCGTGTTTCTTACCCTATTTACCACATCGATAACATTGTTAAGCCGGTGTCTAAAGCGGGTCACGCGAAGAAAGTAATCTTCCTGACGGCAGACGCGTTTGGCGTATTACCGCCGGTGTCTAAGCTGACCAAAGAGCAGGCGCAGTACCACTTCCTGTCTGGCTTTACCGCGAAACTGGCGGGTACTGAACGCGGTGTGACTGAACCAACGCCGACCTTCTCAAGCTGTTTTGGCGCAGCATTCTTAAGCCTGCACCCAACTCAGTATGCGGAAGTACTGGTGAAACGTATGGAAGCGGCTGGCGCAGAAGCTTATTTGGTTAACACGGGTTGGAGCGGTACTGGCAAGCGTATTTCTATTAAAGCAACGCGCGCTATCATCGACTCTATCTTAGACGGCTCTATTGAAGACGCTGAGTTTGTTGAACTGCCTTACTTTAACCTGGCTATGCCAACTCAGTTAGCTGGTGTTGAAGACAGCAGCATTTTAGACCCGCGTAAAACGTATGAAGACGACGGCGAGTGGGACGTTCGTGCTAAAGACTTAGCCGAGCGTTTTGTCGCTAACTTCGAGAAGTTTACCGACACCGAGAACGGTAAAGCCTTAGTGGCAGCTGGTCCTAAGCTGTAAGTCACAGTTTGAAACAAATTAAAGGGCTCGTAACACTTGTTACGGGCCCTTTGTGTTTCTAAGATAGGTGATCCTTAAAATTAACAGAAAAACAACATGCGCCTTTCAGTTAATAATGTCACTAAGCGTTACCGTACCGTAACGGCGGTAGACTCCATCTCTCTCGATATCCAACCCGGCAAAATTCAGGCTCTGCTTGGCCCCAACGGTGCTGGTAAATCCTCTTTAGTTCGTATGCTGGTTGGCCTGACACATCCCGACGAAGGGGAAATAGTGGTTGAGAACAACGGCCAAACCATAGATTTGACTTACCACGACTTTGCTTACTTACCCGAAGACCGTGGTTTGTATCAGGACCGCTCCATTCTCGATAACCTTAATTACATTGCCGGTCTGCGCGGACTGAAGCTGAGCGACATACGTGGCGACATTGACAGCTGGCTAGCACGGTTTGAACTGACCGATCGTAAAGACGAGCCGTTGCGTCAGATGTCCAAAGGCAATCAGCAAAAAGTGCAGCTTATAGCCACTTTACTGCATGACCCACAGCTGGTGATTCTGGACGAGCCATTTTCAGGCCTGGATCCGGTGAATCAGGAACATGTGCTGACGGTACTGACTGAGCTGCGCGAGCGCGGCAAAACCGTAGTGCTGAGTGCGCACCAGATGGCATTGGTAGAACGTTTAGCCGATACCATGCTGTTAATGAATAAAGGCCGGGCTGTTGCGCAGGGAAGCCTTCAGGAAATTCGTGATACCTTGCTACCCGAGCCGGTTTACCGGGTGACCACCAACGCTCAACTTGCAATGGAAAGCTGGGAAGCAGTTGAGCAAGTAGAGTCGGTTCGTAAAGTAAACGACGAGCAGGTTGAACTGACGTTTAATAAGGATACCGATATTGAGCAGTTATGGCCAGAGCTAGCACAGCAGGTGTCGATAAAGGCTTTTGCGCCTATCCAGCCAGGGTTACATGACTTGTACCTGAACACAATACGTAAGCAAACTGGGGAGGTGCAGTGATGAAAGTTAGTTACTTACAACAGCTGAAAGCCATTGCCTGGTGGGAGTTTAAACGCTTTTTTAAGTGGAAGCAGGAGCTGTTCTCAGTTGCGCTTTTAGTGCTGATTTTTGCCGTGAGTGCTGGTTGGGGCGCTATTACCCAAGTTTTTTCCGACCAATATCAGGGCGCTATTTTCTATCAGGAGGGCAAGCCTCAGGCGTGGGAATTCAAAGCACCAAAAGACTTAATCCTTCGAAGAGCCGGCACCATGGAAATGGAAAAGTGGCAAACGCAGCTACCAGAAGACTTAGATACCTTGATTGTGATTACACCCGAGTTAACCGCTAAGGTGTGGGTGAAAAAGTCACAAAGCTGGCAGCAGGATTTACGCAGGGAGCTGCAAGAGCAGTTGCAGGCTCTTCGTATTCAGCAACTGAAACTGACGCCGGAAGAGCGCACAGTTATTGATGAGAAACCGGACATAACCTTCGCTATTGAAGAAAGCGAAGACGCGTCGATAGACGATGCCAGCGACGCTTCCGCTACTATGTTACTGATGGTCATCATGGTGGGCGTTTTCACCGGCTTTGGATTGATGATGATGTCGATTACTGCCGAAAAGCAGCAACGTGTGACGGAACAATTACTGACGATAGTGACGCCCACCCAGTGGATGGATGGAAAAATTATAGGTATTACGCTGCACAGTATTAAATCAATGACCTTTATTGGGCTTATGATTCTTGGCGTGAGTATGGTGATTGCCGCTTTTTCAGAAGACGGTGGTTCGGGTCTGGACTGGGGCGTGGGAGCGACTCTGCTCAGTATTATATTTGTGGTGCTGGGAACAGTGTTAATCAATGCGATGCTGGCTGGCTTTTCGGCAACCATTGATGACCCGAATCACTCCTCCCGCAGTACCGTAATGCTAGTTCCGCTGTTACCGGTGTTTTTAAGCTTCAGTGTAATTGGCGAGCCAGACTCCACTATCGCAACGGTGATGAGCATTATTCCGGTCAGTTCATTCGCAATGATGCCTGCTCGTTTACTGCAAACAGATGTTGCAGTATGGGAGTGGTTGCTGAGTTTAGCGCTACTGGGCGCCTTTGTTTACTGGATGCGTAGTGTTGCTGGGCGGCTATTTGCCATGGGTATTCAGTATTACGGGAAAGAACCGGGCTGGAAGGAAATTTGGCAGGCCATAAAAGGTTAGAGAATAAGGTCTGGGTACCTTATCAAGGTTCCAGACCCTCTCAATTTAGAACGACGATGTGAAGTTTTTAAAGAATAAAGACCATTATCTTAGGGAATTTGGCAGCAAATGCCACAGCCGCAACAACCAACTCCTCCACAGCATTTCAATTTATTCGGACTCCCGTCCTGACAGGGAATACTGCAACATGATTGTGCTGATAGCATATTCGTTGATGAGCATTCTTCTATGCTATTCGCCTTAATTTCCTTGTCGTAAGTAGAAATAGTCGTTTTACCTGATAGCACATCATCACTATCACTTCCAATTGAAAAGCTAGAGCTTGAGTTATAACCCTGCATCGTTTCAATGGAATCGATGTTATCCCAACTATCCTTCTCTTTTTTATAAGCTTTCAGATATAGCTTGGGAATCTGCTTTCCTTGATGTGTCAGTTCACTGACTAGAATCTCTATTTTATAATCTTCCATGCTATTGGGATGGGTCATGTATAATGTCATTGGATGACCCAATACAGGAATTGCTTTTAAATCACTGAATTCATCTCCTTTAATATTAATATCAAATGATACTTCGACAGCGGTAAGCCCTTCTTTATCGTTACCGGGGAAAGCATCAAATGATAAAAGAGCGGAAATTAAAAAGATCGTTGATAGAAGTAGTGTTTTCACTTTCCCTCCGAAACAAATATTAGTTTAATTAATCTTGCAGTCTTAAATGTTAAAATTCGATTAAAATTTATACAAAGCTTCTAAAAAGTCAACATTTAGTAACTTTTCAGTATAATTAAAAGAATGATAGAGAAGCGAATCTTTTGGGGAGGGAGAGGCCTGAGGAAGCTCAGGCCTAACTTTTTACTTCAGTTGCTCTGCGTGTGGTAGTTCAAACGGAGGCTTCTCTTCTGATTTCTCCATTAAGAAGGTATCCATCCAACGCATGAAACGCATGCTGTAGTCTAACTGTGCAGCCACTTTACGGTTACCATGGCCTTCGCCCGGGTAGAACACCAAGCGTACTGGCACGTTACCGTGAGTCTTCAGGTAACGGTACAGCTCCATCGACTGTGACGGATGCACGCGCGTGTCTTCTTTACCGTGCATAATCAGAATTGGCGTACGTGCTTTCTCTGCATGGAAAATAGGGCTGCGTTCTAAGTACCATTGCCACTTGTCCCACGGGTAGCTACGTGCGTGAACGGCGTGCATTTCTTTAGGGATATCGGTAGTACCGAATTTTGATAAGTTATTGCTAATACCGACAAACATTACACTGGCGGCAAAGTGCTCAGTCTGCGCCGTTGCGCCCCAGGCCGAAGCGTAACCACCGTAAGAACCGCCGGTAATACCCACGCGAGATTCATCAGCAATGCCCATGGCCACTAAGTGCTCTTTGGCATCAACAATGTCGTCGAACTCTTTACCCGCGTAGTCGTTTTGACCAAGCTTCGAGAATTCAACGCCACGGCCTGTGCTGCCACGGTAGTTCGGGAAGAACAGTGCATAGCCTTTAGATGCGGCATGCTTAACCGGCGACGCATAGCGATCTAACCAGCCATTGCTGTAATGCGACTCCGGACCACCATGAATGACCATAACGGTTGGGTAGCTTTTACCTTCTTCGTATCCCAGTGGGTAAACCAAAATACCTTCCAGCTCTAAACCATCGCGCGCTTCATAGGCAATGGTTTCCTGACGTGGCATATCAATCTCTGACAACCAAGGGTTTGAGTTTGTTAAGCGTTCCAACCCACCGTTGGCGTATTTAAAAGCTTCGCTTGGGTGAGAAGGGCGGTGTGCGGTTAATACAAACTCAGATTTGCCCGCTTCGCCGTCAATGCTGGTCACAATGGCTTCACCAGGCTCAACCAAAATGCGGCTTTCCAGGAATTTCAGCGTTAACGCCTGAACTTCTGACTCTGTGCCTTGGTGTCCAAGCCAAACCAACTCTTCACTGGTACGCCAGGTAAAGTCTTTTACCGAGCCTTTGTAGTTCGGTAATACGTTGCGATGCTCTTGTTCGCGAGTGTCGTAAACAAACAAAGAACCCGCCGACGGATCGTTATAGTCTGCCGCACGAATCATGGCTAAGTAACGACCATCCGGTGAGAACTCAGCACGACCCAGCTTGCCTTCAGCCTCAAAGGTTGAAGCCACTTCGCCATCTAACCCAATCAGTTGGTATTGGCTGCTCATATAGTTGTCGTCAATAAGCGGGGTCGGTGCCGTGCGAACTAAAAGCTGTTCGTTGTTCGGGTGGAATGCCACAGAATAAACTTGCTGATCATCCGGCGTTACGGCTTTCGCTTCAGCGTCTTCCTGACCTAAAACGACGTGATAAACTTGGGTGTAGGTTAAATCTTCTTCATACACTTCGGCTTTAAAGCCCTTTTTCGACAGCTTCTCTTTGTCGCTGTCTTTCGGGCCAGATGACAAGAACACTAACTGTGTCCCGTCTTCGCTTAAGTCGTAGCTGCCAATATTGCCATCGAACTCAAACACCGACTGCACACCACCGCCTTTAACTGGCATGCGGTACAGCTCCTGGTAGTCGTCGCCGTCTTCTTTCGCAGTGAAGTACAAGTACTCACCTTGTGGACCAAAACTGACTCGGCCGAACTTTTCAGTTTTACTGAGGTAAGAAGTTTCCTCGCCCGCTGAGTTAATAAGTACTAACTCACTGTAGTCTGAGCCGTCATCGTCTTCATAAGGCGCACGTGGAATGGAGCGGATAACTGCCGTGAATTCGCCCGTTGGCGACAAGTCCGCCATGCGCACTGCTTCTGTTGTTACGGTATCCATTAGCGTCATTTCGCGGGCGTCGGCATCGACCGCCCAAGCCGCTAACGCAATACCCCCTGCTACACGTAAAAGCATAGTTGTCTCCGTTGTTGTTCTACTATTTATTTTATTTCATAAACCGTTTTGTTGCTTCGGCGCCACGCGCGACTAAACGCACTTGCGCTATCGTTGTTTCTGTAATGCGTTCGCGCTCTTCTTCGTTTACGTCGAAACAGTCAGCACCGGCACTGAATACAATTTTGGCAATGGTGTCCGACTGTAATTCGGCTAACTCACGGGTAAACGACTGCTCATTCACTAAATACTCTTCCAGCTCGGCTTTAAAATGCTCAATTTCACGCACAACCGCTAACCGAAAGCTGCGCGAACGACCTGAGCGTTCTTGCAGTAGCAGCCTGAATATAGCGGTGTTTTCCGCTACAAACTGCATAAAGGTTTCTACCGATACCCGGATAATAGAGCCGCCAGTTTCTATGCGTTGACGTGCCTGGCGCAATAATTGACGCAGCGCTAAACCACACTCATCAACCAAAGTAAGTCCTAACTCATCCATGTCGCGGAAGTGCCGGTAAAAAGAGGTTGGCGCAATGCCTGCCTCACGCGCCACTTCACGCAAGCTTAAGCTGGAAAAGCCCGCCTCAGCACTGAGCTGATTCATCGCCGCATTTATTAGTGCGCGGCGCGTCTTTTCTTTCTGTTTTGCTCGAACCCCAGCCATATTTGTTGCCATCCTTCGCTGTTACTGAATGAATAGTAACACAGGTCTTTACACATTTTCCGCTTGTAATTTGAACGCAAAACCCGTACATTCAGCGAACAGGTGTACGCTGTTTTGTCACCTGACTTTTTTGATTGTTTTAGGTTATATACATGCAAAAGAATTTTGAAAAACCCCCTCTTATTTGGCTTAACACCCTCGTGTTCTCCATTACATTCGCTATAGCCGCCATTGGTGTTCCTTTATACGCGTTCACCGTCGGCATTGGCGCAGAATTTTGGTGGGTTATGTTTGGTACCGCGTGTTTTGCGGGTATTTCCATTACCGCGGGCTACCATCGTTTGTGGGCGCACCGTACGTACGACGCCAATCCGGTATTGCGCTTTTTATTTGCTATTGGCGGCGCTGTAGCGCTGCAAAACAGTGCCTTGCACTGGTCGTCTGATCACCGTGTGCATCACACGCACGTTGATGACAATGACAAAGACCCGTACTCAGCAAAACGCGGCTTTTGGTATTCGCATATTGGCTGGATGCTGCGTGAGTATCAGGCGAGTCGTTATTCTGACTACGACAACGTCAAAGACTTACAGAAAGATCCTATCGTTATGTGGCAGCACAAGTATTACCTGCCGCTGACGCTGTTCGTTAACTTCGGTTGGCCAATTGCCGCCGGCTTCATGCTGGGCGATGTTTGGGCTGGCTTATTGGTTATTGGCGTATTGCGCCTGGTGCTGAACCATCACACCACGTTCTTTATTAACTCGCTGGCGCATATTTGGGGCAAGCAGCCTTATACCGACAAAAACACCGCGCGCGATAATGGCGTGCTGGCGTTTATGACCTTCGGCGAGGGTTATCATAACTATCACCACATTTTTGCCAGTGACTATCGTAACGGCATTCGCTGGTGGCAGTTTGACCCGACCAAATGGCTTATTCGTGCCAGTAGTTGGTTCGGTTTAGCGCGTAACCTTAAACGCAGCTCGCCGTATCAGGTCGAGCGCGCGAAGCTGCAAATGCAGTTAAAAGTCGCTCGTAAGAAAGCCATGAGCGCACCAGAGTCATTGTTCGAAAAAGCGCATGAGCATTACGAGCAACTGGGTACGCAATTACGTGAATACTACAAAGCACGTAAAAAGCTGCTGGACTCTAAAGCTCAGGACATAAAAGAGCACTTAAACCATGACATTGATGTGCTGAAAAAGCAGGTCGATGACATGCGTGAATCTCTTGCTGAGCAGAAGCGTCACTGGAAAGCCTTATTGAACCAAATTCAGCAGCACGCGTAATAGAATTTAGCCCTTCAGTACTTGAAAATGAACAAAATATAATCAATACTGGAGGGTAAATTCTTCGAAGTCAGCACAATTATGTTTTTGTGCAAGTGAGGTGGGTATGGAAATTGGTGCAGCAATGAATTCAGGCCTTCAGGGTATGCAACGTGCAAACCAGCAAGTGTCTGAAGCAAGCCGGGAAATTGCCTCTGCGGCGGGTCGTAACGACGTGCAGCAGCAAGACAATGCCAATACAAATGGTGGTCAGCCAGCTACCGAAACCGCGACTGAAACTGCGCAAAGTGTTAACGCTGCCAGTACAACTGACTCGCTGGTTTCATTAAACGAAGGGCAGACCAACTTTGAAGCCAACACTCGTACAGTAGAAACCGCTGACGAAATGTTGGGCACTCTTATTGATACCAGTGCTTAAGTAGCCGAATGTTCTAGTCATGAATATCACCACAGCGCTACCGGCTATTCCTGTGACATCGGCTCCTCCTATGGAGTCGATGCAGACGGACAATGCCGCAAAAGCGCTGGTCACTGAACCTACTGCAACTGAAAAGCAAAACAACAGCGCCGACAGCGCAGCTCCTACTTATTCTCCTAACGGTAAAGTCGCCAAAAAAGGCAAAGACTCAGCCGAGGGTGAAGCTAAAGGTGCTGAAGCTAAGGGAGCGGAGTCTGAAGAAGCGAAAGGCGAAGAAAAAGCTGACGCAACTGAAGAAAAGAAACCGAACGGTCAACAACTGGACGAGCAAGAGCTCGAAAAAGTTGATGAGCTAAAAAGCCGTGATCAGGAAGTGCGTGTGCATGAACAAGCGCATGCGGCTGTGGGCGGGCAGTACGCTGGTTCACCTTCTTACGAATACGAACGTGGTCCCGATGGTAAGTCTTATGCCGTTGGCGGTGAGGTTCAAATTGACGTCAGCCCTGTTCAGGGCGACCCTCAAGCAACCATTCAGAAAATGCAGGTGGTACGTCGTGCGGCGTTAGCACCGGCTCAGCCGTCTGCTGCCGACCGCTCCATTGCTGCGGATGCTGCTAATAAAGCCACGCAAGCTCGTGCAGAGTTGGCAAAACAGCAAGTGCAAGGTGAAGAGGGCGAGCAAGCGCCTGATATCAGCATTAACGCACCCTTTAAGAAAAGCTTAGAAGGTGAGGGCGAAGCGTCGAAAAGTGAATCACCTGATGCTGCAGCACCGGCTGAGCAAGGCAAGAAAACCCTATCTGCGCCAGAGCGCGGCGCTATGGTGGCTTCTTTCTACGACAATAAAGTTCGTCCATCCGTGGACTCATTCAGCGCTACTGCTTAATCCTTTCTCCTATTTATTTCTGTTTCGCTTTTGCGAAAGCGTCGGCTAAGGCATTACCCATAGCGGCATTTTGCGGCTGCTTGCTTTGCTGACCACGCTCACGCTGAGGCTTGCCTTTATTAGAGCTGCTGCCCTGCGGTTTAGACTTAGCAGCCGGTTTTGCAGAGACTTCATCGTTTAAACGCATGGTTAAACCAATGCGGTTACGCTCTATGTCCACTTCCAGCACTTTTACTTTCACAATATCGCCGGCTTTCACCACTTCGCGCGGGTCGCTGACAAACTTGTCTGCCAGTGCAGAAATATGAACCAGACCGTCCTGATGGACGCCAACATCCACAAAGGCACCAAAGTTAGCCACGTTGGTCACCACACCTTCTAATTGCATGCCGGGTTTCAGATCGCTGACTTTCTCAACACCTTCTTTGAATTCTGCCGTTTTGAATTCAGGGCGTGGGTCACGGCCTGGCTTTTCAAGCTCTGACAAAATATCCGTTACCGTTGGCAGGCCGAAGCGCTCATCTGTATAGTCCGCCGCGTTCAGGCTTTTAACTAATGATTGGTTGCCAATAAGCTCTTGTACTGGCAAGTCATTTGCCTTTGCCATGCGCTCTACCACTGAATAAGCTTCCGGGTGAACCGCTGAGGCATCTAGCGGCTGTTCGCCGTTGCTAATGCGTAGGAAGCCCGCTGCCTGTTCAAAGGCTTTTGGTCCCATGCGTGGCACATCGAGTAATTGTTTACGGTTAGCAAAGGCACCGTTGGCGTCGCGGTAATCGACAATGTTTTTCGCTAGCGTTTTCGACAAACCGGAAACGCGCTGAAGCAAGGCCGCAGAAGCCATGTTGGCATCCACGCCTACTGCGTTGACACAGTCCTCAACCACGGCATCCAGGCTTTGTGCCAGTTGTGACTGGCTAACGTCGTGCTGATATTGACCCACACCAATAGACTTCGGCTCTATTTTTACCAGCTCGGCTAACGGGTCCTGCAAGCGGCGAGCGATAGACACCGCGCCACGTAGCGACACATCCATATCTGGAAACTCTTGTGCCGCCAATTCCGACGCCGAGTAAACCGATGCACCCGCTTCGTTCACGATAACCTTGGTGGCTTTAATTTCGCTGTGCTGCTTCAGCATGTCACCGACCATTTTGTCGGTCTCGCGCGAGTGAGTGCCGTTACCAATACTAATAAGCTCAACCTTATACTGCTTGCACAGGGTCGCCAGCGTGCGCATGGCTTTGTCCATTTGGTTTTGCGGCTGGAACGGGAACACCGTGTTGGTCGCACCGGCTTTACCGGTTTCATCGACCACGGCCACTTTAACACCGGTACGAACACCCGGATCTAAGCCCATAGTGGTTTTCGCACCCGCAGGGGCTGCCATCAGTAAGTCTTTTAAATTGCTGGCAAATACCTGAATGGCGGCTTCTTCAGCGCGCTCACGCACACGAGCCATAAGTTCGGTTTCCATGTGCAGTGACAGCTTCACCCGCCAGGTCCACTGAATGACCTGACGCAACCAGTCGTCCGCAGCGCGGCCCTGGTGCTCGAAGTTCAGGAAGTCGGCGATCATCACTTCGCAATGCGAGCCAGTGGCTTTGTCTTCACTACCTGGGTCAGCGTCCATGGAAAGCTGCAAAAAGCCTTCGTTACGGCCACGCAGCAACGCCAACGTGCGGTGCGAGGGAATGGTCTTAAACAGTTCAGAAAACTCAAAATAGTCGCGGAATTTAGCGCCTTCTTTTTCTTTGCCCGGTGCAACCGTGCTGGTTAGGTGCGCGTTCTGCCACAAGTGTGATCGCAAGTGCTTCAGAAGCTCAGCTTGCTCAGCAAAGCGCTCCATTAAAATAGCGCGGGCGCCGTCTAGTACCGCTTTGGCGTCCGCAAAGCCTTTGTTAGCGTCAACGTAGTCAGCGGCCGCTTGTTCCGGGTTTTGTGTTGGGTCTTTCCACAATAAGTCCGCCAGTGGCTCAATGCCTGCTTCAATGGCAATTTGGCCTTTAGTGCGGCGCTTCGGTTTATAAGGCAGGTATAAATCTTCCAGCTCGGTTTTCGAGTCAGCGGTTTTAATGCTTTGAGCCAGTTCCTCGGTCAGCTTGCCTTGCTCGTCAATCGACTTCAGTATCACCTGACGGCGGTCGTCCAGCTCGCGCAGGTAGTTCAGGCGCTGGTGCAGCTGGCGTAACTGCGTGTCGTCTAAACCGCCGGTCACCTCTTTACGGTAACGGGCAATAAAAGGCACCGTCGAGCCTTCGTCCAGCAACTGGATAACAGCGGCAATCTGACGCTCGTCGACCTTCAGTTCATTAGCAAGTAATTGCGGTATCTGGCTCATAGTGCATCTCTTGGTTTTAAAACGTTACGACAAATAATGGGGACGAATACTATCACGAATTGACTACGCGGGCTGTTGGTAACTTATCTTATTAATAAACCAGGTCTTGGTGCCCTGCGGCGTACGAACCTCGGCCTCGTCGTCCACCTCTTTCTTCAGCAACGCACGCGCCATGGGCGAGTCGATAGACACCGCGTCTTTGCGATCATAAATTTCATCTGGCCCAACAATTTGAAAGGCCCGAACGTTCTCGTCGTTGTCCTCAATTTCCACCCAGGCACCAAAAAACACTTTGCCGTCCTGCTGCGGCGAATAGTCCACCACCTTCACCTGCTCCAGACGCTTGGTTAAGTAGCGAATGCGTCCGTCAATTTTGCGCAGTTTCTGTTTATTGTATTTATAGTCTGCGTTCTCAGACCGGTCGCCGAGACTCGCCGCCCAGGACACTTTCTCCACCGTTTCGCGACGTTCAACACGCCAAAGGTGTTCAAGTTCCTTCTGCAGCATTTCATAGCCTGGTCTAGTAATTAAGTTGGTTTTCATACGCTGATTCGTTGTGCCTGCGTTGAATGATTAGGGAATTTTACTGGGTTATCTGTTCGAAGGAAATGGAGTTGAGGGAAATGGGGACGGGAGCAAAAGGTTTTATTGTAAGAATTTCAGGTTTTAGTTATATGTTATATTTTTTTGTTGTTATAAAAGTTCATTTTCTTTACAGTTAAATCAATTAGAGAAATAAAAAAGGATAAAAAAGTGAATAAAAATAATAGGGATAGCAATGATAATCTTAATCCAGTTGGACTCTTGGTACACGTTGTTGCAGTAGTCTTATTTTGCCATGCAGCTTTATCTTATATAGGTTTCCCGGGGTATTTGGATAACTGGGTACCATCTCTAGTTAGCGTTTTCTTGCCCATAATAAATATATTTTTCGGAGCTTATTACGGGCTGATGGGGTATTGGGAAATTAATTGGCTATTTACGAGTTTAATATTACTTTTGGGTTTTGGAGCACTAATACCTAAAGCTTTAGGATATATTTTCTCGGTTCTTTTTATAACTACCACAGTTAGTGTAATTTACAGTACAGATCCAGACCCCTCTGATATTCCTGATGGAGAGGGAGCTATTGAGGTAGTATATGCGAGAGCCAATAAAGAAGTTTCTCACCCTAGAGGAATGAATAGTAAAGAGGGTATTGAGACACTGCTAGAGTATGCTCGGATATATCGATCAAGATGCTTAAGAAATGATCAGCAAAGATGTGCTGCTAATTTAAAATTAATGATGGATACTGTCAAGCATCAATTAAGTGACCCTCGGTTGAATTAGTAGCATTCACTGAGTGGGAAGAATTCGATGCATAGAAAACATAACGAGTCGTTGTTGTCGCGGCAGGGACGGCTTACGCAACACTCCAGCCGCCCCAAAGCTTATAGTTAGCTGTAAATATGGAGGAGCCATGGGTCGCAGACTAATCATTGGTTTTGGAACAATATGTTTCGTTCTAGGAGCTATCGCCTTGTCGAACTACGCTAGCCTATATCGACCAGTCACCGAATCGCTATCGGAGGATCCTAGAAACGAAGGGGTGGAAGTAAGCGTTCACTATCAGTGGTTCGTCAACCCGAACGTTATTGTATTCGATTTGCGAAGCGTTTCTGAAAATAACAGTCCCGCTGATGTGACCCGGAATCTACTGCAGGCTTCAAAGGTTCTTGAGAGACGGTCTTTTGATCATGTACTGCTGTCGCATAGAGGTACGGCAAAATTCATTCTGGAGGGAGACTTCTTTAAGAAGCTTGGGACAGAGTATGGGGTTCAGAATCCGATGTATACACTGCGTACTCTGCCTGAGAACGTTCTGGAGTTAGATGGTACACCGGCATTTGGCAAATGGTCTGGCGGCTGGCTTGGTGTCACAAGTAAGCAGATAGAGGATTTGAATAAATTTCACAGAGAATGGTTTTTATCAGACCTTATGTGATACAGCTACCAAGTCGCTCAAGCTCGCTCCGCGCTTTGCGTTCCCTCGGACACAGCTCCGCTTAGCTTAAATGTTAAAAGCCTTGAGGTAAAGATGAACCTTGCTCTCTTCGATTTTGACGGAACAATCACAACACGAGATACATATACGAAGTTTGTCTTTTCCTCGACCAAATTCGTGCGGCTGGTTATTGGCGCCTTACTTCTTTTTCCTGCAATCACCTTATACAAAGCGCGGCTTCTTTCAGCTCCTAAAATCCGACCTTTGATATCACGAGTTGCTTTCACGGGTGTTTCCGAAAAACAACTTGATGCTAGTGCTGAACGCTTTGTTTCCGAATATTTACCCTCTGTGATTCGGAGCGATATGCTGCAGAAAATAGCTGAGCATAAAGAGAACGGTGATCATGTGGTGATTGTGTCTGCATCTATCTCTCCTTATTTAAAAATCTGGTGTAAACGCCACGAGGTAGATTTAATTTGCAGTGAACTTGAAGTGCGTAATGGTCGATTTACCGGCGCTTACCTGAATGGCGATTGCAGTAACGAGAGAAAGATCGAGCGCGTAAAAGAGCGCATCGATTTATCCCTTTATAGTGAAATTTTTGCGTATGGAGATTCTGAAGAGGATTACCCTATGCTAAACCTAGCCAATACGAGTTTTTATCGGGGCGAACGCTTTGAAGTTGCATCGGTTGAATGACGGCAAACACCAACATGATAAAAATCAGAAAATATAACGAAGCAGATGCGCGTGATTTATGGGCTATTTTTTATCGCACCATCCGTAATGTGAACTCACGTGACTACACACAAGCGCAAGTCAAAGCATGGGCGCCGGATGACGTCTCTCCTGAAGCATGGCAGCGAAAAATGAATGCTAACTCTCCTTTTGTTGCTGAAATTAACGGGGAAACTGTTGGTTATGCCGACCTTCAGGAAGATGGATTAATTGACCATTTCTTTTGTCACCATAAGCATCAGGGTCAAGGTATCGGGCGTCACTTAATGGAGCACGTGCTAAGAGTGGGGGAGTTACAAGGAATTACCCGGTTTTACTCTGAGGTGAGCATTACAGCGCGTCCGTTTTATGAGAAATTGGGCTTTAAAGTCGCAAAAGAGCAGACGGTAGAAATTCGTGGGCAGAAGCTTCGTAACTTTGTTATGGAAAGGTTCAGCTAACAAATAGTAGCAGAGTACCAGACCCATTTATCTTATCTCTCAATACTTACCTGCACAGAATATTGTACATCTAGCAAACTTCATCTATACTTGTTCAATAAGTTGAACATGTTGAGGTGGCACATGAGAATCGTCTCTTTTACTGAAGCCAGAAACGGCTTAAAAGCTGTATTAGACAGTGTAATTAATGACGCTGACACTACGGTTATTACCCGTCGCGACTCGGAAGATGCCGTGGTGATGTCTTTGGATTACTACAATAGCTTAATGGAAACCGTCCACTTGCTTCGTTCGCCAGCAAATGCTGAGCACTTGAATAAATCAATTGCTCAATACAAAGAAGGTAAAGCTAAGCAGCGAGAGTTGTTAGATGAGTAATCGGTTGCTGTCATGGACGGATGCAGCCTGGAAAGACTACTTATTTTGGCAAACTCAGGATAAAAAGACCCTTAAACGTATTAACCGATTAGTTGCCGATACTAAGCGGTCGCCATTTGATGGTATTGGTAAGCCTGAACCGTTAAAAGAGAACCTTTCAGGATTCTGGTCTCGGCGAATTGATGACACTAATAGGCTGGTTTATGCGGCAGACGATAGTGCAATTACGATTATTTCGTGTCGGTATCATTACTAATAATCTATTCCGATTTCCGGAGGGGGATTACGCACTATGTGTCCTCAGCGAGCAGTCGTGTAAATCCATTTTTCCGCCGTGTATTCCTGAAAATGACGCGAAAACCTCTTATTAAGGTGATGTTATGACTCAAAAATATTACGGATCGTGTCTTTGCGGTCGTGTCGGCTACGAGGTGAGTGGTGACTTCGGCGCATTTTATTTATGCCATTGTAGCCGCTGCCAAAAAGGTACCGGCTCCGCTCATGCGGCTAATTTGTTTGCTAAAGCAGGGCGGTTGGTTTGGCTTAAAGGCGAAACGAACGTAACGCATTACCAACACACAGGCTCGCTACATATTAAGAGCTTTTGTCAGTCTTGCGGCTCTGCGCTTCCTACATTCGCAGAATCGATTAATTGTGTTGTGGTGCCGGCCGGTAGCCTTGATACGCCGATATCAGTTAAGCCTACGGCTAAGATCTTTGTTGCTGACTGCGCCGCCTGGTCAGTTGATTTGAGTAATGTGCCGAGTTATGAGGCGTTACCTGGGTAAGGACCACGACTAAAGGAATAAAGCCATGAGAGAAATATTACAACAAAAAAACGCCTTTGCCTGGGTCTTACTGACGACCTGCTGTCTTCTATTTATCCCGCTGGTTGCCATGCAGTTTAGCAATGATGTTCACTGGGCTCTCTCCGATTTCGTGATAATGGGTGCGTTATTGTTAGTGGTTGGCTCTTCACTAATACTTCTCGCTCGAAAGCTGTCCAAAAAACAATTCCAGCTTGCAGCCATTGTTGTCTTAATGGGCTTGATTTATGTTTGGGCTGAGCTGGCTGTCGGTGTCTTTTTCTCGTTCGGCAGCTGATATTTAGGAAGCGGATTATGCAAAATGCCATGTCATTATCGCGTTATGTTAGGAAAAGGAATGGGGTGTCGTTAGGCGCAAAAGGCTCTATGCGGAATATGCTGCATCGCTCTTTGGGCGCTAGCTCGTTTCCTGTTTTTTGGCATTACTGGAACCCAATATGGGGCTATTATTTATCGCGTCATGTGATGAGACCAATGGGCTCATTCGCGCCGGGTTGGCTGGCTGTTTTTATAACCTTTCTTGTGAGTGGTTTTGTACATGATGTCGCCGTTTCTCTTGTGAAATGGAAACTTGTTGTATTCTTTACTCCCTGGTTCGGCCTAATGGGTCTGTTGGTTATTGCTTCAAAGGCGCTATCAGTCTCTTACGGCTCCTTTCCGTGGGGTGTTCGCGCAAGTATCAATGTACTTGTTATTAGTACGACGCTAACAGTCGTTTATGCTGCAGAGCACCTATTTTATCACTAGATTGAGCCGGCCTCAGCACCCTCAATAGCGTAAAAATTCCGTCAGTGCTTTGAAGCTCCTCTGCAAAGCCCTTATAGTGAAATCAACACTTACTAAAAACGGACTGAACAATGCAGCATGCGCTGTTAGTGGTGAACCCGAAAAGTCGTGATGGTCACGCTGACGAGCTTGACGACGCTATTGCCTTATTTAGAAGCGCTGGCGTTGAAGTAGACGTGTGTGTTACGGAAAGTCCTTCGGATATGGTGTCCTGCATTGAAAATTATGACAAGGAAAACGGTGTCATTATAGTCGCCGGTGGCGACGGGACCATTAGTGCAGCGTTAGAGCCAGCCCATAAATACAATCAGACCCTGGCGATTTTGCCGATGGGCACGGCGAATGATTTAGCGCGTTCGTTAGGCGTCCCGCAGGATGTTGTGCAAGCAGCCCGGGTTATTGCGAACGGCAAGCGTGAGCGCATTAACCTTGCGAAGGTGAACAGCCACTATTTTGTGAATGTGGCGCATATTGGGCTGGGTGTAGAGGTCACGCATAAGCTTACCTCGGACATGAAAAAGTACCTTGGAGTGTTCGCGTATCTCGGCGCCTTTATTCGAGTTATTAAGCGTAATAAAAGCTTCAGGGTCACTATAACCGCCGACGGCGACGAAGAGCGCTTAAGAGCAATTCACTTGGCGGTGGGTAATGGTCGCTTTTACGGTGGCGGCAATATTGTGGACGAAGACTCGACGCTGTTAGACGGACAACTGAACTTATTTTGTTTGAAGCCTCAGCGCTGGTGGCAGTTGCTGTTACTGGGTTTTAATTTGAGAAATGGTAACTTGCGGGTGGCCGAGCGTGTGGTGTGTAAGAAAGTCAAAAAAATGAGTGTTAAGACGTCAAAACCTAAGCAGATTCATGCCGATGGTGAACACAAAACCGATACGCCCGCTGAATTTGAGGTGATACCGAAAGCAATAGAGGTTATTGTGGGCGATATGCCAAATTCAACGAAGAGCAAGGAATAATATGCCGATTTTACGCACAGATGATCAGGCCGATAGCATCGAAATTCTAAAGCTGATTGTTGAGACCAAGGACTACTACCGCGAAATAGCGAGTGTGCTGGAAGACGGTGAGTTGGCGAATAAATTGGAAGCCATCGCTGACGAACGAGCGTCTTTTATTAAACCGTTTGAGAATGTTGTAAAAGAGCTGGGTGAGTTGCCGGCCAAACCGGACCCCGACAAAACGTTGATGCAGGTTATTCAAGGTGAACTGACAAAGTTGTTCTCGGTCGATGCGAAAAACGCGATTTTAGATAAGTGCTTGCAGGAAGATGAAGCGCTGGAAACTGCCGTAAAAAACACCCAGTTGGGCCAACAGTCTGCGGAATACCAAACGTTGCTTGATGAACTGACTAAGAATATTAGCGATACGAAAAAGACGGTTCATGCGTTGAAAGGGTAATGTTTTTGTTTGTAAAACGTTAAAAAATACTGCAAAGCGACGAAAAAAAGGTCAAAATTAGCCATTACTCGTTCAATTGAAACTGCTTTAGCAGGGAAAGCATTTGTCACAACAACAAGAACAAAATGACATACATTGGCTAACGGGTCAGTTTTGCGATAGGCAAAAAGAGCTAAATTACCGATATTTTATTGCTCCCAACGTTCGCTCTGACGCGCGGTTGGCGTTAATTCTGGCGTCTGCTATTTTTGCCATGTTCGGCATTACCGACTACAACCTTCTCGGGCTTACCCAAGAGTATTACTTGCTGCTGGCCATGCGCATTACGGTGGTGAGCTCGTGTTTAGCAATAGCGTTTATTATTGGTAAAGCCGGTGGTTATGCTAAAAAAGCCTGGCTACACGCAGTGCCGCTTTGGATTTTTGCTATAGGTATTATTCTTATTGTGCCACTGCGTCCGGAGAGCATTGGCACTCAGGTTACTGCCATTGTAGTTGCTTTAATCGCGTTCTATTTGCTGATTCCTAATTTATTGACGGTAGCGGCGCTGGCGAGCGCGTTTGTGAGTATTACCTTTTTGGCAGCCGCGATGATGTATGCCGGGGTGAGTGCAGAAGGCGCTGTTCGGATAGGTCTGTTAATTGCAATGGCCAATATCGTCGGCTACTCGTCACTTCGGCGTTTAGAGCGGTTGCAGCGAAAGCAATATGCGTTACTGAATGAAGAGCGCGATCAAAACCGGGACTTGCATCAGGAAATTAAGCACCGCAAGTCGCTGGAGGCTCAGCTTCGTATGGTGGCAGAACGTGACACGCTAACCGGTGTGGACAGCCGAAGTCACTTTATGAAGCGGGCGGAAGCTCTGCTGCAACGGTCTCGGTTGGAAGGTGCGTCGTTTTGTTTGTTCATGATAGACGTCGATCATTTCAAGAAAATTAATGACACTTGGGGTCACACTCGTGGCGACGTCATTCTGACCAAAATAGCCGCAGTATGTCAGCAGTCACTTCGCCCAACCGACATTATTGGCCGCTTTGGTGGTGAGGAATTTGTTGTCGGTTTGCCCCATACAAGCCCTGCTGATGCCACTGTCGTGGCCGAGCGCTTAAAGCACAATGTCGAAGCACTCTCTTTAGACAATGAATTTAAAGACCTGCAACTGAGCGTGACCATAGGCGTTGCTGTTGCCACTCCGGAAGACGACCTCGATGCACTCATTACCCGCGCCGACAACAGACTGTATGAAGGCAAGCGTGACGGGCGGAACAGGGTGGTGGCGTCATTATGACGCACTGCTGTCGTTACCGACAGTGCCGTAATTTCGGTAGGTTAGCCCCTCACCGAGGAGTAGAATAATGATTATAAAAACACTTCGTAAAAAAAGAGGATGGTCTCAGGACCACTTGGCGACACTGTCTGGCTTAAGTCTTAGAACTATTCAACGTGTTGAAGCTGGTCATGCGGCGAGCATGGAAACCATCAACTCACTCTCTTCGGTGTTTGAAACTGATATTACAAAGTTAACTGAGGAGATTGACGTGATTGATAAAGATGCAGAATCCTGGAAAGAAGCACCACTATGGGTTCGTATGGGCGTGTGGGGTATTCGTAAACGAAGCGCGGTTTTAAGGTGGGAGCTAGCCTGTTTTATTATCGGTTTCTTAGGCTTGGTGGGTGTGTATTTCCATCCTTTCCTACTAATCTTTTTAGTATTTTGGGGCTCTGCCTACTGGTATGCCGTTTCTATTCGCTGGATTGATGGTAAGAAGTTGTGGCTATAACTTCGAGCGCCTATTTGTTTACCCAATTACAGTTTCAGGCCCTGCTTGTGCCGGGTCTTATATGCCTGATGCTGGCAGCTTTGTACCGTTTGCACTACAAACGTACCCGCGAAATTTGAGCCTTCTGGTAACTCGCCTAACTTCCTGTTCCATCAACAAATTTGACCTATTTGAAGCCTCTATTACACTTGATGCAAGTAGTGTTACTATCGTAGAAACTCAACTACACATTGCGGTGAACGTCATGAAAACGGAAATTTTTAAGTCGGCACTATCGACGCTTTTAATGGCAGGCCTATTAGTGGCTCCGACTGTGGCCCAAGAGTCCTTCACCGTAAAAAAACAGACAATCAATGAAGCGTTAAGTCTGGAAGGCGTGGTTGAAGCTATCAATCAAAGTACTGTGTCTGCCCAAACCTCAGGAACTGTTGTTGAGCTCCCGGTGGATGTTGACGACGCGGTATCTGCTAACCAGCTCATTGTGAGGCTGGATGACACAGAACAAAAAGCGCGACTTAATAGAGCGGAAGCGAATTTAGAAAGCGCTCAGGCGACATTGAACGATGCGCAAAAACGTTTTAAGCGCATTAGCGAGCTGTATGAACAGAATGTCGCTTCAGAAGCCGAAAAAGACGAGGCAGAAACGCAGCTAGAAACTAGAAAAGCTGGCGTCTCTGACGCAAAAGCAGCGGTGGAAGAAGCTCAAAAGCAGTTAAGCTACACAGAGGTTCGAGCACCATACGCCGGTATTGTTACTGAACGCTTTGTTGAATTAGGCGAGTCAGTTCAACCGGGTCAGCCGCTTATGTCGGGACTCTCACTGGAGCAGCTAAGAGTCGTCACTGAATTACCTCAGCAGTACGCGACTTATGTACGCAACAATCGTGACGCTGACGTTGTGACTAATAACGGTCGAGAATTGTCGATTGCCTCTATGACTTTTTACCCTTACGCAAGTGAGCAGTCACACACATTCCGACTGCGTTTGAACTTACACGATCCCGAAGGCGCCTTATTCCCTGGTATGTTGGTAAAAGTGAAAGTGGCGGTTGGTGAACGTAATGCCTTGCTTGTACCCAAAAACGCTTTATTGATAGAAGGCGAATTTCGGGGAGTGTATGTTTTGGGGGAAAGCGATACGCCTCAGCTGCGGCAGGTGCGCGTTGGTGAACGCACAAACGGTCAAGTGGAAATACTGGCCGGCTTAGCCGAAGGCGAGCAAGTTCTCGCGTCTGCGGAGGCTATGCTCGATGAGTAACAGCGATAAAAAGCTGGGACCGTCCGGCGTTATCGCCGATATTTTCCAGCGTTCTGAACTCACACCACTGATATGCCTGCTTGGCATTGTTATGGGTATTGTGGCTGTGCTCATTACCCCGAAAGAAGAAGAGCCTCAAATTGATGTCACCATGGCTGACATTATGGTGGGCTTTCCCGGCGCTTCTATGCAGGAGGTTGAGCAGCTTATCGCCATACCGGGCGAGCAAATTCTCAGCGAAATGCCGAAAGTAGAACACGTTTATTCGGTGTCGCGCGCCGGCCAGGCGGTACTGACAGTGCAGTTTGAGGTGGGCGTGCCCAGGCAAGAAGCTCTGGTTACGCTTTACAACAAGACGCAATCGAACGTTGACTGGTTTCCTCCTGGCCTGGGTGTTATGCAGCCAGTGGTGAAGCCTCGCAGCATCGACGATGTGCCGATAATGACGCTCACGCTTTACGATAAAGATCAGGTAAAAAGCGCCGAACAGTTAACGGCACTCGCTCATCGGTTGGAAATCGCGTTAAAACAGATTCCCGGCACGCGTGACATTAAAACGCATGGTGCTGCGCGTCAGCATATCAATGTGGAAGTGGATAGCAGTAAGCTTTCGGGTTACGGCCTAACCGTGTTAGACATAAAGCAAGCCATAGATGCGTCCAATACTGCGGCTCCGGAAACGCGGGTAACGCAAAATGGGTTAGCGGTGCCGTTTCAGGCGGGTGGCTTCCTGCAGTCAGTCGACGATATGAAGTCTTTAGTGGTAGGTACCGCAAAAGGGCGTCCCATTTATCTTACCGATGTTGCTTTAGTTAAAGACAGCGGCAGCCAACCGGTACAGTCTGTTTTAATGGGCGGTTTAGACGGAGAGCGTCAGGTCTATCCGGCGGTGACGTTGGCGGTGTCTAAAAAGCCGGGCAAGAATGCCATTGATATAACCAATGCGGTTCGGCAGCGGCTGGCTGAATTAGAGAACGAGCTGCTTCCTATCGATATCGAAGTGTCAGTCACGCGCGACTACGGTAAAACAGCGACCGATAAGTTTAACCAGTTAGTGTCTGATCTTATTTCTGCGACGGTTTCAGTTATATTGCTGGTGTTGCTGAGCATGGGCTGGCGCCAGGCGGTTATTGTCGGCATTGCGGTCATGGTGACCTTACTGTTCACTCTGGTATTTAGCTGGGCATGGGGCTTTACGTTAAACCGGGTTTCATTGTTCGCGCTCATTTTTTCAATTGGCATTTTAGTCGATGACGGCATTGTTATTACTGAGAACATTCACCGGCGAGTGCGCAACTCCAAAAAAGCGTTGACTGAAACCATTCCCAAAGCCGTTGATGAGGTGGGGTCGCCAACGATTATGGCAACGCTGACCATTATGGCGGCGTTAATTCCTATGGCCTTTGTCAGTGGGTTAATGGGTCCCTATATGAGCCCAATTCCTATTAATGCATCTGCCGGCATGGTGTTTTCTCAGTTAATGGCCTTTATTGTTGCGCCCTGGCTGGCGCTGCGGTTATTAAACAAAGAACGCGGCAAAGACAGTGATGATGAAAGTGACTCGGCAGCGGGTACGTCAGATAAACTCAAAGCGGTTTTCGAGAAATTATTAAGGCCGCTGTTAGGAAACAAACGCCGGGGAAGACGAGCTCTGTTTGGTGCCGGTGTTTTTGCGTTATTAATTTTGGTGATGCTGTTACCGGTGTATAAAGGTGTCATTCTCAAGATGCTGCCCTTTGATAATAAGTCAGAGCTGCAAATTGTGGTCGATATGCCAGATGATGCCGCCATGGAAGAAACACAGCGACTTCAGGTTGCGTTAGGTAATTATTTAACCACCGTGGACGAAGTGGAAAGCTGGCAAGCGTATGCGGGTACGGCATCTCCCATTAACTTTAATGGTTTGGTGCGCCAGTATTATCTGCGAAGCCAGCCTAATCAGGGTGACATTCAGGTCAACCTGAAAAATAAAGAGGAACGTGAACGAGCTTCGCACGAGATTGCTCGTGATATACGCTCGTCTTTGACCGATATAGCTAAACCTTTTGGAGCGGCAATAAAAGTCGTTGAAGTGCCGCCGGGGCCGCCAGTGTTAGCACCGATAGTAGCTGAAATTTATGGCGGGAATGCAGAGCAGCAAATTGAATTAGCTGAAACCATTTTGGCTAAAATGCCTGACGTTAGAGGGCTTGTCGACAAAGATTCAACGGTAACGGATAACGTTGACCGCTGGTTCCTGAAGGTTGACCGTCAACGAGCGGCACAACTGGGTATTTCCCAACAGCAGGTGACTCAGTCATTAACGCTGCTTATTAATGCGCAGCCAGCAGGCTACTTACATAAAGATACAGCGAAGTATGCCGTTCCCATACGGGTACAGTTAAATGAAGGTGCTAAAGCACAGAAACAGCAGATACTGTCGCTTAATGTTCGCTCACAAAACGGGGCTATGGTGCCAATATCGTCGTTTGCCTCTTTGGAGACGGAACAGTGGCAGGGCAGCCGTTACCACAAAGATTTGCAGCCGGTGACTTATGTGCAGGCAAATATGGCGGGGGAAACCGACTCACCCATATACGGCATGTTTGAGCTGGTTTCCTTAATTGATGAAATGGACAACCCACCGGAGCAGTTTTTTATCAATCAACCTTCCGCAAGCGGACCTGTTGCTATTAAGTGGGATGGTGAGTGGCAAATTACCTACGAAACCTTCCGAGATATGGGAATTGCGTACAGCGTGGGTATTTTCATGATATTCGTATTGCTGGTTGCTCAATTCCGTTCGTATTTGATGCCGTTAATTATTATGTCACCAATACCCTTAACCCTGGTGGGCATATTGCCGGGTCATTGGTTGCTTGGGAAAGAATTCACTGCCACTTCTATGATAGGCATGATTGCTCTGGCCGGTATTATTGTGCGCAACTCAATTTTGCTGGTGGTGTTTATTCGCCAACTTATCGATGAAGGGTACTCACTGGAAGATGCGGTGGTACTTTCCGGCGCTGTACGTTTAAAACCAATAGTATTAACAGCAGTATCGGCTATGATAGGTGCATACTTCATTCTGTCTGACCCTATATTCAATGGTTTAGCCATTTCGTTGATGTTTGGTCTAGCGGCATCGACGCTCTTAACCGTTCTGGTCGTTCCGCTGCTGTATTATGGACTTTATGACTATTTAGCGGACAGCAAAGGGCATAAACGTGACCGTTAATTATTTGCGACTATCCATCTTGCGTTATATCCGGTACCTGCTGATACCGCTTGCGGTGGTCAGCGCATCGGTAATGGCACAAGAGACTACGTTGAAAGTCGGTGTCTACCACAATCCGCCAAAAATTATGTTCGGTGAAGATGGCGAGCTGAGCGGTATTCACGGCGACTTATTAACGCTCATTGCAGAGCGCCATGGTTGGCAGCTTATTCCGGTTGAGTGTGAGTGGGAACAATGCTTGCGTCAGTTAGAAACTGGCGATATTGATATCATGCCGGACGTTGCTAAAACACCTGCGCGCGACGAGTGGATGTCCTTTCATAGTGAGTACGCGCTGCTCAGCTGGTCACAAATTTATGCGAGTGAAAAAGCGGGTATTACAAACGTTCTCGACCTGGATAACAAAAAGGTGGCCGTGCTGAGAGGCTCTGTTCAGCAAGAACATCTGCGCAATATTATCGCTAGTTTTGAGTTATCGACTGAATTACTGCCGGTTAACTCCTTTACTGAAGGTTTTGAAGCCGTTAATAGCCAAGAAGCTGATGCGGTAGCGACAAATCAGTTTTTCGGAAATCAACAAGTCGCCAAGCGCAAAATTGAAATGACGCCCATTATGTTTTTGCCTAATAAGTTGTACTTTGCTATGCATCAGGGTAGCGGAAGCGAGGTGTTGGCTACGATTGATCGTGATATTCGCCAGCTAAAAGCCGATAAACAGTCTCAATACTATCAAATTATAAAAAACTGGAGCTCGCAACAACAACCTATCCAAATTCCGGCCTATGTTTGGTGGCTACTCGGGTTATTAGCACTGGGGTTATGCATTGGTCTGTTATTTAATTACGAATTGCGCAAAAAAGTCCGCGAGAAAACGTCTGAGTTAAAAGAGAATAAACAGCGACTGGATATTATTTTAAGTAGCGTCGATGCGTATATTTTCATTAAAAACACTGAACTACGTTACGAATACGTAAACCAGCGAGTGGTTGATCTGTTTGGTATGGATGCGGCCGATATTATCGGAAAGGATGACTACGACTTATTTGATAAAACCACAGCCGATGAGCTGGTCGAATTGGACAAGAAAGTGCTTTCTACCCGTGAGCGTTCTGCGCAGGCTGAGGTGAATTATCTACCGGGTGATAAAACGCCACACCATTATTGGTCGGTGAAAGTGCCTTTATACAACGCCAATGATGAGTTGGTCGGTGTTTGTGGTATTTCCACTGATGTCTCCGAATACAAGCAAATGAAAGAAGAACTGGACTCTTTGGCGTACTTTGATCCGCTTACGGGGCTTGGCAACAGACGCTTTATGCTCGACAGGCTACGCCAGGGGTTAAAACGTTATGCAAAAGAGCACAGTGAAGGCGCGTTAATTCTGCTCGATATCGATCATTTCAAACAGTTGAATGACAGACGGGGTCATGGAATTGGTGACGAGCTGTTGATTCAGTTTGGTCAGCGTTTGGAACAAGAATTACGCCAGCAAGATGACGCGGGCCGCCTGAATTCTGATGAGTTTATGGTGTTTTTACAGCAGCCTCGTAATGGCAGTTATGTCATGGTGGAAGAGCTGAGAGAACGCCTCACGACCTTGTTAAATAAGCTGTCCGCACCTTATGTGCTGGATGGTGAAGAAGAGCAAGTGTCTGTCAGTATGGGCGTTGTGTTGTTGTCAGATGGCGCCTCTGAAAAAGAGATATTACAAGCCGTTGACTTGGCATTAACTCAGGCCAAAGAAGCTAACGGACCGCACTTGCAGTTCTTTAATGCAGGTTTGCAGCGACGTTTTTCTCACCAGCAGGCATTGTTATCTGCGTTAAGAAAAGCAATTACCCAAGAAACCTTGCAGGTCTATTATCAACCGCAGTACGAACGCGTGAGCGGCTCGAACCAAATAACGTGCATGGGTTACGAAGCTTTAGTGCGCTGGCATGACGACGAATTGGGCTGGATATCGCCGGGTGAGTTTATTCCGCTGGCGGAAAGTGAGGGGTTAATGCGCAGTGTGCATAAGCTCGTAGTAAAAAAAGTACTAGCGGATACACCAACGTTGCAAACCTTGAGCCCTGAAAAACCGGTGCGAGTAGCTATTAACGTTAGTGCTAGCCAGTTTAAGCACAGTAAGTTCGTTGATGACATGAACCAACAAATGAAAATTGCCGGACTTTCAGGTTCTGCCATTGAGTTGGAAATTACGGAGAGTTTACTTATTGATGATATTGAGCAAACGGCTAAAACTATGCAAAAGCTGAAAGAGTCTGGCATCACATTCGCATTGGATGACTTCGGAACGGGTTATGCATCGTTGGGCTACTTAAAAGAGCTACCGTTGAATCGCCTTAAAATCGATCAGTCGTTTGTGCAGGAGCTCACACAAGGCAGCAACGCCACGGCTATAGTACAAACGATTTTAGCCTTGGGGCGAAGCCTTGAGATGGAGGTTATTGCCGAAGGTATTGAAACCGAAGAGCAGTTAGCAACACTTGAAAAGCTTGGCTGTTCGCAATTCCAGGGCTACTACTTTTCGCGACCCGAGCCCTTGTATTCCTTAACGAATGCAAAGGAAACGACATAATGTTGGTGTCTTTTCTGTGTAACTCAATAGTTGTGGGCTTAGCGGTATTGTTCCATTACGAGGCGTTAAACCGTATTGGTTGGCTAATTACTCATATACGACTTTTCACGCAAATCCGCATAATGTTTGGTGTCTTCCTGGCGCTTATTGCACATACTATTGAAGTCGCCATTTTTGCCATCGCTTATTACCTAATGCATCATCGAGATGGCTTTGGCGATTTAACCGGCAATTTTGACGGCAGCTTTTTGGACTCGCTGTATTTTTCTTTTACGGTATTCAGTACGGTTGGCTTTGGGGATATTGAGCCAACAGGAGCGTTACGTTTTTTAACGGGTATTGAGAGCTTAACAGGGCTTGTACTTATTACCTGGACAGCATCATTCCTGTACGTTGAAATGCAACGCTACTGGCATCGATAGCGAAAAGATAACTGAAACATTTGTTAACAGAAGCTGGCTTCTCTCGTTATGTAAAGCGGTGTATCTTTATGGGCAGGCATGGCAGCTTGAGATAATAAAATTATGATGCAGGAAACACTAAAAGTTCTGGTGGTGGATGACGATGCAAGGCTTCGTAGCCTGCTGGAGCGCTATTTAACGGAGCAAAACTTTACGGTTCGTGTGGCGCAGGACTCTGAGCAGATGGACCGTTTACTGACACGTGAAAACTTCCATTTAATGGTGCTTGATCTCATGCTGCCGGGTGAAGATGGGCTGTCGATTTGTAAGCGTTTGCGGAACGAAGGTAATAATATTCCCGTCATTATGCTGACCGCCAAAGGCGACGAAGTGGATCGTATTATTGGTCTGGAGCTTGGTGCGGATGACTACCTGGCTAAGCCGTTTAACCCGCGTGAGCTATTGGCCCGTATTAGAGCGGTACTGCGCCGTCGAGGCTCAGAGGCGCCTGGCGCTCCGTCACAGGAAGATCAAGAAATAGAATTTGGCGAGTTTCGCCTTAATCTTGGTACCCGAGAAATGTTCCATGGCGACACGCCTATGCCGTTAACCAGTGGTGAATTTGCGGTACTTAAGGCCTTAGTGACCCATGCCCGCCAGCCATTGTCCCGAGACAAACTCATGCATTTGGCGCGGGGTCGTGATTACAGCGCCCTTGAGCGTTCTATCGATGTACAGGTGTCACGCTTACGCCGTATGTTAGAAGAAGACCCTACTAAGCCTCGTTATATTCAAACCGTGTGGGGACTCGGCTATGTGTTTGTGCCCGACGGTAAACTGAAAAGCTAATGAAGCTGTTTCCAAAGTCAGCGTTTGCCAGAACGGTTGCGCTGCTTGCACTGATTTTGCTGATAAACCAGGTCGTTTCTTACGTCATGGTGAGTAACTATGTGGTTAAGCCCTCCATTGAGCAAATTAATGAGCTTATTGCCAAGCATATTCGCACCATGTTTATTCCTCGCCAGCACTCACCTGAAACCGAGCGTGAGCTTATCGAGCGCTACCGGGAAGAAACAGGTATAGAGATATTCAGTGACTCAGAAGCCAGAGAAAATGGCCTGACTAGCTCTACTTATTACGGCTATTTGTCTGACGATATGAGCGCGATGCTAGATGGTGAGGCTGTTGTTCGTGTGTCGCAGGGAAGTGAATTTTTTATTTGGGTGAAGCCACCCAAAGCGCCTGACTTTTGGATACGGGTGCCGTTAGAAAGCATGCAAAAAGGACAATTTTCCCCGCTGATTATGTATTTGCTGCTTATTGGCGTGTCGAGTGTATTGGGCGGCATGCTGTTTGCTAACTGGTTAAACCGTCCGTTAAAGGCGTTGGAAGAGTCAGCGCGAAAAGTTGGGCGAGGTGAATTTCCTAAGCAGTTGGAAGAGAAAGGCGCAAGCGAAGTTATGGCGGTAACTCGTGCGTTTAACCACATGTCCAAAGGCATTCGCGAGCTGGAAAACGACCGTAACTTACTCATGGCTGGCGTTTCACATGACTTACGTACACCATTGACGCGTATTCGGCTAGCGGCAGAAATGATGCCCGAAGACGACACGCTGGCGCAGGGCATTGTTGAAGACATCGACGACATGAATGACATTATCGATCAGTTTATTGACTATGTTCGCCTTGACCAACAAGAGAAGAGCAGTCGAGAGTCACTCAATGAGCTGATAGAGCAAACCGTTGCCAACGTGCCCGACAACTGGGAAAAACATTTTGAATTGGCGTTGGGTAACTTACCGTTAGTTTGGTTGCGGCCTTTGTCCATGAAACGCGTTATTGTGAACTTACTGGAAAACGCAGAACGTTACGGTAAGCAAAATGTACTGGTCAGCTCCGGTTACGATAAAAAACAAAAAAGTGTGTGGTTCAGCGTCAGCGATGACGGTCCCGGTATTCCCGAAGAGCAACAAGCGAAATTGTTCCAGCCCTTTATGCAGGGCGATAAAGCTCGTGGTGGCGTAGGCTCCGGGCTGGGACTGGCAATTATTAAGCGTATTGTCGACCGTCACGACGGTTGCATAACATTAAAAAACCGCCCGGAAGGCGGCTTGTGTGTGCGAATAGAGCTACCGCTTCAGGCCGTCTCCAAACCTACAAAGCAAGACGATTAATACCGTTCAAGGCGGCGACTCGATACGCTTCGGCCATGGTTGGGTAGTTGAATGTGGTATTCACAAAATAGTCGATGGTGTTGCCGCCGTTTTTCTGCTCCATAATAGCCTGGCCAATGTGAACAATTTCGGATGCCCGCTCGCCAAAGCAGTGCAAACCTAATAGCTCTCGAGTTTCACGGTGAAACAGCAGTTTCAAGCAGCCAACGTCTGCGCCGGAAATTTGTGCACGCGCCAAGTGTTTGAACTGAGCACGTCCCACCTCGTAAGGCACCTTCATTTCGGTCAATTCTTCTTCCGTTTTACCAACGGAGCTGATTTCTGGAATGGTATAGATGCCGGTCGGTATATCGCTGACTAAGGCTTTGTCACTTTCGCCATTAATAATGGATGAAGCGCAAATACGTCCTTGATCATAGGCCGCGCTAGCTAGGCTCGGGTAGCCAATAATGTCGCCCACCGCGTAAATGTTGTCGACTGAGGTTTGGTAATTTTCATTGACCTCCAGCTGACCACGATAGTTTGGCTCCAGCCCGACAACGTCGCAGCTCAAGTCTTCGATATTACCCGAGCGCCCGTTAGCGAATAATAAGCAGTCCGCCGCCATGGTTTTACCCGACTTGGTTTTTAGTACCACTTTGTCGTCATAGCCGGTAATACTTTCATATTCTTCGTTATGGCGAATAACCACACCGCTGTTGCGTAGGTGGTAACTGAGAGCGTCCGATATTTCCGCATCCAGAAATGACAGTAAGCGGTCGCGTTGGTTGATCAGGTCGACTTTAACGCCCATACCACGGAAGATACTGGCGTACTCACTACCAATCACACCCGCACCGTAAATCAAAATGGTTTTTGGCTCGTGTGACAGCGACAAGACTTTGTCGGAGTCGTAAATGCGCGGGTGGTCAAAGTCAATGTCCGCGGGATGGTAAGGGCGGGAGCCTGATGCAATCACGACGTGCTGAGTAATCAGGTCATCAACGGAGCCGTCGAGTTTTGTCACACGAATACGGTTTTTGTCTAAGAATGACGCCGTACCATGTACGACAGTGACATCGTTGCGGTCATAAAAAGAGCTGCGCAGTTTTACCTGCTTGCGAATAACGGACTCTGCATAGTGCAGAATGTGACTGAAGGTCATACCGCTTTGCCAACCGGGGCCCGAAAACAGCGGGTTGTTGTTGTATTCAATCAGTCGGCTAACCGAGTGCCGTAATGCCTTTGATGGAATCGTTCCCCAGTGCGTACAACCGCCCCCAAGCGCTTTATGACGTTCAACAATGGCAACGTTATAACCACTTTTGGCAAGTTGCATTGCAGCGCCTTCACCGCCGGGACCTGTACCAATTACCACCACATCAAATTCGGTTTCTGTCTCGGGCTTTTGCGTTGTCATAATGATCACTTCTTTATTCGCTACAATGGCTTGAATACTAGCACTCATTCTAAAAACCGTAAATTCAGACTGTTTTCTGTACGCAGAGTCGTTATAGTAAAGAGAGACAATGACTTGGATGGTTGTATGACAAAAAAGCAAGTCCCTCAAATTTTATCCCGTCGCGTGGTGGCGCAAAGTCGGCTGCTGCGCATTGAAGCGGTCGATTTAAAATTCAGTAATGGCGAACAGCGTCAGTTTGAACGCATGAAAGGCAGCGGTCGCGGCGCCGTTATGATTGTGCCCTGTCTGGACGACAAAACATTGCTGCTTATTCGCGAGTATGCGGCGGGCTCACACGATTATCAGCTCGGTTTCCCGAAAGGCTTGATTGACCCCGGCGAAACGCCGGAAGAAGCGGCGCAGAGAGAGTTAAAAGAAGAAGTTGGCTACGGTAGCCATAACCTCGAGTTTCTAACAGAAGTGTCGATGGCACCACAGTTTTTCTCCGCAAAAATGCATATCTTTGTCGCAACCGATCTCTATCCTGAGAGCTTGCCCGGTGATGAGCCTGAGCCTCTGGAAAAGGTCACTTGGTCGGTGGATGACGCCGATAATTTGTTAACTCAGCCAGACTTCACCGAAGCGCGCAGTGTCGCGGCATTATTGATGTTGCTAAGAAAACGAGGTCAGTCTGCCGATGCTTGAAACATTAAAATCGATTGCCAAAGAGGCCGGCGATGTCATCATGACCATGTACGAACGCCGCGACTACAAAACTTCTGAAAAGCGTGACGATTCGCCCGTTACTACGGCTGACATTGTTGCCAGTGAATTAATTGAAGATCGCTTGCGGCAGCACTTCCCGCACATTCCGGTATTGTCGGAAGAAAGCGACCATGAAAACTACAATGAACGCCGCAAGTGGCAATCTTACTTTCTTATCGACCCCATAGACGGGACCCAAGAGTTTATTGCGCGATCGGGCGACTTTGCGGTGAATATCGCCTATGTTTCGAATAATGAACCCGAAATGGGCGTTATTTTCTGGCCAGTCGGTGAGGCGTTGTATTATGCAGAGAAAGGTCAGGGGGCGTTTAAGGAAGACGCCGTTGAACGGCAAAAGATTTCAGTCCGTAAGCTGCAAAATCCAGAGTCTGACCCGCTCATTATTGCCATCAGCCGCCGTCAGGCACGGGAACCAGTGTTAAGCCGCATGCAAACCCAACGTGACCTTCAGCCACTGCCAACGGGCAGTTGCTCCTTAAAGTCATGCTTTATCGCCGAGGGCAAAGCGGACTGTTTTTTACGGCTGGGACCGACAGGGGAGTGGGATACAGCGGCCTCGCAAGTTATTGTCGGCGAAGCCGGCGGACGCATCGTGAATGAGAACTTTGAGCCAATTACCTACAACCGCACGGTCAGTTTACTGAACCCAAATTTCTTAGTATTGGGTGACCAAAGTGTGCCGTGGGAAGAGGTGTTTATTGCTCGTCGTCCGCGTTTCCGGTAACACTGTCTTTGGGCACAACGTCGACACTTTCATGCAACTCGGAATACACAATAACGGCTTCACCGCTTTTCACCTGCTCTTTGAGTTGCTCAACTTTGGTATCAAACGACATTTCTTGTGAGCCATAATCCGTCCCTTCTCGCAGTACCACCGACTCCAACAAGTTATTTAAGGTTTCTGTGTCGACGTCTTGCCATGGAATAATCATAAGTGCTCCTGTTTAGTCGTTCTCTGACTGCAGCGCTTCGGTCAGTTCTGCCAGTGACTCTTCTGCTTCCATCCAGGTTTCTTCTAATTCACTCAGCTCTTTCTGAGCGGCGGTTTGCTTGTCTAATAATGTTTGTAAGTCTGCTTTTCGATCGTCGTTATACAGGCTGTTGTCAGACAATTTGTCATGCAGTTCAGCAAGTTCGTTTTCTAAAACCTGTATGCGCTTTTCGGCTTTTTCAATAGTTTGACGCAGCGGTTTCGTCTTTTGGCGCATTTCCGCTTCTTTGCGTTTTTGCTCTTTGCGATTATCTCGCTGGCGACTTGGCGCGGTTTGCTCTGCTCGTTTGTCATTCGCGGCTCGCTCCTGTAGCCAGGCATGATACGCATCTAAATCACCATCGAAGGTTTCCGCTTTTTTATCGGCCACCAGACAAAATTCGTCGACTGTTGTGCGCAATAGGTGACGGTCGTGCGATACCACAATTAACGCGCCTTCGTACTCTTGCAAGGCCGCAACCAGAGCGTCGCGCAGCCCTAAATCTAAATGGTTGGTGGGCTCATCAAGCAGCAATAAGTTAGGTCGCTGATAAATAATGAGTGCCAACGCTAAACGCGCTTTTTCACCGCCGGACATTGGCTCAACCGGCCTTGTAGCATGGTCGCCGGAAAATCCAAAGCCACCTAAAAAGTCACGTAGTGCTTGCTCGCTGGCGTTGCTGTCCATGCGCTGTAAATGCAACAGCGCGGACGCGGACATATCCAGTGTTTCCAGCTGATGCTGAGCGAAATAACCAATCCGCAAGCCGGGGTTGGCAATGCGCTCACCGGACATCGGCGCAAGCTCACCAGCTAGTAGCTTAATTAACGTCGATTTACCTGCTCCGTTGCGGCCGAGAAGCCCCAGGCGAGTACCCGGCACCAAGTTCAGTTTGATGTGCTCAAGAATGGTGGTATCACCGTAACCCGCTTGTGCGTCGCGCAGTGTCAGCAATGGGTTCGGCAGCTTTTCCGGCTCCAGAAAGTGAAAGTCAATGCCACTTTCCGCACGCAGCGGAGCTTGCGTTGGCAGTTTTTCAATGGCTTTCAAGCGGCTTTGTGCCTGCTTAGCCTTGCTGGCTTTATAGCGAAAGCGGTCAACGTACTTCTGCAGGTGTTGGCGCATGACCTGCGCCTTTTCAAATTCACTTTGCTGCTGAGCCAGATGCTCGGCACGCTGACGTTCAAATTGAGAGTAATTGCCTTTGTAGGTGTTCAGTTTCTTATGCTCAATATGAACTATGTCAGTGGTCACAGAATCCAGGAAGTCGCGGTCGTGTGAAATAAGAATCAGAGTCCCTTCGTATTGCTTGAGCCAGCCTTCTAGCCAGAAAATAGCGTCAACGTCCAGGTGGTTAGTGGGTTCATCAAGCAGCATTAAATCAGCTCGAGCAATCAATGCCTGCGCCAGGTTTAGTCGCATACGCCAGCCACCGGAAAAGGCTTTTACGGGCTGCTGCAACTGCGACTGCGTAAAGCCTAGACCCGCCATCAGTGACGCGGTTCGCGCTTGTATATCGTAAGCGCCAATGGCGGCTAATTTGTCGTGGCAGTGCGCAATTTGCTCGCCGTTATTGGTGGCTTCTGCGTCTGCTAATTGTGATTCTAAGGCTCGATATTCGGTGTCACCGTCCATGACATAATCAATCGCGGCTTTTTCCAGTGCCGGTGTGTCCTGTGCCACGCTGGCGATGCGCCACTCTGAGGGTACGTGTAAGTCGCCTGTATCGGCATGGAGTTCGCCTTTCAGCATTGAGAACAGCGATGACTTCCCACAGCCGTTGCGACCGACTAAGCCAACTTTGTGTCCGGGGAATACTTGTAAGTCGCTGTCTTCAAATAAAACATCGCCACCACGCATGAGGCTGATGCTTTGCGCTCGAATCATAAATCACTCTGCGTTATCATTAACTACGTTGCAGCCAATTCTAACACAGGAGTTGTCGTGGCTAGACAAAAGAAACGATTTATCGCTGGTGCCGTTTGCCCGAAATGCGAGGCCATGGACACGCTCATGTTGTTCATTGAAAACGACATAGAGCAAGTGGAATGTGTGCAGTGCAAACATCGCTTTAGTGAACCAAAAGAGCAGGGCGGAGGCAGCGAGCGTCAATTTGATCAAGTTATTGGCGTGTTTAAGCCAGACTAAGCGTCTCGTGGCAGGCCTTTTTCTACTGCGCGAACCAATCGTTTCAGCTGTTTGGTGACTTCAGCAACGCCAGTTCGCTGGCGCTCCAGCGCCCAGTCGATATGCTCTTGCACCATATCGGTAACGCCTTCGGTTTTATTCTCGAGTGCTTCTATAATGGTAGCGTCTGAAGGCGCATTACCTAAAGCAACAGCCAAATTTCGCAACCAACACTCATAGCCTATGCGGCGAATAGGCGAGCCTTGTAAGTTGTCCAAAAACTGCTGTTCTGTCCAAGTCCATAATTCGAGTAACTGTGGTGAATGTAGTTCTTGCCTGGGGCTAAAGTCGTCTTCGTCGGTGAGTTGAGCGTAGCGGTTCCAGGGACAAATGAGCTGACAGTCATCACAGCCATA
Source organism: Idiomarina sp. X4 (assembly GCF_002808045.1). NCBI lineage: Bacteria > Pseudomonadati > Pseudomonadota > Gammaproteobacteria > Alteromonadales > Idiomarinaceae > Idiomarina > Idiomarina sp. X4. The sequence continues at coordinate 854,959 of NZ_CP025000.1, read as the reverse complement.
AATGCGGTTACCAATAAGAGGACGGAACTCTTCAGGAATGGCGCCGCGTAGCTCAATAGTTAAATAAGAAATACAGCGCCGCGCATCCAACTCATAAGGCGCGACAATGGCTTGAGTGGGGCAAATGGTCATACAGGCAGTACAGGTGCCGCAACCTTCTTCTACGGGTTCATCAACGGGCAGTGGCAGGTTGATAAGCAGCTCGCCTAAGAAAAACCAGGAACCGCTGTCGCGGTCTAAAATGAGGGTATGTTTTCCCGTCCAGCCTAAACCGGCCTTTTCGGCAAGAGGCCTTTCCATAATAGGCGCAGAGTCAACAAAAGGTCGAAAATCGGTACCGTAAAACTCAGCTTTTATTCGGTCTCCCAGTTGTTTTAAGCGTTTGCGCATAAGCTTGTGGTAGTCACGCCCTAATGCATAGCGGGAAATATACCCTTTGCTGCCGTCTTTTAGCGTCTTGGCGAAACCTGCTTCAACGGGTAGGTAGTTCATACGCACAGAAATAGCCCTGACCGAACCGGGATGTAACTCTGCCGGACGCGCCCGCAGCATGCCGTGGCGCTCCATAAAGTCCATTTCGCCGTGATAGCCATTGTCCAGCCACTGCTGTAAAGTGGCTTCATGTTTACTAAGATCTAAGTCAGTAATACCCACTTTTTGAAAGCCCAGCTCTGCGCCCCAACGCTTAATATCATTGGCCAGTTGCTGGTAGTTAATGGAATTGGACATGGTCAGGAGTAGCTATGACGGCAATTGATAACGTCAGTTTAGCACAACGCGTGTACACCGTGGAACAGGTGCAACAAGGCGAAGAGGCGGCCGCTGAAGCCTGCTCAATTAGCATGATGCAGCTGATGTCTGCAGCGGGCACGGCCGTGTTTAAGCAACTGCAAAACGACCTGAAAGCACCTGCTAAAATAGCGGTATGCTGCGGTGAGGGCAATAATGGCGGTGACGGCTATATTATCGCCCGCCTGGCGCGTGAAGCCGGCTATCAGGTAGACGTGTTTGCACTGTCGCCGGACAAGAGTATCTCTTCGAAAACAAACAGTAACGCAGAGCGCGCACGCTTAGCCTGGCGCGAAAACGGTGGCCAGGAAAAAGTCGTTCATGACTGCAACCCCCAGCATTATGACCTGATTGTTGACGCACTATTTGGTGTAGGACTTAACCGCGCTTTAGAGGGAACAGCGGCCGAGCTTGTACAAAACTTAAATGACGCTTCTGCAAAAGTCCTGGCTGTGGATGTGCCGTCGGGATTGAATGCGGATACAGGAACGGTGCCCGGAATTGCCGTTCGAGCCTACAAAACGGTGTGCTTAGTTGCGTATAAACGAGGGCTGTTGACCGGAAAAGCGAAGAATCATGTAGGGCAGTTGGTGCTGGAAGACCTAAGTATTGGGGAGACGTTTGCGAAGCAAAACAACGCTGGCTATATCAGAATGGCGGCTGAACACGTTATGAATCGACTGCCACTGCGACGCCCCTGTGAGCACAAAGGCGATAACGGTCATGCTCTTATTGTTGGTGGCCAACCGGGTATGTCCGGAGCGGTTGTGCTGGCAATGAAAGCCGCGCTGCGCTGCGGTGCAGGCAAAGTGTCGGTTGCTTGTCACTCCGAGGTTCAACCGGTTGTTGCTTCGGCACAGCCTGAAGCTATGGTACGTGCTGCCAATTCTCAGAAAGACCTCCAGGCATTAATGGAGCAAGCAAGTGTCATCGCTTTAGGTCCGGGCCTTGGGCAGAGTGAATGGTCGCACAAGATGTTTGAGTGGGTGACGAATTATTGCGAGCAGTCCGATAAGACATTGGTTATTGATGCCGACGGATTGAATATTTTGTCCTCTAAGCAATCCAAAATGAAGCTTGGGAAACGCGTCATACTGACCCCGCACCCTGGTGAAGCAGCTCGATTATTAAATACCGATGCAAATAAGGTAGAATCTGACCGCTTTGCAGCATTGAGCACTTTGCGCGATGCATACGAAGCGCAAATTTTATTAAAAGGTGCGGGCTCGTTAGTGACCAATGACCACGGGCAGTTTATTCTGGATGCTGGTAGTCCGGCAATGGCCAGTGGTGGTATGGGTGACTTGCTGACTGGCTTGGTAAGCGGCCTGGTTGCACAGGGTATGACTGAAGCGGATGCGGTTGTTGCCGCCGGTGTATGGCATGCCAGAGCTGGAGAATTAGCGGGTAATGAAGGTGAGCGCGGAACCTTAGCGTCGGACTTGTTGCCTTATATACGTCAATTAGTGAATGGAAAAATAGCGTAAAATGAGTGAGGTTTTCGAGCAAACACTGTCGAATGAAGAAGCCACGTTGGCATTGGCGAAACGCTTTGCAAATAGTATAAAAGAGCCCGTTGTCGTTTATCTGGAGGGCGAATTGGGGGCGGGTAAAACAGCATTTTGCCGTGGGGTTATTCAGGCGATGGGTCATGAAGGTGCAGTAAAGAGTCCAACCTATACCCTGGTAGAGCCATACCAGTTAAGCGGTTGGCGCATCCATCATTTCGACCTTTACCGGCTGGCCGATCCGGAAGAACTCGAATATATGGGCATTCGTGACTACTTTGCCGATGACACACTCAATTTTATTGAATGGCCGGAAAAAGGCGCAGGCTGGCTTCCGGACGCAGACATTGAAATTGCCTTAAGCTATTATGAGCAAGGCAGAAAAATAACTATAAATGCGCTAACTAACGCCGGAAAAAATATCGTTACATCATTATGATAAAAAAGTTTTGGGTTGTGCTTGTTGCCTTATGCTCGTTCAGTGTGTGGGCAGACAACAGTATTGAAAGTGTCCGGGTGTGGCCATCGCCGGACAAAACTCGTGTGGTTTTCGATTTATCGGAAACCCCTGATTACTCCTATTTCATGCTGAATCAGCAGAAACCCTATCGGTTAGTTATAGATTTTAATAATACCCAGTTGAAAGCCGGGTTAACTAACCTTGGCGAAGATTCTTTATTGGTGCGAAAAGTGCGTACCAGTAGCCCCAAGAGTAACCGCAGTAGTCGGATAGTCATTGAGCTGAATTCGAAAACAGAACCTAATCTATTTGTGCTTCCTGCGAACGATTCATACAAAGACCGCTTAGTCGTTGATCTTCCAGGTAAGTCAGTTGAACGAAGTGGTCCGGCAAAGTCGATTGATGAGCTGAAAGATCGCAAAGTGACTATCGCGATTGATGCCGGTCACGGTGGTGATGACCCGGGCTCGATTGGTCCTAGAGGTACTTACGAAAAGAATGTGGTAATTCGCATAGCAAGGGCGCTGGCAAAAATGATTAATGATGACCCGGGCATGCAAGCGTACCTGGTTCGCACGGGCGATTACTATATCGGCTTGAATGAGAGGCCGCAAAAGGCCTGGGACGCTAAAGCCGACTTCTTTGTATCGATTCATGCGGATGCCTTCAGAACGCCTCAGCCACGTGGTGGATCGGTTTGGGTGCTTTCTAAGCGCCGGGCTGATTCAGAAATAGGTCGTTGGCTTGAGAACCGTGAACAAGAGTCCGAGCTACTCGGTGGTGTGACAGACATTTTAAGTAAAAACAGCCACGAGCCTTACTTGGCCGAAACGCTTCTGGATATGTCGATGGACAGCTCTATTGCAGGGGCTTACAGCGCGGCCCGACATATTATTGACGAAATGTCAGCCATCACGGAAATGCATAAAACCAAACCTCAGGCTGCGAGTCTTGCTGTACTGAAATCACCGGATAAGCCGTCACTGTTGGTAGAGACTGGTTTTATTTCTAACCCGGATGAAGAACGCCTACTGACCAGTAACGCGCACCAGCAAAAGATGGCGCGCGCGCTTTACAACGGTATTCGTCGGTATTTTGTCAGTAATCCGATAGACAATACCTATTTGGCGAATCAAAACAACTTTACTTACACGGTCAAATCGGGCGATTCGTTGTCGGTTTTGGCTCAGCGCTACAACACGACAGTGAAAGCGATAAAAGCTGAAAATAGCTTACGAAGTAACGTCCTTAAAATTGGGCAAAAACTGACAATTCCGAGCCGTTAATGCCAATTCAACAGTTACCCATAGAACTCGCTAACCAAATTGCTGCCGGTGAGGTCGTTGAGCGTCCTTCATCGGTGGTGAAAGAATTAGTCGAAAATGCGTTAGACGCTGGCGCCGATGAACTTGTTTTAGACATAGAGAAAGGCGGCAGTAAGCGTATTCGCATTCGCGATAATGGTGGGGGCATTGTTCGCGATGAGCTGACGCTGGCGTTGAGTCGTCATGCGACCAGCAAGATCCAGTCGTTAGAAGACTTAGAGCGCATTGGCAGTTTAGGCTTTCGGGGGGAGGCGTTGGCCAGTATTAGCTCGGTATCACGATTGCGCTTAACCTCAAAGCCGGCGGAGCAAAGCGAGGCTTGGCAGGCGTGGACAGAAGGTCGCGACATGCAGGTTAATGTTGAGCCTGCCGCTCACCCTAATGGTACCACGGTCGATATTCAGGATTTATTTTTTAACACCCCCGCCCGGCGTAAGTTTTTGCGCACAGAAAAAACCGAGTTTAGCCACATTGACGAAGTAATAAAACGTATTGCGTTAAGTCGATTTGATGTGGCATTTCAGTTGACTCATAACGGCAAAACGTTGCGGCGGTATCCGAAAGCGGAGTCTCAAAAGCAACAGTTGCAGCGTGTTGCAAAAATTTGTGGCGGTCAGTTTGCTGAGCAGGCGTATCAGCTACAAAGTCCGGAAGGTGACTACAAGTTAAAGGGCTGGATGGTGGCGCCTGAACATTGCCGGTATCAGGGGGATGTGCAGCACTTCTTCGTTAATGGCCGTATGATGCGCGACAAGCTTTTAGCGCACGCTGTACGTCAGGCTTATGAAAAGTACCTGCCTGCTGAACGGGTACCAACGTATATTCTTTATTTCGAATTGCCAGCCGAACAAGTGGATGTGAATGTGCATCCGGCTAAACATGAAGTGCGCTTTCATTACCAACGTCAAGTGCACGATTTCATCCTGACTCAGGTTGAACGTGTATTACGCTCTTTAACCGAGGTGCCAACGAATAGTGCATCCGAGGGAGAACCAGCTGCTTTTCGCGACGACAGTTATGAAAGTGCGCGCGGTCATCAGTACCAGCCGGCCGATACGTCGGCAATGCGCGAAAGCAGTCGTTATTCTGTCGCCCCGCGAAGAGCGATGGGTTCCTTGCTGCCTAATGCCGTAAAAAGTGGGGTAGGAAACGCGTCGAGTCAGGCTGTATCGCCTTCCTTCGTAGCGAGTTCCGCAAGCCCTCATAAAACAAGCTCTTCGGCTGAAAGCTGGCGCTTACTGTCACTGTTTAATGGGTATCAGGCATTAATAAAAAACGCCAACTCATTGGCCTGGCTGAACATACAACAGGTACATTCCGTTTGCGCGCAGACGAGGCTGACCCAGCAAGTTGAGGGAGGGCTGTCCGGACAGCCGTTATTAGTGCCTGTGACGGTATCGGCAAAGGAATTCAAAACGCCGGTAAGTCAATGGCCGGAACAGCAGTTGAACCAACTGGGTGTTATGTACTACCGCCAAAAAGACACAATCGTCATAGAGCAAATGCCGGAAATGCTCCGTAGAGGCAATGTTGCACTGTTATTTAAGCAGCTACTGGAGCAGGTGTCAGAGAGCTCAGACGGCCAAGTCATAAAGTGGCTGACAGCCTTTGTAGCTAAAAATGAATACAGTACAACTGAGGCTGAGCATTGGCTAAATCAGTGGCAAGACCAACTGCACGCGTCTGCTACCTACCTCCAGCCTATCGATGTACCAGAGGGATATCATGCAAACCACTAATGCGGTGATTACCATTTACGGACCAACAGCCGCAGGAAAGACAGCTTTGTCTCTCGCGCTGTGCGAGAAACTCGACTGCGAAATTATTTCAGTCGACTCGGCGCTTATTTATCAAGGAATGGATATCGGTACGGCAAAACCAACCGCTGAGGAGCGTTCTAAAGTACCGCACCACCTTATCGACATCTGCGATCCGTCAGAAACATACTCAGCCGCAGACTTTCAGCGTGATGCACTACGTTTAGTTGATGATATTCAGGCCCGCGGAAAAGTCCCTTTGTTGGTCGGCGGCACTATGTTGTATTTCAAGGCATTGCTCGAAGGTTTGTCGCAGCTACCCGAGTCCAACGCTACCATTCGTGAAGCCCTGACCAAAAGAATGGAAGCCGACGGGCTTGCTGCTTTGCACGATAGGCTTAGAGAAATTGATCCGATAAGTGCTGAGCGAATTCATCCTAATGATCCTCAGCGAACCCTGCGTGCACTGGAAGTGTATGAGGTGAGCGGAAAAACGCTGACGGAGCTCACTAAAGAACGCTTTGGTCAATTGGATAAGCCCGTTTACCAGTTCGCAATTGCGCCTAAAGAGCGTGCCGTATTGCATCAGCGTATTGAGCAGCGCTTTGATCAAATGCTGTCAGAACCTTTTGAGGACGAAGTCAGAAAGCTGTTTGAGCGCGGCGATTTACATAAAGACTTGCCCTCAATTCGCAGTGTCGGTTATCGCCAAATGTGGCAATACTTACAAGGTGAGTTGACGTACGACGAAATGAGAGAGCGCGGCATTATTGCCACCCGACAACTTGCGAAACGTCAGCTAACGTGGCTGAACGGCTGGCCAGGCGTGACTTGGCTGGAAACAGACGACCCGCATATGAACGATAAAGTCGAGGCCATTTTAGCTCAACCTGCGCAAAAATTTCCTGGCCAGGATTGAAATTTTCGCAACCGCCCACAGATCCGATTAGCGAATAAATGAGTAATTTTTAACGTTTTTCTGGTTGCAAAAATTCTTTACTGGTCTAGTGTGTTTACAGGTGGTAGCAAATTGGCGGTGTTATCACTTTTTGTGTTTCGCATTGGATAATTAATAACGATAAAAAAGGAATCCAAGATGGCCAAGGGGCAAACTCTACAAGACCCGTTTTTAAATGCATTGCGCCGAGAGCGCATTCCGGTATCCATTTATTTGGTGAATGGTATTAAGCTGCAGGGTCAAATTGAATCATTTGATCAATTTGTCGTATTGCTGAAAAACACTGTTAGCCAAATGGTTTATAAGCACGCTATTTCGACTGTCGTCCCGGCCAGAATCCCTCAGAATTACTTACCTCAGCAAGCAGCTGAAGGCGTGGCTGAGTTCGACGATTAACTTTAAGAAAAGAGAGGTCTGATACAACTTGTTCGATAGGTATGAAGGTGGCGACTACGCAATTTTGGTTCATGTGGACTTTCCCACTGAAGTAAACCGAGAAGATCTCTCTGAACTTAAACTTTTAGCAAACTCTTCTGGTGTTGAGACGCGCGGTGTCATTACAACAAGCCGCGGTTCGCCAACGCCGAAATACTTTGTTGGTAGTGGTAAAGCGGAAGAAATAGCTGAGCAGGTGAAAGCGCTCGATGCCAACATTGTCATCTTTAATCATGCGTTGTCCCCAACGCAAGAGCGTAACCTTGAAGCAATTTGTAAGTGCCGCGTTCTGGACAGAACCGGGCTTATTCTCGATATATTTGCCCAACGTGCACGCACTCATGAAGGTAAACTTCAGGTTGAGCTGGCGCAGTTGCGGCATATTTCAACGCGCTTGGTTCGAGGTTGGACCCACCTTGAGAGACAAAAAGGCGGTATCGGCTTGCGAGGTCCGGGCGAAACGCAGTTAGAAACTGACCGACGCTTAATCCGCGGGCGCATTAAGAATATTTTGCGGCGTCTGGAAAAAGTTCAGAAGCAACGCGAGCAAGGACGCCGCGCGAGACAAAAGGCGGAAATTCCGACAGTGTCACTGGTTGGCTATACGAACGCGGGCAAATCAACACTGTTTAACCAGTTAACAGAAGCGGGCGTTTATGCCGCTGACCAATTGTTTGCGACGTTGGATCCCACGCTTCGTAAGCTCACTATCGAAGATGTTGGCGACTTGATTCTGGCGGATACGGTCGGTTTTATTCGACATTTACCGCATGACTTGGTCGCAGCTTTTAAGGCAACGCTGCAAGAAACGCAAGAAGCTGATTTGCTGTTACATGTTGTGGATGTCGCTGATGAGCAGCAGCAAAGCAACATTGATCAGGTAACCGAAGTTCTCGACGAAATTGACGCCGGAGATGTGCCACAGCTGATTATTTGTAATAAAATAGACCAAGTCGACGGGGCGAAGCCACGTATTGATTATGAAGATGATAAGCCTGTACGGGTTTGGGTCTCAGCTCAGGAAGGCATTGGTGTCGAACTGATTTTAGAGGCATTAACCCAGTTGTTGGGGCCTCAAATGATGGACGCGACCATAAAAATACCGCCGTCCATGGGCAAATTACGTGGTACATTGTACGAACTAAACAGTGTTACCTCTGAAGATGTTGACGAAAATGGGCAACTGGCGTTGCATGTACGTTTATCATCGGTAGACTGGCAGCGCCTTAAAAAACGATTTGATAAAAACTTGGATGAACTAATTGTCCAAAAACATAATTAATATAAGTTAAACCATAAATTGGAGCAGTCCATGGCTTGGAATCAACCGGGGAACGGCGGTAACAACAACGACCGTGACCCATGGAAAAATCAGGGCGGCAAAGATCAGGGACCACCTGATCTTGATGAAGCAGTCCGTAAACTCTTTGCAAAGTTCGGCTTTGGCGGCAATAAAGGTGGAGGCTCTGGCGGCAGTTCAGGCATTCCTAGTAAAGGCATTGGCATCATTGCTATTATCGCCATTATTGTTTGGTTCATTGCAGGCTTTTACACCGTAAAAGAAGCAGATCGCGGCGTTGTGCTGCGATTTGGTCAGTTCCACACAATGGTTGAGTCAGGTCTGCATTGGCGTCCTGTTTTTGTCGATACCGTTGAGCATGTCGACGTTAACAATGTACGTTCGGACAAAACTGAAGGTTACATGCTGACTCAGGATGAGAACGTTGTTCGTGTCGAATTAGATGTTCAGTACCGTGTTGTCGACCCCCGCGCATACTTGTTCAATGTTCAGGACGCAGACGGTGTATTGTCGCGAGCGACTGACAGTGCGTTACGTTACGTCGTTGGTCACACGACAATGGATGAAGTGCTGACTCGTGGTCGTGAGCAAGTTCGTGCAGACACTTTAGATATGCTTGAGTCGACAATGAATCCATATTCTATTGGCTTGCAAATCGTCGACCTTAACTTGTTGCCAGCACGCCCACCGGAAGCGGTTAAAGATGCTTTTGATGACGCTATTGCGGCACAAGAGGACGAAGAGCGCTACATTCGCGAAGCTGAAGCCTATGCGCGTGAAGTTGAACCGTTAGCACGTGGGCAAGTTCGCCGTATGCTGCAAGAAGCGCAAGCGTATCGTGAACAGATCATTCTGGAAGCGCAGGGTGAGGTCGCTCGCTTTAACGAGTTACTACCTCAATATGAACGTGCGCCGGAAGTAACGCGTGAGCGTATTTATTTAGACACGCTTCAGGATATTTATGCGAAGACACCAAAAGTCTTGGTTGATGTGGAAGGTGGCAATAACATGATGTACTTGCCGCTTGAAAAGCTATTAGAGAAGCAAGGTCGAAATACTGAAACCTTCTCGCCTCCGCGAGTTCCAGAGCAAGGCGCAGGAATGCCTTTTAACTCGGAACCGCAAAACACTCGCAACAGCAACCGTAGCGGAGGTCGAAACTAATGAAAAACCTAATCGCAATAATTGTTGTGGTCCTGGTCGCGCTGGGTTTGTCCTCCGTCTACGTGGTGAAAGAGGGTGAGCGAGCTATTTTAATTCAATTCGGTAAGGTTGAACGAAACGCTCAAACCGGCGAAGCAATGGTATTTGAACCAGGCTTGCACTTTAAAATACCGTTCATTGAGCAAGTTAAAAAGCTGGATGCACGCCTGCAAACCCTGGACGGTGATCCGGACCGCTTTGTCACCAGTGAGAAAAAAGACTTAATTGTTGATACCTACGTCATGTGGCGTATTAACGACTTTTCGACGTTCTACTTAAGTACAAACGGCGGTAATATTTTGCAAGCCGAAGCTTTGCTTACTCGTCGTATTAACAGCGGGTTACGTAGTGAATTCGGTAACCGTACTATCTCAGATATTGTGTCTGGTGAACGTGACGAGCTGATGCGTGAAGCCTTATTACAAGGCGCCCAAAGTGCTTCAGATCTTGGTATTGAAGTGTTAGACGTTCGCGTCATGCAAATTAACCTGCCTGATGAGGTTAGCCAGTCTATTTATCAACGCATGCGCGCTGAGCGTCAGGCGGTTGCGACCGAGCATCGTTCAGAAGGTAAAGAGCAAGCTGAGTTTATCCGTGCTGACGTTGATGCACGTGTGACCGTTATGCTTGCGGATGCTAAACGCCAATCACGCGAATTGCGTGGTGAAGGTGATGCAGAAGCCGCTCGTATTTATGCTGAAGCATACGAAAAAGACGCTGAATTCTTTGCATTCATTCGCAGTATGGAAGCCTACACCAACTCGTTTGGTAAAGGTAACGACATGCTCGTACTCGATGCAAACAGTGACTTCTTCCGCTATCTGCAAAATATGATGGGCGAAAAGCAAGAGTAAAAGTCCAACCAGTGCCCAATGACTCCATTGGGCACTTTTCCTTCATGTACAAACTCCCCGATACAAGGTAAGATCGCCACGCTTTTTTTTTACGCGGGGCAATCATGAGTCAGAACGTTGTTATTTTAGGCACCCAGTGGGGTGATGAAGGTAAAGGTAAAATCGTCGATTTGTTGACCGACAAGGCGAGCTTAGTCGTTCGTTATCAAGGCGGTCATAACGCAGGTCATACATTAGTCATTGACGGCGAGAAAACGGTTTTACACCTTATTCCTTCAGGAATTCTGCGTTCAAATGTTCAGTGCGTTATTGGTAATGGTGTTGTGCTATCACCAGAAGCACTGATTGAAGAAATTGATATGCTCGAAGCGCGTGGCGTTCCTGTTAAAGAGCGTTTGCGAGTGAGCGAAGCTTGCCCGTTAATTCTACCTTTCCATATCGCGCTTGATCAGGCTCGCGAAAAAGCTCGTGGTAAAGAAGCTATCGGAACCACTGGCCGCGGAATTGGTCCTGCGTATGAAGACAAAGTGGCGCGTCGTGGTCTGCGCGTTGGCGATCTGTTCAATGCTGAGCGCTTTGAAGGCAAATTGAAAGAGTTGGTCGACTATCACAACTTTGCGCTAACTGAATACTATAAAACCGATGCTATCGACTATGAGCAGGTACTAAAACAGTGCAAAGAGTTTGCGAAATTACTGAAACCAATGGTTGCTGATGTACCGGCAATGTTGGATCAGGCTCGTAAGAATGGCGATAAAGTCATGTTCGAAGGTGCTCAAGGCACATTGCTTGATATTGACCACGGTACTTACCCTTATGTGACGTCATCCAACACAACCGCCGGCGGTGTTGCAACCGGAGCAGGTTTTGGACCGCGTTATATTGAATATGTATTAGGTATCGTAAAAGCCTACACAACTCGGGTTGGCAGTGGTCCGTTTCCAACCGAGCTCGACTGCGAAGTCGGCCAGCACTTAGGTGTTAAAGGTCATGAGTTTGGAGCAACAACCGGTCGCAAACGTCGAACCGGCTGGTTAGATGCTGTGGCTATGCGCCGTGCGGTACAAATTAACTCAGTAAGTGGCTTTTGTTTAACCAAACTGGATGTGCTGGATGGTTTAGATGAATTGAAAATCTGTACCGGTTATAGGCTGGCTGATGGAACAATCAGTGAATATCCGCCAATGGCCGCAGAAGACTATGACGTCGTAGAACCAGTCTATGAGACGTTAGAAGGTTGGCAGGAAAGTACGGTTGGTTTGACAGAGCATAATCAGTTACCGCCACAAGCGTTAGCGTATATCTCAAGAATAGAAGCGTTAACCGGAGTGCCCGTTGATATCATCTCAACGGGCCCGGATCGTAACGAAACGATTGTATTGCGTCATCCATTCGAATAACCTAATTTCTCGGTCAGTTTTTGCTCGAAGGAGTTAAAAACTGACCACTTGATTGTGTTTTTATAAATTTTTTGCGCAAAGCTATTGCACTATCAAATTTAGTACCATAGAATGCGCTCCACCTAACCGGGGTGCCGGCATAGCTCAGCTGGTAGAGCAACTGACTTGTAATCAGTAGGTCGGGAGTTCGACTCTCTCTGCCGGCACCAATTCAAATTGCAAAATGCGGGAGGGGTTCCCGAGTGGCCAAAGGGATCAGACTGTAAATCTGACGGCTCCGCCTTCGCAGGTTCGAATCCTGCCCCCTCCACCACGCAATTTCCTTGGTTTTGAGGTGGCCTCACAAAATTGTGAATTTGCGGGTGTCGTATAGTGGCTATTACCTCAGCCTTCCAAGCTGATGACGCGGGTTCGATTCCCGCCACCCGCTCCAAATTCAAGTCGTGCTGATATAGCTCAGTTGGTAGAGCGCACCCTTGGTAAGGGTGAGGTCGGCGGTTCGAATCCGCCTATCAGCACCATTTCTTTTTAGGCCATTCTAACGAAACCTTGGTATGCAAACGTAAGTTTAGGTAAAACACCAAAAGAATTTTGTTAGAGAGGCTGCAATGTCTAAAGAAAAATTTGAACGTTCGAAGCCGCACGTAAACGTCGGCACCATTGGTCACGTTGACCACGGTAAAACTACACTAACTGCTGCTATCACAACTGTTTTGGCAAAAGTTTATGGTGGTGCGGCGAAAGACTTCGCAGCCATCGATAACGCGCCAGAAGAGAAAGAGCGTGGTATCACTATCTCAACTTCTCACGTTGAGTATGACACTCCAACTCGCCACTACGCACACGTAGACTGCCCAGGGCACGCTGACTATGTTAAAAACATGATCACCGGTGCTGCACAGATGGACGGCGCAATTCTGGTAGTAGCGGCAACTGACGGCCCAATGCCGCAAACACGTGAGCACATCCTGCTTTCACGTCAGGTAGGCGTACCTTACATCGTTGTCTTCATGAACAAATGTGACATGGTAGACGATGAAGAGCTGTTAGAGCTGGTAGAAATGGAAGTTCGTGAGTTGTTGTCAGAGTACGACTTCCCGGGCGACGACCTGCCAGTTATCCAAGGCTCAGCACTGAAAGCGCTGGAAGGCGACGAAGAGTGGGCGAAGAAAATTGTTGAGCTAGCAGATGCGCTTGACAACTACATCCCAGAGCCAGAGCGTGACATCGATAAGCCATTCATCATGCCGATCGAAGACGTATTCTCGATTTCAGGTCGTGGTACAGTTGTTACCGGTCGTGTAGAGCGCGGTATCATCAACACAGGCGACGAGTGTGAAATCGTTGGTATGAAAGACACGCAAAAGACAACCGTAACGGGTGTTGAAATGTTCCGTAAGCTGCTTGACGAAGGTCGTGCAGGTGAGAACATCGGCGCATTGTTGCGTGGTACTAAGCGTGACGAAGTTGAGCGTGGTCAGGTATTGGCGAAGCCAGGTACAATTACTCCGCATACTAAGTTCGAAGCGGAAGTTTACGTACTGAGCAAAGACGAAGGTGGTCGTCACACGCCATTCTTCAAAGGCTATCGTCCACAGTTCTACTTCCGTACGACTGACGTAACGGGTGCAGTAGAATTGCCGGAAGGCGTAGAAATGGTTATGCCAGGCGACAACCTGAAATTCGTTGTAGAGCTGATTGCTCCAATCGCAATGGACGAAGGTTTGCGTTTCGCAATCCGTGAAGGTGGTCGTACTGTAGGTGCAGGCGTTGTATCTAAGATCCTAGACTAATACGGTTTAAGTATCGTATACAAAGCCCGGCTTTATGCCGGGCTTTTTTATGGCTTGCGCGAAGCGCTGTCTTAGGTATAATACCGCGTCCAATCCTACACCAAGTAAGATAAGCGTGAAGGACATTATTTAGGGGCGTAGTTCCAATTGGCAGAACAGCGGTCTCCAAAACCGACGGTTGGGGGTTCGAATCCCTCCGCCCCTGCCAGATTTTAAGTTAAAAGCGAAGACCGGTCGCAATTAGGATTAAAGAATGAGCGCAAATAACGAGACGCAGAGCAGTTCATTAAACAGCTTGAAATGGATAATCACAATCGCCTTGCTAGTTGTAGCTATCGGCGGAAATCATTACTACGCAGAAGAAATCTCAGTACTTTACCGCGCTATCGGTGTTGTCGTATTGGTGGCATTAGCAGGTTTTTTTGCTTCCACAACGATTAAAGGTAGAAAGTTTTTGTCTTTCGCTAAAGAAAGTCGTACCGAGGTTCGCAAAGTCGTCTGGCCTTCGCGCCAGGAAGCAACTCAGACAACACTCATCGTGGTTGTAGCGACCGTAATTGTTGCTTTAATCCTCTGGGGTTTAGATGGAATACTTGTGCGTGTCGTTGGCTTCTTAACCGGACTGGAGATTTAAACTATGAGCGATAAGAAACGTTGGTACGTCGTACAGGCTTTTTCCGGTTACGAAGCTCGTGTTGCGGAATCTCTGAAAGAACATATCAAGCTGCATAATATGGAAGACAAATTCGGCGAAATCTTAGTGCCGAAGGAAGAAGTCGTTGAAATGCGTGGCGGCGTGCGTCGTAAAAGTGAACGTAAATTTTTTCCAGGCTATGTCTTGGTTGAAATGGTTATGGACGAAGATTCATGGCACTTAATTAAGAGCGTTCCGCGTGTACTTGGCTTTATTGGTGGTACGAGCGACCGTCCTACACCTATTTCTAAGAAAGAAGCGGATGCTATTCTTGATCGTTTACAAGACTCAGCAGACAAACCGAAACCCAAAACATTGTTCGAGCCGGGCGAAGTGGTTCGTGTTACCGATGGTCCATTTGCTGACTTTAACGGTACAGTGGAAGAGGTCGATTACGAGAAAAGCCGCGTTACCGTTTCGGTTTCAATTTTCGGTCGCGCGACACCGGTTGATTTAGAGTTCGGCCAAATCGAAAAGTCGTGATCAAAAAAGCATCAATCTAGCATTGATCAACGGCGCGAATTAACTTATAATTCGCGTCCTTTTTTAACGGGGAGCCGATTGAGTAACTTCACTCTGAAAAGTTACGAGGCGTTAAACCCACAACAGAGGTAATAACCATGGCGAAGAAAGTATCAGCCATTATCAAATTGCAGGTAGCTGCTGGTTCAGCTAACCCGTCACCGCCAGTTGGTCCAGCATTGGGTCAGCACGGTGTAAACATCATGGAATTCTGTAAAGCATTCAACGCGCAAACAGACAGCCTGGAAAAAGGCGCGCCTGTTCCTGTTGAAATTACAGTATTTGAAGATCGTTCATTCACGTTCATCACTAAAACACCTCCTGCATCTTTCTTGCTTAAGAAAGCAGCAGGTATCAAGAGTGGTTCTGGCGAGCCGAATACCAAGAAAGTTGGTACTGTAACTCGCGCGCAATTAGAAGAAATTGCAAAAACTAAAGAACCCGATCTTACTGCTGCCGACATGGACGCAGCTGTACGCACTATCGCCGGCTCTGCTCGTGCGATGGGCTTGAACGTGGAGGGCTAATCGATGGCTAAATTAACAAAACGCGCTCGCATGATCGCAGAGAAAGTTGAAGCCCGCGATTACGACGTGAATGAAGCAATTGCACTGTTGAAAGAATTAGCAACAGCAAAATTCACTGAAAGCGTTGATGTTGCCGTAAATCTTGGCATCGATGCTCGTAAATCTGACCAAAACGTTCGTGGCGCGACAGTATTACCAAATGGTACAGGCCGTGACGTTCGCGTTGCCGTATTTACTTCTGGCGATAATGCAGACAAAGCGAAAGAAGCAGGTGCTGACATTGTTGGTATGGAAGACTTAGCTGAGCAAGTTAAGAAAGGCGAGATGAACTTCGACGTTGTCGTAGCATCTCCTGACGCAATGCGTGTTGTTGGTCAATTAGGTCAAATCTTAGGTCCGCGTGGCCTGATGCCTAACCCGAAAACAGGTACAGTAACTCCTGACGTAGCAACAGCCGTTAAAAATGCTAAAGCGGGTCAGGTTCGTTATCGCAACGACAAAAACGGTATTGTTCACGCAACAATCGGCCGTGTCGATTTCGATGACGCGAAATTGAAAGAAAACCTTGATGCATTATTAGGCGCGCTTAAGAAAGCTAAGCCTTCTTCTGCAAAGGGTGTTTACTTTAAGCGCATCAGCTTGTCTACAACGATGGGCGCTGGTGTGAGTATTGACCAGGGTACAGTCAGCGCTGGTTAATTAAGGTTTATGGGTTGGAGCTGCCGTTTGTAATGCTCAAAAGGCGACAAGCAAGGCTCCCGTCCAAGACCGTAGGTGTACCGCGAGAATTTCAGTAATATCGAATAGCGGCACTTAATTTCCTACGCAGATGGTGATATCCGACTCAGGCTCTCTGGGTAGAGAATCACCGTGACAACGCGGTGGAGGTAACTCCACCTAATTGTAACGCGGAGCTTCGGCTCCAAATTGAAAACGAGGTGATATCAGTGGCAATTGGTTTAGCCGGAAAGAAAGCCATCGTTAAGGAAGTTAACGACGTTGCTTCGAATGCGCTAGCCGTCACCGTTGCTGAATATCGAGGCATCGAAGTTGCCGATATGACTGAGCTTCGTAAAAAAGCACGTGAGCAAGGCGTATTTCTGAAAGTTGTTCGAAATACTCTTGCAAAACGCGCTTTTGAAGGTACTCAGTTCGACGACATGAGCGATGTACTTAAAGGACCTCTTGTTTATGGCTTTTCTATGGACGCACCGGGCGCATCAGCTCGCTTGTTCAAAGACTTTGGCAAAGAAAACAAGAACCTTCAGGTAATGGCTCTGTCAATCGGTAATGGCATCATGGGTCCTGAAAAATTGGACGCAGTTGCTTCACTTCCGACTCGTGACGAAGCATTGGCTAAATTGCTCGCCACCTTCAAAGAACCTGTTAGCAAGTTCGTTAAAACAGTTAACGAAGTACCTAGCAAGTTCGTTAGAACGTTGGCAGCAATTAAAGACGCTAAATAATACGTTGGTTTTTTAACCATTTTTTGTAATTATCAACCCAGGAGTTTAGAGTAATGGCTCTGACTAAAGACGATATTTTAAACGCGATCGCTGAAATGCCAGTAATGGAACTGGTTGAACTGATCGAAGCAGCTGAAGAAAAATTCGGCGTTGACGCATCTGCAGCAGTTGCAGTAGCAGCTGGTCCAGCAGCAGGCGGCGAAGCAGCAGCTGAAGAGAAAACTGAATTTGACGTAATGCTGAAAGGCGCTGGTAGCAACAAAGTTGCTGCTATCAAAGCTGTTCGCGGCGCAACTGGCCTTGGCTTGAAAGAAGCTAAAGCTATGGTTGAGTCTGCACCAGTTGCAGTCAAAGAAGGTGTTAGCAAAGACGAAGCTGAAGAGCTGAAAAAGCAGCTTGAAGAAGCTGGTGCGGAAGTTGAAGTTAAATAAGTCGACTTTTGTACAAAATATGGCTCTTTAGGGCCTTGGGCTGGTGGTTAAATAACCACCAGCCTTTTTGCGCTGTATTGCTTGTATCATTTTTGCCCGAGGTTGGGATACAAGTTTTGCAAAAACAACACGGGATCGACAGATAAAAGATTCATCTGTCTTAACCATCGAACCACTCGTTGGTTAGGGTCATCAATCAGCTAGCTGAGGAACCCCATGGCGTACTCCTACTCTGAGAAAAAACGTATTCGTAAGGACTTTGGTAAACGACCGCAGGTCTTAGAAGTGCCTTATTTGCTGTCTATGCAGCTTGATTCATTTAAGAAATTTATTGAAGTCGATCCAGACGCCAATAACGGCTTGGAAGCGGCTTTTCGTTCGGTTTTTCCTATTGCCAGCTACTCAGGTAATGCGGAACTGCAGTACGTCAGTTATCACATGGGTGAGCCGGCATTTGACGTTGAAGAATGTCAAATTCGTGGTATTACCTACTCAGCACCTCTGCGTGTGAAACTGCGTCTGGTACTGTTTGATAAAGAAGCAGCAGCCGGAACGGTTAAAGACATTAAAGAGCAAGAAGTGTACATGGGCGAAATTCCGTTAATGACAGAAAACGGAACTTTCGTTATCAATGGTACAGAACGAGTAATCGTTTCTCAGCTTCACCGCTCTCCGGGTGTTTTCTTTGACCATGATAAAGGTAAATCACACTCATCAGGTAAAGTTCTGTATAACGCACGAGTTATCCCTTACCGTGGCTCGTGGTTAGACTTTGAGTTTGATCCTAAAGACAACGTGTTTGTTCGTATCGACCGTCGCCGTAAGTTGCCGGCGTCTATTATTCTTCGTGCGCTTGAATACAGCACTGAAGAAATTCTCGATATGTTCTTCGAAACAACCTACTTTGAAATCTTGAAAACCAAAGTCAAGATGGAGTTGGTGCCGGAGCGTCTTCGTGGTGAAACTGCCAAGTTCGACATTAAAGGTACCGATGGCGAAGTATTGGTTGAAAAAGGCCGTCGTATTACCGCACGTCATATTCGTCAGTTAGAAAAACTCGACATTAAAGAAATGGACGTGCCGACTGAATACATGGTCGGAAAAGTATTAGCAAAAGACTACGCAGATAAGAAAACAGGCGAAGTCATTGGCCACGCAAACGACGTATTAACGCTTGAGTTGATTGCGGAATTAAGCGAAGCCGGAATTAAGAAAATTGAAACGTTATTCGTGAATGACCTGGATCACGGTCCATACATGAGCGAAACGCTGCGCGTGGATTCAACCACTAATCGCTTGGAAGCGTTGGTTGAAATCTATCGTATGATGCGTCCGGGTGAACCGCCGACGCGCGAAGCAGCAGAAGCGTTATTCGATAACTTATTCTTTAGCGATGAGCGTTATGACTTGTCGACCGTTGGTCGTATGAAGTTTAATCGCCGTTTAGGTCGAGATGATCTAAGTGGAGATAATACGCTTTCTAAAGAAGACATTATCGATGTTATGAAGAAGCTTATCGAGATCCGAAATGGTCTTGATGAAGTTGATGACATTGACCACTTGGGTAACCGTCGTATCCGTTCTGTTGGCGAGATGGCAGAAAACCAATTCCGTGTTGGCCTTGTTCGTGTTGAACGCGCGGTTAAAGAGCGTTTGTCGTTAGGCGACCTGGACAATACCATGCCACAGGACCTTATCAATGCGAAGCCTATTAGTGCCGCAGTGAAAGAGTTCTTCGGTTCAAGTCAGTTGTCTCAGTTCATGGATCAAAACAACCCACTGTCAGAAGTGACGCACAAACGCCGTATTTCTGCGTTAGGTCCGGGTGGTTTGACGCGTGAGCGAGCAGGCTTTGAAGTTCGAGACGTACACCCGACTCACTACGGTCGTTTGTGTCCAATCGAAACCCCTGAAGGTCCGAACATCGGTTTGATTAACTCACTGTCGAGTTTCTCCAGAACGAACGAGTACGGTTTCCTGGAAACACCTTACCGTCGTATTGAAGACGGTGTTGTCACCGACGAAGTTGACTACTTGTCAGCCATTGAAGAAGGCAACTATGTTATCGCTCAGGCGAACGTAGCGCTTAATGACAAAGGTGAGTTAACCGAAGACTTAGTACCTTGTCGTCACAAAAACGAATTTACATTGATGAGCAAAGAGCAAGTTCAGTATATGGACGTTGCTCCTCAGCAAATCGTGTCAATTGCAGCAAGCATGATCCCATTCCTTGAACACGATGATGCGAACCGTGCATTGATGGGTTCAAACATGCAACGTCAGGCAGTACCAACGTTACGTGCAGACAAGCCGTTAGTCGGTACCGGTATCGAACGCACTATCGCCGTTGACTCGGGCGTTACCGTTGTCGCTAAACGTGGTGGTGTTGTCGACTATGTTGATGCAAGCCGTATCGTGGTTAAAGTAAATGAAGAAGAGATGGTGCCGGGCGAAGCGGGCATCGACATTTACAACTTAACTAAGTACACACGCTCTAACCAAAATACGTGTATTAACCAAAAACCAACGGTTAATCCTGGTGAGCCGGTAACCCGTGGCGACGTATTGGCAGATGGTCCATCGACAGACTTAGGTGAATTGGCACTGGGTCAAAACCTACGTGTCGCGTTCATGCCGTGGAATGGTTACAACTTTGAGGATTCAATCCTTATCTCTGAGCGTGTTGCGCAAGAAGATCGTTTAACCACTATCCACATTCAAGAGCTGAACTGTGTTGCTCGTGATACCAAACTGGGTGCTGAAGAAATCACTTCAGATATTCCAAACGTTGGTGAATCAGCGCTTGGTAAGCTTGATGAAGCTGGTGTTGTATACGTTGGTGCCGAAGTTAAAGGCGGCGACATTCTGGTTGGTAAAGTAACGCCAAAAGGCGAAACGCAGCTGACGCCAGAAGAGAAGCTTTTGAGAGCAATCTTTGGTGAGAAGGCGTCGGACGTTAAAGACAGTTCTTTACGCGTTCCTAATGGTGTGAACGGTACCGTTATTGACGTACAAGTCTTTACTCGCGATGGCGTTGAAAAAGATAAACGCGCAGTCGCTATCGAAGAGATGCAACTGGCGAAGGTTAAGAAAGACCTGACCGAAGAGTTTAAAATTCTTGAAGAAGGTATTTATAACCGTGCACGCAACTTGTTGCTTGCGAATGGTTTCGACGAAGCGAAGCTAGCGAGTATTGATCGTAAAAACTGGCTAACTCAGGACTTAGGTTCTGAAGATGCGCAAGCACAGTTAGAGCAGATCGCAGAGCAATACCAGCAAATCAGCGATGATTTCGATACGAAGTACGAAAACAAGCGCCGTAAAATCACTCAAGGTGATGATTTAGCGCCTGGCGTACTGAAGATTGTAAAAGTTTACTTGGCGGTTAAGCGTAGCATTCAGCCGGGTGACAAGTTAGCAGGTCGTCACGGTAACAAAGGTGTTATCTCTACTATCATTCCTGTTGAGGATATGCCTCACGATGATGAAGGTAACCCGGTCGATATCGTATTGAACCCTCTGGGTGTACCATCGCGGATGAACATCGGTCAGGTGTTGGAAACACACTTGGGCATGGCGGCTCGCGGTATTGGTAGCAAGATAGACAAGATGCTGAAGCAGCAGCGCGCAATGAAAGATCTGCGTGACTTCTTACAGCAAGTTTATGACCTGGGTGAGTGCCGTCAGAAAGTAGACATCAGTGAGTTCTCTGATGACGAAGTGATGCGCTTAGCGGGTAACCTGAAAGCCGGTCTGCCAACGGCCACACCAGTATTCGACGGTGCGGTTGAAGAAGAAATTAAAGAGCTTCTGAAACTGGCGGATTTACCTGAGTCAGGTCAGATACCACTATTTGACGGTCGTACTGGTGAGAAATTTGAGCGTGATGTAACCGTCGGTTACATGTACATGCTGAAATTGAACCACTTAGTCGATGACAAGATGCACGCTCGTTCTACCGGCTCTTATAGCTTGGTAACTCAGCAGCCATTAGGTGGTAAAGCACAGTTTGGTGGTCAGCGCTTCGGTGAAATGGAAGTCTGGGCATTAGAAGCATACGGTGCTGCATACACCTTGCAGGAAATGTTGACGGTTAAATCGGACGACGTAAACGGTCGTACGAAGATGTACAAAAACATCGTCGACAACAACCTGCAAATGGAAGCGGGTATGCCAGAGTCGTTCAACGTATTGTTGAAAGAAATTCGCTCTCTAGGCATCAATATCGAGCTGGAACAGAACTAAGCGTCTGTTGCTGGAATTACTGGGGGAGTGATGTTCACTCCCCATAGGTTGAACTCCGACAGGAGATAAATCGTGAAAGACTTGTTGAAGCTTTTAAAGCCGACGAATCAAGCAGACGAATTTGACGGAATTCGTATTGCTTTGTCTTCGCCAGATATGATCCGTAGTTGGTCGTATGGTGAAGTCAAAAAGCCAGAAACTATTAACTATCGTACGTTCAAACCAGAGCGTGACGGGTTATTCTGTGCTCGTATTTTTGGTCCAGTAAAAGACTACGAATGTTTGTGTGGTAAGTACAAGCGTTTGAAGCACCGCGGTGTTATTTGTGAGAAGTGTGGCGTTGAAGTCACCTTAACCAAAGTGCGTCGTGAGCGGATGGGTCACATTGAGCTAGCAAGCCCAGTGGCACATATCTGGTTCTTGAAATCACTGCCATCTCGTATTGGCCTAATGCTGGATATGACCTTGCGTGATATTGAGCGGGTGCTTTACTTTGAATCTTACGTTGTTACAGAGGGCGGTTTAACGTCTTTAGAACAAGGTCAGATTCTTACTGAAGAAGAATACCTGGACGCATTGGAAGAGCACGGCGACGAGTTCGATGCGAAAATGGGTGCCGAAGCGGTACTTGATTTACTGCGAGCTGTCGACATTGACGCTGAAATCCAAACCTTGCGCGAAGAGTTGCCAGAAACCAACTCTGAAACCAAGCGTAAGAAAATCAGCAAACGTCTAAAACTGTTAGAAGCCTTCCAAATGTCTGGCAACAAGCCAGAGTGGATGATTCTGAAAGTACTGCCTGTTCTGCCGCCAGACTTACGTCCGTTAGTACCGTTGGATGGTGGTCGTTTTGCTACGTCTGATTTGAACGACTTGTACCGCCGCGTTATTAACCGTAATAACCGTTTGAAGCGCCTATTAGACCTGGCTGCTCCGGATATTATTGTACGCAACGAAAAACGTATGCTTCAGGAAGCGGTTGATGCCTTATTAGATAACGGCCGTCGTGGTCGTGCTATTACTGGCTCCAACAAACGCCCTCTGAAGTCTTTGGCTGACATGATCAAAGGTAAACAGGGTCGCTTCCGTCAGAACCTGCTGGGTAAACGTGTTGACTATTCAGGCCGTTCGGTTATTACCGTTGGTCCTAAACTTCGCTTACACCAGTGTGGTCTTCCTAAGAAGATGGCTCTGGAGCTGTTCAAGCCGTTTATCTATGGTAAATTAGAGCGCCGTGGTTTAGCTACAACCATTAAAGCTGCTAAGAAAATGGTTGAGCGCGAAACCGCTGAAGTTTGGGATGTTCTGGATGAAGTGATCAAGGAGCATCCGGTATTGCTTAACCGTGCACCAACACTTCACCGTTTAGGTATTCAGGCGTTTGAGCCGGTACTGATTGAAGGTAAAGCGATTCAGTTACATCCATTGGTCTGTGCGGCATATAACGCCGACTTTGACGGTGACCAAATGGCTGTTCACTTGCCGCTGACCTTAGAAGCTCAGCTAGAAGCGCGTGCGTTGATGATGTCAACCAACAACGTGCTGTCACCTGCAAGTGGTGACCCAATCATCGTGCCTTCTCAGGACGTTGTACTGGGTCTTTATTACATGACCAAAGAGAAGATCAACGGTAAAGGCGAAGGCATGATCTTCAAAAGCCCGTCTGAAGCTGAGAAAGCGTACCGTAATGGTGATGTAGAGCTGCATTCACGCGTAAAAGTGCGTATTACGGACACAACCGCTGATGAAGATGGTAACCGTACGACTAAAACAGCCGTGCGTGATACCACCGTAGGTCGTGCATTGTTGTCGCTAATTATGCCAGAAGGTTTGCCGTTTGAGCTTATCGATCAGGCTATGGGTAAAAAGCCAATCGCACGTATGCTGAACCAGGCGTATCGTAACCTGGGTCTGAAAGACACAGTTATTTTTGCTGACCAAATCATGTACACCGGTTTCCATTATGCGATGGTTTCAGGCGCATCGGTTGGTATCAACGATATGGTTATTCCTGAAGCGAAGAAAGAAATTGTCGCTGCAGCGGAAGAAGAAGTAGCTGAAATTCAGGAACAGTTTGAGTCTGGCTTGGTAACCGCTGGTGAGAAATACAACAAAGTTATCGATATTTGGTCTACAGCTAACGAGAAAGTCTCGAAAGCGATGATGGATAACTTGTCGAAAGAAGTTGTCACCAATAAAGACGGTAAAGAAGAAGAGCAAGCATCGTTTAACTCTATCTTCATGATGGCTGATTCAGGCGCTCGTGGTAGCCCCGCGCAGATTCGTCAGTTGGCCGGTATGCGTGGTCTGATGGCTAAGCCAGATGGCTCAATCATCGAAACGCCTATCGTTGCGAACTTCCGTGAAGGTCTGAACGTACTCCAGTACTTCATCTCGACGCACGGTGCTCGTAAAGGTCTTGCCGATACCGCATTGAAAACAGCGAACTCAGGTTATCTGACTCGTCGTCTGGTCGATGTTTCTCAGGACGTCGTTATCATGGAAGAAGACTGTGGTACACACGACGGTCTGACAATGAAGCCATTGATTGAAGGTGGTGATGTTGTAGAGCCATTGCGTGAGCGTGTTTTAGGTCGTGTTCTATGTGACGACGTTCTTAAGCCAGGTAGCGAAGACGTGCTGTTACCGCGTAATACGCTGCTTGACGAGAAGAATTGCGACATTCTCGAAGAAAACTCTATCGATGAAGTTAAAGTTCGCTCGGTTATCACCTGTGACACGGACTTTGGTGTTTGTGCGCACTGTTACGGTCGTGACTTGGCTCGTGGCCATATGGTTAACCAAGGTGAAGCGGTTGGTGTTATCGCAGCACAGTCAATTGGTGAGCCGGGTACACAGCTCACCATGCGTACCTTCCACATTGGTGGTGCGGCGTCGCGTGCAACGGCTGAGAACAGCGTACAGGTTAAAAACTCAGGTACTATCAAACTGCACAACGCTAAATGGGTTGTAAACAGCGATAAAGAGCATGTAATTACTTCTCGCTCTACTGAGTTGACGCTTATTGACGAATACGGTCGCGAGCGCGAGCGTTATAAAGTGCCTTACGGTGCGGTCTTGAAGAAAGGTGAAGGCGACGCAGTTGAAGGCGGCGAAACCGTTGCTAACTGGGATCCGCATACGCACCCAATCATTACCGAGGTGGAAGGTCGTATCAAGTTTGTCGACTTAATTGACGGCGTTACTATGACGCGTCAAACCGACGAGCTAACCGGTCTTTCAAGCATCGTTGTGCTGGAAACAGGTCAGCGTACCAGTGCCGGTAAAGATATGCGTCCAATGGTCAAGCTGGTTGATGGTAAAGGTAACGATGTTAACATCGTCGGTACCGATATCCCTGCGCAATACTTCTTGCCGGGTAACGCAATCATTAACCTTGAAGATAACGCCGAAGTAAAAGTCGGTGATACCTTGGCGCGTATTCCGCAGGAAGGCTCGAAAACTCGAGACATTACCGGTGGTCTGCCGCGTGTTGCTGACTTGTTCGAAGCACGTCGCCCGAAAGAACCTGCGATTCTTGCAGAGAAGACGGGTACGGTCTCGTTCGGTAAGGAAACGAAAGGTAAGCGTCGCTTAATCATCACACCTAACGACGGTGGTGATCAGCATGAAGAAATGATTCCGAAATGGCGTCAGCTTAACGTGTTCGAAGGTGAGCAGGTTGAGAAAGGTGAGGTTATTGCTGATGGTCCAGAGGCACCACACGATATCCTGCGTCTGCGTGGCGTAAGCGCTGTAGCGAACTACATCGTGAACGAAGTTCAAGAAGTTTATCGCTTACAGGGTGTTAAAATTAACGATAAGCACATTGAAACGATTGTTCGTCAGATGCTGCGTAAAGCGTTAATTCTGCGCGCAAACGATACCAACTTGCTAGAAGGCGAAATGGTTGAAATGGCGGAAGTCTTGGCAGCGAACGCAAAAGCGGAAGCGGAAGGCAAAACGCCGGCAACCTTCGAACGTCAGCTGTTGGGTATTACCAAAGCGTCACTGTCGACAGAATCGTTCATCTCTGCTGCATCGTTCCAGGAAACAACTCGTGTCCTGACCGAAGCGGCCGTTGGTGGACGCAAAGACAGCCTGCGTGGCTTGAAAGAAAACGTTATTGTGGGTCGATTAATTCCGGCTGGTACCGGTTACTCGTATCACAAAGAGCGTATGCAACGTCGCGTAGAAGAATTGGACGTTGAAGAAGCTCCGACAATGACTGCAGAGCAAGCTGAACAACAGTTAGCGGACGCTCTTAACGCAGGAAATGAATCGCCAAAAGACGATTCTGCCGAATAAACAAATACGCTTTTAGCCTATTTGTACAGAAGCCAGTACTGATTATAGTGCTGGCTTCTTTTTTATAACCTTGACAGGTGAAAATATGACCATTAGAATTTCGGCTCCCGATTTTCGGGATCCGGCTTTGTATGGTCGGAAAAAAGCGATTTTTCACGCACATTGTGCGCGCTAAAAAGCGACATCAACTAAACTAGGAGTAATGAATGGCAACAGTTAATCAGCTGGTGCGTAAAGGCCGTCAAAAGCCCGTTGTGAAGAGCAACGTTCCGGCTCTTGAAGCGTGCCCTCAAAAACGCGGAGTATGTACCCGTGTTTACACCACAACCCCTAAGAAACCGAACTCTGCAATGCGTAAAGTTTGCCGTGTTCGTTTAACCAACGGTTACGAAGTATCTTCGTACATCGGCGGTGAGGGACATAATTTACAAGAACACTCAGTCGTACTGATCCGTGGCGGTCGTGTAAAAGACTTACCTGGTGTTCGTTATCACACCGTTCGTGGTGCACTTGACTGTTCAGGTGTTAACGATCGTAAACAAGGCCGTTCTAAGTACGGCGCGAAGCGGCCTAAGTCTTAACGGTTCTCCGTTAGTAAGGCCAAACTGTAATTCATAAGTTTTGGGTAATACCCTGAATTAATCGGAGAATATTGAGATGCCAAGAAGACGCGTCATAGGTCAACGTAAAATCCTGCCGGATCCTAAGTTCGGATCAGAGTTGTTGGCTAAATTTATCAATGTCGTCATGGTTGACGGCAAAAAAGCAGTCGCTGAAAAGATTATCTACGGTGCACTGGACATCCTGGCAGAGAAGTCAGGTAAAGATCATCTGGAAGTTTTTGATGATGCACTAGAAAATGTGCGTCCTACCGTCGAGGTTAAATCTCGTCGCGTTGGTGGTTCTACCTACCAAGTTCCAGTTGAAGTTCGTCCGGTACGTCGTAACGCACTGGCTATGCGCTGGTTAGTTGATGCAGCGCGCACCCGTGGTGAAAAATCAATGTCGCAGCGTCTGGCAGCTGAAATGCTAGATGCATCAGAAAACAAAGGGTCAGCTGTGAAGAAACGTGAAGACGTTCACCGCATGGCTGAAGCAAACAAAGCGTTTGCTCACTATCGCTGGTAAATTCACAGTTAACCTAGAAAGGAGTTTATTGTGGCTCGTAAAACTTCCATTGAGCGCTATCGTAATATCGGTATCTGTGCTCACGTAGACGCTGGTAAGACAACCACAACTGAGCGTGTGTTGTTTTATACTGGCTTGTCTCACAAAATTGGTGAGGTGCACGATGGTGCAGCCACCATGGACTGGATGGAGCAAGAACAAGAGCGTGGTATTACTATCACCTCAGCAGCAACGACCTGTTTCTGGCAGGGCATGGACAAGCAGTTCCCTGAGCATCGTGTCAACATCATCGATACTCCTGGACACGTTGACTTCACAATCGAAGTAGAACGTTCTCTGCGTGTTCTTGACGGTGCTGTCGTTGTATTGTGTGCGTCTTCAGGTGTTCAGCCTCAAACAGAAACTGTTTGGCGTCAAGCGAACAAATATGAAGTACCACGTATGGTATTCGTCAACAAAATGGACCGTGCAGGTGCCGACTTCTTGTCAGTTGTTGATCAGATGAAAACACGCCTGAACGCAGTTGCGGTTCCAATGCAATTGCCAGTAGGCGCGGAAGACAACTTCCGTGGTGTTGTTGACTTGATCAAAATGAAGTTCATCAACTGGAACGAAGAAGACATGGGTACGTCTTTCACTTATGAAGACATCCCTGCTGACATGGTTGATCAGTGTGAAGAATATCACGCAGAGTTGGTTGAAGCTGCGGCTGAAGCTAACGAAGAGCTGATGAACAAATACCTTGAAGAAGGTGAGTTAACAGAAGCTGAAATCAAAGAAGGTCTTCGTGCGCGTACATTGGCGAACGAAATCTGCTTGGTTGCTGCTGGCTCAGCGTTCAAAAACAAAGGTGTTCAAGCCGTACTTGACGCGGTTATCGAGTACTTACCGTCTCCGACGGAAGTTAAGCCAATCACTGGTATTTTGGATGATGAATCAGAAGGTGTGCGTAAGTCATCTGATGATGAACCTTTCTCAGCTTTGGCGTTTAAAATCGCAACCGACCCATTCGTTGGTACCTTAACCTTCGTTCGTGTTTACTCTGGTGTTCTTAATCAAGGTGACGGTGTCGTCAACCCTGTTAAGAATAAGAAAGAACGTGTTGGTCGTATGGTACAGATGCACTCAAACAGTCGTGAAGAAATTAAAGAAGTTCGCGCGGGTGACATTGCTGCACTTATCGGTCTTAAAGACGTGACTACTGGTGACACTCTGTGTGATCCAAACAACAAGATCATTCTTGAGCGTATGGAATTCCCAGAGCCGGTAATCTCGGTTGCTGTTGAACCAAAAACTAAAGCTGACCAAGAAAAAATGGGTATTGCTTTAGGTAAGTTGGCAGCAGAAGATCCGTCGTTCCGTGTTAAAACGGACGAAGAATCTGGCCAAACCATCATCTCAGGTATGGGCGAGCTTCACTTGGATATCATCGTTGACCGTATGAAACGTGAGTTCAAAGTTGAATGTAACGTTGGTCAGCCTCAGGTTGCATACCGTGAAGCTATTCGTAAGTCGGTTGAAATCGAAGGTAAATTCGTACGTCAATCGGGTGGTCGTGGTCAGTTTGGTCACGTATGGCTGAAACTTGAGCCTATGACCATCGAAGAAGACGATGACGGTGAAGATATCACTTACGAATTCGTTAACGAAATCGTTGGTGGTGTGGTACCGAAAGAGTACATCCCAGCTGTAGATAAAGGTATTCAAGAGCAGATGGAACAGGGTGTATTAGCTGGCTACCCAGTATTGGGTGTTAAAGCAACTCTGTATGATGGCTCTTACCACGACGTTGACTCGTCAGAAATGGCGTTTAAAATCGCTGGTAGCATGGCCTTCAAAAAAGGTGCAATGCAGGCGGACCCAGTTCTTTTGGAACCACTAATGAAAGTGGAAGTTATTACTCCAGAAGAGTCTATGGGTGACGTGGTTGGTGACTTAAACCGTCGCCGTGGTCTGATCGAAGGTATGGAAGAAGCACCTGGTGGCTTGAAAGCTGTCAACGCGGTTGTTCCACTGTCTGAAATGTTCGGTTACGCAACTGACTTGCGTTCACAAACTCAGGGTCGTGCATCTTACTCGATGGAGTTCCTGAAGTATGGTGAAGCACCAAACAACATCGCTGAAAAAGTGATGGCTGAGCGTAACGCTAAAGGTTAAGTAAGGTCTGGTCCGGTCTTACACAGGACCGGGCTTTCAACTTAAATTTGAGGATATATCATGTCTAAAGAAAAATTTGAACGTTCGAAGCCGCACGTAAACGTCGGCACCATTGGTCACGTTGACCACGGTAAAACTACACTAACTGCTGCTATCACAACTGTTTTGGCAAAAGTTTATGGTGGTGCGGCGAAAGACTTCGCAGCCATCGATAACGCGCCAGAAGAGAAAGAGCGTGGTATCACTATTTCAACGTCACACGTTGAGTATGACACACCAACTCGCCACTACGCGCACGTAGACTGCCCAGGACACGCTGACTATGTTAAAAACATGATCACCGGTGCTGCCCAGATGGACGGCGCGATTTTGGTCGTAGCGGCCACTGACGGTCCAATGCCACAGACTCGTGAGCACATCCTGCTTTCACGTCAGGTTGGCGTTCCTTACATCGTCGTATTCATGAACAAATGTGACATGGTTGACGATGAAGAGCTGTTAGAGCTGGTAGAAATGGAAGTTCGTGAGTTGTTGTCAGAGTATGACTTCCCGGGCGACGACCTGCCAGTTATCCAGGGCTCAGCACTGAAAGCGCTGGAAGGCGACGAAGAGTGGGCGAAGAAAATTGTTGAGCTAGCAGATGCGCTTGACAACTACATCCCAGAGCCAGAGCGTGACATCGATAAGCCATTCATCATGCCAATCGAAGACGTATTCTCGATTTCAGGTCGTGGTACAGTTGTTACCGGTCGTGTAGAGCGCGGTATCATCAACACAGGCGACGAGTGTGAAATCGTTGGTATGAAAGACACGCAAAAGACGACCGTAACGGGTGTTGAAATGTTCCGTAAGCTGCTTGACGAAGGTCGTGCAGGTGAGAACATCGGCGCATTGTTGCGTGGTACTAAGCGTGACGAAGTTGAGCGTGGTCAGGTATTGGCGAAGCCAGGTACAATTACTCCGCATACTAAGTTCGAAGCGGAAGTTTACGTACTGAGCAAAGACGAAGGTGGCCGTCACACGCCATTCTTCAAAGGCTATCGTCCACAGTTCTACTTCCGTACGACTGACGTAACGGGTGCAGTAGAATTGCCGGAAGGCGTAGAAATGGTTATGCCAGGTGACAACCTGAAATTCGTTGTAGAGCTGATTGCTCCAATCGCAATGGACGAAGGTTTGCGTTTCGCAATCCGTGAAGGTGGTCGTACTGTAGGTGCAGGCGTTGTGTCTAAGATCCTAGACTAATACGGTTTAAGTATCGTATACAAAGCCCGGTTTTATGCCGGGCTTTTTTATGGCTGTTGAACGGCTCGTCTTTACAGTTCTTGACATTCAAGCCTCAAAAGTGAAAGATGAAATGTCATGATTTTCATCAATAACAGTAAAGTGTGGGGCTTTTGAGTCGTTTTTTACTGCTTTTCGCAGCGTTACTCTACAGTGGTTTTTTAGCAGCACAGACAAAGATCTATGTTGCGGCTTACGACTACCCGCCTTATTTTTCCGACATTCTGGAAACGGATTTAACCCGAGAGCTGGTTAGGCGCCTTAATGAGCATCAGAGCAATTATGAATTCATTATCGAGGTGATACCTCCATCAGGGCGTTATGAAGCGCTAAGCGTTGGTGGTTGCTGTGATGTTATATTTTTCGAGTCGCCGAGCTGGGGCTGGCGAAATCACGATGTAGAAATTGAAACAACCTTTCCATTAGTTCGTGGAAAAGAGCGGTTGGTAACGGCTAAGAAAGCTGGTAGAGCACAATCGTTCTTTAACAGCTATGAAGGTAAGCGTTTTGCTGGCGTTAAAGGTTACCATTACTTAATTGCCGGAGAACTGAAAGCATCTGACGAACTCAAGCAAGAGTTTACGGTTTATCTCGCCGACTCCAGAATAACGAATATTCGAATGGTTCTAGGTGGTCGAGTTGACTTAACCACGGTTAATGACGAGTTATTGGCGGCGTTGGAAGGTTCTCAGCAAATTAAAGTGGAGAACCTATTGCTGGCCGAGAATACAGATTTTCAGTACGAACTTCACTTACTGGTTGGGCATTCAAAAAAAATTGAAGCATCAACCTTACAGCGGATGTTGAGTGAATTAGGCCGTAAGGGCGAAATTGATCGGCTTTTCCGACGCTTTAATATGGAACGATTCCAGCTATATCGCCCGTCGACAATTCGCTAGCAACTTAGTAAACACTTAAGCCCAGTTTATTGGCAACTTCCCGTACCATAAACATTCCGCGAGCACTGTTTCCAAACTCGTTTAAACGAGGGCTCCAGGCAGAAATCACGCCGAAATCCGGTACTACAGCAACAATGCCACCACCGACTCCGCTTTTTGCCGGTACGCCAACGGTAAACGCGAACTCGCCGCTTTGGTCATACATACCACTGGTGGAAAGAAGTGCATTAATGCGTTGTGAATCACGTTTGGACATAATTTGCTTTTTCGAGAACGGGCAAACCCCGTCATTTGCCAAAAACGTAAACGACCGAGCCAAGTTTTCGCACGACATAGAAAGCGCGCACTGCCAGAAGTAGTGATCGAGCAACTCTTCAACGTCAGAATCGATGTTGCCGAAGCTTTTCATTAAGTGGGCTAATGCCGCGTTGCGGTGTCCGTGATCTTTCTCTGATTCATGAACTTCATGGTCAGCGTACACGGTTTCATTGCCACAAAGACTGCGTACCAAGCTTAGAACCGCATTTTTACTTGCCGAGTAATGACTAACAAGGACATCGCTGATCAAAATAGCACCAGCGTTAATCATCGGGTTACGAGGTATGCCTTTTTCCCATTCAAGCTGAACAATTGAATTAAAAGCCTGACCCGAAGGCTCCATTTTGACACGGTCCCATAATTCGTCTCCGAGACGCTCCATGGCTAGCATAAGACCGAAAATTTTTGAAACTGACTGAATGGAAAATTGGGTTTGCGTGTCGCCAACGGTGAAGGTCTCACCGTCAAGTGTTGCCAACGTCAGTGCGCACTGCTCAGGGTCAACCGCAGCAAGGGCGGGAATATAATCCGCAACCTTGCCGGTTTTTATTGTCATCGCCTGCTCGTAAATATCCTGTAACAGGCGGGTTAAGTCGTCAGGAGCATGTATATGCTGCCCGCCACTGACAATATCACGCGTCAAGAGGATGCTCCGGATGCGTTATCGTTGCGAGTCTTTCTCGTATATCCTGAGGTAGCTTCACTGAACACTCCTTCTGATAATCGAAATAAACTAACACTGACTTACCTTTAGCGCACAGTTTGTCTTTTTGCCAAACTTCGGTGGTAATATCAAATGAGCTACCACCCATTCTGGTGACGTAAGTATTTACCGTAACTGGGCTGCCAAAGTAAATGGGAAACAAATAATCCACTTCCAGTCGCGCCACAATTAGGCTTTGAGTTTCCGGCGACATTTCACCGAAAAATTCGAATATAGGCAGTCGGCCAGTCTCAATCCATCCGGGTATGACCGTGTTGTTTACGTGACCTAGCGCGTCGGTTTCATAAAATCGAACTTTAAAGTCTTCCGATAACATACTGCTTCCTTTTATTTTAGCATCGGCTTCAAGAAACGGGCCGTATGCGATTGTTTGTTCTCACAAATGGCTTCCGGTGTACCCTCGCAGAGTATCTCGCCGCCGCCGGAACCGCCTTCAGGACCAAGGTCAATAATCCAATCGGCTGTCTTAATAACATCTAAGTTATGCTCAATAACAACAACGGTATTGCCATGATCGCGCAGGCGATGAATCACGGCCAGTAATTGTTTTATATCGTGGAAATGCAGACCAGTCGTTGGCTCGTCCAAAATATACAGTGTCTTACCGGTGTCGCGCTTGGACAGCTCGCGGGACAGCTTAACACGTTGTGCCTCGCCGCCTGAGAGCGTGGTTGCTGATTGGCCTAAGCGAACGTAGGATAACCCGACATCCATCAGCGTTTGCAGCTTACGTGCAATGGCTGGAATTGGGTCGAAGAACTCACGTGCGTCTTCAATCGTCATTTCCAGCACTTCATGGATGTTTTTGCCTTTGTACTGAATTTCCAGCGTCTCACGGTTGTAACGTTTGCCCTTACAAATATCGCAAGGTACATAGACATCTGGCAGGAAGTGCATTTCAACTTTAATAACGCCATCACCCTGACATGCTTCACAGCGGCCACCGCGCACGTTAAAGCTAAAGCGGCCAGGTTTATAGCCACGCGCTCGTGCTTCGGGAACACCGGCGAAAAGTTCCCGAATGGGGGTGAATATACCGGTATAGGTTGCCGGGTTTGACCGCGGCGTTCGGCCTATCGGGCTTTGGTCGATATCAACAACCTTATCCAAATACTGGAAACCGTCGACGCTTTGATAAGGCGACGGCACATCGGCTGTCGCACCATTTAGTTCCCGGTGCGCAATTTTAAATAAGGTGTCATTGACCAGTGTTGACTTACCTGAGCCCGAGACCCCAGTCACACACGTCATAACGCCCAGCGGCAACGTCATGGTGACGTCTTTTAGGTTATTACCACTAGCACCTTTTATCACCAACTGACGGTCATCTGGCTTATGTCGCTCAGCAGGCACATCAATCAACTTACGTCCTGACAGGTAGTCACCGGTTAGTGAGTCTTTACTTGCTATAATATCGTCGACGTTGCCCTGAGCGATAATCTCACCACCATGAACACCGGCGCCTGGACCTATATCAATGACATGATCGGACTGACGGATTGCGTCCTCGTCGTGTTCCACCACAATAACGGTATTGCCCAGATCACGTAAGTGGGTGAGGGTATTTAATAGCCGTTCGTTGTCACGCTGGTGCAAACCAATGCTTGGCTCATCGAGAACGTACATAACACCAACTAAGCCGGCACCAATTTGGCTGGCCAGGCGAATCCGCTGAGCTTCGCCGCCGGACAAGGTTTCCGCACTGCGTGACAAGCTCAGGTAATTAAGGCCTACGTTCACCAAAAAGCGCAGGCGGTCGTTAATTTCTTTCAGTATTTTTTCGGCTATCTGAGCACGCTGACCTTCCAAGTCTAATTGCTGGAAGAAAGCCATGGCGTCGCCAATAGACTGTTCGACAACTTCCGGTAAGGTGACATTGTTAATGAATACGTGGCGTGCTTCGGTGCGCAGGCGAGTACCGTGACAACTTTTACAAGGTTGCGTGGCCACGTACTTTGACAGCTCTTCACGAACCGCTTGAGATTC
The DNA here is from genome assembly GCF_002808045.1 of Idiomarina sp. X4. Lineage (NCBI taxonomy): Bacteria > Pseudomonadati > Pseudomonadota > Gammaproteobacteria > Alteromonadales > Idiomarinaceae > Idiomarina > Idiomarina sp. X4. Next base: position 820,488 of record NZ_CP025000.1, on the reverse strand, counting down.
GGTTTCGCGATAGCGGCGCTGCATGTTTGGAATAATACCTTCGAAAGCATGTTCGCGAACGACTTTATCGCCGCGGTCATTCATATAAGTAAATTTTATTTCTTCCTTTCCGCTGCCGAACAGAATGATATTCCGAATATCTTCCGGTAAGTCTTTAAATGGCTCAGACAGCTTAAATCCATAATGCTTAGCCAGTGACTGCAGCATTTGGTAGTAATAAAAGTTACGTTTGTCCCAGCCACGAATAGCACCACCGGTTAAGGAAATCTCGTCGTTAACAACCACCTTTTTGGGGTCAAAAAACTGCTCAACACCTAAACCGTCGCAAGTGGTACATGCCCCCGCTGGGTTATTGAATGAGAACAGGCGGGGTTCCAACTCCTGCATGCTGTATCCACAATGCGGACAGGCGAAGTTTGCTGAGAACACTAAGGTGTCTCCGTCGCCTTCCATAGGAGCAACCAGCGCAGTACCTCCACTTAACTCTAAAGCGGTTTCAAAAGACTCGGCTAAGCGTTGCTCTAAACCTTCGCGAACCTTAAAACGGTCAACAACCACTTCAATGGTGTGCTTTTTCTGCAGTTCTAATGGCGGAGGATCACTTAAGTCACAAATTTCACCGTCAATACGTGCACGAATAAATCCCTGCAGCGCTAATTTTTCTAAAACCTTTAAATGCTCGCCCTTGCGGTTTTGAATAATGGGTGCCAATAACATGCGCTTCTCGCCTTCTGGCGCATCAAGCACTTTGTCGACCATTTGCGATACGGTTTGTGCAGCCAAAGCAACATCATGTGTTGGGCAGCGGGGCTCACCAACACGTGCGTACATTAGGCGCAGGTAGTCATAAATTTCGGTAATGGTACCGACCGTGGAACGAGGGTTGTGAGACGTCGACTTTTGCTCAATTGAAATTGCGGGAGACAGACCTTCTATGCTGTCAACGTCGGGCTTTTCCATCAGTGACAAGAACTGGCGAGCGTAGGCCGATAATGACTCAACGTACCGACGCTGCCCCTCAGCATAGAGCGTATCAAAAGCTAACGATGACTTGCCTGAACCGGATAAGCCGGTAATGACAATGAGTTTGTCACGGGGTATCGTCAGATTGAAATTTTTCAGGTTGTGCGTGCGCGCACCGCGTACTTCAATGTTTTCCATAATTCCCGTCTGTTTTGCAGTTGATATTCAACTTATAGGAAGTCGACAACAAAACGCCATTATCGCACAGTGTGTGCCTTCTGGTACAATATCCACATGATTCATTTTGATACTAGCGCGAACGCAGTAACATGACGCAACACTCGCTCAATAAGACTGAACGAAAAGCCGCTTTCTCACTGGCGTCTGTATTTGGTATACGGATGTTAGGGCTGTTTTTGATCATGCCGGTATTGGCGGTTTACGCACAAGCCTATCCTGACTATTCACCGCTTTTGGTCGGTGTCGCGTTAGGGGCTTACGGACTCACTCAGGCAATTTTGCAAATTCCGTTAGGTATGGCGTCTGACCGTGTTGGCCGAAAACCTATTATTATTGGTGGTTTAGTTGTGTTCGTGCTGGGGAGTATTGTCGCAGCATTAGCAGATAGCCTGGTAATGGTGAGCGTCGGTCGCGCACTTCAGGGGGTTGGTGCGATAGCCGCCGCAATACTGGCATTAGCAGCCGACCTCTCGCGTGACGAGCAGCGTCCGAAAGTTATGGCGATTATTGGTATGTGCATTGGCTTGGCATTTGCTGTTTCGTTAGTTGTTGGACCTTTATTAGGCGGTGTAATTGGTTTGTCGGGATTGTTCTGGTTTACCGCTGCTACCGGCGTATTAGGTATATTGGTGCTTGTTATGAGCGTGCCTGATGTGGTCACAACATCCGCTCGGCGAGAATCTTTGCCGGTCGCTTCGGAATTGAAAAAACTACTGAAGCATAAACAACTTTGGTGCCTGAATATCGGTATTTTTGTACTTCATGCCATTTTAACTGCCTGGTTTGTGACTATTCCCACTCAACTGCAAAGTGCGGGGTTTGAGAGTCAAACACACGCTTGGTTTTATTTGCCAACACTGGCGGCGTCAGTTGTATTGATGGTGCCAATGATTATTCGAAGTTCGCGCAATAACAGTTCAGTCCAATGGTTGCGTGCGTCTATCGCTATTTTAATTTTGTCATTGGCTGCGGTGTTTTATGCTGGTGAATCAGCCGTTTGGTTGGTCGCGGCGTTGGTGGTTTTCTTCACTGGCTTTAATTTTATTGAAGCCAGCTTGCCGTCGCTACTAACACGTATAGCGCCTGCCGGCAGTAAAGGCAGTGCGAGTGGTATTTATTCAACCAGTCAGTTTTTAGGCGCGTTTATTGGCGGTAGTGCCGGTGGTTGGGTCTTACAAAACTATCAGACATCGGGCATTGTGATATTCTGTTTGATCTTGCTACTATGTTGGTTGGTTATCAGCTTCATAATGAAGAACCCAGACAGTGTCACCAGCTTGTCAGTATCAACGCCAAACCTTACGAAAGACAAAGCCGTAAGCCTAAGTGAGCAGTTACTAACCGTTGCTGGTGTAAAAGAGGCGCGCTGGGTCGAAGACGACCAGGCAACGTATTTAAAAGTGGATAAAAAAGCGTACGACGAAAAGGCAGTTAATGAACTGCTGAACGCATTAAGAACAGGAGAGTAAAATGGCCAGCCGCGGTGTGAATAAAGTAATTCTAATTGGTAACCTGGGTGCGGACCCGGAAGTGCGTTATACCCAGAACAGCACAGCGATAGCCAACCTATCTATTGCGACCAGTGAAACCTGGAAAGACAAGCAGACCGGTGAGCCAAGAGAGCAAACCGAGTGGCACCGTTGTGTGGCGTATCGTCGTCTGGCGGAAATTGCGGGTGAATACCTGAAAAAAGGCTCTAAAGTGTATGTCGAAGGACGTTTGCAAACGCGCAAATGGACGGGGCAGGACAATGTAGAGCGCTATACCACCGAAATTGTGATTAATGAAATGCAAATGCTCGATTCTCGTGGTGGCCCTCAAGGTGGCCCACAGGGCGGGCCTCCGCAAGGCCAAAGTTATGGTGGCGGACAACAAGGCGGGTACGGCGGTCAGCAACAACGCCCGGCACCACAACCGTCTCAACAGAACCAACAGCCTCAGCAGAAGCCTGCTGAACCAGCACCGTTTTCACCGGATACGGATTTTGACGACGATATTCCCTTCTAGAGTCATCTTAGACGTTTCGTTAAAAAGGCTCCTGAAGGGGCCTTTTGTGTTATTAAGACGTTAGACTTTACTTGTCAGCGCGTTGTTTTCACTCTAAATTTGTCAGTATGAAACTGATAATACAACTTCTGTTTACCTTCGTTATATCACTCGCATTGACGACTATCGTCATTGCTGAAGATGATGCCATTTCTATAGAAGAACTGGAAAAACTGCCGCCACTTCCTCCAAAGTTCGACACTCTCAGCTACCTTGAAAGAGTCAACTGGCTTAACGAGCGACTTAATGAAGATATTAATGCGGCAGAGGAGTACCGACTGCAACGAGAGCTCGCCTATCAGTACTATTTCAATGGTGAGCCTAAGTTAACTAATGCAATTTGTCAGTCGCATACACCTCAGGGGTTCGACCTTTATTATCGGCACTTGTGCGTATCTACGGAAGACTTGAATTACGAGCAACGAGTTGAAGCCTATTTAAATTTACATGAGAACGCGATGGAGCAGGGGGCTGTTCAGTTTGCGGTTGAAACACTCTCCGAGTTGGGCTGGCTTCAATCGAGTAAAGGTAATATTAGACAAGCATTCCAGACCTTTGAAAGGGCGTTAGAGTTGGGGGAAGACCAACGAGTTAACTGGCCTGTTTTAAACATGGTGATGCAAAACACGGCAACGCTTTACATTATGTATGGTGATGCAGAGTATCGACAAAAAGGCCTGAAGCTACATAAAGAGGTTTTAAAACGCACAAAAGAACTAAGAGATGACAACCAGCTACCGCCAGAGCAGGCACAGTACGCCATTGACTTAACTCACTTTAACTTAGGTGTTGCTAATACATTACATGAGCGAGACTATGAAACCGCTCTCGACTGGTTTGGAAAAGTAAATCTACAGCAGGCGGAACAGGCTAAATCCACTCTTGTTTTTTCAGCTTTGGCGGCTGTTGAGTTAGGAAAATTCGAACTTGCGGAGAATTACCTTGACCAGTCGTCTCAGTTAAAAGGTTCGGATCCGGTTGTAGAACGTTATCTTGCTTGTTATCAGCAGTTGGTGAATCTTCAGTTAGAGCATCAAAACGATATACCGGCTTGTGATAACCTGCACCCCGATACTCAGTTAGAAGTAAAACTGGATGTTTATAAACGTATGTCCGAACTGGAACAGGGAGACCTGCGTGCTAAAGGACAAGCGTATTTCTATGAACTGTATAAAAGCACCCTGCAAGACCAATTAAAACAAAGCAGTAGCGCGGTGGCATCGAATGCGGAGCTGAGCCGTTTGCAACTGGAATCAACTTTACAAAAAGAATTACTTGAAAAAGAAGAGCTTCTAAAGGAAGCCGAGCGCGAACGACGCGAGACCCAGTCGAACCTCATGTATGCCATTATCGCTATTTTCATCTTGGTTGTGGTATTTGGTTTGCTGCAAATACGTCAGAAGTTGCGTCAAGCGAAGCGTTTTAAAGCGTTAAGCCAAAGAGACTCGCTGACCGGATTGCACAACCGAATGTACTTTGAGCGTCGCATTCAAAGAGCGCTTGATGCGGTGAATTTGGCAAACCGCGAAGAAGATAATAAAAGCATGGCGGTTTATCTGTTTGACATCGATTATTTCAAGAAGTTGAATGACTCCTATGGTCATGACGTTGGCGATGAGGTGTTAAAAGAGTTTGCGAACCGTGTGACGCGCGCGCTCAGAGAGCAGGACATGCTTGTGCGCTGGGGCGGTGAAGAATTTCTAGTGGTTGCAAAAGTCGATGACGAAGAGGACTTCTATAACATTGCACAGCGAATACACTTGGCAGTGACGCAGCACCCATTCATCATGCCGAACGGCTTAGAGCTTCCAGTGACGTGTACCGTTGGCGGTGTTATGTGTCCGTACTTAGCTGACATTAACCAGGTACCACACTGGCGAACCTTAGTGCAGTTGGCCGATACAGCGATGTATTACGGTAAATCACAAGGGCGCAATCGCTGGGTTTGTATTAGTGAAATACCGACAAAAGAAATTGAAGAACAGGTGCTTAACGAAGGGTTTAAAATGCTCGATAAGCACCAGGGGCTTAAGCTGAAAACCTCAAGAAACTCCTAAAGCCTTAGTCACTTAAGCCGAACTTTTTAACCACTTTGTCAAAGTACGCTAAGTTCTGCTTGGCGTATTCACGCTTTTCAACATAACGGCCTGGGAAAAAGTTCTTTTTAAAGCCGTAAGCGACAATGTCCTTTAAGCGCTTCAATGAAATATCAAAGTTATCCAGTGCCAGCTGGTATTCGTTACTAACCGTTGTGCGAGACACCAAACGGTTGTCGGTACAAATAATAGTGGCTAAACGATTATCCAGCATGTGCTTAAAGTTATGATTTTTAATGTCACCAATAGCTGGATTTGTTTGTAAGTTACTGGTTAAACACACCTCCACTGCAATGCGACGATCAGCAATGTAAGAGGCCAGACTCTCGCCGTAGGCTTTTGGATCCTCGATGGACGGATCTTCGGTCATTTCAGGCGAGAACAGTGAGTACCCGTGGCCCAATCGGTCTGCATGGCATTTGGTTAAAGCTTCAAAAATACTCTCCGCGCCATAGGCTTCACCCGCATGCACGGTTTTCAGTAAAAAGTTTTCGTGCGCGTATTCGTACACGTCTTTAAATTCTCCGGCGGGGTAACCAATTTCCTGACCCGCAATATCTAATCCGACAATGGGCATACCTTCTTCGTCGCGCATGCGAACGCTGGCGCGCACTAAATCCATCGCCGCCGTCTTAATTACTTGCATCGGTTCAAAGTCGCGCATTAACTGAAATATTTGCGTGTAATAGGGTGAAAATCCCTTTTTGCCGAACATGCGCATGGCGCAGTTGATAATGCCGTAGTCAAACGGAGGCTTATCGCCGTTTTTGACGTCCGAGCGATTGTTGTACTCTTTCTTGGCCCGCGATAAGCCGTCATTAACCACGTGCATAATGGTATCGAAGGTAACGCCCTTACTCGGATCCATCAGTAGCTGCGGTGCAAACCGAACCTCTATGTAATTAACGCCTTCTTCCTGATTATCAACCGCCAATTCATAAGAGGCTTGCTCTAAGTTTTCAAGGTCACGCAGCACCGCGCAGGTGTACTGAAAGCCGTTGAGATATTCACCCAAATTGTTGTAGTGCGACTTAAATACCTTTTCGAACAAGCCTTCTTCAGTATAGCTGGGAAGTTCAATACCCGAGCGCTTTGCCATATCGACAAGGCTGCTGGCACGTAAGCTACCGTCTAAGTGCAGGTGCAAGTCGGCCTTGGGAATGGCTTTAATAAATTCGGGGGAGTAGTGCATGGGAAGAGCTCCTGAATTACGTTGCTTTGTCACATTTTGGCATAAAATCGTGCTAATCTCTGCATCAATTCCGACAGCGTATTAAAAATAACAAGAACAGAAATGGCTTCACTTTATTTCACCTACTCCGCCATGAATGCGGGCAAAAGCACGTCGTTACTGCAAGTCGCGCATAATTATGAAGAGCGCGGTCAACATGTACTGTTGATGACGCCGGCGGTCGATGACCGCGCAGGGCACGGAAAAATAGCCTCGCGTTTAGGTATCGATCGCAAAGCGTTGTCTTTTACGCATAAGTGCGACTTAACCGAGCTTGTTCGGCAGGAACACAAACGTAAAGCTATTGACTGCGTCTTGATTGACGAGGCGCAGTTTTTAACCGAGCAACAAGTTTGGCAATTGACGACCCTGACTGATACCGACGACATTCCAGTCATGTGTTATGGCATCCGGACCGACGCTTTTGGTAGCGCATTTCCGGGCAGTGCGGTGTTATTGGCGGTTGCTGACAAGCTGGTGGAGATGAAGACCATTTGTCATTGCGGGCGAAAAGCCACGATGTCGCTACGAGTTGACGAGCAGGGTAATGCCGTGCGCATGGGGCAGCAAATAGCCATAGGCGGTAATGATCGCTATGTGTCTTGTTGCCGAAAGCACTGGAAAGAGGCCATGCAGCTGCGCTAACAAGCGACAGAATAATACGCTACAATAGGGCATCATTTTTCAGTGGCGTATGACTATGCAAACTTTCACAATTCCAACTCCCGATGACTGGCACTTGCACCTGCGTGACGAGGCGATGTTAGCAACCACCGTACCGGCTTCCGCGGTGGTGTTTAACCGCGCCGTTATTATGCCCAACCTGGTTCCGCCGGTAACAACCGTTGAAGCAGCGATGGCTTATCGTGAGCGCATACTAAAGCAGCTGCCGGAAGGGCAAACGTTTCAGCCTATGATGGCGCTTTACCTTACCGCTGAAACCACACCCGAACTGGTTGCCGAAGCGGCGGCAAACGAGCATATCATTGGCTTTAAACTGTATCCGTCCGGGGCAACAACCAATTCGGCGGCCGGAGTTAAGTCGGTTGAAGCGCTGGCACCAGTGTTAGAAGCCATGCAGCAACATGAGGTGCCGCTGTTGGTACACGGCGAAGTAACAGACGCTGACGTGGATATTTTCGATCGTGAAAAAGTCTTTATTGACCGCCATTTACGGCCTATTACTGAAAAGTTTCCCCAATTGCGTTTGGTACTGGAACATATTACCACCGCAGACGCTGTCGCCTTTGTTGAAGAGTCCTCTGATTATGTTGCTGCAACGATGACGCCGCAGCATTTGCTGATGAACCGCAATGACTTGTTGGTGGGCGGTGTTCGTCCACATAATTATTGCCTGCCTATTTTAAAGCGCCGTTCTCACCAAATGGAGCTGCAACGAGCCGCCTTATCGGGGAACCCTAAATTCTTTTTGGGAACCGACTCTGCACCACATACTCAGGATAAAAAAGAAACGGCTTGTGGATGCGCTGGCTGTTACTCGGCGCCGGCCGCTATTGAACTCTATGCTGAGTTTTTCGATGCGCATGGCGCGCTGGATAAGCTGGCCGATTTCGCGAGTGGCTTTGGTGCAGACTTTTACCGTATGCCCAGAAATACCGGTGAACTGACTTTAGTGAAAGACCAATGGCAGGTGCCGGCAACGGTGGATACCGCAAATGGACCTATGGTGCCGTATTGGGCCGGCGAAACGTTGAATTGGAAAGTAGAGCGTTAGTAGCGGCAGACCCTAGAAAAACGGGTTATGACATTAGTTATATTTGTGTAGGTGCAGTGCATTTTATAATGTGCTTTACAACGATTCTGATAAGATGTTGTAAAAATAATTAAAAGGTGTTGCCGGGTGTTTGGATTTACGCAACAGAAACAAAATGCTCATCACGTTTGCTTCCAAATCACGCAAAAAAGTGTGCGTTTATTAGTCGCAAAAAGTCACGCAGGGAAGTGCGAGCTCATTGTGAACGATCAAGAAGATGCGAGTCCCGGCAACCTTATTGAAAAAGCAGTTCATATCCTGAAGAAGTACAAACGCCTTTCGTTAAAAGACGCCTCGGTATCATTGGTATTAGGTTCTGACTGTTATGAGTCTGTGCTGGTTGATCGACCGATGGTCGATCCGGAAGAAATCGCTGAAAGTTTGAAGTACAGCTTAAATGATCTGGTCTCATTATCTGCCAGCGATATTGTTGCGGATTATTATGAATTTCCAGAACAACCAACCGGTCAGGATAAGATTGTAGCGGTCGTTGCTAGCAAGAGCTTGCTGAGACCTTGGGTGGATTTTTTTGCTGAAAGCGACTTGTCATTAGTCGCCATTACTGTTTCTGAACTGACCTTGCCTAGCCTAATTAAGCCGCCTGCGCATCCGGAAATGGTCATTTATCAAACTCAGGAAGGGCATTACCTAGCTCAAATTTACACATCGAAGGGATTGTTGTTTACCCGTCTTTTGCGCGGCGTTGCTGCCATAGACGCTTATACCGAAGAGGAAATAGAGGCGGGAGCATTGGAGCCGCTGGCAACGGAACTGCAACGATCAGTCGACTATTTCGAGAGTCATTTAAGGCAAGCACCCATAAAACACATTCATATTGCCATTGAACATGTAAAGCCGGGAGTTGTTGTAAAAAACGTATCGCAAATGCTGGCGGTCGAGTGCGATGTTTACCGTTATCCGCAGTGGTCGCAAGAGTTAATAGAGGGTGATTTTACAGACTTGCCCGGCCTCGCTGTATTCGAGGAGTTGCGGGTATGAAACAAAGCGTTAATTTATATCGGGGTGACTTGGTACCGGTTCAACAGCGACTCACACTAGCTAAATTAGCGACAGGACTGGTTGCCTTGGCGGTCGTGGTTTTTGCATTAGTAATTTTTTCCGGCTGGCAACACCGTCAGACACAAGACACAAATAATGAGCTGACAGAGCGACTCAACTCCGTAAACGCTCAATTGACGTCTTTACGTGACCGCTTAAATAGCCGTAAACAGAGCCCTGAACTGGTCTCTAAGAAAGCCGAACTGCAAGCTTACATTCAGGATGCGCGAACGTTTCGACAAAGTATCAGTGACTTTGAAACGTCTGAGTCGTCGGCGGTTGCTTCGCTATTAAGTGAGCTGTCGGACATTACCCCACAAGGCGTTTGGTTAGAACGTTTTGGGCTGGACGGTGAAAAGATATATTTAAAGGGTTACGCAACCGATACAGAAAAGCTAGTGTTGTGGATGGACAAGTTTGACCAGTCCGAATTATTAGCCAGTAAACGCTTTGCGGTCGTTGAACTGTCACGCAGCGAAGAGGGCTATCAGTCTTTTCAACTGCGTACCGAAAGACGTGAGGAGCCAGCAAAAGAATGAACCGTTGGCAGCATTTAGAAGAAAACTTTGGCGTGCTCCCGGCACGACAGCGAGTCATGATAGCGGCTGCAGCTGTTTTGTTGATTGTGCTGCCAATGCTGAGCTACGTCATAATGCCGGATCTGGAGAGTGCTGCTGCTCTTAGCTCTGAAAATGAACGTTTGAATCAGCAAATCGAGCAGGTTAATTCGGCGGTGGATGAGCTGAAAGGCGAGTTCGATGAGGACATTAACGAGCCGCTAAGACAGGAGATAAAGCAGCTGCAGGTGTCGGCAAGTAATGCGCGGCAGTCGGTTGAAAATAGTGCAACCTTACAGGAAGTTTCACAGCGCAGAGCATTTCTGAACAGCGTACTGAATACGTCGGACGCTTTAGAAATCCAGAGTTTAACGGCTAAAGAGCCGCGTAAAGTTTTTGAAACAGGAAGTATTGCACTTTATGAGCATGCGGTAGAAGCTGTATTTACTGGTACCTATTTTGATGTTTTGGCGTTTGTGAGAGTGCTGCAAAGCCAGCACCCAAATGTCATTTGGGCTCACTTTGATTATCAGGTTAAACGTTACCCGCAAGGGCAGATAACTCTGGAGTGGCATTTGCTAAGTACCGACAAGGAGTTTATCAGTGGTTAAATGGTTAGGCGTTGTTCTGATATTACTGTTAGGGTCGGTTGCAAGCGTAAGTGCCCAGACAAAGGACCCAACACGGCCGCCTGTGGATGCGGAGCCGTCATTAGCATTAGCTGAAGTTGCAGATATTCAGCTGACACAAATTATCTATTCTGACGTTAAGAAACTGGCGGTTATTAATGGTACGTCTTTGCGAGAGGGCAATACCATTGCCGGTTTTACGGTGTCAGAAATATTACCGAATAAAGTGAATTTAAACCGAAGTGGTGAGCGTATTACGTTGAATGTTTTTCAGCCGCTAACGGAGTTGAAGTCGGGAGCTGAACAATGAGAATACTATTGCTGGCAATGGGTGTCGCCATAGCGGGATGCGCGTATCAACCGGGGTATACTCCAAATAACCAAAAAGAAGCCATGACGCCCGAGAGTCAAGCTGACGCATCGGCGCCGGCGCGTCAGGAAGGCATGCCAGCGGCTGTTAGTGAGTACTTACGTCAAGACGTTAGTGCGCAGGAACAACAGGGTATTGAGCTTCTTGAAGAAGACCGTTTTGTGCTGCAGGCGGAAGACATTGATGCGAAACAATTCTTCTATGGTTTGGCCGCTGATACGCCATATAACATGCTAGTGCATCCAGACGTTTCGGGCTCTATTTCACTGAGCCTTAAAGACGTGACACTCAATGAAACCTTGAGTGCGGTTCAGGATATTTATGGTTTTGAGATTCGCCGTCAGGGGAGAACCATTCAGGTTTACCCGGCGGGTGTGCGCACTAAAACATTCTCGCTCGATTATTTGTCGTTAAAACGCTTTGGCATGTCGCAAACGGAAATATCCGGCGGTGGCGTGAGCGAAGAGCGTGATAATAATCGCTTTGGGGGAAACAATAATAACTCTAGCGCTTATAACTCAACAGGAACGCCATTTACTGGTAATGATAGCGGGCAGTTCAATCGAACCAACCAACGGCTTCAAGGCAACGGCTCCAGCATCAACACTCAGTCTGAAACAGACTTGTGGGGCGATCTAAAAGAAGTGATAGAAGGCATTATTGGTGGCGGCAATGTCGTTTTGTCACCGCAGGCGGGTATTGTCAGTGTTACAGCTTCACCAGATAAGTTACGAGCGGTTGGTGACTTTATTGACACTCTTGAGAGCCGCTTACAACGTCAGGTGATACTGGAAGCCCGGATCATAGAAGTGACCCTGAATGATGGCTATCAGCAGGGGATTAACTGGAGTGATTTGGCGTCGGGTAGTGCGGGCTTTGATGTCGAATTTAACGGCGTTACGCCAAGTAATGCGACCTCCGCAGCTATCGGTGGTTTGTTTGGCCTTAGCTACAGTGATGAAGCGAATGGCTTTAACGGCATGATAGAAATGTTGCAAACACAAGGCACCGTGCAGGTTTTGTCTAACCCGCGTGTTAGTGCCTCAAATAACCAAAAAGCCGTTATCAAAATTGGCGAAGATGAATACTACGTAACGAACGTCGACTCTACGACGAATCTTGCCGGGGGCAGCGGCGCTGCTGTATCCAACTCAAACGTTGACTTAACGCCGTTCTTCTCGGGTATATCGTTAGATGTTACCCCGCAAATTAGCGACGACGGTGAGGTCATCCTTCATGTGCATCCATCGGTTGTTGAAACAGAAGAGCAACAAAAAGTCATTACCTTAACCGATGGTGAGCTCGTATTGCCGCTGGCGCGCAGCAATATCCGCGAATCAGACACTATTGTTAAAGCGCGCAATGGTGAAATTGTTGTACTGGGCGGCCTAATGCAAACCGTTAATTCAGAAGAAGTGGGTAAAGTGCCGCTTCTGGGTGATATACCGCTGTTAGGCGAGCTTTTTACAAACCGTCGTAATCGTCAGGAGAAAAAAGAGTTGGTGATTCTATTGAAACCAACCGTTGTTGGTGTTGATACCTGGCGCGATGAGCTTAAACGCTCTCGTGAACTGTTGAATGAATGGTTCCCGGATATTGAGCAATAGCGAGTATGTACCTGTACCACTACGGCTTACGCGAACTGCCCTTTACGATAACGCCGAACACGCAGTTCTACTACGATCTTAAAAGCCATCACGAGGCGTTTGAGGTGGTGTTGACTGCGCTGAAAACTGGCGAGGGTTTTATCAAAATCACCGGCGAAGTGGGTACCGGAAAAACCTTATTATGTCGGCGTTTACTCAATGAAATGCCCGACTTTTTCAAAGCGGCCTATGTGCCAGACTCCTACCTGGATCCGGCCGAACTCAGACTGGCGATTGCGCAAGAGCTTGATGTTGACACCGAGAAACTCGGCAATCAGCAACAGTTGGCCAGAGCCCTTCAGCAGCGGCTTTTAGACATTAGCAAAAGTGAACAGTCGGTCGTTATTCTTATCGATGAAGCGCAAGCGTTGCCTGAAGAAAGTCTTGAAGCGTTACGGCTGCTCTCTAATTTAGAGACGGAACGCCGCAAGTTGGTGCATATTGTGTTGCTTGGTCAACCAGAGCTTGACGAGCGGCTATCACAAAAAGCGTTTCGGCAGCTACGCCAACGCATCAGCTTTTCTCACAAGTTAACGGCAATGAACGCAGAAGAGACGGCTGACTATATAGCGCATCGCATGCAGGTTGCCGGCTACAAAGGCACGCCTATTTTTAACTGGAAATTAATTAAACAAATTCATCGGTGCAGTCGCGGCGTACCACGGTTAGTGAATATGCTGTGCCATAAAATGATGTTGCTTGCCTACGGCGAAGGGCGTCATAAATTGACGAATCGTGACCTTAGGTTCGCGGTGAAAGATACCGAAGATACTCGGCTGGAGTCGGGGCGCTGGCTGCCTTTAACGATTGGTATCGCAGCAATGTGTTTGTTAATAGTGGCTATGGGCTATTGGCAAATCACGGAGGGTGGACTATGAGCTTAATTAATAAAGTCCTGAAAGACCTCGACAAGCGTGGTCAAGAGCCTTTTGACCGCGAAGCAGGCGGTAGTGCCGTAGAGCGCTCAGAGCCTCGCACGAAACTTCCTTGGATAGTGCTGGGTCTGGCAGTGGTTGGTATCTCTGCTGGTATTGTGCTTTGGCCGGCAAGCGACAGTCAAACGATGACGGTGTATGAAGCGGAGAAACAACTGCAGCCTGAGAAGGCTCAACAGAAACCGGTGCAGACAGAAAGTCCGCGGGTTGAAGCCAGGCCTAATGATGGCAAGCTCAATGGTAATCTTGATGAGCCTGAAATTGCCAGTACCGATAAGCGTGCGACAGTCAGACAATTAGAAGCAGGCACAGACAATAAACCAAGCGAGTCTCAAGAACCAGAATTCAGGCAAACTGAACAATTAGCGGAAGCGCAATCAGAAAAGCAGCCAGAGCAAGTACCAGAAAGAACAGAGAAAAGAGCAGAGGAAAAGAGGACAGAGAGTGACTCGGTCTTCGTAAAAAAATCAGTTGATCTGACACCAGAAGAAATTGCTCAACAGAATATTGAAAAAGCGGAAAAGGCTCAGCAACAGGGTCGCTTAACTCAGGCCGAAGAATACTGGCGACAGGCCTTGGCTGTCACCCCTGATAACAAGCAAGTGCGCAAGCAGTTGGCCGCCTTGCAATATGGTCGCAACAAAGTAACTGATGCGTTAGCGACATTAGAAGTGGGCTTTCAGAGAGACCGGACGGACACCGACTTTCGGATATTGAGTGCGCGTATACTTGAGCGAGAAGCAAGGCCTGGTGCGGCGTTAAATGTGTTGCTTAAAAACTGGCCCAGCGCGGAAGAAAAGCCCGGATACTCACACAAAGTGGCGCTGCTAGCGCAGGACACTGGTAACTATGAAGTGGCGGAAACCGCTTATACGCGACTGACTCAGGCGCAACCTCATGAGGGGCGCTGGTTTGTGGGTAAGGCGGTCGCTCAGGAAAATCAAGGAAGTGCGGCAGCTTTAACCAGCTATCAACAGGCGCTGGAGCGAGTCACGCACGAGCCTACTCGTCAGTTTATTGAAGCAAAAATTGCTGCCTTGTCAGCAAAAGCAAACTCAGCAGGTAAGCCATGAAACGTCCTCGCCTCAAAATGCGGTTGGGTGATTTGTTGGTTCATGAGCAAATCATCAGTGAAAAAGAGTTGGACACAGCGCTAGAGAAACAACGAGAAACCGGGCGTAAGCTTGGCGCGACGCTTATCGACCTTGGCTATATTACTGAGCATCAACTGCTGGAGTTCTTATCACAGCAACTCAAGCTACCCCTGTTAAGTATCTCCGAGCGGCGAATACCGCCTGAAGTTTTTAAACTGTTGCCGGAAGTCCAGGCTCGGCGTCATCGGGCATTAGTCATTGAAGCGGACGACAACGAAGCGTTAGTCGGCATGAGTGACCCTGCCGATTTGTCCTCTATTGATGCAATAAACCAACTACTGGCGCCGCGACAAGTGGAGTTGGCGGTGGTTCCAGAGGGCGAGTTGTTAAGTGCGTTCGATAACCTCTACCGCCGTACGAAAGAAATAGAAACCTTCGCTAGCCAGCTTCAGGACGAGTATGAGGAAACCTCTGAGTTTGAACTCGGTCAACTGAGTCTGGACGAAGAGGGCGATGAAGCCACCGTTGCCAAGTTGCTGCAGTCGGTTTTTGAAGACGCTGTTCAGGTTCGCGCATCGGATATTCATATAGAACCCGATGAAAACAAATTGCGTATCCGCCAGCGTATAGACGGTGTGCTGCAGGAAAACGTACTTGATGAAACAAATATAGCCAATGCGCTGGTGCTGCGGTTAAAACTGATGGCGGGACTGGATATTTCCGAACGTCGTTTGCCTCAGGACGGTCGCTTCAACATGAAAATTCGCAAGCACAATATTGATGTGCGTGTGTCGACCATGCCGACTCAATATGGTGAGTCATGCGTCATGCGTTTGTTGGATCAGTCCGCGGGATTGTTGTCGCTGGAGCAAACCGGTATGCCCGAAAATATTCTGAAGCGGGTTCGCTCCCTTATTAAGCGACCACACGGCATGCTGTTGGTAACCGGTCCAACGGGCTCAGGTAAGACCACAACGCTTTATGGCGCACTGAGTGAATTGAATACCGAAGCCAAGAAAGTTATTACTGTGGAAGACCCGGTTGAGTATCGCTTACCACGAATTTCCCAGGTTCAGGTTAATAATAAGATAGGCCTCGATTTTGCCAGAGTGCTACGAACCACTTTGCGTCAGGATCCTGACATTATCATGGTGGGTGAAATGCGTGACCATGAAACCGTAGAAATAGGGCTGAGAGGCTCTATTACCGGCCACTTGGTTTTGTCGACACTGCACACCAATGACGCGATAACCAGTGCTATGCGCTTAATTGATATGGGCGCCCCTTCTTATTTGGTCGCTGCGGCACTGCGCGGAATACTAGCGCAACGCTTGGTTCGCAGGGTGTGCGAAAAGTGCACCCAAAACTATCAGCCGGATGAAGCAGAGCAGCAGTGGCTGGAGCATTTATTAGAAGGCAGCAGCGAGTTTGAGTTTAAACATGGCATTGGCTGTCAGAACTGTAACCATACCGGGTATCACGGCCGTATCGGTGTGTTTGAACTTCTGGAAATGAACGGCGAGATGATGGATGCGCTGCGCGACAACGACACCCGGGCTTTTGCACATGCAGCAAAAAGACACCCGGGCTATCAGTCGATGGCGTCTGTTGCGTTAGAGTATGCGCGTCAGGGTGTGACTACCGTCGAAGAAGTTTTATTCCTGGCAGAAAGTGTTGAGGACAATATCTGATGCAGTTTCGTTACCGCGCCCGCGACAAACAAGGTCAGTTACAGACTGGCGCCGTGGAAGCTGGTGACGAGCGCAGTGCGGCAGACGCATTATTGAAACGCGGCCTGACACCGGTGGCAATTGAAGAAGGTGTCGCTGCGAGCACTGCGATGCCGGGTTGGGATACTTTAAAGGCGAAGGTTGCTGATGGCTTACAGCCCAAAGTCTCTCTCGATGAGTTGATTATATTCTGTCGGCAAATGTATTCGCTGACTCAGGCGGGTATTCCTATGCTTCGTGCTATCGAAGGGCTGGGCGATACAACGCAGAACAAGCGTTTACGAAACGCATTAAAAGATATTCACGAACAGCTCGAGCGTGGCCGAAATTTGTCAGCAGCTATGGCCAAGCATAAAGGCATTTTTCCACGGCTGATTGTTGCCATTGTCCATGTGGGTGAAAATACCGGGCAGCTGGAAGAATCGTTTCAGCAGTTAGCGGTTTATTTGGAAAATGAGCAAGATACCCGTAAGCGTATAAAAGCAGCGACACGATACCCGAGCTTCGTAATGATAGCCTTAGTCGTTGCGATGTTTGTACTGAATATATTTGTGATTCCAACGTTCGCCTCCATGTTTGAGCGTTTCAATGTGGAGCTGCCATGGGCGACAAGAGCATTGTTGGGTTCATCGCAGTTTTTTGTTTCCTACTGGCCGCTGTTATTGGCGCTTATGGTGGGCGCTTTCTTTGGTGTTAGATACTACAAAGAGACTCCGCCGGGGCGGTTGATGTGGGACACGTTAAAGCTGAAAGTCCCCGTTATTGGCTCTATATTGCGTCGCGCAATGTTGGGGCGATTTGCGCGCAGCTTTTCAGTCATGTTGGGAGCCGGCGTACCACTAACGCAGGCACTGTCATTGGTGGCGGAAGCGGTGGATAATGCCTGGATGGAAAACCGAGTCATTGAAATGCGTCGCGGTATTGAACGAGGTGAGAACTTATCTCGCGTAGCAAAGCAGTCAAACCTGTTCACACCGTTAATTCTGCAAATGATTTCAGTCGGTGAAGAAACGGGGCGTGTGGACACTTTGTTGCTGGAAGTTGCTGAATATTACGAGCGCGAAACGGACTATGATCTGAAGACCTTAACAGCGCGTATCGAGCCGCTGATGATTGCAGTTGTTGCGGTTATGGTGCTCATATTAGCGTTGGGTATTTTCACGCCAATGTGGGACATGATGAGTGCCTACCAGGGACGTTAATAATGACAGAAAATGACGTTCAAGAACGTAAAGGTATTCGGCGATTGCAGAATGTGCTTGTCGTTGCGGTATTTTTGCTGTTGTCAGCAGTAGCCGTAAGAATGTTGCTTATTGATGAGCCGCAGCACTGGCGGGAAACGGAGAAAGACGTCGCATTATCGACGTTTTCAGAAGCGGTGAGCTTAGTTCGGGCTGAGTGGTTGCGGCAAGGAAAACCCGGTGTTGTTGCGTTATTTGAACGTGCCGATTCACCGGCAGGTTTTATTAAGGTGAATGAAAAAGGATGGCCGTCGGCTGATAATGACTGCTTGGTTTTGTGGAGCAAGTTAGGTGGCGAAATACCCGCTAGCGCGCTAAGTGCGAAAAAAGATGAAAATCGCTGTTACTTTGCCATTAATGAGAAACCATGGTTCTGGTTTGATACAGATCAAGGTCGGATACAGCGAGAAAAAGGCCGGTAGGCATTGTTGAGAACTTGTTATAAAATGGATTTATAGAGGCTAATTATGAGTGGAAACATGGGCAATAGACAGAAGAGACAACAGGGTTTCACCATTATTGAACTGATAATTGTCGTGGTGATTCTCGGCTTGCTTGCCGCTGCGGCGATTCCGCGCTTTACGGACGTTTCTTCTGATGCCGAGGATGCCGCGCTTGAAGGCGTTGCCGGAGGCTTTGCCAGCGCTGTTGGTATTGTTCGTGGCGAGTGGGAGCTGAGCGGACGACCTAAAGGGGCTGCGTCTACCGGTGCTGGCGCTGAAGTGTCGATGGATCAAGTGTTGCTTTATGTCGATGGCAACACCGGCTATCCGGTGAGTGGCAATAATAACGCTGCGCACGATGAAAATATTCAGGCATCTGACTGTGCAAGCATCATGCAATCAATATTGCAGGGTGCCCCGACAGTGTCGGAAGACTTTGCTAACCTGGAGGAGACGCGTTACTACACGTACGTGACGCAAGACTCGACAACTGGCAATGATATGTGTGTTTACTACTTGGCGAACACCATAAAAAATGAAACGAATGCGCCATCTGGTGATGATTATCTGACACTGGGCAACGCTTTTGTTTATAATCCACGTAATGGCGGCGTGAGTATTCACAGCAATAACCAATAATATTTTAAATCACAACTGAGAGCTTTAATTATGCGCAATCAAAAAGGTTTTACTCTGATCGAACTGATCATTGTCATTGTAGTTTTGGGGATTTTGGCAGTAACCGCCGCACCTCAGTTTATTAATTTTTCGAGTGACGCTCGTACTTCAACTATCGAGGGTTTGAAAGGAGCAGCTAAGGGAGCAAGCCAAACGGTTTACGCTAAATCTTTAGTTGCAGGTACAGACGATGAAGCGAGCGGCTCTATTAGCGATCCTGCGGTGGATACAGTATATGGTTATCCAGCTGCTACAGCTGCAGGACTTTACGCCGCGCTTGACGTTGATAGTGCAGATTGGGGAAATGTAGTTGCTGCTAGCTGGAGTGGCAATGCTGCGGTTACAGATGGCGACCTAGTTATTTTTCCTGCGGATTTAACAACAAGTGCTGACGGTAGCACGGATTCAGAGTGCTACCTGTATTACACAGCCGCAGCGGATGCAGATACAAAACCTGTTATTGGGACTGTAACGACTGGCTGCTAATTCGATCTTAGGAGCTCGCAGCTAGTTGCTGCGAGCTTTCCCCTAAAGGCCAACTATGAAGTCCCAAGGCTTCACCCTCATAGAGCTCATTATCATACTGGTTATTATCGGTATCCTAGCCGTATCTGCCAGCCCCATTTTTATTAGTGATTCCGGTACGAAAAGCCAAACTACACGTCTACAAGCGATGAGCATTTTGCGAGCTGTTCAACAGCAGGCGATGCAAGATACGGTGAACGACTATAGCGTCTCTGTGACAGAAAGCACTTTGGGTAACCCTCCGTACAGCGATGACAATAATCTTCAGCTGAGTAACTTAGATGACATCACGTTTTCGCCTGCAGACATAACAATAGGCTTCAATGCGTTGGGGCAGCCAACTGATGATTGTGCTGGTGGCTGTGCGGTAATCATTACTGAAGGCTCAGGCGTTAGCCGCACTATCAGCATTAATAAAGAGGGCTTTATTGATGCGCTATAAACAAGAAGGCGGGTTTACGCTTATAGAGCTCATAGCGGGCATTGTGGTTATTGCTATTGTGACGTTAGTCGTTACCGCAGGGTTAGGTCAACTGTTTCGGCAAAGTGTTGACCCCTGGCAACAGGTAAGAGCGACTGAAGTTGGGCAAAGCCTAATGAATGAAATAATGGCGCGCCGTTTCGATGAGAACTCCAATGTTGGAAACCAGTATGTCCGTTGCTCTGAAGGCTCGGGGAGCTGCACAACACCGGTGCCATGTCCCGGTGACGGAAGCACGCCCAATGCAGAAGAAGCTCAGCGCTCTCAATTTGATGATGTCGACGACTACAATGGTTTGAAGCTTAACGGCGCACAGCTCAGTGGCTCATCACCTAACCGTTATAATGGCTTTGAAGCCCTGGTATGCGTTGCTGAAAAAGAAGCGAATAAGTTGAAGAGAATTACAGTCACCGTTACAACACCACAAGACGAAAGTATTGAGTTCAGCTCCGTTAAGGGGAATTGGTGATGAGTCCGCAACGAGGTTTTACCTTAATCGAACTTATTATTGTTATTGTTTTGCTGGCAATCGTTGCGGGTTTTAGTTTCCAGTTTGTGGGCATTGGTGCACAAATGTTTAGCTCCGGCTCTGAACGTTTACAAACTATTGAGAAAAGCCGCTTTGCTATTGAACGACTGACCCGGGAAATACGCGGCGCGGTTCCAAATAGTGTCCGTGTGAGTGGTGAGTGTATTGAGTTTGTTCCCGCGAAAGTGGTGGGAGCCTACTACGACACACCGATTCGACCCGATTCATCGAATGAAATGACGTTGGTTACTTTTGCAGGAAGTCCAGACGCTACCAATATTGACTGGGGGCTCGACGGTACAGAGCGTGTCTTTATATATGCGACACGGCCTAATTATATCTATGCGGATACTCCACAGCGTTACGCTAATATTGACGGGGCTTACTCTTCTACCAGTGTGGATAATAACTTGCCATTAGAAGAAGGGAGCGAGTTTGCAAAAGAGTCCCCGTTAAAAAGAGCCTACATTGGCAGCACGCCAGTAAGTTTTTGCCTAAGCGTGGGAAGTCTGTTTAGAATCAGTGGCTATGGATGGAGTCAGGCGCAAACGGAGTGGACCAGCGGAGACTTGATGGCAACAGGGGTGAGCTCAGACGAACCTTTTGACGTCTCGGCGAATAACCAGCAAAGTAACAATATTGTCACCATTCAGCTTCAGTTTGGTGACAATGCGGAAGAGCAGGTTTTCTATTATCGCGAGGTGCACATTCCCAATGCGCCATAACAGACTTTCTAAGCCAATAAAGACACAACGAGGCAACACCCTGGTTATCGCGGTGTTTGTGATTGTCGTGCTTGGAGGATTGGTTGCGGCACTGGCCAGTTTACTGAGAACCTCTTCTGAGAGCGTGGTCATCGAAGTGCTCGGTGCACGCAGTTATTTGGCTGCGCAGTCAGGTTTGGAGCAAGCGATGATGACGGTTTATCCTTTAGGCAGTGCTCCTGATACCAGTTGCGGTGTTGATGCGACTGAGTACACCTTTGCTGGCAATCAGAGTCTTGAGCAGTGCAGCGCGGATATTAGCTGTAGCAGTACTGAATATACCGATGAGTCGAGTACAACATATACTCATATCGTCATCACCTCGAGCGCTTTATGCGAGGCGGGTGAACAGCGAGCCTCGCGAGAGCTGCAAATAGAGACGCGGGTGGAGAACTGATATGAAGCGCTACGCCCTGTTGCTTATCTTTTTACTTAGCTTATTAACTACTTTTGTGGTTGAAGCTAAAAAATACAACTTACCAAACCAAAGCTTACCAGGCTGCACACAAAGCGGGACAACATACACCTGTGGCACCTTAACCCTTAACAGCGGCGATCAAATCGAAGTTACCGGTAACGAAGGCGTGGTCATTATTGTTGAAGCGGTCGACTTTGGTGAGGGTGTCACCATAAACAGTAAAGGTCCTTCGCTCGACATGCAGTTTCTGTCCGGAGGGCAAACCACTATCGGATCGAACAGTTCGGTCAATGCGTCGTTTGATAGTGATGGCGATGTTGTTATCAGTGATGGAACAACGGTGACCGGAGATATCAGTTCCAACGGTAATATTACCTTAGGTGATGACGTTACTGTGGACGGTGATCTCAGCGCATCAGGAACCGTGACTATCGGTGCTGACAGTACAGTGAATGGTGACGTCAACGCGCCGGTAATTAATAACAACGGTGGATCCATCAATGGCGAAACCTGTAATACGCCCGGTAATGTGGGCGACTGTTCGCAAACACTCCCTGAGACCATTGGTTACTGGCATTTCGATGAGTTGAGCTGGAGTGGTGTTGCCGGAGAGGTTATTGATTCATCCGGTTACGGTTACAACGGCACTGCAATCAGTAACGCATTCACGTCCGGCTTTAACCCCGCCCTCGAATTCAATGGCGATAGCACCTGTCGTTATGGTCGTTTTGACGGTAGTAACCGAGTTCGGGTACCTAATGTCAACGAAGCGATTAGCTCAAACACGGTGTCGGTTGCGTTTTGGTTTAAAGGTGCTGCTGAGCTCCAGAACCCCAATGACAGTTATCAAACGATGTTACTGCTGGGTGAGGGAACAACGGAAACCGCTGCGGGGCGATTTGAGGTCTACCGGCAAGATGACTCCGATGGCGGTGGCTTGTATTTTGAAGTCCGTAAAAATAACGGTGACTTACTGACGATTGAAGCCGGTAACACCAATAATGGCAGTGAGAGCTTATTTGACGATGAGTGGCATCATTTAGCGGCCAGTTATAATTCCGATAACAACGTTCTGTATATCTATATTGATGGAGAATTGATTGATACGAACTCGTATGGCGGTGATACGAAGCTGAATGATAGCGTGCAACCCACCCTCTATATTGGCGGTCAAAGTGGCCCTCAGAACAGTTTTCGGGGCGAAATTGATGAGGTTTATGTCAGTAATGGCGTCTTTACTACAACAACCGCTGCAATTTTGTACTATAAAACACGACCATGCGCTTACGCTCGTCCGCAGTGTTCTGACGTTTGGCCGCAAGCGTTTAGTCCGTTAAACGATGTGCCGCTTCCCTTTGATTTACCTGACCGAGAGCTTAACTCTCAGTTACCTGAGATTTTACAACCAACAGATTACTTGCGTGTTGGTGACTTTGGTGATGTTGGCGAGGACTACTCGACGAACGGACAAACCTCCAGAGTTTATATCGATGGCGACCTAACCATTCAGTCTGGGCGTCGAATTAATATGGCGGGTGAGGCGAATGAACTTATCTTGATAGTTACTGGAGACTTATATTTAGAAAGAGATGTCGAGATTAACGGGTTCATATACGTAAGCGGAAATTTGTTTTTTGAGCGAAGCTTTTGGTGGTGGAATAGAAGTAGCATCGAAGGTGGCTTAAGTCTTGATGGACAAGCATCGGCTTATGGTTTCTTTGGCTTTTTTGCGCCTAGCATTGAGTATCGTTCACCGGCAGAGCCACTCGACGGCGGTAGCTTTTGTAATGCGGGAGATGTTGAACCACCTGTAACAGCGCCTCACCACTATCGTCTATCGTACACAAGTCCGGTACTGACCTGCGAAGCGGCAGACGTAACCGTTGAAGCGTGCGCTGACGCGTCCTGCTCAAGTTACGCTTCAGTTTCCAGTTCCGTGTTTTTATCAGAAAGTGCTGGTGACTGGAGCCAAAACCCGGTCTCAGCGTCGCCATTAGCAACCACGCAGCTAAGTCAAACTGAAGCGGGCACTTATACGCTTGCAATAGACGACATACAAACCATGCCGGGAGCGCTGAATCCATCCCAGTGCTATGTGAATGGAGACTTTGATGCAAATTGTTCTATTGCCTTCAATGATACTGGCCTCAAATTTGATTCTATCGGCACGCAAACAGCAGGTGATAGCTTTCTTACTAACTTGTCGGTTGTACGGA
Organism: Idiomarina sp. X4; assembly: GCF_002808045.1. NCBI lineage: Bacteria > Pseudomonadati > Pseudomonadota > Gammaproteobacteria > Alteromonadales > Idiomarinaceae > Idiomarina > Idiomarina sp. X4. The sequence goes on along the minus strand of NZ_CP025000.1, from coordinate 796,823 downwards.
CGAACGACATCACGCGGGCGTGTGAGGTGATTGCCGAACAAATTACCCAGGTAGACATGGGGATGCATTGCTTTAACCCTGGGAGCTGCAGTGATTTTAGTGAGTTTCCGTATGCGCAAATGTCTATTGAGCAGCAGCTTATTAACGAGCTTCAGGAAGACGGTTCAGGTAGCTTTACCGGTTGGACTCCAGTAACCACTAATTTTCAGGCTGGCCAGCAAGCGTTAGAAGTTCAGTACGGCGACGCGGGTAAAGTAAGCTTAAGGGCGAAAGCGCAGCTACCGAACGGTAAAGTGATTGAAGGCGTGTCCAATGAGTTTGTTTACAAGCCGGCAAGCATCGGTATGGATACGGCGAGCACTTATAGTGGTGACATTCTAGCGAAAGCCGGAGAGCCATTCTTTGTGGCATTGCAGGCATTAAATTCAGATGATCAGGTCACGCCAAATTTTGGGCGTGAAACACCGCAGGAGTCACTGGACTTGGCGGTGACGGTTGACGCTGTCGCGCCTGCTGAAGTGAATGGCCAACTCGATAACAACGCTAGTTTCAGCGCTCAGAGTGTTGGAAACATACGTTTTGAAAATGATTCAATTTCATACTCTGAAGTGGGCAGTGCGAAAGTTACCGCGAAAGTAGCGGACGCCAACTACTTAGGTGCTGGTCCTGTTACAACCGAACATATTATCGGGCGATTTATTCCCTACGAGTTTGAGCCTTTAACTGCTGAATTCTATGGAGCCTGCACTGATTCTTACTACATGGGGCAGGCTCAGCCTATCGTTCTGTCAGCGCAAGCGGTTAATGCCGCAGGAGATCTGACTCTAAATTATACCGGAGCGTTAGCAAAAGCGACGCCGCTATTCTACGCCTATGATTCATCTGAAAATCAACTCGCCAATCATAACGTCAGTTATGACGGGGTTTGGGAATGGACTGATGGCGTCGGCCAGTTTACCGGAAGTGCTTCAGTAACGGTTTCCCGTTTAAGTTCGGGACAACCCGATGGACCGTTCAGAGATTACATTCTGGGCTGGCAACTTGACGACCAGGAAGATGATAATTTTTACTCAACGCTTCAAAATAGTGTTCTACCGATTTCTCCGGGAGCTGCGGAGTTAGATACGGCAAACCTTTACTATGGTCGTTTCAGTCTTCAGGACACCTATGCGGCAATGGATGATGTGATGCCAATTGCCGGCGCAGTGGAATATTGGGAAAGCGGCGAGTTTTTTGTAAATGACGGTGATGACTGCACGGCTATTGAGAGAGATGCGGTCAATCTGATTGATGAGTCAATGGCAAGTCTGGAGCCTGAACCGGTTAACGTGCAACTGACTAACGGTTTGTTAAGCTCGCCGGATAAAGATATTAATGAGTTATTCCGGTGGGTATCCTCGGGAGATGACGAACCTTATTCGTTTGGTTTTGAGGTAGAAGTACCTGCTTACTTGCAATATGACTGGTCGGGAAATGGCGCCTATGATGACAACCCTCAAGCCGAAGGCACCTTTGGTATTTACCGTGGGCGAGATCGCCAGATTTACTGGCGTGAGTTAGGATGGTAGTATTCATTTAACGAATAATCGACAATTCGGTGACAATGCCTCTTGCTCTTTTGTTAACAAGCAAATAGCATAAAGCAGAGTTTAAACAAAAAATGCGCGACGTTGACGAACGTTCATTATTATTACAATAACGATAGCGCGATGACGGCTTTGGCTTTTACGCCGCTTTGTTATTTTTTCAAGCTTGGAATGGAAACATGATGCGATTGGCTCGACTGGCCTTAATTATGGCCTCTACATTGACTCTCGCCTCGACGGCTCTTGCTCAGCAAGAGATGACCGTCGAAGAAATTACAAATCAAATTACAAACTTAGAGAGTGAGTTTGATAACTTTTCTACGACGGTTAATACGTTACAGCAGGAGGAGCGAGAGCTTAGAGAAAAGCTTCAGTCCCTACGTGAACGTAACCAGGAATTAGAAGAGAAAAGAGAGTCTGCACTGGCGGAAATGAATGACCGCTATCAACGCTTAGTGGAAGATCCTACCATTGATATTGCTGGGGCTCAGGAAGCCTACAAGCAAGCGGTTATGGCTCACCAGCAAAATAAAGAAGACATCAAACAACAAGTCAGCTTGGTGAACCAAAAGTCTAAAGAAGTTGAAGAGGCTCGAGTCAGCAAGCACAGCTTGATTAACGAAATTGAAACGTTGAAAGAGCAGCGCAACATTGCTCGTGTTGACCGTCTTGAAAATGAGTTTAACCGCTCAGGCGAACTGGAAGTTAGCCAGTCGATTAGCTGTGACCGAAATGAAACTTTGGGTCAGTGTGAAAACCGCGGCAAGTTGATGGCAAAACAGAAAGCGTCTAAGCAGTATCTTGACGAGATTCTGACAAGCTTAAGCGAGTCGTCGCTGGCGCGTGAAAATCTGGAAAAAGCCAGCCCGAACGTTCAAATTCTAGGCTCTAAGACAATCAGCAACGGCTTTAGCGGTGCAGGTAACTACGGCGTTAAACTGGCAGTAGAGCTTCGTGGACAGTTACCACAAAGCCAAGCCTGTACATTACTTGACGTTGATATGCGTTATTGCGCAACGGAACAAAGGCCGGGGGAGTTGCAGGCGGGTGATGAAGAAACGGTTGATAGCTCCGTCATGCACCCGTTAACAATACGTTCAAACGTTTACGACGATGAAGTTATCATTGATGGTGTTAGTTATGGCTCGACACCTATCGAAGTGATGTTGCCAGGTGGCGAGCATGAAGTCGAAGTCCTGAAGTATGGCTATTCAGCCTATGCAGAAAAAATTCGCCTGAAGGATGCTATGTCGATTCGAGCGGATCTGGAAAAATCTGAGTATTCATTTACTCGTGGCGAGAAAATTCAGGATATCTTATATCGCGATGTTAGAGGCCCGGAGCTTGTTGTCGTCCCGGCGGGAAAGTTCAAAATGGGCGACTTGGTTGGTAATGGCTTGCCGAATGAACGACCAGCTGAAACTCGCGAAATACCGAACGCACTCGGTATTACTGATACTGAAATCACGGTTAAGCATTTTAGAGACTTCGTTGAAGACACTGCCTATGTAACCGACGCAGAGAAGCGCGGAACCTGTGCAATACTTAAGAATGGTCGTCCGGAGTTCAACGAAAAACTTAGCTGGAAGAATCCTGGCTATAAACAATCTGATAATTCGCCTGTTGTATGCGTAAGCTATAACGATGCGAAGGCTTATGCTGATTGGTTGACAGCAAAAAGTGGATTTAAGTACAGCGTCCCGACCGAGGCAGAATGGGAATATGCTGCTCGTGCCGGAACGGAAACCGACTTCTGGTGGGGGAACGATGTCGGTTTTGGCAAGGCAAATTGCCGTAACTGTGGTTCAGACTGGTCGAATCAACGGCCTGCGCCAGTGGCAAGTTTTCACCGTAACCCTTGGGGACTATTTGATACCGTTGGTAACGTCTGGGAATGGGCGCAAACTGACAACGGTGTTGTTGTTAAAGGCGGTGCGTGGAACTTTACACCAAGTCTTGCCCGAGTTTCGACAAAAATGGAACTTCCGGCAGATTTTAACTCTAACTACATTGGATTCCGTGTTGTAAGAGCGCAGTAAGTACTTACTGTGCTCTTTGCTGTCACTCTGTTAGCTTTATAAGTAGGGATATACCGCTTCATGTTTAAAAAAATTCGCGGCCTTTTTTCAAACGATTTATCTATTGACCTTGGTACCGCCAACACCCTCATTTACGTTAAAGACGAAGGCATTGTTCTAAACGAGCCTTCAGTTGTAGCAATACGTCAGGAACGCTCAGGCGGACCTAAGTCTATTGCTGCCGTTGGTTCAGCTGCTAAGCAAATGTTAGGTCGTACCCCAGGCAACATTCGTGCTATTCGCCCAATGAAAGACGGTGTTATCGCAGACTTTTATGTGTGCGAAAAAATGCTTCAGTTCTTTATTAAGCAAGTGCACGACAGCCATTATTTCCGTCCAAGCCCGCGAGTTCTAGTGTGTGTTCCTTGTGGTTCAACCCAGGTAGAGCGACGCGCTATTCGTGAATCAGCGTTAGGCGCGGGCGCTCGTGAAGTGTACTTGATTGATGAACCGATGGCGGCAGCTATTGGTGCAGGCTTGCCCGTGTCTGAAGCAACCGGTTCCATGGTTGTTGATATTGGTGGCGGTACAACCGAAGTCGCTATTATCTCACTGAACGGTGTGGTCTATTCGTCATCCGTTCGCATTGGTGGTGATAAGTTCGACGAAGCCATTATCAGTTATGTTCGTCGTAACTTTGGCGCACTGATTGGTGATGCTACCGCAGAGCGCATTAAACATGAAATTGGTTCAGCGTTCCCGGGCGAAGAGCTGAAGGAAATTGAAGTGCGGGGTCGTAACCTAGCTGAAGGTGTACCACGCTCCTTTACACTGAACAGCAATGAAATTCTAGAAGCGTTACAAGAGCCGCTCATGGGTATTGTGAGTGCGGTTATGGTCGCGCTAGAGCAGTCACCGCCAGAGCTCGCGTCTGATATTTCAGAGCGCGGTATGGTGTTAACCGGTGGTGGCGCGCTATTAAAAGATTTAGATCGCCTGCTTGTCGAAGAAACAGGCATTCCGGTAATTATTGCTGATGACCCGCTTACCTGTGTAGCGCGTGGTGGTGGTAAAGCATTAGAAATGATCGACATGCACGGCGGTGATTTATTCAGTTATGAGTAAATCATGAAAACGCTGTTTGTCCGCGGCCCGTCTTTACTCTCCAGGCTAGTGCTCGCACTAGCCTGTTCGTTTCTGCTCATATTTATTGATCACCGGTTGCAAGCCATGCAGCCTGTTCGCGTGTTTCTTAACTCACTCGTTGCGCCTGTTCAGTATTTAGCCATATTGCCCGAACAGTTATTGGATAACTTTTCGGAGTCGGTAAAAACCACGGAGCAGTTAAGTGAGGAAAACCAAGCGTTAAAACAACGAATACTCATGCTTCAGGGGCAGCAGCAGCAATTACAATTCCTGAAAAACGAAAACCGCCGCCTTAGAGAGTTACTCGGTTCGGACGCACGCGAGTCTGCCCGAAGAATGGTTGCCGAGGTGATAGCCGTTGCGTCTGAGCCATTTTCGCAACAGTTGGTGATTAATAAGGGAACCTTAAGCGGTGTGTACGAAGGTCAGCCGGTATTAGATAGCAGCGGGATCATTGGACAAGTCCAGGACGTTGGAGGGAGTACCGCGCGAGTGCTACTTATTTCCGACCAAAGTCATGCTATTTCTCTGCGCTCAGAAAGAAACGACATTCGAGTGTTAGCCCAGGGTACAGGGGATATTGGTCGTTTAGAGCTTATGTTCATTCCGCACAGCACAGAGTTGCGAGAAGGCGACCTGCTGATGTCGTCCGGTCTGGGTGATGTGTTTCCTGAAGGGTATCCTGTCGCACGTATTGCCAGCATAGTGAGGGATGAGTCACTGCCGTTCGCTACAGTGTTCGCCGATCCAGTAAGCGCCTTAGACAGAGTGCGAAATGTCTTATTATTGTGGCCAAGCGAAAGTAAGCAACAGCCGATTTATGAGGACGAGGAATGAAGCTCTTGAAGCCGGGAATAGTGACTCTGCTCGTTACCTATGTCATCGCGTTAACGTTAATGGTCATGCCAATGCCGGCCACCTTCGACGTGTTTCGTCCGGATTGGGTAACGCTGGTCATGTTGTACTGGGTAATTGCTTTGCCTCATCGGGTAAGCATTGGAACTGCACTCATTCTGGGCGTGCTAAGTGACGTTCTTCTGGGCTCTATCGTCGGCGTGCATGCATTAGGCATGGTCGTTGTTGCCTATTTAGCGGCTAGAAACTTTCAGCGTATTCGTAATTTTGCCCTGATACAGCAGGCCGTTGTTATTGCCGTTCTGATACTCCTGAAACGCTTCATTATCTTCGAGGCAAACGTCTTTCTGCACGACGCTGAATTTACGTTATCGTATTTTTGGCCTGTATTAACCTCGGCTGTTTTCTGGCTTTGGGTATTTCCGTTGTTGCGTAAAGTTCGCCGCCAGTTTGGGGTGTCATAATGCGTATTGTCTTAGCTTCCTCGTCGCCTCGTCGGCGCGAATTATTGAACTTCTTGCATCGCCCGTTTGATTGCGATGTGCCCGATATCGATGAAATTCGACAGAGCAATGAGAGTGCTGAGGGTTACGTGCTGCGGCTGGCGAACGAAAAGGCATTAGCCGTTGCGACGCGGCAGTCTGATGAGTGTCTCGTTATTGGCTCGGACACGTTGATTCGGTGTGACCAAGAGGTCATGGAAAAGCCGTTGGACTTTGAACACTTTCAGAAAATGATGCGTCAATTGTCCGGACGTACTCATGAGGTACTGACATCGGTCGCCGTTTGCCACTGGGATGGGCAGAGTTTAGTGGCGAGTGAATCAACATTGGTTACCACAAGCGTTGAGTTCGCCTTGCTAACAACCGACGATACCGAAAGTTACTGGGCAACCGGAGAGCCTCAGGATAAAGCGGGTGGCTATGGTATTCAGGGGTACGGTGGCAAATACGTGAAACGAATTGAAGGTAGCTACTTTGCAGTGGTTGGCTTACCTTTATATGAAACAGAGCAATTACTTCGCATGTTCGAAGTAACAGGTGGTTGAGATGAGCGTTGAAGTTCTCATGAACGTTACACCCACGGAAACGCGGGTGGTCCTCGTTGAAAATGGCATTTTGCAGGAAGTTCATATTGAACGGCAGGCGAAACGAGGTCTGGTGGGTAACATCTACATGGGAAAAGTGTCCCGTGTTTTACCGGGAATGCAGGCGGCCTTTATCGATATTGGTTTGGATAAGGCGGCATTCTTACATGCGTCAGACATTGTGGTACAAGTTGACGGAGACGACCTTCCTCAGCCGGACCGACCTGAAAGAGATATTACTGAGTTGGTTCATCAAGGCCAGCAAATTATGGTTCAGGTCGTCAAAGACCCTTTAGGTACGAAGGGTGCGCGACTGACTACTGACATTACCCTACCGTCGCGCTATTTAGTCTTCATGCCGAAAAGTGACCATGTGGGTGTTTCGCAGCGCATTGAAGAAGGCGAAGAGCGTGATCGCTTAAAAGAAATAGCGGAGTCGGTTAGCACTGAAGACGGTAAATTTATTGTTCGTACAGCGGCAGAAGGGGCCTCTGAGCAATCGTTAAAAAGCGATGCGGACTTTCTTTTCCGACTTTGGGAGAAAATTAAAACGCGCAAGAAAAGTCAGCGTAAAGTTGGCATGTTGTATGAAGACTTAAACTTGTCCTGTCGTGTGCTGCGTGACTTTGTCGGTGAGGAAATCGAGCGCATTCGGGTAGACTCGAAAGTGACTTTTGACACCCTGAAAACCTTCACCAAAGACTTTATTCCCGAATTAACAGGTGTGCTGGAGTACTATACCGGTGATCGGCCTATTTTTGACCTGTTTGATATTGAAAATGAAATGCAGCGTGCCCTTGACCGCCGCGTTGACTTAAAATCGGGGGGCTCGTTAATTATTGATCAAACTGAGGCGATGACGACCATCGATATCAATACCGGTGCTTTCGTCGGCCACAGAAACCTCGAAGAGACCATATTCAACACCAATATAGAAGCGACTCAGGCAATAGCACGACAACTGCGGTTGCGGAATTTGGGTGGCATTATCATTATCGACTTTATCGATATGCGCGACGAAGAACATAAACGGCGTGTCTTACACAGCCTGGAGCTTGCCTTGTCAAAAGACAGGGCGAAGACCACGATTAACGGTTTTACGACGCTCGGACTGGTTGAGATGACCCGTAAACGAACCCGCGAAAGCCTCGAACACGTGCTTTGTTCCGAGTGCCCCGTTTGTCAGGGGCGTGGCACGATGAAAACCGTTGAAACCGTTTGTTACGAAATTATGCGAGAGATTGTGCGCGTGCATAAGGCCTACGAGGCCGACAAATTCGTTGTTTATGCGTCAGCTAAAGTCAGTGAAGCATTAGTCAACGAAGAATCTCATGCGTTAGCTGAACTTGAGCTGTTTGTTTCACGTCAAATTACCGTACAGACCGAACCTCTGTATAATCAAGAGCAATTTGACGTGGTAATGATGTAGGTTAATGCAAGCACTGTCCTGGGTACTAAAAAAACTGTGGCTACTACTGGCTATTGTGCTGGTACTGGTTGCTGTTGCCCTGAGTTTGCTTCGCTATAGTCTGCCGTATCTGCCAGACTTAACTCAGCCCCTCGAGAATGAACTAGAGTCACGCTTCCAGCAACCTGTCAGTATTAACGATTTGTCTATGGCATGGACTCAGCAAGGGCCGTCTATCGTACTCGAAGACCTCTCATTGTCACCGACAAACGATGCAAAGGTGAAGTTTAATGTTGCGCAAGTGTATGTGGTTTTAAACTTCTGGCAAAGCATTGTTCAGCAGCAATTTGTGGCTGAAGAGTTTATCTTGGATAACGCCAATATTGCCGTTGATCTCAGACAGCTAACCGATGTGCCAGGGAATGACACATTAGATATTGATAATCTCAGTGAGTTGTTTCTACATCAGTTAGAGAAGTTCTCAATACACCAGGGACAAGTCTTTCTGACTAATTTAAGGGGAATCACCCGAAGAATTGAGCTCGAACGTTTGTCCTGGGTTAACGAAGGATCACGGCACCGCGCGGTCGGTAGCCTAAGGATGGACGACTTCGCGACCAACGCCCTGGATATCATTGTTGACCTCAATGGTGATACTTGGTCGGAATTAACGGGTCAGTTCTATGTGAATGCACAAAACATCGATATTAGTCCTTGGCTGGAGGAGAGACTGGGTGATATCGACGTACAGGAGTCGGATGTCAACTTTACTGCCTGGCTGGATATGCAAAATGGTGAGCTATTTGAAGGGCTTCTGCAGCTTCGTCAGAACCGTATAACCTGGCAGTATAAGGACGCTGGGCAAACGCATTGGTTGGATATTCCTGGTGGAAAAGTCATCTTGAGGCCGCAGGAAGATGGTTGGCTAATGAATAGTTTACCAATGACTCTGGAGTCTTCTTCGGGCAGTGTTCGGGTTCCGAGAGTTGCCTGGCAAAATAAGAACAGTATTCACGATATTAGTGTTTCAAACGTCAAGCTAGACGATGCTACATCATTGTTTACGCTGTTGCCGTTTACTTCCCAGGAAGTGGTGAAATGGGTTAAGAGAACGGGGATTAATGGTCAAGTCGATGGTCAATATCGGTTACATCCCATCACAGGAAGCCAGTGGCGTGTTGATGGCACCGGGCTGTCTATCGAAGGTGGTAATAATACACCCAGTGTAAGCGGTTTACACGTGAGTGTGAGCCAAATGAATAATCAGGCTCAATGGCATTTGTATGGTAGTGGTGTCTCAGTGGCAAGCCGACATTTGTCCTCAGAACATGCCTGGGCTATTAACGAACTGGATTTATCCGGAACCTGGAGGGCCAATGATAACGGCTGGTCAGTTTCGTTAACGCAAATGCTGGCACAAGTAAACGATTTAACCTTGCGGGGAAGTGCTCAGCTATCCTCAGATAGCGTGAATGGTAAACCGTCTATTGATTCGTTTATTTACTCGACGGCGCCGTTTTCCGTAGAAACGGCTCGCAAACTGTTGCCTAAAGCGATGGGCGATGGTGTGCATAGCTACTTAAGTGAAGCTATGCACGCAGGGCAATTAAGTGGCATTGAAGCAGTGTGGCGAGGCGATATTGATAGCTTTGCTAATGCCAGTCTGGCATCGGTGTTTAACGCTCGCGCGGACTTCGAATCGTTGGACTTTAAGTTCCAGCCTGATTGGCCGGTCCTTGAAAAAGCGCCTATTCACCTGGACTTTTACCAGAATAGTTTGCTCATGTACGCTGACAAAGCTGTTATTGGTTCAGTTAATGTCGACAACGTTTCTGCTCGAATTCCAGATCTCACCGACGGTAACATTGGACTGCAAATAGAAGCACGAGCGTCGGGCGATGCTCAGCAGGTCTATAACGTATTCAAGAATTCGCCTTTAGATTCGGTAACAGAAACCTTTAATCAACTGAATCCGCAAGGGCAGGTGACCGGGCAAGTAGCGTTGGATATTCCGTTTGATGAGTCTCGCGAGGTTGGCGTATTTGTTGAAGCGCCATTGGCAGGCGTTCAGGTAACAATTGATGCAATAAAACAACGATTCAGCATCAATGAAGGGAAGTTGACCGTCAATAACGCCAGCGTTAATACCTCAGATTTGATACTGAGTTGGTACGGTATGCCTGTGACAGCTTCCGTTGAGGGAGATTCGAAAAATGACGGCTATGAATTAGCCATTAATACGGAGTTAGACTGGCAGACTGAACCGTTATTCAAACAGTTTCCTTACGACCAGTGGGAGGAGTTCTTTTACGGGGCGGTTAACGGGGAAAGCCGGGTGACGTTGCAGTTTACCGGTGACTCTATGAAGGTTGATGCTGAAGGACAATACGACCTAACCGGTTTAGAAACGTATTTGCCGAGCCCGTTAGAAAAGAGTTTTGGTGAAGGTTGGCAGTTTTATTTCTCCTTAAATGGCTCTGGCGATAACTATACAGTGACTGGGCGCATTGACGAAAGAGCGCGTTTTGAAGGCCGCTGGCGATTGGATATGCCGGGATGGCAAAAAGCGACATTAGCGGTTGGTGAAGATAGTCAGATTGAGGATGCGGGCAGTGGATTCACTGTGTTGGCTAAGCTTGGCGACGCCGATATCGGCCGTTGGTATTCACTTATTTATGCGCTTGGAAGTGGTGGTTCTTCAGTGGGGGATGCCAGCGCTGAAGCACACAACCCATGGTTGCCCGATTCAATCAGTGTTTCAGCGAATGAGCTGAAATGGTCAGAGCAAAGCTTTGGGGCTGCGAATATACGAAGCTGGCCTGAGGCAAACGAGTGGCAGGTTCAGGTTAATTCAGACAAAGCCGTGCTAAACGTCGGTATTCCTAATGAGTTTATGAAAAAAGGCATTGATGTCAGGGCTGACTACCTCGAGCTGTCCACCGATATTGAACTGCCAAGTTCTGACAATGATGACGAGGCGAAATGGGATTGGCTGGGGAAAGTGCCACCGGTCAATGTCAACTGCCGAAGCTGTCGAATTAACGAGCACAACTTAGGAGAAGTCGATTTAGCGATTTCTCCAATCGAGGCGTCCGCGCAGGCAAAAGGTTTTACGATTGACCGCCTAAACGTCACTCGAAATGGCGATCGTATTCAGGCTAACGGAGTGTGGCGCTATGAAAATGAACAAGCCTATAGTGAGTTAAACGGTCAATTAAATACCAACGATTTAGGTGAATTACTGCGTCAGTTTGGTATCGAAACAGCCATTCGGGATAGCTCCGCGGATATTAACTTCTCCCTGAACTGGGATGATCATCTGCATCAACCCAGCTGGTCTTCACTGGACGGGAATATTGCCTGGTCATTGGGTAAAGGTTACCTTGCTGAAGTCAGTGATGGGGGGGCTCGTATATTCTCGATACTCAGTTTGGACAGTATTTTACGTAAACTGACGCTAGACTTCCGTGACATATTCTCTCAGGGTATGTTCTTTACCGAACTGTCAGGAAGCGCCGCCATAGAGGATGGTGTTGCTCAAACAGATGATGCCAGATTGCTTGGCTCCGCAGGCGATATGGATATTCGGGGCTGGACAGACATGACCAGCGGTGAACTGAATTATACGTTAACATACGCACCGAAAGTGACTTCGAGTCTGCCGGTTATTCTTGCCTGGATGGTTAACCCTCCAAGCGGACTGGCTGCGCTACTTATTGACAAAGTGCTGCATGACGCAAAAGTTATTTCAAAGCTACGCTATGAAGTGACCGGCACCATAGAGAATCCGGTTGTACAGGAAATAGAGCGTGACAGCCGCCCGGTTGATTTGCCAAAATTGGAGGAAGACCCCAAAGATCCAGAGGTAAACGATGAAAAAGGTGCAACTGACAGCGCTGCAAATGAGCAGCCGCTCTAAACCTGAAGACAACCTCGACATTGTCAAAAAGCTTCTTAACAATCTCCCGTCTGCCAATTACCCCCATCTAGTGGTTCTTCCTGAAGCCTTTGTCTGCTTTGGTGCTGGTGACCGAGCGCAACTGGATATGGCTGAAAACTACAAAGACGGCGATGTGCAAAGAGCGCTTTCTTCGCTCGCGAAACAGCACGGTGTATATTTGATTGGTGGTACCATCCCTATTGATGCGGGTGAACGCTTTTCAGCTGCATCGTTAATGTATTCGCCAACAGGAGAGCTTGTTGCGCGATACGACAAAATTCACCTGTTCGATGTGGATGTAGCTGATAACACCAAACAATACCGTGAATCAAAATGGACGAAGCCGGGTACGGAAGTGGTTGCAGTCGATACCGACTGTGGTGTTGTCGGTATGTCGGTATGTTATGATCTCCGTTTTCCTGAGCTGTTTAGGGCGTTGCGCGAGGCAGGCGCTAATATCATTGCTTTGCCGTCTGGATTTACCCAAGTGACCGGGAATGCACACTGGCATGCGTTGGTTAGAGCAAGGGCTATAGAGCAGCAGGCTTATGTGGTGGCCCCTAACCAAGTGGGTGTGCATGATAACGGACGCGAGACTTACGGGCATTCCATTATTGTCAGCCCGTGGGGTGAAATTTTAGCGGAACAGGCAAAAGGTGAAGGCATTATTTCGGTCGAAGTCGACTTAGACCGAACCGAAGAAATACGTCAACAAATGCCGGTCGCCAAACAAAACCAATTTGAGGTAGTAAACATACATGACACTAAATGATTATTCGTTGTCTGAGAGCGATATTAGTAAAGCGTTGGCAACGTTATACAGCGGTACAATTGATTTTGCAGACATTTATCTGCAACACAGTGTCAATGAATCCTGGGTGCTGGAAGACGGCATCATTAAAAATGGTGCGTTTCATATTGAAACCGGAATGGGCGTTCGTGCGGTGCAGGGCGAAAAAACTGGCTTTGCTTACGCTGATGAAATTACTTTGGAAGCGCTTAAGCGCACCAGTGAAGCTGCCCGCGGTATTGCCCGTCAGGGGCAGAGTAAGTCGGTAGCGGCGTTACAGTCTGTGCAGGCCACATCACGATATGAAGGCATTAATCCTTTAAATACGCTGTCGGAAGATGAAAAAATTGAGCTGTTAAAACAGACTGATGCTCATGCGCGTGCGCAGGACAGCCGAGTGTCGCAAGTGGTTGTCAGTTTAAGTGGCAGTTATGACGATGTACTGGTTGCTGCGACAGATGGCACCTTTGCTACCGATAAGCGCCCGCTTATTCGTTTGAACTGTTCGGTCATTGCGGAGCAAAACGGTCGTCGTGAGCGCGGTAGCGCCGGTGGTGGAGCGCGCGTTGGTTACGAATTTTTTATTGAAGACACAAACGGTAGTACACGTTGGAAGCACTTCGCCGAAGAGGCGGTTCGCCAGGCACTGGTGAACTTAGAAGCACGTCCGGCACCCGCAGGTAACATGCCAGTCGTTTTAGGAGCGGGTTGGCCAGGGGTGTTATTGCATGAGGCGGTTGGTCATGGCCTTGAAGGTGATTTCAATCGTAAAGGGTCGTCAGCTTACTCCGGTCGTGTGGGTGAAAAGGTGGCTTCAGAGCTTTGTACCATTGTCGATGACGGCACCATGAATGACCGTCGTGGCTCGATGACGATAGACGATGAAGGGACACCGAGTGGTTACAATGTTCTGATAGAGAACGGTCGCTTGCGTGGTTATATGCAGGACAAGATGAACGCACGGTTGATGAAACAAAGCGTCACCGGTAATGGTCGCCGGGAAAGCTTTGCTCATTTACCCATGCCTCGTATGACGAATACTTATATGCTGCCGGGCGAAAGTACGCCGGATGAGATTATCAGCAGTGTCAAAAAGGGCATTTATGCGCCTCAGTTTGCCGGCGGACAAGTCGACATAACCTCAGGACAGTTTGTGTTTTCAGCGTCAGAGGCTTACTTAATTGAAGACGGTAAAATTACCGCGCCAATAAAAGGGGCTACCTTAATTGGTAACGGACCTGATGCTATGTCACAGGTTTCTATGGTCGGCAATGACCTGGAACTGGACGCCGGCGTTGGTGTTTGTGGTAAGGACGGTCAAAGTGTTCCTGTTGGTGTCGGACAACCAACCTTGAAACTGGATTCAATGACCGTTGGTGGTACGGAGTAATTAAAGAATAACGCTGCGCAGATAAACAAATAGCTCTCGAGCCGCCTTAGGTGGCTTTTCCTGGGCTTTTTGCTGCTCAGCTAAGCGCATCAGCTGTCGAATTTTTTGGCGATCGGCCTGAGGGTAGTTTTCGATAAAGCTTTGCAAGGCCTCGTCTCCGCCGTTGAGGAGCGAGTCCCTGGCGTCTTCGACAGCGTGAAACTTAGTGGTTTCCTGCTGGTGCGCATTACGAAGGTCTGACAGCGCTTGTTCAATGGGCTCAATATCCCGAGAGCGCATCAGCTTACCAATGAATTGAAGCTGGCGTCGGTAGCCTTCGTGTTTATTACGAATTTTACGAGCCAATAATACGGCGTCACGAAGCTCGTCGTCTAACGGCATGCTCTTTAATTGAGCATCGCTGAGCTCGACTAAGTCGGTACCGACTTTTTGTCGCTCTGCCATTTCGCGCTTTTTTTGTGACTTACTGACGAAATCGTCATTGTCATGAGCGTCGATATCAGAGGATGGGTTTTGTGACTTTCGTTTCGACATAATTACAACTCGATTAGCGCTAAAGCCGCTAGTTTAGCAGTGAGGAGAGTTTTTTGATAGTACAACTGGATGACCTTAACAAAGAGATGGGGCAAGTCGAGGCTGCCGTAAAAGAGGCCTTGTCGCTGGCGAAACAAAAAGGTGCCAGTGATGCGGAATGCTCTATTAGTCAAACCTCAGGTATTTCTGTGGGGACTCGTTTGGGAGAGGTCGAAACCGTTGAGTTTAACCAAGATGGCGCATTAGGCATTACGGTGTATCGTGGACAGCAAAAAGGTTCTGCGTCGACAACAGATCTGTCAAAGGCCGCTATTGAAGCCGCTGTTGACAAAGCCTGTGATATTGCCCGTTTTACGTCGCCGGACCCCTACAATGGCTTAGCACCGTCCGAGCTTATGGCAACCGATATTGCGGATTTAGATTTGTGTCACCCGGGCGACCAAAGTGCAGAGTATGCTATTGAACAGGCGCTGGCGTGCGAAAAGCATGCATTGAACCTAGACGAGCGTATAGTGAATTCCGATGGAGCACACTACGGTAGTCACACCGGTTTTCGGGTTTATGGCAACACACACGACTTTATTGGTGGCTTCCTACAGTCTCGCCATAACTTAGGTTGTGCGCTTATTGCTCGTGAAGGCGATAAAATGCAGCGTGATATGAGTTATACCGTGGCGAGAAAAACATCTGACTTATGGACACCGGAAAAAGTGGCAGAAGATGCCGCTAACGAAACCTTGTCTCGTTTGGGGGCCAGACAGGTTCCAACGGCCAAGGTTCCGGTCATTTTTCGTGCTGATATTGCGGGTAGTTTGTTTGGGCATTTCGTCTCAGCCATTAGCGGCGGAAACTTGTACCGCAAGTCGAGCTTCTTACTCGATTATTTAGGAAAATCAGTGCTCCCGGAATGGCTGACTATTCAAGAGCGTCCTCATATTGTTGGCGGCTTAGCCAGCACACCATTTGACGCCGAAGGTCTTAAAACACAGGATAGAACTATTGTCGATAAGGGCGTATTGGAAACGTACTTATTGACCAGTTATGCGGCTCGTAAAATGGATATGCAACCGACCGGCCATGCAGGTGGTATTCATAACTGGCGGGTCAGTCAACAGGATAAGTCGCTACAGCAGCTTTGCCAGCAAATGGGAACCGGGCTTTTGGTGACTGAAGTCATGGGGCAGGGCGTTAACCTCGTTAACGGCGACTATTCTCGCGGCGCTGCAGGCTTTTGGGTCGAAAATGGCGAAGTTCAGTACCCAGTTGAAGAAGTCACAATAGCTGGCAACTTAAAAGATATGCTGGCGAACATCGTTGCTATTGGCAACGATACCGATGAACGACATGCATTGCACACTGGCTCTGTACTGTTAGAACAAATGAGTGTGGCAGGTCATTAGCCTGCCTTTACAACACTAAGGCGCTTAAGAAAGCAGGAGAGTCGCTGAGCCAAGGAAGGCGAAAATACCGACGACATCGGTCACCGTGGTTAAAATTACGCCACCGGCAAGTGCAGGGTCAATGTTAAAACGCTTCAACATAAGCGGAACGGTTGCCCCCGCCAGCCCTGCGGCTAATAGGTTCATCATCATAGCGAACGCGATAATACCGCCAACCAGTAAGTCTTGCTTCCAAAGCGCAACGACTGCAGCAATAAGCACCGACCATATTACGCCGTTTAAGAAGCCTATCGCGAGCTCTTTACCGATTAACCATCGGGAGTTACTGGATCCGATATGGCCGAGCGCCATACCTCGAATAACCAGTGTTAAGGTTTGACTACCGGCAATGCCGCCCATACTAGGAACTATGGTGTTCAAAATAGCCAGTATGGCCATTTGCGCCAGTATGTCTTCAAACAGTGAACTGACCATGGCGGCTAATAAGGCTGTCACCAAGTTAACCGCAAGCCATACGGTACGGCGGCGGGTACTTTTCAATACCGGCGCAAAGGTATCCTCGTCATCTTCCAAGCCCGCCATACTGAGCATCGAGTGCTGAGCTTCTTCACGAATAATATCAACTACATCATCGATCGTAATACGACCCACAAGTTGTTGCTCACTATCGACAACCGGTGCAGAAACCCAGTCATGTCGCTCAAAAAGCTTAGCCACTTCGGTTTCTTCCATATCGACGGGTATGGTCGTAATATCCGATGACATAATTTCATCGATGCGGCGGCTGGGGTCGACTGTAAGTAACTGAGTCAACGAAATCTCACCAGTGACTTTCTCATTGCGATCAACGACATAGAGTTTATCGGTTGCTTCGGGCAATTCGCCTTTAAGACGCAGATAACGCAATACAACGTCGATAGTGACGTCTGAGCGTACCGTAATGGTATCGGTATTCATGATACCGCCAGCGCTGTCCTCTGCGTAGGAAAGAGCAGTTTCTGCCCGCTCACGGTCGCCTTCGTCCATCGACTTTAAGACTTCCTGATACACCGGCTCCGGCAAACCACGCAGAACGTAGGCGAGGTCATCGGTGTCCATGCCTTCGGTCGCTGCCGCCAGGTTTTCTGGCGCCATTTGACGAATGATGTCTTTCTGAACTTCTTCGTTCAGCTCTTCAAGAATTTCACCGTGCTCGTCAATATCGACCAGCTTCCAGATTTTAGAACGGCTTTTCGGTGGAGAAGACTCTAGTAGTAAAGCGACATCGCAGGCCGGCATGTTGTGCAGCATGCGTCGAGCTGCCACGAACATACCGTCGGCTAACGCAGAGTTAACCTCCTGAATTCGTTGCATGGCGTATTCTTTATCGGACAGCTCGGCTATCATTGGTTACTCGTTTTCCTCAAAGCGATCTTCGAACAATTCGCTCACCGCTACTAATGCGTCTTCTGCATCATCGCCTTCGGCACAAACTTCGACCGACTTGCCTTGTTGGCTGGCGAGCAGCATTAAGCACATCACACTGGCAGCGTTAACGCATTGTTCACCCTGCTGAACGGTAATTTCTGACTTGAATGACTGTGTGAGCTGCGCAAGTTTGGTCGCAGCCCTAGCATGAAGGCCCAGTTTATTGCGTATAACAAGCGTCTTGCAAGCTTTACTCATGCTGCTTTAACTCCCGGTGACGAACCTGAACTTTCACTGATTTTTGTTCAAAGCGCTCCGCTAACTGCTGTGAAATATAAACGGAGCGATGCTGCCCACCAGTACAGCCTGTCGCAATCGTTAAATAGCTGCGGTTACTGCGTTGAAAGTGAGGCAGCCAAGTGCCTAAAAAGTTTTCGAGCTGATAGACAAACTTCGTGACCAACGGCTGTTGGCGAAAATAATGCTGTACGTCTGCATCTAAGCCGGTTAGCAACTTCAGTTCAGGTTGCCAGTGCGGGTTTGGTAATATGCGTGCATCAAATACAAAATCAGCGTCTTTCGGCAGTCCATACTTAAAACCAAAAGACTGAAAAACGATAATCAGTTTTTTGTCTGCTCGGCCGAGCACACGCTCGCGCACTTCTTCACTTAACTGGTGTAACGATAAGTCGCTGCTGTCCAGGCGCCAGGTGGCGCGCTCCATAATTGGTTCGAGCAACTTCCGTTCTGCCTGAAGCGCATCAACTAAAGGTAACTCCTTTTGTGAGAGCGGGTGCAAACGGCGTGTTTCACCAAAGCGTTTTAGTAAGGTGTTGTCGTCGGCATCAATGAACAGTACTTCTGGTTCAACCCCTTTGGGTAAAAAGTTTAGCGAGTCAAGCAGCTCTTCCGAATGTTCGGGCAGGTTTCTAACGTCAATGCTGATGGCAATTTTTGAATACTGCTCCATGACCGCATGAACCAGCGTGGGAAGTAGGCTAATGGGTAAGTTGTCGACGCAGTAAAAGCCAAGATCCTCGAGTACTCGAAGGGCGATAGTTTTACCCGATCCCGAGCGACCACTGACAATAATCAGTTGCATGGCTTATCTTCACCTTCCCCAATAAATAATTGATAAAGTGCGTTGTCACTTTCAGCGTTCCGAAGCGCGCGGGTGCAGTCTTTGTCATTCATGCGACGGGCAACGGCTGCTAATGTCTGCAAATGATTTTCATGCTCTGACTCTGGCACTAACAGCGCAAAAATAATGTCCACAGGTTGGTTATCAATCGCGTCAAACTCGATTGGCTCGTCTAACGTCAATAACACCGCAACCGGATGGCTGGCTTTAGCGAGTCGCCCATGAGGAATAGCAATACCTAAACCAATACCGGTACTTCCTAAGCGTTCACGGTTAACCAAGCTTTCAAAAATGTCATGACGAGTAATGCCTGACAGTTTTGGCGCGACAATTTGGCTAATGGTTTCTAATAACCGCTTTTTACTTGCACCCTCGACTGCACACCTGGTGCAGTCGGGGCTTAACAACTCACTTATTTGCATGGACTAATGCTTTTTCATTTTTTCTTTGTGTTTAATAACCTGACGGTCAAGCTTATCGATTAAACCATCAATGGCTGCGTACATATCATCGTGAACAGAGTCAGCGAAAATCTCGCCGCCGTTCAGGTGCACGGTAGCTTCCGCTTTTTGATTCGTTTTTTCAACATTAAGGATGACGTGAACGTTGGTGATATGGTCAAAATGGCGCTCTAACTTAGCAAATTTTGTGTCCACATACTCACGTAGAGACTCAGTGATATCGATATGATGACCAGTAAGATTAATTTGCATAACGTCTTCCTTCTGCAGTTTACAAGTTATAAAAGACTCTTGCGTTGACTCGATGAGGGAATATTCAGTGATTCCCGGTACTTCGCAATTGTCCTCCTCGCTACTTTGATGCCTTGCTCGGCTATCAGTTCAGCGATTTTGCTGTCGCTTAATGGTTTGCTACGGTTTTCTGCAGCGACTAACTTCTTAATTAAAGCACGTATTGCGGTACTTGAACACTCACCTCCACCTTCTGTACTGACATGGCTAGAGAAAAAGTATTTTAATTCAAAAATGCCTCGTGGGCAGTGCAGAAACTTCTGCGTTGTTACCCGTGAAATGGTGCTTTCATGCATTTCCACGGCTTCAGCGACATCATTGAGTACCATTGGTTTCATGGCCTCTTCACCGTACTCAAAAAAGCCCTGCTGGCGCTGAACAATACAGTTGGCAACTTTCAACAGCGTTTCATTGCGACTCTCCAGACTTTTAATAAACCAACGCGCTTCCTGTGTATGGTTTTTAATGTACTGACTGTCTGCCGAGGACTTCGCCGCTTTACTCAGTGCCGCGTATTCTTCATTGACCTTTAATTTAGGTACGCTATCCGGGTTTAATTCGACCACCCAGCGACCATTCTTTTTCATGACCGCAACGTCAGGAATCACGTACTCAACTTCTTGTTGAGCAACTTGTTCGCCCGGGTGCGGGTGCATTTGCTGAATCAGCCGCATGACTTCACGTAAGTCATTTTCGGTTAATTTGAGCTTTTTCTGGATATTGCGGAAGTCTCGGTTGCCCAGCAAGTCCATATGCTCGCTAACCAGAGTGATAGCAGCGAGCTTAAACGGCGTGCTGTCGTCCAGTTGTCGTAATTGAATCGCCAGGCACTCGCTGACGGTACGTGCGCCGACACCGACTGGGTCAAAGTGTTGGATGCGCTTGAGTACCATGCAGACTTCTTCTTCGCCAACCTCGGGTAAGCGCACAGACTCAATAATGTCTTCAATATTCGTTGTTAAATAACCATTGTCGTCAATGGCTTCGATAATGGCTTCGCCAATCGCAGTGTCTTCTTCAGAAAAGTGCGACAGTTGCATTTGCCAAATCAGATGGTCTTGCAAAGACTCGCTCGTTGAGCCTTGGTACACCTCATAGTCACCGTCGTAGGATTTGCCGTTTGAGGCCGCTCCGGTAGCAGGAGTCGACGATGAATAGGTATCATCCCATGTGCTGTCCACAGGGAGGTCTTCTGGCATTTCCTGAGTTTTTATAACATCGGAGGTTTCACGCTGACTGTCGTCTTTATTTGACGAATGAGGGGAGTCGGTGCTGTCACCGTCATGAGGTTGTTCGCTTTCAACTTCCAGTAACGGGTTATTGTCCAGCGCGTCCTGAATTTCAGCCTGTAAGTCGAGCGAAGAAAGCTGCAGCAAGCGTATCGCTTGTTGTAACTGAGGCGTCATGGTCAGTTGCTGACCAATTTTTAGCTGCAGACTTTGTCTCATGGTTATCGTCCCGGTATCACGTTAAAGGGTGAACTGCTCACCGAGGTAAACATCTTTAACCTGTTGATTCGATAATATACTTTCTGCATCTCCGCTGGCAATAAGTTCTCCGTGACTAACAATGTACGCATGCTCACAAACGGACAAGGTTTCTCTGACATTGTGGTCTGTAATAAGTACACCAATACCACGCTGCTTTAAATGTTCAACAATTTTCTTAATGTCGATAACCGAAATTGGGTCGACGCCTGCAAAGGGCTCATCCAGAAGAATAAACGTGGGCTCTGCGGCAAGGGCGCGGGCAATTTCGACACGACGTCTCTCACCGCCGGATAAGCTCATCCCCAGACTGTTCGCAATATGACCAATATTGAACTCTTCAAGAAGCGAGTCGAGCTGTTCTTCGCGAGCGTCCGCTGAAAGCTCTTTACGGGTTTCTAATATCGCCATCAGGTTATCGCGCACGGTCAGCTTTCTGAAAATCGATGCTTCTTGCGGTAGATAACCAATTCCGCGGCGAGCACGCTCATGCATTGGCAGAGACGTTAGGTCGTCTTTGTCTAGTAAAATCTGGCCTTTGTCGCTGTTGATTAAGCCGACAATCATATAAAACGTCGTTGTTTTCCCCGCACCATTGGGCCCTAAGAGCCCAATAATCTGGCCCTGACTGACCTCCAGGCTAACGTCCTTTACAACCTGACGACGCTTAAAGCTTTTGGCAAGATGTTTGACTCGTAAGGTGGCCATAATTAAGGGTTCTCGTTGTCGGTTTTGTCGTCTTTTGTTTTCGGCGTAAATATCGTAATTACGCGCCCGTTATCGGCATCAGAGCTGCTTGCAGAGATCGTCTGTGCGGCTAAGTCGTAGACGATCGTATCACCGCTTGAACTGCTTGTGCCCTGAGAGATTTTCGCGTCCCCGCTGAGCTCGAGACGTTGTTCGACTTGGAAGTAGGTTATTTTATTTGCCTGAGCGCTAATATCGTTGCCGTTTTCCAGGGTCTGCGTGTAGGTTGCCGGTGAACCTTCTGCAATAAAGGTGTCCGCCTGCTCGCCGCTTTCGCTGGCAGAGGCTTCGAGTCGGTCCGCCTTAATAAGTAGTGTGCCCTGACGGATAACAACATTGTCAGTAAGTACTAACTTATTGTTTTTTATGTCGAATTGCTCATGGCTTGACTCGACTTCCATCGGCTTTTTAAAGTCAGCCTTTCCTTGCGCCATCGCCGTCAAAGGCAATGCGATAAGCACAAAAAAGCTAAGACTTAGGCTGGAAAACCGTTTTAACATGTCGTTTTAACTCCATCATTTCTGCGCTCATGTCGGCGCTTAAACCATCTCCGCGAACTTCCACTTGCGGACCTCGCATTAATACCGGGTATTCAGTGCTCATTGATTCATTGGCTAAGTCGATAACCAGATATTCTGTCATAACGCGCTGTATGGGAGAACTTTCCTGCAACGCTAATATTTCAACGCTACGCTCCAGAATCAGCGTTTTATCATCGTAAAAGGTACCTTGCTCGGCGGTGACTTGCCAGGTCTCTGTGCCGTCTTCCGAAAATATTGAGTATTGAGGCTGCTTGAGCTCGGTTAAACCTATTTGGTTGTAGTGAGCCATTTCTTCTGAGCGAATCTTATGCGCCAGGACGCCATCACTTTCGAATATTTTGGTTTCAAGTCCGTAGGCGGTAAAATCTGGCTGCATCAGTTTTGTCGCCGTGGCAGCGCTTTCTCTGCCATCGTCACTAAAGGGGCGCAGAACGAGCAGTAGTCCGGCACCAAACAGAAGAACGATAATACCGACGATGCGCCAATTCACACACTGGCTCCTTTGGCGTCATGCAAAAGCCCCTGGCTTAACATAATCAAGTCACACACCTCACGAACCGCGCCAAAGCCACCGGCACAGCGGGTAATGTATTGAGCTTGCTGCTGAATAGAAGGGTGCGCGTCTTTTACTGCAACACCAATGCCGGCCTGCTGTATCAGCGGAAGATCGGGTGTGTCGTCTCCGACATAGGCAGTCTGTTCAGCATTCACGCTGTGATGAGTCAGAAGCTCATTAAATGCCTGGGTTTTGTCGACTTGTCCCTGATAGATGTCAGACACGTCTAAATGCTGCATCCGACGTTCAACGATGCTGGATTGGCGACCGGTGATGACGGCTGTCTGTATGCCCGCATTCTTAAGTGCTTTCATACCAAAGCCGTCCCGAGTGTGGAAAGCTTTCAGCTCTTCACCATCGTTGCCAAGGTATATTCGACCGTCCGAAAAAACACCATCGACGTCGAGAATTAACAGCCGAACCTGTGAGAAACGCTCAAACAATTGTTTTTCAATGTCCCCATACCAGGTATTAATACACTCCATGTTACAGAACCCCCGCTTGCAGTAAGTCATGCATATTCATTGCGCCACAAGGGCGACCTTCATGGTCGGTAATAATCAGTCCGTTTATTTTGCGATCTTGCATTAGCTTTAATGCTTCGGCAGCCAGCATGTCCGCATTCGCGGTCGTGCATGAACGCGTCATAACATCAGCAATAGAGGTACTGTGCACATCGACTTGATTATCCAGAATACGGCGTAAATCACCATCGGTAAAAATACCGGCCAACCGGCCCTGGGTATCTGTAATTGCGGTCATGCCCAGGCCTTTACGAGACATCTCTAATAAGGCGTCACGAATAATATCGGTTTCTGACACTAGTGGAATACGTTCGCCAGTGTGCATAATGTCGTGCAGGCGCAGTAATAAGCGCTTTCCTAGTGAGCCACCTGGATGAGACAAAGCAAAGTCGTCGGCAGTAAAACCTCGCGCATTCAGGAGTGCGACGGCTAAAGCGTCTCCCATGACCAATGTTGCGGTAGTGGACGCTGTTGGTGCTAAACCTAATGGACAGGCTTCCTGTGCGACTGCAATGCACACGTGGGTATCTGCAAGCCGAGCCAGAGTGGACTCAGGCTTGCCTGTCATTGCAATCAGTGGCACACCAAGGCGTTTAATCACCGGTAAAATGTTCAGAACCTCTGACGTTTCACCACTGTTTGAAATAGCAATAACCACATCTTGAGCCGCAACCATGCCTAAGTCGCCGTGACTGGCTTCGCCTGGGTGCACGAAGAACGATGGTGTTCCTGTTGATGCCAATGTGGCAGCTATTTTCCCGCCAATGTGCCCTGATTTACCCATACCGGTCACAATAACCCGGCCTTTGCAGTTAAATAATGTCTGACAGGCCGCATCGAAGTTATCATCGAGGTACTCATAAAGCCCTTCAATGGCTTGCTTCTCAATATCCAGGACTTGCTGCCCTAGTTGGCGAAAGTTCTGGGTCACTTGCTTCATTGCTTTTTCCCAATCTTAAGTCTACTGGGGCTATAATACGTTATTCGTTTGGGTTATGCCTACCGCCAAGGCGGAAATCTTGCGATTTTGCCTAAAATTAATTAGTATACCAACCAGACGGTTTATAAAAGGTGTTGTGTATGCAAACCCAAAATGATTCTCAGAACAAAGTTGGTCGCCCCAGTAACAAAGCGCTGATTTTGGATGCTGCGGATAGCTTAGTTGCTAGTGAGGGAGCTTCACACCTGACGTTTGATGCGTTGAGTCAGAAAACCGGTATCAGTAAAGGCGGTTTGCTTTACCACTTCGCCAATAAAGACGCTTTGCTTCAAGCCATGTTGCAGCGTCGTGTTGAGCGTTTTGAGTCGTTGAGAAAAGAGCATCTCAAGCGTCTTGATAGTGACCCAAATAAAGCCCCCAAGAGTATATTACTGGCCGCTTTGGATACGGATGCTGAGTGCGCCCGTTTAGGAAGTGGAATGCTGGCAGCTGCAGCGAGCAACCCTGAATTGCTGGAACCGTTAAAGCGCCATGTTAACGACACCATAAAGCAGATGGAACAGCATTTGGGCGAGCAAGTCGGACGAATGCTTTTTTACTCGGTGCATGGCGCCCGATTGTTCGAGCAATTGAACTTATGCGAGCAGTGTGTAACTGAAAGAGAGCAATTTGCGGAATATTTACTGAATCAAATCGATAAATTAACGGAAACCCACACCGGTAACTGATAAACTTTGCAACAATTATTACGGTGCAGGATGTAACCGGAAACCGTTATACTCTTCAGCTTTAATGAAGCTTAGCGGTCGAGAGAAACAGGAAAGCGTGTGACACAGTTAGTTGAGTTAAAAGACGTTCATTTTGGCCATGGTAACAGACCGTTATACAAAGGTTTGTCGTTAAGTGTGCCTAAAGGAAAAGTGATAGCGGTGATGGGTCCCAGCGGTATCGGCAAAACCACACTGCTGAAACTTATTGGCGGCCAGCTCAAGCCAAGTAAAGGCAGTATTAAAGTGGCAGGTGAAGAGGTGCCTCAGTTAAGCCGGGACAAGCTTTATGAGCTTAGAAAACGCATGAGTATGCTGTTTCAAAGCGGTGCGTTGTTTACCGATATGTCGGTGTTTGACAATGTTGCTTTCCCTTTGCGTGAGCATACTGAGCTTTCAGAAGACATTATTCGCAGCGTTGTTTTGATGAAGCTGGAAGCTGTTGGGTTGCGCGGAGCAAGAGATTTAATGCCCTCTGAGTTATCCGGGGGTATGGCACGACGCGCGGCACTGGCCCGGGCTATCGCTCTCGACCCTGAATTAATTATGTACGACGAGCCTTTTGCCGGGCAGGACCCTATCTCAATGGGCGTGATCGTGAAGCTGATTAAGTCACTGAATGAATCCTTGGGTTTAACCTCCATCGTGGTCTCTCACGATGTAAAAGAAGTGTTGTCTATCGCTGATTATGCGTACGTCATAGCGGATAAGAAAATTGTTGGTGAAGGTACGCCGGACGAGCTTAGAAATAACAACACCGATATTATTCAGCAGTTTTTGCAAGGCAATGCAGATGGTCCTGTGGCGTTTCATTATTCCAATGACGACTTTACGACGGACTTACTGGGGGGCGATAAATGATCCAGTTTTTAGAGAATGTCGGTCGTCGTGTATTAGATAGCGTGGCGGGTATTGGTTTTGCTTTAGCTATGTTTGTCAGCGCTATTGTTGGTAAGCCTCAACCGCGCAAATCTTGGCCGCTTTTCATTAAGCAGATGTATGTCGTTGGCGTGTTGTCAATGGTCATTATTATTGTCAGTGGATTGTTTATTGGCATGGTTTTAGGGCTTCAAGGCTACACGATATTAGTCGATTATGGGGCCGAACAGAGTTTAGGGCCAATGGTCGCACTCTCATTGTTGCGTGAATTAGGACCGGTTGTTACTGGTCTGTTGTTCGCTGGCCGAGCCGGCTCAGCGTTGACCGCAGAAATAGGGTTAATGAAGGCCACGGAACAGTTATCGAGCTTAGAAATGATGGCTGTTGATCCATTACGACGAGTTATCGCGCCGCGTTTCTGGGCCGGTTTAATTAGTATGCCGTTACTGGCACTTATGTTCTCAGCAGTCGGCATTTATGGCGGCTACTTAGTAGGCTCGGGTTGGCTTGGCGTTGACGAAGGTGCGTTTTGGTCTGTCATGCAGTCAGCTGTCGATTGGCAGGATGACTTATTAAACGGTGTCATCAAGTCCATTGTTTTTGCTTTTGTTGTTACCTGGATCGCCCTCTACAAAGGGTATCGGGCAGTGCCAACATCTGCAGGTATTAGTGCAGCGACAACCTCAACCGTTGTGACTGCGTCCTTAGCCGTTTTAGGTCTAGACTTTATTCTTACAGCTATCATGTTTGGTGGGTAACCATGGAATCAAGAAAAACACAGTTATGGGTAGGTATTTTTGTTGTACTGGGCGTGTTGGCGCTGTCTTTTATTGCGTTGCGAGCGGCCAGCGGCACCATGACCACATCGGGTGAAACCTACACGCTTTATGCAAAATTCGACAATATTGGTAGCTTGAAAGTACGTTCGCCGGTGAAAGTGGGGGGCGTTGTTGTTGGCCGAGTGACCAATATTTCGTTGACCGGAGACTATTACGAGCCATTAGTTGAAATGTCTATCAGTAAAGAATACGACGAATTTTCCGAGACCAGCTCTGTTTCTGTTCTGACTTCTGGCTTATTGGGCGAGCAGTATTTAGGCTTACAACCAGGTTTTATTGATGACAGCGTCAGCATGCTTGAAGACGGGGATTCAATTACGGATACCAAGTCAGCATTAGTGCTAGAGAACTTAATTGGTCAATTCTTATTTAGTCAGGGCAATGATTAGTATTAAGGAGTCAATCATGTCATTTAAAAAGTGGCTGCTAGCGCTTGTCGCCATGGTGGTTGTGAGCTCAGCAGCAAATGCGGAACTTATTCGTAATGACGACCCGCATGAACTCTTAAAAGAAGTGGCTGAAGTCACTTTTGAACGGATTGAAAACGAGCGAGCTAAAATTGACGAAGATCCAAATTACTTAAAGGTCATTGTGAAAGAGGAGCTCATGCCTTATGTGGATAGCCTGTATGCATCTAAAAAAGTGCTTGGCCGCTACTTAAGAGACACCACACAAGAGCAACGAGAAGCCTTTTATCGTGCTTTTTACGACTATTTAGTGGCGACGTATGCGAGAGCTTTTACTCAGTACGATGAGAGCAAACACACGGTATCTTTTGAGCCCGCAGCAGATCTTCCGGATGATGCACGGACGGCGGTTGTAAAAACGCGAGTTAAAGAAGCGGGTCGCCCTGAGATTCGTTTGGACTTTCGTATTCGTTATGATCGGGATGAAGATATCTGGAAAGCTTATGATTTAGTGGTCGAAGGTATTAGCTTGTTAAACAGCAAGCAAAGTGAAATTTCGG
Source organism: Idiomarina sp. X4 (assembly GCF_002808045.1). Taxonomy (NCBI): domain Bacteria; kingdom Pseudomonadati; phylum Pseudomonadota; class Gammaproteobacteria; order Alteromonadales; family Idiomarinaceae; genus Idiomarina; species Idiomarina sp. X4. The sequence continues at coordinate 769,121 of NZ_CP025000.1, read as the reverse complement.
CGGTGATTCGTTCAAACGGCATTGATAAAACGATTGAGCTTATTGAACAAAAAGCTCAAGAGCCTATCAAAGCTGACGAAGAAATTGATAATCCAGCTGAGGGAATATAATGAGTACGACAGAGGCATCGGTGAGTCGAACAGAAGACAATGTTATTGCCTTTAAAGGCTCGCTGACGCGCAACAGCGTCCCGGTTTTATGGAAGACCCGCGGACGGTGGCTTGGCGATGAGTTAGTGTCTGTCGACGTCAGCCAGGTTGAGGTTATTGATACTGCCGGTGTTGCGTTTCTACTGGAAGTAATGAAAGCAACGCAAGGTACTAATGCGCCACTAAAATGCATCGGTGCCTCTGAACAATTAAAGCAAATTGCCTCAGTCAGTGGCGTTGAGTCTCTGCTTTCGTTAAGCTAGTCGCCTTTTGAACAGAACATAAGCGGTCAAACTACAAATGAATGAAGAACAGTTAAAAACATTACTCAACGACGCACTCGATCTCAGTGAACTCTACGTTAAAGTTGACGGCGCCAATGTTGAGATTATCGCCGTCAGTGAAGCGTTCGAAAGTATGAACAAAGTGAAGCGTCAGCAAGCTATTTACGCACCGCTGAACCCTCATATTGCCAGTGGTGAAATCCACGCGGTATCCATAAAAGCGTACACGCCAGATGACTGGGCGCGTGATAAAAAACTGATGATGCCTTAAGGCTTGATTGTTGATGGATAAGTTTAAAATCAGAGGTGGGCAGAGGTTGTCCGGCACCGTTACTATTTCTGGTGCTAAAAACGCTGCATTACCTATTCTTATGGCAACCGTACTGCCATCCGATAAAGTAACACTTTCAAATGTGCCTAACTTGCACGATGTGGATACCTCATTAGAGCTCTTGGATTGCCTTGGTGTCACTCATTCTCGGGTGGGTGAAACAGCTGTGTGCATTGATCCAACCACACTCAATCACTTTAAAGCGCCATATGAGCTGGTGAAGACGATGCGCGCATCCATTTTGGTGCTAGGTCCATTGTTGGCTAAAACAGGCAAGGCCGAAGTATCTTTACCAGGTGGGTGCGCAATAGGCGCTCGACCGGTCAACTTGCACATTGAGGGCCTGCGTAAAATGGGTGCTCATATTGATGTGGAAAATGGCTATATAAAAGCTTCGGTGGATGGGCGTCTTAAAGGCGCTGAGATACTGCTTGATACGGTCAGTGTGACAGGCACTGAAAACTTAATGATGGCGGCAGTATTAGCAGAAGGCCAAACGGTAATAGAAAATGCTGCTCGCGAGCCGGAAATTGTGGATTTAGCGAATTTCCTGAATGCATTGGGGGCTGATGTTCAGGGCGCTGGTAACGACACCATTTATATTAACGGTGTTGAAACGCTCTCAGGCGGCGAGTACAGCGTCATGCCTGACCGTATCGAAACCGGGACGTTTTTGGTTGCGGCGTTGGCAACGGGCAGTTCGGTTCGCTGCGAGAAAACGGATCCATCAGCGTTGGATGCGGTTATCAAAAAGCTTGAAGAAGCCGGGGCGACCATCGAAAAAGGTGATGACTGGATATCGTTAAAAAGCCCTAAACGCCCTAAAGCGGTCAATATTATTACCGCACCACACCCAGGTTTCCCGACGGACATGCAAGCGCAATTTTGTACACTCAATACGATTGCTGACGGAACGGCTAATATTCGTGAAACGATTTTTGAAAACCGGTTTATGCATATTCCTGAACTGAGACGGATGGGCGCCAACGTCGACTCTGAAGGTAATACTGCCATTTGTCATGGCATTGATAAATTGACGGGCGCTGAAGTCATGTGTACTGACTTGCGAGCCTCTGCGTCTCTGGTAATTGCCGGACTGGTAGCGACCGGAGAAACCACGGTTGAACGTATTTACCATATTGACCGTGGTTATGAGTCTATTGAGAAAAAGCTACAAGCGCTCGGCGCTGATATTGTTCGCGTCAGCGAAAAGTAAGTTATTTGGGGAGTGCAGCAACGGTGACAGTGGTGACCATTTTCTGTTCTCCCCGGTAAAACTCAACTTCTAACGCTTCACCGGGTTCAGCATTCGCCACTTTATCGAGCCCTTCTGGTGCCGAATGCACCGGCTGTCCACCAATAGAAACAATGAAGTCATTACGTCTTAAGCCCGCTAACGCAGCGGGGCTGCCTCTTTCCACCCCAGTAACGTAAATTCCGGATAATGACTGTTGCTCACTAAAATTGGGGTTAACGGTGATGCCGATGTAACCCCTCACTACCTCGCCTTCACGAATTAATGTATCCATAACGGATTGAGCGGTGGCGTACGGCACGGCAAAGTAAATGCCTTCTCCGCCATCATCGAATGACGAGTTATAGCGAGCGTTATTAATACCGATGAGTTCCCCGGCTGTATTGACTAATGCACCACCGGAGGCACCTTGGTTGATGACCGCATCCATTTGTATCAGATCGGAATAAGAGTTACTCACGCCAACGCGGCCGCCGGTTGCACTAATAATGCCCTGAGTAATGGTTTGGCCAATATTGTACGGGTTACCAATAGCTAATACGATATCGCCGACTTGTACGCGACGATTTGATTGAACCGGAATAACGGGCAAATTATTAGCGTCTATTTTTAACACGGCAAGGTCGGTGTAGCGGTCACTGCCTATGAGTTGCGCTGCGTATCGCCGCCCATCTTGAAGAGCAACTTCAATTTTATCGACGTTGTCGACGACGTGATGTGCCGTCAGAATATAGCCATTTGAGTCCATAATAACGCCAGAGCCAAGCCGCCAAACGCGAGATGACTGAGGCTGGTAGTAGGATCCCTGGATTTCACCCATGCTGTAGATGTTAACAACAGCTGGCGCGGCTTTTTTTACCGCCTGACTAAACGAGATGACGTCGTCCTGAGACTGCCGGAAGGAATGATTCTGACTCCATAAAGGTTGAGTCAGTAAAACAATGGCGGCAACGACAAGGCCTAAACCAACCGATTGAAACAAAAACCGTAGTATTGGAGACACGCGTTACTCGCCTTTTATTTATTATTAGGTGGCATCAGCATAGCACTGATGCCACTACAATGTCACAACCTCAGTTAGCGTTACGCAGCACAATGAAGAGTGAGCTGTCGTCACGTTTGACATTCAAAGCGATGACGCCTTGTTTGTCTTCAATGGCCTCTCTTAAATCAGAGACACTCGTAACGCGCTTGCGGTTCACACCTTGAATAATATCACCCTTCTCAAGGCCGATACGCGCCGCAGGCGAGCGCTCCTCAAGCTCTGTCACTTCTATACCTTGTTGACCGCTGGCCACTGCTAAGGTAGCCCCTTCAAGCGCCGGGTGAATTGCTGCTGCGGTCACTGCGGTATCTTGGGAGCCTAGAGTGACATCAATGGTCATCTCTTCGCCGTCGCGAATAATACCCAACTTAATCTCCTGACCAGAGCCAATCGAACCGACTAATGCACCCAGTTCGGAAAATGAGCGAATGGATTGACCGTTAACTTCAACAATCACATCGCCCGACTCAATACCGGCGTCCGAGGCTGCGCTTCCCGGAATAACCTGAGACACAAAAGCACCACGGTTAACAGGAATGTTCAGGGCTTGTGCAACATCGTGAGTGAGGTCGTTACCGCGCACGCCAAGAACACCTCGACGGACCTCTCCGAATTCAATCAATTGCTGAACTAAGTTGTTCATCATGTCTGAGGGAATAGCGAAACCGATACCGATATTACCGCCGTTAGGGCCTAAAATCGCCGTGTTAATGCCTATTAGCTTGCCGTCTAGCGTAACCAGGGCGCCGCCCGAGTTACCACTGTTAATGGCGGCATCGGTTTGAATGAAGTTTTCCAACTCTTCAATACCAAGACCGGCCCGACCCAATGCACTGACAATGCCTGATGTAACCGTTTGCCCTAATCCAAATGGGTTGCCGATAGCAACAACAAAGTCACCAACACGCAGCTCCGATGATTTACCCAGTTGAATTTCGGTAAGGTTTTTCCCGTTTTCAATTTTTAGTAGCGCAACATCGGAGCGCTCGTCTGTACCTATCACTTTGGCATCGAACTCGCGTCCGTCTTTTAACGTGACTAAAATTTCGGTGGCATCGTCAATGACGTGATTATTAGTAACAACATATCCATTTTCAGCATCAATAATGACGCCTGAACCTAAGCCCTGGAATGGACGTTCACGGATTTGTTCATGAGGGGCGTTTGGACCAAAGAAGAAGCGCAACGCGTCGGGTAGACGCTGCCGGACTTCCCGCTTCCCTTTAACCGAAATGTTGACAACGGCTGGTGTGACTTCTTCAAGCATCGGAGCAAGCGTTGGTTGCTCATCGTCTTTGTCAAAAAATGGAATGCCGGCATTGGCTGGAGCGCTCAAGGATGTTGATGCAACAATAACAAGAGCACTGAATAAGGCTAAGACTCGCTTCATGATTAGAGTAACTCCTTAAATAATCACTGACAAACGGTTCCACTTTATGACCGTCTGTCAGTGATATGAGTTCACTCTAAAAATGTTTCAAGATATGTTAGACGGATCTTTTTGTCTGACTCACGTCGGTCGTCAGAGAAAAGACCGCTCGGTCCTTCCGTATAGTCGCGCGGAATTTGTTCAGCCTCACGACCATCGCGACCTGAGCGATGATCTTGATTCAATGAATTCGCAACTCGCAACTGCTTAATGGTATCTTCCGAGAAAAACGGCAAATCTCCCTGAGAACCTGGCTGCTGGAGGAGCTCGGCACTCTGATTCAGGTAGCTTTGTAACTTCTGCTGAGTGTCAGACAGTTGCTCCATCATTGCGTTAGCGGTAGCAAAATGTTCGGCAACTTCACGCTGATATTCACCAAGTTGTTGTTGGCTTTTCTCTACCTGCTCTTCAAGATTGCCGGACTGACCATTTGTTTGCGTGTAGCGTGCAATGAAAAAGCCAATAATGGCTCCAGCTATCACTAATAAAACTCCAATAATCCAGCTCATAATTGACTCCTCAGCAAATAACAACAGCGTTTTCTTGATTGCTGCATAACACCTTCATGATAACATAATATTTATTAGGATAATCGCAACTGGGGTGAAGTGGTAGTGCCACAACAGCAAATGTCGCCAATTGATCGTTACCGTTACGACATTGAGCACAATGGTTTTTCAGAAGATGCGGCGCAGCTTAACGCTGTCGAGCATTTACAAAGACTTTACGAGGAGCTCTGCGCCTGGAATGACTACCAGCAGAGCTCAGCGTTGAAACGTTGGCTTTCAAAAGCACCACCGAAACCAAAAGGACTTTATTTTTGGGGCGGGGTAGGTCGCGGTAAAACGTATTTGGTGGACACTTTTTTTGAAAGCCTGCCATTTGATGAAAAATGGCGTATTCACTTTCATCGCTTTATGCATCGTGTCCACAATGAATTAAAGCAGTTAGAGCAGAAAAGCGATCCGTTAGAAATTATTGCGGACAAGATTGCGGATGAAACTCTGCTTGTTTGTTTTGATGAGTTTTTTGTGCAGGACATTACTGATGCGATGTTACTTGGAAAGTTGTTTGAATATTTGTTCGAACGCGGTGTCATTTTGGTGGCAACATCAAATATTGTCCCGGATGACCTCTATAAAAATGGCCTGCAGCGAGCACGCTTTATTCCGGCAATTAAACTGATAAAAGCAAACTGCGAAGTAGTGAATGTCGATAGCGGCATCGATTATCGGTTGCGTACGCTGACTCAAGCCGAGATTTTTCATTCACCATTAGACTCCCAGGCGGATGATAACCTGTGGCAATATTTTAAGGATCTTGCTCCCGAATGCCGCGATCAGTATGAGTCAGACAGTATTGATATCGAAGGTCGGAAAATTGGGATAAGAGCCGAGTGCGATGATGTCGTGTTCTTTGACTTTGCGGATATTTGTAAAACAGCCCGTAGTCAGAATGATTACATGGAAATAGCGCAGCTATACCATGCCGTATTAGTCAGCAATGTTGAGCAAATGGGGGCTGGTAAAGATGATATTGCCCGCCGTTTCATTGCATTAGTTGATGAGTTTTATGAGCGTAAAGTTAAGCTAATTTTGTCAGCGGAAGTACCCATTGAGTCACTTTATACTGAAGGCCAACTGAGCTTTGAATTTCGCCGTTGTGTGAGTCGCTTACAGGAAATGCAGAGCCGTGAATATTTAGCCATGGCACACAAAGCATAAATTTCAAAAAATGCGTGATCTTTGACCGCATTTTTCCTATAATCCGCGCAGCCCACGTTACAGTCCATTACGTTAACTTCGGTTAAGTGATGGTTGCAGCAAGTAAATTAATGATTTTATTCATTATTTTATTGTTGTGATTCGCGGGGAAGCCCGGAATTACTGTCCGTGAACTTTTAAAATGTAGGTTTTATACAATGAAAACATTTGTAGCCAAGCCAGAAACGGTAAAACGCGACTGGTACGTAGTAGACGCTGAAGGCAAAACTTTGGGTCGTTTAGCTACTGAAATCGCTCGTCGCCTGCGCGGCAAGCACAAGCCTGAGTACACACCTCACGTTGACACTGGCGATTACATCGTTGTTGTTAACGCTGAGAAAGTTGCTGTAACCGGTAACAAAGCTCAGGACAAGATGTACTACTCGCACACTGGATTTCCGGGTGGTATCAAATCAATCAGTTTTGAAAAGCTGATTGCTAAGAAACCAGAAATGGTCATTCAGAAAGCGGTTAAAGGTATGTTACCCCGTGGTCCATTGGGTCGTGCCATGTTCCGTAAACTGAAAGTGTACGCAGGTGCTGAGCATAACCATAATGCTCAACAGCCGAAACAACTGGATATATAATACGGAGCAAGAACACTATGGCAGATAATCAATACTACGGTACTGGTCGTCGCAAAAATTCCACGGCTCGCGTATTTTTGCGTCCTGGTAGCGGCAACATCAAAATTAATCAACGTGAACTGAACGAATACTTCGGTCGTGAAACCGCACAAATGGTTGTTCGTCAGCCATTAGAAGCGGTAGAGATGACTGAGAAGTTTGACCTTTACATCACTGTAAGTGGTGGTGGTACTACTGGTCAGGCAGGTGCGATTCGTCACGGTATCACTCGTGCATTAATGCAATACGACGAAGCGCTACGTTCTACGTTGCGTAAAGAAGGTTACGTTACTCGTGACGCACGTCAGGTTGAACGTAAGAAAATCGGCTTGCATAAAGCACGTAAACGCCCACAATTCTCGAAGCGTTAATTTGCTTTTTGTGTGGTGTCAAAAACCCAGCTCCGGCTGGGTTTTTTTATGCGTACTCCAACAGGGTTACGCCTCAGTTGTCGACGCATTACTCTTGTAAAAAGTGTGTCTTTTCTTTATTATCTCAAAGCATTTTCTGTGATCCGCTAAAGCGGACAAAAGCAGCAGCTAATTCCGACTTCGCGACAATGAATCGTGAGGCGTCCAAAACTGGAGAATAGATGGATGAGCAATGCGCCTGTAGATAAAGGTCGCCGTCGTTTTTTGACTGTCGCTACCTCAGTGGTTGGCGGTGCTGGTGCGGTGGGTGTCGCCGTTCCTTTTATAGCGTCGTGGAATCCGAGTGCGAGAGCGAAAAACGCGGGTGCACCTGTAGAAGTGAATATTCGTAAAGCTGAACCGGGTCAGTTAATCCGTGTGAAATGGCGAGGCAAACCTGTCTGGGTTGTGCGTCGTACACCGGATATGCTTAATGAGCTGACAGAAATTGAAGACAGACTTCGTGATCCGAATTCGGAAGAACCACAACAGCCTCCTTACGCACAGAATCAATACCGTTCAATTAAAAAAGAGTTCTTTGTTGCGGTAGGTATTTGTACTCACTTGGGCTGTTCTCCATCTTATTTGCCGAACGGAATGGGCGAACACGTAGAAGGTGTGGAATCAGGCTTTTTCTGCCCATGCCATGGCTCTAAGTTTGATATCGCCGGACGTGTATTCCAAAGCGTCCCTGCACCATTAAACTTGGTTGTACCGCCGCATTACTTTGTCGACGAGAACACCATTTTGGTGGGTGAAGATAAGGGGCAAGCATAATGTTTAAGCGATTTGTAGAGTGGATGGATGCTCGCATCCCAATGACAAAAACCTGGAACATCCACCTGGCGCAGTACCCAGCTCCAAAAAACTTCAATATGTGGTATGTTTTTGGTTTTTTGGCAACGATAGTTCTTATTAACCAAATACTGACCGGTGTTTGGCTGACAATGAATTATGTACCAAGTGCCGAAGGTGCGTTTGCGTCAGTTGAATACATTATGCGTGACGTCGAATACGGCTGGTTATTGCGTTACATGCACTCAACCGGTGCCTCCGCGTTCTTCGTTGTTGTCTATCTGCATATGTTCCGCGGCATGATGTATGGTTCGTACCAGAAGCCCAGAGAGCTTATCTGGTTGTTCGGTATGTTCATATTCCTGGTACTTATGGCAGAAGCCTTCATGGGTTACTTATTGCCTTGGGGACAAATGTCCTACTGGGGTGCACAGGTCATCATTTCATTGTTTGGTGCTATTCCTGTAATTGGTGATGACCTGACATTATGGATTCGTGGTGACTACGTTATTTCCGGCGCAACCCTGAACCGATTCTTTGCACTGCACGTGATAGCATTGCCTCTGGTATTGGTTATTTTGGTGTTCTTACACATTGTTGCGCTGCACGAAGTTGGCTCAAACAACCCTGATGGCATTGATACTAAGAAGCCAAAAGGTTCTGTGCCTGACGAAGAAAAACCAAAATTCAAATTCCACGAGCGCTTTACAAGTAAGAAAGACATCGTCGACTCAATACCGTTCTTCCCTTATTACATTATTAAAGATATGTTCGGTTTCGGTGTGTTTCTTTTTGTTTTCTGCTACGTCATTTTCTTTAATCCGGAAATGGGTGGATTTTTCCTGGAGCCACCAAACTTTGAGCCAGCGAACCCTCTGAAAACACCAGAGCATATCGCGCCTGTTTGGTACTTCACTCCGTTCTACGCAATTTTGCGTGCGGTACCAGACAAGTTATTCGGCGTTATTTTAATGTTCGCAGCGATTGTTTTCCTGGCGCTGTTGCCATGGATAGATCGTGGTAAAGTTCGCTCAATTCGCTTCCGTAGCGTATTGCACAAACTGAACTTAACCGTATTTGCGATTAGCTTCATTGTGCTTGGCTATTTAGGTACTCAGCCTGCGACGCCTGTAGCGACTATTTTTGCGCAAATATTTACGTTCCTATACTTCGCTTTCTTCGGGTTACTGTGGTTCTACAGTAAACGTGAGAAGACGAAACCGGTTCCAGAAAGGGTGACGTCGAAATGAAAAAATTGTTAATCGCTCTTATTACTTTGGTCCCGTCGCTGGTTTTCGCGGCGGGTCCAACCGTACCTTTGGACGAAGCTGAGGTTGATCTGCACGATAAAGCATCACTGCAACGTGGTGCACAGTTATACATGAACTACTGCTTGGGTTGTCACCAATTGCAGTATCATCGTTATAATCGAACCTTTGAAGATCTTGGCATTCCACAGGAGCTGGGTGAAGAAAACTTGCAGTTTACTGGCCAAAAAGCGGGTGACCGTATTACCAATAATATGAGCACCGAAGCAGCGTCTAACTGGTTCGGCACTGCAGCACCGGATTTAACCAACGTGGCTCGTGTACGTGGTGCGGACTGGATATATACTTATCTGCGTTCGTTCTATAAAGACGACAGCCGTCCGTTTGGTGTGAATAATGCAGTGTTCCCGAATGTGGGCATGCCGCACGTATTGCAAGAGCTTCAAGGTGTACCGGAGAAAACATACGAAGAACGTATGATCGACGGGAAGATGAAAGACGTTTATGTAGGAATTAAAACCGATGGTAGCGGTCGCCTATCAGAGAGCGAATATGATCAGGCAGCGCTTGATTTGACGTCGTTCTTAGTTTACATGGGCGAGCCAATGCTATTAGAGCAACGTCGTATTGGATGGTTTGTATTCGGATTCCTACTTATATTTACGCTTTTAGCCTGGTTCTTGAAAAAAGAGTTTTGGAAAGATCTTAAGTAATTGGGTCTGTTTGTCCGCGAAAGCGGAGTTTAAAAGGGTGGCTTGCCACCCTTTTGCCGTTGATATTATCTGGAGAAAGGAATGGCTGTAACAGCAAATAAACGCTCAGTAATGACGTTATATTCAGGAAAGGATGATTTAAAAAGTCATCAGGTGCGTTTGGTTTTGGCTGAAAAAGGTGTTGGTGTTGAAATCACGTTCGTGACGGAAGACTATACACCGGAAGATTTATTGCAGCTTAACCCATATCCCGAGGCGGCACCCACGCTTGTTGATCGTGATTTAGTGCTTTATAACGCACAAATCATTATGGAATATTTAGACGAGCGCTTTCCACATCCTCCGCTTATGCCGGTTTACCCGGTCGCACGAGGCACTAGTCGCTTAATGATGTACCGCATCGAGAGAGATTGGTACTCGCTAGCGGACCAAATAGCGAATGGTGATGCACAAGCTAAGCAAGAGTTGAAAGAAGGCATTCTGTCGTTGGCGCCGGTCTTCGCTGATGCACCTTACTTCATGAGTGAAGAGTTCAGCTTGGTCGATTGCTACCTTGCACCACTACTTTGGCGCTTACCGGCATATGGCATTGAGTTGGAAGGTCAGGGTGCAAAAGAAATCAAACAGTATATGGTTCGCCTGTTTGAACGTAAGACTTTTCAGGACTCTTTGACTGAAGCTGAAAGAGAGCTTGCGCGCGCCTAATAAACGCGACCATTTGCTTCAAAGGTGGAGGAAGTAACGATGACACCGAAACGTCCTTACTTATTGCGAGCACTGTATGAGTGGATCGTTGACAATGAGCTCACTCCTCATTTGGTGGTTGACGCTACTATTGTGGGGACAGTAGTGCCTCAAAACTTCGTTAGCGATGGACAAATAGTTCTCAATATATCGTCATCTGCAGTACAAGGATTGCAGTTGGGTGATGCTGAAGTTAGGTTTAACGCCCGATTTGGTGGAAAGCCGATGCAGGTCGTTGTTCCTATGACTGCGGCGTTAGCGATTTATGCGCGTGAAAATGGCGCTGGTGCCATGTTCGAAGCAGAGCCCGAACTTGACAATATGCCTGAACTTGAAGAAGCTGAAGCGTCAACGTCTTCGTCAGAAGAGAGTAGTGATAGCAGCTCAGATAAGCCTAAAAAGCGCAGTCATCTGAAAGTTGTAAAGTAAAGTGTTAAGGCATTAACCCTTAATTGTTAATGCCTTAATGACCCTTTCTACACCATCAACATTTCTGGCTATTTCTATAGCCGCGTTTGCCTGTTGCTGAGTGACATTACCTAATAAGAAAACTTCCGCGTTCTCTGTCACCACCTTGATACTAGTGGCTGGTACGGCCTCGTTACTGGCGAACTTTAGCTTAATTTTACTGGTTATCCAGCTATCGCCAGCTAACACCCCGGCGCTCGCTTTAGAGCCAATGCGAATTTGATTAAATATCTGATTAATGCCGTTGGTATCGCGAATGGTGTCTTCAGCAAGGCGCTTCAACGCTTCTGTTGGTGCCTGCCCAATAAGAAGGACATTGTTGTTATAACTCACCGCGACCACTCGCGCTTTATTGAGTCTTTCTTCATTACCTAATTTAGCGTTGGCTTTCATTTCAATGGTTTGATCATCGATTTGTGTACCAATAGTGCGAGGATCGCTGGCAGAGCTAACCCCTACGGCGGCAGCACCAACGGCTACTGCAGCGCAGCCTTGAAGGAGACCTAAACAAAGTGCCGCAATAATTAGACTATGACGACTTTGACTCACCATCTTAATGCTCCTCAGGAAAAATAGTCGACTCAATTTGCTCGCACAGGCTGTGCAGTATAAATAACTGTGTTTCTAACACTCTAGCTGCATTTAAGCTTGGGACGCGCAGCTCAACATCATTAGGGCCGAGTAACCCTGATACTAACTCGTTGCCTTCGCCAGTTAGTGCAATAATGATCATCTCTCGGCTAATCGCACTTTCCATGACGCCGGTCAGTTGCTCTGAATCTTTATCCGCAATAACCAGTAATATATCTCCGGACTGACCGAGTGCTGCCAGTTGTTTTTTCGGATTGGCAGACAAGCTCATGACAGGAAAAGGAGGACGCTCCAACTTCATTCCTTCTGTCATTAAGTGTACAAAATGACCTGCTAGCGAGCTGCTCGTATCGGTTCCTGAGATAAAGACGCGTTGGCCGTTAAGCAAGTGCCCAACAAGCAATTCAACAGTTCCTTGCATGTCTTCAGAAAGACTTTCAACCGCTGATATTTGGGTTTGAATGCTCTGTGTAAAAAGCGCTTTTACAGACTCGTCAGTCATCATTGTTAAAATGCGTCCTTAATCCATTCTATTTCAGTAGAGCTTCCGCTAATACCAATAACATCAAACCTAATGGCAGAGGTGTGTTCATCGATATTATGAGTCATTAAATAATGGCGCGCAGTATAGCGAATTCTACGACACTGCTGGGGTGTTATTTGTTCCAGAATTGACGCAAACTTTTCATTCGCCCGATACTTCACTTCAACAAACACCCAGTAGTTCTTATCTCTCGCGATTAGGTCAACCTCACCGCCATCAATTCGATAATTTTCTTTTACGGTATTGATATTATGTTGAGACAGAAACGTCTTCGCCAACGCTTCGGCTTTATTGCCTGCGACTTTTTCCTGCACTGGGCTGTTCCTCTAATACGGTCAGACGTCCATTTCTAAATGCCGCCCATTGTAACTGCCTATGCACAATTTGTTGCTCCACATTAAGGACACCGCTTAAACCTTTCAATTGCGTTCCGGGCATGCGTTGCATGATAGCCAGACGCTGTACTAAGTCGACACTGTCGTAGCCCATAGCGGCTAATCTGGCTTGCGACAGCCCCCACCCCGGGCGAGCTTCAAGCCATTGATTGAGAAGTATATTTTCCCCACCATTTTGGACTAGCCAAGGGGTCTCTGAAAATATTAGACCATTCAAATCGTTGTCGCCCAGTTGATTGCTGAGCTCATGCGCAGATGAGGTTCCGTAAACAGGAATGCGCTGAGCAAACGGTGATATACTTACATCAATAAAGGGTTTTAACAGACGAACTTGTTGGAGATTACCCGGCAAGTAAATACCACTTATATCACGGCGACTCCGCTCTTGCTCGTCAACGATGATTTTACCTGCTGCAATTTTTACTGCGCGAATACGCTCTTTACTGCCAATAAGCCCCAGCGATGTTTCAACCGCTGACTTCATGTCATCGCGCTGACTAAATAGGCTGACTGAAGGCTCATTAATACCTGACCAGCTTGCCTTGTATCGTTCAACCATTCGCTTTGAACTTGGCGTGTCCGCGGCCAGAACCAGCGGACGCTTAGTTTGGCTCGATGCCGAGCTCATAAAGTCTGACGCTTGCTGTGCTTCTGTTTCGGGGTTTAGCGCAAAGAAAAGGGTTGTGCCACTTTCAAGCGATTGAGGTGTATTGTTTTCAAGCTGATTAAGGAATACTTGAGGAATCGTTGAATTTGCCTGGCTGACCCAATGGGTAACTGAGTCTTTTAAAAGGGGGCCAATAATGCCGGCCGGCATTAGCTCTTGTACTTTTGACTGTTGTTGCTCGAAGCTTAATGCATTTGTATCGATAAAGACCAGTTCAGACGAGGTGTTTTCACTGACTTTTGCAATGATACCGTCGCGCACGGCCAAACCTTGAGCTTCATATTGGCCAGACAGTGGCAGCAATACCGCAATGGTTTTAGCTGTGTTCATTTCCGATTCAGCATGTTCACTATTGTCTTGCTTCCATGAGCGAACCAGTTCTTGTGCGGGGTGATTCGGAAAACTGTTTTGCCAGTTATCCAGTAACCTTGCGAAAGACTCGGGCGATGCCATTGCCTGGTGGTGATTATCAATGAGCCGCCACCAACCTGCTAAAATCAGGTCTCTGGGGCGCGCTTCCGGCAGTTGCGATTGAGTAACCCAGCGAGCTGTCTGCCATAACAGTTGCGGTGAAGGTTCGTCGGAATAGCGTTGGGCTTCCACTTGCCATACCAGCGCTTGCCAGTACTGCTTACTCTCACTAGCGGCAAAAGCAAGCAACTCAAGGGTTAAACGCTTGTATTCTTTTTGAGTGAAACGTTCGGGAAGCCCGTTAAGAACGTCGTAAACCAAAGACCATTGCTCATTGTGCGCGTACCAACGACCCTTAGCCAAACGATAATAGCGGTTTGCATCGCTAGTGAGTTGGCTTTTATCGAGGCGGGACAGTATCGCTGCTGACTTTTGCCATTGCTTTTCATCTTGTAAGGTTAATGCTGCCTGCACAAGAGCCGAGTTTTTAGCGATGTCATTGGAAGCCTGCCAAGCGTCATTAAGCCAATCGGTGGAGCTTTTAGCGTCTTCTAAATCAAGAGTTTGCTGTTGAACGTCCGGACGCTCTTGCGGCGCCTGCGTGCGTTTAGGCGCTGACGTGCATTGTGTCAGAGCAAAGCAGGCAATAATGGCGATAAAAACAAAACGATACGCTTTAAACACAGTAAGATTCCGCATTGACGACTATTCGGTGATACTATAAACCGCATTGCACATGGACACAAACGAAGGCACTCTTATGTCGGATACGGGCACACTCTATATTGTACCCACACCAATTGGAAACCTCTCTGATATTACTGAACGGGCACTGTCGGTGTTCAGGGAAGTTGATGCAATTGCCGCGGAAGACACACGTCATACTCGTAAATTACTTGAGCACTATGGAATACAAGTTCCCGTGTTTGCATTTCACGATCATAACGAAAAAGCGAAAGCTGAACAGCTTGTTGAGCGTGTGAAGGGAGGCGATTCTATCGCGTTGGTCTCCGATGCGGGTACGCCGTTAATCAGTGATCCGGGCTATGCGCTGGTGAACTTGTGTCGACAGCAGAATGTAAAAGTCACGTCGTTACCGGGAGCGTGTGCATTGACGGTTGCGTTATCTGGTGCGGGCCTTCCAACGGATAGTTTTCAGTTCGAAGGTTTTTTACCATCGAAGCCAACGCAGCGTCGTGCGACACTGGAAAGTTTAGCGACTGTGGTGCGGACATTGGTGTTTTATGAGAGTCCACACCGTATTCTCCATACCCTTGAGGATATGCGAGAAATTTTTCAGGAAGACCGGCAAGTGGTGTTAGCGCGAGAGCTAACCAAACAGTTTGAAACGTATTTAACGGGCTCGGCGAGTGAGCTCGTCAAGCGCCTAACTGACGACCCAAACCAACAGCGTGGTGAAATGGTCCTGTTAGTGGAACCTTTTGAAGCGCCAACGGACACCTCTGGTCCTGGAGAGGATGCGAAACGAACGTTGCAAATATTGCTTGAAGAGCTGCCGTTGAAAAAAGCCGCTGCATTATGTGCGAAGCTTCACGGTGAGCGTAAAAACGAGTTGTATCAGTGGGCACTCAGCCAGAAAAACAACGATTGAGTTAGTGGACGACACAGCGTAGAATCCGTCGCCGGAGAGTTGGCCAGACAATCGCTGCCTGTTTACAGGGGGAGGAAAGTCCGGGCTCCATAGGGCAGGGTGCCAGATAACGTCTGGGCGGCGTAAGTCGACGACTAGTGCAACAGAGAGCAAACCGCCGATGGCTGCTTGCAGCACAGGTAAGGGTGAAAGGGTGCGGTAAGAGCGCACCGCGCGGCTGGCAACAGTTCGCGGCACGGTAAACTCCACCCGGAGCAAGGTCAAATAGGGGTTCATTGGCGCGGCCCGCGTTGAACCCGGGTAGACTGCTTGAGGGTCAGGGCAACCTGATCACTAGATGAATGATTGTCCACGACAGAACCCGGCTTATCGGCCGACTCTCCCCTTCTTTCTTATGTCGTTGCCTGATTCTACTAGAATTGCCACTTTTTCAGGAAAGTAATAAGTTCATCAAGGCTCAAGCCATGGCTGATGTAAAAGCCTTGTGCAAAATCGCATTGCTGGCGTTGCAAGAACTCCCATTGCGCTTTGTTTTCCACCCCTTCCGCAATCACATCAATATCCAGAGCTCGGGCGACACGCAATAGCGCTTCAGTTAACGCCACTTGAATCCGATTCTCTGGTGCGTTATTCAAAAAGCTGCGGTCAATTTTAAGATAGTCAACCGGATAACGTTGTAAGTAATTAATGCTTGAATAACCTGTACCGAAGTCGTCGGTGGCTATTTTCACGCCGTGGGAGCGTAAGTAGTGAAGAATTTGGATTTGCCGCTGCTTGTTGCTCATAAGCAGTGACTCAGTAATTTCAAACGTTACTTTTTCCGTTGGTAACTGGTGCTGGCGAATACATTCAAGCCATTGTTTTGCTGCGTTTAAGTCGTTCAGTTCGCGTTCGGATCGGTTAATAGATAACCCGATACGCATGTTGCCCTTATGCAATAAACTCCAATCGGCACATGCCTGCTCCAGAACAAATTGACCAAGCTCGTGTATTAACCCCGTACTCTCAGCGACGGGAATGAATTCAGCAGGAGATATTGTATCGCCGTTATCATCTGTCCAGCGTAAGAGCGCTTCGCATTTTTCTATTTTTCCAGAGGTCAAATTAACAATAGGTTGGTAGACCAAACGAAACTCGTTATTTTTTAACCCAAGGCGCATGCGGTTATGTATGGAATTTTGATGCTCGGTGCGTTGGCGTAATTCGTCATTAAAGAAGTAATGGGTACGACGACCGGCTGCTTTTGCTGCGTACATTGCGAGGTCAGCGTTCTTAAGTAATTGCTCAGTATTAAGGCCATCATCGGGATACAAGGCAATGCCAATACTACAAGACGTTTGTGTTTGGCTGTGTTGTAACAGGAACGGTTTGGTTAACGCACTATTAAGTTTGAGGGCTAATTGGTTAATGACCTCTTTTGATTTAAGGCGATTAATCACCACGACGAACTCATCACCACCCAACCGAGCGATAAAGTCTTCCGTCCTAAGTTGCTGCTTTAAACGCGAACCAGCAACTTTTAGTAACTCGTCTCCAAAGTCATGTCCTAAGCTGTCATTCACTTCTTTAAAATGATCGAGGTCGATAAACAGTACGGCAAAGCTGTTGTATTTTGAGTCTTTACTCGTTAAACGGTTTAATTGTTTAATGAAAGAGCGGCGGTTGTGTAATTGAGTTAGCGAATCAAAGTTGGCTTGCTCATCTATCGTTTTGAGAGCGGCTCGGAGCCTTACCTGTGTATGAAGCAAGTAGTACATAAAAGCGTTCATGATTAACGCTAATAGCAGTCCTATGCTAACAATACTCCAGTAAAGCGGTCCTCGGGAGACCCAGCTTCCGCTCATCGGGGCTGTTGCGAGTAACCAGCGACCAGAGGTCAGAACGACATTACTGGTCACATGATCTTTATTCCAGACCGACTCGTCACCAAATTCAAAATCCCGTTTGCCTGACTCTGATACCTTAGCTAAAGCGCTTGTATAAATACCATTACTGGCGTTAACGCCGCTGTTTTCCATCAGTTCGTCAATTTGAATGACAACAGCGATAACCCCCCACAAGTTGTTATCAATGATCACCGGAGCACGCGCGATGAGCGCTAATCCTCCCTGAACCAACTGAACCGGACCATCAATCACAACGTCACCATTTTCAATGGCTTTTTGCACTCCGGCAAATTGGATCTCTGAATCCCGGTAATTAAATCCTAATGCATCTTTGTTGCCTTCAAGAGGGTGCACATATTGAATGATGAGGTTTGGGGCAAGAGCGACGTGGCGGATTGGTAGGTCTGTTGTCATGAGCTCCTGCAT
The DNA here is from genome assembly GCF_002808045.1 of Idiomarina sp. X4. Taxonomy (NCBI): domain Bacteria; kingdom Pseudomonadati; phylum Pseudomonadota; class Gammaproteobacteria; order Alteromonadales; family Idiomarinaceae; genus Idiomarina; species Idiomarina sp. X4. Next base: position 751,309 of record NZ_CP025000.1, on the reverse strand, counting down.
TAATGCGGCAAAGCGGTCGCTGGAAATATTCGGAGAAAGTTTAATTTCGGCACGTAAGGCGCGCACAGTCACCAAAGAGGAATTGACTTGTCCCTCTAGTGCGGCTCTCAACTTACCCAATCGCTCTGTTGCCGTGCGCTTACGCGCTTCAACCGTTTGGGCATGTTGGTTTTCTGCAAACCAAATGACGCCGGCACTAGATAGCGCAAAGCTCAAAATTATAAAAAGCCAAAACCGCTTCATTTGCAAACTTACCCCAAAGTGTCTCGCTCGAGTATTACACAAATTTATTCAACGCTCTATCAGATAGATTTCATATGCTTCTTCAATAGCTTAGTGATTATCGGCCAGAAACCCTGATAAATAGAGCGGTTTTTTCTTGACAGTGGGAAACAGTGGAACCTAGACTGTAACATTGTGGGGATTTGTGGATAATAGTGGATCTTAATGATCAGGTGGGATCATGTTCCGAGGAGCAACAACACTCAGTCTTGACAGTAAGGGGCGCTTAGCAATCCCAGCTAAGTATCGTCAGTCCTTGTCTTTAGACTGTGAAGGGAAAATGGTATGCACGATTGATATTAAACAACCGTGCCTGTTGTTGTACCCGCTTCCCGAGTGGCAAATCATTGAGCAGAAACTCACCCGTTTATCGAGTATGAACCCCGCAGAGCGCCGCTTACAGCGGTTGTTACTCGGTCATGCAGACGACTGTGAAATGGATAAAAACGGTCGTTTACTGATATCAGCACCGTTAAGACAACATGCCGGGCTTGAGAAGAAGCTTATGTTGGTTGGTCAGCTGAACAAATTTGAACTGTGGGATGAAGACGCTTGGCATGACCAAGTGGCTCAGGATATGGACGTTGAGCGCGAGGGCGACTTCACCCTGAATGAAAGACTGGAAGACTTCTCTTTATAATGATAACAACGTCACCGCAACACGTTTCGGTGCTATTGCAAGAGTCCATCAACGCTTTAGTGACTGATACAGCAGGCACCTATATTGACGCCACATTTGGACGTGGTGGTCACACGCGTGCGTTGTTAGAAAAGCTAGGCAGTGATGCTAAAGTTATTGCCCTAGACCAAGACCCACAAGCCATTGAAGCCGCTAAACCACTGCAAAGCGACCCACGTTTTGATATTGTTCACACCCCTTTCTCAAACCTGCAACAGGTACTGGAGCAGCGGCAATTAACCGGAAAAGTCACCGGTATTTTATTTGACCTTGGCGTGTCGTCCCCACAACTTGATGACGCCGAACGAGGTTTTAGCTTCATGCGCGACGGACCGCTCGATATGAGAATGGATACCACGCGCGGTGAAACCGCTGCCGAATGGCTTAACCGAGCCGAAAAAGATGAAATAAGCTGGGTTCTTAAAGAATACGGGGAAGAGCGTTTTGCCCGTAAAATTGCCAGCGCTATTGTGATGGACCGCGAAAAAGAGCCGTTTGTGCGCACTAAGCAGCTAGCGGACATGATCGCTCGTGTTAGCCCTGTCAAAGAGAAACATAAGCACCCGGCAACGCGGACATTTCAGGCCATTCGAATTCATGTGAATAAAGAGCTTGAACAAATAGAGCAAGCGCTGGAAGCGTCGCTAGCGGCATTGAAGCAAGACGGGCGCTTAGTAGTCATTAGCTTCCATAGCCTGGAAGATCGTCTGGTGAAACGCTTTATTCGCAAACACAGCGAAGGTAAGCAAGTGCCGGCAGGCTTACCGGTCACAGACGCAGAACTGAATAAAGACAAGTCCTTAGAAAAAGTCGGTAAGGCAATTAAACCCGGTAAAGAGGAAGTGTCGGCTAACCCTCGCGCCCGCAGCTCAGTGCTGCGCATAGCACGGAGGGTTTATCATGACTAAACAACGCTATCCAAGCTTAACCAAAATGGTGTTGCAAGATTTAGTGCAGCACAAGTGGGTTGTTTTATTGGGCGTTGTGGTCGTTATCAATGCGCTTAGCATTGTCTATGTTGCTCACTTAAATCGTCAGCTGACTGCAGAGCGTGACGACCTGTTGTCTTATCGTGACACGCTGGATCGTGAGTGGCGACACTTGGTCATTGAGCAAAACGCTTTGACGGAACACAGCCGTGTGGAGCGCATAGCACAAGAACAACTTGGTATGCGCGATGTCACATCTGACACGGAGGTTATGGTCTCATGGTAATGGCGAAGCGTAAAAAGCGGACAGAGCCAGCTGGCACTCGCTGGCGCTTTTACACTGCCGTTATCGTATTATTTGGGGTGTTTACGGTTCTGGTCGCCCGCGCTGCTTATATTCAAGTTATCAGCCCTGATAGGTTTTCATTGCAAGGCGATATGCGTAGCTTGCGTTCTGACAGCTTACCGGTTCAGCGCGGCAGTATTGTTGATCGTCACGGTCGCGAACTTGCGGTCAGTGTTCCTGTAGAAACGGTCTGGGCCGATCCGAAACGAATTGATGAACACAATGCACTGGCAGATAGCCGCCGTTGGCAGGCTTTAGCTGAAACGTTCCGTATGAACCGTGAAGCGTTGGTTGATAAAGTGGATGACCCCAGCAAGCGTTTCGTGTATTTACAGCGAAAAGTGACGCCGTCAGAAGCTGACTACGTCAAGCAATTGAACATTCCTGGGGTTTATTTAAAAACAGAGTCCCGACGCTACTATCCAACCGGCGAAATTGCAGCACACGTAGTTGGGTTGACTAATATTGATGGTGAAGGCCAGGAAGGGCTTGAATTACTGTATGACGAACATTTAACCGGGCAACCGGGTAAACGAGTTTATCGCAAGGACGCGCAAGGGCGGGTTGTTGAGGAAATTAGCCAGACAGAGGCACAACAACCAAAACAATTGACCTTGAGTATTGATCAGCGGATCCAGGCGACAGCCTATACAGAGCTAAAAAAAGCCGTGCGCTACAACCAGGCAACGTCTGGCTCCGCTATTGTACTCGATGTTGATACTGGTGAAATCCTGGCAATGGTCAACAGCCCGTCCTTTAATCCTAACAATCGCGCCGATTTACAGTCTTATAAAATGAGGAATCGGGCGATTACTGACAGCTATGAGCCAGGCTCTACGGTCAAACCCTTAGTGGTACTGAGTGCTCTGGAAAATGGTCGTCACAAAGCGGGTGACGTTATCGACACCAGCCCGGGGTGGCTACGCCTGGGCGGCCGTCGAGTCAGTGACCCGCGCAACCGCGGAGAACTGACCCTGACAGAAGTGCTTAAGCACTCCTCGAACGTTGGGGTGACTAAAATGGCGCTCGATTTAGGCGTTGACCCACTACTACAAACCTATGCTGACGCTGGTTTCGGCAGCGACACAGGAGTGGCTTTATTGGGTGAAGGTATGGGGCTTTTGAGCGATCGCCGTCGTTGGTCCGAGTTTGAACTAGCCACACTTTCTTATGGTTATGGTTTGTCCGTTACAACCTTACAGCTGGCTAAAGCGTACAGTATTATCGCTTCAGGCGGTATCAAACGACCACTGACCATATTCCGACAGGAGTCGCCACTCCCGGGTGAACAAGTCTTTAATCCGGATAACACGCGTGCGGTCTTGCATATGATGGAAGAAGTGGTGAGTGACGGTACGGCAAAACAAGCCCAAGTTCCGGGCTATCGTATTGCCGGAAAAACCGGAACCACACGCAAAACCAAAGCAACCGGTGGTTATGGTGACGAATATGTGGCGTTATTTGCCGGCATTGCGCCGGTGAGTAATCCTGAAGTGGTGGTTGTGGTAACAATTAACGAGCCCGGAACTGATGACTATTACGGTGGTACGGCAGCGGCGCCCGTGTTTTCTAGTATCGTGGCGCAAACGATGCGTTTGCTCAATGTACCGCCTGACAACCCGAATGATACAGAAATTAGAGCCGCAGGCTTTGGAGGTCAGCAATGAAAGCATTGTCTGAACTTCTAACAATGTTGCCGGCATCACTGAACATTCCGGAGGTCACTGTTTCGGGTGTTAAACTGGATAGCCGTCAAGTCGCCAATGGCGACTTGTTCATTGCGGTTCCTGGTTATGAGACTGACGGACGCGCCTATATTGATGCAGCAATTGACCAAGGTGCAGTTGCCGTTGTTGCTGAGTCTCCGGGCTTGGCCGTAGAGCAGCGTCGTGGCGCTGTTGTTGTCGGATTTAGTGGGGTTCGTGAGCACTTATCGGAAATTGCCGGCAACTTTTTTGACCACCCTTCAAAAGGTATGACCGTTGTCGGCGTTACCGGTACTAACGGTAAAACTTCAGTGACTCATATTATTGCGCAGCTGGCTCAGCGAGTTGGAAGAGAATCTGCCGTTATCGGAACAACCGGCAGTGGCTTGATTGGTCGACTGCTACCAGAACGGCACACGACGCCAGACGCCGTTACCATTCAGCAGCGACTAGCAACGTTAAAAGCGGAAGGCGCCGAGTTAGTGGCTATGGAGGTGTCTTCGCACGCGTTAGTGCAGCGTCGGGTCGACGCTCTGAAATTTGCTGCTGCGGCCATTACGAATATCAGCCGTGACCATTTGGATTATCACGGCACTATGGACAATTATATTGCCGCGAAGCAGCGTTTATTTACCGATTTTGGTGTTCAGCACCGAATCGTCAATGCCGATGATGCTGTGTTGACCCGTTGGCATAAAGACAACGGTGCAGAGCTTTGGGTGACATTAAACCCGTCATCGTTAGCGCCATCGTTAACAGCATCTGGGCTGCAATTCCATGAACAAGGTTCGACTTTCAACATCAGTTGGCAAGGCCTGTCGTATAACGTTGAAACCCCGCTATTAGGTCGTTTCAATGTCTATAACGTGTTAACGGCTGTGGCAACCTTGCTTTCGCTTGGGTATGAGCTGAGTGAATTAGCTGGCGCCTGCAAACAGTTAATGCCGGTGCCGGGACGGATGGAAGCTTTCCATAATCAGCATTCGCCACTTGTCGTTGTGGATTACGCGCATACCCCAGATGCGCTCGATCAAGTGCTAAAAGCGCTGCGCTTGCATTGTAAAGGGCAGCTTTGGTGTGTGTTTGGTTGCGGTGGTGACAGAGATCGAGGCAAACGCCCTCAGATGGGGAAAGTGGCTGCTGACTCGGCCGATGTTGTTGTTGTCACGGATGATAATCCACGCACAGAGCCCAGCGAACAAATTATTGATGACATCCTTGCCGGTATTGCTGAAAAAGACAAAGTTAAGGTATGGCCTGGCCGTCGTGAAGCGGTGCTTAAAGCCATGCAAGAGGCGAAGCCGGATGATGTTGTCCTCCTTGCCGGAAAAGGGCATGAAGATTATCAAGTTATTGGTACACAACGTATTGATTACAACGAACGAGCGGTTGTCAGCGAGTGGCTGCAAGGAGACTGCGCATGATTTCTGTAACCTTAGCCTGGATAGCGGAAAAAGTTGATGGACGTCTTGTCGGTGAAGACAAAACCATTAATAAGGTATCAACGGATACGCGTGACGACTTAACCGGGGCGCTATTTATTGCGTTAAAAGGGCCGAACTTCGATGCGCATCGATTTACCGAACAAGCCAGACAAGGTGGTGCTCAAGCCTTACTTGTCGAGAAGCCGCAGCAAACCGAATTAAGCCAAATTGTCGTTGAAGATACGCGTTATGCACTGGGGTTGCTCGGTGCGGCAGTGAAAGCAGAAGTCGCTCCGAAAACCGTTGCTATTACGGGCAGCAACGGGAAAACCACCGTTAAAGAAATGCTGTCGTCAATACTGTCTTTGAAAGCCAGCACCCTGGCGACCGCGGGCAACTTTAATAACGATATTGGTGTGCCACTGACCCTGTTGCGCCTGGAAGAGCATCACCAGTATGCGGTCATTGAATTGGGAGCGAATCATCCCGGAGAAATAGGCTATACCACCAATTTAACCAAACCGGACGTGGCAATATTAAACAATGTCAGTGCTGCGCATGTCGAAGGTTTTGGCAGTGTGCATGGCGTTGCTCGAGCCAAAACTGAGATTTTCCGTGGTCTGGGGTGCCAGGGAGTGGCGATTACCCCACTAGAGTCTGAATACAGCTCGAGCTGGGAGTCAGTATGCGATAACTACCGCTGGCAGACGTTTGGTTTATTAGAAGAAGCCGATGTATACGCAACGGATATTACATTGAATGAAGAGGGCCAGCCAACCTTCAAGTTACATGTTAACGGCGAGGCTGAGACCGTCACCTTACAGCTAAGCGGCCATCATAATGTGCTCAATGCGCTGTCAGCCGCAGCGGCAGCTTATCAGTTGGGTATTTCGGTAGAAGATATTGTTCGCGGCTTAAATCAGGTGACGCCAGCGAAAGGACGCCTAACTACTCTTAAGGTAAGTGAGCACTTACGTATCATTGACGATACGTACAATGCGAGTGTCGCCTCAACCAAAGCGGCGCTCGACTTACTCGGTAGCTACAGCGGCTATCGAATTTTTGTTTTGGGCGATATGGGCGAACTCGGCGCTGATGCTCGAGCTTATCATGAAGAAATAGGCGAGCATGCTATAGGTACCGGCATTGATAATTTATACAGCCTGGGAGTGCTTAGTCAGAGTGCTAGCGAGGTATTCAATGGTCATGGTGGTAAGCACTTCAGTCAATTAGATGCGTTAGTTCAGGCGATTTTACACAGACTTACAGAACAACAAGGAACGCAGCCGGTCACAGTGCTGGTTAAAGGCTCACGTTCAGCGCATATGGAGCGCGTCGTCGCTGCGTTGCAAAGCGCGGTAGCGAGCCACAGCAGTATAGGGGATAAACACGCATGTTAGTTTGGTTGGCCGAGTACCTAATGCAATTTGAAAGCGCGTTTAACGTGTTTTCTTACCTGACGTTGAGAGCCATTTTAAGCATCTTGACGGCATTGGTACTGTCGCTCTGGTTAGGCCCAACATTGATTCGTCGCCTGCAGCGTTTGCAAATCGGCCAAACAGTGCGTGACGACGGTCCGCAAAGTCACTTAAGCAAAAGTGGAACACCAACTATGGGCGGGGTTCTGATTCTCGCGGCGGTGCTTGGCTCTTCACTGCTTTGGGCTGACTTAGAAAATCGTTACGTGTGGGTTGTGTTACTGGTCATTACAGGCTTCGGCATTATTGGATTTATCGACGACTATCGCAAAGTCGTGCGTAAAGATCCGAAAGGCCTCATTGCTAAATGGAAGTATTTTTGGCAGTCCGTTATTGCCAGCGCGGCGGCGGTTTACCTGTACTGGAGCAGTACCATGGGGGCTGAGACCGCGCTGCTCGTTCCGTTTTTTAAAGATGTGATGCCGCAATTGGGCATGCTTTATATCTTGATGGCGTACTTCGTCATGGTCGGCACCAGTAACGCAGTAAACTTAACCGATGGACTCGATGGCTTAGCAATTATGCCAACGGTAATGGTGGCGGCAGCCTTGGGTATATTTGCCTACGCCTCGGGTAACGTAAATTTTGCCGATTATTTGCAAATTCCTTATTTACCATTAACCGCAGAGCTATTGGTCGTGTGCGCCGCCATTGTTGGCGCCGGGCTTGGCTTTTTATGGTTTAACACCTACCCGGCTCTGGTCTTCATGGGCGATGTAGGTTCGCTGGCGCTTGGTGCTGCGCTTGGCATTATTGCGATTCTGGTACGTCAGGAGCTGGTTTTGTTCATTATGGGTGGCGTTTTCGTCATGGAAACGGTGTCGGTCATGCTCCAGGTTGGCTCCTACAAGCTCAGAGGAAAGCGAGTTTTCCGTATGGCGCCAATTCATCACCATTATGAACTGAAAGGCTGGCCAGAGCCGCGAGTTATCGTGCGCTTTTGGATATTGTCGTTAATTTTCGTGCTAATTGGTTTAGCAACACTGAAACTTCGGTAACAACAATGACAACGATAAACTGGCAGAAAATAAAACACATTGTGGTACTCGGTCTTGGTAAGACGGGTGTCTCAGTTGTGCGTTTTCTTGCCAATAAGCCATCGTTGATTGCGGATGTACGAGTGTTTGACTCACGCGAAAATCCGCCCGGCCTGGAAGATGCGAAAGCGATAATGCCACGCGCTGAATTCAACACGCGACACTGGGAAATTGAAGACACCCTGGCCGCAGATTTAATAATTACCAGCCCTGGCATTGACTCTCGAGAAGAGCCGTTAACGTTAGCTCGAGATGCGGGTATTCCGGTCGTTGGTGATATCGAAATCTTTGCTCAAAATGTCGATTTCCCTCTGGTTGCTGTAACCGGCTCAAATGGTAAGTCGACCGTGACCCGATTGGTTGAGTTTATTGGTCAGCTAGCCGGGAAAAACGTAGTTGCAGCCGGAAACATTGGGTTACCGGTGTTAGACCTGCTGCAGCTTGATAGCAAACCTGACGCTGTTGTACTTGAGTTATCGAGTTTCCAGCTGGAGCTAACTGAAAAATTAAGACTAAAAGCGGCGGCGTTGCTGAATATTAGTGCCGATCACCTTGATCGTTATAATGCGCTTGAAGACTATATTGCCGCTAAACAACGCATATTTAATAACGCGGATACCTGGGTACTGAATCGTCAACAGCAGGATACCTGGCCTCACCCCATCACGGGGAAAGTATTGAGCATTGGCAAAGATGCGCATCCAAACGATTTTGGTTTGCTGGGAGGCAATGTCGATAAATCGAGCGGTCCCGTTGCTATTACCTATGCAGGAGAAGTGGTTTTAAGGGCAGACCAGCTTCAGTTACAAGGCGTCCATAATTTATTAAACGCACAAGCTGCACTGGGTCTGGCATTGTCGCTTGGTATCTCTATAGAGGACGCCGTAGAAGCGGCGAAAAATTTTGACGGGTTAGCGCACCGCTGTCAGTTAGTCAGTCAGGAGTCGGGTGTGCTTTGGGTTAATGATTCAAAAGCTACCAATATTGGTGCAACCGCTGCAGCAGTGGAAGGCCTGCGTCCCGCAATTACCGGACGGCTTTTATTGATTGCTGGTGGAGATGGCAAAGGTGCGGATTTTAAAGAATTAACCGGCACGTTAGACAAAGTCGACATACTGCTAACCATCGGTAAAGATGGTCCGAAAATCGGTCAGCTGTTTAATGGGTCGAGGCAGGTTAACGATCTTGTGCAGGCGGTAGAGCTTGCTAAATCACTGGTACAACCCGGAGACATGGTACTGCTATCGCCAGCGTGTGCAAGTTTTGATCAGTTTGATAACTTCGAGCATCGTGGTGACGTATTCTGTCAAGCGGTGGAGGCAGCGAATGGCAACCGTGCGTGAAGAACAGTTAGCACTTGATATGCCAACCGCAGCAACGCCGCGGTGGCAACAGCTGGTTGAATGGCTTAAGCCGTCAACCAGTCAGGCTCTTTATGATCGCGTGTTGCTGACAGTATCGCTGGCGTTGTTGGCGTTCGGATTTATTATGGTGTCTTCGGCCTCGCTGCCGACCGCAGATCGCTTGACCGGTAATCCCTTTCACTTTGCGATCCGTCATGGCATTTACATTACGATAAGCCTATTCGTCATGCTGGTGTCGTTGCGCATCCCAACTAATTTGTGGAATGAGCACAGTGGAAAATTATTATTAGTCGGACTCGCTATGTTGTTGGCGGTGCTGGTTATTGGCCATGAAGTCAACGGTTCGCAACGATGGATAAAAGTTGGTCCAATTACTGTGCAAGTGGCCGAAATGGCGAAGTTATTTTTCTATATCTATATGGCCAGCTATTTAGCTCGGCGCGAAGACGAAGTTCGGGAAGCTATTAAGGGCTTTATCAAACCTTTGGTATTGTTGTTTATTGCTGCGGTGCTGCTGCTCATGCAACCGGACTTCGGTACGGTTGTTGTATTGTCAGCGACGACTGTCGCCATGCTATTTTTAGCGGGCGCGAAGTTATGGCAGTTTTTCGCCGTATTTATTACCTGTGTGCTGGCGATGATACTGCTGATTATTGTCGAACCTTACCGTATGCAGCGCTTTTTAACCTTCCTTGAACCCGAGAAAGACCCATTTGGCGCCGGTTATCAGCTTATGCAGTCACTTATTGCATTCGGTCAGGGGCAGTTCAGTGGCGCAGGCTTAGGTAACAGCATTCAAAAATTACAATATCTCCCGGAAGCCCACACCGACTTTATCATGGCTGTTGTTGCTGAAGAACTGGGCTTTATTGGCGTCATTGCGGTCATTGCTGTGGTGTTAATGCTGGTTTGGCGAGCGCTCATCATCGGTCGTCGCTGTCTGATGGTCGACCAGCGTTACGGCGGTTACTTAGCGTATGGCATCGGCGTGTGGTTTAGTATTCAGGCGTTCGTCAATATTGGTGTGGCGTCGGGCGCATTGCCTACCAAAGGGTTAACTTTGCCATTAGTCAGCTACGGTGGCACGAGCCTGGTGGTATCGGCGTTGGCCGTCGGCTTATTACTGCGAATTGACCATGAACGCCGAATGAGTGGCCGTAAAGTCGCGCCGCGAGGAGGTGCCGAATGAATAGAGTACTCATTGCGGCAGCCGGTACCGGCGGCCATATTTTCCCGGCATTGGCCGTGGCAGAAAGTTTACGAGACAGCGGCTGGCAGGTTGACTGGCTGGGTACCCAAGAAGGTCGGCTGGAGTCGCGCGTCGTTCCGGCCGCCGGATTTAGCCTTCATAGTATTAGTATGACTGGTGTGCGTGGACATGGGCTTATGCGCAAATTGATGATGCCGCTCACACTGGCCAAAGCCGTTATGCAATGCCGACAGTTACTGAAACGGTTGCAGCCCAATGTTGTGGTGACCTTTGGAGGTTATGTTTGCGCGCCGATGGGGATTGCCGCAAAAATGATGGGCATTCCGCTTCTTGTGCATGAACAAAACGCAATACCCGGTATGACGACTCGGCTGTTGGCTTCCAGGGCGACAAACGTTTTTCTTGGCTTGCCGGTTGCTATGCCTCAGTGGCAGCAATATCCGGTGATAGGTAACCCGCTGCGACAAGCCTTTACCGATGTCGTGAAAACGCATCAGGAAGACAAAAGTATCGCTGGCCCTCTAACCATACTGATTGTTGGTGGCAGTTTGGGCGCAAAGGTGCTCAACGAACAGGTACCGCAAGCCATTAGGACGTTATCAGACGCTGAATTAAATGTGGTTCATCAATGTGGTCAGGCGAACGAGGCTTCGACAAAACAAGCGTATGCTGACGCCGGTACGGTTAAGTCATTACAAGTACGAGAGTTTATCGACGACATGGCGACTGAGTTTACCCGAGCTGACTTGGTTATTTGCCGCGCCGGAGCGCTTACCGTGTCCGAATTAGCTGCCGTTGGTGTGGCCTCAATTTTAGTGCCATTACCGCATGCTGTGGATGATCATCAAACGGCGAATGCAAAGGTTTTGGAAAGTTGTGGTGCGGCTCTGTTAATGCCGCAAAAAGAGTTAGAAAATGGGGCATTAGCCATCCACTTAAAACGTTTATTGCATGACAGGCAACAACTGTGGACAATGGCGCGTTTCGCCCGCGAGCGTGGTATGCCGGAAGCAACCCAACGCTTAGCGAATGAATGTAAAAGATTTGAGAAGAGCGATGACTAGCATGACCACGACCAAAGCACAGCCTTTTACCATAGTGAATGTACCTGAAATGCGCCGGGTGCAGCGTATTCACTTTGTGGGTATTGGCGGTGCCGGTATGGCGGGTATTGCCGAGGTATTGCTGAATCAAGGCTATCAAATATCGGGCTCTGATATTGCAGAAAACACCAATACTGAGCGCTTACGGGAACTGGGTGCGACCATCGTGTTGGGCCACATGGCGAATAATGTGGAAGGCGCCAGTGTGGTTGTCGTTTCCAGTGCCATAAAACAGGACAATGCAGAGTTATTGGCTGCTCATCAGCTGCGAGTGCCTGTGGTCCGTCGTGCCGAAATGCTGGCTGAATTAATGCGCTTCCGACATGGCATTGCCGTGGCCGGTACGCACGGAAAAACAACCACGACATCTTTAGTAGCGAGTATTTTTGCGGAAGCCGACCGGGATCCCACCTTTGTTATTGGTGGTCTGTTGAATAGTGCCGGTTCAAATGCCCGTTTAGGGAGTAGTAAATACTTAATTGCAGAAGCCGATGAGAGCGATGCGTCTTTCCTGCATCTGCAACCCATGGTTGCGATAGTGACCAATATTGAAGCCGATCACATGGACACCTATGAAGGCGACTTCAATAAATTGTTAGACACTTACGTAGAGTTTCTGCATAACCTCCCATTTTATGGCTTAGCGGTTATGTGCGCCGATGACGATGTTGTGTCTGAGTTGATTCCGCGCGTGGGACGTCAGGCAATCACTTACGGCTTTAGCGAGTCTGCGGATGTGCGCGCCGTTGACTATGAACAAACCGCAAGCCAAAGCTGTTTCACGATTTTACGTAAGGACCGCGAACCTTTCCGTGTATGCCTTAATATGCCGGGTAAACACAATGCGTTAAATGCATTGGCGGCGGTGGCCGTTGCCACGGATGAGGGCATCGATGACGACTCTATTAAGCGCGCCTTGACGAAATTTGAGGGTATTGGTCGCCGTTTTCAGCACTACGGCAATTTCCCAGTACCTTCTGACTCTGGAGATAATGGCGAGGTGATGTTAGTCGACGATTATGGGCATCACCCGTCAGAAGTGGCTGCAACAATTAAAGCAGCGCGTGAAGGTTGGCCGGAAAGACGCTTAGTGATGGTCTTTCAGCCACATCGTTACTCTAGAACGCGCGACTTGTATGAAGACTTTGTGAATGTGTTATCGCAGGTCGATGTGCTCATCATGTTAGAAGTCTATAGTGCCGGTGAAACAGCGGTGCCTGGCGCAGACGGTCGGTCGCTGTGTCGCTCCATTCGTCAGCGAGGACAAATTGACCCGGTTTTTGTGGCAACCCCTGAGGAAGTGCCGCAAGTGCTTAAGTCGGTACTGGCAAGCGACGACCTACTACTGACGCAGGGGGCAGGTAACGTTGGTGCTTTAGCGAAGCGTATTGCTTCAGAGGTATTGAACAATGATGCCTGAAGCTTTTGGAAAAGTTGCGGTCATGCTTGGCGGTTACTCGGCCGAGCGGGAAGTGTCGTTAAAGTCAGGCATGGCGGTGTTAAAAGCGTTAGTGGCGAAAGGCATTGATGCGCACGCGTTTGACCCGGCTGCACATGACTTGCATGAACTGATCGATGAAGGTTATGAGCGAGTGTTCATTGCGCTGCATGGTCGGGGTGGTGAAGACGGTAGTATGCAAGGTGCTTTGGATGTATTGGAAATGCCTTACACCGGCAGTGGTGTTTTAGGCTGCGCCTTAGCTATGGATAAAGTCCGCTGCAAACAAATCTGGCACGCGCTTGAATTGCCGACAGCGCCGTGGCGTGTAGTTAGAGCGGCGGAGCTTGATAGCGTTAATTGCGAGGAATTAATCGCTGAGCTTGGTGGGCGCGTTATTGTGAAGCCGGCGCGAGAAGGCTCGTCTATAGGCATGAGCATAGCGGATACTGGTCAACATTTAGAGTCAGCATTAAAACACGCGGTGCAGTTTGATGAGCAAGTTTTAGTGGAAAAATGGATAGAAGGTGAGGAATACACCATCGGTTTGTTGGATAATAGCGCGCTGCCAGTTATTCGCCTGGAAACGCCACACGAGTTTTACGACTTTGAAGCCAAATATCAGGCAAACGATACCGTGTATCACTGTCCGTCGGGGTTAAACGAGCAAGATGAAGTGTATTTGAAAGCACTGGCCGAGGAAGCATTCAAAGCGATAGACGCAAAAGGCTGGGGGCGTATCGACGTGATGCGTGCAAAAGAGGGTAGCTGGTACTTGTTAGAAGCGAATACTGTGCCCGGTATGACAGAAAAGAGCCTGGTGCCTATGGCAGCAAAAGCATCGGGTATTGATTTTGGTGAGCTGGTGCAGCGCATATTGGCGCAGACACTGGAGCAGTAGGCATGGCCGCTGAACAGCGCCTTAAGTTGGTTAACTTTTGGTCTGGTGTCATCGTGTTTTGCCTGACGTTAATCGGTCTAGGCGTTGGCATTTATCAGTTAAATGAAGTGCTGACAGATGAACAACAAGTGCCCATAGCGAGCCTGAGTGTACAAGGCGAATTGGTTTATACCGACAAAAGCGAGATAAGACAGGCGCTTTTGTCAAAGCCGTTGGGCAGTTTTTTTACGGCGGACGTGAATGGTTTGAGGCAGCGTGTTGAAGCGCTGCCATGGGTAAAAAAGGTGTCAATACGCAAAGTATGGCCCGATCGGTTGTCGGTGTTTGTGTCGGAACATCAGCCACAAGCACTATGGAATGCTGACCGGTTAATTAACGAGCACGATGAGGTGTTTCGGGCGGATGTCACCAAAGTGAGTACTCAGTTACCCCAATTGTTTGGGCCTGAGCATGCGGTAGAAGAGACACTGAGTGAATTTTACCGTTTGCAAAAGATGTTGTCGGTGAATGGTTTTTCGATAAGAGCCTTACGTTTAACCGACCGCTTTGCTGTCAGTTTAGTGTTGACGCAAGGCATAGAGATAAAACTGGGTAGGGAAGCGACTTTGGAGCGAATTAAACGCTTTATTGATTTGTTTCCAAGCATGATGAACCACGAAAACAGTGAAAATAAGAAAATAGATACAGTGGATTTACGATACGATACCGGGGCTGCAGTGGCCTGGCGTGAAGCAAAAAGTGAGAGTTAGGCAGATATGTCGAAAACATCGGAACGCAATATGGTAGTAGGTCTGGACATAGGTACAAGTAAAGTCACCGCACTTATCGGTGAGCTTTTGCCGGACAATGAAATCAGCGTTGTAGGCGTTGGTACCGCCGTTGCGCGTGGCATGGATAAAGGCGGCGTTAATGATCTGAACCTGGTTGTACAGTCTGTGCAAAGAGCTGTGGATGAAGCTGAGCTGATGGCCGACTGCCGTGTTGCGTCTGTTTACCTGAATATCTCAGGGCGCCATATTTCATGCCAAAACGAAAGTGGCATGGTGCCGATTAATGAAGCGGAAGTGACACAAGACGACGTGGATAGTGTTATTCACGCCGCGCAGTCCGTGCCGATTGCAAAAGAGCGTCGCATTTTGCATGTGCTGCCGCAGGAATACGTGATTGACTCGCAGGAAAGTATTCGCAGTCCCATTGGCATGTCGGGCGTGCGTATGGAGTCAAAGGTCCACATCATTACCTGCGCCAATGACATGGCGAAGAATATTACCAAAGCGGTTGAGCGCTGTGGTTTGTCAGTCGACAAACTGATTTTTTCTGCGCTGGCGTCCAGTATCTCAGTATTGACCGATGACGAAAAGGACTTAGGCGTAGCGTTGGTTGATTTAGGTGGCGGCACTATTGATATCTGCATCTACGCGGGCGGCGTGTTACGTCATACCGCAGTGATTCCAGCCGCCGGTAATCAGGTGACCAGCGATATTGCCAAGATATTCCGTACTCCGACCAATCATGCGGAAGAAATTAAGACCAAGCATGCTTGTGCGTTGCGTCAAATGGTCAGTATGGAAGACACCATTGAAGTGCCTTCTGTCGGTGGCCGGCCGTCACGAGTGATGTCGCGCCATACACTGGCGGAAGTGGTAGAGCCGCGCTATCAGGAACTGTTTGAATTAGTCAGAGATGAAATTCAGCAAAGTGGCTTAGACGAGCAGATTGCTGCGGGTGTGGTTATCACTGGCGGTAGCGCAAAAATGGAAGGCTGCGTTGATTTTGCAGAAGAGATATTTCAAATGCCGGTGCGCGTAGGCGTGCCGCTTGGTATGAAAGGTTTACGGGACTACGTAGAAGACCCGGTTTATGCGACAGCGGTTGGACTGTTACGGTATGGACAGGAAGACGCCGCTGTATCACAAAAAGAAGCTCTAAAACTGACGTGATCGGACTCTGGCAGAAAGTACAGAGTTGGTTCAAAGGTGAGTTTTAACTTGGGGTAGCAAAAAAAGCAGGTAGGGAGAATTATTATGTTCGAACTGATGGATAATTACGAAAGCGAAGCCGTCATTAAGGTGATTGGCGTCGGTGGTGGTGGCGGTAACGCTGTCCAGCACATGGTTAAAGAGTCAATTGAAGGTGTGCAGTTTATTGCGGCGAACACCGATGCGCAGGCATTGCGTAATCACACCGCAGACGTAACCATTCAATTAGGTCAGGACATCACTAAAGGGCTTGGCGCTGGCGCTAACCCGGAAGTGGGTCGCCAATCGGCGGAAGAAGACCGCGAAAATATCCGTATTCAATTAGAAGGCGCGGATATGGTCTTTATTGCAGCCGGAATGGGCGGCGGTACTGGTACCGGTGCAGCACCTGTGGTTGCTGAAGTAGCCAAAGAGCTGGGTATTCTGACGGTTGCGGTTGTTACTAAACCCTTCCCGTTTGAGGGTAAGAAGCGCATGGCCGTTGCCGACGAAGGCATCCACGCACTTGAACAAAGTGTTGATTCACTCATTACCATTCCTAACGAGAAACTGCTGAAGGTGATGGGTAAAGGAACGTCGCTGTTAGACGCCTTTAGCGCCGCCAATAACGTTCTTTTAGGTGCGGTACAGGGCATTGCTGAACTGATTACCCGTCCGGGTCTTATCAACGTCGACTTTGCTGACGTTCGTGCCGTGATGAAAGAAATGGGTACGGCAATGATGGGAACGGGCGCTGCCAGCGGCGAAGATCGTGCGCAGGAAGCGGCGGAAATGGCTATCAACAGCCCACTTCTGGAAGACATCGATCTGTCAGGTGCGCGTGGCGTATTGGTTAACGTAACCGCCGGCATGGATATGAGCATTGACGAATTTGAAACGGTGGGTAACACCGTGAAGGCGTTTGCGTCAGATAATGCCACCGTTATTGTGGGAACCGTTATCGACACTGAGATGTCTGATGAATTAAGAGTCACTGTTGTGGCAACTGGCATTGGTGCTGAGCGCAAACCGGACATTTCGTTGGTTAACAACGCACAAAGCGCACCAAAACGTGAGCCTCAGCCAACGTATCGCGCTGATCTTGACCGTGGTGCAGCGGCTCCTCGTTATGAAGAGCAAGAAGAAGCGCAAGCTGAACCTAAGCCGGAAGCTAAGCGCCAAGCGGCGACGAAGCCAAAGCAAGAGAAAGAATTGGATTATTTAGATATTCCGGCATTTTTGCGCAAACAAGCGGACTAAATGACTGCTAAGCCAGTGTAATTATGCGTAAAATTTGATCGGAACATGACAAATGTCGTATAATATGCGGCCGCTTTGGTTTGGATGGTCGTTTTTTGACCAGTAACCGTATAAAGCGAACCGATTTTATTAAGGTAGGTGAATAAAGCTCATGATTAAGCAACGTACATTGCAACAAGCGATATCAGCGACAGGGATTGGCTTGCACAAGGGCAACAAAGTGAATTTAACTTTGCGTCCGGCGCCGGCTAACACTGGGCTGATCTTTCGCCGTACTGACTTAGAGCCGGCAGTGGATATCCCTGCGCGTGCTGACTGGGTTCGTGATACGCAGCTTTGTACGTGTTTAATTAATGAAGAAAACATTCGCATATCGACTGTCGAACACTTACTCGCTGCGCTTGCCGGGGTTGGCATTGATAATGCTATTATCGAAGTGGACTCGCATGAAATTCCAATTATGGACGGTAGCTCTCACCCGTTTGTTTACCTGCTACAAAGTGCGGGCATTGAAGAGCAGTCAGCAGCGAAGAAGTTTATCCGAATCAAAGAGCCGGTGCGTGTTGAAGACGGTGACAAGTGGGCGGAACTGCTACCCCACGATGGTTTCCGTATCGACTTTGCTATCGACTTTGACCACCCGGCTATCGCAGACACTGGGCAAACTGTCAGCATGGATTTCAGTGCTAACGCGTTCATTAAGGACATTAGCCGTGCGCGGACGTTCGGCTTCATGAAAGACATTGAGTACTTGCGTAAAAACAATCTGGCACTCGGTGGCAGCTTTGATAACGCTGTGGTTCTTGATGACTTCCGTGTATTGAACAACGACGGCTTGCGCTACGATGATGAATTTGTGAAACACAAAATGCTGGATGCTGTGGGCGACTTATACATGGGCGGTCACAGTATTTTGGGTCACTTGCGTGCGTATAAATCAGGCCACGCGCTGAACAACCAGTTGCTTCAGGCTGTCCTGGAGCATGAATCCGCCTGGGAGTTTGTGACCTTTGAAGATGAACAGGCAAAAGAGCCTATTGCCTTTTGGTCACCGGCTAATACAACCGCATAATCAACTCTTATTGTCGGCGGCGTCGTTATCAAACTTCGCCGCCAACGCTTCTAACTGAAGACGCAGTGGTTCGCTGCACCCCTCCGCCATATTCCTTAGCCTTTGTGCGCTGTCATTTGTTGTGTTTACATTCGGTGACACTTTCACTGAGAGCTTGTTGACGGGCACCGTCGCATTGTTTTGAAAATACGTTATAATGGCCGCTTGTTGGAATTTAAGTTTTGTTGACCAGCTGCCGCTGCCAGCTTTTATGATGAGCGCTCCGTCGCGAATGTTCACAAGCTGACAATGTTGTGCTGTCGCTTTGTCCACGCAGTTTTTAAACAACTGTTGCCATTCTGAGAGTTGAGCGGCAAACTGTGCATAATGTCGCAACGTTTCAGCCATTGGTTGCTGACCCGTGCGTAGCAATTCTGATGGCGTTTTGGGTTGTCGTGACATAAGTGGTGTAGTCAACAAATAATAAGAGAGTTCAGATGAGTTTATCAGTCTTTTATCGAGGCTCCAAAATTCGTTTTCGCGTTAAATTAAGTCGTAGACGGATGTTGTCTTTCGCCGGTGTTGCTGCGTTTATTGGGCTTGTCACGTGGCAGCCATGGGAATACCGCGGGGTTGACCCCGAGTTTGCGCAAGCGCAAATTACCAAAGAGCAAAAGAACCTTATTCTTCAGCAAAAAACCGTAAAAGCCTTAAGAGAAGATACCCAAAAGCAATTGGGCGCAATGAAGGTTTATTTAGGCGAGTTACGTGCTCAAATGCGCCGTTTAGATGCCTTAGGTGAACGCTTAGCAGGCGTTGCCAATCTTGATAATGGCGAATTCAATTTCCAGCAGGAAATGCCGATTGGCGGACCTGAAATAGAAGTGGCTGAGTTACCACAGGCTTCCGGGACTGACGTACTCACTGATATTGAAGACATGTTGTCAAAGATATCGGACAAACAAAAACAGTTATCTCTCCTTGAATCTGTGATGATGAATCACCAACTTAATAACGATGCTTACATTGCCGGACGTCCAATCTCAGATGGTTGGTTGTCTTCGCAATACGGTATTCGTAAAGATCCCTTCAACGGCACGCCAGCCATGCATAAGGGTCTGGACTTTGCGAGTTATAACGAAGACGTGCAAGTGGTTGCTACCGGGGCCGGTGTCGTCACTTGGGCGGGAGATAGGTACGGTTATGGTCAGCTGGTTGAAATTGACCATGGTGGTGGTTTGAAAACCCGTTATGGGCACAACCACGAGATATTAGTGAACGTCGGCGACGTTGTTACACGCGGTCAGCAAATAGCGGAAATGGGGAGCAGTGGTCGTTCAACTGGACCTCATGTGCATTACGAAGTTTTACGTAATGGTAAGCAGATTGACCCGAACCAATTTGTGTACCGAAAAGCCGATTAATACATTTGAACATTAAGAGAATACACGCAAGCGGTACTGGGTACCGCTTTTGTTGTTAAAAGTAACACAGGATATATCAAACTCATGCTAGGCAGTCTGTTTCGAAAAGTTTTTGGAAGTCGCAACGATCGCATCCTCAAAACCATGCAAAAAGATGTTGATCGGATAAATGCGTTGGAACCCGAATTTGAAGCATTAAGTGATGCCGAATTAAAAGAAAAGACCGCTGAGTTTCGTAAGCGCCTTAACGAAGGCGAAAAGCTCGATAAATTACTAGCTGAAGCGTTTGCAACGGTTCGCGAAGCCAGTAAGCGCGTATTTAAAATGCGTCATTTCGACGTGCAGCTGATTGGTGGTATGGTTTTGAACGAAAACCGTATTGCGGAAATGAAAACTGGTGAGGGTAAAACCTTAACCGCGACCCTCACAGCCTATTTGAATGCGCTACCGGGCAAAGGCGTACACATTATTACGGTGAACGATTATCTGGCTAAGCGTGACGCCGAATTCAACCGTCCTCTGTTTGAATTTTTAGGTCTGAGTGTTGCTTTCAATATTCCAGGCATGAACCCGGAAGACAAGAAAGCTGCGTATCAGGCAGATATTACCTATGGTACGAATAACGAATTTGGTTTCGACTATTTGCGCGATAACATGGCGTTTTCGCCGCAGGACCGAGTGCAACGTGAGCTCTATTATGCGTTGGTCGATGAGGTTGACTCAATTCTTATTGATGAAGCCAGAACTCCGCTGATTATTTCGGGGCCTGCAGAAGACAGCTCTGAAATGTACCGCAAGATGAATGAACTGGTGCCACACTTAGTTCGTCAGGAAAAAGAAGATACGGAAGAAGAGAAAGGCGATGGTCACTTTACTATTGATGAAAAGGCCAAGCAGCTTCATTTGACCGAAAATGGCCAAGAACATATAGAGTCATTGCTTAAAGAAAAAGGTATGTTGGCTGAAGATGACTCCTTATATTCAGCCGCTAATATCAGCCTGTTACATCATATTAATGCGGCATTAAGAGCGCATCATTTATTCCAAAAAGATGTCGATTATATTGTTAAGGACGACCAGATTATCATCGTTGATGAACATACTGGTCGTACAATGGAAGGGCGTCGTTGGTCTGAAGGTCTGCACCAAGCCGTAGAAGCCAAAGAAGGCGTACCCATCCAGAACGAAAACCAAACACTTGCCTCCATTACTTTCCAGAATTATTTCCGTCTGTATGACAAATTGGCGGGTATGACAGGTACCGCAGATACGGAAGCCTTTGAGTTTCAGTCGATATACGGACTTGAAACCGTTGTTATTCCAACAAACAAGCCAATGGTACGTGATGACCGAGCGGATCTTATCTATCTGACTGCTCAAGAAAAGTACGAAGCGATTGCGGAAGACATTGAAGAATGTCGTAAACAGAAACGGCCCGTGCTGGTCGGTACGGTATCTATTGAGAACTCCGAGCTGTTGTCACGGCTTTTAAAGAAAAAGAAAATTCCACATGCGGTACTGAATGCGAAATTCCACGCACAAGAAGCCGACATTATCGCTCAGGCGGGTCGCCCTGGTGCCGTAACGATAGCCACTAACATGGCCGGTCGTGGTACCGATATCGTATTGGGCGGTAATTGGATGGTTGAAGTTGAGAAGCTTGAAGAGCCATCTAACGACAAAATCGACTCCATTAAAGCAGAATGGCAGAAAGTCCACGACGAAGTTATTGAAGCTGGTGGCTTGCATATTATTGGTACTGAGCGCCATGAATCCCGTCGTATTGATAATCAGCTGCGTGGTCGTGCCGGTCGTCAAGGTGACCCTGGCTCCTCACGCTTTTACCTGTCATTAGAAGATCCACTGATGCGTATCTTTGCCTCTGATCGCATTGGTACCATGATGAAGCGCTTGGGGATGAAAGAAGGGGAAGCGATTGAGCACCCTTGGGTAACTCGTGCTATTGAGAACGCACAACGTAAAGTGGAAGGTCGCAACTTCGATATTCGTAAGCAATTGCTTGAATATGATGATGTTGCTAACGACCAGCGTTCAGTTGTT
Organism: Idiomarina sp. X4; assembly: GCF_002808045.1. NCBI lineage: Bacteria > Pseudomonadati > Pseudomonadota > Gammaproteobacteria > Alteromonadales > Idiomarinaceae > Idiomarina > Idiomarina sp. X4. Next base: position 729,658 of record NZ_CP025000.1, on the reverse strand, counting down.
TATGAGCAGCGAAACGAACTGCTTGATGAAGGCGACATTTCAGAAACCATTACCGTTATTCGTGAAGACGTGGTCAATGCAGTTATTGATGAATACGTGCCGCCACAGTCACTGGCTGAGTTATGGGATTTGAAGTCGCTGGAAGAACGTTTACGTGCTGATTTCCAAGTAGAATTGCCGCTACAGCAGTGGCTGGAAGAAGAAGAGCACTTCCACGAAGAAGTTCTGCGTGAGCGGATATTGGAAGAGCTTGTTAAGACGTATCAGGAAAAAGAAGAATTGGTCGGTCCTGAAGTTCTGCGCCGCTTTGAAAAATCGATTATGTTGCAAAGCCTTGATCAGCACTGGAAAGAGCACTTGGCCGCGATGGATCATTTACGCCAGGGCATCCACTTGCGCGGTTATGCGCAGAAAAACCCTAAGCAGGAATATAAACGCGAAGCGTTCGAGTTATTCAGTGAAATGCTCGAGAATCTGAAACTGGATGTGGTGACTATTCTAAGTCGTGTGAAAGTGCGAGCACAGGAAGACGTTGATGCGGTTGACGAACAGCGTAAAGCGGCTGATAGTGCTCCGCGAGAGTTTAAACACGAGCAGACAAAGCCCGCAACTCAAGGTGAGCAACCCCGGCAACAAGGGCAGTCTCAGCAACCGGCCCGCAATGAACAAAAGGTGGGTCGAAACGAGCCATGTCCTTGTGGCTCAGGTAAAAAGTACAAACATTGTCACGGTAAACTGTAGGTTAATATGACCACCCAAAAATCTCCCGCTGTGCATGTCGCGGTGGGAGTTATAGAAAATTCGAATGGCGAAATCTTTATTGCACAACGTCTACCTGAGCAGCACCAGGGCGGTAAGTGGGAATTTCCCGGTGGTAAAGTGGAGTCAGATGAAAGCGTTCAGGAAGCGTTAGTCAGAGAGCTTAAAGAAGAATGCGGTATTGATGTGACCGATATGGCTCCGTTGACGGTTATTGAACATCAGTATTCCGATAAGCGGGTATTATTAGATGTTTGGTGGATACTGTCTTATGACGGCGAAGCCACTCAGCTGGAAGGGCAAAAGTGGTGCTGGGTTGATAAAAACCAGTTAGATGCCTTTCAGTTTCCTGATGCAAACCAACCTATTGTGGACTGCATCATGCAGTCAATGAGTGCGTACTAAATAGATGTTTTAAAAACCGTCGCCTTCGTTAATGTAGTCATCGTTGGCGACAGGGGCGGGTTCTCCCGGAATACTCTTTTCTTCGTTAGCCCACTCGCCTAAGTCAATCAGCTTACAGCGTTCGCTGCAAAACGGACGAAATTCTGAGGTCTCTTTCCACTCGACTTGGGTTTCACATGTTGGGCAGTTGACCGTTAAACTCATTGCGCACACCTGGCTATTTCAAATTGAACAGATTGAATTGATTGATTGGAACCGGCACCCGGCAAGGGCATGAATCTTACCGTAAAGCGTTGCCGATGCCCACTAATAACCGGATAAATAGAAGCCTCTTTAGGTACTTTAATTCTTAGCATCGCAAGAGGCTGTTCTGAGCTCTCCTGCATAAAGCCGCTGGTGAGTGTCAGGGTAGAAAAAGCGGCTTGTTCACGCATTAACGTCAGCTTTAGCTGCACTGCTTTTTCGATAGGTTTAAAGGCGTTACACCAACTATCACATGCTTGTTGTTGAGCATTACGGTCTTGATTTAACCAAAGCTGCAGTTGTGGTAGCTCGAAAAGACCACTGATACCCGGTTGGCTGAAGCGCTGTCTTATACTGGCAAGTAGCGCGTCATCTTTAATTTCGCGTAACACTTTTGGGATATCAGGTAAAAACTGTTGGCAGTCATCAATTTCCTGAATGGTCGCTCGCAGTGCTTGTCTGTCAACTTCTGGGTGTTGTTCCCATTGCTTAAGGCGCTGCTGCTGCGCCTCGAGATCTTTCGATAATTCCGTTCGAATATCGACGCGCTCCAGTAAGTCACTGAGAGAAAAGAGCGATTGAAAAAACGCATCAGGCTGCTGTTGGAATAAGCCTTTACTGACGTTGAGCTGCTCAAAGCCATGTTCGAGTCTTAGGTAAGTGCGCACACGCTCCTGAAGCGGGTATTCATAAATAATGTGCTGGTTATCCGTGAACGCCATAGTGTCAGTGAGTAAAGGGTAATGCGCCTATAATAGCGCATTAGCCTCCGTGTGCAATGGCTGCTTCCAGATACCGCTTATGTAAAGCATGAACCTGTGAGTGAAGTGCTTCAAACGTTGTATCGTTGAGGATAATGTCATCTGCTTTTTGCCGGCGTTGGTCACGGGTCATTTGAGCGTTCAAAATGGCATCAACCTGCTCTTCAGAGATGTCGTCGCGAGCAGTTGTTCGCTCAACTTGTAGCGACTCTGGTACATCGATAACCAGCACACGGTCGCAGTACTTGTCTAAACCATTTTCCAGCAATAGAGGAGCTGACAATATGACGTAGTCAGAGTTTGCGTGATTCAACTGGTGGAGAATTTGCTGTCGAATTTCCGGGTGAAGCAGTTTGTTCAGCCACTCCTTTTCGGTGTTATCACTAAAGACTTTTTCACGGAGTGCTTTGCGATTCAAATTTCCGTCAGGTTGAATCATCGCTTCGCCAAAGTGCTCCCGAATTTTTTCAAGGCAATCAGAGCCAGGTTCGACAACCTCGCGAGCAACTTTATCGGCATCGACGACAACAATACCAAGACGCTCGAACTCGTTCGTCGCCGCTGTTTTTCCGCTGCCAATACCGCCGGTGACACCAACAACGTATGTCATTACGATGCCCCTCCCAGCCAGGACCAATATGCGTATAACAGCTGGTGCCCCCAGAAATAACTAATGAGTCCACCGCCAATTAAGAAAGGACCAAAGGGAATCGGCTGGGCACGGCCACTGAATTTTATATAAATAATCCCTATTACCGCGCCGCATAAAGAAGCGGCTAATACGGTAACCGGTAACACTGTGGCACCGGTAAATGCGGTTAAGGCAGCCAGTAATTTGAAGTCGCCATAGCCCATACCTTCCTTTTTAGTGAGCAGTTTAAAGATCCAGTAAACCGACCATAAGGCAAGGTAGCCGATAACTGCGCCAACTATTGACTGTTCAGGTATTACAGGACTCTGGTCGCTAAGAGACCAGAGTAGCCCAAGCCAAAGCAACGAATAGTTGAGTACGTCAGGCAGTAACTTGTGATGTAAATCGATAACAAAAAGACAAATCAACAGCCCGGCAACGACGCTGTAAAACAGTGCCGGTAGACTGATACCGTATTGCCATCCGATAAAACCAAAACTAACTGCGGTGACTATTTCCACCAACCAGTAGCTGATTGAAATGGGCGTCTTACAATGGCGGCAACGGGCTTTTAAAAACAGAAAACTTAAAAGAGGAATGTTGTCATACCAAGCAATAGCGGATTGGCACTTTGGACAGTGTGAAGCAGGAAAAGCTAAATTAAACGGCTCCATCTGTGTGTGAGGCGTGCCATTTGCTTCAGCGCACTCCTGTTGCCATTGCCGCTGCAATTGAATAGGCAAGCGGTGAATAACAACGTTTAAAAAACTGCCAATAACAGCTCCCAATACGACGGATAAGATCAACATAGCCGCTGTGTGAGCTGCGAATAATTCGGTCATTCGATAGCGTCCTGCTTCATTAAAATTGTTTACCCAACGAAAATAACGGCAAGTACATTGCCACTAAAAGAGTGCCTATAATGCCGCCTAAAATAAGCATCAGCAAGGGCTGTGCGTATGTTGATAGTCGCTCAGAATAAATCTCGAGTTGTTTTTGTTGATAAGAACCCAGCTGTTTAAATGCTTGAGCTATCTGTCCTGACTTCTCTGCTGCCTGAATAAAACTCATGGTCTTCGCCGAATTTAAGGTCGACAGGTTGAACGCCTGTGACCATCCCAGACCATGTTGCAGATGGTAACCAATAAGCTCGAGTTGCGCTTTGTAAACCGGACAATTGAGGTTGTTGGTGGTAAGCCGTAGCGTATTCACAGCGTCAATCCCGGCGTCGAGAGACAGGCCTAGCTGATAAAATACTTGTTGTTCGCGAGCACCAATGAGGAGTTGGCGATAAATTGGCAGCTTGAGCGTCATCCGTCGCCAGAGTGCGGGACAATAATGTCGAACCACTTTTGTCATCACGTACGTCAAGCAAAGAGCTCCGATAAAAACAAGCGCATGTTGACTGATAAAATCCGATATCGCTAACACGTTTTTTGTGAGCGCTGGTAATCCTGTGTTACCGAACAGCTTTTCAAATTGTGGTAGTACCCAGGTCATCATCAATAGGGCGACAGCACAGGCCACTGCAGCTATCATAAGTGGGTAGCGAAGCGCTTTCGTCAGCTGTTTATTCATTGCTAGTTGTTGCTGCTTTAGCGTGACTATATTTTGTATTCCTCGCGTTAATTGACCACTGGACTCAGCCCACTCAATGGTTTGCAAGTCGGAAGACGGTAGCCAATCTGAGTAGTTTCGCAGCGCACTGGAAAACCGATGGCCTTGCTTGATAGCTTCCTGACAGTCATTAACCAGCCATTTCATTGAGCGAGAGGAATGATGATTAACGCTATGTTTTAATGCTTCAGGCAACGGCAGGCCGCAATCGAGCAGTTCCAGCCACTGACTCATTGTTTGCAGCCATTCTTTGCGGCTTGGCGGCGGTGTTTTTATGAAATGTTCATGGTAAACGGTGATATGTTGCAGGCCTCTGTCTGAGAGTCGTTTTACCGCCTGCAATTGACTGGCCGCGTGTATCAGGCCGCTATTGTCTGAGCTTTTCCAGCGCCAACGCATCACGGTCGTTTTAATCATTAAGGTTCACCTGATTTTCCCAGTAGGTTTTAGCCTGATCGAAACTGGGCAAGCCTAAATCTTGTAAATAGTTGGCCTTGTCAGTATCGGAGGATCCGGGCTTAAGTAGTGCATGGGCTTGCGGTTGCCAGGGAAGAATTTCAAAAATAGCGTGTCGCATAATGTTATTGTGTTCCCGTTTGAATGAAAGCAAGCGCTGACTGACAATGAGGTTTAAAGCACTGGCAATGTCTAATGGATTGACACCAAGTGACTTCAAACGTGCCAATGTTTCCAGAGTACCGTTGGTATGCATTGTTGTTAAAACAAGGTGTCCGGTTTGTGCGGCCTGAAGCGCAATTTGGGCGGTTTCCGCGTCCCGAATTTCACCAATCATAATCACGTCTGGATCTTGTCTCAGTAATGCTCGTAACAGTGACGCAAACGAAAGCCCTTTGCGCTCATTTACCATAAGCTGCGTGCATCCGTTTAAAGGTGCCTCGACGGGGTCCTCTACGGTACAGACATTGAGCGTCTGAATATTGATAGACTTCAATGCGCTATATAAAGTTGATGTTTTCCCACTGCCGGTAGGCCCGGTTACAATGATAAGCCCTTGAGATTGTGACAGTGCGTGCTGAAAGCCCTGGTACTGACAGGCCATTAATCCGGTATCTGCTAAGGGTAAAATGTGTTCAGAGGACTTAAGGCAACGTAAAACCAGTTTTTCTCCGTTCAATACGCAGCAGCAATTCAAACGAAATTCCAGGTATTGTCGAGTCGATGATTGAGTGACGGTAAGGCGTCCGTCCTGTGGTAACGGCTGTTCCGTCAAGTCGAGATCAGCCATTACCTTAATACGGGCTACCACTTGTTTGGCGAACGAGACACTGAGGACATCTTTTGTGTCTAATCGTCCCCCGCTGCGCATTCTAACCCGGTAATTGCCTTGATACGGCTCTATGTGAATGTCGGAACCACCGTCAACGGCGCATGAGGATAAAAGACTATCAACGTACTCAACAGCTGACTCTTGAAGGGGCTTATGGGCTGAAAATGAACCGGAACCTCTGACAATCAGCGCGTGTTTGTGGCTAAACAAACTTAATAAAACCGAGTCAACGGGGTCATGGCCTGGATCCTGTGACAGCAGCACCCACGAGCTACCCTCGGTGAGTAGTGTCAATCCGTGCTGCTTTAGGAAACGCTTGTTTTGTGTTGCTTCTGTTCGATTTTCGTTTGTAAGCAACGCCAAGTCGAGCTCTGTGGTGAGGCAAGATCCAATATAAGACATTATTGAGCAATACCTTGCTGACAGTCACTGACCGCACTTCGGCTTTGCTGGTAATCAGAGCAGCTGATGCGCCATTCCAGATGGGTGCTTGAGGGCACTGGTGTTAGCTCAACAGACAACGGCTGTTCATCGATGGTCACTGAAGCTAACTGGAGGCTAATACGAGAGTCGTCGCCAATACTGAGGCTAGTCAATTCCGCTGGTAATGGCGATGGGACATTCGGTAGCCCATTCTGACCGGCCTGTGCGCAGTCAGATAACTGCCCTTCCGTTTGCCAACATAGCGCTATTGCTAATTGAAAGGGCTGAGCGTGCGCCATCGCCTTAGTGACTTTTGCTTGCTGGGTGTAATAGGTATAGGACGGCACAGCAATGGCCGACAATATCGCGATGATAGCGACCACCACCATCATTTCTATAAGACTAAAACCGTTGTATTGAGTGTTTGCATCCTGCATAAGACAGCTCCTGATAAAAAGTCAGGAAACTGTCGTCTATTAAGCAGATTTTGTCGAATGTATTTATTTGTAAGCTATTGGCGAATTCAGGAAATTCTCATTGATAAGTCAATGGCTTGAATGTTTTTCGTTAAAGCACCTGAAGAGATAAAATCAACGCCGGTGGCCGCTAATTCACTCAAGCGCTCATCGGTAATGTTGCCTGACACTTCCAGTTTGGCTTGATGCTCCGCGTTATTATTCGTTGCAACTGCTGTTTCAATATCGGTCAAACTGAAGTTATCCAGCATAATAATGTCAGCTTTCGCTTTCAGTGCCTGTTCAAACTCGTCTAAGTTTTCAACTTCCACCTCAACCGTTTTGCCGGGATTAAGCTGCTTAGCTTTGTTAACGGCTTGCTCGATGCCGCCACAGGCCATTATATGGTTCTCTTTAATTAAATAGGCGTCGTACAAACCAATTCGGTGGTTTGCACCACCACCGCAGCGAACCGCGAATTTTTGCGCCAGTCGCATGCCGGGTAGGGTTTTACGGGTATCCAGCAATGTCGTATTGGTGCCTTCCAGCAAACGACTGTACTGGTGCGTCAATGTAGCTGTGGCTGACAGTGTCTGTAAAAAGTTCAGAGCGGTGCGCTCGCCGGTTAATAATACGCGGCTTGGGCCTTCTAAGTCACATAGTGTGGTATTGGGTTCTACCACATCGCCATCCTTGACGTGCCAGGTTAAAGCGACGTCCTGACCAAGTTGTTTAAACACTTCATTAACCCACTCAACACCACAAACAACCGCTTTGTCACGAGTGATAATGGTCGCTTTAGAGTGACTGGTAGGGCTAATTAACTGTGCGGTAATGTCCAGACTGGCATCTTTTTCGGACAAATCTTCCACCAACGCGTTACGAACACCTTCCTGAATGGCGAGTTGCAATTCATGCTGACTCATATTGGCTTTACCTTTTTACAGACAATACGGATACTAGGGGGCAAACTTTACCGTTTTGTTGAGCCTGTGAAAAGCGAACAACTGAAAAACCATAAAATAACTGATGCTATACAACACGCGTCGCCGCACTTTGACGAGCGTCCTAATGGTGTTGATATTAACCTGTTAGTTATCCACTGTATTAGTTTGCCTGAAGGCGACTACGGTACGCCTTACGTCAAAGACTTGTTTATGGGGGAGCTCGATAGCAGCGCGCACCCCGACTTCGCACCACTGCATGGGCTGCGTGTATCCGCGCACTGTGTCATTCGCCGCGACGGCACGCTGGAGCAATATGTGCCCTTTGATAAGCGAGCTTGGCATGCGGGTCAGTCCCGGTACTGTGGGCGCAAGCGCTGTAATGACTTTAGTATTGGTATTGAGCTAGAAGGCACGGACAAGACTGCCTATACTGACAAGCAGTATGAATGCTTGGTGGGGGTCACAAAGTTGTTGTTGGAGCACTATCCAACACTGAATCGGCACCGTATTGTTGGTCATGAGCATATCGCGCCGGGTCGAAAGACGGATCCGGGCATTGGTTTTGACTGGTCAAAATACCTGAATCAATTGTAAAAGGAGCACTAGATGGTTCTCATCGCGTTGCTAATCGCATTGAGTATCGAGCGGCTTTACCATAGTCCGGATGCGTTACATTGGCAGTTTTACTTAAACCGCTGGCAACGTTGGAGTGCAGCAAAACTCCATGATGAAAAATGGCGAAGTGCTCCGGCGAGCTTTTTACGAATGATGGTGCCTGCGCTCTTTGTTGGTGTGCTCGTATTGCTACTTAATAACTTGTTGGTGACGTTTCTTGTCAGTATTGGCGCGCTGCTTCTGGCCATTAACTGTGAGCCCGCCCGCGTTCATTATAAAGCGTATTTAAAAGCCGCAAACCGTGGCGATGACGAGGATAGTGAGCGCCACCGGCAAGCGCTTGCAGATTACTCAGGTTTGAACAATGACGCGCTAATTAATCAGTCTCTGATATGGATCAACTACCGACAGTATTTAGCCGTCCTATTTTATTTCGTGCTGTTTGGTAGCTTTGGCGCGTTAGTTTATGCCACTTTCCGGGTTGCTTCTGATGCAGAAAAAAGGCACGAATCAGTTGATAATTCAAAGAGTTACTGGACGCGTCTTCTGTGGTTCGCTGACTGGATTCCCGCTAGGCTAGCGGGGCTTGGTTTACTGATCGTTGGCCATTTTTCACGAGCGCTACCGGTTTGGATTCGATTAACAACCATGCCTTACAGCGAGCCTAAAAAGCTGTTATTTGAAGTGGCAGAAAATGCAGAGGATACGCCACAGCACCCGGATGACAAGACGGAACACGCGACCTGTCAACTTAAACTGATGCGCAGGCAACAAATCTTCTGGGTGACAGTGATTGCGGTATTAACGCTTTTCGGCACCATTTTGTAGCTGGTTGTACCAGCGCAGAAAAATTTGGGCTGCTGCTCTAAATGATTTAGAATAACCGCATCTTTTGGTCTGACCAATTTACCGGAATGTCTGAATTGCCTATTAAACAAACGAAGCTATCCGATACAATCGTTGCTCATTTAGAGCAGATGATTGTGGATGGGCGTTTGCGTGCAGGTCAGAAACTGCCGTCAGAAAGACAGCTGGCGCAACAGTTTAATGTGTCCAGGCCCTCTTTACGTGAAGCCATTCAGAAGCTTGAAGCGAAAGGGGTGGTGGAACGCCGACAAGGCGGTGGTACTTATGTGATCAATACGGTCAACGAGCAGCTGACCCAACCGTTGTTTGAGTTGCTGGCCAAACACCCGGAGTCCCAGTTTGATCTACTGGAATTTCGACATGCACTGGAAGGCATTTCGTCTTTTTATGCGGCACTGAGAGGTACCAAAGCCGATCTAGAACGCATAGAGGAGAGTATTAAAGGAATAATGCAAAGCCAGAGCGATCCAATCAACGAACAAGTGGACGCTTTGGTCGAGTTCTACCACCGTATAGCCGAAGCCTCTCACAACGTGATTCTTATGCATGTTGTGCAGGGTATGCAGGAATTATTAGCGGAGAATATTCGCCAAAACTTAGACATTATTGGCGGTCGTAAAGAACTACTGGAAAAACTGAATCAACACCGTCAGCAGCTGGTTAGCGCCATTGTTGATGGACAACCGGAGCAAGCGCGGGATGCGTGTCACCAACATTTGACCTATATTGAACAGATATTGTTAGAGTTAGGCAAAGAACAGTCTCGTATTCAGCGTTCGCTGCGACGTTCCTGAATTGATAAGAAGGTAAGGAATTGCTATGAGTGATCAATTAACACAAGATGTCGACACACAGGAAACTCAGGAGTGGTTAGATGCTCTTGAGGGTGTGCTGGATGCAGAAGGTCCGGAGCGCGCTCACTTCCTGTTAGAGCAGTTAGTCGATAAGGCTCGTCGAAATGGAGCCTACCTGCCTTATAAGCCAACGACGGCTTACTTAAACACGATTCCTGCCAGCCAGGAACCGACCATGCCGGGTAATCAAACAATGGAAGCGCGCATTCGTTCAGCAATTCGCTGGAATGCGGTTATGATGGTCTTGCGCGCCTCACAAAAGGGCGAAGAATTGGGCGGGCATATCGCCAGCTTCGCCTCATCAGCAATGCTTTACGATGTGGGCTTTAACCACTTCTTCCGTGCGCCAAACGACAAAGACGGTGGTGACTTCCTATTCATTCAGGGTCACGCGTCACCGGGTATATACGGACGTGCTTTCTTAGAAGGCCGTTTGACGGAAGAGCAGCTAAATAACTTCCGTCAGGAAGTCGAAGGCAAAGGCTTACCGTCGTATCCACACCCGAATTTAATGCCTGACTTCTGGCAATTCCCGACCGTATCAATGGGCTTGGGTCCAATTCAGGCGATTTACTTAGCCCGTTTCCTGAAATATCTAACCGACCGTGGCATCAAAGATTGCTCAAATCAACGTGTTTACTGCTTTATGGGTGACGGTGAGACCGATGAGCCGGAAAGCTTGGGTGCCATTGGTCTGGCCGCTCGCGAAGAGTTGGATAACCTGACGTTTGTCATTAACTGTAACTTGCAGCGTCTCGACGGTCCGGTACGTGGTAACGGCAAGATTATTCAGGAATTGGAAGGTACTTTCCACGGCGCAGGCTGGGAAGTGATTAAAGTTATCTGGGGTCGTTATTGGGATCCACTGCTGTATCGCGACACCGAAGGTAAGTTGCAGCAGCTGATGGAAGAAACCGTTGACGGTGACTACCAGAACTTTAAAGCCAAAGGCGGTAAATTTACCCGTGAAAACTTCTTTGGTAAGTACCCTGAAACTGAAGAGATGGTTGCTAACTTATCAGACGAAGACATCTGGCGTTTGAACCGCGGTGGTCACGATCCGGTGAAAGTGTATTCGGCCTATCATAAAGCTGCGAATACCAAAGGTCGCCCGCAGGTTATTTTGGCGAAAACGGTTAAAGGTTACGGCATGGGCGCCGCCGGTGAAGGCAAAAACATTGCCCACCAAGTGAAGAAAATGGATATGGATGCTATTAAGCATCTGCGCGACCGTTTCAATATTCCGTTTAAAGACGAAGAGTTAGAAGACTTACCGTACTACAAGTTTGAAGACGACAGCGACGAAATGAAGTACATGAACGAGCGTCGTGAAAGTCTGAATGGCTATATGCCAGTACGCCGTCCTGAATCGGACGTTGAGCTTGAACTGCCATCGCTGAAGGCGTTTGATGCGGTATTGAAAGGCTCTGGCGATCGCGAGATTTCGTCAACTATGGCGTTTGTTCGTGTTCTTACCGCATTGTTGAAAGACAAGAAAATTGGTAAGCGCATTGTTCCTATTATCCCGGATGAGGCTCGTACCTTCGGTATGGAAGGCTTGTTCCGTCAGGTTGGTATTTATGCCCACCATGGCCAAAAGTACACACCACAGGATAAAGACCAGGTTGCCTATTATCGCGAAGATAAAAAAGGCCAGGTTATTCAGGAAGGTATTAACGAACTGGGCGCAATGGCGTCATGGGTAGCAGCAGGTACCAGTTACTCGTTGAACAACGAACCGATGATTCCGTTCTACATTTATTATTCAATGTTCGGCTTCCAGCGTGTCGGCGACTTAGTCTGGGCAGCAGGCGACAGCCAAACTCGCGGATTCCTGGTCGGCGGTACAGCCGGACGTACAACGTTGAACGGTGAAGGCTTACAGCACCAGGACGGACACAGCTTAGTGCACTTTGGTACTGTGCCAAACTGCATTAGCTACGACCCAACTTACGGTTATGAAATTGCTGTCATTGTTCAGGACGGTCTGAAACGCATGTTTGGCGATCAGGAAAACGTGTTCTACTACATTACCGTCATGAACGAAAACTACCATCAGCCGGAAATGCCGGAAGGCGTCGAAGAAGGTATTCTGAAAGGTATTTACGAGCTAGATAAGGTAAAAGCCAAGAAGAAAGCAAAAGGCGATGTGCAGCTCTTAGGTAGCGGCACCATTTTACAGCAGGTACGTAAAGCGGCTGATATTCTTGCTGAGGACTACGACATTAACTCAACGGTATACAGCGTAACCTCGTTTAACGAGCTGGCGCGTGATGGTTTAGACACCGACCGTTGGAACATGTTGCATCCTGAGAAGAAAGAAAAAGAAGCTTACATTACGCAAGTGATGAAGAAAGCCAAAGGTCCTGCGGTTGCGGCAACTGACTACGTGAAGTTGTATGCCGATCAGGTTCGCGCCTGGGTACCAACCCCATACCGCGTACTGGGCACCGATGGTTATGGTCGTTCTGACAGCCGTGCGAACTTGCGTAAGCACTTTGAAATTGACCCGCAGTATATTGTTGTCGCGGCGTTAAAAGAGCTGGCAGACCAAGGTGATATCGATAAGAAAGTGGTAGCGAAAGCTATCAAAGACTACGGTATCGACACTGACAAACTGAACCCACGTTTGGCATAAGGAGGTACTGAGATGGCCGATCAAATCGAACTCAAAGTCCCCGACGTGGGCGGTGAAGAAGTAGAAGTCATTGAAATACTCGTCAGTGAAGGCGATACCGTCGAACAAGAAGACGGTATAGTGACGGTTGAAAGTGACAAAGCGTCAATGGATATTCCGGCGTCTTCAGGCGGTAAAATTGTTGAGCTGAAAGTCAAAGAAGGCGACACCATCAGCGAGGGCGATGTGCTCGCTATTGTTGAAGCAGCCGGCGACTCTGGCTCTTCTGATGACGAAGAAGAAAAGGAAGACGAAAAGGCAGAAGAGGACGGTAAGTCTGACGATAAAGACGACGAAAAATCGTCTGAATCGGAAGGCGATAGTAAGGAAGAAGAGAAAGAAGAATCTTCTGAGCCTAAGAAAAAATCTTCTGGCGGCAGTAAAGTCATTGATGTAGAAGTACCGGATATCGGTGACGAGGAAGACGTTGAAATCATTGAAGTCTTGGTTTCTAAAGGTGACTCGGTCGCTGAAGAAGATGGCTTAATTACCTTAGAAACCGACAAAGCGACAATGGATGTGCCTTGTCCGCAAGACGGCGAAATCGAAGAAATGCTGGTTAGTGTTGGCGACAAGGTGTCACAAGGCTCAGTGATCGCTAAGCTGAAGGTATCAGAAGGCGCTGACGATAGTGATGACTCAAGTGACGAGTCAGACAAAGAAGAGGCACCTAAAGAACAAAGCAAGTCTGACGACGCTGATAAGAAGGAGTCAAAAGGCGACAGCGGCAGCAGTGCTAAGCCTAGTGGCGAACGTCAGCCGCCGGTGCCTGATCACCCAAGCCAACGTAGCGGTCGCAAAGAAGGTATATTACATGCATCGCCAGCTGTGCGTCGTGTTGCGCGAGAGTTTGGTGTCGATTTGTCACAAGTCAAAGGCTCAGGTCCTAAAAACCGTATCCTGAAAGAAGACGTGCAGGATTTCGTTAAATACGAACTGTCTCGTCCGAAAGCGGTTGCTGGCGCAACCGGACAAGGTGGCGGCGGACTGCAGGTTATCGACCCACCGAAGGTCGACTTCAGCAAGTTTGGTGAAGTGGAAGAGGTGCAACTGTCACGCATTCAGCGTAAGTCTGGACCAAACCTACACCGCAACTGGGTGACGATTCCGCATGTCACGCAATTTGACGAAGCGGATATCACCGAGCTGGAAAAATTCCGTAAAGCCGAAAATGAAGTGGCGAAGAAGCAGGATTTAGGCTTCAAGATAACGCCGCTGGTGTTCATCATGAAAGCTTGTGCGAAAGCGCTGCGTGAATTCCCAACCTTTAACTCGTCTCTCTCAGAGTCTGGCGAGTCACTGTACATGAAGAAATATGTACACATTGGTATTGCGGTAGATACACCGAATGGCTTGGTGGTGCCGGTTATTCGTGACGTTGACAAGAAAGGTATTTACGAGCTGTCTGAAGAATTGGTAGAAATTAGCTCGAAAGCCCGTGACGGTAAGTTGAAAGCTGCAGATATGCAAGGTGGCTGCTTCTCAATTTCCAGTCTTGGTGGCATTGGTGGCACAGCGTTTACGCCAATTGTGAACGCCCCCGATGTGGCTATCCTTGGGGTTTCAAGAAACGAAATGAAACCTAAGTGGAATGGTAAAGAGTTTGAGCCTCGCTTAACCTTACCGTTGTCATTGTCTTACGATCACCGTGTTATTGATGGTGCTGAGGCTGCTCGCTTTACAGCCTACTTAAGCGGTGTACTGGGAGATATCCGAAAATTGGTGCTTTAAGCACCAATTTGCACGGGAAATACAAATTAATTCGCGCTACAATAGCGCCACATTTAGCGTTGACTGACCGCGGCCAGTGGCTCAACTGGTCGTGACAAAAAAGGGGTTAACATGAGCGACAAAATTACAACACAGGTAGTAGTGTTAGGGTCGGGCCCAGGTGGATATTCAGCGGCTTTCCGTGCGGCTGATTTGGGTCTGGATGTTGTCTTGATTGAGCGTTACAGCACCTTAGGCGGCGTTTGCCTGAATGTTGGCTGTATCCCGTCAAAAGCACTGCTGCACATGACCAAACACATTGAAGAAGCACAGCATTTGGCCGCAGAAGGCATTGAGTTTGGCGAGCCGAAGATTGACCTGGACAAGCTGCGTAAGCATAAAGAGAAAGTGGTTGGGCAATTAACTGGCGGCCTTGGTCAAATGTCAAAAATGCGCAAGGTGAAAATCGTTAACGGTTACGGAAAATTTACCGGCAGCAACACCATTAAAGTTGAAGGTGACGACGGCGAAACCGAAGTTAAATTTGATAATGCGATTATCGCTGCTGGTTCTCAAGCGATTAAATTGCCGTTCATTCCTCATGATGACGATCGTATCTGGGACTCTACTGATGCCCTTGAACTGAAAGAAATTCCAAAGAAAATGCTGTTGCTTGGCGGCGGTATTATCGCTCTGGAAATGGGTCAGGTTTACGCGTCATTAGGCTCTAAAGTCGATGTGGTTGAAATGACAGATCAACTTGTGCCGCCGGCGGATGCGGATATTATCAAGAGCTTTAACAAGCAAATTAAAGGCCGTTTTGAAAATGTGATGTTAAACACCAAAGCGACCAACGTAGAAGCGAAGAAAGACGGCGTTTACGTGACTTTTGAAGGTGATAAAGCGCCAAAAGATCCGGTCAAGTACGATGCGGTTCTGGTCGCCGTTGGTCGCGCGCCAAATGGTAACAAAATTGATGCGGACAAAGCGGGTGTTAACGTTGACGACCGTGGTTTCATTAAAGTCGACAGTCAAATGCGTACTAACGTTGACCACATTTTCGCTATCGGCGACATTGTTGGGCAACCAATGCTGGCGCATAAAGCGGTACACGAATCGCATGTTGCGGCTGAAGTTATTGCTGGTAAAAAGCATTTCTTCGAACCTAAAGTCATTCCTTCTATCATGTATACCAACCCGGAAGTTGCCTGGGCTGGTGTAACCGAAAAAGAAGCGAAAGAACAAGGCATTGAGTACGACGCAGTGACTTTCCCATGGTCTGCATCAGGCCGTGCAATTGCGTCAAATGCACAGCAGGGTATGACGAAACTTATCTTTGATAAGAATAATCGTATTATTGGTGGTGCTATGTGTGGTAGCAATGCCGGCGAGTTGTTGGGCGAAGTTTGCTTAGCCATTGAAATGGGCTGCGACGCGGAAGACATCGCATTGACGGTTCATGCGCACCCAACCTTACATGAGTCTGTTGGTTTAGCCGCAGAAATTCAGGAAGGGTCAATTACCGATATGCCGAATCCTAAGGCGAAAAAGAAGAAGTAACATTTTGTTACGATAAACTATCGGCAAAACGGCTACGTTCAGCGCGAATGTGGCCGTTTTTTTTGCGCTGAATTTCACAATGCGCTAGTTTAATGGGGCTAAAATAACGAACACTATAAAAAGGTGACGACCAATGAAAAAATTGACCGCTGTAGCGCTAGGCGTATCTATGGCATTGACTCTGGGCGCTTGCTCACCGCAGCAAGAGCAAAATAACCAGCAGTCCCAGCAAGCAGAAGAAACTCAACAGCAACTGACGTCGGGCGTTATTCTTGAGAATTTCGACCACAGCGTGAAACCTCAGAATGATTTGTTCCGCTACGTCAACGGTAGCTGGATTGAGAAAACAGAAATACCGTCGGACCGTTCTTCTATTGGGGCATTCTACGATTTGCGTGAACTGAATCAGAAGCGCTTGCGTGACATTATAGAAGGCGCCGCAGCGGCAAACCCGGAGCCGGGTACTCCTGAGCGTAAAATTGGGGACTTTTTCAATGCATACATGGACACTGAAACTCTGAATGAACTAGGCGCTAAGCCAATCGCTAATGACCTTGAAGCCATTCAGGCGTTAGACAGTCATGAAGCGGTTGCTGAGCACATGGCGCGTATGTTCCGTAGCGGCGTTTCCATTCCGTTCGGTTTCTACGTCTACCCTGATGCGAAAGATCCGCAAACTAACGCCATGTATATGTACCAAGCGGGTCTTGGCTTGCCCGACCGTGACTACTACTTAAAAGACGAAGAAAAGTTTGAAGAGATTCGCGCAGATTACGTTAGTTACATTACTGACATTCTGGCAATGGTTGGTTTGGAAAATACCGATGAGGCTGCCGAGCGCATTCTGGACTTGGAAACCAAGCTTGCCGAGGTACAGTGGAGCCGTGTAGAAAGCCGTAATGCGGATAAAACCTACAACAAGAAAACCGCTGATGAAGTCGCTGGTATGTTCTCAAACTTTGACTTCAAAAGTTTCATAGAAACGTCTGAACTGTCACACGTTGAAGAAATGGTCATTCGTCAGCCGTCGTTCTTCGAAGATTTCGGTAACCTATTTGCTGACGTAGACTTACAAACCTGGCAGGACTACTTGAGTCTGCGTGTCGTCAACGAATATGCATCGGCTCTGAGCGAAGAAATTGGTCAGCGTCGTTTTGATTTTTATGGCACCGTTTTACGTGGTACACCGGAACAAGAGCCACGTTGGAAGCGCGCAGTGGACGCAACGAACAGCGTGCTGGGCGAAGTGTTAGGCCAAGTTTACGTAAAAGAGTACTTCCCTCCTGAAGCGAAGGAGAAAATGGAAGGTCTTATCGAGAACCTTCGTGAAGCTTATGGTGAGTCCATCAAAAACCTTGAGTGGATGACGGAAGAAACGAAAGAGAAAGCGCTAGAGAAACTTGCCAAATTTGATCCGAAAGTCGGCTACCCGAATGAATGGCGTGACTACAGCGAGCTGGAAATTTCAGCAACGGACTTAGTGAGCAATTACAAAGCATACGCCGAGTTTAACTACCAGGAAGAGATTGCCAAAATTGGTGGTCCGGTAGATGAAGAAGACTGGGGCATGACACCGCAAACGGTCAATGCTTATTACAGTCCTGTGCGTAATGAAATCGTATTCCCGGCGGGTATTTTACAGCCTCCGTTCTTTGATATGGATGCAGAAATGGCAGTGAACTACGGTGGCATTGGTGCGGTTATCGGTCACGAAATGGGTCATGGTTTTGATGATCAGGGCTCTAAATACGACGGTGACGGCAACCTGCAAAGCTGGTGGACTGACGCAGATCGTGAAGCGTTCGATGAGCGTGGCCAAAAGCTGTCTGAACAGTTTAGCCAATATGAACCTATCGAAGGCTTGAACGTGAATGGCGACCTGACACTGGGCGAAAACATTGGTGACTTAGCCGGTCTGACTATCGCTTATGAAGCGTATAAAATGTCACTGGAGGGTGAACAAGCGCCCGTACTGGACGGCTTTACTGGGAGCCAGCGTGTGTTCATTGGCTGGGCACAAGTATGGCGCGGTAAGTACCGTGAAGATGCGATTCGTCAACAAGTCATGAGTGACCCTCATTCGCCGGCTGAATATCGTGTTAACGGCACGGTTGTTAACGTACCGGCGTTTTACGAAGCGTTCGACGTGAAAGAAGGTGACGAACTGTACGTAGCACCAGAAAATCGTGTTACTATTTGGTAATGATGAAAACGCTAACGGTAATTTTGACATTAATAACGGTGCTGTTGGTGGGGAGCTTCTCCTCACCAATGGCGCACGCTATGCCAATGTCAGATGCCGTTAGCGCTTCTACTCATGACATGTCTGGGCATGATTGCTGCGATGAAAGTGACGCGGCTATGCAACAGAACAACTGTGACGAAGAAAGCTCATTTTGCCAGCATTGTGAACAACACTGTGCTGGCCAAATTGGCTTGACCAATGTATTCAACGTCATTGAAAGTACCTCTCTTTCACAAAGCTACACAATGAGTGAACTCTCCTTGTGGCAGCGCACAGAGCGTCTTATTCGGCCACCAAAATTGATCGCAGCTTAATAAAAAGAAATCCGCTTTCTTAGTAAAGTTTGTTGTCATTATTTTAGGTGGTAAACCATGCGAATTTTATTACTAGCGCTAATTGCGCTTATTTTCAGTACGCCAACATCCAGCTCATTCGCCGCAGCTTGGCAAGACCATAGCGAGCATCAGCATCAGAGTCAGCACGACAGTGATAAGAACCCCTTTGATGCTGAAACGGAATACGTGTGCCCTATGCATAGTCAGATCGTAAAAGACGAGCCAGGCACTTGCCCGATATGCGGTATGGATTTGGTTGAGCGCGAGAAAAAGCAGGAACCTCAAATGACTGAGGGGGGCATAGCGGGCATGACATGAGCGAAATGTCTTCAGAAAAGAGCTTTCATGTCCCCAGGGCGCAGCAACAGGCGATACGTGTCACCACGGCGAAAGCCACTCGTAAAGATCTGCAGCCCATGCTAAAGGCTCAGGCGCAGGTACGCTGGCAACAGTCGGCAAAGTATCATGTGCATTCTCGCGCCGAGGGCTGGGTTGAAGAATTATATGCCGATGTTGAAGGTCAGTGGGTGGAGCAGGGAGAAAAACTTTACCGGGTGTATGCGCCTGATTTAGTCGTTGCTCAAGACGACTATCTTCAACTTCTAAACTCACTAAACGAAGTAGGCAACGCCGAAAGTCAGCGGCAATTCAAACGTCGGGGGAAACAACGCTTACTGCTGCTGGGGATGAATGAGCAACAAATTAACGAGCTGGAAAAAACCAAGCAAGCGTCCTACGAAGTGGACTATTATGCGCCGCAGTCGGGCTATGTCACTGAACTTAATATTCAGCAAGGCATGTATGTGAGTCCGGGGTTAGAATTAATGACCATTACTGACGACCAACAGCTCTGGTTTATGCTCGATATTCCAGTGCGCTATGCTGACCAACTCAGTACCGGTCAAATGGTCCACTTAGGTTCGGATCAGGTAAGTGGTCACTGGATGAACAAAATTGACTACGTTTACCCGCAAGTAGACCCGCAGACTCAAACACTCACCGCTCGTGTGCCTATTGATAGCTCCATAGATAGCCTTCGCGAGGGACTATGGGCAACCGGTCATGTTGAGCTGTCGCCTGTAAAAAACGCCTTGGTTGTTCCGGTTAAAAGTTTAATTACGACCGCTAAAAATAATCGGGTACTGGTACAAGTTGGTGAACAGGAGTTTGCTGTAAGGGAAGTTAAGACCGGTCTGCGGGTTGACGATGAAGTGGTTATAAAAGAAGGTCTTTCTGAGGGTGAGCGAGTGGTCACTAACGGTCAGTTTCTTTTAGATTCTGAAGCGTCACTGCGAGGGATGCAGCCAGGCGGTGAGAAAGCACCTGTCATGTCTCATGAACATGGAGGTCACTAATGCTTACCCGGATTATACAAGCTTCACTTCGTAACCCATTGCTGGTGTTACTGTTGTTCGCTGCGTTAAGTTATTTAGCGTGGCAGTCGTTGCAGCAAACCAAACTGGATGCGATTCCTGACTTGTCTGACGTGCAGGTCATTGTCAAAACCAACTATCCGGGGCAGGCGCCTGCGGTTGTTGAAGAACAAGTCACCTATCCGCTGTCGAGCGTCATGTTGTCGGTACCAGACACAAAATCAGTACGTGGTTTTTCTTTCTTTGGTGACTCTTATGTATACGTTATTTTTGAAGAGGGAACTGACCCTTACTGGGCAAGAAGCCGGGTAATAGAGTATTTGGATCAGGCTAAGAGTCAGTTGCCGGCTGACGTTCAGCCCAGTCTCGGTCCTGACGCCACCGGTGTTGGTTGGATTTACCAATACGCCCTGGTTGATAACAGTGGTGAACATAATCTAGGAGAGCTCACACGGTTACAAAACTGGTACCTTCAGCAAGAGTTGCAAAGTGTTGAGGGGGTTGCCGAAGTCGCCCGCGTTGGCGGCATGGTGGAGACTTACCAGGTTGTTGTTGAGCCCAGCAAATTGCATCAGTATGAATTAACGCTGACTGACATTGAGCAAGCTATTCAACAGGCCAATGCCGAAGTCGGTGGTTCTGTGGTGGAAATGGCCGAAGCCGAGTATATGGTGAGAGGGCTTGGTTACATTCAATCTATCGAAGACTTGCGCCAACTGCCATTAGTGAAGCGTTCAGAGAACGATGGAGTACTGTTACTGGAAGATGTCGCTCATGTTCGCTTAGGCCCACAGGTACGTCGGGGCGTTGCTGATTTAGATGGCGAAGGTGAAGTGGTTGGCGGTATTGTGGTGATGCGTTACGGCGCTAATGCCTTGCAGACCATTGATAACGTCAAAGCGAAACTCGATGAGTTAAAACAAGGTTTACCCGAAGGCGTTGAGCTTGTCACTACTTACGATCGATCGCAGCTGATTCAGGCATCGGTTGATAATCTTACCTCGAAGCTCATTGAAGAAATGGCATTGGTCGCTATTGTCTGTGTTTTGTTCTTATGGCACGCGCGCTCAGCGTTAGTCGCGGTTATTAGTCTGCCGCTGTCAGTATTACTCGCTATTTGGATAATGAACGGGCTGGGTATCAGCGCCAATATTATGAGTTTGGGGGGCATTGCCATAGCTATTGGTGCTCTGGTCGATGCCGCTATTGTTATGATAGAAAATGCGCATAAGCATTTGTATGCGTATCAGGAGCAGCACAAAGAGCCAGCAAAAGGTGCTCATC
This sequence comes from Idiomarina sp. X4, assembly GCF_002808045.1. Taxonomy (NCBI): domain Bacteria; kingdom Pseudomonadati; phylum Pseudomonadota; class Gammaproteobacteria; order Alteromonadales; family Idiomarinaceae; genus Idiomarina; species Idiomarina sp. X4. Next base: position 708,609 of record NZ_CP025000.1, on the reverse strand, counting down.
GTTGGCGCCTAATTACCGATGCGTGCAGCGAAGTAGGCCCATCTCTGTTTTTCTCTTTGCTGGTCATCACCGTGAGCTTTATTCCGGTCTTTGCGCTACAAGGTCAGCAGGGTAGATTATTTGAACCGTTAGCGTATACAAAAACGCTGGCGATGGGGGCGGCCTCTATTCTGGCGGTAACACTCATTCCCGTGCTCATTGCGCTACTCGTCAGAGGAAAAATTCCATCGGAAAATGCCAACCCGTTAACTCGGGGACTCATTTGGCTCTATCGGCCGTTTTTAAATCTCACGCTGCGTTGGCCGAAAGTACTTATCATTTTGTGTGTCGCTGTGACGGCAACCGCTTGGTATCCGTGGCAAAAGCTTGATTATGAACTTATGCCGCCGTTGTATGAGGGCGACTTAATGTATATGCCGACGACATTACCGGGTATCAGCGTCAACGAAGCCGGAGAGCTGCTTCAACAAACCGATGAGCTGATAGCACAGCATCCGCAAGTTGAACGTGTCTTTGGCAAAATCGGACGGGCAGATACCGCGACGGATCCGGCACCGTTAACCATGATTGAGACCAGTATTACTCTGACACCGGAGTCGGAATGGCCTGAGGGTAAAACGGTGGATGACATCACTGCGGAGCTGGATGACGCCGTTCAGATTCCGGGGCTGACAAACGCCTGGGTGATGCCCATAAGAACTCGCATAGAAATGTTGGCAACGGGAGTTAAAACACCGTTGGCGATAAAGGTGAGCGGAGCCGAGTTTGGCGAAATACAAGCGTTGGCAACCGATATTGAAAAGCGTCTAGCGGAGCGAGAAGAAACGGCATCGGTTATTGCAGAGCGAGCCGCTGACGGACGCTATATTGAAGTGACTCCAAAACTGCGTGAGGCGGCCCGTTTTGGTTTAACGCAATCGGATATTCAAAGGCATCTGACCCAGGCCATTGGAGGAGCAAATATAGCCACCTCGGTGCAGGGCAATGAGCGTTTCCCAATTAACTTGCGCTATCCACGTAATGCACGTGACCACATTGATAAGTTGCGTGAGCTGCCTATTAGGGCTGATGATGGGCGCTGGTTAACGTTATCGGATGTGGCAACGGTTGAGCTAAGTTCAGGGCCTGCTGTGTTAAAAAGCGAGAATGCGCGTTTAAGCAGCTGGGTGTTTATTGAGCCTGCCGCTGGTGTGACAGTGAGTGAGTACATCGCAGCGGTGAATGATGAGCTAAGCCAACTGGAAATGCCAACCGGTTATAACTGGAGCTGGACGGGGCAGTATCAGGCGATGCAGCAAGTCGAAGCAGACCTGAAAGAGATTATTCCGCTGACATTAGCGCTGATTCTTATACTGCTTTATTTAACGTTTCGCTCCATGAGCCAGGCATTGCTGGTTATCGCTACCTTACCACTGGCGTTAACGGGGAGCTTATGGTTGCTCTACTGGCTTGACTATAACCTGTCGCTGGCGGTTATTGTCGGCATGATAGCCCTCGCTGGTGTTGCCGCAGAATTTGGCGTGGTGATGCTGCTTTACTTAAATAATGCCTGGAAAGGCGTTGGTGAAAAGCGCGAACAGCTGGAGTCCGCAATTGTTGAAGGGGCGGTGCTGCGAGTGCGTCCCAAAGCGATGACGGTAGCAACCATTGTGATTGGGCTCCTACCGATTATGCTGGGTAGTGGTATTGGCAATGAGGTCATGCAGCGCATTGCCGCGCCAATGGTTGGCGGCATGATTTTGGCGCCATTGGTCTCTATGTTGCTCATTCCTGCTGTGTTTTATCTTGGGAGGAAATAGCTTGGACAGCCGCGACTTCACCCTAGCCTGACGTTATTTACGTCAGGTTAGATATCGAAAGATGCCGGCATGCGCGAATGATTTATACGCCTGTGCCGGCTAAGTAATCTCACCTGATGCAATAGCATCAGGCTACTCGCTTACATCCCCTCAGCGGCAGGTTGTTATTAACGTCGTTCTGAACTAAGAAAACTTCTTCCAAATAGTGTTTGCAGCTGGCCCTAATGTCCGGTTTGCTGAGCGAACCAAATGAATTTCCAGACGGACTTGTTGGATGAAACCGGGAATGCTTATTTCAACCAGTTCACCGGACTCAAGTGCGCTTTCGGCAATATGTCGAGGAATGATCCCCCAACCAAAGCCGGCTTTTAATAGCTCAAATTGAGTGTTCACTTCATTCACGCGTATGCGCTGCTGACTGGGTAAACGCAGTACCGCATCTAAATTAATGCCGATCTCTAAATTTTGAGGCACTAGCATTGGCAACTCGAGCAAATCTTGCCGACTTGATGGTATGCGCCCGAACTCATTCACCAAAGAAGATGCAATGGCCACTGTGAGCTCGAAAGGCGCCACGGGTAGAGTTTCAAAGTCGCCATACTGACGAAATAACGGCAACCATGGGCATAATGCTAAATCAGCAGAGCCGTTATCGATGCGTTTGAGCGCTCGCATTTGTGACTCGCCGTCAATGTGAACTTCGGTGGCGGGGTAATGCTGTTGTATATGCTCAATACTGGGCAGCCACAGCTTACTGTCGCAGGTATGGTCATAGCAAAGCGTCAGCAAGGGTTCGGCGCCGTATTTCAGTTTTTCAGTCAGCGACTGTAGACGCTCTTGCTGGCGCACGACCTCTTCGGCCTGTCGTAAAAAATGCTGACCTTGTTCGGTTAATTGCAGTCGGTAGCCTTGCCGGTTAAACAGTTCAAAGCCCGCGCTTTGTTCGAGCTTTTTTAAGGCCATGCTGACGGCCGATTGCGTTCGGTTTAAATGCTCTGCTGATTTTTGTAGGCTGCCAAGCTCTGCGACCGCAATCAGCATTTTTAAGTGTGATAAATTCATTAAGTTATGCTGATTAAGTTTTTAATTTTAATTCAATATAATTGTAACTGTACGTGCAGTAAACTATTTATCAATTGAACACTCCGTTATTAGGAACTTGGTATGCGTTGGCTAGTCGTTACATCCCTTATCTTACTCATTGCTGCTTGCGGTGAAGCACCTGCACAAAGCGAAAAAACACAGGATGCCCGTCCGGTTAAATTGCTGACGGTGACCGAAAATAGTGGCGCGCAACTTCGTGAGTTCCCGGGCGTGGTGGAAGCCGCTAAAGTGGCACAGCTGACGTTTCGTGTTGCGGGTGAAATTACCGAACTTCCGGTAAGGCCTGGTGCGGAAGTTAAGCAAGGTGAGCTTATTGCAAGGCTGGATCCGACCGACTATCAACTGGCTGTCGACCAGGCAAAAGCGCAATACGAGTTAGCTCAGTCTCAATACCAAAGAAACAAGGTGCTGGTAAGCGAGGGCGTTATGTCAGAGGCTCAGTTTGACCAAATTGAGTCGCAGCGAGCGGTAGCGAAATCGAACTATGAAACGGCAAAAGCGAATTTGGAGTATACCGAGCTGAGAGCGCCTTTTGACGGAGTTATTGCGAGCCTGGCTGTAGAAGCTTATGAAAATATCCAACCGAAACAGCCCATTGTTACCTTGCAAATTAATAATGCGGTGGATGTGAGTATCCAAGTGCCAGAGCAGCTTTTTGCGAGAGTTAAGAAGCAGACAGACTATGAGCCAATGATTCGGTTTGATGCTGCGCCGGAATTTCAATTCCGGGCGCATCTTAAAGAGTGGGATTCGCAAGCGGGTCCTGCAACCAACACGTATGAAGTCGTGTTCACTTTACCGAAACCCGACAACCTGAATGTTCTTCCGGGTATGACCGCGACTGTCGTCGTCGATATGTCACAAGTGCTGCGCTCGACCGTCACCGGTATTTTGGTACCTACAAAAGCCGTATTTACCAATGGCAGTGATACCGAACAGCCCCCTTCTTATGTGTGGGTCGTGGGCGATGACATGACCGTTGAAAAGCGCAAGGTGGTGGTTGGTACCGCGACTAATGACGGACTGACTATCGTCAGCGGCTTAGAAGAAGGTGAAACCATAGTAGTTGCCGGCGTTCATCAGCTTCGGGAAGGCCAAGAAGTTCGTGAATGGCAACGCGAACGGGGGCTGTAATGGATATTGCACGCTATAGCATGACCCGAAAAACCACCAGCTGGATGTTTTTGCTGTTGTTATTGGTCGGAGGAATCGTCGCTTTAACTCAGCTGGGTCGTCTGGAAGATCCTGAGTTTACGATAAAGCAAGCAATGGTCATAACGCCATATTCCGGCGCTTCGGCTCGACAAGTGGAAGAGGAAGTAACGTATCGCCTTGAAAATGCGATCCAGGAACTGAGCTACGTAGACAATATTCGCTCCATATCGAAGCCAGGGCTATCGCAAATTACGGTCGAGATGAAAAGCATTTACCGGGCGGATGATCTCGAACAAATTTGGGATGAACTTCGGCGCAAGGTCAATGATACGAAACGACGCTTACCGCCGGGCACCGGCGAGCCTATTGTCCGTGACGACTTCTCCGACGTGTATGGTGTCATGCTGGCGATTACCGGACCTGACTATTCGTACAAAGACATTGAACATTACGCGGACTTTCTCCGGCGCGAGCTGGTCTTGGTCGACGGTGTCGGTAAAGTCATGCTGTCAGGCGAACGTCAGGAGCAGGTCATTGTCGAAGTGTCACGAGCACAGCTGGGTAACTTTGGTATCCCACCCCAGCAAGTCGCCAATTTACTGCAAACGCAAAATGCCGTGGCAAATGCTGGACGCGTGACGATTAATGAAGAGTCCATGCGTATTGCCACTAACGGTGAATTTTCTTCCGTCGAAGACATGGAAAAACTGGTGATTAGTAACCCAGGCGCCAGAGAACGTATTTATTTGCGCGACGTAGCTGACATCTATCGCGAAACGAAGGATATCCCTGATCACGTGGTGCGTTATAACGGAAAGCCGTCACTCTGGCTAGCACTGTCTTTCGCCGATGATGTGAACGTTGTGGAAGTTGGAGAGCGACTTGAACGGCGTTTGGACGACCTTTCCTACGCTCAGCCAATTGGCATGAACGTTGAGCGCATTTATGATCAACCCCACGAAGTTGAAAACTCCGTTAATAACTTTTTGCTGAACTTAGTCGAGGCGGTAGCGATTGTGGTTGTGGCGCTGCTACTGTCCATGGGCTTTAGAAGTGGTTTGCTGATTGGTTCGGTGTTGCTGCTGACGGTACTCGGCACGTTCATTTTCATGCGGCTTGGTGATATTAACCTGCAGCGGGTGTCGTTAGGCGCACTGATTATCGCCTTAGGTATGCTGGTCGATAATGCCATTGTGATTGCTGACGGTATTATGGTGGGTATGCGTCGGGGGCAGAGCAAACTTCAAGCTGCTACGCAGGTGGTTAAGCAAAACCAATGGCCGCTGTTAGGGGCTACCATTATTGGTATTATTGCCTTTGCACCAATCGGCCTTTCTTCTGACGCCACTGGTGAGTTCGCGGGTAGCTTGTTCTGGGTCTTGCTTATTTCTTTATTGCTAAGTTGGGTAACGGCATTAACGCTGATTCCGTTTTTAGCCGACCGACTCTATTCCGAAAAAGACATTGGCGATGAGAACGACGATGCCTTTAAGCACCCACTCTATGTAAAGTATCGAAGTGCGTTGCGTTTTTGTTTAACGCATCGCGCGGCCAGCATGTCGGCAATGATCATTATGCTGGTACTGGCGGTGGTGGGTTTCGGGCAGGTAAAACAAGCCTTTTTTCCACCTTCCACAACGCCACTGTTTTATGTGGACTTATGGTATCCACAAGGAACTGATATTCGCCACACCGAGCAGGACTCAAAACGTCTGGAAGATTATCTGCTGGATAAGCAAGAGGTGGTTTCCGTGGCAACGACCGTCGGTCAGGGCGCCCCGCGTTTTACGTTGACTTATTTGGTTGAAAAAAGCTACGAAAGCTATGCGCAATTGCTGGTTCGCGTGAAAGACAAGGAGTCTATGTCAGCGCTAATGGCGGATATTCGGCAGCGCATTAAAAACGCTCATCCGGACGTTGAAGACAAGCTAATTCGGGTCGAGATTGGTCCGGCAACGCCGGCAAAAATTGAAGCTCGCTTTTCCGGACCGGATATTCAGGTATTACGTGAGTTGAGCGAGCAAGCGCAGGCGATACTGCGGGACGATGCCGGCGCGGTCAATATTCGCTCTGACTGGCGACAGCGAACCAAATTATTACAGCCTCAGTATGACGAAGCGGCTGGAAGACGAGCAGGTGTCACTAAAGAGGATGTGAACAACGTATTGCTCGGTAACTTCGTTGGCCAGCAAATTGGCATTTATCGTGATGGCACCGATCTGCTGCCAATTGTAAAGCGAGCACCGGCGGCCGAACGTGTCGACTTGAACAACTGGCAGGAGCTGCAAATTTACAGCCCCGTGTTGGATCGTTTTATACCGCTGGCGCAAGTGGTGAGAAGTATTGAAACCACATGGGAAGATCCGCTCATACTGAGACGTGACCGTAAACGGACACTGACGGTGATGGCTGATCACGATATTTTGAGTAATGAAACCGCAGCTCAGGTGTTCGAACGAGTTCGCCCCAAAATAGAAGCGATTGAACTGCCTTTGGGTTACGAGTTGAGTTGGGGAGGGGAGCACGAAGCGTCAAGCAAAGCACAAAAAGCATTGTTCGGTGCGTTACCGTTAGGCTTTCTGGTCATGTTTATTATTACCGTGCTGCTGTTTAACAGCATTCGACACGCCGCTGTTCTATGGACGACAGTACCACTATCGATAATTGGTGTGACGGTTGGTCTATTGCTGCTGAATAAGCCCTTTGGATTTATGGCGCTGTTAGGCTTTTTAAGTTTGTCAGGCATGCTGATTAAAAATGGCGTGGTGCTACTGGAACAGGTCAACGTTGAGCTCGAAACCGGTAAATCGCGAGTTGATGCGTTAGTTGAGGCCGCTGTGAGCCGTGTAAGGCCGGTGGGCATGGCGGCGGCAACCACCATACTGGGCATGTTGCCACTGCTGTTTGATGACTTCTTTGCCAGCATGGCGACGGTCATTATGTTTGGTCTCGGGTTTGCGACAGTACTGACGCTATTCGTAGTGCCTGTTATGTACGCGATTGTTCAAAAAGTGGAGCGTCCTCAATGAGGGCGCAACCACGGCATCCATTCACCTTGTTTATACCCTGAATTATCTGATTTATAGTCCTCTCGCATGGGAATTTCAGCGTAAAATCCGTATAATACGCCGCACTAGTGAACCGTCTTGAATTCATGCAAGCAAATGAGAGGTAATACGAGTGCTTAAAGAGTATCGTCAGCACGTGGAAGAGCGTGCCGCAGAGGGCATCCCTCCGAAGCCATTAAACGCCGAACAAGTAGCCGATCTTGTTGAACTACTGAAGAATCCACCCGCAGGTGAAGAAGACTTCTTAGTCGAGCTACTGTCTGAGCGTGTACCACCAGGTGTTGATGAAGCGGCTTATGTAAAAGCTGGCTTTTTAAGTGCACTGGTAAAAGGCGAAATACAAAGCCCGGTTATCAGCAAAGAAAACGCTGTTAAATTGCTGGGCAATATGCACGGTGGTTATAACATCGAAACCTTGGTTGCTCTGTTAGACGACGCTGAACTGGGTCGCTTAGCCGCCGAAGAATTAAAACACACCATTTTGATGTTCGACGCTTTCCATGACGTAGAAGAAAAAATGAAAGCCGGCAACGAACTGGCCAAAGAAGTGGTTGAGTCATGGGCTGAAGGTGAGTGGTTCACCAGCCGTGACAAAATGGCTGACCAAATAAAAGCGACCGTCTTTAAAGTGACTGGCGAAACCAATACTGACGACTTGTCTCCAGCGCCAGATGCGTGGTCACGTCCTGATATCCCGCTGCACGCTAAAGCCATGTACAAAATGCCGCGCGAAGGCATTACGGATGCCGGCAAGCAAATAGAAGAGCTGAAAGAAAAAGGTCACCCGGTTGCTTTTGTCGGTGACGTAGTCGGTACCGGTTCTTCACGTAAGTCAGCTACCAACTCGGTTCTTTGGAACATCGGTGAAGACATGCCGGGTACGCCGAACAAACGTGCGGGCGGTATCTGTATTGGCGGCAAAGTCGCGCCTATCTTCTTCAACACCATGAAAGACGCAGGTGCGTTGGTATTTGAAGCCGACGTCGAAAAAATGAATATGGGTGATGTTATTACCATTTACCCATACGAAGGCAAAATTGAAAACGAAGCGGGCGACGTTATCGCTGAGTACGATTATGCGTCACGCGTTATTCTTGACGAAGTCCGTGCCGGTGGCCGTATCAACCTGATCATCGGTCGTGGCTTAACGGCTAAAGCGCGCGAATCACTGGGTTTGGGTCACAGCGACTTATTCCTGACACCTGAGCAGCCAGCATCTAGTGACAAAGGTTACAGCCTGGCACAAAAACTGGTTGGTAAAGCCTGTGGTATGGAAGGCGTTCGTCCGGGCACATACGTTGAACCGAAGATGACGACTGTAGGTTCGCAGGACACCACCGGTCCAATGACGCGTGACGAATTGAAAGACCTGGCGTGTCTTGGCTTCAACGCTGACTTGGTTATGCAGTCCTTCTGCCACACGTCAGCCTATCCGAAGCCAGTTGACGTTGAAACTCAGCATACTCTGCCTGACTTCATCATGAACCGTGGTGGTGTTTCGTTGCGTCCAAACGACGGTATCATCCACAGCTGGCTGAACCGTATGTTGTTGCCGGATACTGTCGGTACGGGTGGTGACTCGCATACGCGTTTCCCATTAGGTATTTCGTTCCCGGCAGGTTCTGGTTTGGTTGCTTTTGCCGCCGCGACCGGTGTTATGCCGCTGGATATGCCAGAGTCAGTACTGGTGCGTTTTAAAGGTAAAATGCAACCGGGTATTACCCTACGTGACCTGGTTCACGCAATTCCTGCGTTTGCCATCAAAGACGGCCTGTTGACTGTAGAGAAACGTGGCAAGAAAAACGCGTTCTCTGGTCGCATTCTGGAAATCGAAGGTCTTGAGCACCTGACCGTAGAGCAAGCGTTCGAACTGTCAGACGCATCAGCAGAGCGTTCTGCAGCGGGTTGTACCATCAACCTGTCAGAAGATTCAGTCAGCGAATACTTGCGCTCTAATATCACTATGCTGCGTTGGATGATCAACGAAGGCTACGGTGATGCGCGTACGCTTGAGCGTCGTGCTCGTAAGATGGAAGAATGGCTTGAAAACCCATCACTGACGCGTGCGGATAAAGATGCAGAATACGCAGAAGTTATCGAAATCGACCTGGACGAAATCAAAGAGCCAATCGTTTGTTGCCCTAACGACCCTGACGACGCTAAGTTCTTAAGCGAAGTTGCGGGCGACAAAGTGGACGAAGTGTTCATTGGTTCGTGCATGACTAACATTGGCCACTTCCGTGCGGCAGGTAAACTGTTAGAGAAGAACTCTGATCCGCTGAACACTCGTTTGTGGATTGCACCACCTACGAAGATGGATAAAGCACAGCTGGAAACCGAAGGTTATTACGATATCTATTCGCGTAACGGCGTACGTACTGAAATGCCGGGCTGTTCACTGTGTATGGGTAACCAGGCTCGTGTAGAAGCGGGGGCAACTGTACTGTCAACGTCGACTCGTAACTTCCCGAACCGCTTAGGTGACGGCGCGAATGTTTACCTGACGTCGGCAGAGCTGGCAGCTGTTGGTGCTATTGTAGGCCGCCTACCAACTCCTGAAGAGTATTTGGAGTACGCACAAGACATTAACTCGATGGCTGGCGAAGTATATAAATATCTTAACTTCGACCAAATGGATGCCTTCCGCGACGCCGAAAAAGCGGCCAAGGAAAACATCATCCCAACCATCAACGTGGCTTAATGCTTGGGAATGAAAACATAATGGCCGGTAACAGGAAGACGCCTGCAAGTACGTCCCTGTAAGGCTTGCCTGGCGCCATCCATGGCGCCAGACACTTCCGGTTACCGACCATAATGTTGTTTCCATTCCCAGCTTAATGTCTCCAAAACCGCTTCGGCGGTTTTTTTGTGCCCGATATTCAGTAGCCTGATGTTCACATCAGGTGAGATATTCTGGTTTGTATATGGTCTATTTATAGTCTATATTTAGACTGTTCAGTTTGGAGAGAACTATGCAGATAAAAACCATTAGTTACATTAAGCAAAATGCGGCGTCACTGAATGTCGAAGAGCCTATTGTGGTCACTCAAGGTGGAAATCCGGTATATCGTATTGAGTCGGAAGCTAGTGCTAGACAACGGGACGAAGCTATTGCGACACTTAAATTGATGAACTTGGCTGAACGGGATACTCGAAATCAGAACCTTCTATCTCTTAGCGAAGCAAAAGAAAGGCTAGAGCGCGAGCTTAGCACAAAGAAGTTTGAGCTTTAGTCCTCACTTATGGAATACGATGTTTATTTTACTGAGTTGAGCTATAAGACACTGGCTACTTTATCTCGCTATATGGAATCCTTTCTTGGGGGCGAAGAAGCCATTCGACTTGGTAAGCAGCTCCTTGATTTCGCCGCAAATAAGCTAGCTGACAATCCGTTGCAATTTCCTGTTTCCCACGAGCTTGAGACATTAGGCGTAGTTGATTATCGAGTGATACTCGTGGATAACTATAAGATCTTATTCCGCCTGGATGAGAAAGATAGGACTAGTTATGTCATGGCTTTTCTTCGACAGAAACAGAATACCCAAGATCTGCTTTATCAGATAATGATTGGGTAGCCTGATGCTATTGCATCAGGTGCGATCTCTCTATCATAACTAATGCGTCATTGTGCTGTGTTGGTCAGCCGTGCGCTTGTAAGTCGGTAGGGCAGGTTGTTCACTTATGAGCGTTATGAGTGTTGAGTAATTCTGTGGCGGAGTGTCGAATGCTATGGATTGTTTTAAATACGGGCGAAATAATCGTGCGAGCGACAAATGGTTACAGGGTCTCATGTGGAGGTGTGCAGCGCCATGGATGGCGCTGCCCAAGCCCTACAGGGAGGTACTTGCGGGCGTCCTCCACATGAGGCCCTATAACCTAAGCGCTCATGATTATTTCTGCTCAGCTATCCAGTCGTTGATGTGTTGCTCGAGCACTTTCAGTGGCACGCTGCCGTTTTCCAGTACTGCATCGTGGAATTCCCGAATGTCGAACTTATCACCCAGCTGTTGCTCTGCTTCAGCGCGCAAGCGTTTGATAGTCAGCTCACCCAGCTTGTAAGAAAGCGCTTGAGCTGGCCAGGTAATGTAACGGTCAATTTCGGTTTTCACGTTATGCAACGACAACGCGGTGTTGTTGGCCATAAAGTCCATTGCCCGCTCACGGCTCCAGCCTTTAGCGTGCATACCGGTATCCACCACTAAGCGTGCGGCACGCCACATTTCATAGCTTAGGCGACCAAAGTTACTGTATGGATCTTCATAGAAACCGGCTTCCAGGCCTAAGTATTCAGAGTACAAACCCCAGCCTTCGCCAAACGCGGAAATATAAGTCTGCTGACGGTACTCAGGTAAGTCTTCTAACTCTCCCGCAATGGCATTTTGTAAATGGTGGCCCGGGACTGCTTCGTGCAACGTCAGCGCTTCCATCTGGTATAACGGACGACGGTCTAATGCATAAGTGTTTACCCAATAAAAACCAGCGCGGTCATCGCGGTTACTACCTGAGTAACGGCCTGTGGTGTACTTCGGCGCAATCTCTTCAGGAACAGGAGCAATGCCATACGGTTTACGCGGTAAGGTTTTGAACAGCTTAGGTAACTGTCCATCCATCTTCTTCGCTATCCAAGCCGCATAGTGCAACAATTCTTCTGCGGTTTCAGGATAAAACTGCTCGTCAGTACGCAGAAACTCAACGAACTCGTCAAAGTCACCATCAAAGCCGGTTGCTTCAATGGCTTCGAGCATTTCACCGCGAATACGAGCGACTTCCTGCAAGCCTATTTCATGAATCTCATCAGCGGTCATATCCAGTGTGGTGTAATGCTTAATACGGTTTTGGTAAAACGCTTCACCGTTAGGCAGTTCACTGGCACCAACGCTTTCGCGTGCGTTCGGTAAGTATTCGGTGACCATAAACGTAAAATAGTCGTCGTACGCTGGCATAACCTGCTCGTCAATGGCGGTTATTGCGTCAGCTTTTAATGCTTCCCACTCAACGTCGTCGACAAAGCCGGGCTGCTGTGCAAATGGCGAAAAGTAAACGCTTTCTTTGGCGTCCTGAACAATGTAGGCCAAGATACTCTCTTCAAACCCTGCCATAGCTGCTGCTGGCTGTGTGTAACCTTCGTCTATCGCTTTTCTTAGCCAGTGTGTCTGTTGCTCCATGTAGCGCGGAATGCTGCGTAACTTTGAAATATAGTTCTGATAATCTTCAACTGAGTTAAAAGACGTGTATGACGGCATAAACGCCAGTGAACTATGGAAGCTGCCTTCAGCGGTTAGCGGCATGTAATGCGCATTGAAGCGGTATTCGTCGACACGGTTTTTTAGCGAATAGCGAATCATCGCGTGGTTAATTTTATCTTCATCGCTTAACTGACTCACGTTAATGGCGTCCAGTTGCTCCAGCCACTTTGACTGTTTCTGGTATCGAGCCTTAAGCGCCTCCGGGGACATATCGGTCAGCTCGGTATCGCCGGATTCATTCATACCTTCCCAGATGCTGTCTGCCAACTGATGAAATTGCTCAGCAACGCCCTGTTGTGCAACGTTTTGTTGGGTCGGTTGCTGTGACGTTGTTGTCGCGCAGGCGGTTAACCCTAATAAACTTCCAATAAGAATCAGATTACGCATGATTTTTCCTTGCGGTGTCATAACGAATACAGGCATTCTATAATGCCTTTTGCATGAGTTAATGTAAAAAACAATGCAGTGAACTCACAATAATAATAGTTAAACGGGAGAAAAGGGTGGATAAAGCGCAATCAGGGATATACGCCGAGCCAAATTTGCACGGCTTAACCTTGTTTTGTCATGTCATGAGTGACGATGTCGAGAGCTTACGCCGCAAGTTGTCGAGGTTTCCCTCTATTGTCCAGGACCTCGATGCCCGTTTCTCGGAAGCCATGCTGACGGGATTTGTCGGTATAGGGGCGGAATATTGGGACATACTGTATCCGCATAAACGACCGTTACACTTACAGACCTTTCCTGAGCTCAGTGATGCCGACCGTGAAGCACCGCGACAACCATTCGATCTTATTATCCATATTCGATGTGACCGCTTTGACGCCAATTATCTCGCTGGCAGAACCATTATGGAATGGTTTGGTTATGACATTGAGGTGGCAGAGCAAATCCGCTCTTTTCGTTATTTAGACGGGCGTGACCTGCTGGGCTTTATTGATGCGCCGGATAACCCAAGGGGCATGCGTAAACGTCAGGCCGCGCTTATTAATGCAAACGACGATAGCGACTTTGTTGATGGCAGTTATTTGTTTGTCCAGAAAATTCGTTATGACCTGCGCCGATGGGATTATTTAGGCCCTGAAAAACAAGAGCAGCTCATGGGGCGGGAAAAAGTCTCCGGTGAACGGTTGCCGGAGGCAATGATTGATGGCGTTACCCACGCCGCTAAAGCGAAGTTGATGGACAAGAAAGAGCAGCCAATACCTTTGTTGCGGCAGAACATGCCCTGGGGAGACTTACGTGAACAAGGGTTATTGGGTATGTATTTTTCTCATGCGCCAAAGAGTGTGGTCGAGTGGCTGAAGACTCGTTACTACGCCGATGAACAAGGGCAGTATGATCCGGTGCTGGATTACTCTCAGGCGGTGTTAAATTCAAGTTTCTTTGTGCCGTCGATACGGTTTTTATCTGAAAACCGTGAGTTACCGAGCACTCAAGAAGACGGCAGTACAGACTGATTCGCAAACAGTTCTTTGACTTTTTGCAGCGTGAAGTCAATATCCTGTACTTTCACCGGTGCGATAAAAATAGTGTCGTCGCCGGCAATGGTTCCCAGTACGCCTTCTTTTTTACCAACCGAGTCGAGTAAACGAGCAATGAGTTGAGCGGCGCCGGGACTGGTGCGAATAATGACCATCACATCATTATGCTGAATATCCAGTACAAGTTGGCTTAATGGTGCTTTAGTCGAGGGCACCGCTAAATCGGGCGGCAGACAGTAAACCATTTCCTGCTTCGCGTTACGGGTTCTGACGGCGCCGTACTTACTCAGCATACGCGACACTTTTGACTGGCTAACACTCTCAAAGCCTTGCTCTTTCAGTACGTTAACTATCTCGCCTTGTGAGCCGTAACGTTCTTCACGCAGTAACGTTTTGAAGGCGTCAATTAATTGATCTTTCACCATTATCGTGCCGCTTCCTGACTGTCATTTTATGCTATAATGCGACCAGTTTACTGCATTCTGTGACGCTATTCGAGCTTTGTTATAAAAGGCGGGTCAGTTGTATTTAACAGCGTATTCAAGTACAGTTTTGCACCAAATTCTGCATGTTTATGCAGTTCTAATCGACAAACAAAACGGAGTCTGAGATGAAAGTAGCCGTATTAGGTGCGGCCGGTGGTATCGGCCAGGCATTGTCATTACTTTTGAAAACACAACTTCCAGCAGGTTCAGAGTTATCTTTGTATGACGTTGCGCCAGTAGTTCCAGGTGTTGCGGTTGACCTAAGCCATATCCCTACCGACGTAAAAGTCACAGGCTTCGGGAAAGACGACCTTGCGTCAGCATTAGTTGGCAGCGACATCGTATTAATTCCTGCTGGCGTACCACGTAAGCCAGGTATGGATCGCTCTGATCTGTTCAACATGAACGCAGGCATCGTTAAAAACTTAGTACAAGGTGTTGCAGACAACTGTCCTGACGCTTGTGTTGGTATCATTACCAACCCAGTAAACACCACCGTGCCAATTGCTGCTGAAGTTCTGAAAAAAGCAGGCTGCTACGACAAGCGTAAGCTGTTCGGTGTCACCACTCTGGATGTTATCCGTTCAGAAGCCTTTGTTGGCGAACTGCGTGGTTTGAACCCAGAAAACGTGAACGTACCCGTTATAGGTGGTCACAGCGGTACAACGATTCTGCCATTACTGTCACAAGTTGAAGGCGTTGAGTTTACCGAGCAAGAAATTAAAGACTTAACTCACCGTATCCAGAATGCAGGTACGGAAGTTGTCGAAGCAAAAGCCGGCGGCGGTTCAGCAACCCTGTCTATGGGTCAGGCTGCAGCGCGCTTTGCTCTGTCATTGCTGAAAGGCCTGCAAGGTCAGGACACTGTTGAGTGTACCTACGTAGAAGGTCCGGGCGATAACGCTAAGTTCTTCGCGCAGCCAGTACGCTTAGGCAAAAACGGCGCTGAAGAAATTCTGTCTTACGGCAAGCTAAGTGCTTTCGAACAAAAATGCATGGACGACATGCTCGACGGTCTGAAAGGCGATATCCAAAAAGGCATCGACTTTGCCAGCTAAGCTGAAAAAACTTTCAGCAATCCGCTTTTGAAAATATTGGGGCGGCTATTACAGGAGACGCTACAAGCTCATCCATGAGCGCTCGACGAAGGCCATCCTTGGCCTTCGACGCTCCTGTAATAGCCGCCCCAACATTTCCGCGCTACTTACTGAAAGGTATGTAGCCTGATGCTATTGCATCAGGTGAGACGCTTAAACACCCACCTGATGCAATAGCATCAGGCTACAGAAATGGCTAAAAGGGGGCAGGTTGCTTATTTGTGAGCGTTATGAGTGTTGATAGCTTTTGTCGCGGAGTGTCGAAGGCCAGGGATGGCCTTCGTCAAGCCCTCGTGGATGAGCTCGTAGCGTCTCCGCTACAAAAGCTATCAATGCTCAAGCGAAACAAGTGAGCAATCTGCCCTCTCCCAAGCCCTACAGGGATGTATTCACGGGCGTCCTCCGAAACAGAACCCGCTCCCCCAAGGCATTTCCTTTCTCCAAGCCCGCTTACGCCACTCGGTCGACTGCCAGATGGGTTAGAGCGAGTAAAGCTTGTTTATAGTCGGAGTCGGGGAGTTCGCTTAGGGATTCGCGCGCTTGTTCGGCGGCTTTTAATGCTTTGTCGCGGGTGTACTGTAAAGCACCCGTTCGCTCCATAGCGGTTAGTACGGTTTGTAAGTGCTTACGTCCGTCACCTTGCTCAATCGCTTCACGAATCAGCTTTTGCTCGGTTTCGTTGCCGTGCCACATGGCGTATAGCAACGGCAGCGTTGGTTTACCTTCGGCTAAGTCATCGCCGGCATTTTTGCCCATTGAATCACTATCGGCAGTGTAATCTAATAGGTCATCGACCAGTTGGAAAGCCGTGCCTAAATAGCGACCGTAGTCTGCTAATTGAGCGGTGAGCTTTTCATTCTGACCCGTCAGTACGCCCGCCAGCTCTGTTGCAGCTTCAAACAGCTTGGCTGTTTTGCCGTAAATAACGTCGAAGTAGCTTGCTTCTGAGGTATCGGGATCGTTACAGTTCATTAACTGTAATACTTCGCCTTCGGAAATAATGTTGGTGGCGTCCGCTAAAATACGCAATATACGCAGAGAGTCTAAGTCGACCATTAGCTGGAAGGCGCGGGTATAGAGAAAGTCACCCACTAGTACGGCGGCTTCGTTACCGAATACAGCGTTTGCAGTTTTGCGCCCGCGGCGTAAATCTGACTCATCGACGACATCGTCATGCAGGAGTGTTGCAGTATGAATAAATTCTATAATGGTGGCGAGTTTTTGGTGATCGTTGCCGTCATAGTCCAGTGCCCGGGCGGTTAATACGGTCAGCAAAGGGCGCAGGCGTTTACCGCCGCTATTGACGATATAAATACCCAGCTGGTTAATTAAGGCAACGTCGGATTTTAGTTGTTCACCAATAAGCGCATTAACACCTAACATGTCGTCTTTGGCTAATGCGTTAATGGACTGCATATCCATCATAGATATCTGAAATTTACAAAATTTAACGGAAACCAGATGGTACACTAATTCAACGAGCTCGGAAACTCTAAAGGCGGCAAATTAGGACTTGCGATCGTTGGCGGGATTACGTACAATTCGCGCCCTGATTTGAATTTGGATACCCAATAGGGTTGTGGAGAATAATATGTACGCAGTATTCCAAAGTGGCGGTAAGCAGCACCGTGTGTCTGAAGGCCAAATCGTCCGCCTGGAAAAACTGGAAGCAGCTACCGGTGATGTAGTTGAATTCGACCAGGTTTTGATGGTTTCTGACGGCAGCGACGTAAAAATCGGTGCTCCGTTCGTATCCGGTGGCAAAGTGAAAGCAGAAGTGGTTGATCACGGTCGTGGCGATAAAGTTAAAATCGTTAAGTTCCGTCGTCGTAAGCACTCTCGTCGCCAACAAGGCCATCGTCAGTGGTTCACTGAAGTGAAAATCACTGGTATCAATAGCTAATTAAGGAGTAACGACATGGCACATAAAAAGGCTGGTGGTTCTACTAAAAACGGTCGCGATTCAGAGAGTAAACGCTTAGGTGTTAAGCGCTTCGGTGGTGAATCGGTTCTTGCAGGTAACATCCTGGTTCGTCAGCGCGGTACACGTTTCCACGCTGGTAGCAATGTTGGCATCGGTAAAGATCACACGTTGTTCGCGACCTCTGAAGGCAAGGTATCTTTCGAAACGAAAGGTAAGAATAACCGTAAATATGTGAGCGTTATTACTGACTAATAACCTCGACATAAACTGAAAAGTTTCGGTTCGAAAGCCCTGCCATTACGGCGGGGCTTTTTCTTATGTGCTAGAATTTTGCACAATATTTAATGAGTGATAAGTAGCAGATTGCGATGAAATTCGTTGATGAAGTAGAAATTCGTGTCGACGCCGGTGACGGCGGTAATGGCTGTATCAGTTTTCGCCGCGAAAAATATATACCGAAAGGTGGTCCAGACGGAGGCGACGGCGGTGATGGCGGTGACGTCTACCTGCAAGCCGATGAAAACCTGAATACGCTTATCGACTATCGTTTTGAACGTTTCCATAAAGCGGAACGTGGTCAAAACGGTATGGGTAAGAATTGCACCGGTAAACGAGGCAGCGACATTACTTTGACGGTTCCTCCGGGAACTCGTGCGACTGATATTGATACCGGCGAAGTCATTGGCGATTTGACCAAACATGGACAAAAACTGCGGGTTGCTAAAGGCGGCTTTCATGGCTTGGGCAACACTCGCTTTAAAAGCAGCGTGAACCGCGCGCCACGCCAAAAAACAGACGGCACGCCCGGAGAAGTACGTAACCTGAAGCTGGAGTTGATGTTGCTAGCCGACGTTGGTCTGTTAGGTATGCCAAATGCGGGTAAGTCGACATTTATTCGTTCAGTATCTGCAGCAAAACCGAAGGTCGCCGACTATCCGTTTACCACCTTGGTTCCAAACTTGGGTGTTGTAACGCCGGCGCCGGGACAGAGTTTTGTGATAGCTGATATTCCCGGACTTATCGAAGGGGCTGCAGAAGGTGCAGGGCTAGGTATTCGTTTCTTAAAACACCTTGAGCGCTGCCGGCTGCTATTGCACTTAGTTGATTTAGCACCGTTTGATGAAACGGATCCGGCTGAACAGGCTCGTATCATTATTGATGAGTTAGAAAAGTACAGCCCGAAACTGGCAGAAAAACCACGCTGGCTAGTCATTAATAAAGTTGACTTGGTCTTAGATGAAGAAGTCCAGGAGCAAGTTGATGCATTAGTGAAAGAGTTGAACTGGGATGGTCCTGTGTTCCAGATTGCGGCGTTGGAAGGCAGAGGTTCGAAAGAACTGTGTCGCGAAGTCATGAACTATATTGAAACTTTGCCCGTACCGCATATGGAAGAGCAGGAAGAAGCCGATCCGGTTGAATTTAAGTGGGACAGTTATCACGAAGATGTTATGGATGAACACTTTGATAATGATGAAGACGACGATGACGACGACGACGATCATGGCGTCGAAGTCATTTATCAGAAGTAGCCTGGCGTTATTACGTTAGATTCTATGTTGAAGCTTAAATCCCGCCTGATGCAATAGCATCAGGCTATACGAAGGTAATTCTGGATGAAAATATCGCTTGTAGTTGCAATGGCAGACAATAGAGTCATAGGAAAAGACAATAAAATGCCGTGGCATTTGCCTGACGAACTCCAGTATTTCAAAAAAATTACCTTGGGTAAGCCAATTGTTATGGGGCGAAATACCTTTGAATCAATTGGCCGCCCATTACCCGGTCGTAAAAATATTGTCCTGAGCAGAACTTCAGAAGCTCGAGAAACCCATGATGGTCAAGTACTCTGGGTTAATGGACCGCAACAAGCGATAGCGGCAGCCGGTCCCGTAGAAGAAGTCATGATCATTGGTGGTGGAAAAATTTATGAAAATTTTTTACCGCTGGCAGACCGCTTATATGTTACTAAAATAGACCTAAATGTTGACGGTGATACTTTCTTTCCTAACTACGAGGAAATCGCTGATTGGCAAGAGGTAGAGCGGCAAGACTTTGCCGCAAATGATCGTAATTCCAATGACTTTACTACCCTTATTTTCGATAGGAAACGTTAATAAGACGTTATAATTTCAGTTACTTACATCACTTGCCCCCCATTGCAGAGAGCTTCATATCGTAGTATCATCCTGATGAATTTTTGAACAATCTTGTGATGGGGTTTTAGATGAAAGCGATTGTATTAGGCACCTTGATGGCTGCGGTTGCAGCAACTGGCGCAACTTTTTCAAAAAGCGCAGAAGCGAATGAGCTGGCGTTAAGCCTTTGTACATACGTACAAGGTGACGACACTATGCGTATGCGTAAAAAGTTACGTGACTCACGTGTGCGTGTCCGTGACATCTACTCAGGTATTCAGTGTAACGGTCAAAGTCTATTGCAATTCGCAATGTCAAATGGCTCACAAGACATTGGAGAGTTCATTGTTGGACGCCTATCAGTAGACGAGTTAAAAAGCTCAGGCGATTATGAGTGGGCTCAGTCTAATGGCCATGCAGGCTCGCCTATTGCGGCAGCAATTAAAGAGCGCGCAGGCCTTTAATAGCCAGTTAATTTGAGTACTTGAAAGCCCGCAAGCTAAGTTTGCGGGCTTTTTTACATCTACTAACAATTCTTTCAGTCACTTACCTTTTATTTTTTTCACTTCTCAACGACAATAACTCACTGTGATTCAATTCAATTGGACTGATTATGAAACAGTGGAAGCTAGTCTCCCTACCGCTGCTGTTATTGGCTGCCATAAGTGGTAGCGCATACGCTCAACAGCAACACGAAGTGACGGATTCAACCGACAGCGAATGCTACTTGCCGGGAATACAAGAACGACTTGAGTGCGGCATTGTTCAGGTGCCTGAAAACTATGAAAAGCCGCAAGGCAGGCAAATTGGTATACATTACGCGGTACTACCTGCTATTCAGGAAGGTGCAAAGCCGGATCCAATGCTTATTTTGGCGGGAGGGCCAGGTCAGGCAGCCACTGAGCTGGCGCCTATGATATCCCGCATGTTCGATACCGTTCGTCAAAAGCGTGACATTGTGCTTATTGATCAGCGGGGTACGGGAAAGAGCCATCCTCTCGAATGCGACATAAACCGTCCTGATGAGCTCATCAGAAGTGACGACGAGCAAGAGCTGGCTCAGCTCACAAGCGACTGTCTTAAGCAATATCCAGACACAGACACCACGCAATACCATACGGTCAACGCTGTTAAAGACTTCGAGAAAGTTCGTGAGCATCTGGGTGTTCAGCAAGTCAATTTATATGGAGGCTCTTATGGGACGAGAGTCGGGTTGACCTATTTACGAGAAGCTCCGGAGTCTGTACGTACGGCAACGTTAGACGCCGTAGCGCCACCGCAGGTGGTTATTGGCCCGTTTGGGCAGCACGGGGCTCAAGCTTTTGATGCAATGTTACGTAATTGCGAAGAGCAAGTAGCGTGTCAGGAAAAATTCCCGACGTTAGAACAAGATTATCATGACGTGATGAATGCTTTAGAAGGACAGGATGTTCTGCTAGACGCGCACGATCCGCTTTCCTTTGAACCGATGACGATAAATTTAACACCGGGACGTTTCAGTTCAATTGTTCGCATGGCACTGTATCATCCAAATACACGTCAGCTTTTACCTTATGCGATTCACTCGGCCGCTCAAAGCAATTATAAAGCCGTATTGGGCTTAATGGGGGGCACCATGTCACAAAGTAGTATCTACCTGGGCTTAATGCTCTCGGTAGTTTGTAGTGAAGACTTACCTCGTGCAACGGAGCAGTTGTTAGCAAAAGACGGCGACAACGACTTTATTGGAGGGCGTACCGGTGATGCCTTTGTTGATATGTGCAGCGGCTGGAAGTCGGCTCCCGTACCTTCTTACTGGTCTGAGCCAGTCGTTAGTGATAAGCCGGTTTTATTGTTGTCGGGTGAATTGGATCCGGTGACACCACCAGCCTGGGGCGACTTAGCCGCAAAGACGTTACCGAACAGTAAGCACCTGACGGCGCCCAACGCAAGTCATACTATTGCCAGTCATACCTGTGCCAATAAGCTCATCGCTGAGTTTATCGAAAAGGCTGACGTGACCGCTATTGATGGCAGTTGTTTACAAAAACAACGCCTGAAACCTTTTGTGCTAAACCAAAATGGAGCGGGGCTGTAGGATGATTAATGTCGATAAACTGAGTAAAACCTTTAAAAGTGTACAGGCGTTAAATTCCCTCAGCTTTCAGGCTAACGATGGTGAAATCACGGGTCTATTGGGACCAAACGGTGCTGGTAAGACAACGTGCCTCCGTATTATTTATGGCCTGCTTCAGGCAGACCAGGGGAAGGCGGAGATAGAAGGCGTGGATGCTAACGTTAACCCTATGGGGGCTCGTAAGAACTTGGGGATCTTCCCGGATAAATTCGGTCTTTATGAACGTTTGACTGTACGTGAGCAGGTCGCATACTTCGCGGAATTGCATGGTTTAACTGGCAATATTCGAAGAGACGCGGTTGAGCGAGTGATTAAGAAGCTCGATATTGAAGAACTCGCAGATCGCCGTACCGGGGGCTTTTCTCAGGGACAGCGCATGAAAGTGGCACTTGCCCAAGCCTTGGTTCATAACCCCAAACACCTTATTTTGGATGAGCCAAGCCGTGGCTTAGACGTCATGAGCACACGTATTTTACGCGACGTGCTGCGTGAACAAAGAGCCCAGGGAACCTGCATTTTGTTTTCCAGCCACGTCATGCAGGAAGTGGCTGCGTTGTGTGACCGAGTTGTGGTTATGGCATCCGGGAAAGTGGCTGCTGAGGGTACGCCGGAAGAGCTCTGCCGGATGACAGGCGAAGAACAACTCGAGGATGCTTTCGTGAAAATTATAGGAACGGACGAAGGAATTGCGGCGTAATGAGTGCTTTAACAACCGTATGGAAAAAAGAGTTTCGCGACGCAATACGTGATAAACGTTCAGTGTTCGCGGCAATGTCTTACGCTTTCTTTGGGCCAATGCTTATGGCCGTCGCGTTTTTCTTTTTAATTTCACAGTTAACCGACCAGGCGGATGTTGGTATCAATATCGAAGGTAAAGAGCACGCACCGCAGTTGGTCGACTTCTTAAACGAAAATGGTATTGTCGAAAAACAAGGCGAATGGTCAGAAAATGAAACGCCTATCGTGTTGAGTTTGCCAGCTAACTGGGCGGATAAAATCGCCGTCGCTGAGCCAGTTGAAATTGAGCTGAAAGCGGACTGGTCTTCACAAAAGCAACAAACTGACATTAAACGAGTCGAAAAAGCGGTACAGGCCTACAGTAGCCAAATAGCCAGTTACCGACTTATTCTTCGCGGAATCGACCCTCGCGTTGTACAGCCCATTCAGCTGCAAAAGCAAGACGCTGCAACTAAAGGCTCTAAGGCCGCAATTATTATGGGTTCTGTTTTAGTGTTTATCATTTTGTCGGTGTTTTGGTCGGGTATGAATGTAGCTATCGATATTAGTGCCGGCGAGCGCGAGCGGAACTCACTCGAGTTCTTATTGAGCCAACCATTAAGCACATGGGACATTGTGGCCGGTAAGACGTTGACTGCATCTACTTTTTCTTTGTTTGGTGCAGCCCTGTCGCTGATAATCATCCCTATTATTTTTGCTTACGTGCCACTTCACGAAATAGGCATGAATGTGAACTTTAGTGTGGGCATGATGCTGCTTATGTTCCTGCTGCTCGTACCGCTGGCCGTGTTCGCAACCGCACTGCAATTGTTTGTGTCGTTCAGGGCAAAGAATTTCAAGGAAGCACAAACCTATATCAGCTTTTTGCTGATCATTCCCATGGCCGCTTCTTTCGGTGTCGAGTTTGCAAGGCTTAAAAACCCGATACTCTATTACCTGCCGCTTACCGGACAGCACCAAGCGTTCTTGTCTCTGATTCGCGGCGAGTCGATTAACGTCATGGGCACAGTGGTAAGCGCCATAGCAACCCTGGCTGCCGCATTGCTGCTCATCAAATACATAGCCCGTCTCCTCAAAAGCGAGAAAATAGTCTTCGGCCTGTAGGGAGGGGGACAGTCAAGCCGCATGCGTCGCTTGAGAGTTAAGGCCTCTGTGTCGGAGACGCGACGAGCTCATCCATGAGGGCTTGACGAAGGCCATCCATGGCCTTCGACACTCCGTCACAGAGGCCTTAACTCTCATAACGCTTGCCAGCGACTAGTCTGTCCACTGCGTCTGTAATAAGTAGGTAACTAGAGAGCGCGGACAAAGGTTGTAACAGGCACTATGGAGGTGTGCAGCGCCAAGGATGGCGCTGCCTAAGCCCTACAGGGATGTATTCACTGGCGTCCTTCATAGTGCCTGTTACAACCTCAGCGCTCTTTAGTTACAGCTAATCAAGCAGGCGGCCGTAGTGGTAGTAGAGCCATTGTCCGAGGCGTCGGAATTGGGGAAGGGGAAATGGTTTTAATTGAGACTGGTAGTATGGAAGCTCCGGTAGCGTTTCTCCCATTGCGCACTCGGCTAATCGTTGGCCAGCTAGTGCGCTGAAGCTAACACCGGCGCCGCAGTACCCCATGCTGGCGTATATGTTGTCGCTGAACTTGCCGACGCGAGGATAGTCGTCAAGTGACACGCTCACCCAGCCACTCCAGAAGCTGTCCCACCGCGTGACGTCTTTGAGTTGCGGGAAGGTCTGATGCAATGCCTTTAATAAGCGCTTGGCGAACGTCGAGTTTTCAGCATTTTTACCCTGAATGGCTCCGCGACCACCAAATAACAGGCGGTTATCCGGCAGTAAACGAAAGTAGTACTTCAGCACCCGCGTATCCATTACCGCGTACTCAGGCGACAAACGAATGCTGTCAACTTGCTCTGGTGACAACGGCGGTGTGGTAATTATGCTAGAAAGAACCGGTAAAGAACGGCTGGCTAGCTTAGGAAGCAACTGTTGGGATGTATAGCCATTGGAGCAAACTAATAGTTTACAAGCCCGCACATTGCCTTTAGCTGTTTTTAAATACACACCTTTGTCGCCCATTGAAACAGCAGATGTTACCGGGCAATGCTCAACGAGTTGCACTCCAGCACTGGCCGCTCTGCGAGCGGTCGCGGCGGCCAATAACAGCGGATTAACGGCAAAGCAGTCAGTAAAGCGCAGCGCTGCGTGCGCTTGTGGGCTATTGATCACCTGGCTTAATGCGTCTTTTTCCAGCCATTCAACGGGTTGCTCAAACTGCTTAAGGCTTTGGTATTGCTCGTGTAACGCTTTAATAGCCTCAGGTTTATGGGCAACTTTCAAATAGCCACCACTTTGGCGTTGGCACTGCTCAGGACAGTGTTGAGTGGTTTCTGTTATAAGCTTCAGTGCAGTCCGATGCTCGCAGGCTATTCCTTTTGCTATTGTTTCACCAAAACCTTCCGCCCAGGCAGAGAGACCTAAACGCCCCGTACTTTTCATGACAAACCCGGCATTACGAGATGAGCAGCCCCAAGCCAAACTATTGGCTTCAAATACCGCAACGGAACGACCGTTTTCAGCCAACGTCCGAGCCGCGTTTAAGCCAGTATAACCCGCACCAATAACGGCAAATTCCACTTCCTCCGGCACGTCGCCGACACACGCCGGAAACTCAGCTTCAGTAGACTTCTGCCAATAACTTGGCTCAGGAGCATCATGCGGCCCCGGAGGCGCATTAACCAAAGGATCATACATAATCACCACCTATTAAAGCAGCGCTCGCTAATTGCCGAACTTCAGCAGCATTTCACCGGCGTCGCAGTAGCAGGTGCCGTTGCATACTGGGCAATAGTAGCCGTCTTCGACGGAAGCCTGGTACCAACGCTTACCGTGTTGTTTTATCATTTCGCCACCGCAGCGTGTGAAATATTCGTAGGCGCTGTTTTGGGGGCTTTGCATCCAAATATGCGCTAGACCACCTTGGCAGCCAAGCTCTTTAGCGCTATCGATACTGCGTTGCAATAAGGTTTTACCAATGCCTAAACCCCGTGCATTTTCTGAAACCGCCGCACACTTAAAATAGCACAGCTTGTCTGCAGGAAATGGCCATTCAGATGGTGTGCAGAAGCTATCAATGGGCCATTGACCGGGCGCTAGTGTCAGCCGCACACCGAGCATCTCACCGTCTTTTATTGCCAGCCAGTTAAGTTGAACATTACCGGCGGTGCCTGCTGATAAATAATGCTGGAAACTCTCTGGTGTTAAATAGTTGTCACCATGAACTTCGTTGGCCAGATCAATAACGGCCGCCTCATCGGCAGCCGTTATTTGACGATAAATGACTTCGCTCATTAGTAACGATACTCGTCAGTTTTAAATGGACCTTCAACATTAACATGGATGTAATTGGCTTGCTCTGGCGTCAACTGAGTCATGACACCACCGAAGCCTTGCACCATATAACGTGCCACTTCTTCGTCCAGTTGTTTCGGCAGAACTTCAACTCGCAGATATTCTTCCTGCTGCTTAATTTCCATGTCAGCGAACTTCTGCTCAAACAAGTGAATTTGAGCCAGTACTTGGTTGGCAAATGAGCCATCCATAATGCGGCTAGGGTGACCAGTTGCGTTACCTAAATTCACCAAACGACCTTCGGCTAACAAAATCAGGTAGTCGTTATCATCGTCTGAACGATAAATTTTATGTACCTGCGGCTTAATTTCTTCCCAGCGCCAGTTCTTGCGCATAAAGGCGGTGTCAATTTCGTTATCGAAGTGACCAATGTTACAAACCAGAGCCGTAGGCTTAAGCGCTGCCAGCATATAACGGTCACACACATCCATATTACCGGTGGTGGTCACAATAAGGTCGGTATTCCCCAGCAAGTCTTTATTAATGTTTTCGCCGTTACCTTTGTTTTTACCGTCAATATAAGGAGAAACCACTTCAAATCCGTCCATACAAGCTTGCATAGCACAGATTGGGTCAATCTCACTGATTTTAACAATCATGCCTTCCTGACGGAGGCTGGCGGCAGAGCCTTTACCCACATCGCCATAGCCAACAACCAACGCCTTTTTACCCGACAATAAGTGGTCGGTTGAGCGCTTAATGGCGTCGTTCAGCGAGTGGCGGCAACCGTATTTGTTGTCATTTTTTGACTTAGTGACAGCGTCATTAACGTTAATGGCTGGGACTTTCAGCGTGCCTTTTTCCAGCATATCCAGCAGGCGGTGAACACCCGTGGTGGTTTCTTCGGTAATGCCGTGAATCTTCTCAAGCATTTGCGGGAACTCGTCGTGGATCATCAGCGTCAAGTCGCCGCCGTCGTCCAAAATCATGTTCGCATCCCAAAGTTCGC
This sequence comes from Idiomarina sp. X4, assembly GCF_002808045.1. Classification (NCBI taxonomy): domain Bacteria; kingdom Pseudomonadati; phylum Pseudomonadota; class Gammaproteobacteria; order Alteromonadales; family Idiomarinaceae; genus Idiomarina; species Idiomarina sp. X4. Next base: position 681,897 of record NZ_CP025000.1, on the reverse strand, counting down.
CGTCTTTATGACAGGTTTGCTTCAGACACCACTCGTATTCTTCTTCTGTCTCACCTTTCCAGGCGAAAACAGGGACGCCAGCGGCAGCCATTGCCGCAGCTGCGTGGTCCTGAGTCGAGAAAATATTGCACGAAGACCAGCGCACTTCTGCGCCCAGCTCAAGCAATGTCTCAATTAACACCGCTGTCTGAATCGTCATATGAATACAGCCGATAATACGCGCGCCCGCCAAAGGCTTGCTGGCCGCATATTTACGACGAATAGTCATTAATGCCGGCATTTCCGACTCAGCGATAGCAATTTCTTTGCGGCCCCATTCGGCGAGGCTAATGTCAGCGACTTTATAGTCTTGTGAATTTTCTACACTCATAACGACTCTCTTTTCAGTAATTTTCGTGAATTCTATGCGGTTTCAGCGTTCATAACGCGTTCAATCAACTGCTGCTGGCGTGCTTTGTCTAAGCGAGCGCCAAATTCAGTGACCAACTCAGCCGCCGCATGGCTTGCTAAACGGCCTGCGTTTTCTAATGACATACCTTGAGTCAACCCGTACAGCATAGCACCTGCAAACATATCGCCGGCGCCATTGGTATCAATCGCTTTAACAGGTACACCGGGTATATGAACCTGGCGCTCCTTATCGGCAATAATAGCGCCGTCTTTGCCCAGCGTTATAGCGACGGTCTCAGCTTTCTCTAATAATACGCTCAATGCAGCTTGAGGATCTTCTTTACCCGTCAGTAATTCCGCTTCTTCTCGATTACAAAACATTAAATCGACACCGCCGTCCAGAATCTCGTCAATGCCGTCTCGGAAAAACTTAACCATGGCCGGATCTGAGCAAGTCATGACCAGTTTGGTATTGTTTTCACGGGCGACTTTTTTTGCATGCTGAATAGCGCCACGGGCGATATCTGAGGTAATCAGATACCCTTCAATATACAAGTAGTTGGCCGCGGCAATAGCGTGATCATCGATTTCTGTCGTTGACAAGTCCGCTGTAATCCCTAAATGCGTACGCATGGTGCGCTCTGCGTCGGGGGTTACCATCACCAGACAACGTCCGGTAATACCCGGGTTTTGCTGGTTTTTAAGACTGGTTTCAATGCCAACGTATTCTAAGTCTTGACGGTAGAATATGCCCGCTTCGTCGTCCGCGACTTTGCAGCAATAGTAAGCGTTACCGCCAAACTGGGCAAAAGCAACCAGTGAATTAGCGGCTGAGCCACCACCGCACTGCTTTTTTAATTCGCCAAGTTCAGAAAGTTCGGCTATGAGAGTATTTTGAGCGTCTTCGTCAATTAACTCCATCATGCCTTTTTTAAGATTATGTTTTTGCAGGAAGTCGTCAGTGACTTCAAATTCCTGATCCACCAGCGCGTTGCCAATGCCGATTACATCAATGGTTTTCATAGTTTCAAATGGTTGCCTTATTAGGGCGCGTAGTATACCCGATGAGTCTGTCAGGGTCGATAAATGAACAGCGTAAAAAGTCCAATTAGCAGACAAGCAATAAAGAAACCTTGCCATAGCCTTTGCCAGTGGGCGGCGTAAGGCAATAACAACTCCGCCGGGCGACCGCCAAAACGTTGTCGGCTAATACGAATGCCGGCCGCTTGTATAGGACCGCCTAGAGTGACCTTATGGCAATAGCTGAAGCTTTGCAGCCAACTGAGTATGATGGTCGGGAATACCGGGTTACGCTTTAATGGCTCAAGTTTCGGTGTGTTTCGGCGGAATAAACCAACCGCACGAGCAAACACAGAAAGAAAAAATGAAGGTAAAAAGTGTGTAATAGCGTACAGCCAAGCCGTTGCCTGACCGAAATTACGGTAGCGGGCTTGGGCGATCGGCCACACTTCCTTGAGTTCAGCAACAACGCGAACCCCCAGGGCGGCTAAAGGACCGCCTACGCACCAGAATAACAGTGGTGCAAAACGGCTTTCTAACAGACTGGTTGCCCGCAACTCTATGCTGGTTTTAGCAATGCCGTGTTCGCTGAGTAAGTCGCAGTCGCGCCAGGTTACCCGGCTTAACCATGAACGTGCGGCGTTTTTACGGCTTTTTGCTAAATGTTGTTCGGCGAGTTGCGTCGCTTGTCGAGTGGTTTGTTGGCGCAGACTGACTAACAAAATCAGCCAACCAATGGCCAGGGAGACCTCGGCACCGGCGAAAACGATGGCTGCGGGGAGAAGTACTAATAGCAGCATCGTCAACAACCCCAGAAATCCCGCTATTTTCTGCTGACTGGAAGGACGGCCTTGCTTGTTCACTTTGCCGCTCATGTAGGCGGACATTAGCCGCAGTACGGCAAAAGGATGCCATTGCTCTGGCCACGGAAACCAGCGCTCTGCCAGCAATGCCAGCAGAGCGAGGCCAAAAGGGGAAAACAGTAACTCTTTAAACAGTTCAGCGGTCATGCCGTTATATTGCCATGGCAAAGCTTAAGCGGCAATCGGCTGGCTGTTCTTGTCCTTGTTGTTAGGTACGGCAGCGCGAACGTGCTCAGCCTGACGAATTTTCCCGTGAATATAGTCATGCAGCTCGGCTACACGGTAACCTGGTTTGGCCTTAAAGCGCAGGAAAGGAAGCCCTGCTGCGGCGAGTGTGTTTTTCAAAAATAGGTTACGCTTTTGCTGTTGCAGCGATGACTGGTTAGGTTCAAGCTCAATAGCAACTTTAACTTGCATGGTATCGATATCGCACAATACGTAGTCCAGAATACGCTGACTGGCTTTTTGCTGGGCGTCTTTTCGCGCAGAAGACGAAAGCCCTGAACGCACTGTTACGATATCGCTCAGACGGACTTTAGTGAAAATGCGGAACTCATTGCCTACAGATTTCTCAAGCAGTGTTAAAAACTGATCTTCCTGAGCCGTACACAAAGACACATCTTTTAGTTTGTAAGGGTAGGGGACATAGTTCTCGGACATGCGACTGGCAATAACAGCGACCGCAATAAGAACCACAACAAACAACAACAGGATAATTTCCATTTTCACACCTCATCAGAAAATTGACGCTCTCTGAGGTATGAAGCAAAAGCTGTGCCACAAAAATATGACACAGCTTTATTTTTTAGGCTTTATAACCGCCCGGTACACCTTTCGTGGTGACACTGACGGCATCGTGCGCGTGCAGGGACTCGTAGTGGTTAACCCGCAACCAGAAGTCACGGAAGTTCTGCATTTGGTTAAGCTTATGTTGTAAGCGGCGAGAAGCGTCTTCACAGAACATCAGATTTTGACCGTTCAGACGAGCAAATTCCTGTTCGTCTTCCCGTTTAACCGCAGCTTGAACGGGCGTTTTTAACGCATCCTCTACCGCGTCGATAAGCTCAACAATTGGGAAGTCGGTGACATTCTCACTGAGCTGAACTTTGACTTCTGCAACTGAACGTTGGCTGTGTGGGGTTGCCACAATACCTTCGGTAGAACCAAGCCATTCGTGCATCGTAGCGGCGTCTACGGTTTCTTGACCGGCAAACTTTTCACTAAAGGCGTCCTGTATTAGCTGACGCGCAAGTGCCGCTGAACACGGGCAAGTTGATGAATAAGGCACATCAACAGAAAGCTCCAGATTCAGCGTGCCGGCATCGTAGCGGCCGGTTAGGCTGACAGGATACGCTTTCCAACCCTGCTTCTTGCTGATTAGCGATTTACGACGCAGATGATAGTCAAAATCAAACTTAATAAACGCTTGATTGCTGATGTCTTTGTGACTTTCGATAAAGTCATTCAATAATTGTTTTAGTGATTCGTGACTGAGCTCACCGTTGGTCGATAACTCATCCAACAGTAAATAAAGACGCGACATGTGAATGCCTTTAGTCTTCGGATCTTTCAAGTTAACAAAAGCTTCCACCTTCGCTGCTACAGGGCGTTCAGACGCACCGGCCGCTGCCACCATCAATGGAACTTCAATATTGCTCATGCCAACCCAATCCAGGGTTCCCTCTGTCTGGGCCTGTGTTTGGTTGGCTACGTCGGGCATAACTGTTGGCATTCGTTGTGAACTCCAAAAATTTCGTGAATATTGTCAGGGCCGAGTTGATCTTTATCAATTAGGCTCAGTCTTAAAGTCGGGCATTATAGCGCAGAATTCCATCGGGTGACACCGATTGCCCTAATCGATTCTCCCTGACAAACAAGCCGGGGAGTTGACTAAAACAGTAATTACGCCGAGGATAGAGTTTTGGATTGACGGAGTAAGAAAATGTCAGAAAAATCGGTCATTGATACCGAATTATTGCAGCAGTACGTTGACTCATTGGGTGTGGACGGCTTAAAAACGACGTTAGCTACTTTTGATGGGGTGATTCAAGAGTACGCTAAGCTGATTCATACGGCAGCCAAAGAACGCAAAGAAGACGAGCTTCGCAAACAAGCGCATAAAGTGAAAGGCGCGTGCAGCTCTGTTGGCTTATCTCAGCTTGCAGAAATGATGAAACGAGTTGAAAAGGAAAAATGGGAGTGGCCGCAAGTAGAACGTTGGCTGATAGAGTGGGCCGACGCGGTTATTCCGCATCGGCAACAAATTGATGCTTGGTTAGCTACCCATCACTGAGCTTGCTGATCAACTTCACCAATGAACCGGTAACCTTCACCATGGATGGTGGTTATTAGGTTCGGCGTTTCAGGGTGAGACTCGAAGTGACGGCGAATACGACGAATAGCGACGTCGACGGTACGGTCATTCGGGCGTAACTCACGATCCAACATGCGTTTTACCAAAGTTTCACGATCTAAAATCCGACCCGGATGCGTTAAAAACAACTCTAACGCGCGGTATTCACTTTTCGGAAGACGGAACATTTGGTTGTCAGGCGAATAAAGACAACGGCTGTCACTGTTTAAACGCCAACCGTGGAAGCGAAATTCAACGCTATTATTTTCTACCGGATTACTTGAGCGGGACGCTTCAATACGACGACATAGGTTACGAACACGAATGGTTAATTCTTTCGGGTTGTAAGGCTTGATGAGGTAGTCATCAGCACCCAGCTCAAGGGCAAGCAAGCGATCATCTTCACTGTCACGACCGGTCAGAAAAATGAGACCAATGTTGTCTCTTTCACGTAGTGACTCAGCAAGCTCTAAACCATTTTTACCCGGTAAGTTAACGTCCATAATCACAACATCGACGCGCTCCTGGCGCATGATGTTTTCCATTTGCAGACCGTCCGCCGCGTCAAATACTTCATAGCCTTCCTGTTGGAATAAACGAGTTAGAGTCTGGCGGGTAACGACTTCATCTTCAACAATCAGTATTCTGGCATTCATAAGCGTTGATTTTCCCGGAAAGTTCGTCGCTTGACGTGAAAGTTAGCGTCAAATTATAAAAGTTATGACGTTACATTATGACTTTTGTTTCAAATTTTTCAAGCATTGCTGAGCACGGTCACTGGAAAGCGGATAATAAATTCAACACCGTTATTTTCTTCACTGAAAAAGTGAATGTTGCCGCCTAAAACCTGCGTAACCAAGTTGTAAACCAAATGCAAACCCAAGCCGCTGCCACCGGAACCTCGTTTGGTTGTCACAAAAGGATCAAATATTTTGCGACTGATATCGGCGTCAACGCCTTGACCGTTGTCAGTGTATATAATTTCAAGCTCGTTATCGTTCACCAATTGAAAACTGATATCGATTTGTCCCTTTTCGCGTCCCTCAAACGCATGAACCATTGAGTTAATAATGAGGTTCATGAGTATCTGGTTAAGAGGGCCGGCTTTCGCTCGAACCTGGATATCGCCCGCGCAGTGAACGTTTATAGGGAAGTGTTCAGGGTTTAAGCGGCGCGGTTTCACTGACATAAGTACATCGTTCATAAAGCTGTTGATTTCAATGTCACGATCCACTTCCGATGATTGGTCAACTGCCACTTGTTTAAAGCTGGTCACTAAGTCAGCGGCTCTGTTCAAATTGCGGTAAATAATCTGCAAATTCTCGTCGCAATCTGTTAAGAAACGTTCGAACTCGCTGGTTGAAATACGTTTGGCGTCAAACTTCTCTTGCATAACAGCAAGCTTATCCTGCAGCAGCGTTGATGCGGTGACAGATAATCCAATAGGCGTGTTCACCTCATGTGCGATACCGGCAACCATATCACCTAGCGACGCCATTTTTTCAGACTCGACAAGTTGTCCCTGGTATTGGTGCAACTGTTCCAGTGTTTTCAGGAGTTCGCTATTGGATTCTTTCAATGCTTGAGTGCGCTGTGTGACTTGCTGCTCCAGTTGAGTATTTAACTGGCTTGCTTCTTCTTCCGCGCGGCGTTGTCGGGTAATGTGCTGTTGGACTCGATCCAGCATGGTGTTGAAGGCTTGCGCCATGGTGTCGAACTCAGCAAGTTGCGACGACGGTAAGCGCAGCGAGTAGTTTTTATCTCGTGCCACCTGCGATACAACATCAACCACGGAGTCAAGCGGTTGTACTATCGCTTTACGTAACCGCAACGTCGCCAGCCAGCATGCTAGTAGGGTTACAAGTGCTACAACGACAGCTACAGCTATAGACCGCCACATGAATAACCTAACTTGTTCTAGCGAGCCTCTTAGATAGACATAACCAATAACGTCGCCATCGAGAGTCACGGGCTGGGACACCTCAATGTTTGAATCGTTTATTGTTGGCGATGTTAATCGCTCTAACTTTGAAAAGCGCGCCGGAATAGGGGCTAAACCTTGCTTGTTATAACTGGAGAAAAAGGTTAACTGGCCGCTGGCTTCGTCCATTTTATAAACATGGATATGCTCAATAAACGGAGTGTTTTGAAAGGTGCCAAGACGTTGCTTTTCGGAAACGGTGTCGTCAAAAACGATGGTTCTGGCGGCATTGCTGGCGATAATCCGCGTATAAGACAATGCCTGCTCCTGCAAAGACTTTTCGAACTGTCCAACTTGGCTGACAATATTTATGGTAAAGCCAATAAGCAGCGCAAAACTGGTGACTAATAGCACCAGATAAATGAGTATGCGCTTCAGTGAAATCGTATGCATTCAGTTAACAGCTCAACTTAATTCTTATTTATGTTTATTTATGTTAGCAAATCGTTAACAAAAGGGTAATCATCTAAACGATAAAACGCTGATTTTATCGACAAGTCGCTTTGTAGACACGATAACGACCGTCATCTGCTAAAACGTCGCAATGTCCAAAGCCTTCCTCAATCACTTCTGACCAAGGTAAAAAGCGATTCGCAACGATATATAACGTCCCGCCTTTGTTCAAATGTTTGCGAGCATTAGCCAAAAATTTACGAGCAATGGCATAGTCAGTTTTTTGACCGGTGTGAAAAGGCGGGTTGCTGACAATGGTGTCAAACATCTCTAAATTATCGGGTAAGCCGTCGGCCAAACGCAAATCGACCTCAATCCCCTGCTGTGAGAACGTCATGTTGCTGGCAGCTATCGCCATTGGATTAACGTCACAGGCGGTTAACTGTTCGGCGGACTGGCGCAACGCACTGGTTATCACACCGGCGCCACAGGCAAAGTCTAATACGCGGCCCAGCGAAGTGTCTTTTAACGTGTTTAAAAGTAACAGTGTTGCCGGATCAATGTGTGTTTGACTAAACACGCCGGGCAGTGTGGTAAAGTGCTCAGAATGCCCGTTTAAGTCATACTGCACGTGGGTTGCGTAATCGGTTAACGGAGGCGGATCTCCAGCTCCGCTAGTATGCGCAGCGCTAAACAACTGGCAATGATTTCCTGATGCGGTTTTATGTGCCTTTGAGAAGCTGCCCGGTAACTTTTTCGCCAGTGACTGAACACCGGAACGTTTTTCCCCGACCAACCATAAGGTCGCGCCTTCAGGTAAGGCACTGAGTTGTTCTAGGATATAGTGATTAAGAGCTTTCTCTTTCGCAACAACCAACATGACTTGTGTGTACTGGCTCATATCAGGCGCTGAAGCCTGGCAATAAACGACCCTGCCTTTCGCTTGCCATTGACTGGCGATACCGGCGTGAAAGCTCCAGGCTTCGGTATTGTCTAAGCCGGCCAAGCTATCGTCGAGCGGGTTAATAACCAATAAAGTTGAGTCACGCCAGGGCTGTTCGTTTTGACGTTCTAGTAAAGAAAAAATAGCAGATGACATTATAGTGAATCGTTACAGTAGACTGTCTACGCGCAGTTGTTTGTCTTCAAGTAGGAACATTGTACCATTGCGGTGCTCTTTAATGCGCAGGCTTTTTTCTTTAAAAATAAAGAGTATGCCCGGGAACACTTCACGACTGACCATGGTGCGTAACGTCGGGTGCGTTTCAAACGCTTCTAAAACAGAATCAATGCTAATGCGAGTCGTCGTAATTCGGGACTTTATTTTTTTGAGTTCACCGTGCAGTTTTTGTTGGTATTGCACCCGTTTGGCTTCGTCCTCAAGTGATTTACAACGTTCCAAACCTTGCTGTAGCGTTTTGGCACGCGCAATCAACTTAGCGAGAGAGCTACGTAAGTGATTGAGATGAGAGACTGCCTGTGGATCGTGGGGTGGTAGCGACCAGTAAATACGAGTTTTGGTCCCGGCAGGAGCCCCCAGTTGACCGCAATAGATGTGATCACTGGTTTCAATGGTGCCACCAATGAGTTTACCCCTGGCGGCTTTACCTTCCCCGCCAATTGCCAAAGGACCTTTTGTAACGACATGGCAATGCGTGAGCTGCTTATTGGTATGCACACCGTTTTTCGCATCAAAAAACGAATATTGAGCATAAGCGCACCAAACCGAACCACCCGCGACCAATTTAGTGGATACCTCTGGTATCCAGTCATCCGCGTCTTCATCGTGCTCGCCGGTTTCCGACGCATTTAATAAGCGTCCAATACAGCCTTTCTGCACGGTAATATTGCCATCAGCGTAGAGCTCGGCAGAGTCGACGTAACCACCGACGGTAATATCGCCGGTACAGGTCACTTTCATGCCCTCACTGACATTACCCGTTACGATGACGCTGCCTTTAAACTTGACATGCCCCGTTGAAACATCAACGTTATTAAGCTGCATAACGTCATCAACCTGTACGCTGTTACCATTAAAACTGGGTAAACCGGTGCGGTCAGCGATAATAACATTCGGATCATCATGACTTATTTTCGTGCCCTCACCGGGGGCAAAGTCACGATCTTCTCCGTCCATTGCCTCGAGTTCCTGACCAAACACGGTGAAACCCGGTCGACCTTTACTCAATGGTATTTTCTGCAGCAGCGGCTGGCCGGGGTCGACCGTGACTTGCGCGCCTAAGTCGCGCATATCAGCGGTACCGTCTTCTCGAAGCTGGGGGCGTAACACTCGCTTACGAGCGTCATCGACCAATGGTTTAAAACGTGCATTGCTGCCGTTGATCGGGTGTTTGCCTTTGGCAACAGTGACCGACATTTCGGCCCCGGGAGGCGCTTCGTTTGTGTGTTCGACTAACGCTTCAATACCTTTACGCTGAATGCCTGAGGTAATATTTTTCTCGCGTAGCGCAGAAATAATCATTTCCTGCGTTAATGCTTTGCCACCATACCCGACAATACCGCTGGCAGTGACTCTCATGTCGTCATCGCTGACTTGTAATTTCAGATCAGCATCAAAAATTTCCGCAATGATGACTTGGAAAGGAATGCTTTTGTTGCTGTCTTTGGAGAAGTGCTGGGCATACTTTGTCGCAGTTTGAGTCAGCATTTGGGGATCTAACAATTTGGCAGCCGAAAACTCAGACGCCTGCCAGGCTTTCTGTAATGCTTCTGCTTTAACGTCTGAAGGCGATGTGCCGCCATCAATACTGATGTACACATCGCGTTCAGAAACCCGGAAACTCACCGGACTGGACATTGTGCGCCTATTTTCTAACTGTTGTTATAATTTTATCGGCCAATATTAACGAATTTTGATGAGTTTTTGTATTGTTTTTAGTCAGTCGAAGTGTTTTCGTTACAATAGTGTTGGACTTTTTGATTCACTTCAAAAAGAAAGTAGTTAACTTGTCTAACCTCTTGTCTCTTTTCAGTTTCAGACAATTTGGGCCATTTTTTGAATAGTTGTCCAATAAACTCGCTGAACTCATAAGCACCAACAGTGGCGGTTAAACTTTTAAGAGTATGCAGTTTAATTTTAGCTTCATCGTCGTCAGCAAGTAGGGAGCTTTCGTCTAATAAAGGTGAAAATTCCTCTAAATAACAGCGAAGGACTTCGCAATAGAGCGGCTGAACATCATCGCAATGGTGAAGCCCTTGCTCAAAGCTAACGCTTGACAGATTGGTTGTCATAACGGCTTATTCTCGTAGACCTCGGTGAATGAATCGACACTCTCTGTGGCTTCGGATATGACGTCTTTGTCAAACTGCGCCACATTGAACAGTGCCTCTCCCTCGTTTGCAACCGGTATGTTGCTACAACCGATAATAATCCCCCGAACGGGCGATTCAATAGGATCGTCGGCACCACCGTGCGGATTAACACTCAGCGCCAATATTTGGCCTTTCTGAATGGTTTGCCCTAACTCAACTTTGGGTAATATTAAACCGTCACGTTCGGCACGGACCCATGTTGAGCGGTGCGATATTACTGCGGTAATTCGGCGACCCTTACGACGGCCTTTCAGCATTTTCAGGTACTTCATGACGTTTTGGACGCCAATAACCCCGGCACTTATTGACGCTTCGTCAAAGCGCAATGCTTCTCCGGCCTCGTAGAGAATGAGCGGAATGCCCAACTCCGTAGCCAGAGCTCTTAGCGAACCGTCACGTTCCTTGGAGTGCAAAATAACGGGCGTGCTAAAGGCCTTAGCCATGGCTAAAGATTTATCGTTATCAACGTCTGCTCGTATTTGCGGCAAATTGCTACGATGAATGGCACCGGTATGCAAATCGATAATATGAGTAGACTTTTTCACCAACTCTTCACTGAACAGAAAAGCCATTCTGCTGCCTAAAGCGCCGCGCTCCGAACCCGGGAAGCAGCGGTTTAAGTCACGGCGATCAGGTAAATAACGAGACTGCTGAATAAAGCCAAATAGGTTCACGATAGGCACAACAATCAAGGTGCCTGAAAGGTTGCGGGCGTCAGTTTCGTTAATTAAACGGCGACAGACTTCAATACCGTTGAGCTCGTCACCGTGAATAGCGGCAGAAACCAGCAGCACCGGGCCCGGCTTGGTGCCATGGAATACATCGATACGTAAATCCAATGGCGCGTCGTTATAAAGCCGAACCGCCGGCAGCGTAATGTGTTGGTGTGAGCCAGGTTCAATCGACTGCCCGGCAAGCTCAAACCGCTGCATGTCAGCCTTTTCCTTTCGTACGCGTTTTATGCGCTTTGGCGTTTTTTTCTAAGAAAGTAATAATTTGTGCTGCAACATCTTTTTCTGTTGCCTGCTCAATACCTTCAAGGCCCGGTGATGAGTTCACTTCCATAATCAGCGGCCCGTGGTTCGAACGCAAGATATCCACACCAGCCACATTTAACCCCATGGTTTTTGCAGCTTTAACGGCCGTTGCCCGCTCGGCGGGAGTCAGCTTGACCAACGAGGCGCTCCCACCACGATGAAGGTTTGAACGAAACTCTCCGGGTTTGGCTTGGCGTTTCATTGCGGCAATAACTTTGTCACCAATAACAAAACAACGAATGTCAGCACCACCGGCTTCTTTAATGTATTCCTGCACCATAATATTCGACTGCAAGCCCATAAACGCTTCAATAACGCTTTCAGCCGCCTGGCGAGTTTCAGCCAGCACTACACCAATACCCTGAGTGCCTTCGAGTAACTTAATCACTAACGGTGCACCGCCAACCATTTCAATAAGGTCAGGAATATCCTGTGGCTGACTCGCAAAGCCTGTCGTTGGCAATCCAATGCCTTTGCGCGATAGCAGTTGTAATGAGCGTAACTTGTCGCGGCTACGCGAAATAGCGACTGACTCATTTAACGGATAGGTACCCATCATCTCAAACTGACGCAACACGGCAGTACCATAGAAAGTGACTGAAGCGCCAATACGCGGAATAACGCAGTCGTAATGTGGCAGTTCTTTACCATGTTTGTGAATGGACGACTCACGAGCATTAATGTTCATGTAGCAGCTCAGCGGATTAAGTACGTCAACTTCGTGACCGCGATCACGCGCCGCTTCAATCAACCGGCGAGTCGAATACAGCGAAGAGTTTCGCGATAAAATCGCTATTCTCATTTTACATCTCCAAGTAAGTGAGAGGCATCAGGGTTGACCAGGAAATGCCCACGCATGGCCTGACGTCCTAACAACATTCTGAATTTCATCGTGTCTCTGTTAGTTAAGGTTAGTTCGACCTTCTGGTCAAATGAACCTAGCACGAGACGAGTCTTTATGACATAACGGGTTTCAGTGTGCCCACCAGAATCAGTAACGTCTCGTTTATCGTGAACTTTAGCTTCACAGACGTGCTCTTCCTGCGAGTCCTGCTTAGGGTGAACAAATATACGCAGCCATTCTTCACCTTTTTTCATAAAGGGTTCAAGCTGAAAAGCATGCAAACAGGAAGTTTTAGCTCCCGTATCGACTTTCATGTGAATGTTACTAATGCCTAGCTCGGGGAGGTGACCCCACTCTCTCCAACCAATTGTTGTCATTGTGCTACCTTGTAATTAATGCTGAGTGCTTAATACAGTATTTCTCAAAAAAGGCAATTTTTTTAGTGATCATTTAAAAGAATTTTTTCGTTTGAAGACGATGAAAGAGTAAGCAAGGAAAATTTATGTCTGCATGTCCAGGATGCGATTGCCGAACGCCGCTCAACTTCGGTATAAAAATGGCTTTTCAACCGATTGTTGACGCCAGCCAGAAAAATGTATTTGCCTACGAAGCGTTAGTTCGCGGAGAAAATGGCGAGGGAGCCGGAGAAGTATTAGGTCGGGTCACGGAAGATACCAAATATACTTTCGATCAAAGTTGTCGGGTTAAGGCGATTGAAACAGCGTCAAGAATTGAGCTGCCCACCAAGCTCAGCATTAACTTTATGCCAAACGCGATTTATGAACCGGAGACTTGTTTGGCGAAAACGCTGTCAACGGCACGTAAAACTGGCTTCGATAAACACAACATCATCTTTGAAGTGACTGAGCAGGAAAAAGTGGTTAGTCAGGACTTTTTGGTGGATGTGTTTAAAGCCTACCGCAAAGAAGGTTTTTTAACGGCTATTGATGACTTCGGGTCTGGGTACTCCGGATTGAACTTATTGTCAGATTTTCAGCCTGATATTATTAAAATTGATATGAAGCTGATTCGCGACATTGATGCCAATAGAGTGAATCAGGTATTGGTGCGAGGTATTTTAGATATTGCCGAGCAGCTTGGCATTCGGGTTATCGCTGAAGGCATAGAAACCGAAAGAGAATTAAAGTATCTGCAGGACGCCGGTGTATCGCTTATGCAAGGCTACTTCTTTCAGAAACCCATGCTAGAAGCCATACAGCCGGTCGTATTTCGGTAACCACGTAGCCTGATTCTATTGCATCAGGTGCGATTTTAACGGCTCGCCTGTAAACGCTGAAGGTGGGCCTTAAATTCATAAATGTCACGGTCTAAAGCATTAGCACTTACATAAAGATCGTAACCCAACAGCTCCCGCATTTGCTCCATTCGCTTGCCAAAAACGCCAATCAAGCCTTTATACACTTTGCCATTAGGTGATATGTAGCTGTCCGGTATGTCAAAATAGGGCGTATAGTCTTCTCTATCTGGCGCTTGATGTCTTAGCGCCATAGTCAGTAGCTGGCGCTGTTCAAACAGTAATGTGGATGCTAGTCGAGGCGATATTTCGTCTAACACTTCTTCTACGTTATGCAGTCTGAAACCTAAAAATGGGGCGTCTTCCAATTCAAGCACACGATTAACTCTGGGGACATCAAAGCGAATGATGTTTTCCCAGCGAATGTGCCACTCTCCGCGGCGATGCAGGTACTGAATACCTTCTGGGGTAATCACCAATGAGATTGGGGGCTCTATAAGCTTACCAATCCCAAGCAGCATAAAGATACCGGAGGCAGCGCCGAGTACCACGGAAACGCCAACGGGAATATCCTCCCGAATCAAATGCAAAAACACCAGTAGCGCGAGTATAAATAGCGCAATTCCGCAAAAACTGATCGCGTTACGTCTTGCTTGTGGGCTTACCGTAAATTGCATCGCGTTCCTTTATCGCTACAAAGAGGTTTCTGTAGCCTGACGTTATTTACGTCAGGTGAGGTTTTGAATTCATAGGCTAATCATGGTTCACCATCGTACCTGATGCAATAGCGTCGGGCTACAAAAGGTTGTATCAGGCAAAAACACGCCGGAGAATTTGGCGGGTAAAGTCCTTTTTCAGATAAAAACCACGGGGACGAACTTTTATCATTGTGCCGTCGGGGCCAATAGCGTCGGTCAGAACAGACCCATCGGCCGCTTTCGGTCGTATTTGCATGACTTCGCCCTGGCGCGCGGTAATACTCTCCACTTGACCTAAGGCAATGCGATCCATGTGCTCCTCCCAATCTTCACGAAGTAAGCCCTCTTCTTCCGTGTTCGGCGCCCACAGAAAGGCGCTGCCCACGACTCGCTCGGGAACCGGTACGTCACGACGCCCATCAATCGGCAGCCAAAGCACATGCTGAAGTTTATTTCGTACGTTTGAAGTAGCCCATTGCACCCCTTCAATGTTCGTTAGCGGGGCGCTGCAGACAAACGTGGTTTCTAACGGCTCGCCTTCGGGCGTTACCGGCAGTGTTTTTAGCTCAACTCCTAATTCTGGAAAGTCCTGGGTCGGTTTAGAGCCGGCGGTAGCACCAAGGTGCAGCTCCAGCAGCTGACCAACCCAACCTTTGTCGCGGCGCAAGTTTTCTGGAGCGGTTAGCCCCACTTGCTCGGCAAGTTCTGAAAAGCGTTTTCCTGCCAGTGCAGCGGCGCGCTGGAACAATTCGTCAACGGAGGCGGGGCGAGAAGGCTTGTCTGTCATGTCGTAAATCTGCGCAAATCCAAAATGAGTATTTGCCCGAAACCGGGCTTTATGGAAGAATCCACTGTAACAGAGAATAATTGAGGATGCTCGCGTGATAGATGCTGAAGGATTCCGACCCAACGTAGGAATCGTCATCTGTAACGGGCATGGGCAGGTATTTTGGGCTCGTCGAATTAACCAGCAGAGCTGGCAGTTTCCACAAGGAGGCATTCACGACGGCGAGACGCCTGAGCAGGCAATGTACCGAGAACTTTATGAAGAAGTCGGTTTAAAACCTGAGCAGGTCGAAATTCTGTACACCAGCCGTCACTGGTTGCGTTATCGGTTGCCTAAACGACTGATTCGACGTGAACAACGGCCCATGTGTGTTGGACAAAAACAAAAGTGGTTTTTACTGCGCCTGAAATGTCGAGAAGAAGACGTCGATGTTTTGCATTCAGGTCATCCTGAGTTCGATGGCTGGCGTTGGGTAAGCTATTGGTACCCGGTGAGACAGGTCGTTTCTTTTAAGCGCGATGTCTACCGTCGGGTCATGAAAGAATTTGCCTCGCATGCTATGCCATTTCGTTCGTCTGGAGGACGTCACCACCGACGTAGAAGATAATGATGTTAGTCACACTGCAAAGAATTGTTGAAGGCGTGAATAAGGCGCCTGACTTTAACATGGCACTCAATACCATGGTCGGTCAGGTACGCGAAGCGCTAGAAACAGACAGTTGCAGTGTGTTTATCGCTGACAACGATCAACGTCAGTTTGTGATGGCCGCCAGCGATGGCTTGCGGACAGAGGACGGTTCGGCTATCCGCGTCGATTTCGGTGAAGGTATCATCAGTCTCGCTGCACAGCGGGAAGAGCCTTTGAATATTGCTGATGCCAGTCAGCATCCCGCCAATAAGAAGTTGGTCGACACCAACGAAAACATCTATCGCGGCCTATTGGCGGCACCGATTATCCATCGCAGAAAGGTGCTGGGTATTGTCGTGGTTCACCAAAGCGTTGCTCGTCAGTTTACCCGCGAAGAAGAGGCTTTCATTGTTACTCTGGCGGCGCAGTTGGCGGTGGTTATTGCTCACGCTGATGCCAAAGGTCTTTTGGCCAGCGACCACTCGCCGTGGATTCATAGCCTACGCGGACTTCCGGGGTCTCCTGGTGTCGCCGTTGGCGATGCTTACGTATCCCGACCGGAAGCGAGACTGGATGAAGTCACTCCTAAGCGCTCTGATAAACCTGTTCATGAAATTCGTAAGTTTCGTCAGGCCGTTGCGCGCACACGAGCCGACTTAAAAGAGCTATCAAGGCGCATGGCGGGTCAGGTACCCGATGACACACTCGCTATTTTCGACGTGTATCAAGGTATGCTTGATGCCGCCAGTTTAGGGGACGCTGTCGAGAATATGATCAAAGAGGGCTGGAGAGCCCAAACGGCGTTAAAGCACGTAGTAGAGCAGTTTGTTTCCCAGTTTGAAGCGCTGGAGGACTCGTATTTAAAAGAGCGCGCGACCGATGTCCGGGATATTGGTCAGCGTGTACTCATGCACTTGCAGAATCGTCAACGTAGGCGTCAGCAACTGCCAGAGAGCTTCATTCTGGTGGCGGACGAAGTAACGGCCTCTATGCTAGCTGAACTCCCACAAGATCATATTGACGGTATTATTTCACTGAACGGTTCCAGTAACTCGCATGCCGCTATCATGGCTCGCAGCATGGGCATTCCGGCCGTGTTAGGTATTGATGATATCGATTTGCACTTTTTCTCCGATCGTCAACTGGCCGTCGATGGCTACACCGGTGAAGTGTATATTGACCCACCGCCACAGGTTCTGAGCCAGTTTCATCAGTTGGCGGAAGAGGAGCAAGAGCTCAAAGATATCGTCTCTGAACACAGCCACTTACCGGCTGAAACGCAAGACGGCCAGCGGGTGAGCCTGCACTTGAATCTTGGTTTAGATGTCGCTCATGACTATCTACAAACTCTGAATATTGACGGTGTGGGGCTGTACCGTTCAGAAATCCCGTTCATGATGCGCGACCAGCTTCCGACAGAAGATGAGCAAACGGAAATGTACCAGGAGGTACTTGAGCAGTTTCCCGACCGGCCTGTTGTGATGCGAACGTTAGACGTCGGCGGTGACAAGCCATTACCTTATTTCCCGCTGCAGGAAGACAACCCTTTCCTTGGCTGGCGCGGTATTCGCTTAACGCTCGATCACCCTGAAATTTTTCTGATACAAATTCGGGCAATGCTAAGGGCGAGTATCGGCAAGAGTAATTTACGAATTTTACTGCCGATGATAACCAGCACCAGTGAAGTCGACGAAGCCTCACGGCTGATTAAGCAGGCCTACTTTGAAGTTGCAGAAGAGCAAGGCTGTGAGGTTGGCGTGAACTTATTTCAACCACAGCTGGGTGTGATGATTGAGGTGCCAGCGGCTATTTATCAGTTACCGGCAATGGCCAGCAAAGTCGACTTTTTCTCAGTGGGCAGCAATGACCTAACACAATATTTGTTAGCCGTTGACCGAAATAACCGCCGCGTAGCGCATTTATATGACGCTTACCATCCCGCGGTATTGGCAAGCTTAGATGAAATAGCCCGACGTTGTGAAGACTTGGGTAAACCTGTCAGTGTTTGTGGCGAATTAGCCGGTGACCCTGGCGGAGCCTTACTTTTGGTTGCAATGGGATACCGACAGCTAAGTATGAACAGTTACAACGTGGACAGAGTACGGTGGATTCTTCGCAACGTGCGCTCAAGTACGCTTAACGTGATGCTGGCAAAAGCGTTGCAAGCGCGTAATCCAGAGCAAATACGCAATATGATAGCGGATAAAATGGAAAGCATGGGGCTTGGCGGCTTTGTGCGGGCAGGGAAGTAATTATGTTATTAAGCACCTGGCTTTTATGTTTGGGCGGCGGAACGGTTGCGGGCTTGCTGGCCGGTATGCTCGGTATTGGTGGTGGCTTGGTTATTGTACCACTGCTTATTTACTTATTACCTATAATCGGTGTGCCGCCTGAGTTGGTTGTACCCTCAGCTATTGCGACCAGTTTGGCGACCGTTTGTATGACAACGGCGAGTGCATCGCGCTCTCACGCGAAGCACGGTTTAATGGAAAAGTTTTGGTTAATACGTGTACTGCCGGGATTATCGATAGGGGCGATGACCGGCGCATATCTGGTTACTGTAATTGATCCCGACTGGCTGAAACGCATTTTCTCCATCGTGTTAATTGCGTTGGCGGCTCGCATGGTTATGCCTCAAAAAACAGGCGAGCCTATGACGTCGGTATCCAAGCGGTTAGTGGCTCTGGGGAGCTATATTATTGGTACCATATCGGGGCTGGTTGGTATTGGTGGTGGTGCGTTGACTGTACCATTTCTAACGAAAATGCGACTGCCGGTGCGCCAGGCTATCGCAATATCGTCGCTTGGTAGCTTTATTATTGGTTGCAGTTCCGTCGTCATGTTTATCGCGAATGGCTGGTTGTCTGGTAAAGCCACCGGCGCTTTTGGGTTGATACACATACCCGCTTGGATAGGTATTTCAGTTGCGTCAGTTTTAATGGCGCCACTAGGGGCCAAGCTCGCTCATAAATTACCGGTTAAGCAGTTGCAACGCGTGTTTGCGGCCTTTTTAATTATTGTCGCCGTGCAACTCATTTTTAAATAGAACAAGGGAGTGTCCGCAGTGCCTTCGAACGAATACTGGCAGTTTCCAGCGATAGACCCGGTGGCTTTTAGCATCGGTCCAATTGATGTGCATTGGTATGGAATCAGTTATCTTGTTGCGTTCGCCTTTGCTTATTTTTGGGGTGTCCGTCAGACCAAAACAAACGAAAACTGGAACAAAGAACAGTTCAGCGACTTATTGTTCTGGTGCTTCATTGGCGTCTTTGTCGGTGGTCGCGTTGGCTACACGTTGTTTTATCACTTCGACTACTTTTTAGCTGACCCGCTCTATATATTCTACGTCCATGAAGGCGGCATGTCGTTTCACGGGGGATTACTCGGTGTGATTACGGCTATGTACCTCTATGCGAAAAAGAAAAAGCGCGATTTCCTGCAAGTGGGGGATTTTGTGGCACCGCTAGTGCCTATGGGCTTATTCTTCGGGCGTATCGGTAATTTTATTAATGGCGAGCTTTGGGGTCGTGCGGCAGAAGTGCCCTGGGCAATGTACTTCCCCAGCGGCGGACCGGTAGCGCGTCATCCGTCGCAGCTATACGAAGCGCTGTTAGAAGGTTTGCTGTTGTTTTTAGTTATCTTATGGTTCCAACGTAAACCTCGCGGCACTGGCGCAGTAAGTGGATTATTCCTGCTGGGCTACGGTATTGCCCGCTTTATTGTCGAATTCTTCCGCGAGCCAGACGCGCATTTAGGTTTATTGTCACTCGGAATGTCCATGGGCCAGTGGCTGACTCTGCCAATGATTATTTTAGGTATTCTTCTGATGGTTCGTGCACAGAAACAACCACCTAAGGGTTGATGGATGTAGTCTGATGCGAGATGTAGCCTGACGTTTACGTCAGGTGAGATAGAGCAGTTACCAGCAAAAATTTACTATTTCCACATGCTTGCCGTAGGTAATATCGCACCTGATGCAATAGCATCAGGCTACAGCATCAGGTACGATAGAAAACATTACGCACAACAAAATTCACATAAAAAATGAAACAATATTTAGAACTGTGCCAACGCATTGTCGACGAAGGTGTTTGGGTTAAAAACGAACGTACAGGCATTAATTGTCTAACGGTTATAAACGCCGACTTAGAGTACGATGTAGCCAACAACCAATTCCCGCTCATTACCACTCGCAAAAGTTATTATAAGTCAGCTATTGCTGAGCTTTTAGGGTATTTACGCGGCTACGACAATGCGGCCCAGTTTCGTGATATTGGCTGCAAAACTTGGGATGCCAATGCCAATGAAAACCAGGCTTGGCTGAACAATCCGAACCGCAAAGGCGAAGATGACATGGGCCGGGTTTATGGAGTACAGGGTCGCTCTTGGCAAAAGCCTGACGGAAGCCATTTAGATCAGCTGAAAAAAGTAGTTAATAACCTGTCAAAAGGCATTGATGATCGCGGTGAAATAGTCACCTTCTATAACCCGGGGGAATTTGAGTTAGGCTGTTTGCGCCCGTGTATGCATACCCACAACTTTTCGCTGTTAGGCGACACGCTTTACTTAACCTCGTACCAGCGCAGCTGCGACGTACCGCTGGGGCTCAACTTTAACCAAATTCAGTGCTTTGTTCTGCTGGCTCTGGTCGCACAAATTACCGGGCACAAACCGGGTAAGGCCTACCATAAGATAGTGAACGCTCACATTTATGAAAACCAGCTAGAGTTAATGCGTGATGTCCAGCTAAAACGTGAGCCTTTTCCATCGCCTCAGTTGCACATTAACCCTGAGATAAAGTCGTTAGAAGACATTGAAACCTGGGTCAGTAAAGACGATTTCACCGTCAGCGGTTATCAATGCCACGAACCCATTAAATACCCATTCGCCGTGTAGCCTGATGCTATTGCATCAGGTGAGGTATCTCCGTAACGTACCAATGGCGTCAGGTTACACCGTCCCTCGGAACCTGACGTAAATAACGTCAGGCTACGATGTGTAGTGAGGTATCGCCGTAAGGCACCAATGGCATCAGGCTACTGCCTGCGCTAGAATAAGGGCATACGATAACGGGCAGGAATCTCAATTTATGACGCTAAAAGTCACGCTGTGCGATGACTCGAAAATGGCGCGGAAACAGCTGTTACGCACGCTGCCGAGCGACTGGGATGCTGAAGTGCACCAGGCGGAGCACGGTGAGCAAGCGCTCACTTGTGTGCGTGAAGGTCGTGCTGAAATCCTGTTTCTGGATTTGAACATGCCGGTAAAAGACGGCTACGAAACCCTGCAGGCCATTAAAGAAGAGCAACTGGAAACCTTGGTTATTGTCGTGTCGGGTGACATACAGCCTGAGGCGCAAAAACGCGTGCAGTCATTAGGTGCTATGGCTTTTGTGAAAAAGCCGATGAAAGCCGAAGACGTACAAACTTTGTTGCAGCAATTCGGCCTTTACCAGCCTGCCGGCGGGCAATTGAAAGTTGCCGACCAACAAACCCAGGCACCGGCTAATCCGCTGGATGTGTACCGCGAGGTCTCAAACGTTGCCATGGGCCAGGCGGGTGATCACTTAGCCCGGGTGCTGGACACTTTTATCGAACTGCCGGTGCCTAACGTCAACTTCATTGCCCCTTCTGAGCTGCACATGGCGATTGAGTCCATCGACGCTAAGCAACAAGTGGCGGCCGTCAGTCAGGGGTTTTCCGGCAGCGGTATTTTAGGTGAGGCATTAACGCTCTTTAACGAAGCGGCTATTGACGACATTGGTAAGTTGTTAGGCGCAAAACTCGGTGAAAGTGGTTCGGTAAAGCAACAGCGTATTGAATCATTAATGGACGTGGCGTCTATTTTATCGTCTGCCTGCTTAAATGGCTTAGGTCAGCAGTTGCATGTCGAATTTGCGGCATCGCAGCCGGTGTTATTGGGCGAAAACCAGTCCATGCAGGAGCTGCTAAAACACGGTGAAAAGCGTTGGCAGAAAATTCTTGCCATAGAAATAGGCTATCAACTGCCGGAGCATAAGCTGGCATTTGATCTGTTGTTGTTGTTCCCGGCTGACGCAGTAAAAATTCTCGACCAGCAGCTGGCACACTGGCTTCAGGGGGACGAAGAATGATAGACGATATGGACGAACTGCACAGCAAGCTGAGTATTCTGGGCGCCATTGACGTAGGTATTGTGGTGGTTGATAACGACAACAATATCCAGATGTGGAACGAGTTTATGCAGAACCACAGTGGTCTGCGCCCCAGCGAAGTGCGCGACAAAAATTTATTTCGCTGCTGTCCGGGTATCGACCAGGCTTGGTTCCAGCGGAAAATTGACCGGGTGCGGCAGCTAAACTCGCGAGTGTTTATTACCTGGCAGCAGCGACCTTATGTGTTTCGTTTTCGCCACAGCCGCCCCATAAGCGGGCAGAGCGAGTGGATGTACCAAAACGTCACCCTAATTCCGCTTAAGAATCCGCGTGGTGAAGTGCATCAGGTGGGCATTATTATTTACGATGTGAGCGAACAACCCAGTCATGAGTGAAGTATCGGATCCGCGCTTTGGTGGTGTCAGCCGTGTTTACGGACAACAAGCGTTAAGCCATTTTCAGCAGTTACATATCGTGGTCGCCGGGCTTGGCGGCGTTGGGTCGTGGGCAGTAGAAGCACTGGCGCGAACCGGCATTGGCAAGCTCACGCTCATTGACTTAGACGACGTGTGCACCACTAACATTAACCGTCAGTTACCGGCCACCGATGATACCATTGGGCAGCTCAAAACCGAGGTGCTGGCACAGCGGGTGAAAAGCATTAACCCCAACTGCGAAGTAAAAGTCATTGATGACTTCTTGCTGCCGGAAAATTTCGAAGAGTACTTAGCCGGCGCCGATGCGGTGCTGGACGCCATAGATAGTGTGAACACCAAGGCTGCGCTAGTGGCCTGGTGTAAACGGCGCAAGCTACGCCTGGTGGTGTGCGGCGGTGCCGGTGGGCAAATAGACCCGGGCATGATCCGTGTGGGTGACTTAGCCAAAGCCAAGCAGGACCCGTTACTGGCTAAAGTACGCTCACAACTGCGTCGCGACTATGGCTTTTCCAAGAACCCCAAGCGTAAGTGGGGTGTCGACTGCGTGTACTCCGAAGAACAACTGCGTTATCCGGTTATTTCCGGTGAGCTAGAAGGGGAAGTCACCCTTCAGAAACCAGGCTCCGGCTCCATGCGCATGGACTGCAGCTCCGGCTTTGGCGCCGCTATGGTAGTTACCTGCAGCTTTGCTATGCAAGCCACCGCTACGCTATTGAAGCGATTGAGCCCGTAGCCTGACAGCCCCAGATGTAGCCTGACGTTTACGTCAGGAACGATATTGAACACAACGTCGTCATCTAATTATTTGGGCAGTATTTTAAGTGGCTATATCTCACCTGACATGAATGTCAGGCTACCAAAATAAATTTTTGCGTGATATAGGTTGCAAAAATAGATTTATTTGTCTATTTTGAGTGTAATATCACTCAATTTCAGGTGCTTCATGAATAGTCTGACGATACAGGCTTATCTGCAAAGCCAATGGCAGGACATAGCCATGTTAACTTTTACTGAACGAACCGGACAGAATGAGCCCGACGTACAAGTGCAGTATAAAACGGGCTACGCTATTGAACACCTGGAGCAGGATGATCACCATGCTGTTTCCTTAAACCATCCCGTTCAGCTTTACTTTGATGATGACGATCAACCCGGTTGGCTTCGCTTTCTTGATGATATTATCCCAAGCGGCGCGGCGCGAAGGTTTTGGGTAGATCAGCTTGAAATATCGAACTTGCCACTAAGCGAACAAAATTTGGTTTTATTAGAAAAAGCCGCAATTGCACCTGTTGGGCATTTGAGAATAAAAGAAGCTGTCGAAAACCAGAACGAAACTATAGACCCTCCTCAGTTTAGTGTCAGCGATGTTGTAGAAAGAAACGCGAGTTTTCTTGAGTATGCTCATCAGCGAGGAGCCATTGCCGGAGGAGCAACCGGTGCGGGTGGCGAGGCGCCAAAATTATTACTGCGATGCAACAATAATGACGAGGTTTGGATAGATACCTTTCAAGACGGAACTAATATTCAGGATGCATTTTATCTGGTGAAGTTTCCTCGGGGTCAACGAAAGCAAATTGACTGCGATATCTTGCGCGCGGAATATCACTTTTATTGCGAGCTAGAGGAAATGGGAGTTAGCACCATAACAACCGAACAGATGAGGCTTGAAGAAGGTGAAAACTTTCCGTCGCTTTGGCTTCCGCGCTTCGATGTTGATGTTGTTAATGGCGTGGTTGCTCGCAAGGCAATGGAGTCTGTTTACTCAATATTAAAGCGAGCGCCCGGTGTGCGCCTTCGTCATGCTGATGTAATACGTAATTTAGTCCGCAAAATTGAAAACTCTTATACGGTTAAAGAACAAGGCGCTCCCTTTAATGTAGAGGCGTTCGTAACCGAATGGGTACGGAGGGATTTATTGAATATTGCTTTTGGTAACTCGGATAATCACGGTCGCAATACGGCATTTTTCAGAGATGAAGGCGGCATAAAGCTCACTCCAATTTATGATTTTGCGCCGATGCGAGCTGACCCCGAAGGAGTGCCAAGATCAACTGTTTGGGGAGAGCCAATGGAAAGTGGCGGCGAATATAACTTTGGAGCCATCTGCGAGGAGCTTTCTGACTTAATCAAACCTGAACAATTGCTCAGTGACCTGAATACAACGGCTGAGCAATTTATTGGCTTGGAAAGCAGATTAAGGGAGCGGGGCGTTCCAGACAGTATTATGACCATGCCCAAAGTCGGGCTGGCTAATATTCCAGAAAAACTGAAACGCTGGGGGCTGCTATGAGTAAGAGTAACCAGCTTAGCGGTGAAGAGCGAGAAGCTCTTATTGAACGTATTGCGCTACAACTATTACAGGGTGACATAAGCCAGGGACAAGCGTTGCAGGAGTTCAGGAAAAAAATTACTGGGCTGAATCAAAGCGATTATGCCAAGCTCACAAGAACTTCCCGAAAGACCATTTCAGAAGTTGAAAATGATCTAGGCAATTATTCTAGCGACATAATTAATCGACTGTTTAAGCCCTTTGGGTTAAAAGTCGGCCTGGTTCCGGCATCCGCTCGGTTAAAGCGCCGAACATTGCGTACGTAGCTTCAGGGTTTTGGCGACCTGGTATAGGCCGTTGCTGCGCGAGGGGCTTAAGGCGTTATCCAACCCTTCTTCGCGGTAAAAGGCGTCAATGTCAAAGGCCGCTATCTCCGCGACCGAACAACCGTCCAGCCGTTGTTGCAACATCGCGAGTAGACCGCGCACAACGCGTGACTCGGAGTCGAAACGAATAACCACCGATTCTGGGTTCGAGGTATCCAGCCACAACCATACCTTTGCCTCGCAGCCACCCACCAAATGATCGTCATCACGACATTCGGACGGATATTCTGCTAGACTTCTAGCCTGTTGCACTAGTTGACGAAAAAGCTGTTCCCAGCTGGCCATGTAAACTCTCCCTTACGGCAATAGAGTTTTATTCTCCCACAACTTGTGAGATCGACGCCAGTTTAGGATAATGGAAGCATAATAAACACCAACATTAAGAACATTCCAGCAAAAGGAAGTACAACATGAAGATACTCGTCGCGGTTAAGCGCGTCATTGACTACAACGTCAAAGTTCGTGTGAAACCAGATCAGTCCGATGTCGATTTGGCGAACGTCAAAATGGCACTCAACCCATTTTGCGAAATAGCAGTAGAAGAAGCTGTGCGTTTAAAAGAAGCCGGTACTGCTGATGAAGTTGTGGTTGTGTCAATTGGACCTAAAGCTGTTCAGGAACAACTTCGCACGGCCTTAGCACTTGGCGCTGACCGTGCTATTCAGGTTGAAACCGATGACATGCCGGATTCTTTATCTGCTGCGAAAATTCTCAAAGGCGTGGTAGAGAAAGAAGGGCCGGACATGGTCATTCTGGGTAAGCAGTCTATCGACTCAGACAACAACCAAACCGGTCAAATGCTGGGCGCCTTAACCGGCATGCCGCAGGGCACTTTCGCGTCTAAAGTCGAAATGGGTGACGGCTTTGTTAATGTCACTCGCGAAATTGATGGCGGTCTGCAAACGGTTAAATTGAACCTGCCGGCTATTGTTACCACCGACTTACGTCTGAACGAACCGCGTTACGCGTCACTGCCAAACATTATGAAGGCCAAGCGTAAGCCGTTAGAAACAACAACACCAGACGAGCTGGACGTGGAAGTAAAACGCACTATTAAGCTGCTGAAAGTCGAGCCGCCTGCAGAGCGCAGTGCGGGTGTGAAAGTTGCCGATGTTGACGAGCTGGTAGACAAACTGAAGAACGAGGCCAAAGTATTATGAGCATCTTAGTAGTAGCAGAACACGACAATAACGCCGTTGATCCTTCAACGCTGAAAACGTTAGCCGCTGCCCAGAAAATCGGTGGCGATATTCATGTGCTGGTTGCTGGTAAAGGCTGCTCAACTGTTGCTGAGAACGTGTCTAAAGCGGGCGGCGTGAAGAAAGCGATTTTGGCCGATAACGAAGCTTACGAGCACCAGTTGGCTGAAAACATCAGTGAGTTGGTCGCAGAGTTAGGCAAAGACTACAGTCACATCCTGGCACCAGCGACCACGACCGGTAAAAACTTTATGCCGCGCGTTGCTGCTTTGCTGGACGTAGCGCAAGTATCCGACATTATCGCGGTAGAAAGCGACGACACTTTCAAGCGTCCAATCTATGCCGGTAACGCTATTGCTACCGTGCAGTCAGAAGACAAAATCAAAGTCATTACTGTCCGTGCAACTGCATTTGACGCGGTAGCAGCAGAAGGTGGTAGTGGTGATGTTGAGAGCATCGATTCAGTGTTTAACAACGACAAATCTGAGTTTGTTGGTGAGCAACTGGCTGACTCTGAGCGTCCAGACCTGACAGCAGCGGAAATCGTTATTTCTGGTGGTCGTGGTATGCAAAACGGCGAAAACTTCCATATGCTGGAAGACATTGCCGACAAACTAGGGGCGGCGGTAGGCGCATCACGTGCGGCCGTTGACGCTGGCTTTGTCCCTAACGACATGCAGGTTGGCCAGACCGGTAAAATTGTTGCTCCACAGCTTTATGTGGCGGTCGGTATCAGTGGTGCTATCCAGCACTTAGCCGGTATGAAAGACTCCAAAGTCATTGTTGCTATCAACAAAGACGAAGAAGCGCCTATCTTCCAGGTTGCGGATTACGGTTTGGTAGCCGACTTATTTGATGTTCTTCCTGAACTCAAAGAAAAGTTATAAAACACTTTTGAAGACTCGTTACCAGCGTCAATTTAGACGCTGGTAACGACATTTTCCCGCACTTTTTCCAACAACTTGTTATCTTTTCGTGTTCATACACTTGCATATTTTTAACTCATCGGACATGATTCATCTATAACCGCCAAACAAGTTTAAAGGATTAGGTGGCTCACAATGAAAAGAAGAACAACTATGCTAAAAAAACTTCCTCTGGCTACGGCCATTGCACTGAGCTTTGCGGCTACAGGCCAGGCTGCTGACTTCGAAGTCGGCGACTATGAAATTAAATTCGACTCTATTCTGTCCTACGGTGCGTCATGGCGTATGGAAGATCAGGCCAACCACCTGATTCATCCAGGCAACCGCGCAGGCGGAACCGCAGGCTCAAGTGTCGGTGATGACGGCAACTTGAACTTTGACAAAGGCGACTTGGTATCATCGGTATTTAAAGGTGTGCACGACTTGAGCATTGACGGCGGTAGCCACGGTGCGTTTGTGCGCTTTAACTACTGGTACGATTATGTGATTTCTGAAGAAGAAATGTCGCATGGTCACACGGCAAACCTGTACTACCCAAATACCACCTTAAGAGACGACGCCTTTGATGATTATTCACAAGGTCACGGTGTTGAGCTGTTGGATGCGTTTGTTTATGCCAACTTTGACCTGGGCGATATGCCGACAAGTGTTCGTGTCGGGCGTCAGGTATTAAGCTGGGGTGAAAGCACTTTCGTTTTCAACGGTATTAACGACATTAACCCGTTAGATGTTAACGCCGCACGTCGTCCAGGTGCTGAAATTAAAGAAGCATTGCTGCCGGTTGGTATGATAAGCACCAACATCGGCTTAACCGACGTAATGAACTTTGAAGCCTTCTATCAATATGAGTGGGATAACACCAAGCTAGATGGCTGTGGTACTTATTTCTCAAGCGTTGATATTATTGGTGGTCCAGGCTGTGGTTTAGTAACACTGAACCCAACCATCGGTAATGGTATTGCATTGAGTGACCGTCAGTCTATTGAAGCTGGCGCTTATATTGGAAGCAACCCGCGCATTGAAGCCTCTGACAGTGGTCAGTGGGGTGCAAACTTACGCTACTACTCAATGGATCTGGGTGCTGAGTTTGGTGTTTACTACCTAAACCTGCACAACAACACGCCAATTATTTCTGCGTATAACTGGACTGTTGATCCTCGCCCTTATCAAGAAGCGGCTGGAGCAGCTGGTCAAGCACCAGGTTATGCATGGTCAACGCCAAACGGCTACCCGATTGATGGCCCACGCTTGGTACTGGAATACCCGGAAGACACTGAAGTTTATGGTTTAAGCTTTAGCACAAACCTTGGTATGTGGTCAGTGTCTGGTGAGTACAGCTATCGTGATGGTATGCCGGTACAAATTAACACCACTGAAATTTTGACCGCAGGCTTACGCCCTAACACGCCAAGTACATTTGCTGATCGTGTGGATAATACAGAACTCGGCGGCTTAGCTAATGGCTATGACCGTTTAGATGTCAGCCAGGCTCAAGTCAGCTTTGTTCGTTTCTTCGACCGTTTCTTAGGTTCAGACCGTATGACCTTTGTCGGTGAAGTCGCCATGAACAGTGTTCACGACATGCCGGGCATTCAAGAACAACGTTATGGTCGCTTACCATTATTTGGTAAGTGCTTAACAGAACAAGACGCTGGCCCAATGGCAAATGGCAACTGCGAAGGTTTTGTGACCTCAACATCCTGGGGTTATCGCACGCGCTTCCAGTTTGAATACTCAAACGTATGGCAAGGCTGGGGCTTAAACCCAACCGTTCAGTTTAACCATGACGTGAATGGTTACTCGCCAAACAGTAACTTTATTGAAGACCGCAAATCACTGGGTCTGAATTTAATGGCTGACTACCTGTCAACCTATAAAGTCACTCTTGGCTACACCATGTATTCAGACAGCGACTTAGACCCGTTAGCGGATCGAGACTTTGCGTCCGTTAGCTTCTCATACGCGTTCTAATACATTGATTCATGTTTTGAATCGCGATAAAACCGTCTCTAAGAGGCGGTTTTTTTATGCCCGTATGCGAATGTAGCCTGACGTTACCTACGTCAGGTGTAATGTCTGGGGAGAACAACAATGAAAAAGTGGATAGTTGCAGCAGCGGCTCTGGCTGTATCAGGTGCCGCAGTCGCGCAGGAAAAACTGGCGTTAGAAGACGTATTCACTCTGGAGTACGCATCGTCACCGACCATTCACCCAAGTGGCGAGTGGAGCGTATTTGTCCGTCAGTCTATGGACATACAAAACGACCGTAAAGTAGGGCGCTTATGGAGTGTCTTACCTGACGGTGATATTCGTCCATTAACCGGTGAGCAAGGCAGTGAAAGCCAACCCGTATGGTCGCCAGACGGCAAACGGCTAGCCTATGTCTCGACAGAAACAGGCAGCCCGCAAATTCATATCTACTGGGTGGATTCTGGTGAAAGCGCCGCCATTACTCAGTTAACCAAAGCACCTTCCGGTTTGAGTTGGTCGCCCGATGGCACTCAAATCGCATTTTCAATGTTTACGCCAAAGCCTGAACCTGCTCCGGTCAGTTTGCCGGGGAAACCCGATGGGGCCAACTGGACCACACCACCAAAATATATCGATAAAGACAATTACCGCTATGACGGCGGCGGCTACGCAGAAGATGGCCACCAACAAATTTATGTGATACCGGCCACCGGCGGATCTCCACGTCAATTAACGGAAGACCAATTTAACCATGGTGGTAACTTGGCCTGGTCTGCAGATGGAAAGCATATTTTCTTCTCAGCGAATCGTCGCGAAGACGCGTTTCGCCAACCAGTCAATAGTGAAATTTACCGGTTGACCGTTGCCAGTAAAGACATCTCGGCCGTCACAGACAGAAACGGCCCGGACGGTTCACCTAAAGTGTCACCAAACGGAGAGAAAATTGCGTATACCGGCTATGACGATGAGAAAATGAGCTACCAGATCACCAAGCTCTACGTCATGAACACCGACGGGTCTGACATAAAAACATTGACGCCAGACTTAGACCGCAGTGTATCGGGCTTTGCGTGGGACTCTGACAGCGAGGGCATTTACTTTACCTATGACGACAACGGCGTCGGTCAGTTGGCCCGAACCGACTTAAGCGGTGAACACACACATTTGACTGACCGCGTGGGCGGTCTGTCTTACAGTCGACCTTATGGCGGCGGCGACTTTAGCGTTGCGAACAATGACAACATTGCCTTCACTATTTCAAACCCAATGCGCCCGGCAGAGCTGGCACTATGGAAAGACGGCAACGTACAGCAAGTCACTCGCTTAAACGAAGATGCGCTGGGACATAAGCAGCTCGCGAAAGTAGAAGAAATTCGCTATAAATCGAGTGTGGATGGCAGAGAGCTACAAGGCTGGATTGCCTACCCACCGAACTTCGACAAAGACAAAGACTATCCGTTGATGCTGGAAATTCATGGTGGTCCACATACTAACTATGGGCCGCGTTTTGCTGCCGAAATACAGCTCTTCGCAGCGGCGGGGTATGTGGTGCTTTATACCAACCCGCGAGGCAGCACCAGCTACGGCGCTGACTTTGCCAATGAAATTCATCACAACTACCCAAGCGATGATTACAACGACTTGATGGATGGCGTTGATGCCGTTATAGAAAAAGGCTTCATTGACGAAGATGAGTTGTTTGTTACTGGCGGAAGCGGCGGTGGTGTCTTAACTGCCTGGATTGTTGGTCATACTGATCGCTTCAAGGCAGCTGTTGTCGCTAAGCCGGTTATTAACTGGTACAGCTTCGTGTTAACCGCCGATATGTATAACTTTTTCTATCAATATTGGTTCCCGGGTCTTCCCTGGAATAATATGGAGCACTACATGGAGCGCTCGCCAATCAGTTACGTGGATAACGTGACAACGCCAACCATGCTATTAACCGGTGAGAATGACTACAGAACCCCCATGTCGGAAACCGAGCAGTACTATCAGGCGTTAAAGCTGAAAGGCGTGGACACCGCAATGGTGCGTATCCAGGACTCAGGTCACGGCATTTATGCAAGACCAAGCAACCTGATGAACAAAGTTGCTTATATCTTGCATTGGTTTGAGAAGTATAAGGACAAAGAAGACTAAGGTCTCTGTCTTCTTTTGTGGTAACGGCGGTTCTGCCAGAAGAACCGCCATTGCTCTTTCAAACGAACCCATCCCCGGCGTTTTGCTTCGTGTCTATTGGCGACACTAAAAATATCACTTTCGTGCGTGTGGCTGTTATCCACAGTGTAAGGAAGTAAGCCCAGAACGTGAGCGCCAGTTTCCCATTGCCACTGCATATCAACATCGACCGGCCGAAAAAACGGTGTGCGAGACAACATTTTCTTTGCACCTTGTCGGCTTATTAAATAGCCGCAAGCGCCCATAGGGGGCTTTTCATAATCGACCAGTGTGAAATCACCAAAAGCATCGAGCGGAGTTGACTCTTTGGGTTTGAAGGGTTGAGCTAATTTTATAATGTCCCAATTCGCGTATTTGCTGCTCGCTATGCCGGCCACCGCATGATGCAGGTCGGCAAACGCTGGACTCAGAACAATATCGTCTTCGAGTATGATGGCGGCTGGATGGTCACTGTCCAGGAGCTTTTTCCAGGCCTTTCGGTGGCTCATATAGCAGGCAATTTCACCTTGCGTTAAATCATAATTGTAGCGCTCAACGTTTTGTTTATGGCTATACACGGCGTTGACTTCTGCTGTAGAAGTCGCTCGTCCGTCAACAGCCGGAACGCGTTCATAATCAAGATCGAGCTGCCGCATCGAATCATCAACATCCTTCAGACGATGGGGAGAGCGGTCGAGGTTAATCAAAAATAGGGGCAAAAATGACATATTAGCGCTCAGACTTCTCGACATCATCGCCGCGCTTACGTCTGTAGGCACGTTCATAAAGCTTCGCTTCTGTGAGGAAAAAGTGAAAAGCATCAATATTGGCTTTAATGAAACCTCGCCAGCCGGCTAAAAACATGCGGCGTATAAAGTAGAACTTGATGAACATCAGCGGGAATATCAGTAATACCCGAGCTAAGCTGCAGTGACGCCCCCTTTCTTCCCGCTGCTTTGCTTTCAGCAGTGAATATTTGTTCAGCTTATCCATGTAGCCATGTGCGGAGTCGTAGCCGTAATGCTTAACATCAATGGGCAAATGGGTCAGAGGGGGCTCCACTTCTATGTGCTCATGGACTTTTGTCGATGTATTCCAGTGAGACTTAGACTTTCGGTAAACTCGGCGAAAACGATGGTGGCGATGCCCAGGCAGAGAGTGCCCCATAAAGATATCGTCATGCGCTAAATAGATACCATTAATGTCACCTTTCGCGATGCGATGCTGAATGGTTTCAAAAGCGCCATCCGGCAACACTTCGTCACCATCTAAGTTGATGACCCAATCATTTTTACATTGCTCTAAAGCAAAGGCCTTTTGTTTTGCATAGCCTAGCCACTCCTGATGAATAATTCTCGCGCCATGCTTTTCGGCAATGTCGAGCGTATCGTCGGTGGAGCCTGAGTCGACTAAAACGACCTCGTCGGCGCCTTTGACACTGCTGAGAACTTCATCTAAATGACGACCCTCGTTGAGTGTTATTAAGTAAACACTTACTTTCGGTAAGCTATTTTGCTCTGCCATAGTAAACCTTGAAATCATTCAGTTGAGAAGCGGGATCATATCGTTTTATCATACAAAGGTGTAGCCCAACCAAAGGAATCGACAATGCCCTGGAGCGACTTACTCGCTGAGGAAAAACAAAAGCCGTATTTCAAAGAGCTGTGGCAACGTGTTGAGCAGGCGCGTCAGCAGGCGGTGGTTTACCCTCCAAAGGAAGAAGTATTCAATGCGCTGAAGCTGACCGAACCCGAACAGGTCAAAGTGGTTATTCTGGGGCAGGACCCATATCACGGACCCGGTCAGGCGCATGGGCTGAGCTTTTCGGTGAAAGAAGGCGTGAAGTTCCCGCCGTCTCTGCGCAATATGTTTAAGGCAATTTCTATTGACTACCCCAACACCGTATTACCTCAGCATGGCGACTTGACAGGATGGGCAGAGCAGGGCGTGTTGCTATTAAATACGGTGCTCACAGTCGAACAAGGGAATGCGCACAGTCACGCCAGCTGGGGCTGGGAAACCTTTACCGATACCGTGATAAAAAAAGTGTCTGAAGCAACAGAGCACGTGGTGTTTTTGCTGTGGGGCTCACATGCGCAGAAAAAAATTCCGCTAATTGATGGCACTAAACACTGCATTCTGACCGCACCGCATCCGTCGCCTTTGTCAGCGCATCGCGGCTTTTTTGATGCAAACCACTTCAAAAAAGCCAACGACTATTTGCAGCAACATGGCCGACAGCCCATAAAATGGGCGTAATGCGTCTTTTTATTTAACGATATCTATCCATACCAGGCGGTGGTCAGAAGACGCTTTGCGCTTTTTCATCATATCAGCGCCTGGTTCGCCGTTAATCGGCCAGAACACGCCCGCGTTTTTAACCACTAAGTCGCCAGACGGTAGCGCGTAGTCAACACGCTTGCGCCATGCGGCAGTATGAAATTGCGAACCATCAATATCAGGAGAGTGCAGTTTGCCTCCCTGACTTTGAGGCTTCACATCGTTCACGCGAGGATGCTCCAATAACTGCTCAATGGCGCCATCGACACCACCTGCGCCTGCCTGTGCATTCATATCCCCCAGAATAACAAAACTGGCGTCTTCACTAAGCCCGCCACGCACGCCATTATCGTCATACAGGTAGTTGTCACGACCAGGTGTTAAGTAGTCAGCAAATAAACGAATTTCATCGTAGTTGCGCATACCGTTACGGTTTTCAGGTCCGTCAAAAACCGGCGGCACTGGGTGAGCCGCTAGTAGATGAATGACACGATCGCCTATTTTTACCGGCACATCCCAGTGCGACTTAGAGCTGAGAGGGAACTGCGCCATTGCTTCGTCAGAAAACCAAGGCTCAGAAGTCGGTTGCTTGTCGGCGTTATGAACATAAGGAATATGACGACCGGGCATATCTTTCCATAAAAAGTGCTGGAAAGTACGCGCGTTGTCGGCCATTAAAGGATACTTTGACAAAATCACCATCCCATACTGGCCTGGGTACCAGCCAAAGGCCCAGGCATCATCACCCGAACCCGTCGCTTCACCATCGCGGTTTAAGTCAAAAGGAGAGGGCACGCCTGTATTAACCGGAGCGGTATAAGCATAAGGATACTCAATGACAGCCTGACCATTTTGCGAGACTTCTAAATAGTCACTGCGAAAAACATCAATACCAACGGCTTTATCGATGTAATCAAATTCGTTCAGCAAGACTACATCGGGGCGCACACGCTGCAATATTTCAGCAATACCGCGAACTTGTTCATTGTTGGCCTGAAGAACGTCAGGAAGCGGGGAACGTTCTAAAGTGGGCAGAGTCTCTTCTGCCAAATAGTTAGAAGCATCCATACTGACATTAAAGGTTGCAATACGAACCG
This sequence comes from Idiomarina sp. X4, assembly GCF_002808045.1. Lineage (NCBI taxonomy): Bacteria > Pseudomonadati > Pseudomonadota > Gammaproteobacteria > Alteromonadales > Idiomarinaceae > Idiomarina > Idiomarina sp. X4. Next base: position 647,457 of record NZ_CP025000.1, on the reverse strand, counting down.
TCTCTGGTTCGCCTTTGCCCGAACCCGCTAATGCAGAAAAAGAAGTGACCATAAAAAGTACAAATGTTGAATATATTGAAAACCGCATAAAGCCCATGGGAATGCCTGTTTGAGAAACGCCTAAGACAATTAAGAAGAATAAAGGTTCCCAAAGCGCTAGGCAAGCGCGAATATTTTGATTAAAATATGTCACATATCTGACACATAAATGTCTTAGAAGCGTAATGAACCAAGCGGTATTCCCAACAGCTCCGACCACCAACCACAGTCTCGAGACTTATCAAGTCATGAGCTTTCCTGTGATGAATCAGCTGTTATGCCGTGGGGCATCCTCGAATAATATACGAACGTCTTATTTTTGTTATCTTCATTATTCGCTCCTCCCTCTATTTAACGCTTTCGCTTCGTCAAATTTTTCTATTCTTTTTCACAGAATTGTCACAAATAAGCTATACCCTTATCTGTGCTTAAAAACCCAAAACCAAAACCGGGAAGAACAAAACTATGTTTAACTCTACTTTCAAGCGTACAGCTCTTGCGGCTGCGTTGGCTGCTGTATTCTCTGGCACCGTTTATGCTCAGGACACAGCTTCGGCAATGCGAGGCAGTGTTGTTGGTCCTCAAGGAAATGGTGCCGGCGGCACTGAAGTTGTCATCCGCCATGTGCCGTCTGGCTCAACGGTAACTGTGACGACTGATGAAGATGGTAACTTTGTTGCCAATGGTCTTCGTGTTGGTGGTCCTTACCAAGTTGTCTTAGATTCTGACGTCTATCGTGACGCGGCTTATCAAGACATTTATTTACAGCTTGGCTCAACTTATCGTTTAAACGCTCAATTAGAAGCGGACGAAATGGAGCGCTTACAAGTAAGTGGTTCAGCAATCAATTACGCTAGCTTAAACCGTGGCTCTGGTAGCTCGTTTGGCGAAGAGCAAATTGAGAAGCAACCGACTTATGGTAGAGACTTAAAAGACGTTTTGAGACTTAACCCATTAGCGACTCAAATCGGTGATGGCAGTGAGTTGACGGTTGCAGGTAACAACCCTAAATATAACTCAATCACAGTTGACGGCATTGGTCAGAATGATGATTTTGGTTTGAATAATAACGGTTACCCAACCCAACGTTCTCCAATTTCAATTGATGCAATTGAACAAGTGTCCATCGATGTTGTTCCTTTCAGCGTTAAAGATAGTAACTTTACCGGTGCGAAAATAAATGCGGTAACCAAATCGGGTACCAACGAATTCAAAGGCTCGGTATTTTACCAATATGCCAGCGACAGCTTGGCAGGAGACCCGGAGCCAAACCGTTATTACCCTGACTCAACTGCCCCTGAGTTAGATTATGAAGAGAAAACGAAAGGTTTTGGTCTTGGTGGACCTATCATTGAAGATACTCTTTTCTTCTACGTAAACTATGAAAAGACTGAAGAGCCACAGCCAGTTGCGCGTGGTCCTGAAGGTTCAACGGCGTCGAACTTTGCAAACGTCAGTGCTTCCGATGTTCAGACTATTCAGGACATCGCTCGTGAAGTTTATCAGGTAGAGCCAGGTGACTGGAATATCAACCCGGTAGAAGAAGATGAGAAAGTTCTTGCTAAAATTGACTGGAACATCAATAACGATCACCGTTTAGCGGTAACTTACCAGTCGACTGAAGGACAGCAAACCAGAAATAATGGTGGGAGTACAGGTACGTTAACTCTGAGCTCAAACTGGTACTCAAATACTCAAGAGTTAAAAGCATACTCTGCACAGTTGTACTCTAACTGGACCTCAGACTTCTCAACTGAAATAAAGCTATCTAAAAAAGAAGTCGACAACGGTCGTGTTCCTTTACTGGGCAAAAACTATGGTCAAGCTCGTATCGAAACGGGTGAAGCAGCCGTATATCGGTCCAGATTATTCTAGCCAAGCGAATGAATTGCAAAATGACACCACTCAGTTCCAGTTTAATGCTGAATACTTGAAGGGTGATCACCTGATTCAGGCTGGTTACGACTACACTAGCGTTGATGTTTACAACTTATTCGCTGAAGCAACTCTGGGTGCCTGGGAATTTGACTCAATTGAAGACTTCCGTAATCAAGTGGCTTCTGGCTTTGAATACAAAAACCACCCGTCAGGTAATGTAGATAACGTTGCGGCGATATTCACTCAAGGCACTCATTCTATTTACTTACAAGATACCTGGACGCCAACTTGGGATCTGGAAATTACCTACGGTGTTCGTTACGAGCAAATTTTTGCTGATAATCAGCCTCGTTTGAATGACCGTTTTGTTCAGCGTTACCAGTTTGCTAACACTGAGAACCTGGATGGCGTTGATATTATCTTGCCTCGTGTCGGGTTTAAGTGGAACTTTGCTGACGATATGACCCTTCGCGGTGGTGTTGGTAAATACAGCGGTGGTCGACCTAATGTATGGATATCAAACGCTTATACTAACGATGGTATCGGTGCAGTCAACTTTGATCCGAGCTCTGTAGATTCATCTGTTTACTTAGAAAATGTTGATTTAGCTAATGTTCCTCAGGAAGTTGTTGATTCATTAGTGGCAGGTGACGGCATCGTCACACCAATCGACCCTAACTTCGAGTTACCATCTGAGTGGCGTTCTAGTTTAGCTATTGACTGGAACGGTGCTGACTTAGGCTACTTAGGTGAAGACTGGTTCTTAAGTGCTGAATTCATCTATGGTAAGAAGCAGGATGATGTAGCCTGGACTGATTTAAGTCGTCGCACCTTATTAGATGAAAATGGTAACCCAGTTACTACCTCGGCTGGTCGACCAATTTATGTGGCAGATGACCCGCTAGATAACCATGTTCCGTCTGAGATTGGTGACGACAACGGCATCTCTCGCTACGACCTGATGCTGACTAACGGACGTTCTGGTGATAGCAAAATATTGACGTTGACCGCAGGTAAAGCCTGGGATAACGGTCTTAGCTTTAATACTAGCTATACTCACCAAGACGTGACTGAAGCATTTGCTGGTGGCTCATCAACGGCTTGGTCAAACTACCGTTACACGCCAACAGTTGATGCCGAAAATGTTCTTGTAAACACGGCAGGCTATGAAGTCGAGCACCGTTTTGTGGCTAACCTAAGTTACACCACTCAGTTAATGGACGGTTATGACTCAAGCTTTACGTTATTCTGGGAGAGATACTCAGGACGTCCATATAGCTACGTATTGGATACTTATGGTAACTCCGTCTTCGGTGACGCAGGAAACTTAGCTCGTCCTCGTTATCTGCCATATATTCCGACTGGTCCGGATGACAGTAATGTAGAGTATACTGATGGCTTAACTTATGAGCAGTTACTGCCGTTACTACAAGAAGCTGGTTTAGACCAATACGCAGGTGGCTTCGCGCCAATGAATGAATTCCGTGGTCCTTGGAATACAACTCTAGACTTTAACTATACTCAAGAGTTACCAGGATTTATGGATGAGCATAAGTTTACTTTGTTCTTTGATGTAAGAAACATTCTTGCGTTAATCGATGAAGATTCTGCTCAGCAGCACTACCTGTTTAATGGTAGCCCAACAACTCAATTCGTTAAGGGTGATATTAATCCTGAAACGGGTAATGTTGTCTATGGTCGCCCATACGCTGGTTATGATACGTCAGCACCGACATCATACTTACCAGAGCGTTCAACTTGGCAGGCGAAGATAGGTATCCGTTATACCTTCTAAGCTCTGCGCTGTAACCTGACATTATTACGTCAGGAGCAAACGAATAAACCGCCGTTGGTATTGCCCGCGGCGGTTTATTATTTTAACCTCCCAGTATCAAACACAACCTAACGTATCCAAATGGAACTGAGCTGGACGAGCCTTTTACCTTCCTTACTGGCAATCATCTTTGCCATTATTACCCGAAAAGTGTTGTTAGCCCTTATTGGCGGCATCATTCTGGCGAATGTTCTGTTGTTTTGGCCGGCCCCGGAAAGCATTGCCTATGGCACGCTCGACAGCACCTGGGAAACCCTCGTAGACCCCGGCAATATGCTGGTGTGGTTTTTCACGCTGGGTATTGGTGCGTTATTTGGTGTTTTGGAAAAGGGCGGTACTTTTAAACAATTCGTCCTCAAACTCGAGCGCAAGCAATGGATAGAAAGCAAGCGTCGGGCACGTTTTATGACCTGGGTACTTGGCGTTATTGTGTTTATTGAGTCTAACGTCACCATTATGATTTCAGGTACTACCTCCCGACCTATTTATGATCGACTGGGAATTTCTCGCGAGAAACTTGCCTATATTGTTGACTCGACCTGCGCGGCCATTTGTATTCTTATTCCACTCAATGCCTGGGGCGCATTTAACTTAACGCTGATTTCAAAGCAGGGTGTTGAGCAACCGTTAATGGTGTTCATTCAGTCTATTGCCTTTAATTTCTACGCCATATTTGCGGTTTTGCTGGCGCTTTTTGTCGCTCTGTTCGACTGGAATATCGGGCCAATGAAAACCTTTGAGAAAAATGCGGTGCCCGATCAAGTCTCGAAAAACACCTGGGGTGATGGCCCCGATGAAAACGTCAGCTTTGGTAAAGGAACGGCGGTGGTGCTGACCAGCCTTATTTCGTTAGTGGTTATGGTGCCGGTTATGTTGCTGGTGACCGGGGACGGCGTCCTGGTTGAAGGTGACGGCACGTTGAGTGTCTTCATTGCCATCTACATTGCACTCGGCATAGCGAGTATTGGCACACTGCTGACGCAACCGGTGAATTTAAAAGACATTGCTGAGTACCTTCTCAAAGGGGCGTGGAATATACTGCCGCTGGCGGTTATTTTATGGCTATCAATCGCGCTTGGCGGACTGACACGAGACTTAGGTACGGGTCAGTTCCTGGCATCGGTGCTCGACGGTTCGGTGTCACTGTGGATGCTCTTGCCGCTTATTTTTGTATTGTCGGCGATTACCGGTTTTTCTATCGGTTCAAGCTGGGGCACGTTTGCTATTATGTTGCCGTTGGCTATCCCTCTGGCGATGACGCTCGGTTTGCCGCCCGCACCGTTTATTGCGGCTGCCATTTCCGGCGGTATTTTCGGAGACCACGCATCGCCTATATCAGACACCACCATTATTGCGTCTATGGCATCAGGGGTCGAGCATATTGACCATGTTAGAACACAACTGCCGTACGCATTATTGGCGGGGGTAGGCGCAACCTTGGCGTACGCCGTCACGGGGCTGTTGATGTAATTTAAGAATTGGACGGTTTGGCGGCAGATTTGCGACGTGCGCGGAAAAAACGGCGCAGAATGTCGCCACACTCGTCCGCTAATACGCCGCCTTCAATGTCCACTTTGTGATTCATTGAGGCATGGTTCAACACCTCAATAGCGGTGCCCGTCGCGCCCGTTCGCGGGTCGCTGGCGCCAAACACTAAGCGCTTAACCCGGGCGTGAGTAATAAGCCCGGCGCACATTGCACAAGGCTCTAGCGTGACGTACAAGGTGGAGTCGACTAACCGATAGTTTTCAATAGCCTGCCCAGCGGCACGAATGGCTTGTGCTTCCGCATGAGCTGACGGGTCGGATAAGCTAATGACTTGATTGTAGCCTTCGCCAACAATCGTGTCGTTTAGCACTAATACCGCGCCAACCGGCACTTCGTCCGCTTGTTGGGCTTTTTCGGCAAGCTCGAGCGCTCGTCGCATGTAAATTTCATCGGTTGTCATGGCGGCGATTTTAGCGCAGGATATTACCCAGTACCAGAACAACCATCCGCCCGGGTTTACCGAAGGCAACTTGAGGCAACTTGAGGCACAGGAGAGCATTATGAAAAAGCTTGCTATCAGTTTATTGTTGGTCAGTAGCGCCACGTTGGGGGCACTGTCATTGCCGGGTCAAGCCATGGCGCAGCAGTCGCCAATTACCGTCAGCAATGACCTCGAGCAGCAAGTCATTGAATGGCGTCGTCACATTCATGCGAACCCGGAGTTGAGTAACCGAGAGTTTGAAACCGCTAAAATGGTCGAAAAGCACCTGCGCTCGCTCGGCATGGAGGTTGCGACAGGCGTTGCTCATACTGGCGTTGTTGGGTTGTTAAAGGGGAGTAAATCGGGACCGACCATTGCACTTCGTGCTGATATGGACGCCTTGCCGGTAACGGAAAAAACCGATGTCCCCTTCAAGTCGACCGTAACGTCGGAATACCGGGGTAATGAAGTGGGCGTCATGCACGCTTGTGGCCACGACACTCATGTAGCTATGCTCATGGGCGCCGCAACAAAGCTGGCAGAGATGAAAGACCAGTTGGCCGGTAACGTTATGTTTATCTTTCAGCCGGCCGAAGAGGGCGCGCCAGAAGGTGAAGAAGGTGGTGCGGAACTGATGCTAAAAGAAGGCCTGTTTGGTGATCTTATTGCCGAGAATAAGCCTGAGAAAGTATTCGGTATTCACGTTTGGGCCGGTTTCCCGACAGGCCATGTTGGCTACCGCAAAGGTCCACTGATGGCATCGTCTGACCAATTTGAAATTACAGTTAAAGGGAAACAAACGCACGGTTCAACTCCGTGGGGTGGCGTAGACCCAATCGTTACCTCTGCGCAAATTATTAATAACGCACAAACCATTATTAGTCGCCAAACCAATATCACTAAAGCGCCCGCGGTGCTGTCGTTTGGGATTGTCGAGGGTGGCGTGCGCAATAATATCATTCCGGACGATGTTACCCTTATTGGCACCATTCGCAACTTTGATATGGACATTCGCCGAGACATTCATGCGAAGTTAAAGCATACCGCAGAGAAAACAGCAGAGGCCAATGGTGCTGAAGCGCATGTACACGTTGACTTAGGCTATCCGGTCACGAAGAACGATCCGGAACTGGTCGAGCAAATGTTACCAATAACAAAAGCCATTGCCGGTGCTGACAAAGTGAAGGAAGTGCCTCTGGTGACAGGCGCAGAAGACTTCTCCTACTATGCACTGGAAGTACCGGGTATGTTTGTCTTTTTGGGGGTTACTCCACCTGAGCGTGACATGAGCAAAGAGCCGAGCAACCACTCGCCTTACTTCTATGCGGACGAAGACGCACTGAAAACCGGCACCGAGCTGTATGTGAATTGGGCGCTGGAATCACTCTAATATGCCGAAGTCTGTTGTTTATTTTTTAGTTACCTTGTTTTTGGCCGTCACGACGCTGACGGCCTGTACCCCTCAAACCCGACCGAACGCCATGACTGTTGTGCAGGAACGACAAGTGCTTCGGGTGGGTACGCTAATGAACCCCACCAGTTACTATTTTGACCACGACCGTGAGCAGGGTTTCGAGTATGACTTGGCAAAGCGCTTTGCCGACCGGCTTGGGGTGGAGCTGGAAATGGTGCCGCGCTTCGATGTGAATGATTTATTCACTATGTTGCGCCGGGGTGAAGTGGACATTGTCGCAGCTGGCATTGACCGAACGTCCACGCGTGCGCAGCTGTTTCGTTTCAGCCCGCCCTATGATGTGATCAGCCAAAAGGTCGTGTTTAAGCAGGGCTCCCGGCAACGCCCCAGAGACTTGCAGCAAATTACCGACGGTGAAATTGTTGTGGTCGAGGGCAGTTCGCACCATGAATTTCTAAAAAGCCTGGGCAACAGCATTCCTACCCTAAAGTGGCGTGCCACCACCGACCATGATGCGGTCGAGTTGCTGCGCATGGTTATCAATGAAGAAATTGATTACACCATTACGGACAGCACAGCGTTGGATATTCAGCGCCGCTTTCACCCTGACTTGAGTGTCGCCTTTACGGTTAAACATGAGCAGGACATTGGTTGGGCACTGCCACAGAGCAGTGATGACTCACTGTACGCCGCTGTTATTGAGTACTTTGGGGAAATTCGTAGTAGTGGCCGGCTAGCGCATATAAAAGAACAGCATTTTGGTCATGTTAAGCAGTTTAACTACGTGACCACCAGTTTGTTCATTGAGGCGGTGGATAACATACTGCCCAAATACAAAGAGTTATTTCAAGAGCACTCAGGCACTCTAGACTGGCGGTTGTTGGCGGCAATTTCTTATCAGGAGTCGCTGTGGAACCCAAGGGCAGTGTCACCTACCGGCGTGCGGGGCATGATGATGCTGACACTACCCACAGCCAAAGCCATGGGCGTAAAAAGCCGTTTGAACGCAGAGCAAAGCATTCGTGGTGGCGCGCGTTATTTAGAGCGCATGTTGGAACGAATACCCGATCGTATCCCTCAGCCAGATCGCACCTGGTTTGCTCTAGCCGCCTATAATATTGGTTTTGGACACCTGGAAGACGCCCGTATTTTGACAGAAAAGCAGGGTGGTAATCCGGACCGTTGGGTGGACGTGAAAAAGCGCCTGCCGTTGTTGCGCCAGAAACAGTTTTATCGGCAAACCCGCTTTGGCTTCGCCCGTGGTGATGAGCCCGTAACCTACGTCGGTAACATCCGCCGTTTTTACGACACCCTGAAATACCTCGATGAGCAGGGTAGGCTGTAGCCTGACGTTATTACGTCAGGTGCGGTGTTGACTTACGGCACCACCGCGTAATTATTTACACGTAATTTGCCGTCGGAGAGATCGCACCTGATGCAATAGCATCAGGCTACAAGGTGTAATGTTACCGATTTCAAATAGGTCAAATAAAATGAAAAAAATAGCTGCTGCGACAATCGTCGCTCTGACTCCAATGTTGACCTGGGCGCAAAGCCTGGGAGAAACGATTCAACTCGACGTCAATGGCGAATTCATTGAAGCGACCCTCGCAGAGCGGCTTTCTTCGCAAAACAGCTACCGCCTGACTTTTGAAATGGCCAGCGGCGATACTCAACACCTCGGCTTTATACACCGACGCGGTGACAACCAGCTCATTTCAATCACTCATCCGCAGGTCGGCTCGGTAACCATCCGCGTGGTTAACGGCAAAACGGTCATTGAAAACACCAATTCATCGCCCGCAGAACCGAAGCAACCCAAAACAGAGCGTACGACAACAACCGCTGTGAATGCGCGGGCGCTGCCTCAGAAAGCGTATTTAGCCAATAAAGCGGCGGCCCCGGCAGACGAGGTTCAGTTATTCGATAATTCGTTGGATGTTTTATTTATCTACGATGATCGATTGTTGGGTTATGCCGACGACAATGGGTACGACTTGGAGCTTGCTATTCAAGGTGCAGTCGATACCAGCAATGCGATTTTTCAACGCTCAAGCTTACCCGTCACCATGACCATAGCCGGCGTAGAGCCTTTCAGACCAGAAAGCACAACCGACTTTCCCAATGAGAACCCGGATACCATACTGGATGAGCTTATAAACGATCAGCGAGTAATACGACTGGTGGATCGTTACAAAGCCGACGTGGTGCATTTTGTTGGGGCTGAAAACCCTGACCTATGCGGTATTGCGTTTAGAGCCTCCGAGTTTAATACCAGTGACAATCAAGTGAATTATGTCAGTGGTGGCTCAAACGCCGGCTATACGGCTATAGAGTGCATGGGGAACGGTACGGTTGCGCACGAAGTCGGGCATAATTTTGGTTTACGTCATGATCGCTATACCCTCGCTGATAATTCAAGCGGCGGTGAAGGAGAGCAGGAAGACTTCCATATTCCTTACGGCTATATTGAAGGCGAAGGTCGTTTCTACACAACCATGTCATATGGTTCGGTTTGTCGCAGCGAATTTAGCACCGGCGACTGTTCAAGCGAAGCCGCATTCTCAAGCCCTGACATTGTCGACAGCAACTATGGTTTACCGTTAGGCAAAGCCGCGTCCGAAATTGACGCCGCCAATGCCAGTTTGGCCGCACAGCGTAGCAGCATTATTTGGTCGAATAACAGCTCAAGAACAAATGTGGCGGGCATGCAAGTCACGCGTTCAGGGAATGATGAGGTAACGCTGACCTGGCCGAGAGTTGAAGGTGCGGACAACTATGCGATTTATTCCAATGCGTGTGAAGAGATTGCAGGGTTATTTCAGCAACAACTTCTTGATACGGCGTCTAATCAGGCCATTAACACCAATGGGGCTGAAACTCTAGCTGACGGTGGTTATGACAACCTGTGCGTTATTGCCGTTGAACAGGTTAACCCTAACACCGCCCGCTGGCGCTTTGTCAGCAACGCAAGCTTTAGTGGAGACTATACCGACGCCGCTGCAAACTACCTCTTACTCGACAACAACGTCGTCAGTTTGGTGGAAGCCGGTGATCAATCTCAGGTAACAATTGAACTCTCGGATGAAAACACCGACAACGCCGCTATTCAGCTAGCGCTTCCGGTAACCGCTAGTGGCACTGACGTCAGTCAGCAAATTGGTATCGACAATGCCGCTGAGTGGTTCAGTTGGGAAGTAGCCGGCTCAGGCACTACCCGAACAATGACAATAACCCTCAAGCAGTCATTGGCCGACATTAGTGCGGGGCTGAACAAAGATAATGTTCATAACCCGTATCACTTGCCGCTAAAAGTGGTAAATACCAATGCTGCGGAGTTTTCAGTGTCCAGTGGTTTGTGGGTAGACCCGGACTCCATGACAGGCGGCGCTGCCCAGGCATTTATCAGCCAGGGAGAGCGCGTTGGAGAGGTCATGACGCTGGATTCGGCTATCAGCGTGTATAACGTGCCGACGGATGTTGCCATTACTGTTAACGATGTTGAGGGGCTTATTGAAAACTTCAGCGCGACAGAAGTTGAATCGGCCGTTGAAGGTGAGCGGCGCATTCAGCTAACGGGTGAGACACCGCCCGTGGACGATGCGCTGTCTGTGCCACTGCAAATCAACTTCAGTGACGGCAGTGCCAGCATTAATGTGTCTCTCACGGTAGAGCCTCGCGCTATTGCGCCGACCATACGAAGCTTTCGGGCTAGTAATACAATAGCAGGGCAGAGCGTGTCATTAACCGCAATGGTGACCGACGCTGACGGCAACTTAGATACGTCCAGCATCGAGGTCGTTCGGTTGAATAGTGACGGCAGCGAAACCCGTGTGTCCAACGTCAATTATGAGGGTGATACGGCCACTGCGTCATTAGGCAGCCTGTCTACCGGTGAGTACGAATACCGCCTGACCGCAAGCGACATCGAGGGTAACAGCGAGACCGCAGCGGTCCGTTTTACTGTCACTGAAGCTGCGTCAGGCAGTAGCGGCGGTAATGCAGCCTGGCTATTGTTATTGGTGCCAGTCGCGTGGTTAGTGCGACGTTGCAAACGCTGATGCTACCGTAGCCTGACGTTATTACGTCAGGTACGATGTCTAAAACGCACCTCCGTATTATTTAAACAAAGTGGGAAATGACAAAACCGCACCTGATGCAATAGCATCAGGCTACTTAAACTGCAGCTCTTTGTAACTGAAGTTGGCTTTCACTTCTTTTTGCATCCACTCGAGCATCACGAAGCATCGTGACTCGCCGTCAAGCTGAACAATTTTAGCAAGGAATCCACGGAACGGACCTTGCTGAATTTCGACGCTATCACCCACTTTCGGGGCTTGTTCATCGGTCAGCTCGTCAACGCCTTTCATTTCGTCGACCCACTGTTGTGGAATTTTGGGAATGTTGTTACCAAACCTGAGAACGCCAGCCACACCATAGGTACTGCGTATTTTGTAAAACTGCTCAATGATATCGTCCAGCTTTACAAACAAGTAATTCGGAAACATGGGCTCAACAACTGACGTACGAACGCCGCGACGAAGTTTTTTCACCGTTAACTTGGGCGCAAACACCTCAAACCCTTGGTTTTCCAGGTTTAATGCGGCACGCTCTTCCTGCTTAGGCTTCGTGCGAATAACGTACCAAACGTCACTGTCGAGCTGGCTCATAACACATCCTTTCCTTTATTGGCGGCGGATCTTTCCATATTAATCTATACGACGCAAGCGTATTGACTTGAGCGTTTACTCAAGGCATCTTAACGCAAAATTAACAATACGGAGCAACAAATGGAATTTAATCACGGTGGTTTTTGGCTACGTTTAGCGGCAGCTATTATCGACACTATTATCACGCAATTGGGCTTAACCATTATCGGTGTCATTATCGGCATTTTCGTCGGTATATTTATGGGCGCTGCGGGTTCACCAATGGGTGATATTGAAATGGTCGCCGGTGGTATCGGTTACGTTATCGGTATCGTTGGTCAGTGGTTGTATTTCACCATTTTTGAAATCTCTGGCTGGATGGCAACACCAGGCAAGAAAATTCTGGGTCTGCAGGTCACCGACATGAACGGTCAGCAAATCGGCTTTGGCCGTGCCAATGGTCGTTACTGGGGTAAAATTGTGTCAGCGCTTCTCCTCATGGTTGGTTTTATCATGATAGCCTTCACCGAGAAAAAGCAGGGTTTACATGACATTATGGCCGGCACTTTAGTCATCAAAAAGCCGTCGGCATAAAATCATTGCAAAAAACTGGGGCGGCAAGGTAAGCTGAAAAGGTCTTTCAACGTAATAAAGGCCTAAGTCTATGCGAGCCAACCGCCTCAGACGAGAAAATAACTCCCGCCGCCGTGCCGTTATCCGCAAGCGCCGTCAGCGCATTATTGAACGCCGCGAAAAGTGGTTTCGCTTAGTCCAGAAAGAAGGCACACCTAAAGTCGAGTAGCCTGACGTTATTACGTCAGGTGCGATGCCGCAACTACCCACATTAAACCTTCATCACCCAACTGTTCCGGCGGTGCAGTTAGCTAAATCTCACCTGATGAAATAGCATCAGGCTACGGTCAATTGTCAGCATCTAGCTACGACCAACTGCCTTTCCAATACCTTCGGGGTACTGTATAATCCGCCAGCAAAAATCGCCCAGCTTTGGAGACCTTGCTTGTGGAAATCTACCGCGGTGCACCAGCCTTATCAGCCTTTAAAACAACGAAGCAACTCGAGCAACTGAAACAAGCCGGCTTGCCGGTTAACGAACTTTATGCCGAGTACCAGCATTTCGTAGATTTGCACAATGAGCTGACCGACGAACATCGTTCAGTATTGGTGCAATTATTGAAATACGGCCCGGAATTGCCCGCTCATGAGCCAGAAGGCGCGCTCATTTTAGTCACTCCACGTATTGGCACCATTTCTCCCTGGGCATCGAAAGCGACCGATATTGCGCACAACTGTGGTTTAAAAAACATCCACAGAGTGGAGCGTGGCACCGCGTATTACTTAAAAGGCGACTTGTCTGCTGAAGAACTGAAACAAGCTGCTGCGTTATTGCACGATCGCATGACCGAAAGTGTCCTGTACGACATGGACGACGCGCGCCAGTTGTTCAGTACACAGGAGCCTCAGCCATTGTCGTCTGTTGATATCTTAGCGGGCGGGCGCGAGGCGTTGGCGCAAGCAAATATCAATTTAGGTCTGGCGCTGGCCGACGATGAAATTGACTACCTTGTCGAAAACTTCCAGAAGCTTGAACGTAATCCGAACGACATCGAACTCTATATGTTCGCTCAGGCCAACTCTGAGCACTGCCGCCATAAAATCTTCAACGCCGACTGGACTATTGACGGTAAAGAGCAGCCTAAGTCGCTGTTCAAAATGATTAAAAACACCTTCGAAACCACGCCAGACTACGTGCTTTCTGCGTACAAAGACAACGCCGCCGTTATGGAGGGCCACGAAGCCGGGCGCTTTTACCCGCAGCCGGACAGCATGAGCTATGGCTACCATCACGAGCCTGTGCATATTCTTATGAAAGTAGAAACGCACAACCACCCAACCGCGATTTCGCCATACCCGGGTGCCGCAACTGGCTCCGGCGGTGAAATTCGTGATGAAGGCGCCACAGGCGTGGGCTCAAAACCGAAAGCCGGTTTGGTGGGCTTTAGTGTCTCGAACCTGAACATTCCGGGGTTCAGGCAACCGTGGGAAGAAAACTACGGCAAGCCAGCGCGCATTGTGTCAGCACTGGACATTATGCTGGAAGGCCCATTAGGCGGCGCTGCTTTTAATAACGAATTTGGTCGTCCGGCGCTGACGGGGTATTTCCGTACCTACGAGCAAACCGTCGACAGCCATAACGGCCTTGAAACACGCGGGTATCACAAGCCGATTATGATAGCCGGAGGTATGGGTAACATTCGCGAAGCGCATGTCCAAAAAGGGGACATCCCGGTTGGCGCTAAGTTAGTCGTGTTAGGTGGTCCGGCAATGAACATTGGCTTGGGCGGCGGCGCGGCATCCTCCATGGCGTCGGGTGAATCGACTGAAGACTTAGACTTTGCTTCTGTACAACGTGAAAACCCGGAAATGGAACGCCGTTGTCAGGAAGTGATTGACCGCTGCTGGCAGCTGGGCGCTGAAAACCCGATTGCTTTCATTCATGACGTGGGCGCCGGCGGTTTGTCGAATGCCATGCCGGAACTGGTCAGCGACGGCGGGCGCGGTGGTAAGTTCGAGCTGCGTGACATTCCGAACGACGAGCCGGGCATGACGCCACTGGAAATTTGGTGTAACGAGTCGCAAGAGCGCTACGTTATTGCCATCGCACCGGAAAACCTGGCGCGTTTTGAAGCGATTTGCGAACGCGAACGTGCCGAGTACGCCGTCATTGGTGAAGCCACCGAAGAGCTGACGGTATTGCTGAACGACGCTAAGTTCTCTAATCAGCCTATCGACCTATCGTTGGATATTCTGCTTGGCAAGCCGCCGAAAATGCACCGTGATGTTGAAACCAAGCAAGCAAGCGGTGTCGATTTGCACTTAGAAGGTGTCGATATTAATGACGCTGCAGACCGCTTATTGCGCTTACCGGCTATCGCCGAGAAAACCTTCCTGATTACCATTGGTGACCGCAGTGTTACCGGTCTGGTGGCGCGCGACCAAATGGTTGGCCCGTGGCAAATTCCGGTCGCAGACGTTGCGGTAACCGCCGCCAGTTATGACAGCTATCACGGTGAAGCCATGGCCATGGGCGAGCGTACACCGCTGGCTTTATTGAACTTTGGCGCATCGGCACGCATGGCTGTCGCCGAGTCATTAACCAACATTGCCGCCGCTGATATTGGCGACTTAAAACGCATTAAATTGTCGGCGAACTGGATGTCAGCCGCCGGCCACCCGGGCGAAGACGCGGGCCTATACGAAGCCGTGAAAGCGGTGGGTGAAGAGTTATGTCCGGAACTGGGCATCACCATTCCGGTGGGTAAAGACTCAATGTCGATGAAAACCCAGTGGCAGGACGATGGCGAAGACAAAGCAGTCACTGCACCGTTAAGCTTAATTATCACGGCCTTTGGTCGCGTGAATGACATTCGGGCGACATTGACGCCGCAGTTGCGCACCGACAAAGGACAGTCGCATCTGGTACTTATTGACTTAGGTCAGGGCAAGAACCGTTTGGGCGGCTCTGCGCTGGCGCAAGTGTATCAGCAGCTGGGTAAAGAAACGCCGGATCTCGACGACACCAACGTATTCAAAGCGTTTTTCAATACCACGCAGCAACTGGTCACTGAAGGGCGGTTGCTGGCTTACCATGACCGTTCCGACGGCGGTTTGTTCGGCACCGTGGCGGAAATGGCTTTTGCTGGTAACTGCGGTGTGAATGTCGCGTTAGATGAGCTTGGCGAAAATAACCTGGCGGCACTGTTCAATGAAGAATTGGGCGCGGTTATTCAGGTGAGCGACGAGCAGTATCAAAACGTCATGGATGCATACGCGTCAGCCGGTTTAAGCGACTGCGTAAAGCGCATTGGTGAGCCAACCAATGAAGACGCTATTGTCTTTACCCGGGAAGGCAAAAACGTATTGGCTCAAAGTCGTACGCACTGGCGTACGGTATGGGCCGAAACAACGCATCAAATGCAGAGCCTGCGCGACAACCCAGTGTGTGCTGACGAAGAATTCCGCTTGAAACAACGTGCCGATAACCCGGGCTTACAAGCGGACTTAACCTTTGATCCGGCAGAAGATATTGCGGCGCCTTATATTGCTAAAGGTGTTTCACCGAAAGTGGCGATCTTGCGTGAGCAGGGCGTGAACTCGCACTATGAAATGGCGGCGGCATTCGACCGTGCCGGCTTCGAAGCGGTTGACGTACACATGAGTGACATTTTAGCCGGACGTGTATCGTTGGAAGACATGCAGGCACTGGCAGCCTGTGGCGGATTCTCGTACGGTGACGTGCTGGGCGCCGGCGAAGGCTGGGCTAAGTCCATTCTGTTTAATGACCGCGCGCGCGAACAATTTGAAGCCTTCTTTAATCGCGATGATACGTTGGCGCTGGGCGTGTGCAACGGTTGCCAAATGTTGTCGACGTTAAAATCGCTGATTCCGGGTACCGACCACTGGCCGCGTTTTGTCACCAACCGCAGCGAGCGCTTTGAAGCCCGCTTCAGCCTGGTGGAAGTGCAAAAGTCTGCGTCGGTTTTCTTAGGAGACATGGCAGGCTCGCGTATGCCAATTGCCGTATCACACGGCGAAGGCCGCGCGGAGTTTGCTAACGCACAGCAACAAAGCCAGTTAGAGCAGAACGCTCAGGTCGCACTGCGTTACATCGACAACTGGGGCGAAGTGGCCGAGCAGTACCCGGCGAACCCGAACGGCTCGCCGCAAGGTATCACTGCTGTGACCAGCGAAGATGGCCGCGTCACCGCCATGATGCCGCACCCGGAACGCGTTTTCCGCACCGTTGCCAACAGCTGGCACCCAGACGAATGGGGCGAAGACAGCCCATGGATGCGCATGTTCCGCAACGCCCGCAAACACCTCGGATAACCTGACACACCATAATGTAGCCTGACGTTATTACGTCAGGTGAGGTGTCGACGGTTTTACTACCGCATATCTATTTGCACATAATTTATCGAAGGAAAGAGCGAACCTGATGCAATAGCATCAGGCTACTCAGCACGATCAGGTCACAGCAGTTATTTTAATGCCTAGCGCTTTAGTAACTGCTAACACACTCTTAAGTGTCGGGTTCCCTTTTTTACTAAACGAACGGTATAGCTGCTCTCGGGATAAGCCCGTTTTTCTGGCCAGTTCCGCCATACCTTCCGCTCGGGCTGCAATACCTAACGCATTAGCAATATAAGCCGCATCTTCTGTTTCCAGCGCATCAGCGACAAAAGCGGCAACAGAGTCTGCGTCTTTTAAATGTGAGTGCGCATCAAATTTTTTGAAAGTTGTTGCCATGCTCTTTACTCCATTTTTCATAAAGGCGATGAGCCACTTGAATGTCTCGCTTTTGACTGTTCTTATCTCCTCCGGCCAACAGAAGAATAAGTACGCCCTGATCCTCATATAAGTAAACTCGATATCCAGAACCAAAATGTAAGCGAAGCTCACTGAGACCATGCCCGATAGGTTTCACATCACCAGGCATGCCTTGAATTAGCCTGTTAATTCGAGAAATTATACGGCCTTTTATCTTCGAGTCTTTAATACCTGACAACCAACGCTCAAACTTATAGCTCTCATATACAGATAAAGTCATTGTAGTTTATAAATTACATTTAGCAAGTTTATTCGGGCATAATTCACCGTCGGACAGATCGCACCTGATGCAATAGCATCAGGCTACATGGGGGCTTTATCAGGCTACGACCTACACGCATGTAGCCTGACGTTATTTACGTCAGGAGCGGTGCCGACAGCATCTTGCATCGATTCGGGTATTATCACCCGAATCGTTGCAGTAGTTGGGCGACCATGGGGTGTTCGAAGGGACGTTTTAGGGTAATGGCGTAGAAGTGCTCGAAGACGTTAGGTAATGTCAGGTAGCGTTTGAGCTGGCCGCCGGTCAGCTCGTCACGCACAACAACGTCGGGAATGACGGCCAATGCGCCGGTGTCACGGGCAAGCAGACGCAGCATGGCCATGTCGTCGGCTTCGGCCAATACCCTAGGCTGCCAGTTGTATTCGGCGCTGAGCATATCAAAGGCGGATCGAAGCGGCATATTTTCCGGGGGCAATACCCAATTTTGCCCCACCAATGCCTCAGAGGTTAACCGCTCAATATCACGCCCAACGGGTCCAATCACCGACACCGGCTGCCTAGCCAGCAAACGGCTTTGCCAAAGTTGCTTGTCACTGCCGCGTACGTTGGTATTTGCCAGCGCAATATCAATTTGATGATTCGCCAATTCATTAAACAACTGGTCGGGCGTCATTGAGTGCAGTCGATAATTCACCTTCTGCTGGTGCACCAAGTCATTAATAAAGGCCTCGACAAAGTTGCGTGACATAGTTGAGGCATGACCAATACGAATCACCACGTCGTCACCGGTTTGACCATGCTTCAACTGATTCACCAGGCTTTCACCTTCGTGAAAAATTCGGCTGGCGTATTGGCGTGCAATATAACCGGCTTCGGTCAGCACAAGCTGACGCCCCTGGCGCTCAAACAACGGGGTACCAAACCATTCTTCCAGTTGTTTAATCTGCGCCGACAACGCCGATTGCGACACATGCAGCTTCTGCGCCGTTTGCGTTAAGTGGCCATTTTCCGCCACATGCCAAAAATAAAACAGATGTTTGTAATTCATGTTGTCCTCTATCGCGTAGCCTGACGTTATTACGTCAGGTGAGATGCCGCCTCCGCGGCCATCGCGCAATTATTTTCGCACAATTTGCCGCCGGAGAGATCGCACCTGATGCAATAGCATCAGGCTACAAAAGCGGTGCATCAGGTTATAACTGTTAATAAAAATAGAACGAAAACATAATATATATCTATTTTACTTAACATCAACAAAACATCCATAATTCGCGTCAACATAAAACCCTCCAAACGAGGTACCAACGACGTGTTATTGACAGAATGGCTCACATTTTCAGGTATACGCCCGGTGTTACTGGCATTGGTCGTCGTTTTGGCCTTCGTGGTCACCAACTACGCCCGAACCAACTTCCGGCTGGATCCGCGTCGTCGCTCATTTATCACCAAACTGATTGGCTGCCTGACCGCCGTTCTCATACTCATTGTCAGTAACAACATCATTGTTTTTTTTGCCGCCTGGATGGCAATAAGCCTGCAACTGCACAGCCTGCTCATGTTCTACCCGGAGCGTGATCGCGCCGTGCTCGCTGCCCATAAAAAATTCATTCTGGCGCGCTGCTCGGAAACTTTCCTCGGTACCGCACTTTTGCTCATGTACCTGCACACCGGCAGCTTACAGCTCGACACTATCTTACAAAGCGTCACCGCAGCCAATACCGCAACCAATGCAACGCCGTCACTGATTCAACACGTCGCCGCGCTCTGTCTGGTCATGGCGGCTCTAATAAAGTGTGCTCAGTTACCTTTGCACGGCTGGCTGATTCAGGTCGTCGAAGCGCCAACACCGGTATCCGCCTTGCTGCACGCGGGCATCATTAATTTAGGCGGCTTTCTGCTACTCGCCACCACACCTATCTGGGGCAACAGCACCGTCGCTGTCTGGTTACTCTGCTTAGTGTCCGCCGCCTCTTGCTGTTTCGCGGCACTCATTATGGCGACCCGCATCAGCATAAAAGTCCGCCTCGCCTGGTCGACCTGCGCACAAATGGGGCTGATGCTCTTGGAAATAGGTCTGGGCTATTACGACTTAGCCTTACTGCACTTAGTCGCGCACTCGGTTTATAAAGCCCACGCGTTTCTGTCGGTTAGCGAGGTCGCTATTATCAGGCAACCGCAAGCCCGCTCACTGTGGCGTGTTGGTGTCATATTCATCGCCTTTCAGGCTATTGTTGCTGCCGCCTGCTGGTGGTGGCTGAATGACCCGAAATGGTTACCGTCAGCGCTGCTGGCGATGGCGCTTACCACCATATGGATGAACCTTTACCAACCGCTGTTACGAGTCGGTGTGTCAGTGCTTACTATCGCTGTTTACCTTGCACTGGGAGCACTGGCGCAACAGGCTATAGAGCCACAACAGCTGACGCACCCCTGGTTGGAGCCGCTCATCGCACTGCTGTTCAATGCCTTTGCCTTTACCTACTGGTTAGTGCACCACACGCCGTCGCACAGCCTTAGCCAACGTTGGTTTATCACCTTAAACGCAGGGTTGTACCTGGACGAATGGCTGACCCGCTTTGTGCTCTGGTTATGGCCAAGCCACCCCATTGAGTATTACCAGCGCCGCAGTCAAAAAGAGGGCTTATCATGATTTCCGTCAGTCGTTTTGTGTCTATCGCTGAGCAAGTGAGCCAGTCGGTTGCCCCGCAGTGGCCATTATCTCAGTGGATAGCCGTGAATCCATTCTGGCAATATCGCAATAAGCCGGTGGAAGACGTTGCGGCGCATTGGCGCTACAGCGCGGGCAGTCAGCTGCTCATGAATCCGGACTTCTACTGGCAAAAGTGGCAACAAAACGACATCGACAAGCAGCATGTCACCGACAAAATGGTCGAGCAGTTGCAGCAGCGTGTCAGTATTATTACGCCAATACCGCAGTGGCAAAACCTGAGTCGCTTGGTCGACAAGTATCAGCAACGCAGTCGCAAAATGCGCTGGAACGAGGAAGTCGTGCTGCAAATTAGCCAAACCTGCGGCCTGTTTATGCAGTTTCCTAAACGCTTTCAGGAAGAGGGCAGTGACAGTTCGTTATACAGCCATTGGCTAACCATTTCACGGGCCGACCGCGGTATCGAAACATTAATGGATGAAGGCGACCTAAACGAGCTTTTCGCAGAGCTGCCTGAAGATCCGCACGAACTCATTAAAGTTTGTCAGGCCAGCTTTATGACCGACGCCTCAGACGATGCGCTGCAGTGCTATTGCCAGGCACTGATCAGTGACTTATGGGGCTGGGCGGCGGCGCTCGCGTATCAGGATGCGCGGCAGGACAGCCAATGGGTGTTTGAACTCTTGTGCATTCGTCTGGCATGGGAGTACCTGCTGTGGCACTTAGCCGAGCGAACCAATACCTCCGTTCACGAACAACTGAAAGCCAGCTTCAATGAACAGCTCGACCATTGCTTTGGTTGGGTTGGCTATGCGCAGCAGTACAACGAGTTGCTGTGGAAATGGCAAACCGCTTATGAACGTTCGCAAGTGGCGCGTCTTCAGTTTACTGACTCAACCGCCGAGCAACCGTCAAAAAGTCCGGACATACAAGCGGTGTTTTGTATTGACGTGCGCTCCGAGCGATACCGTAGAGCGTTGGAAAAAGCGGGCCAAGCGATAGGCAAACGAGTTCAGACCAAAGGCTTTGCCGGCTTTTTCGGGGTGCC
Organism: Idiomarina sp. X4; assembly: GCF_002808045.1. Classification (NCBI taxonomy): domain Bacteria; kingdom Pseudomonadati; phylum Pseudomonadota; class Gammaproteobacteria; order Alteromonadales; family Idiomarinaceae; genus Idiomarina; species Idiomarina sp. X4. Next base: position 626,326 of record NZ_CP025000.1, on the reverse strand, counting down.
GTTAGGGGTCAAACAGCGAACAGGTAAAACGCCGCATGTGCCCGGCTTGTTGCAACCGTCGTATTACATTAAAGCCCCTGAGCAAAAACAAACGACGATGTCACTGCTGACCAACTTGTTCAACACGCCGGTTTCCATGTTCAGTGGTGTGGAAGCACTGGGGTTAAGCAAGCTGAAATCTCTGCTGGCTGGCATACCCGGTAGAATTGACCGAGCCGCTGAACATACCCATGCAACCATCTGCAATGAAGAGGGTGAAGTCTCAACAGAAGCATTGGTGGCCGTGTGCGAACAGGCGCTGGCCGGTATGCAGTTTCAGAGCTTTGGACGGCATGTCCTGCTGGTTGGGCATGGTTCGCACCATAGTAATAATGCGCAACGCGCCGGGCTTAACTGTGGAGCCTGCGGTGGTCAGACTGGCGCGCTAAGTGCAAGGGTGTTGGCGCGGCTACTCAACAACGCAGACATCCGTGAACACTTGAGCGAGCGAGGCTTCGATATTCCATCGAAAACGCGTTTTTATTCTGCTTTGCACGAAACCGTTACTGACAACATTGTTTGGCTGTCGGAGGCTGTGCCCGGAGAGGTGAAACAAGTATTTGCGCACGCCAGTGAATCGCTTGCAGCGAATGCTGAGGCCTCCGAGAAAGCGCGTAAAAAACGATCCAGCCACTGGGCTGAACTGCGTCCGGAGTGGGGCCTGGCCGACAACAATACCTTGTTTTTCGGGCGTGCCGGACGGCTTTCGTCTGCCAATACCATCGGTAGTCGCTTCCTGCACGACTATTACAGCGAGAACGATCCCAACGGCGCGTTGTTAACTCAGCTGTTCAGTGCGCCGGGTTTGGTCGCGAACTGGATAAACTGGCAATACTACTGCTCAGTCACCGACCCTAAACAATTAGGCAGCGGCAACAAACTGCTTCATAACCGCGTTGCCAATGACATAGGCGTGTTTGAAGGCAATGGTGGTGACTTAAGGCAAGGGCTTGCCTGGCAGTCTGTTCATGACGGCAAAGACTTTGTGCATCGCCCTATGCGACTGCAAGTCATTGTCGAAGCCAGCGAAGATATCATTCAAAAGGCGTTGGCAAGCGCCGAAGACTTCAACCATCTGTTCCAGCACGACTGGATAAACCTGTATCGACTCGATGAACGAGGTGAGCTATGTCCAGTAACCAAGTGAATACCGCCCAAGCGGTTACCTGCTGCACAATGAAAGAGCTATACGACGTTGTGCGTACAAGGCCATTCAATCAGCCCTTTGCTGTGCATTACCAAGATGGGCGCACCGACACCGGCCTCAACTCCGAAGAAGACTTAAGAGCCAGCCTTCGGAGTCATGGCAACCCGTTTTTAAAAGACCCAGTGGACATCTCGGTAGCCTGACGTGTCTATATGTAGCCTGACGTTACTTACGTCAGGTTCAAATATTCATTCGTTCAAGTGAAATTAATTTTTAAAAACTGGCTTTTCTATAATATTCACTCTATCGTGTGAAATATATTGATATTATCATTTTTTTCTTCTATATTCACTCAATCAAGTGAATTCAATATCTCACCTGATGCAATAGCATCAGGCTACAAGGTTGTCGTATCGGGTTGCGCGGTGCATGTAGCCTGACGTTATTACGTCAGGTGCGGTCCAGAAAAGGAGCAGCCATGCTGCTGGAAGCAAAAGACACAAAAACCATCGGGCGCATTGCAAAAATCGTGCGGCAGCAACAAGAGCTGGATCAGACAACAGCTGGCGCTTTTGCAGGCTGTGGCATTAATTTTGTGAGTCAATTCGAAAATGGCAAGCCAACAGTGCAACTGGAAAAAGCCCTAAATGTACTGAATGCGCTTGGCATAAAAGTCTACTTAGACATTCCTGACAGCGCTTCAAGTGACAAGCTCACCGAATTAACCGGACGCCTCAGTCATGAATAATTCACTTGTCGAAGAGCGACAACTCGACGTTTACATTAACGACAAGCCTGTTGGTCAGTTAAAAGAGCACAACGGGCTTTGGGTTTTCGAATACGCGCAAAGTTGGCTGCAAGATCCCAAAAGTTCTCCTTTAACGCCTTCGCTAAGCCTAAACCAAAAAGAGCACATAGATACCGGAACGCAACGTCCCGTACAGTGGTTTTTTGACAACCTTCTGCCAGAAGAGAAAGCTCGGGAGGTTCTGGCAAAAGACTACGACTTAGATAAAGAAGATGCTTTTGCACTGTTAGAAGCGATAGGTGCAGAGTCTGCCGGAGCTATTACATTATTGAAGCCCGGCGAGACATTGCCATCGGGTGACCTGTTCCCGATAACCGATGGTGACATCAGCAGCCGCATTCATAAGCTTCCGAAAGGGCAAATGAATAGCAAACAGCGCAAGCGGATGTCGCTGGCCGGTGCTCAGCACAAAATGTTGTTGGTTATTAACGAAGAGGGCCGATTCGAGCCCAGCGGAGAAACACCTTCTACCCACATTTTAAAACCAGAGCATACCCAACCCGAATTTTACTGGTTTACCGTTCGTAACGAATATTTCGTGATGACGTTGGCGCATCGGTGCCAGTTAATTGTGCCTAAAGTTTCTATAGATTACGTGCCAGAACCCATATACATCGTTGAGCGTTTTGATCGCGCAGGCACTTACCCAAATACCCAGCGTTTACACGTTCTTGATGGCTGCCAAATGCTGGATATTTCAGCATCTGCGAAATATCGTGCAAGCAACGTAACAGCGTTAAAACGCTTGGTCGATATGACTCGGGCACCAGCACAAACGGCTTTTCGACTGTTTCGTTGGGCGCTGTTTAATTTTCTTGTGGGCAATGGCGATGCGCATCTCAAAAATTTAACGTTTCGCTACAGCGTAAATGACTGTCAGTTAATGCCTCATTATGATTTGCTCTCTACAGCGGTATACGCTGACGCAAGAGATCATGTCAACGAAGAGTTGTCGCAACCTATTGGCGACGCAAATCATTTTGGGCAGGTGACACGACAATCTGTTTTGACCTTCGCAGAAGGCTTAGGGCTTAACAAGCCCGTCGCAGAGCGAGAAATAGAGCGGCTGTGCAAAAGCATTCAGCAAGAAGCCGACAAACTCATCACCGAGCTTGAGCAACAGCCCAATTTTGAGTCAAAAGCAGGCGAATTGCAGCTGTTGCGCAATATCCGATACCGCTGTATTGGGGAGTTTGCCAATCAGTTAATGTAGCCTGACTTGTCCCGATGTAACCTGACTACATGCACCCGTAGCCTGACGTTATTTACGTCAGGGCCAGACCTCACCTGATGCAATAGCATCACGCTACATGCACCTTACGTACATCTATCAATCAACAACCACCCCATATCGCTCACGAATTTTCGCGGCCAACGCCGACCGGGCGTCTGGCTCGCCATGAATTAAGCGTATGCGCTTCACCGGCTCTTCGGTGGCGTCAATAAAGTCTAAAAGCTCTTGCTGGTCGGCGTGAGCGGAATAACCACCTAAAGTATAAATGCCCGCTTTAATCCAGACTCGTTCGTGGTCTAAATCGACATAGCCACCGCGTGGGCCGTAGGTTTGTATATCGCGCCCCGGGGTTCCGGCGGCCTGGTAGCCTACAAACAACACATCGGTGCGTGAGTCCGGAAGCAAGGCTTTTAAGTAATTCAACATACGTCCGCCGGTACACATACCGCTTGCAGCAATGACAATGCAGGGGTCACCGCTGCTTTTTAAATAATTCACCACGCGCTCATGGTCACTGTGGTCGTCTACTGTCATTAGGCGGTCGAAATTCAGCGGGTGTCGGTCTTCTTCTACCCGTGCCAATGCCTCTTCGTCCCAAAACGACTTCATGGTCCGGTACTGTTTAGTAAATTGTGCGGCCAGTGGGGAATCTAAAATCACCGTCATTTTGTGCCATACGGGGTCCGCCACGCCAGTCTCCGCTTCCTTAGCCCGAGCTTTATGAATAATGTCTTCTAATTCGTACAAAAGCTCTTGCGTACGGCCAATACTAAACGCAGGAATTAAAATAGTACCTTTGTTCTCCACACAACGTTCAATCACCGACTTCAGGCGCTGTTCGCGGTCAAGGCGTGACTCGTGGTTCTTGTCGCCGTAGGTGCTTTCCAGCAACAGAAAATCAACGCGTTCCAGCGGGGTAGGGTCGGGCAACAGCGGCGTATTTTTACAACCTAAGTCACCCGAGAACACCACACGGTAGTGAGTATTCACATTCTCAATTTCTACATAAGACGACCCCAGAATATGGCCTGCCTGACGAAAGCGCAGCTTAAAGCGCTCAGTCGCAAAGTCAGCAGGCAGCTCCAGCCAGCTATCGTACTCCACCGGTTGTAGCTGGCGCTGCAGGCGAGTTATCACGGCATCAATAATATCGGCGTTGCGGGTTAGGCCTACTTTTAACGCGTCTTCAATAACCAGCGGCAACAAATGCGCGGTAGCTTTCGTGCAGTAAATAGGGCCGGAAAATCCCGCAATAAGCAACCAGGGAATGCGGCCTACGTGGTCAATGTGACAGTGGGTCACCACCAACGCCTGCACCTTGCTAATATCGAAGTCAATTTCCTGCGTATTGGCGTCCGCGCCGGAACCCGAGGTTTCCGCCCCCTGGAACAACCCGCAGTCAATTAAAAGCGAGTGGTCACTGTCTAACAACAGTTCGTGGCAAGAGCCCGTAACGCCTTCAAACGCGCCGTGATGAATAACATCCATGTGTAGGTTCCTTTTGCTGTTTTGTAGCCTGATGCTATTGCATCAGGTGAGAACTATCCTGACGTAATAACGTCAGGCTACATAAATTGATAAAAAAGCGCTATCGGACAAAAGGGTGATATTAGGCAATTGGAAGGAACTAACCGCTTAAAATATCATCAATTACTAACAATAAAGCCTTTGTAGGAAAAGGGCTGCATGCGGTATCATACTTGCTTGATCAAAATTCAGAATAATACGAATAAATCACATAATTACCCGCACCACCGGCCTATGGGAACCGCAACCCATGGGCGGTAGCGTGCCTGAAGGCTCAACAATGACAAACGATACTCATAACTACGACCCTCAACGGCATTCGGATTACCAAAACGACGAAATTGATCTGCGCGAGCTGTTTGGCATTATCTGGCAGGGCAAATGGTGGATTATTGCCATTACCTTCGTATTCGCCTTGGGCTCGGTTATTTACTCATTAAGCCTGCCGAATATTTATAAATCAGAAGCGACATTGGCACCGACAGAAGAAGCCAGTGGTGGTGGACTCTCACAAATGGCCGGGCAATTAGGTGGTTTGGCAAGCCTAGCTGGAGTTAACCTTGGTTCTCAGGGAGCCGACAAAACCACCATCGCTCTGGAAATTTTAAAGTCTCGGGCCTTTATAAAAAGCTTTGTCGAAAAATATGACATACTGCCCGAGCTTATGGCTGTGGAAGAGTGGAACCGTGGCACCGGCATTGTCTTTGACAACGAACTTTATAACCCGGACACCAAAGAGTGGGTTAGAGAAGTTGAACCCCCTAAGCAGCCAACACCATCAAGTTGGGAATACGTAAAAGTATTCAGAGACCAAGTGCTGCATGTGACTAAAGACGAGACAACAGGCCTTGTAACAATAGCAGTAAACCATCAGTCTCCAGAAGTAGCCGAGCAGTGGGTAGGGTGGCTTATTGAAGAAATTAATAACCATATGCGTGAAAGAGACATTCAGGAAGCGCAGAGAAGCTTGGAGTACTTAGACAAAGAATTGCAGAGCACATCGTTAAGTGATATGCAGCAGGTATTCTACGAGCTAATAGAAAAACAAACGCAAACTATCATGCTGGCGAATGTGCGGCCTGAGTACATTTTTCAAACGTTAGACCCAGCCGTAGTACCAGAACAGAAAGCTAAACCATCGCGTGCGTTAATCTGCATTATTGGTACCTTCTTAGGTGGCTTTTTAAGTGTTGGCTTTGTGTTAGTTAGAAATATATTTAGAAAAGAAGAAAACGCCTAATTATAAAACTACGTAGCCTGACGCTATTGCGTCAGGTGAGATATCTAAATGAATAAAATGAATAAAATGAACCCCATGAAAATATTAGTCACAGGCGGTGCAGGCTTCATAGGCTCAGCCGTTATCCGCCACTTAATCAATGACACTAACCACAGCGTAGTCAACGTCGACAAACTCACCTACGCAGGCAACTTAGAAAGCCTGGCATCAGTCAACAACAATAACCGTTATGCATTTGAGCAAGTCGATATATGCGACGCTAACGAAATAAAGCGAGTATTCGAGCAGCATCAGCCAGATGTCGTCATGCACTTAGCGGCAGAGTCTCACGTGGACCGCTCCATTGACGGCCCCGGTGAGTTCATGCACACTAACATTATTGGTACTTATACGCTTCTAGAGCAGGCAAGAGCCTACTGGCAAAACTTGCCAGAGAATCAAAAGGCTAACTTCAAGTTTCACCATATATCGACAGATGAAGTCTACGGCGATTTACCCCATCCGGATACGCATGCAGGTGAACTACCACTATTCACAGAAACTAATGCTTACAAGCCGAGCTCTCCATACAGTGCATCAAAAGCCAGTAGCGATCACTTAGTCAGAGCCTGGCATCGTACCTACGGTTTACCTACTGTGATTACTAACTGTTCCAACAATTATGGACCTTACCATTTTCCCGAAAAACTGATTCCGCTCATGATTTTAAATGCTTTAGACGGTAAGCCATTACCTGTTTATGGTAGAGGGAACCAGATACGAGATTGGCTGTATGTGGAAGATCACGCTCGAGCACTGGTGAAAGTGGCATTCGAAGGTAAAGTCGGCGAAACCTACAACATTGGTGGGCATAACGAAAAGCAAAACATTGAAGTGGTGGGTACTATTTGCGACATACTCGATGAGCTAGTACCGAATAACAGCACGTATAAAGAGCTAATAACCTATGTTGAAGACCGCCCTGGCCATGACATGCGCTACGCCATTGACTCAACCAAAATTAAGAAGGACTTAGGCTGGATACCTGAAGAAACATTCGAGTCTGGTATACGTAAAACAGTGCAGTGGTATTTAAACAACGAGGAATGGTGCCAGCGAGTGCAGGACGGTAGCTACCAACGAGAGCGTTTAGGAAGTGCACAGTCAGGAGACGTAGCATGAAAGGAATAGTATTAGCAGGCGGCTCAGGCACACGCCTATACCCAATAACAAAAGGCGTGTCGAAGCAGCTTTTACCCATTTACGATAAACCGATGATCTACTACCCGCTGTCGGTATTAATGTTGGCGGGTATTCGTGAAATACTCATTATTTCTACACCAGAAGACTTACAGAGTTTCGAAAAGCTGCTTGGCGATGGCTCTCAGTTTGGAATCGAGCTAAGTTACGCTGAGCAGCCCAGCCCAGATGGCTTAGCCCAGGCCTTTATTATTGGTGAAGAGTTTATAGGTAAAGATAGCGTCTGCTTAGTACTTGGAGATAATATATATTACGGTCAAGGATTTACGCCTAAATTGTCGGAAGCGGTAAAGCGAACGGAGTGTGAAGGGGGAGCAACTGTTTTCGGTTATCAGGTTAAAGATCCTGAACGGTTTGGCGTCGTTGAATTCGACGCCCAGCAGAAGGCTATATCCATTGAGGAGAAACCAGAAAGACCAAAATCGCACTTTGCTGTGACGGGGTTATATTTTTATGACAATAATGTCGTAGAAATAGCGAAACAGGTTAAGCCTTCTAGCCGAGGTGAGTTAGAAATAACAAGCATAAATCAGAATTATTTAGAGCGAGCAAACTTAAATGTTGAAGTCTTGGGGCGCGGTTTTGCTTGGCTAGATACAGGTACTCATGAAAGTTTATTAGAGGCTGCTCAATTTGTAGAGACTATAGAAAAGCGTCAAGGGTACAAAATTGCGTGCCTGGAAGAAATAGCTTTTAACAAAGGTTGGTTAAGTAAAGACTTGCTTTTGAAGCAATCAGAAGAGCTCCGTAAAAATGGCTACGGAGAGTATCTTCGGGCCATAGTCAATGGTGATGTTTAAGGGGAAATTAATAAGTGATCCTACATGTTAGTAATATAGGAACTTTTATTCCTTCTTTTGTGAATTTAATCAATAAAAGATTTAGTAGTAGAGAACATAAATTTTGGCTGTTAGGTGAGAAAAAGTTAGAGCTATACCCTATTGAAGAAAATAAAAATATTTTCATTGTAAAGTCCACAATTTTCGGGCAGTTATACGCATACTTACGTCTTCTGATACTATTCCATAATAGTAAAAAAATTATTCTTCACGGCTTATTTAATGCTCGTATCCTATTGATTTTAGCATTGTGCCCATGGTTGTTGAAAAAGTGCTACTGGATAATTTGGGGAGCTGATTTATATCAGTTCCAAGAACCGAACATTGGCTGGAAGTCTAAGCTAAATGAAAAGTTTAGAAAATTTGTAATTAAACGTATTGGACATCTTGTCAGTTATATACCAGGCGATATTGAGCGCGTGAGGCAATGGTATGGTGCTACCGGACAATATCATAAATGTCTCATGTATCTTAGCAATGTTGTAGATATCGAAATCTTGGGGCGAGATACGAGAACTAAAGTTGCTAACTCTAAACCTCATATCTTGGTAGGTAACTCTGCAGATCCAAGTAACAATCATTTAAAGACATTGGAAAAGCTGCTTCCGTTTAAAGATAAGAATATTGAGATTTACCTTCCCTTATCTTATGGCGATAAAACCTATGCCAATAAAGTTATTCAACAGGGAACCAACTGGTTTGAAGATAAGATCTTTCCTATGACGTCTCTTATGTCTTTTGAAGAATATCTAGATTTTCTAAATAGAATTGATATTGCAGTTTTTAATCACAAGAGACAGCAAGCAATGGGTAACACAATAACATTACTCGGCTTAGGAAAGACAGTCTATATAAGAAATGACACGAGTCAATGGCAGCTGTTTGAATATTTAGATGTAAAAGTCAAAAATATAGAGGACTTCGATTTATCAGTTTTATCAGAAGCCGACATTGAATCAAATAAAAAAATAATCGAACGTGAGTTTAATGTTGAAAAACTAGTATCACAATACTCAAAGATATTTGAACAATGAAAAAATTTGGATTGTATGTTTTAGGTTTTAAAGGATATCGTTGCTTACAAGCTCTAATTTCAACGTTTGGTGCTGACTGTATCGGCTTTGTTGTTGGTGCTCGTGATGGAAATATTACAGATGATTATTTCGAGTCGATAAAAAAACTTTGTTCTGATAGCCGTATAGTCTTTAAAGAAAGAGCTAAGCCTCGCGATATTAACACTGATATTGAATTTGCCATAGGTTGGCGGTGGTTAATATCCGATGTGAATAATCTCATCGTTTTTCATGATTCTTTGTTACCAAAGTTTCGAGGGTTTGCACCATTAGTGAATGCGTTAATCAAGGGCACAAATGAAATTGGCGTAACTGCTTTAAAGGCGACGGAGCATTATGATGCTGGTGATATCATTGCGCAAGAAAAAATTGTCATTGACTATCCAAAAAAAATAATAGATGCAATCGAGGATGTGTCAGAGTTGTATGCGAAATTACTACTTGAAATTTGTGAGAAAGTCATTTGCGGACAAGAATTAGATTTTTATAAACAAGTTGAGTCGGAAGCGAGCTACAGTCTATGGCGAGACGAGGTTGATTATAAAATTAATTGGTCTCGTGAAGCGAGTTATATCTCTAGATTTATCAATGCAGTAGGGGAACCATATAAAGGGGCTCAGACAACAATAAATGGAAGTACAGTTCGTATCTATGAATCCCTTGTAGTCGATGACGTTAAAATAGAAGATCGTTCAGAACATATTGGAAAAGTCATTTTCATGAATTCAGGCTTACCTACTGTAGTATGCGGTGAAGGCTTATTACAGCTCACCTGTATTGTTAATAATCAAGGGGATTCTCTGCTGGGAAAAATCCCTTTTCGCACTAGGTTTGGACTTTAATTATGTCGATAGCTTTTAATAAACCACCAATGACAGGTAATGAACAGGAATACTTGTTACAAGTTCTTAAAGGATCGAAGCTTTGTGGGGATGGTCCCTTCAGTAAAAGGTGCCAAAAATGGTTTGAAGAAAAGCTCGCGGTAGAGAAAGTATTGCTAACGCCATCGTGCACAGCCGCGTTAGAACTTGCAGCTTTGCTCATTAATATACAGCCTGGCGATGAAGTGATAATGCCAAGCTATACCTTTGTCAGTACCGCGAATGCTTTTGTGCTAAGAGGCGCTAAAATTGTTTTTGTCGACATTAGACAAGACACTATGAATATAGATGAAGACAAAATTGAAGCGGCGATTACAGAAAAGACCCGTGCAATAGTACCTGTACATTACGCAGGGGTAGGCTGTGAGATGGATATCATAATGGATATCGCGAATCGTCACGGGCTATACGTAATTGAAGATGCCGCTCAAGGCGTGATGAGCAAATATAAAGGCCGAGCGTTAGGGACTATTGGGCATTTAGGCGCATTTAGTTTTCACGAGACGAAGAACTACACAAGTGGTGGAGAAGGTGGCCTTCTAATTATTAATGACACTCAATTTATTAACCGCGCAGAAGTTATTCGTGAGAAAGGTACAAACAGAAGTCAGTTTTTTAGAGGTATGGTTGATAAATATCAATGGGTTGATGTTGGCAGTAGTTATCTGCCAAGCGAACTGCAATCCGCTTATTTATGGGCACAGTTAGAAAATGCAGAAGAAATTAACAATACACGACTCTCAGCCTGGGATTATTATAATAAGGGTTTAAAACCGTTGTCACAAACAGGGGTTATAGGTTTAACAAAAATACCTGAAGAATGTGTGCACAATGCTCATATGTTTTATATGAAGACATCGGGATTGGAAGAACGCACAAGATTGTTAGAACACTTAAAGAGTCGTGATATATTCGCAGCATTTCATTACGTACCGTTACATACCTCAAAAGCAGGGCTTAAATTGGGATGGTTCCATGGGGAAGATCGCTTTACGACCAATGAGAGCGAGAAATTAGTTAGACTTCCTTTATGGTACGGCATCAAGCAAAGCGATCAAAAGAGAATTGTTGACGCAATTATTGAGTTTTATAAGTGACGCCTAAGAAAATAGCCGCTTTTGCTATTGGACCAATAGGTGGGGCTTTATTAAGCCTTATATCTTTACCTGTAATTACTTGGTTTTTTTCCCAAGAAGATGTCGGGCGCATGTCTATGTTGCAGGTAACACTCTCTTTCAGCACTTTACTTTTTAGTCTGGGACTTGATCAGTCTTACGTTAGAGAGTTTCATGAAGTCGATAACTCACCAGCGTTATTGAAACGTGCAATGCTACCTGGTTTAGTCTTACTAATGTTGGCACTTGCCGTACTTCTATCATTTGGTGGAATATTAGCTGAATGGTTATTTGGTCTGCCCAAGGTGCATTTGAGTGTGCTAGTTGCGATTGCGCTGTTGGCCAGCTTTGTTTCGCGCTTCCTGTCGCTTGTTCTTCGAATGAACGAACGTGGCTTTGCCTTTTCAATGAGCCAGTTGCTCCCCAAATTGCTGCTTTTACTAATAATTGGTGGATATGTATTTACTGGTGCTAGTAAAAACTTGACGAATCTTATAGTGGCTAATACATCGGCTCTTACATTTGTTCTTGTTATTTATGCATGGAATACCAGAAAGGAATGGCTGGCCAGCTTGAGAAGCCAAGTAGATTTTAATCAACTCAGACAAATGCTTCGGTTTGGTTTGCCTCTTATTCTAGGAGGCCTGGCCTTTTGGGGACTCACCGCTGTTGATAAAATATTTTTAAGGACTTTGACGAGTTTTGAAGAATTAGGCATTTATTCAGTCTCTGTGAGCTTCGCTGCCGCTGCGGTTATTTTGCAAAGCATTTTTTCAACCGTTTGGGCTCCTACTGTCTATAAATGGGCAAGTAAAGGTCAGGGGCTTGAAAACGTGCACCGTGTCAGTCGATATATACTGGCATTAGTTGTTTTGGGTTTTTCTTTAGCTGGGCTTTTTTCATGGGTTGTGACTTTATTTCTACCTGATAGTTATACTGAGGTGCGGTGGATTGTCGTCTCTTGTATAGGGTATCCCTTATTATATACGTTATCTGAGAGCACGGTTGTAGGCATTGGTATTTCAAAGCGCACATCTTATTCAATGTTAGCTGCCGTGACAGCTTTTCTGGTTAATCTGATCGGGAATTGGTTTCTTATACCTCGATACGGAGCTGCAGGTGCAGCTGTGAGTACTTGTGTGTCGTTTTGGGCTTTTTTCTTGTTAAGAACTGAGTTTTCTATTTATTTATGGAAACCGATGCCGAGAGTTTTACTTTATGTATATACAACATTATCTGTCGCCGGAGCATCAACCTTTACTCTGTGGGGCGAAGAGCTCGGAAAGTGGATGTCGGCTTTTTGGATTTTACTTTTAATAAGTTGGTTACTCGCTTTTAAAAATGAAATATCTACGGCGTCGGCGTTCATTTTTAAGCGGCGATTGTTCAAGGGCACTTGATATACTTTCGGTTGTATAAAAGGTTTCAGAGTTAAACTAGCCGTTTTATAGCCTCTTTTGGAGTTTCATGAAGAATAAATTTATAGGTTCAGAGATGCATAAGCAATTAATAGATAAGTTAAAAAAAAGGAATGCGGTCGTCGGTGTTATTGGTTTGGGTTATGTAGGTCAGCCGTTATTTATTCGTTATAGTGATATTGGCTATAAAGTAATAGGGTTTGATATCGACCAGATAAAAGTCGATGAATTAAACAATGGCTACAGCCGAATCGAACATATTTCTGACCAGAAAATATCCAATGCAATTGCTAACGGTTTCGAAGCGACTACCGATTACAGCCGTATTAAAGAGTGTGATGCGTTAATTCTTTGCGTGCCTACTCCGCTAAATCGATATCGTGAACCGGATATGTCGTTTGTGATTAATACAACCGATATGTTGAAGCCTTACGTGAGAGAGGGGCAGCTAGTCTCTCTAGAAAGTACAACTTATCCAGGAACCACCGAAGAATTGCTGAAACCTCGATTAGAAGAATCTGGATTAGTCGTAGGCGAAAATATTTTTTTAGTTTATTCACCAGAACGTGAAGATCCTGGTAACCCTGATTTTGAAACCCGTACGATTCCAAAAATAGTCGGTGGTTATACTGAGAAATGCAAAGAGGCTGGTATTACTTTGTATTCACTTGCTATAGATAGAATAGTGCCCGTTAGCTCTACAAAAGCGGCAGAGCTGACTAAGCTCTTGGAAAATATTCATAGAGCCGTAAATATCGGTTTAGTGAACGAGATGAAAATTGTTGCTGACAGTATGGGCATTGATATTTTCGAAGTTGTTGATGCAGCAGCAACTAAGCCTTTTGGATTTACACCCTACTATCCTGGCCCTGGTCTTGGCGGACATTGTATTCCAATAGACCCGTTCTACTTAACATGGAAAGCTCGCGAATACGGTTTAAACACTCGTTTTATAGAGCTTTCCGGTGAGGTAAATCGAGCTATGCCAGAGTATGTTGTAAGTAAACTTATGGATGGTTTAAATAAACATCAAAAATCTCTTAATGGTAGCCGAGTTCTGGTTTTGGGCATTGCTTACAAGAAGAACGTAGATGACATGCGTGAGTCTCCGTCGGTCGAAATTATGGAACTAATTCGAGATAAAGGCGCAGAAGTTGCCTACAGCGACCCCCACGTACCAACTTTCCCTAAAATGCGTGAACACAGTTTTGATTTAACCAGTACTGATTTAACCCCTGAAAGCATATGTAGTTTTGATGCCGTCATTTTGGCGACAGACCACGATAAATTTGATTACGATGCGATTTACGAACACGCTCGCATTATCATTGACTCACGTGGCAAATTCCGGGGTAAAAATGGAAAGGTAATAAAAGCATAATGACTCATTGCACAACAAACAAAAATTTTGCACTAATTGGTGCGGCAGGTTATATCGCTCCTCGCCATATGAAAGCAATTAAAGAAACCGACAATATCTTGAGTATCGCTTATGACATTAACGACTCTGTTGGTGTGATTGACAGTATTTCTCCACAAAGCGAGTTTTTTACTGACTTTGAACGTTTTTATGAGCACGCTTGGCAGTTAAAGCGTAACAGCAGTACAAAGCTGGATTATGTATCGATATGCTCTCCAAACCACATGCATGCTTCGCATATAGCCGCCGGTTTACGTTTAGGTTGTGATGTTATTTGCGAAAAGCCTTTGGTTCCAACGAGTGACGATTTAGATGAATTAGAGCTAGTTGAAGAAGAAACGGGCAAGAAAGTTTATAATATTCTTCAGCTACGCCATCACCCGGCAATTGTTGAATTACGGGATAAGGTGGCTAATTCAAACCAAAGTAAAAAGCATGAAGTTGAACTGACTTATATCACATCTCGTGGTAAATGGTATCTTGAGAGTTGGAAAGGCGATCCAAGGAAATCGTTTGGTGTAGCAACCAACATTGGAGTGCATTTTTTCGATATGCTGCACTTCATTTTTGGGAAGTTACAGAAAAATGTGCTTCACTACACTGATGACCTGAAAGCATCTGGCTACTTAGAATATGAAAAAGCACGAGTCAAATGGTTGCTTTCTATCGATGCCAATGATTTACCGGACGAAATTAAAGGTGAAAAAACAACTTACAGAACCATTAATTGTGATGGTGACGAGTTAGAATTTTCAGGTGGTTTTACCGACCTTCACACAGTTAGTTATCAAGAGATATTAGCAGGTCGAGGCTATGGTATTAAAGATGCTCGGCATTGTGTGGAAACCGTAGAGCAAATTCGTACTCAGCAATTGCAATCTGCAAAAGCTAATGAAGCACATCCTTTTCTGTCATCACTTCTTAAAAAGTAATACGCTGTATTCAAAGCGATCAGGTGCATACTATGAGTTATTACCAACATGAATCAGCAATTGTAGATGAGGGAGCTCAAATTGGCGAAGGTAGCCGTATTTGGCACTTCGTGCATGTTTGCGGTGAAGCCCAAATCGGCAAAGGCGTTTCATTAGGACAAAACGTTTTCGTCGGTAACCGAGTGAAAATTGGAGATAACTGTAAAATACAAAACAATGTTTCGGTCTACGACAATGTGTATCTAGAAGAAGGCGTATTTTGTGGGCCCAGTATGGTTTTCACCAATGTGTATAACCCTCGTTCGCTGATAGAGCGCAAAGACGAATATAAGGACACTCTAGTTAAAAAAGGAGCTTCTTTAGGGGCTAACTGCACTATTGTCTGCGGTATTACTATCGGTGAGTACGCTTTTATTGGCGCTGGAGCCGTTGTGAACAAAGATGTACCTGCTTACGCACTTATGGTTGGGGTACCAGCCAAACAAATAGGCTGGATGAGTGAACATGGGGAACAATTAAGTTTGCCATTGACCGGCGAGGCGAAAGCTCTCTGTTCTCATACCGGCGCTACCTATATATTAAATGGGCAAACCGTCAGTAAAGAAGGTTAACGAGAATGCAGTTTATTGATTTAGCCGCTCAACAGGCAAGAATTAAAGACAAAATTGATGCAGGTATTGCACGTGTCTTAGAACATGGTAAGTACATTTTGGGCCCTGAAGTACAAGAGCTCGAAGAAAAGTTAGCGGATTATACCGGTGCAAAATATTGTATTACCGTTGCAAACGGTACCGATGCTCTTCAAATTGCGCAAATGGCTTTGGGCATAGGACCCGGCGACGAAGTTATTACGCCAGGTTTTACTTATATTGCAACGGCAGAAACCGTGGCCTTATTAGGCGCAAAGCCGGTTTATGTTGATATTGACCCCAAAACCTATAATATCGACCCAAACCTCATTGAGGCTGCTATTACTGATAAGACTAAAGCAATTATTCCTGTTTCTCTTTATGGACAGCCTGCCGACTTTGACCGCATTAACGAAATTGCAAGAAAACACAGCATTCCGGTTATTGAAGATGGCGCACAGAGTTTTGGGGCAACTTATAAAGGTAAAAGGTCTTGTAATTTAAGCACGATTGCTTGTACTAGCTTTTTCCCGAGTAAACCTTTAGGTTGCTATGGTGATGGTGGAGCTATTTTTACTAATGATGACGACTTAGCAACGATTATGCGCCAGATTGCACGTCATGGGCAAGATCGACGCTATCATCATGTCAGGGTGGGAGTGAATAGTCGTCTTGATACCTTGCAAGCGGCGATCTTGCTGCCTAAGCTAGAAATACTCAACGATGAAATCTTATCAAGAAACCAAGTATCTGAGGTGTATAGTAGTGCCTTTTGCGATACGGAAATAATAACGCCTTTTGTTGAAGAACATAATCAGTCTGCATGGGCTCAATATACTATTCAAGTTAAGAATAGAGAAGAGTTACAGGAAAAGCTGCTAAACGAAAATATTCCAACAGCTATACATTACCCCATACCTTTGAATAAACAACCTGCGGTTGCTGAAGAAGGCCAAGTTTTGAAGGTTGGTGATAGTGTAGCAAAAAACGTTCTAAGCATACCTATGCACCCATATATGGGAAAAGAGCAACTTGAATTAGTTTCTAATATAATTAGAAATACGGTAGGTTGATATCTCTTGAATTGATTAAAAATGTCAACGAATCATTAGCGAAAGAAGGTCACTATTTAGATTTAGGGAATTGTAGTTTGGGACTGAAAAACACGATATTACGAGCTATATATATGCTCATCTTCTCCTTTCCAGGTTCGAATTCTAATAGCCTTTTTAGTAAATTTCGTATCTTTCTACTGAGAAGGATGGGTGCCGAAATTGGAATTCATTGTTCTGTTTTAAAGAATGTTGAGATATCTAATCCTAGAAACCTTCTGGTTGGAGATTGTTCGGGATTAGGAGCTAGAAATACTATAAATTGCCAAGGAAAAGTGGTGATTGGCGAACGCGTTTTAATGGGGCCTGAGGTAATGATATTTACCGCGACTCATGTGTGGAATGATGAAATTAAAACTTTTTACAAGCAGGGAATCGAAACATCAAGAGTCGATATCGGTGATGATTCATGGATAGGTGCCAGAGCTATAATACTTCCTGGTGTAAAAATCGGTCGAGGTGCTGTGGTGGCGGCTGGAGCGGTTGTCACAAGCGATGTTCCGAGCTATGCGATTGTTGGTGGAGTTCCTGCACGTATCATCAAACACAAAGGCTCTTCTACCAAGTAAATGCAGAAGTTTAACTCAAATAGCTTTATTGTAACTTAAGAACATCATGTCAAAAATTCTAATTGTTGGTTTGCCGTTTTTTCCAAAGAAATATCAATATGCTGTCGATGCATATCGTGAGTTGGGTTGTGAAGTCAAAGTTCTTCTGAATACAGGCGACGAAGGAAAATTAGAAGCTCCTAAATCTCAAGGTTTGATTGAATATGCCGGAAAAAATAATTTAATTAGAATGATTATTTTTATAAAGGTTCTAATCAGATTCCGCCCTGATAATATTGACTGTTACAACTACTCTATACTATCACTGATGTATGTTCTCTTGTCGCGAGCATTTGGTGTTAATGTTCGGTTTTGGATAATTGGCGGTGAGCTAGTAGGGGATAGGCAGAACTCGAATTCAAACTCTTTTTTGATGAAGGTATATGCCAACGTTAAGAAAAAGCTGACATGGTTTTGTTTGAAATTTACTAATGCGATATTTGCAAAAGAGCTACATCATGTAGATGCTATTAAAAATAAGCTGCCGCTAGCGGTAAAAAAAATTGTTCAAATACATAACTGTGTGCCCGTTCCGGATTTCGAGCCAGATACTAGGCGTAACTTAACACTAGACTTCCTATATGCTAATGCGGTGATCGAAAGTCGAAACGTTATATCTTTAATTAACTCCTTTCATGAATTGCAAAGAGAAAAAATACAATTCCGAGCGGCTATATATGGATTCAGCTCTATTTCTAACGAAGTTTACGCTCCACGAGGATTTTTATATTCGGAAGTCGCACTGAAACATTATAAATCTCTCAACTTAGCTAAAAATGTGGAAGTTCAGGGCTTTGTAAAAGATATAAATCAGGTTATGAAGCAATATCGGTTTTTCGTCTTTCCTTCTGACGTCATACTTGCTAATTACGCACTCCTGGAAGCTATGTCGTATGGTTTAGTGCCAATAGTATATCCCGGTAACGGCTATGATAAGTTAGTAAATGATGGTGTTAACGGATTTGTGGCTTTTGACAACGACTTAGCTAAAGCGTTTAAGCGAGCGTTATCTTTGTCTGATGAAGAGTATGTCAATATGTCTAAATTGGCATATGAAACCATAAGCCAAAACTTTTCCATGCAGGTTTGGTTAAAAAAACTAAATTCGAATTTACGTTAATTTAGGTTGTTTTATGAAAATTTTATTTGTTTTCGGGACTCGCCCAGAAGCCATAAAAATGGGGCCTTTAGTTTCGGCTATGGCAAAAGACTCTAATTTTGAAGTAAAAATTGCAGTAACAGCGCAGCATAGAGAAATGCTCGATCAGGTTTTAAAGCTATTTGGTATAGCTCCTGATTATGACTTAGATATTATGCGAAGCGGTCAAGATTTATATGACGTAACGACAAAAATTTTACTTGGCCTGCGCACCGTGTTGCGGGATTTCGAACCTGATTTGGTTTTGGTTCATGGAGATACGACGACTTGCTTTACTGCTAGTTTGGCAGCATTTTATGAACAGGTAAAAATTGGGCACGTTGAAGCGGGATTGAGAACAGGTAATCTTTATTCGCCGTGGCCAGAGGAAGCAAATAGGAAATTAACAAGTGTACTGACAGATATCCATTTTGCTCCGACACAGCGCGCAAAAGATAATTTAGTATCTGAAGGGGTTGATGAGTCAAAAATATTTGTAACCGGCAACACGGTTATTGACGCCCTTTTTTCAATAAAAAATAAAGTCTTGGAAAACGGTGATTCAAAAGCTTCACTGGACCAAAGCTTTGATTTTATCGATAACTCAAAGAAGTTGATTTTGGTAACTGGACATAGACGAGAAAGTTTCGGAGACGGTTTCGAACGAATTTGTGCTGCTCTAAAAGAGATAGCAGAAGAGCATTCAGACGTACAAATTGTCTATCCTGTTCATCTCAATCCTAATGTCGAAAAGCCGGTTAACCGCTTATTAGGTGGCTTAGATAATGTATTTTTGATTCCACCACAAGACTACTTGCCGTTTGTCTACTTGATGAATAGCAGCTATTTGATTTTAACAGATTCAGGTGGCGTTCAAGAGGAAGCGCCATCGCTAGGCAAGCCCGTACTTGTTATGAGAGATACAACTGAACGTCCGGAGGCTGTCGCGGCTGGTACGGTGGAGTTAGTTGGCACTGATTCTAATAGAATTGTCGAACAGGTGAGCAGGTTGCTCAATGACGCATTTGAATATGAAAAAATGACTCGGGCACATAATCCCTACGGTGATGGAAAGGCTGTAAGCCGCATTATTAGTATTTTAAACGAAAATGATAAGTAAAGAAGTAACTTGGTTCAGTTTACTTAAAGCGCAGATGAGCTTTAACTAATGTTCTATGTGCTTTTAATTGCTACAGCATTCTTCCTTCATTTTAGTGATAGAACCCGAGTTTCTACCTCTATATTTTATCTGTTTTCGAGCTTTATTTTGCTTGTTATCTCAGTAAGGGGGAATGGTACCGGGCTTGCCGATTATGATGCTTACATAAGAATATATTCTAGCATAGTTGACTGGTCTGATGTTCTCAATCCAACCACTCACGTAGAGATTGGATTTAGAATTGTGTCCTATATTGGGAACACCCTGAACTTAGGAGGACAATACATAATTGTCGTGATGGCGGTTCTGTCGTTTCTTCCCGTTGCTTTCCTAATCAAAAAATACTCGCCTTACAAAATGCTATCAATTCTAGTTTGGTTCCCATATATCATGTCAATGAATATGCAGTCTTCTAGAATTTCAGTTGCAGTTGGTTTTGGTGTTCTATTTTTTATTTGTTTTTATAAAAAATATAGAGTTCGATCGTTAATATGTTTTTTACTCGCATTTTCGTTTCACATTTCTTCTATTTTACTTCTGTGTACTTTTCTGACTCGCTTAAAGCTTTCGGTTCTTAATTCAGCATACTTCATACTTCTATTTCTATCGTTTGTTGTAGGTTTTATCACAATCTTTTCTGGCGTGCTTAGTCTAGTTGGGTTGGATGTCTTTTCTGCTAAATTTATAAGTTACGTTAACTCAGAGGACTATGGATATCCTATGCCAGTGTATGATCCTAGGATACTTATTTCTCTTTTTATGGTAGCGAGCATTGCGCTAATAAAGAATAGAGTTGCTGATCCACTTCATCTTTACCTCTTTAAGCTATTTGTTATTGGTTCAATGATACTAGTGGTATTTATGGACGTTACCATATTAGCCTGGAGGTTAAGTTATATATTTTTGATTATTGGTGTTCTTGTTGTACCGATTATTTCAAGGTATTTCATAACCTTCTTGCCCCGAGCCCAAAAGGTTGCATACATAGCATTCCCAGCGATGTATTTGGCTTTGGGTTTGATAATCGCTGTCGTAGCCCAGCCATACATCCTTTATTTTGGTGGTATATGAGAAAAGTACTTATTGTCGATACAGCATATCCAATTAATAGTAGAACCAATAAATTTCGTTCGTCTTTGTCTCACGAGTACAGTGTTAAGGTTCTAGCTTGGGATCGGGCGGGGGCTCAATCCTCTGATCCAAAAGGTTACATCCTATTTAAAATGCGCTCAGCAGTAGGGAATCGGTTGAAAAAGCTGGTCCTTTTCCCTTTGTTTATTCTATTCGGAATAAAGACATTCTTAAAATTTAAGCCGGATATTTTATTTTTGAGTCATTGGGACTCTCTTTTTTTAGGCTGTTTAATGAAAATCTTTAGGCCTAAGGTAAAATTGATTTATGACTGTCTCGATATGCCGGCGGCTGGTAATAAGTACACCTTGTCTATTCTTAAACTTTTAGAATCATTTTGCTTGAACTTTGTTGATTTAACTATTTTTGCGTCTAGGTACTTTCCTGAACTATACAACAAGAAAAGTTGCAATATCGTTTTCGAAAATTATCCTTCGAAATCTTTAATTGAAAATGGTGCGGATAAGCCTGAATGGTATTCAGCGGCGGAGAACCTAAAAAGCCCAGAAAAAACAGTTGTTTCGTGGGTAGGTGTCGTGCGTTATCCATCCGTCTTAAAACGACTCGTTGATTCATTTCAAGAGCTAGACATGCAATTGTTTATATTCGGTGATGGTCCCAGCTTAGACTTCGCTAAAAAATTAGTTAGTCAAAAAGGCATTAGTGATAAAGTTTACTTTTGGGGAAGATACGGTCAGGATGAACTACCCTATATTTACAGTATTTCAGATTTTATATGGGCTGCTTATCCAACCGATAATTTGAATGCTGTCTACGCCATATCCAATAAGTTTTTCGAATGCTCAATGTTCGAAAGAATTCCAATTATATCATCACGAACTCGAATGGCCGACGATTTAAAAGGTCAATACTCTAGCAATGTTATATTAGTTGACGAGTTCGATACTGATGACATACAGCAGAAACTGGTTTCGGCGGCATCCGGAGGAGTCACCTTTAAACAATATCAAGAAATTCAATTTTGGGAAGCTCGATCCAAAGATTTAATGAATGAAATAAGAAAGCTTTGAACATTCGTATTTATAGCGATTTAAATAATTTAGTCATCTGCCTTTACCTAGGTAGAAAAGGTTTTATGAGAGAGTAAAATGTCTGTTTCTATAATCATGCCCATGTTTAATAGCGGCCAATTTATTGAAAGCACAATCAGTTCCGTGTGTGACCAGACGTATGATAACTGGGAGCTGCTCATTGTGGATGACTGCTCTCAGGACGACTCGGTTGAAGTGGCATGCCGATTGGCGTCTGGTGATCATCGTATAAAAGTTATATCGCTAAATTCGAATGGCGGTGCAGCCGTTGCTAGAAATGAGGGTATTAAAGCCTCTTCTGGTCGTTTCATTGCTTTTTTGGATAGCGATGACAGATGGGATAGTGAAAAGTTAACCAAGCAAATAAAATTTATGAAGGAACGCGAGCTCGCGTTTTCGCATACAGGGTTTAGGCGTGTTGACTCAACCACGGGTAAAAAATTGTCGGAATACATACCTCCTGCACGTTTAACGTATAAAGACATGCTTTACTCAAATCAAGTGGGTTGTCTAACCGCTATGTTTGATACTCAGCAGGTTGGCCGTATAGAAATGCCAAGTATTCGTAAACGACAAGATTATGCTATGTGGTTAAAAATACTTCGCGAAGTTGGCTCTGTATATGCGCTTGAAGAAGTGCTTGCATCATACACAGTTCGTACTAATTCTATCTCAAGCAATAAAATCTCTTTATTAAAGTATAATTACTCAGTTTTTCGAGACTGTGAAAAATTTAGTTGGCCTGTGTCTTTATATTACTTGCTTGCAAACACCTTTATGCGTATTAAGCGAGGGCGTTCTTAGTGATTGTAATTACTGGAGGCAGGGGGTTCGTCGGGAAGAAGTTGATTGAAAGCCTTCGAGTTTCAAAAGCACAGTTCGTTAGTTTAGTGCGAAATGGTTCTGAAAATTTAGAATCTTTTGAGATGGAAATGCCGAACGACCCCTCGTGCAAATCGTTATTAAGTTTGGCGGCCGAATTTAACAAACCGATAGATACGGTTATACATTGCGCGGGCTTGGCTCATGGAAAGTTACCTAATGCGAGTTACCAGGACTATGAGAGGGTTAATGTGTCTCTTACTGAAGAGTTAGCGAAATTGGCTCTCACGATTGGCGCGACTAAATTTATCTTTCTTAGTACCATAGGAGTACATGGTAGGGTTTCAAATCAACCTATATCAGAATCCTCGCTGCTAGCTCCATATGATGATTACTCGCGCTCAAAATTGAATGCAGAGCAACGTTTAGTCGATCTCTTCGAGGGTGAGGAGCGAGGTTCAGAGTTAGTTATTATCCGTCCCCCTCTTATCATTGGTGAAGGCGCTCCAGGTAATTTCGGTAAATTAATTAAGCTATGCTCTTCGGCTATTCCTTTGCCGTTTGGACTCATCAACAACAAGCGAACGGTACTCTCGCTTGAGAATCTCGTCGACTTTATTTGTTTTGCGAAGGAAAAAACCGGTGTATCCGGTTTTTTTACTTTGGCAGATGATGAGATTCTTTCTACCAAAGATATGGCTAAAGAAATTAAAAGTTCTCTTGGTAGAGGCTCTTTCATGCTTCCAGTCCCTAAGATTTTGATAAAAGCGTTATCGTTTGTTGTGAGAAAGCCACACTTTTATGAGCAATTATGTGGGGACTTAGTTGTCGATAATTCTAAGTCCAAATCTTATGGCTGGCAGCCGACCGTAGACTCACGTAGTACACTGCGTATAACTGCTAAATTATTCGTTAATGAGGAAAGATCTAGTCAATGATCAAGATGTTAGATTTCATGTTTGCACTACTCGGCTTAGTTCTTGGTTTTCCCATTTTATTAATGCTTTATATAGTGGGTTTATTTGACACTGGCTCGCCGCTGTTTCGGCAAGAGCGAGTGGGGCGTAATAAAAAGCCCTTTGTGTTAATTAAGTTTCGTACTATGCGAAAAGATACAGCATCGGTGGCTAGCCACCTAGCAAGTGCATCCTCCATTACGAAATTTGGCCACTTTTTGCGCCGTACCAAGTTAGATGAGTTGCCCCAGCTTTGGAATGTGCTTAAAGGTGAGATGAGTTTGGTAGGACCTCGCCCAGGGTTGTTTAATCAAGAAGAACTTACCCGCGCCCGTGAGGCAAAAGGCGTTTTTGCTGTTAGGCCTGGCATAACTGGTTTGGCGCAAGTAAATGAAGTAGATATGTCTACTCCTGAGTTATTAGCCGAAACCGACGCTAAAATGATTAGCTCGCTGAATGTGAAAAACTATTTTAAGTACATTTTTATGACGGTTACCGGAAAAGGATCTGGCGATAGAGTTAAGTAAGAAGTTAGCACTCCTAATGCTTAAAATTAAAGTGAAAAAAGAGGAGTAATTTTAAGTTGAAGAGTAAGCTCTGCCATTGATTGGTGGTTATTCAAAGTATGTTGTAGCGTGGGATAGGTATATATAAATGAAGATAGCTGTAGCAGGGACAGGGTACGTTGGTTTATCAAACGCGGTGCTTCTAGCGCAGCACAATGAAGTTATTGCGGTTGATATTGTTGAAAGTAAAGTTAGCCTAATTAACAATAAAAGATCACCTATCGAAGATAAGGAAATATTTGAATTTCTCAGCGACAAAGAATTAAATCTTAAGGCTACCTTAAATGCTGAAGAAGCTTATGTTAACGCTGAGTACGTTGTCATTGCCACCCCTACAGACTATGACCCCGAAACCAACTACTTTAATACGAGTAGCGTGGAGGCGATCATTGCGCAGGTTAATCAAGTTAACCCTAATGCAGTAATGATTATCAAGTCGACCATACCGGTGGGCTACACCGAAATGCTGAAAGAAAAAATGAGTACCGAAAACATCATTTTTTCACCAGAGTTTTTACGTGAAGGCAAAGCGCTTTATGACAATTTGTACCCTTCTCGTATTATTGTTGGCGAACGCTCTGAACGTGCTGAAATATTCGCTGACCTTTTAAAGCAGGGGGCTATTAAAAGTGATGTACCAACACTTTTTACTGATAGCACAGAAGCGGAAGCTATTAAACTTTTCGCGAATACCTATCTAGCTATGCGCGTTGCCTACTTTAATGAACTGGATACCTACGCTGAAGTTCACGGTTTAAGCACTCGGCAAATTATTGAAGGTGTTGGTTTAGATCCGCGTATTGGCGATCACTATAACAACCCAAGCTTTGGTTATGGTGGTTATTGCTTACCTAAAGACACGAAGCAGCTGTTAGCTAATTACCAAGATGTTCCGCAAAACATTATGCGAGCGGTGGTTGATGCCAACCGCACTCGTAAAGACTTTATCGCCGACAGTATTCTTGCACGCAAACCCAAGGTCGTTGGCATTTATCGTCTAGTGATGAAGCAAGGGTCGGATAATTTTCGCGCGTCTGCCATACAAGGCGTGATGAAACGTATTAAGGCGAAAGGTATTGAAGTGATTGTTTACGAGCCGGTGTTAAAAAAAGACAAGTTCTATAACTCGCGTGTTGTGAATGATTTTGAGGGTTTCAAAGCCGAAGCGAACGTAATTGTTTCAAACCGTATGGCGCCAGAGCTCCAGGACGTGGCTGACAAAGTGTATACGCGAGATTTGTTTGGGAATGACTAGTCGCTAGCGTCTAATGCGCAGGTGACTTTTAAAAAGAACAGGGTATAAGCAATGCAAACCATGACACTACAAAACTATACTGGTGCATCATTGCTTAACGCAAGACAGTTAAACCTGTCTATGAGCTTAATGCTTGGGGAGCAAACGCGCCCTAAGCAACTGACTAAGCAGCAGCTCATGCAATTGCTGAATGTGCTGGAATCACTGGCTATGTCATCGAAGGTGTTGTTTGATGGCTCCATACAGCAAGATGATAAACAGCAACTTAAAGACCATAACCATCTCTATCGCGACCTTCTTAAAGAAACCAGTTTGGTTGCAACCGACCAATGGTTAGGCTGCTGCCAGCTGGCCACTGCTCAGTCCGCATTACTTATTAAAGAATGGCTGGAAAGCCCTGAGCGCTGGTCCAAGCAATCGCCCGTTGCGCAAAACGATGCTGAAAAATTTAAACAAGCATTACTTGAAGGCTTTACCCAAAAGTTTACCGACAGACGCAAGCTGGCTAAAAGCACATTAACGGATAATAACTTTCGCGGAGCGAAATGTGTTGCCGGTTTATTGGTGACTGTTGCTGAGCAAGCCCCTTTTGACCAACCTACCATTTCTGATTTTACGCTTGCGTTTAACCAGGCAGCGCAAAGTGATGATGACACTTCTCATAAAACCGGACAGTTAGTCTCGGGCCTTATAGACCGCTTCCGCGTAAACTTTGTGAATGAATTGGCTGCACAGCATAATGCAGTTTATGTTGCAGCACCTGCCATCGAAGGCTTAAAAGCGCAGCAAAGTGCACTGCTTTGGCGCTACTTAGGTAACCAACTGCAACAGCAGTCGAGCCTGAATGAGTTACAAAGCCTGTCCCAAACTGAGTCTGAAGCGCTTCAAAGCTTTCCGTATGCCTACGCATTGCTGATGCAGAAGAAAGTCACCAGCCCTACCAAACTCCTCGACTTACTCTTCAAAGTCCGTGATGACGCTGTTATTGCTCAGCAAGCTAAAGAAGAGCAGAGCGGAAAACGGTTTGTGCATGAGTGGAGCTTAGAAGAGTTTCAGGACATGCACGCTGGCCTTTTCGGCGATACCTTTGCCGCAATCAATAATCACAAAACCGCTTGGCACGAAAACTTATTAAACATTGGTCGCTCATGTCTGCCTGCATTGCTGTCTGTAGGCTCCGCGGGTTTAGGTATCGTGATACCGGAAAGCGCTGTTGAAGGCACTGTTGCTGTGAGTATGGCATCTGCCGGTGTTGCGCTCGAAAATGCGAATCGGTTTAGTGGTAATAGCGCGAGTGATAATAAGAGCATAAAGCTTTACCGCGATAACTATATGCGCTGGAATAAACTGCTGGATAAGGCCGCTACGCAACGCTCAGGTGGCATGTCTTTGCAAGGCCGTATTGAAGATATTTTTGGTGTGCCGGTGGTGAGCTCAGTTTAACCACACGCTATCGTAGCTTTTTTGGAAGTTAGCTTATAAAATGCTGCGATTATCTGGGTGCAAATTAAGTAATAAACATAAAGGGGAAGCGCTTTGATTTCTTGGAAGTCTATCTTGTCGAGTATGGTACTGCTCGTTGCTGTTGTGGCTTTAGGTAATTCAGTAACAGTACATGCGCAGTCTATGCCGAGCCAGGCTCAAATTGAGCAGTTGAAAAAGCTGCCCCGCGCCCAGCAGGAAGCTCTTGCCAGACAGTTTGGTATTGACCCCAGCATGTTGGATCAGTTAAACGGTTCTTCTTCAAGCTCAAGCAGTAAGAGCCAGCAACAAGAAGATGTCGTTTTCCCTCGAGGTACTCGTTTTGATAAAAATGGCGACCCAATAATTCCGGAAGACTTAGAAGCACAGTTCACTCGTGACGACGATGAGTTAAAAGCATTCGGCTATGACTTATTTTCCGGCGAGCCAAAAACGTTTGCACCCACCTCTTATGCACCCGTGCCTTCCAGTTACATTATGGGCGTTGGTGACACCATTAAAATTCAGCTTTTTGGTAAAGAAAACCGCACCTACGACTTAACCATTGACCGGGAAGGTAAAGTGGTTATTCCTGATCTGGGTGAGCTGACGGTTGCCGGTTTAAGCTACACTCTAATGCAGGAACTTATTCAGAATCAGGTAAAACAGCGCCTTATTGGCTTTAATGCTGCGGTTTCTATGGGTGAGCTGCGCTCCATTCAGGTGTTTATTGCCGGAGAAGCCTATAAGCCGGGCTCTTACACGGTAAGCTCGCTGTCGACCATTAGCCAGGCGCTGTATGTTGCCGGTGGTGTGTCGGACATCGCTTCGTTGCGTTCTATTCGTTTAATGCGCGCTGGCGAGGTCATTGCAGACTTTGACTTGTACGACTTGTTATTAAAAGGTGACGCGTCCGACGACCGTATTCTGCAAAGTGGTGACGTTGTTTTCATTCCTGCGCGTGGAGACATGGTTACCGTTAAAGGTCAGGTCAAACGCCCGGCTTTATATGAGCTAAAAGGCGATGAAACTTTAGAGGACGCATTACGTTTTGCCGGTGGTAGTGAAGACGACGCTTACTTAGCATCGGCACAGCTCGAGCGTATTGTTCGAGGCCAGCGGGTTATTAGTACGGTTGACTTAACCTCAAATGCTGAGTTGGGCAAAGCGCTGAAAGGCGGTGATGTATTAACGCTTCGCCAGGTGTCAGAGTCGCTTAACAATAGCTTGTTGTTGGTCGGTGCGGTGACTCGTCCGGGGCATTACGAGTGGAAGCCGGGTATTCGCATCAACGATATTTTGCTCGACAGCCGTCAGGACTTATTAGAGCAGGCTGACCTAGGCTATGGTCTTGTCGTTCGTGAAACAGGGCCGAAGCGCGATTTGAGCTTGTATCAATTTAATGTGGCGGAGGCTATTTCCGGCGTTGAAGGTGAGAACTTACAACTGCAAGAGCGCGACCAGATTGTTATTTTCAGCCGCTACCAGACGAAAGAAGAAGAAAAACAGAAACTCTCTCGCTTTACGTTAACCAAGCAAGAGCGCCAGGCTGAAGAGCGTCAGGAGTTACTAAGTGACTACCGTCAGGCGTTCTTAGAAGACTTGGTTCAAGAAAAGACAGGTAATAAAGAGGCAAGTCAGCGCTTAGCTCAGCAGAGAAACTTAGCACCTCTTTCAGATTTATTTGACTCGCCCGATGAAGACGACGTTGAAGTTGCTGAAGAAGACTTAGCGCTGTACTCGCGCGACAAGCTATTAGAACCAATAATGCAGCGTATACAGCGTCAGCGTACTGGTAACGGTAATACTCCGTTAGTCTATGTGTCTGGCGAGGTGAATCACCCTGGCGTGTATCCGTTAGTAGAAAATGCCAGTGTTAGTCGTTTGGTGGAAGCAGCCGGCGGTGTTAAAGACTCGGCCTACTTAAAACGCGCTGAAATTACTCGCTTTGAGTTTAATAAAGACACTACGCAGACAGACTACGTTACTGTTGCGTTAAATGATGTGCTGCAAGGCGCTATGGATGTTCCCCTGAAAGGGCGTGATCGCTTAAATGTATTGAGTATTCCTGAGTGGCAAAACACCTATGAAGTAACCCTTCGAGGTGAGGTTCGCTTCCCGGGGACTTATGCTATTAAGCGTGGTGAGACTCTTACACAGCTTATTGAGCGGGCCGGTGGTTTTACCGAGCATGCGTTTGTGGAAGGCGCGGTATTTACCCGTGAAGAGCTCCGAGAGCAGGAGCGAGAGCGTAAAAAAATTCTGGCACAAGAGCTTCAGCGTGAAGTGGCAGGAAATATGTTGACGGGCACGGGCGAAAGCCGTGTCTCTTATAACGAAATGCGAACCTTGCTGGCGGATTTGCTTTCGGCAGAGCCGGTGGGGCGCTTAATTATGGACTTACCGAAACTGTTAAGCGCTAACGGTGCCAACGACGTTCA
Organism: Idiomarina sp. X4; assembly: GCF_002808045.1. Classification (NCBI taxonomy): domain Bacteria; kingdom Pseudomonadati; phylum Pseudomonadota; class Gammaproteobacteria; order Alteromonadales; family Idiomarinaceae; genus Idiomarina; species Idiomarina sp. X4. The sequence continues at coordinate 597,084 of NZ_CP025000.1, read as the reverse complement.
GTTAAAAGACGGCGATACCCTGCATGTTCCGTCCCGTAACGACTCCATTAGTATTATGGGCGAAGTGCAAATGGCCACCTCTTACCGCTTTGACCCTGAAGTGTCGGTGGAAGAGTACATTGACCGCAGTGGCGGCACTAAAGAAAAAGCGGATGAAGACCGCATTTATATTGTTAAAGCCAATGGGGCTATTGAACGGTACGAAGGCGGCAGCAGTTGGTTTAGCTTTAGTGAAAGTTCGCAGCTAGGTCCGGGGGACGCCATTATTGTGCCTATGGACACAACCTATACTGAAAACCTGGAGTTGTGGTCTCAGGTTACCAGTATTTTGTATAACACGGCGGTAGCGGTTGCTGCTATTAACAGTATTTAACAAATTTTACTGAAAATTTATAAAACCAGTTTGCATTTAGTTGCGTATAAACATACTATGAAAGTTGCTGTTAACTGGAGAGTTTTCAGTCTACAGCGATACATGTATCAATATCTCGGGAGTGAGGTTATTTTTATGAAAACTTTAGCATTATCAGTTATTGCTGCGTTAGGTTTAGCGACCGCACCAGCAATGGCTCAAGAAGGAACTGCTGGTGAGAGCGCATCAGGCGCTGGCATCGGTGGCATGTCAACCCAAGCAATGGTATTTGCGGGTGTTGCAGCAGCAGCAACTGTAGCAGTTGTTTCTGACAGCTCATCAAACCCAGTAGTTGACGACCCTGAAGATCCAACAGATCCAGACCCAATCGTAACGGTTACTGGTACAGGTACTAACACCTACACTATTACTATTCCAGCTCAGTAATAGCTTATTGTGTTAATTGCGAAGCGCTTCGCAGTGAACACCTTAAAAGAGCTGTGATAAAATACCGCCGGTTGGCGGTATTTTTTTATGCGCTGCGGTTTAACTTGTGAGATTTCTTATGATTCGGAACGGACTCTTTGCCGGTTTTCTACTAATTTTGGTTGGCTGTACAGCTGTTACGGACGAAGTTCGTGAAACAGTTGAATATGCGTTTAAAGACATTGAGGATGCAGAGCTCAGCGCTGAGGAAATAGATAACTTTCCCTACACCTCTTTGTATGCCCAGTGGCAGGGAAAAGCTCGAAGCCTGATTGTTTTAGGCTTTGTAAATAAACCGAATAAGTACCATTTTATTACTGCCGAGAAAGAGACCTTCGTTCTTGAGAATGGGCGGGTTACACGCACTCAAAGTCTCGATGATAACCTGTTAAGCGTGTCGAATTTAAAAAACGACCCGCTGCGCTGCATTGTAACAACCCCTCAGTCCTGCAATAACACCTGGCAGCGTGCTTATGACTATCAATTAGACGACGGCACCCGCGTTAGTCGCGATGTGCAGTCGACTTTCACTGTAAAGCAGCCTGAGCAACTGGCTATGCCTTATGGTCAGGCAACGGCGACACTAGTGGAAGAAGCGGGTAAATTTCTTCTGACCGACGAGCGCTTTGTGAATCGATTCTGGGTGGAACAGGACGGTCATGTCATAAAAAGCGAGCAACGCATTATTCCCAATAAACCGCTATTAAACCTTACCCAGGTCACCTGGATTGGTCGCACCAATAACTCAGAGTTAGCCCAATGAGTGATGTTATGAAACGTATTTTTATTGCTTTATTCGCTATGGCCGTTTTGGCTGAGTCAGGCGTTGCAAACGCAGAAACCAAACAGGTGCAATTTGAGGGGCCGGTTAGACTAAAGCAGGCATTGAACGCCATTGAAGAGCAAGGCCTTCTGGCGGACGTATATTGGCCGGCTGTGCGCTTGGTTAAAACCGATGAGGCTGCTGAGTTAGAGCAAAAAAAGCAGAAGGTCCTTTTGCAGCTGGCTGAACTGGAAGCCTATTGGCGCGGTCGCCGTGAAACCGACAAAGCCGATGCCGCGCTTATGCTGCAAGGACAAATTAAAGGCTGGCGGCTGGGGCAACAGTACTGGGGCCACATAAACATTGAACAAGCGCGCCAAAACTTAGCGGACAATCCACTGTTGCCGGAAGGAAGTTACTCGTTAGTGTTGCCTGAGCGACCAGAGCATATTTATGTGTATGGCTTAGTCAGCAAACCGGGTAAGTACGCATTTCATACAGGCAAAACAGTCGCAAACTGGTTGAATAGTATTGAAGAGCAGTCTGATTTGCTTAGCGGCTACAACAAAAGTGTTGCGACGGTAGTGTCTGTTGATGACGAACAACAAGCCAACTGGGCGTACTACAAACAAAGTGACACTGAGCTTATGCCGGGCAATATCCTTTGGTTAGGCTTTGAGCCGAATCAGTTGCCGCCAAAATACAAATCGTTAAATGACGACATTCGTGGTTTGTTGAAGTATTTTGTGGCAGACACGTCGGTTCGCTCAGCAACTAACGCGCCTGTGTACCAGGCGAGTGCATCGCCTACCTCTGAATGGCATTGGTCGCGCCGTGATTTGTCGCCCAGTTATAACGATTATGGCTCGGTAGGGTTATTACAGAACCCGACGGCCCGCATGATGGATGAAGGCGCTTTTGCGCTGAGTTATACCGATATGGATGAGTATCGCCGCTACACAGTGAGTCTGCAGTTGTTGCCTTGGTTAGAAACCACGGCGTTTTATACGGAATTTCCGAATAAACTGTATAGTCAATTCCCAGAGTTTAGCGGTGACAATATTCTTGCTGACAAAGGCTTCGATATAAAAGCCCGGTTATGGGAAGAAAGTTACTGGCTGCCGGAAGTCAGTGTGGGTTTTCGTGACTTTGCCGGTACCGGCTTGTTTGATGCCGAATACGTCGTCGCAAATAAACTCTTCGGTCCGGTGGATGTCAGCTTAGGTTTAGGATTTGGGCGCATGGGGACCCATGACGATTTCACCAACCCATTTTGTGAATTGTCCGACGAGTATTGCCAACGCGAAACTAGTTTTGGTGGCAACGGTGGTAAGGTTGAGTATGACCGTTGGTTCACCGGACCTATGGCCGTGTTCGGTGGTTTGGAATACCAAACTCCGTGGGAGCCGCTTAGTCTGAAAGTTGAGTACGACGGTAATGACTACTCGACCGAGCGTGCCGGCGTACCGATAAAACAAGACAGCCGCTGGAACTTTGGCGCTAATTATCAGGTTTCTGATTACTTCGATGTGCAACTGAGTTACGAGCGCGGTAATACGCTCATGTTCAACTTCAGCCTGCGCACCAACTTCAATACGCTGAACCAGATAAAGGTGACGCCGGACAAGGTCGTACCCACTGAAGAAAAGCGTAAAGAGTCGTTGGCCGACGTAGACTGGGCTGGAATGAACCGCACTATGCGTGAACAAATGGCGTTTAGCGGAGCGCGCTTTGCGGCGGAAGACGATGAAGTGACGATGTACGGGTATCACTTCCGTTACCGTGATAGTGAAGAAGCTTATGATCGGGCGGCTCGTGTTATGGCGGCGGAATTACCGGACAGTGTAAAAACCTACAATATGGTGGATATGGCTCTGTTCGACCCCAACGTGAACACCAAAATTGATGCCGAACAGTTTAAAGATAGGGTACTTAACCGGGAGCCGGGCAAAGACGTTGACGATGTGGACGACTTATTTGTTCGACTGGAGTCGCCGGATATGCCTGAGCGCGGTGATGACAGCTGGATGCTGAACCCTGAGAACAAGTTCACCAACCGTTATGGCTTAAAGCCCTTCCTGGACCAGAGCTTTGGTAACCCGGAAACCTTCTATACCTACCAGTTGGGTGTGTACGCCTTTGGCCGTCGTTGGCTGAATGACAATATTGAGTTGTTTGGTGAGGTGGGCTTTAACATTGCCACTAACTATGACGACTTTTTATTCTTAGGTGGCGGGCAGGATGCTTTACCGCCGGTGCGTACTGACATTCGTAAATATGTACAAAACGATATTTGGTTAGACTCAGCACAAGTGACTTACCATAAGCGCTTAGGTCAGGACTGGTTTGCTATGGCTTACGCCGGCTACTTAGAGCGTATGTACGGTGGTTTAGGTGCGGAAGTGTTGTATAAACAGGTCGATAGTCATTGGGCGTTTGGTCTGAATGTGAACCGGGTTCGCAAGCGCGACTTTGAGGGTGGTGCCGGCTTCTTAGACTACGAGGTGACGACAGGCTTTGCCAGTGTGTATTATCAAATGCCATGGTTGTCTGACTCCTTATTGCAGTTAGACTTTGGCCAGTTTCTGGCGAAAGACAAAGGCGTACAAGTGACCATGCAGAAGCGCTTTGACAGCGGTGTGGTTGCCGGCGCGTACGCGGCCTTTACGGATGTGTCATCGGAAGAGTATGGTGAGGGTAGCTTTACCAAAGGCTTCTTTATTAGCATACCGTTCGATTTAATGAGTGTGCGTCCGACACGTGAGCGCGTTGGCTTTACCTGGGTACCATTGTCACGAAATGGTGGACAACAGTTGCAACGTCGCGCCCGTTTGTATGACTATACGGATAACAGAGCGCCGTTTTATAACCGTTGATACTAACAATAAATAAAGGACTATTGCTTTGAATCCATTGAAACTATTAATGCAGCTACCACGAAATTTGAAACGTGGTATCGGTCTTTTTGTCGACATTGTTTCGATAACTGCGGCCATGCTTATTGCTTATCTATTAAGCTTTGAAGCGATAGTGCCACTGAAGTGGTCTCAATGGATGATCCTTGGTGGTGTTGTGCTTTGTGCAACGCTTTTGGCTTTTATTCGTTTTGGTCTGTATCGCGCAGTGGTTCGTTATGTCGGCTTTAAAGTGTTAAGTCTGGTGTTTGTGACTGTTGTCTTCAGCGGTGCGTTTTTAGTCATTGGCGCGCTGGTTATGGGTATTGCGCTGCCGGTGTCAGCGGTGGTGAATTATGTGTTGCTGGCATTCCTGTTAACCGGTGGCAGCCGTTTGATTGTTCGTGAAGGTTACCAGCGTGCGATGAGCCGCAAGAAAGACCGGGTGCTGATATACGGCGCCGGGTCTGCCGGTCGCCAGCTTGCGCAAGCCCTGAATAATGGTGGCGAGTTTCATCCGGTGATGTTTGCGGACGATGATCCGGGTCTGCAAGATACCTCAGTGTTGGGTATGAGCGTCATTAACCCGAAGCACATTGAAAAAGCTGTGCACGACGCTGATATTCAACGTGTACTTTTAGCCCTACCGAGTACTCCTCGTTCACGCCGTCGCGAAATTCTGGAAGCTTTAGAGTGTCTGCCGGTTAAGGTGCAAACAGTACCGGGCATGGCGGACATGGTGAACAATGAAATGTCCATTGACCAGTTACAGGACATTCGTGTTGAAGACCTTTTAGGGCGTGATCCGGTAACCCCTGACGCCCGCCTAATGGAAAAGCACATTACCGGTTTAACGGTTTTAGTGACCGGAGCCGGAGGGTCTATTGGCTCTGAGCTGTGTCGTCAGATATTGCTGCAGCGACCGAAAGTCTTAGTGCTGTATGAGCTTTCAGAATTTGCTTTATATAGCATTGAAAGAGAACTGATTGATATATGTGAGCAGCAGGGTATTGGTGCCGAAGTGATACCGGTTATTGGTACCGTGCAACGGCGTAACCGCATTGAGACCGTACTGAAAAGCTTTAACGTCGATACGGTGTACCATGCCGCTGCTTATAAGCATGTGCCTTTGGTTGAATACAACATGGTCGAAGGTGTGCGTAATAACGTCTTCGGTACCTGGCATACCGCGGAAGCGGCTATTGCAGCAGGCGTTAAACAGTTTGTACTGATTTCTACCGACAAGGCGGTGCGCCCAACCAATGTGATGGGCACCACGAAGCGTCTGTCGGAGCTGGTGTTGCAAGCATTAGCGCTGCGTCAGTCAGAGACCCGTTTTTGCATGGTGCGCTTTGGTAATGTTTTGGGGTCTTCGGGCTCGGTTGTACCGCTGTTTAAAGAACAAATTGAACGTGGCGGGCCGGTAACGGTGACGCACCCGGATATTACGCGGTTCTTTATGACCATACCGGAGGCGGCTCAGCTGGTGATTCAAGCTGGTACTATGGGGCATACGGGGTCGGTGTTTGTACTAGACATGGGTGAGTCCGTAAAAATTGTCGACTTAGCCCGTAAGATGATTCGCTTGTCTGGCCTTGAGGAAAAAACTGAGAAGAATCCGCATGGTGATATAGCTATTGAATTTACCGGCTTGCGCCCTGGTGAGAAATTGTACGAAGAGTTACTCATTGGCGACAATGTGGAAGCCAGTGACCACGCTCGTATTTTGCGCGCGAATGAGCAGTCTCTGGCGTGGGATGACATGAATCAGTTGCTCGAAAAACTTGATGATACGTGCCAGCGCTTTGCGATTGATGAGCTACGTGACGTGTTGCTAAATGCCCCAACAGGTTACAAGCCGACAGACGACCGTATTTGTGATGTAATTTGGAACAAACATAAAACCTGTGAAGATAAAAGCGACGACACAGACGTTGCATGACGTATTTAGGGACAGTTAAATGATAAAAAACGGACCTTACCTGGCACTGGATACCAGTTACCAAAAGCTGGCAGTGAATGAACTGATTGAACAAACGGGAAAACGCTTACCTGAATCATTTAATGATGCTCGCCAGCAACTTAGCCGTGGTGAATACCTGAATGTCAGTGAAAACCGCCCGGTGACGCACACGTTAAGCCGTTCTATTCACGCGGTAGCTAAACAGACGAACCGCAAAACTCGCTTCGTTGAAGTGGTGCAAACTTTGCGCTCTGGCCGTTGGTTAGGTGCTACCGGCAAGCCTATTACCGATGTGGTCAATATTGGTGTGGGAGGCTCTGACTTAGGTCCGCAAATGGGCTCGTTTGCGTTAAAAGAGTTTGCTGATGATGCGGTTTTGCATGACTTGCAAGTGCATTTTGTTTCGTCGATGGATGGCGGGCAGCTTTATGCGGTGTTACCTATTGTTGACCCCGAAACTACCTTATTTATTATTTCGTCTAAGTCGTTTGGCACTATTGATACCTTAGCAAACGTGGATACGGTGCGCCGTTGGATAGAGCCTGCATTAACTCAGGAGCAGTGGCTGGACAAACACGTCATTGGTGTGTCGGCGAACGCTAAGGCAATGACCGACTATGGCATTCCACCGGCGCAGCAATTTACCTTTGGCGAAGGGGTGGGTGGACGTTTTTCGTTATGGTCAGCTATAGGCTTGAGCATAGCGCTGACAACCGGAGTGCGACCATTTGAGCGTATGCTGGAAGGCGCCAAAGCCATGGATGAGCATTTCTTTACGGCGCCGGCCGAAGACAACTTGCCCATATTATTAGCGCTTTACGGAGCGTATAACCGTGAAGAGCTAGGCATTAATAACCTGGCTATTCTACCGTATGACGGTCGCTTGCGTATGTTACCGAACTATTTGCAGCAGCTGGACATGGAAAGTAACGGTAAGCAGGCAACCGCAGATAATAAAGCTATCGACTATCCAACCGGCCCTATCATTTGGGGCGGTTTTGGGCCTAACGGGCAACATGCGTTTTTCCAGCATTTGCACCAGGGCTATGACGAGTTTGCCGCTGACTTTGTAGCGGTCTTAAAACGCGCAGCTCCAGGGTTCGAGCCCGCAGTTCAGGAAGGGCTGGCGTCGCAGCAGCGTTTGGCCGTTGCTAATTGTTTAGCGCACCGACGCCTGATGCGGGAAGGCAGCAAGAACGTCGAGTCACCGCGTGATAACTACCCCGGCGGACACCCATCGAACCTACTGATAATGGATGAACTAACCCCGGAAAGCTTTGGTGCGTTAATTACGGCGTACGAGCACAAAGTCTTTACTCAAGGCATTATTTGGGGCTTGAACAGCTTTGACCAGCCGGGTGTTGAGAAAGGCAAGAAGATAGCAAAAGATGTGCTGCGGGTAGTTGACGGAGAGAGCGATGAGTCTTTTGATAAAAGTACTGATGCAGTGATAAAGCGGATGAAAACTTAGCCTGATACTGCCAGAGCAGATATGACCTCAAAAGCCGGCTTTTTAGCCGGTTTTTTTGTAACTAATGTGTCTATGCTTCAGTAGTCTTGCTGAATCAAAATTATTAACTTTTTGTAACACTTTCTCAAAAAGTGTTATTTAAATGTTTCATTGGTTTCGCTAGTATAAGAGATGTGCGGTTACTATGTATTCGCTATGTTAATAGTAGTTCGTGCTTATAATCAAAAGAAAAAGGAATCCAGAATGAATTTTGATTCAAAAAAACTTCCCCACAAAAGCATTTTGGCGACGATTATAACGTCGGCAATTGCTTTTGGAGCGGGAGCACAAGACCTAAACTCAAATGACTTACATCCTAAAGTCATTGACCTAAAACCTGTTACGGGAATAGATAAAACACTACCTAATAGTAATACGCTTTCGAAAAGCTACTACATCGTTGAGTTGGTTGATAAACCGTTGGCGAGCTACAAAGGTGAGTTGCCTAGCTTTGCTGCAACTAGCCCAAGTGCATTAGGTAAAGATAAAATTGATTTAAAGTCATCAGCGGCTCAAAGCTATGCCGGTTATCTAAAGTCTAAGCAAGATACCGTTATCAGCGCGTTGAAAAGCCGTGTAGGCAGCCTGCAAGTTAGCTCTCGACTTGATACTGTGATGAATGCGGTGATTGTCGAAGTGTCAGGTAATAGAGATGTAAAAGAAGCGTTAGCATCTGTCGATGGCGTTAAAAAAGTTTATGAACACGAATTATTTTACGCGAAAACGGATCAGTCGCTTGAGTTGGTGAATGCGCCTCAAACTTGGGAAGCTTTAGGAGGCCAAACTGAGGCTGGTAAAGGCGTTAAAGTCGCGATCATCGACGGCGGTATTAACTCTAATCACCCAATGTTTGAAGCGCAAGGTCATGTGCGACCTTCAGAGCTTCCCGGTGATGACTATTGTGCATTAATTGATCCTACTTTCTGTAATGACAAGCTTGCTTTAGCACGTTATTACACGCCAACCTTCCAGGTTCACCCTGATGAGCAAATTAGTCCTGAAGACTTCGGAGGTCATGGTACGCACGTGGCGGGTACTGCGGTAGGTAACCCTGTTAGCACGACCTATAAAGGGGTCGATGTTAGTTTGTCAGGGGTTGCTCCTGGCGCTACGTTGATGGTTTATAAAGCGCTATTCCAAACTCCAGCGGGAACAGGCTCTGGCTCTAACGTAATGCTCGTGCAAGCACTGGAAGATGCGGTAGATGACGGTGCAGACGTTATCAATAACTCTTGGGGGGGCGGACCAGGTGGTTTACCTCAAACTAGCCCGTATACACCAATTTTTGAAGCAGCTGAAGAGGCCGGCGTTTTAATTGCAACTGCTGCCGGCAATGATGGTCCAGTTGATCGTTCAATTGGCTGCCCAGGCTGTGCTGAAGCGGGTTTAACTGTTGCCAACGTTCAACATGGTCGCTCATTCGTCAACTTAGTCGATGCTGCTGGAATTCAGGACGTCACAGCAAATGCTGGCAATGGTGACTTCGAACTGAATGAGACGATTACAGCACCAATGATGCCGGTCGAATTGATCGACGAAGGTGATGTGGAAGCTTGTGATGCTTTCGCCGATGGAGTTCTAGAAGGGCACATTGCTTTTGTATCGCGTGGCTCATGTTCGTTCACGCAAAAAGCGAATAACGTTCAGGACGCCGGTGCTGTTGGTATGGTTCTATATAATAATACTGATGGCATTATTATTATGAGCATGCCGGGCGCAACACTGCCAAGTGTCTCTATCACGCAGGCTGCTGGACAGGAAATTCTGGCTGCTTACACAGAAGGCGCAACAGCATCAATTAATGCAACTGAAGCGGTTGTTGATGAGGAATCTGTTGACATGATGGCGGCTAGCAGTTCACGCGGGCCTAATGGTGATAGTTCATTCCTAAAACCTGATATTGCAGCGCCAGGTACAAGTATCTTGTCTGCTTATGCTGCGACTCCTGAACTGACCGATAACTACAACGCTATTAGCGGTACCAGTATGGCGAGCCCACACGTTGCTGGGGCAGCTGCGTTAATGCGTCAGATGTATCCGGATCTGTCGGCTAAGCAGATTAAGTCGATGTTAATGACTTCTGCTAATCTAAACGTCACTGATATGGAAGACGGAGAAATTGTTCCGGCAACACCATTTGATCGTGGTGCAGGTCGACTGGATATTTTCAATTCAACTCAAGCTGGTGTAACGTTTGATACTCCTTCATTTGTATCTAACGGCTGTGTTGTTAATTGCGAATTTACTCGTGTCGTAACAAACTTGGCGGATACTGATGTCGAGTGGAATGTGAGCGTTGAAATGGACAGCCTTAATGTTGACGCTTCTATCCCAGAGACGTTAGCGATTGAAGCTGAGGGCTCGGCGGAACTGCAATTGTCAGTGAATACTGAGTATTCAAGTGAAGGTTGGAAATTTGGTACTGTAACGCTAACGGATCCATCAGGCACTTTCCCTGATGCAAATATCCCAGTTGCTATCTACTCTAGCGCTTCAGACTCTGAAACTATCATCAACACAGTCGTTGAAAGCGGCGAGTTTACCGCAGGCACTACAGTCGACATGCTAAGTGTTGCTGGTGCAACAGGTGATCCATCAGCATCGAGCTTGGTTACCCGTATTCCAGAGGGAACTGCTTTAGTTGAAGGCTCGGTCGTAGCAACAGAAACAGGTATGGCTACTCGCAATGGTCTTAGCATTTCTCCTTCAGGCTCTGTCGTTACCTGGGCTGGCTCGTTAAGCGCACCAAGCTCTTCGGTTAATACGGTAAGCTTCCCTTATGCTGGAATGTCAATTGTTAACCAAGGCTTCGGAACCGCTATTGGCTGTGCAGGTATAGGTGGCTGTGACGAAGAGACTCTGAACTTAAACTTTGGTATACCTTTGCAGTATGGCATGAACGAATGGAACTCCGTTACCTTTAATACGAATGGTGTTTTAGCATTTGGCGATCAGCCGATAGCGGGTACGTGGATGAATCTGGATATGCCAAATTCGGCAGAGCCAAATAATATCCTTGCGCCGTTCTGGACGGATCTAGAGCTATTACCTGAAAACAATTCGGATTTCTACTACGCATCAATTACTGATGGTAACGGTACACCATGGCTTGTATTAGAATGGTATAATGCGTCTGTCTGGGGCGATACTTCAGGTATGACTTATACGTTCTCTATCTGGATCAACCAGAATACAAGTGAAATCATCTACAACTACGCTGATTTGGGTGAGCTGCCAAACAGTTTAACCATTGGTATGGAAGATATGACGGGTACATTAGGTGCGTCATATTATTACGATGGCCAAGGCTCTGCAGTTGCTTCTGGCGATACGTTATCTCCTAACTTACGTACTGATGTTGGCCGAGTTGAAGTTCGTTATAGCGTGACATTACCTGAAGTTGCAGAGAAGTCAGAAGATTTGTCTTTTGTTATTGGCTGGGATGATACTCAAACCATCGACTTGGCTTCTAACTATGCACCAACGTCATTGCGTTCGAACTCTCATGTGTCGTTCCTAAATGGCGAAAATGTATTTGATGCGAAGCGCGCTTTCTCTGTCGGAGCTGAAGGTGACTTGTCTTTCGAGATTACTGTTCAACCTCAGAACGGGACTTTAGAGCAAGTAACTGAAACTGTTACAGATGAAGACGGTAACGAAGTCGAGCAGGCGGTTCCTGGCGTATATACCTATACCCCAGAGGATTCGTACCTTGGCAATGACAGCTTCTCGTTCGTTGTTGTCGATGAAGCGAATGTTGCGACATCTGAGCAGACGGTTATGATTGAGGTTCTTGAGCCTAATGATCCGCCGGAACTTAGCTCACCTGCCGGTAGCGAAAATGCAGACGGTGAAATTGTTGTTGATGCTGAAACTGGCGGAAACGTTACATTGTCTGTTAATGCAGAGGATCCTGATGGTGATGACTTGACCTATGTTTGGACTCAGGTTTCTGGTCCGGCGGTTGAATTTGAAGGGCAGGGAACTAACGAGATTACCTTTACAGCACCGTCTGCCTCTGGTGAGGTGGTTTTTGAAGTGAGCGTTGATGACGGTCGTCACACTGTCAACAAGACGTTTAACGTAGCCGTTTCAGAGCCAGCTCCGGTAGTAGAGGAAGATTCAGGTTCTTCATCAAGTAGCTTCGGCTTATTGATTGGCTTGTTGGCATTACCGTTTGCGATTTTACGTCGCCGTATGCGTGTAGTGCGTTAATAGCGGTCTTATTAACCTTGTACTAAGGGGGCTTCGGCCCCTTTTTTATTGTTAAGAGGAAAACTGTGAAGCCTGACTATAAAGACAGCCTTGTGGCATTGGGCCCGGTGGCTATTTTACTTACCTTGTTGATGCTTTTGCCGAAACCTTGGCTGACCATATTGGCTTACCAACGAGGTAATGGCCATTGGTGGGAGTTTCTTAGTGCAGGATGGATTCATTTCGAGTTTAGCCATGGTGTTTCCAGTATTATTGGCTTGGCGGTGATGTGGCTTTTATTTTCTGAACATATCAAACCGATACCTGTTTGGATGATGCTCATTTTTGCCGCGTCGTTATCTGTTTTATTTGAGCATTGGTTGGCAATTCCTCCCTACGTTTCTACGATTGTTACTGAAAATAAAGGGTTCTCAGGGGCGTTGTATGGATTCTTTGCGTGGGGGGCAACTTTGGATATTATTAAACGTCGGCCATTTGGAGCTTTACTCTGGCTATTGGTTGTGGGAAAGGTGATTTTGGAAGCTTTTTTAGGCGAGCCTTTATTGACTTTTAGTGAGGTTGAACGGGTTGCTGTGATGGGTCACCTAGGTGGAGCTATTGCTGGCATTTTCTGTGCGTTAATTTATCATTTTGGTGTTTTACGGTTAATGGATAAAGCTTAAAAGGAGAAAAATATGACGGTAGTTAGATTCGGACTTTTCTTAATAGCCGCTAGCTTACTTGTTGGTTGTGGACAGAAGGAGAGTACGACTGCAGAGAGGCAGCAAAAACAAGCAGTTACGGAATTAACGAAAGCAAGTGATTTAAAAGAACTTGAACTTGAAGTCAGAAGAATGGTTAAAACACCCGCGGCTGATAACCCTGAGCAGTGCAAAATAGTTGAGATGGGACACAAGCCATGTGGCGGACCTGAGCGGTACCTTCTGTATTCTGAGAAAACAATGAGTGTTGATGAGCGTGAGGTTTTTTTAGAGAAATTAAAACAGTATAACGAGTTGAGTCGCCGCTTTTCGGAAAAGTCCGAGATGGTTTCTGATTGTAAAGTGTTACCTAAACCGACCGCAGTGCTCCAAAAAGGATTCTGTATTCCGGCTGAACAGAATACGATGTAATTTTGCGAGGAGTTCTACAGTTCGCAGTTTAGAACCTGAAGGAGAAGTGGCTAATCATGCTTGAACAAGTAAAAGCAATTGCGAGTGATGCTGGCACTGAGATTTTGAAAGTTTATGAGAGCAATGACTTTGGTGCACAACAAAAAACAGACAACAGTCCGCTGACGAAAGCGGATTTGGCGGCTCACAAGGTCATTTGTGACGGGTTGCGTGCGCTTGGAACGCAATATCCCATTATTTCGGAAGAATCATCAGATATTAGCTGGAAGCAGCGCAAACACTGGTGTCGCTATTGGCTGGTAGATCCGCTTGATGGTACGAAAGAGTTTATTAAGCGCAATGGTGAGTTTACGGTGAACATTGCGTTAATAGAAAAAGGTGTGCCGGTAATGGGCGTGGTCTATGCGCCGGTGCTTGATGCTATGTATGCCGCCGAGCGCGATAGGGGAGCGTTCTTGAACGACAAGCCGATAAAAGTAACGGTAAATACCCCAACAACGTTGCGCGTTGTTGGCTCACGCTCACATCCGTCGCAGGATACTACTGATTGGCTAGATGCCTTAGGCAAACCTTACGAAATGGTGCCTATGGGCAGCTCGCTAAAAATATGTCTGGTGGCCGAAGGCGAAGCCGACGTGTATCCGCGTTTAGGGCCTACCTGTGAGTGGGATACCGCCGCTGCTCATGCTGTATTAAGTGCTGCTGGTGGCGAGATAATGACAATTACTGGCGATCCACTGCTTTACAACCAAAAAGAGGATTATCTGAACCCACATTTTATTGCCCGACCGTTGTCCATGACGTAATAACGTCAAGCTACATAGACACACTAGCCTGAGACTATTGCCTCAGGCTGGAGGTTATGTCAATTGACGTCAATTTTTATTTTGTAAAGATTTTGTAAATAAGCTTTTGACTTTTATCAAACCCTCTCCTAGTTATTAATGTTACTGCGCCATTTGTAGCTGTTTTGGCTCAGAACAAAAACAACAGCTAGGAATATGCCATGAAATACTCATATCTTTTATTATTAGGCGCTGCCCTGACGTTGGCAGCGTGTGGTGGAAGCGACAGCAACGATGATACAGGTACTGGCGGTGGAGGTACTAGTAACGCTGCACCAGAAGCGGTGAACGACGAAGTCACAGCGCAAACAGCGACAGAAGTTAGTATTGACGTACTGGCTAATGACTCAGACGCGGATGGTGACACTCTGGAAATTACTGATGTATCTGCTCCGGAAAATGGCACGGTGACTATCGATAGTAGCGCTATTTTGTATACATCTTCCGGGAGTTATACCGGCTCTGATTCATTCACATATACGGTGTCTGACGGTGAGGAAGAAGCGACAGCGGAGGTCAATGTTACGGTTCAGCAAACCGTTAGCGTGTCAGGAAAAATTGTCGACTCACCAATAGCCAATGCGACAGTAACCGTTACCATTGGCGGTGAGACTTATACAGCGACGGCTGATGCTGAAGGGGCTTACACATTAGATGTAACCTTTGTTGACGGCACTGAGCTATTGACTATTAATGCACAGGGCTCTGCTGAGAATAATCAGGAATATGTCGAGTTAGTCAGCGCATTGTCATCATTGGCTTCTTTAGCGGCCGCAGCTGGCGAAGATGGTGTGTTAGATCGCTCCGAAGCAGCAGGTACGAATGTGACCAATGTCACTACAGCAAGCCATACGCTGATGGTTGAAGCCAACGGAGGTGAAGCGCCAACTGACGAAGAAGCGTTAAGCGTCGCTCAGGAAGCGGTTGATCCTAACGAGCTACTTGAAGTGTCAGCGGTGATTAAACTGATTATTGATAATGAAAACTTCAGTCTGCCGCAGGGAGTTGAGAGCGTATTAGACTTGGTACAGAATACCGAATCGTATAACGCTTACGTTGCAGAAGTGGAAGCGACCGATCCTGATGCTTTAGATGCGGTTGTAGAGGAAATTATTAATGATCCTGAGCTAGTTGAGCAAGAGGAGAGCCCAACCCCGCCTTCATTCTATTTGCCAACGTCAGCAACCCGTCCGGGTTTTGTTAGCCGCTCATATGAGGCGCTTGTATTCGAAGCCGATGGTAGCGGTATGATTGTGTCTCCATTTTATTCAAATGGTAATAGCAGTTCAGGATTTACGTGGGAGGTTGGTGAAAATAACTACTTTGTTCTGACTTACGAAGAACCGGTTCAGTTTCAGGGGTATCCACAAGTGAGCTCGGTGACCGATGACCCTGATATTTTAGCGGCTTATCAAGCGGCTGGCGCTAGCCAGGTGGAAACAACCTATACTCAAAATGGCAAACGTTTTAAAGTTATTACCAAAGGTAACAAACAGGACACTATTCGCGAGGAATATACTCAAACAGTGACCTATGCGCCGTTAGAGTGGGGGGGAGAAACCTACCAAATTCCACCGGTAGAGAATGAATATTCATCTAATACTGTGTACTTAAACGGCGATAATTTAGAGCTTATTCCGGCAACAGAAGAAGATGTTATTGGCACTTGGGCCGTAAATATTTTGGGTCAGTTTGCACCGGAAGACGGCTATGACCAGTTCTCTACTGATATGGTCTCTTTCAATGCCGACGGCAGTTTTAGCGCAATGTATACTGGCATTGAAGGTACATGGGAGCTCTCTGAAGGTACGGTTGAAATGTTCTACGGTGATGTGGAGCAGACCATTGAGATATTTAACCAAATTGGTGAGCTCTATGCGGCATTAATGGCTGCGGAAACCCCGGATGGTAATATTGTTGCAAGTTATAATCGGGTTGTTAAGCAAGATCCTGAAATAGCGGCTATTGAGGATGATGTGGTGACCGCAGCGGATCAGCTTTGGTTTGGCCATATTAACTCATGGGTTAAAGATGCCTGGAGTGAAGAGCTGGGTATTCCATTAGTCTCTTACTATTTCGGGTGGCAGTTTGAACCAGGTACAACTGGCTACAATGTCAGTGTGGGATGTGAACAGCCCAATGAAGATGGTCTATGTGTTCATGGAGAGTCAACATTGACGCTTAATGCCAACAGTATTAACTGGTATCTGTCTGAAAATGGTCAAGTGATTGATATTGAGCGCGCGGCTATTTGCCAAAGTTGGGGTTTAACTGATGACTGTCGAGTTCGCCGCTGGCATATTCTTCATGAAACCGATGATGGTTGGGTTTATGTGATGGAGTTTGCGTTTGAAGATTTTCAACGTGGTAACGGCGAGGTTAATGTCTCCAGCACTTGGATTCAGCCACGAATAAACATGATGGAGTTGCGTAGCCTGCCTAGTGAATTAAGTAACCCTGATATGGGGCAGTCGTCTACAGCCAAGCCAGCATCGATAAGCCCCAGGCTTCCAATTGAGCGTGTTGGTTTCCTACCACGTCATGATAAACGTTTTTTACCCGTCCAGTAGTTAGTAGTGTATAGAGAGGAAATCGTGCCTGATGCTATCGCATCAGGTGCGATCTCTCCGATATAGCAAACCACACCGATATCACTCATTTACGGTGGTAATTCCCGTCAATCCACCTGACGTAAATAACGTCAGGCTGCGTCGTATTTCCTTCTGTCTTTTTTCTGTCATTTGATTTTAATTGAACGGTCAATTAAAATAAACGCGACTGTAACATTCACTCACTAGTCTTAGATACGTCTCTAAAACTACAATAGGACTTAATGAAATGAAGTTATCTGTACCAATGAAGCCCAGTTTACTGGCACTCTCCGTTTTTTCTGTGTTAAGCGCTCCTACGCTTGCTCAGCAGGAAGAACAAACTGCAAATGACGATAAGAAAAAAGCACAAGACATAGAGCAAATCCAGGTGACTGGGCGCAGCGTTTCTTACGCGAATAATGCCACTGCGGAAGAAATGAAGTTGCAGCAAACCTCAATGACCAGCGCATTGGCGGTTGTTGATAACCTACCGGGCGTATTAATCAACGAAGGTGACCCGTTCGGCTCTGATGAATGGTCAACCAGCATCTCAATGCGTGGCTTCTCAATTGACCTGAGCCAACAACAAATTGGCATGACCGTTGATGGCATTTCTAACGGTAACTCAAACTACGGTGGTGGTACCAAAGCAAACCGTTTTATCGACACTGAAAACCTGCAGGGCGTCGACGTCTCTCAGGGCACCTCAGACATTAGCTCGCGCTCACACGAAGCGCTAGGCGGCACCTTGGACTTCCGTACCATTGACCCGGGCTTTGAAGAAAAAGCGGTCGTCAGCGCGACATTAGGCGAAAACAACGCACAGAAAATTTACGCTCGCTATGAAACGGGTGAGCTGGCGCGCGACACGTACGGTTGGGTAAGCTTCTCAACGCAAGAAAACACCGACTGGATGGACGAAGTCGCAACCAACACGCGTGACCACTTTGCCGGTAAACTCATCAGCCGTCTGGGCGACGTTGATCTGGAAGGTTACGTGACTTATGACGATGCCCGCGAATACACGTATCAGCGTGTGTACGGCGTGAGCCAGTTTGAACAAAACAAACAGTGGGACGGTTTGGTACCAAACTGGACCGGCGTTCCATACCAGGATCAGGCATGGCGTAAAGGCTGGGTAACGCACCGTGAAAACTTATTTGGTTACCTAAAAGCACAAACCATGATCAGCAACGTAACGTTAAAGGGTAATGTGTATTACCACCACAACGAAGGTCGCGGCGACTGGATCCCTTACTATGTTGTTGACGTGACTGACGATGGTGCTGGCAACCCGCACTCAGAGTTAGACCCAAGCACCACGGCAGAGGGCGGTTCTTCACTGGGCCAAATTTACTTTGTGAACCGTGACGGCCAGTCTTTGCAGCCGCAAGCCGGTTGTGAAAGCTCAATTACTTACCCTTATGGCGGCGCAGGCGCTGCATTAGACCCGGACTGCTATGGCTCAGGCGCTATTCCAGTATCGTCGCATCGTCACACCAACTACAACAAAGATCGTTACGGCGTGAATGGTGACTTCATTTGGGACACCACCATTGCCGACATGCCAAACACCTTACGCGGTGGCTTCTGGTATGAAGATTACGAGCGTGAAGAATACCGTAGCTGGCACAAACTGATCGATTCAGCAACCAGTGCTCGTTGGGAAAACAATCCTTACTGGATTCAGTACAACCGCGAATTCCCGGTAGATACGTTAATGGCGTACGTTGAGAACGAACTGGACGCTGGCTTCGCGAAATTCCGTGTGGGCGCCAAGAAGTTCGATGTCGACGTTGCGAAAAATGACTTGTTTAACAGCGACAACAACTTAGACGTCGACTCAAGCTCTGACGTACTGTTCTCAGCCGGTTTTGTCGCACCGGTGCCGGGCGTTCGTGGTCTGGAAGTGTTCGGTGGCTACGCAGAAAACTTTGCGGCAATAAAAGATGCAGTACTTGAGCGTGACGACACTGACTTGAGCGTGGTTGAGCCAGAGCGTGCGGATAACATTGACTTAGGTCTGCGTTATTCGTCGCCGGGTCTGAACGCCAGCTTAACGTATTACGACATTACCTTTGATAACCGCATTACCTTTATCAGCAACGAAGATGTTGATGGCATCGACTTCTTAGAAGCGGCTGCCGGTGGTTATGTGAACGACGGTGGTGTTGAGTCGAACGGTATTGAAGCGTCGCTTGATTATCAGCTAAACGACAACTGGGGCGTTTACGTGTCGTACACCAAGAACGACTCGACTTACGTCGACAAAGCCGCGGCGGGTAACACCGTTATTGGTAGTGCCGAAGACATGGCTGCCATTAGCTTTGACTACAAGAGCGACGGCTATTTCGCTGGCTTCAGCACCAAATATGTGGGTGAGCGTTACATGGACCAGGCCAACACTCAGGTGGTTGACTCTTATACAACGAGCGACTTCTATCTGGGAACCGCGGTTTATAATGTTGGTAACGCTATCGACTCGATGGAGTTACGCTTTACCATCAACAATGTGTTTGACGAGCGTTACTTAGGTACGATTGCACCGGGAGCGGCCTGGATTGGCGCACCGCGTGTGGCTGCCTTGAACGCTAAGTTCACATTCTAAAAAACGCGTTAAGCGCAGGGGCTGGTTGTCAGCCCCTGATCACTTCATAGGTGAACCAATGAAGAAAACACTGATTTTTCTGGGACTGTTATCGGGCGCTGTCGTTTCTACGGCAGCGAATGCACAGCAAAGTGTGTCGCATATTGCCTTTGGCTCCTGCTCGCACCAGGATCATGACATGCCGATTCTGGACAGCGTTATTGCCGATAAACCGGATGCTTTTTTGTTCCTGGGCGACAATATTTATGGCGACACTGAAGATATGACGGTGCTGCGCAATAAATATGAAAAGCTGGGTTCGAAAGAACGTTTTCAGACGTTAGTGAATAACACGAACGTGATGGCGATTTGGGATGACCACGACTTTGGCGCGAACGATGCGGGTAAAGACTACCCGAAAAAAGAAGCCTCACGCCAGATTATGCTGGACTTCTGGGGGGCGGAGGAAGACTCACCTCGTCGCACACGCCCTGACGGTATTTACACCTCAAAAATGTATGGCGAAGGCGAGCAGCGTATTCACGTCATAATGCCCGATTTGCGCTGGAACCGTGATGACATGAAACACGTGTCGCGCGAAGAGTACGCCAATGAGCGTGCGCCAAACAACCTCGGTCCGTACATTGCTCACGACGATATGTCGAAGTCGATGCTGGGCGAGAAACAATGGCAGTGGCTGGAAGAAGAGTTAAAAAAAACGGCTCGCGTCAAAATTATTGCCTCCAGCTTGCAGTTATTAGCCGACTTTACCGGTTGGGAAGCCTGGGCGAACTTTCCGGGCGACCGCCAGCGGTTGTTCGACTTAATTAAAAAACACCAAGTGAATGGTGTGATTTTAGTCAGTGGTGACACTCACTGGGGCGAAGTCAGCTATTACGATGAAAACCTGGATTATCCACTGTGGGAAGTGACCAGCTCAGGTCTGACACAGGAGTGGAAACAGGTCAGTCCGAACAAGCATCGTATTGGACAATACACGGCAAATGTTAATTACGGCAGTATAAACATTGATTGGAGTTTAGAAGATCCCTTAGTATCGCTCAGTCTGAAGAATGTTGACGGCGAAGTGGTGAATGAGCACCGCTTCCGCTTGTCGACGTTGGAGCCATACAAGGAGTAATAGCGCGATGCCCAAAATTGGCATGCAGCCGGTGCGCCGGCAACAGTTGATAGACGCAACCATCGAGGTGGTTGCCGAAGTGGGGTTAAAGTCAGCGACCATCAGTTTGATTGCGAAAAAAGCCGGGTTGTCGTCCGGCATTATCAGTCATTACTTTGGTGGGAAACAGGCGCTGATTGAAGCCACGGTCCGTTATTTGTTGTCGCGGCTGAAGTTAGAGCAGTCGCCGGCTGACCCTATTGAGCGGCTGATGAAAATTGTCGATTTAAACTTTGCCGACATTCAGCAGTCGTTGCCCAGCACCAAAACCTGGCTGAGCTTTTGGGGCGAGTCAATGCACGACGCCGATTTGTCGCGCTTGCAGGAGGTGAATAAGCGACGCTTATTGACCAACCTACGTTACAGCTATCGTCAATTATTGCCGCGTGAAGCAGCGCACGACGCCGCCCAGATGACCGCGGCGCTGATTGATGGGTTTTGGCTGCGAAGCGCGCTGAGTTTGCGCGCTGACCGCGGCTTTGATGTCGCGAAAGATTACTGTAAAAACTTTATTTTGGATACGTTACGCCTGCATGGAGTGGATGCCGACTCCGGGGGCAGTAACCCGTAACTTGTTTTAAGGAGTGTACCTTGACCAACTTTTCGCTTAAAAACTTTATTGATGGGCACTACGTTAACGGCGACGAAAGCCGCAGTTTTGATGTGCGATACCCGGCAACCGGTGAGGTCATTTACCGGGTTGAACAGGCCGGTGAAGCGATGATGCTACAGGCAATAAAGAGTGCTAAGCAAGGTTTCGAAAAGTGGTCAAAGACGCCGGCGGTAGAGCGGGCACGCATTCTGCAAAAAGCCGCGCGTTTATTGCGTGAGCGTAATGACGAGTTGGCGAAGTACGAAGTTCAGGATACCGGGAAACCGTGGCAGGAAGCGGTTGAGGTAGATGTTCAGACCGGTGCCGACTCGATTGAGTACTTTGCGAATTTAGCGCCGTCGATGATGGGCGCGCAACAACCGGTGGGTGACGACTTTTTCTATACCCGTCATGAGCCGCTGGGTGTGTGTTTTGGTATTGGTGCCTGGAACTACCCAATTCAAATAGCCTGCTGGAAGTCAGCTGCTGCACTGGCGGCCGGTAACGCCATGATTTTTAAACCGTCAGAGGAAACCCCTCGCGGCGCGGCTAAGTTAGCAGAGATATTCACCGAAGCGGGTGTACCGGACGGTGTGTTTAATGTGGTGCAGGGGGATGCCGAGGTAGGTCGCTTTCTAACGGCGCATCCGGACATTGCCAAGGTGTCGTTAACCGGTGAAGTGGGTACCGGTAAAAAAGTCATGGCGGCGGCTGCCGGTACGCTTAAGCAAGTCACTATGGAGCTTGGCGGCAAGTCACCCTTAATTGTGTTTGACGATGCGGATGTTGAAGAAGCGGTCACTGGCGCCATGATGGCCAACTTTTACACGCAGGGTGAGGTGTGCACCAACGGTACGCGCGTTTTTGTGCATGAGTCGGTGTATGACCGGTTTATGGAGCGCTTGGTGGAACGTACACGCAAGAATATTGTGATTGGCGAACCGATGGATGCGAAAACCAATTTGGGTGCGCTGATATCGGAAAAGCATCAGCAACTGGTTTTAGAGTACATCGAGAAAGGCAAGCAGGAAGGCGCTAAATTGGTTTACGGCGGTAACGCGGTGACGCCTGAGGGCTGTGAAAATGGCTACTTTGTTGAGCCCACCATTTTTGCTGACTGCCATAACGACATGACCATTTGTCGTGAAGAAATTTTTGGCCCGGTGATGTCGGTCATGACCTTTACCGACGAAGACGAGGTTGTACGCCAGGCGAACGATACCGAATACGGCTTAGCGGCCGGCGTGTTTACCAAAGACATTCGCCGCGCGCACCGTGTGATTGCACAAATGCAGGCGGGCATTTGCTGGATCAACGCCTGGGGCAATTCGCCGGCGGAAATGCCGGTGGGTGGCTATAAACTGTCCGGCATTGGCCGCGAAAACGGCGTTGAAACGCTGAAGTCTTACACACAGACCAAGTCGGTGTATGTGGGCATGGAGACGTTGCAGGGGCCATTTTAATGTCGGTTGAGCAGTACGATTACATTATTGTCGGGGCCGGCTCGGCCGGCTGTGTATTGGCGAACCGGCTGACAGAGGACGCAGACAAAAGCGTACTGTTGCTGGAAACCGGCGGCTCGGATAAAAGCATTTTTATTCAAATGCCGACGGCGTTGTCGATACCGATGAACACAAAAAAATACGCCTGGCAGTTTCATACCGAACCAGAGCCATATTTAGATAACCGCCGCATGCACTGTCCGCGCGGCAAGGTGCTGGGTGGCTCGTCATCGATTAACGGAATGGTGTATGTGCGCGGCCACGCGCGTGACTTTGACGAGTGGGCTGAGCATGGCGCCGAGGGCTGGGACTATCAGCACTGCCTGCCATACTTTAAAAAGGCCGATGACTGGGCCTTTGGGGAAGACAAATATCGCAGTGTTGGCGGACCGTTGTCGGTTAATAACGGCAATAACATGCAAAATCCACTTTATAGTGCGTTTGTTGAAGCGGGTGAGCAGGCCGGCTATTGGCATACCGATGACTATAACGGTGCGCAGCAGGAAGGTTTTGGCGCAATGCACATGACGGTTAAAAATGGCCGTCGCTGGTCGACGGCTAACGCGTATTTACGGCCAGCCATGGAGCGTTCCAATTTGACGGTGAAAACCGGTGTGTTGGTTAAACGTGTATTGCTGGAAGGTAAACGTTCGGTTGGTGTCGAGTTACTGCAAAAAGGCAAGGTTAAGCGCTTTGACTGTCGCGATGAAGTCGTCCTGAGCGCGGGCTCTGTTGGCTCGCCGCACTTACTGCAGTTGTCCGGTATTGGCCCGGCAAACGTACTGAAAGACGCGGGCATTGAGCTGCAACATGAGTTGCCGGGCGTGGGTGAAAACCTGCAGGATCATCTGGAGTTTTACTTTCAGTATCAGTGTAAGCAGCCGGTTAGCTTGAACCGTAAGCTGGGTCCATTGAGTAAATTAGCCATTGGTGTGCGTTGGATCCTGTTTAAAACTGGCTTGGGCGCGACCAACCATTTTGAATCTTGCGGGTTCATTCGCTCGAAGAAGGGCATCGAATGGCCTGACCTGCAATATCACTTCTTGCCCGCAGCCATGCGCTACGATGGGCGCAGTGCCTTCGACGGTGACGGCTTTCAGCTTCATATTGGTCACAATAAACCGAAGAGCCGTGGCTGGATACGCGCGGTGTCGGCAGACCCGACAGAAGCCCCAAAAATTCAGTTTAACTACTTGCAAGAGCCGGAAGATATTGAGGCGTTTCGCGCTTGTGTGCGGCTGTCTCGGGAGATTATTGCTCAGCCGGCGATGGACAAGTATCGCGGGGAAGAGATTCAACCGGGCGCTTCGGTTCAAACGGATGAAGAGATTGATGCCTTTATTCGTGGCGCGGTGGAAAGCGCTTATCACCCGTGCGGTACCTGTCGTATGGGCGCCGAAGATGACGAGCAAGCGGTCGTGGATCCGACGACCCGAGTACGGGGACTGCAAGGACTCCGTGTTGTCGACTCGTCTTTATTCCCGACCATTCCAAATGGCAACCTGAACGCACCAACCATTATGTTGGCTGAACGAGCCGCCGATTTAATTCGCTTTGGCGAAGCCGCCGATGCAGCAAATGTGAAAGTGGTGATGGACGAACAATGGCAGCAACGTCAGCGTCAGG
The DNA here is from genome assembly GCF_002808045.1 of Idiomarina sp. X4. Classification (NCBI taxonomy): domain Bacteria; kingdom Pseudomonadati; phylum Pseudomonadota; class Gammaproteobacteria; order Alteromonadales; family Idiomarinaceae; genus Idiomarina; species Idiomarina sp. X4. The sequence continues at coordinate 572,866 of NZ_CP025000.1, read as the reverse complement.
GTAAGCAACAACGAGAGGTGCGTTAAATGCTAACCTTAGTGGGCGCCGGAATGATCCTGTTCATGGCTTTAGTACTGCTCATTTTGTGGCGCTGGGGCGCAATGCCGCTGCAGGGAAAAATTCCGGTATCAACGTTAGTGTTTGTCGCTATTTTATTTACCTCGGGGCTGGATGTGGGACTCATCATGTTCCCGCTCACCGAGTTTCCGGTGTATGAGAACCTCAAAGAGAACAGTGAATACGCCTTTGCCAATCCGTTAGCCATAGAGTTTGGTTTTTGGGGCTTTATGGTCTGGGCGATTTACTTTGTTACCTGCTTCTATTTCTGCGCATTGGAGCCCAAACTCCGCTTCTTTGAAATAACTTGGGTGAAGTGGGTGAACAACATTGTCATTATTGGCACCTGCGCGTTTACGGCGCACTTGCTGTTTGCCAATTTAAGTTGGTACTTGCCTGCCTTTGCTCCAGATTCTGGCTTTCCATGGCTGTTTGCCGGGCTAGTGACGCTCACCATTTGTGCGGCGGTTTACTCAAGCACCGAACTGCGCTTTGTGAAGGTGCTGAGTGTGTCGTCCGGTGCGCTGTTTTTAGCGCTGATTGCAGGGCTTGGCAGTTACGTGGTGGCGCAGCCGAATGTGGAAGCTGCTGACTATCTGCAAACGTTGCCGTTACTGAGTGATTACTTTACGCATTTACAGCGGTTTGTTTTGCCCATTAACGACTACCATGCGTTTTACCTGTTCTGGTGGTTTGCCTGGAGCATCATGATTGGTCAGTTTACCGCGCGCTTCGTGGGCAATATGAAGACGGTTACGTTGTTGGTGAATATGCTGGTCTGGCCGTCGCTGTCGCTGGGCTTGTGGTTCAGCGTGTTGTACTTGTTTCATACCAAAGGCATTGATACCTCCGGCTGGATAAACCGCATAATGGTTGGTGTTGGCGTGGTGTTTGTATTGAACTCCCTGGATTCACTGATTCGCCTGTATTCCGATAATTTGAACCTAACCGTCAGCCGCCTTGGTAAGCCGCGCTATTTCGCGCTGCATGCTTTTCTCATAGTTAGCTTAACCGTTCTGTTTAGCCTTGAATTTATTCGCATTCAATGGGTGGGCGCGCTGGTCATTGGCATTGGTGTATGCTGCGTAATTTACGCTCTGGCTTTTAAAGATAAGCGCTCGAAATTGCCCGCAGCGAATAGGTTATTTTAAACTGATGTTGTCGTAGCCTGATGCTATTGCATCAGGTGAGATTTTTCCGGTGCAGCCGCACCACATTAAGTGATTCATTATGGTGGCTGTTTTGGCATCCCACCTGACGTAATAACGTCAGGCTACATATGCTTTACGGCTACTCTTCGCTGTCGTCCTCTTCGTTTTCGACTTCGGCTTCTTTTACCTCAATGTAAGTTTCATCTACCCAGACACCTTCTATTTCAATGACAGTGCCAACTTCGAGGGCGTTATAAAACGTTTGAAGGTCGACGTTTTCGTCGTTGAGCTCAAACTCTGTGTCATCAGTGAAGCGAAGCTCTTTTCCGTTCACGAAAATTAAATCGCCTTCGATGGACTCAATCGCACCTTTGAACTCGGCTTTGCCGGTATTGTCAGGGCGGTCGTCATCATCGTCATCACCTCCGCTCACGTTTTCAACGTCCACTTCAGCGGCAACGAGTGAACCGTCAACGTATTCGCCTTCCACTTCAACGATAACAGCATTTTGAGTTTCGGCTAGCGCGACGAATCGCTCTAAAGAAAGGCTGCCGTCGTCGTTCTCAAACTCAGTATTGTCATCAAAGGTGACCGCAACGTTGGCAACGGTCATACCGTCCTCGGTTACGTCAGCTGCGCGACCTTTCACTTCGCCTTCACGTGCCTCTTCATTGATGCGCTTAACTTTCAAAGCAATTGCGTTGCCTTCTTCGTCTTGGCGGGAAATGACTTTCAACCAGTCGTTAACCTCAATATTGTCGAACGTGAAACGGCGTTCGTCTAAGTCTGACTCGTCTTCATATTGCGTTTCTGATGTGACGGTGAAGGTAGTGTTATTGAGCACAAATGTCATGGCTTCTGTGTCAATGTCGGTCACTTGACCTTCGACTTTGCTGCGTGCATCTCGTGCTTTGAATTCGACTTCCTCGGCAACCAGTTGCTCTCCGTCTAATACGGCTTCCACTTTAACAATAATACCGTTAGCTAGCGTGTCGGCGGTGCCGTCTTCAAATTCTGTGCTGTCGCTGACTACAAAGTCATATTGGTTCACGGAGAAAGTACCGGCTTCTTCATCATAGTTTTTAACGATACCGGCAATAGTGACTTCGTCAGTGTCTTCGTCAATGTCACTTTGCTCTTTGCTTTCGACTTCGTCCGCGGTAAGGGTCATGGTCTCGCTGTCAAAAGTCTCGCCTTCTACTTTCACAAATAACCCGTCAGCGAGATCGTCCATCGTCATGTCATCAAATTCAGCGGTTGAATAATTGATGGTCAACTCGCCTAATGTGAACGTTTGAGCGTCGGTGTCTAAATTAGCAATGTTACCTTTCAGTTTTACTTCCGTTTCGTCGTCTTCCAACTCAACTAATGTGGCGTAGAAATTGCCGTTTTCATTAACGTATCCGCTTATTTCAACAAAGTCGCCAACGGTTAAGGTATTTAGGTCGGTTGCTTCAAATTCGGTTAAGTCATCATAAATAACGGTTTGACCAAGGACTTCAATTTGTTCAGCTTCTCGGTCAATAAACGCAACAGGACCCTGCAAACTCTCTTCATAGATAATTTGTTCCGCTTCCGGGTCTTCTCCATTGTCAGAGGCCGAAGCCGCAACAGTCACTACCATACCTACTCTCAGTTGTGCTTCGTCTGCAGCCGGTGAGTTACCAACGGCAATAGCTGCATTGTCAGAGCCATAACGCTGGCCGTTTACATAAACACTACCAAAACCGGTAATGACACCTTCGGTTACAACTGTGGTCGTACTGCCGGTATTGTCACCACCGGTATCGTCACCGCCAGTGTTGCTGTCTGGAGTGGATGAGTCGCTTGATCCGCCACAAGCAGACAGAGCACCTGCAATGGCTAAAACTAAAAGAGAGTGCTTAAAACGCATGCGTATTACCTCATTATTACGTTTGGTTAAGTAATACCCAATGTAGATGAAGTACTGCAGCTATGTCATTGACAAATTTGAGTAACTACTACGTTATGCAAATGTTACAAAATATTTCAGCAAACTTTGCGCTTTTCTGAATTAGAGCCTATGTTCAAAAAGTGAACAGCACATACATGGAGAAAAATAATGAAGAATAAACTGGCTTTACTTTCGTTGGCGGCGGCTTTTGCGTTAGCTGGCTGTGGCTCAGACTCGAGCGATAATACGTCGGACAGCGGTGGAGATGATAATACGGGCGGCACAGTCCAGACTCAGACGGGTGTGTTTCTTGATGCCGAAGTGGGCAACGTCAGCTTTGAAACTGAAACTCAAAGTGGCGTGACCAATGATGCCGGCGAGTTTGAGTACCAGGAGGGTGAACAAGTCACCTTTTCTATAGGTGAGTTAGTGTTCCCGGCGACCGATGCGCAGGCAACGGTGACGCCAGTAGAGGTATTGGGGGCGAGCTCTATTGATGACGACGCCGTTGTTAACATGGTGCGGCTGTTATTGTCGCTGGACGTGGATCAAGATCCATCCAATGGTATTGGTATTTCTGAAACTGCGGCGGACGTCGCAACCAATGACATTGATTTTTATGTGACCGTGGAAGAATTCGCAAATAATGCGTCAGTACAAAGCTTTGTGACAAATGGCGGTCAAGATACTGCGGTGGATGGGCTGGTTACGGCCGAAGAAGCGGTGGCTCACTTGTCCGAAACGCTGGAAGAAGCTGGTGCGACACCGCCTTCTATTGTTGGAGCCTGGTACGAGACAGAACGAGATGAAGAATATGAGGATGTTACCGATGTATTCTTAGCCTTCAGAGATGACGGCTACTATTACGAAATTGAAGTAGAGAATGTAGAGACCGGCAGTGGTTATGAATACGGCTCTTATACTTATGAGTTGAGAAAGCTTACAGGAGAGCTCATTGCTGACACTAACGGTGATGCGGGCCTGAGTGATGCCGGTGAGGTAACCGTTAATGTGGGTGAGTCTACCATGGTCATAGTGCCTTCAACGGATGGACTGGAGTCAACCTTTACTCGAATTGATAGCGCCTCGAGTATTGTGGGTGGCTGGCAACTGAATGATGGCTCTGGTGAAGAAGTGTTGTTTATTTTCCGTGAGGATGGTGTTTTCTCAGCGGTCCAAGCTACCGCCGAAGATGGCGGAGTCGGACTTGAATATGGCACTTACGAGTACTCTGCAGACAATGGTACATTAACGTTTGATATTACGGTCGACACCAGTGGTGACACTCTCGCATCGACATTACCCATTGATAGTGTTGCAATTGACGGTGATACGATGACGATAACCATTACCGGCGAGGGCGGTGTCGCCTTTAATCGCCTGTAACATTCTTCTCTTGTGACCTGGGGCTATATGCCTCAGGTTTCGTTGTCATAGTTATAATGCCAGTCGGGTAGTCACTTTCCTAAATACCTTCAGCAATAAAATAAATACCATATTTATTTAATTTTTATACTTATATGGTATATGTTTAATGTTGAAGTTTGAATTTGATAGCGGCAAGAGTTTATCAAACCTCCAAAAGCATGGGATTGATTTTTATTCAGCTCAACATCTATGGAATGACTCTGAGCTGCTTGAAATTCCAGCTAAAACAAAAGATGAGAAGCGTTATTTAATAATAGCCAAGTACAAGGGAAAGCACTGGTCAGCAGTAGTCACTTATCGGCGTGAGGTTATTAGAATAATATCTGTGCGGCGCTCAAGGATTAGTGAGGTGAAGCTTTATGAAAGCGAGTGAATTTGACGAAAAGTTTGACTCTGACGAAGACGTTATAGATGAACTTGAGTTTGAAAAGGCTAAAAGACCTATGCGTAAACAAAAGCGCGTGAATGTTGATTTTCCTGAATGGATGCTTGAGTCTTTGGATGAGGAAGCAGCGCGTATTGGGGTGACTCGCCAGTCAATTATTAAAGTTTGGCTGGCAGAGCGATTAGAGCAAATCGAAAAGCATAATATTGGGAAACAAGTGTAAGCGAAATTATAGGTGAACTTATGAAGCGACTTTTGGCTGTATTGACAGCACTAGTTTTGACAGGCTGCAATAGCGCACAGTCGGCAAACGGCACTGAGGTTGATGAGCCGGTCACTATGGCTGACATAAAAGCGATGATTGGCACGCCAAAGGCTCAAACGGTAGAAAGCTGTAAAGTATTGCCCGTTGGTAAGAAAGCCTGCGGCGGCCCGGAGGGCTATGTGGTGTATAGCAGCGAAACCATTACTAATGAACAAGCGCTACTAGACGCTATTTATAAGTACAATGAAAAGGCTAAAGAGGACGCAAAAACCGGCATTTCTAACTGCCAGTTTATTCCAGAGCCTAAACCTCAACTAAAAGGCGGCGTTTGTTGGATACCGTAACGCAGGAAAATTAATGAATGCGATAAAGATGTAGCCTGACGTTATTACGTCAGGTGAGGTATTTATTAACACCGCCATGGTGTAATGGTTCATACGTTGGTTGATACACGGCGAGATCGCACCTGATGCAATAGCATCAGGCTACGACAACTGCTAATTTCTACTTGCGTCAATTGCGCAAAACGGGTAAAATCCACCCGCAACATGAATCCAGTCACGGAGTGTTGCACATGCTGCGAATTGCCCAAGAAGCCTTGACCTTTGACGACGTTCTGCTCGTTCCCGGTCATTCCGAAGTTCTCCCCCATACCGCTGATTTACGCACGCAATTAACGCGTGGAATTTCTATGAATATCCCAATGGTTTCAGCCGCCATGGATACCGTTACCGAATCGGCATTGGCAATTGCGCTGGCGCAAGAAGGTGGTATTGGTTTTATCCACAAAAACATGACGCCGGAACAGCAGGCAGCACACGTCCGTAAGGTTAAAAAATACGAAAGTGGCATGGTCACAGACCCTGTTACTGTTCAACCGACAACAACCATTGGTGAAATTAACGAACTGACTGCTGAACATGGCTTTCAGGGTTTTCCTGTGGTTGAGAAAAATGGTGACTTGGTCGGTATTGTGACTGGCCGAGATACGCGCTTTGAAGACGATGATGCGAAAGAGATTCGCCATGTCATGACCGGTAAAGATCGTCTGGTGACTGTGCATGAAACAGCACAAAGTGAAGAAATTCTTCAGCTTATGCACAAACATCGCATTGAAAAGATTCTGGTTGTGGATGACGCTTTCAAGCTGAAGGGTATGATAACTCTGAAAGACTTTGAAAAAGCTGAAAACAAACCGAACGCCTGTAAAGACGAAAAGGGTTCTTTGCGCGTGGGTGCTGCGGTTGGTGTCGGTGCTGGTACCGAAGAACGCATTAAACTGCTGGTGGAAGCGGGTGTAGATGTCCTGCTGATTGATACCTCGCATGGTCACTCACAAGGGGTGTTAGACCGAGTTAAGCAAACACGTAAAGACTACCCTGACTTACAAATTATTGCCGGCAACGTTGCGACAGCAGCAGGAGCAAAAGCCCTAGTTGAAGCCGGCGTCGATGCCGTGAAAGTAGGCATTGGTCCAGGCTCTATTTGTACAACGCGTATTGTTACGGGTTGTGGTGTGCCGCAAATCAGTGCCATCAGCGATGCTGTCGATGCATTAAAGGGCTCTGGCGTTCCTATTATAGCCGATGGTGGCATTCGCTTCTCTGGCGATATTGCGAAAGCACTGGCGGCTGGGGCGCACTGCGTTATGGTTGGCAGCATGCTGGCGGGTACTGAAGAGTCACCGGGTGAAGTCGAGCTTTACCAGGGCCGCTACTATAAATCTTACCGTGGCATGGGTAGCTTAGGCGCAATGAACCAGAGCAACGGCTCATCTGATCGTTACTTCCAGAAAAGTAATGAAGCAGACAAGTTGGTACCGGAAGGTATTGAAGGCCGCATAGCTTACAAAGGCCCAATTTCAGCCATTATTCATCAGCAAATGGGCGGCCTGCGCTCGGCAATGGGCTTAACCGGTTGCCCGACTATTGAAGACATGCGCACTAAGCCTCAGTTCGTGAAAGTCACGGCAGCAGGCATGGGCGAATCACACGTACACGACGTGCATATTACCAAAGAAGCACCGAACTACCGCAGCTCTTAACAGGATGACGAATGACTAGAGATATCCATGATCACCGAATATTGATTTTAGATTTTGGCTCGCAGTACACACAGCTGATAGCCCGCCGTATTCGCGAAATTGGCGTCTATTGTGAGCTGTGGGCGTGGGACGTAGACGAAGCCGATATTCGGGATTTTAATCCGAAGGGCATTATTCTTTCCGGTGGTCCGGAAAGCGTCGCCGAAGAAGGCTCTCCGCGTGCGCCAGACTATGTATTTGAAGCGGGCGTACCCGTATTTGGTATCTGCTATGGCATGCAAACCATGGCGCACCAGTTGGGCGGTTCAGTTCAATGCTCGTTAGAGCGTGAGTTTGGTTACGCGCAAATTGAGTTGGTGGATAAGAGCCCGTTGTTCGAAGCTATTGAAGACGCAGTGTCTGAGTTCGGCGCTCCTTTATTGGACGTTTGGATGAGTCATGGTGATAAAGTTGAAGCCATTCCTGAAGGCTTCCATACAGTGGCGAAAACCTCTTACTGCCCTTATGCGGCAATGGCGGATGAAGAGCGTCAATTCTACGGGGTTCAGTTTCACCCGGAAGTGACGCATACACGTCAGGGCATGCGTATGCTGGAGCACTTTGTCAGTGGTATTTGCGGCTGTGAAAAGCAATGGACGCCAGCGAAAATTATTGACGATGCGATAGAGCGTATTCGTGAACAAGTGGGTACCGACAAGGTGATTCTTGGCTTGTCAGGCGGTGTTGACTCGTCGGTAACTGCAATGCTGTTGCACCGTGCTATTGGCGACCAGCTGACCTGTATTTTTGTAGACAATGGTTTGCTGCGTTTGAATGAAGCGGAGCAAGTCATGGAAATGTTTGGTGACCATTATGGCCTGAATATTCTTCCTATTGCCGCTGAAGATCGCTTTTTAGATGCGCTTAAAGGCGAAAATGACCCAGAGAAAAAACGCAAAATTATTGGTAATACCTTCATTGAAATTTTTGATGAAGAAGCGGGTAAGCTGACCGAAGTCGACTGGCTGGCGCAGGGGACTATTTACCCTGACGTGATTGAATCTGCGGGCTCAAAAACCGGTAAGGCACACGTCATTAAGTCACACCACAACGTGGGTGGCTTGCCTGAAGACATGCGCTTGAAGTTGGTTGAGCCATTGCGTGAATTGTTTAAAGACGAAGTGCGCAAGATTGGTCTGGAGCTTGGTCTGCCATACAACATGCTGTATCGCCATCCGTTCCCAGGGCCAGGTTTAGGTGTGCGCGTACTGGGTGAAATTAAGAAAGAATACTGCGACCTGTTGCGCCGTGCTGATGCTATCTTCATTGAAGAGCTGCACAATGCAGACTGGTATCACAAAGTCAGCCAGGCGTTTGCCGTGTTCCTGCCGGTGCGCTCAGTCGGCGTTATGGGGGACCAGCGCAAGTATGACTGGGTTATTGCTATTCGTGCCGTTGAGACCATCGATTTCATGACGGCACGTTGGGCACACCTGCCTTACGAGCTATTGGAGAAAGTCTCTAACCGAATTATTAATGAAGTTAACGGCATCTCCCGTGTGACTTACGACATCTCTGGTAAGCCTCCGGCAACGATAGAGTGGGAATAGCACGATCTCACCTGACGTAATAACGTCAGGCTACTGCACTATGTTGTAGCCTGATGCTATTGCATCAGGTGCGAACCTCCCGATTTTACCGAACTTTTACAGTGAGAAGCCTGTTGAAAAGCCTTTTAGGTGCGATAATAGAATTATTGTAACCAAGGAGGTAAGTCATGAAAAAGTTCGTATTATCAACAGCGCTAATTGCAAGTGGTTCGCTTTTCTTCTCTGCAGCGAGTAATGCTGACAGCGTCGACTATATTAGCGGTGGTTTTAACGACTTTTACAACTCAGACTTTTATGTAGAAGGTTCAAAAACTATCGCGCCAAACTGGGTGGGCGAAGTGCAATTCACTGACATGGGTGACTACTCACTTCGCGCTGGTGCTAAGTATTTCCTGGATATGGGGGCTGATCGCCAGTTCGATACGTTCTTAAAAGGTGGTGTCAGCCATTACGACTTTGGCAACTACGACGACACCAGTGCTTATGCGGGTATCGGCGCTATGACTAAGCTAAGTCAGCAGACTACTGCAATTGTTGATGCGGGTTACGACTGGGGGTTAGACGGCTTTGCATCGGTTAGCGCGCGCTTACGTTATGCATTTACCGACCGTTTCTCAGCTGACGCTGGTTTCCGCGGTAACTTCAACAGCATCGACAACGAAGTTCACTTGGGCGTTACATACAGCTTCTAAGCGTTGATGTAGGCATTGAGAGGGCTGTAGCCTGATGCTATTGCATCAGGTGCGATCTCTCCGCATTGAATAACGCTGAAATAATTGAGCAGTATTAATGTTTTTTAGACATAGCACCTGACGTAATAACGTCAGGCTACACAGATGTTATTAGATTAAAGCACCACCGTATTTTTATGCGGTGGTGTTTTTGTTAGCAGATCTCGCAGTTGTGTTTCGTAGCTGGGTTTTAGGTGAGTAACCCAGAGTTCTTCGGGCTGCTGCTTTAAACTGGCTAAAGCTTCTTGCAATAAATTGGGTGTCATGTGTTTGGTTTTCTGCGCGACGTCCATGAGCTCGTCTGGAAAGGCGCATTCCAACATCAAGGTATCAATGTCACCTAGCTCGTTTAATTGTTGAGTTAACACGTCGCCGGCGATGGTATCGGCGCAGAAGACAAAATGTTGCCCGTCACTTTTTACGCTGTAACCGACCGTTGGCACACTGTGCTCCACCTCGAATGCGCGGATGCTCATGCTATCTATTTCGACATAATGCCCCGGTTGAATTTCTTCAAACTGCAAAATAGCGTTGGGTCCTTCCGTCATGCTGCTGAGCTCTGGCCAAATGTCGCCGTTAAAAATGTTGTCACGCAGTTTGGTCAGGGTGTGTGGTAGGGCATGAACCGTAACGGGTAAGTGCTTACTATCGTACTGATTACTAAGAAACGTTGGTAATGCAGCAATGTGATCCATGTGGGAATGGGTCAAAAAGACATGACGAATTTGCCGCATTTGTGCAAGGCTTAATCGATTTAAACCGGTTCCGGCATCAATAACTGTATCGGAGCGCAACTGAATGCAGGTAGAGCCGTTTTTGTTGTCGCCGCTCAATCCACCACTGCAACCTAACACTTGAATATTCACAAATGACACCCATCTTGGAGTACACTGGGATGAAAGAGTATCATACTTAAAAACAGCCGAGGAGGCGTCATGCCGACAGCCGATAACACACCTGCACAGCACAGTTCGCCAATTTTACCGCAACTTATTATTTTGACCTTGTTTTGGGTGGGGTTGCAACTGGTCGCCAGCTGGGTTAAGCCGGACTTTTCACATGTCAGTCAGTATATTAGTGAAATTAATGCCACCGGCACGCAGGCGGCAGGAGCATTAGGCTGGGTTGGTTTTATTCCGTTGGGCATGATAGCAGCAGGTCTGTTATTGACGGCGCGACCGTACCTAAGAGTCAAAGGCGTCAGTCAGTTCGGCTGGTTGTTACTGTTTTTCTATCCGCTGGCGTATATTGGCAGTGCGCTGGCGCCATGTGACACCGGTTGCCCGGTAGATGGCTCGAGCTCGCAGGCGATACACAATGGCATTGCGGTTATCAGTTACTTTGGCTTTGCGTTAGGCACGTTATTATTAAGCTTCACACCCAAAACGACTTGGCCAGTGCGTGCGGCTTTTGTTCTATTGGCGTTCATTATCGCTTTAGGGTTTTTGCTTATGACGTCGCCAGAGTTGGCTGAAATTCGTGGTGCAGTGCAGCGATATATCGAGATAGGCCATTTGCTTGTGTTTTGGTTACTGCTTTGGTTGAAAGATAGCGAGGCGAACGGGGGCAAAATAGCAGGAGGGCAGCATGAGTAAATCAATTCGTTTAAGTATAGAGGGGATGAGTTGCGCTTCTTGCGCGGGGCGTGTCGACAAAGCCTTGAATGGTCTGGAAGGTGTTGAAGATGCCTCGGTTAACTTAGCGTCGGACAGTGCGGAAGTGACCTATTCTGACTCAGTCGCTATTGACGATTTGATTAAGGCTGTGAAGGGCGCGGGTTATGATGCTCATGAGGTCGTTGACCGCGACAAGCAAATGCGTGAGCAACGCGAGCAACAAGCGAACGAAATGCGGTCGCTTAAGCAGCAACTCTGGCTTGCGGCATTACTGACGTTGCCGGTATTTATATTAGCTATGGGCAACCATACGGTGCCGGCTTTTTCCGATTGGGTGCATAACACCCTCGGCTTACAAACCAGCTGGTGGATACAGTTAGTACTCACTACTGTGGTTATGGCAGGTCCGGGCATACGTTTTTACAAACTGGGTGTACCAGCATTATTCCGTGGAACGCCGGATATGAACTCGCTGGTGGCTCTGGGTGCTACGGCAGCCTGGGGCTATTCGGTCGTGGCAACGGTGGTCCCCTCCTGGCTGCCCAGCGAGTCAGTGAACGTTTACTTCGAAGCTTCGGCGGTTATTGTCACTTTGATTTTGGCGGGACGCTTTATGGAAGCGCGAGCTAAAAGCCATACCTCAGATGCCATTCAACGACTGATGAGTCTGCAAAGCAAAACTGCACGGGTAGTGCGTGACGGTGAGGTGACCGAAGTCGATATTGACGAGCTGAGCAAAGGTGATGAAATTGAAGTGCGCCCGGGCGAGCGTATTGCCTTAGACGGTGAAGTGTCTTCCGGTGACAGCTACGTGAACGAAGCCATGATAACCGGTGAGCCTGAGCCGGTACACAAAGAAAAAGGCGATAAGGTGGTTGGCGGTACGCTTAATGAAAAAGGCACGCTGCGCTTTAAGGTGACAGCCACCGGTGAAGGAACTGTACTGGCACAGATCATCCGTATGGTCGAGCAAGCCCAGGGCAGTAAGTTACCCATTCAGGATACCGTCAACCGTATAACGTTATGGTTTGTGCCAGCGGTCATGTTAGTGGCGCTAATTACCTTTGTTGTGTGGTACTTTGCGGCCAGTGAGTCAGCACTCACATTCGCCTTGGTAAACGCGGTGGCCGTACTCATTATTGCCTGCCCGTGTGCCATGGGGCTGGCAACGCCTACGTCGATTATGGTGGGGACCGGCCGTGGTGCGGAAATGGGCGTGCTGTTCCGTCAGGGCAGTGCGTTGCAGGCGTTACAGCAGTCCAAAGGCGTTATTTTTGATAAAACCGGTACGCTGACAGAAGGCAAACCGACCATTACCGACTGGATAAAAGTTGGCGACTTTGATGAAAAAGACGTCCTGACGTTGGCTGCTACGGTAGAAGCTAAGTCAGAGCACCCCACTGCAGAAGCTCTGGTCAGCTATGCCAAAGAGCAAGGTGTTAAAGTCAGCGAACCTGACAGTTTTGAAGCCATTTCAGGTTTGGGGGCGACCGGCAAAGTCGATGGAAAAACACTTTATATTGGTACCAGCGAACTGATGCAGGACAACAATATTTCGCTAGATAACGAACCCGATGACGCGAAAAACTGGTCTGAAAATGGCCGCACACCAATATATGTGGCGGTGGATGGCAAGCTGGCCGCGGTATTTACTCAGGATGATCCGATTAAATCCAGCGCCAAAGAGCTGATTAAGCGCCTGCATGATGACGGACTGAAAACGGCAATGGTCACAGGAGACGCCGAGTCCACCGCAAAACGCATTGCCAAAGAGCTGGGCATTGATGAAGTGGTGGCTAACGTTAAACCCGATGGCAAAGTCGATGCTGTAAAACGCCTCAAAAAAGAGTGGGGGCAGGTGATATTTGTCGGAGACGGTATTAACGATGCGCCGGCATTGGCTTCTGCTGATGTGGGTTTTGCTATTGGAACCGGTACCGACGTGGCCATTGAGTCGGCCGATGTGGTACTGATGTCAGATAATTTGACCGTGGTGCAGCAGTCGTTTGCTTTGTCAGAAGCAACCATGCGTAATATTCACCAGAATTTATTCTGGGCGTTTGCTTATAATACCGCACTGATTCCTGTTGCGGCGGGCGTATTGTACCCGTTTTTCGGCATTTTGCTGTCCCCCATGCTGGCGGCGGGCGCGATGGCGCTGTCTAGCGTCTTTGTTATAACCAACGCGCTGCGTCTTAAAACGGTAAGCCTGGAGAAGTAGTAAACATGAAAGTTGGAGTTTTTGATAGTGGTGTGGGTGGTTTAACCGTAGCGCGCTCACTGCAGCAAAGCGGTTGTTTCAGCGAGTTGCTGTATTACGGAGACACCGCCCGGGTGCCCTATGGAAGCAAGGACAGCAACACCGTAACTCGCTACGCTCTGGAAGCCGTCGAGTTTTTTAACGGCGCCGATGTGGACTGCCTGGTGGTGGCGTGTAACACCGTGAGTGTGACTGCATTAGAGCAAATGCAAAAGTTCTCTAATAAGCCGGTGTACGGCGTGCTGGAACCTGGTGTGATGGCTCTGCAACAGTTGCAGGGCATTGATACCAGTGCCCGGGTGCTGGTTATTGCGACGCGCTCAACGATTAACTCCGGTGCCTATCAACAGCAGATACAGGCATTGGGTTATAGCCAGGTAGACGCTATGCCGACGCCGTTGTTTGTGCCTATTGTTGAAGAAGAGCTTTACGATGGACCTATACTGCAGGAAACCTTTAAGCATTATTTCGGCAAACTGGACAAGCCGGACGTGGTGCTGTTGGGTTGTACGCATTTCCCGCTGATTGCCGAGAGTATTTCTGACTACTTCAACGGCGCCAAAACCATCCATTCCGGCGAAGCCATGTTAGCCTGGCTAAAGCAACACCTGGACTTAAGCGCCCAGTTTGATACCACGCCACTGCACATCATAGCCACCGAAAACGTCGACGCCGTTAAGCGCACCGCCACCCGTTGGGGCCTGAAACTGTAGCTGAGTGAGTGCTGAAGTTACAAAGGCTCTTGCGGAGGACGCCCGCGAGTACGTCCCTGTAGGGCTTGAGCAGCGCCATCCACGGCGCTGCACACCTCTTCAAGAGCCTTTGCAACTGTCGGGTGCACTCATCCGGCGAGCTAAGTCAGCTCTTAGGTTCCGAGATCGATGAGCGGTTGTTAAGTCGCATGTAAGCGTTACGAGTGTTGAAGGGTTTTATGCCAGAGTGTCGAAGGCCATGGATGGCCTTCGACAAGCGTTCATGGATGAACTTGCAGCGTCTCTGGCATAAAGGCCCTTAACGCTCCAGCGAAACATGCGACTTAACAGCCGTTTCCTCTATATCTTACCTGACATGAATGTCAGGCTACGTTAAACTAAGCACTACTTTGGCTTTCAGGAGTTTGTACTTATGCCGCAGACGCAGCGTCCGCTTTATATTCCCTATTCTGGTCCGAATTTGTTGGAAACCCCGCTGTTGAACAAAGGCAGTGCGTTCAGTAAGGAAGAGCGCGCGGCGTTTAACCTGACCGGTCTATTGCCGCCTCGCTACGAGAGTATTGAAGAGCAAGCTGAGCGTGCGTACATGCAGTACAAAAGTTTTGAAACGCCTATTAATAAGCACATTTATCTGCGTGCTATTCAGGACAACAACGAAACCCTGTTCTACCGTTTATTGACCGATCATCTGGAAGAGATGATGCCAATCATCTACACCCCAACCGTGGGTGATGCCTGTGAGAAATTTTCGGATATTTACCGCAGTTCGCGGGGCTTGTTCATTTCGTATTCAGAGCGTGACCAGTTGGATGATATTCTGCGCAATGCGACTAAGCAGAAGGTGAAGGTCATTGTTGTTACCGACGGTGAACGTATTCTGGGCTTAGGTGACCAGGGCATTGGTGGTATGGGTATCCCGATTGGTAAGCTGTCGTTGTATACCGCCTGTGGTGGCATCAGCCCGGCTTATACGCTGCCAGTTATGTTGGATGTCGGCACCAACAATGAAAAGTTATTAGAGGACCCCATGTACATGGGGGCGCGGCACAAGCGTATTGGTCAGGAAGAGTACGACGAGTTCCTCGACAAGTTCATCAAAGCGGTCACTAAGCGCTGGCCTGGCGTTATGCTCCAGTTTGAGGACTTTGCGCAGCCGAACGCAATGCCACTGCTGCGCCGTTATCGCGATGAAGTTTGCTGCTTTAACGACGACATTCAGGGTACGGCGTCAGTTACCGTCGGCACACTATTAGCAGCTTGCCGTCAAAAGGGTAAAAAGCTGAGCGAGCAGAAAGTCGTGTTCGTCGGTGCCGGTTCAGCAGGTTGTGGTATTGCTGAGCAGGTTATGATTCAGATGACGGCAGAGGGTTTAACCGAAGAGCAGGCGAAAAAACAAATTTTCATGGTGGATCGTTACGGTCTGGTAATGGACACTATGGACGGTCTGCGGGACTTCCAGCAGGCATTAGCGCAAAAAACTGCCGACCTGAAAGACTGGGAGTACAGTGGTGATTATCCGTCGTTGCTGGATGTGATGCATTGTGCTGAACCTGATATCTTGATTGGCGTGTCGGGGCAGGCGGGCTTATTCACGGAACAAGTTATTGAGGCCATGGCGAAAAATGTCGAGCGGCCGATTATTTTTCCATTAAGTAATCCGTCGAAGCATGTGGAAGCGCATCCGGCGGATGTTCTGAAATGGACGAAAGGCAAAGCGATTGTGGCGACCGGTAGCCCGTTTGGTCAGGTTGAGTACGACGGTAAGATCTACCCGATAGCGCAGTGCAATAACAGTTATATATTCCCCGGCATTGGGCTGGGTGTCTTATCGGTCAAAGCTAACCGTGTTAGTGATGAAATGCTGCGTGTTGCCAGCAAGACATTGGCTGCTGCCTCACCAAGCGCCAACGGCAAAGGTGAAGCCTTGTTACCGGCGTTCAACGACTTAACCCAACTCAGTAAAGACATTGCTTTTGCGGTGGGGAAAGTGGCTCAGCAGGAAGGTCTGGCACTTGAAATTGATGACGACACGCTGCGTGAGCGCATCGACAACAACTTCTGGAAACCTGAATACCGCTTCTACAAGCGCGTCAGCATTTAGGCGTGCGCACTGTCGATGGCCTGTTGTAAATCGACTAACAGGTCATCGACACTTTCAATTCCCACGGATAAACGTAATAGATCAGAAGGCACCGGTGTATCCGGTCCTTCAATGCTGGCGCGGTGCTCAATTAAGCTCTCGACACCACCTAACGATGTGGCTCGGTGCCATAATTGAGTTTTTGCGGCAACGGCAATGGCTGCTTGTTCGCCACCCGCCAGGCGAATCGAAAGCATCCCCCCAAAACCGCCGTGCATTTGTCTAACAGCCACGTCATAACCAGCAAAGCTTTTCAGCCCGGGATAGAGCACCTCGGTGACTTGAGGATGTCGCTCTAACTGTTCAGCAATGTACAGCGCATTCTGACAACTCTCGCGAACTCGTAAAAATAAGGTCCGCATGCCGCGCAGCAGTTGCGACGCATCGTGAGGACTGGGAACCGCACCATTTTGCGCCCGAATCGCCACCAAACGCTGCCAAAACGCACTGTTTTCCCGAGCCGCTAATGCGCCGGAAATAACATCTGAATGGCCATTTAAATACTTGGTGGCCGAATGCATGACAATATCAGCGCCCAAATCCAGTGGTTTGGTCAGTAACGGGGTGGCAACGGTTGAGTCTACCGCTAATAGCGCCCCGCAACTTTTTGCAATAGCTGACACGGCTTCGATATCGGTCACTGTCCAAAGTGGGTTCCCGGGCGTTTCCAGCCATATTAAGGTTGGCGTCTTTTCATCAACCGCTTTTTGCAACTCTGCAAGGTTACTCGTGTCTACAAAGTGTATATGCAACCCGGCGTCCTGGCCAAAGGTTTTCAACCACTGGCGCAGTGCCCAGTACATCACCTGAGGTGCTATAATGGAGTCACCAGGTTTAAGGGCTTGAAATACCGCGGTTGCGGCCGCCATACCAGAGGCGAACAAGCGAGCATCTGCTGCGTTTTCTAGCTCTGCCAACAATAATTCAGCAGGACGATACGTCGGGTTGTCAGCTCTGGAATACACCAAACCGGAGCGGTACTGATTATCACTGTCGCGAAGATAGGTGGTTGATGTGTATACTGGTGGAATAATAGATACATCTTGAATGTGTTTATTGGTTCCACCTTGTGCGAGCACAGACTGTGATGAAAAAAGTGTTTTTGTCATAGACTTCTCGTTACAGGTTCTCATAACAAAGAATACGGTAACTATCTCGTTTAAAGTAATCTTAATGCGAGATGTTGCGTATAAGGAAGTAGTTCGTTTCATCCTACATGAAGGAGTATTGTAATGCGTTATATTTTGTCTCTATTAGCAGGTTCATTGTTGTTTGTCGCAAACGCAGCACAGGCTAACGAATGTGAGCTGAGCATAGATGGTAACGACAACATGAGATTTGATAAAAAGGAAATGTCTGTCCCGGCAAGTTGTAGCGAAGTGACTGTCACATTGACCCACTCGGGTAAGCTAGGTAAGAAAGTCATGGGTCACAACTGGGTGCTAAGTGAAGCGGGTGACATGCAGTCGATTGTTCAGCAGGGGATGTCTGCAGGTTTAGAAAATAACTACGTACCAGACTCTGATGCGGTGATTGCAGCAACAGATGTCATTGGTGGTGGTGAACAAACATCTGTTACTTTCTCGACAGACGGAATGAGCGCAGACGGCGAGTACAAGTTCTATTGTACCTTCCCGGGTCACTCAGCGATTATGCAAGGTACATTCTCTATTAAGTAACTGTTAATAGCAGAAAGACCAACACAATGAGATGATACAGCTGCAGCCACTGGGCTGCAGTTTTTTTGGAGTTAACCGAAGTTTATGAAGCATTTTTTGTCGATAGCTGTATTCAGTTTGTGTTTGGGCGCTTATGTAAGTGCAGCGCCAACGCAAGCCCAACAATTTGGTCCTCGTGAAACTTTGGTGATTGTCGAACCCGTTCAATTCGAACAGGAAAAAAACCGAGTGGAAGCGGTAGGAACGGCTGAGGCGGCACGTTCTATCACTATTTATCCGGCAGTGGGTGACCGGGTGGTCGCGGTGCATTTTGAGCCAGGGGAAGTAGTGGAAGAAGGTGAGCTTTTAGTTGAGTTGGATGCAAGACGACAAAAAGTGGCACTTGAGCAAGCACAGATTAACCTGCGGGATGCGCAGCGCACCGTTGAGCGTTTACGCTCAAGCTTTGAGCGCGGGGCAGTGCCAGAGTCTGAACTCGATAACGCAATTTTACTCAGAGATTTGGCGCGTGTAGAGCTGGAAAATGCCAAAATAGAGTTAGAAGATCGCTTCATTCGCGCCCCCTTTGAAGGCGTTATTGGTATTACCGATGTTGAGGTTGGCGACCGCATCGATGAGCAAACCGCTATTGCAACGTTGGATGATCGTTCTTCGCTATTAATTGATTTTAAGATCCCGGAAGCGGCGGTATCGCTATTAGGTGAAGGCGCAGAGCTAAAGGTACAACCCTGGCGTTACTCAGGGCAGCCTGTGACTGCAGAAATCGTCGAATTGGATTCGCGAATTGATCCGCAGACTCGCATGTACCGTGCGCGCGCACGAATCAATAATGAAAACGATGACTTTTTACCAGGCACCAGCTTCCGCACTTCTATTTCGCTGGCAGGACAGGAGTTTGCGTCTATTCCCGAGGCGGCATTGTCGTGGGGCGTTAACAGTCCGTTCGTGTGGGTCGTTGACGGTAAAAATGCAAAACGTGTGGAAGTGCAAATTGAACAGCGCTTAGCGGGCAGAGTACTGGTTTCCGGCAATATTCAGCGAGACGACTTGTTGATTGTCGAGGGAGTGCAGAGCCTGCGCGACGGACAACCCATTAAGTTTGATCGCACGACTCTCGATGGCGCTGGGGAGTTAAGCGAATAATGTCTGACAAGCAACTCGACACGCATACCGATACGAACGATTTACCGTCGGTGTCTATTCGCCGGCCGGTACTGATTGTTGTTCTCAATATTCTCATTGCTATTGCAGGTGTAGCGGCGCTGATGGGAGTGGAGGTTCGTGAGCTGCCTGATGTCGATCGACCAGTGGTTGGTATTAGCGCGACTTTGCCCGGGGGGGCCCCGGAAACCGTCGATGCCGAAGTGACCAGTATTCTGGAAGGCGCTGCAGCGCGCGTGTCGGGCGTGGAAAACATTAACTCTCAGAGTGAAGAAAATAGCGCTCGTATATCGGTAGAGTTCAGTCCCGGTGTTGATCTGGACGTGGTGGCTGCGGAGGTGCGTGAAGCGGTTAATCAGGTGCGTCGGGAGCTTCCCGATGATGTTGAACAAATTAACGTGCGTAAGGCCGATAACGATGCGCGCTCTGTATTAGATATTGCGGTGAGCAGTGACACGCTGAGTTTTGCTGAATTAACCCGACGTTTGGAAACCGACCTGTCACCAGAATTCCTGGCGATAAACGGTGTCGCCGATGTTCGGTTAAATGGTAACCGCGAGCGTGTTATGCGTGTCGATTTGGATCCGTTAAAACTGGTCAGCTTTGGTATTTCGGTGACCGATGTTGCCGATGCATTGCGACAAGCGCCTTTTGATGTGCCAGCGGGAAGTTTGAAATCGACTGACCAACGACTGATTATTCGTGCTGATGCCACCGCTATTAACGAAGAGCAGATTGAAAACATCATTATTCAGAATGACATTCGTGTTGGCGATGTTGCACAAGCTTATTTTGCTCCTTCTGATGCCAGCAGCTTTGTTCGGTTAGATGGTAAGCCTGTGGTTGGGTTGGGAGTTATCCGCCAGGCGGGCTCCAATACGATTGAAATATCTGACAAAGCCATTCAGGTATTGGAACGCCTACGGGATCGCTTCCCGGACATGGAAATGACCATCACCAATGACGATGCGCAGTTCATCCGTAAGTCGGTGGCAGAAGTCGTCACGACTCTGGCAATAACCATTGCGTTGGTGGTTGGTACCTTGTGGGTGTTCATTGGCTCGTTCCGGGCCACCATTATTCCTGCCTTATCAATACCCGTAGCATTATTTGGTGCCGTCGCCGCTATTTGGTTGATGGGCTTTTCCGTGAATATACTGACATTGCTCGCCTTGGTGTTGGCAACCGGCTTAATTGTCGATGATGCCATTGTTGTCACTGAAAACATTCAACGTCGACGTAATATGGGGCTTGGCAGCCGGGCCGCCGCAGTCATTGCAACGCGCGAAGTATTTTTCGCAGTGGTTGCAACAACCGCGGTTCTGGTTGCGGTGTTTGTGCCCATTGCGTTCTTGCCGTCAACCGCTGGGCGACTTTTCCGCGAGTTTGGTGGCGTGCTTGCTGCCGCAGTGGTGATTTCTTCATTCGTCGCTTTGTCGTTAGTACCGGCCTTTACCGCGCGTCTGCCAAAATCAGCAGGAAAAAGTAACGTTTTTGCCGGCATCGGTCACAAATTTAAAGGCTTTTACCGACGTACGCTGCATAAAGCATTGAATGCGAGCTGGGTGATAGGTGTCGTGTCATTACTGGCCGCTGGCGGTGGTGTGGTGTTATTCGACCAAATTGACAGCGAGCTTATGCCTGATGAAGACCGTGGAGCTGTACGAGTCTTCGCTAGGGGACCAGACGGCGTTGGCGTCAAATTTATGGATCGGCAAGCGCGTCAATTAGAAGAGATTTTACTGCAGTATAAAGAGACCGGCGACATAGAGTCGATATACACCGTCGTTGGGCAATGGGATCCGAACATTGTTTTCATCAGTGCCAACCTCAAGCCATGGGAAGAGCGTGACATTAGTCAGCAGGAGATTATTGAAAACTTGCGCGAGCCGCTGGGGCAGGTGCCTGGTGCGCCGGGTCGAGCCTTTGGTGACAATAGCTTAAACTTGCGTGGGCAAGGTGGTGGCATTGAGATGGCTATTACCGGTGAAAACTACGATGAGATTTTTAAAGTTGCGCGTGAATTTACCGCAGAAGTTGAGCGGCAACTGCCGGAAATGGGCAACCTAAATGTCTCTTATCAGCCAACTCAACCACAGTTACGGGTGAAGATTGACCGTCGCCGTGCTGCGGAACTGGGTGTGTCCTTGAGCGACATTTCCTCAACCCTGCGAGCCGCGATAGATGGCGATGACGTAGCAGACTTAAATGTGGGGGATCAGCAGATTCCGGTGATGCTGCGCACCCGCAACAACATCATCCAGTCGCCGCAGGACATGCAGAACCTTTATGTGTCCTCGAGTGATGGTGGCTTAGTGCCCATTTCCAGTGTTTCTGAGATTGTTGAAGAGGGAGTGTCTGCAGAGCTCGAACGACAGGCACAACGACGTGCCATAGAGATAGACGGTGATTTGCCTGAAGAGCTGCCCATGTCAGAAGCGGTAGAGAAGCTGCGTGCTGTCGCTCAGGACGTTTTGCCAGATGGTATGGGGCTCGTGTTTCTTGGTGAAGCGTCAACCTTTGAGGATACTTCTCAGGAAGTGGCGATGACGTACATTCTTGCGTTCTTGATAGTTCTGCTGGTATTGGCGGCTCAGTTTGAGTCGGTGAACAGCGCTGTGGTCGTGATGCTGACGGTGCCTTTTGGTATCTCTGCCGCTATTTATGCGCTGTTTTTAACGGGCACATCTATGAACATCTACTCACAAATTGGTCTGGTCATGTTGATAGGGCTGCTTGCTAAAAACTCGGTATTGCTGGTGGAGTTTGCTGACCAATTGAGAGACCGTGGGCTTAGCGTTCGCAAAGCCATAGAGGAAGCTGCGCTGATACGCCTGCGACCTATTATGATGACTCTGGTGTCGACCATTTTAGGTGGCTTGCCGCTGATACTGTCAGCTGGCGCTGGTGCCGAGGCTCGTAATTCCATTGGTTGGGTAGTATTTGGCGGTTTAGGTTTGGCAACGCTATTTACTCTTTACCTGACACCGGTACTTTACTTGTGGCTTGCCCGCTTCACTAAACCACGCGCTGACGAAGCCTCACGCCTGGAAAAAGAAATGCAGGAAGCAAGGTAGCCTGGCATCTCAACCTGACGCAACCTAACCGTAGCCTGATGCTATTGCATCAGTGAGATATCGAACCTGACGTAAATAACGTCAGGCTACGGTTAGGTTGCATCAGGCTACTGTATGCCCCAACGGCGGCGAATTCGATCGAGTTCGCCGTTGTTTTCTAACGCTTCCAGAGCTACGTTTAGTTGCCCAAGTAAGTCGTCATTGCCCGCTTTTACCGCAAATCCGACAGGCACCTTAATTTCCGGCTGCCATAAAATACGTACATCAATGTCGAGTTGCTTTGCGAGATACCGTCCTACGGCTTCAGGCATAATAACGGCTTCCACTTCGCCAACGGCTAACTGACTCATCGCTTCAGCTTTTGAGGAAGCCTGGTTAATGCGAATCGCTGTATGTAGGCCAATGTCCTGCAAATGCGACTCCAACACCGAGTGCCTGTCGCCACTAATGCGTTTACCAACCAAGCCGCGAACCGACTCCGGGCTGCTTTCATTGTCTAACACAAACAGTGTGGTTACGCGGTTATAATAGGGGGAGGAGAAATCAAAATATTGCCGGCGAATGGTGGTTTGCTCCATGCCCATTGCCATATCAAGTTCGCCAAAACGCAGCAAACTAACAACATTATCCCAGTCGTATTGATGCAAAGAATACTCTTTATTCAAATAGTTGAATACCGCTTTGGTGACATCCACATCAAACCCAACAATATCGCCGTTCTCAGAAAATTGATACGGTGGGTAACCCGTCGCTAAACCAACATCTTCAGCGTGACTAAACGCTGAAAAACACAGGCTTACAACGGCCGTTAAGGTGAGTGTGGAAAGTTTTTTCATTCAGTGTCCTGTTACGGAAAGTTTCGCCTTTATGTAATCCGCATGATTGATATACAACAGGTCGGCAAGCTTGCGAAGCATCGCTTCCTCGTGCGGGTCAAGCTCATTATCAGTGTAGGCAACGGCCCACAAAGTTTCCAATAATTGGACTTTTTCGGAATATTCCAACGCTTTCAAAGGAGCGGTGAAGTCATGTAGTGAAGCGGCTTCTTTAACAGCGTTAATTGCCTTTTCAATGGCATTCTCAGCAGTTTCATCGTCCAATTGATACTCGTTTTTCAAATCGGCTAATAAATAGTTGCGCTCTTCAGGTGACAACGTACCGTCTGCCAGACTAATTTCAGTCATTAAAATCAGTGACAAGAAAGTGTTATCACTCAGTCCTTCCGCATGAAATTGCTTTGTTTGCTCTGCTGCCGGTGCAACATTAAAAAAACTCTGTAACGCTTTAAGCATACAACATCCTACTTCTGTAAATTGGGTAAATAAAAGGAAAACTCGGTGCCTTCCCCTGGTGTCGATTGGACGCTTATTTCGCCTTTAAGTTTCTGAGTCACCAAGTTGTATACAATGGATAAACCAAGTCCCGATCCGCCATTGTGCCGCGAGGTTGTGAAAAACGGTTCAAAAATATCTTTCAACGTATCGCCATCAATACCTTTTCCATTATCGGAGAAGACAAACTGTACACCGTCTTTCTCAGGCTCTGCTGAAATCAGAATACGATGTTTGTCGTTTGGCTCAACAAAAGCGTGCTCGTTAGTATTGCTGATTAAATTGGTTACGATTTGCGCTAAAGCGCCTTGGTAAGTTCGTAAAGTGGTGGCTTCATCACAACGAATATCAATACTGACTTTTTTCTTTTTCACCATCGGCTTCAAGCTTAAGGTGAGCGCGTGCAAATAGTTCTTCAGTTCACACTCAACCAGTTCAAAGCTGGACTGATCCACCGCTGTTTTCTTAAAGTTTTGGATGAGTGTGGCGGCGCGTTCCAGGTTATTATTGAGCAATGTGTAGGCTTCAAACGTATCGTCAATAAACTGATTCAACTGTTTTTTCGAAATTGAGCCTTCAGTAAAAGCCTGTTTAAGCTTTTTCAGCCGATGCTCACAATGCGTCACAGCCGTTACCGAAATACCCAAAGGCGTATTAACTTCGTGTGCAACGCCGGCCACAAGCTTACCTAACGCGGCCATTTTTTCTGTTTCAATGAGTCGTTCTTGTGCCTGTTTGAAATTATCGAGCGCTTTGGTTAACGACTCGGTGCGCTCTTCCACCATACTTTCAAGCTGTTCGTTCTGGCGAATCAACAATTGTTCAAACTTTTCCCGCTCAGCAGCGCTCACGGCGCGCCCGTAGATATCAGCCAAAATACCGACAAAGGCGACCTCATCCGGTGTCCAGGTACGGTTCTGTTTGCGGGTTTCGCAGCACATGACCCCAATCATTTCACCTTTGTGGCGCAGTGGTACATCTAGTAACCCGTAAATACCATACTCGGGCAAGTATTCAGGTGCGAGTTCGGCGGTAATAGGGTTATTGCGCGCATCGTTGGCGATAATGGTACGCTCTGTTTCAAGTACTTCAAAGTAAGACGGTAATTCAGACTTTCTCAGTACCGGCGTTTCAGTGTCTTTACGTAACGTATCAATCAAAGCGGTCGCAACCATGCTTTGCTTGTCAGGCTGTAACTCCCAAATACTGACCCGGGTAATATTCAGACCCTTTAAGGCAGAATCGAGAATAAACTGGGAGGCACGGGCCAGATTGCCGCCGTCTATTTCCGGCGAACGTGATACCTCCAGCAAGATATTTTCCAGTGACTCTTTCATTGTTTAGCCAATTGTTGAACACCCGTTAACTATAACGCAATCAAGCACTTTGTCTATTGAACGGAAAGAATGGGCATTTGGACGAGCCCGACTGGACTTTTTTTACAAAGATTCATACAAAGGGAGCACGTTTTAAAAGAGGCAATACCATGAAAAAGACAACACTAACCTTGGCGGTTGCATCGCTATTGAGCATAGCACCGCTGAGCATGGCGGAAGAGCAAAACAACGGTTGGGACGTATCCAACCCACCGGGCGAGTTTAAAACCATTGATATTTCGGTCAATTCCGGAACCTGGATGAATGTCGATGTCAGCCCGAATGGCGAGTACATTGTGTTTGACTTGTTGGGTGACATTTACCGTATGCCGTTTGACGGCGGCGAAGCAGAAAAACTGATTGGTGGTATTGCCTGGCACATGCAGCCGGTGTATTCACCCGATGGTCGCTACATTGCCTTTACTTCTGATCAGGGCGGTGGTGACAATATTTGGCTAATGGATGCCGATGGCAGCAATGTGCGCCCGGTTACCGAAGAAACCTTTCGTTTGTTGAATAGCCCTGCCTGGAGCCCGGATGGCGAGTTTCTGGTGGCGCGCAAGCACTTTACTGCGAGTCGCTCTTTAGGAGCTGGTGAGGTCTGGATGTATCACCGGACGGGTGGCTCTGGCGTGCAGTTAACCGAGCGTCCAAATGATCAAAAAGATCTGGGTGAGCCAGCCTTTTCACCTGACGGCAAATACATTTATTTCTCCCAGGACGACACACCAGGCAAGACGTTCCATTACAGTAAAGATTCATTGGAAGGCATTTATGAAATTAAACGCTTTGAACGTGAGACCGGGGAAATTGAAACGCTGATTGCCGGTGCCGGCGGTGCGATACGCCCCACGCCATCACCGGATGGCCGTTACCTGGCTTACATTAAGCGAGAAGATTTCAGGAGTGTGTTGTACGCGCTTGACCTCAAGACCGGCGAACATAAACGCGTGTACGGTCAAATGGAACGTGACATGCAGGAAACCTGGGCGATTCATGGTGTGTACCCAACCATGGACTGGACCCCGGACAGCAAACAGCTGGTGTTCTGGGCCGGTGGGCATATTCAAAAGCTGAATATTGATGACGGCAACGCGCGCATTATTCCGTTTAAAGTTGAGACAGAGAAAAAGATTCAGCACGCCTTGAGAGCGAAACAAAACGTCGAAGCCGATACCTTCGATGTAAAAATGCTGCGCATGGCGCAAGTTTCACCCGCTGGAGATGAGGTGGTGTACGAAGCGCTGGGTAACCTGTATCGCCGGGCATTGCCGGACGGCAAACCTCAGCGCTTAACCAACAGCGACGACTTTGAGCTATTCCCGGAATATTCCCGTGACGGTGAAAAACTGGTGTTTGTGCGCTGGGACGACCAGGAGCAAGCGCAAGTGATTGTGCGTGACTTAAGCTCAGGTAAGGAGCGGGTTTTAAACACGGGCAGGGGTAACTTCGTGGAGCCGACCTTCTCGCCAGACGGCAAGCACGTGGTTTACCGGAAAATTCGTGGCGGTTACTTAATTTCGGACAAATACGGTTTAGAAACGGGTGTGTACCGTGTTGCAGTGAACGGTGAAAGCCAGCCTCAGCAAATTGCCGAGCGTGGTCGTCAGCCGCAATTTGGTGCGCGTAATGACCGTGTTTATTTAATGACCCCAGCGGCAAAACCGACCTTGAGTGTGGTGAACCTGGATACGCTTGAGCAACGTGAGTTGTATCAGTCCGAATTGGCGACTGAGTTCCGCGTCTCTCCAGACGGCAAACAACTGGCTTTTGCTGAGCGCTTCAAAGTGTTCGTCACGCCGTTAGTTGAGCGCGGCAGCGTCATCAACGTTGGCCCGGGAGACAAACAAATGCCGGTGCATCAGTTGTCAGTCCGCGCGGGCGAGAATATTTCCTGGACGGCTGACGGTCGCCAGCTTTACTGGACCTTAGGGCCAGAGCTTTACCACACGTCGGTGGCGAATGCGTTTGCGGACTTTACCGAAGCCGATTCGCTGAAAGTGGAAAACGGCCAGAATATTGGTTTTGAGCAAAAAGCGATGGTGCCGGATACAACCGTTGCTTTTGTCGGCGGTCAGGTTATTACCATGAACGGCGACACGGTGTACGAACAAGGTACCGTGGTTGTGCGTAACAACAAAATTGTTGCGGTAGGCGCGGAAGCGGACGTTAATGTGCCAAGTGGCGCTGAAGTCATTGATACGAGTGGCAAAACGGTCATGCCGGGCTTGTTCGATGCACACGCCCATGGTGGCCAGGGGCAATCTGAAATTATTCCGGAGCAAAACTGGGGGCAGTATGCGAACCTGGCGTTTGGCGTGACCTCTATTCATGATCCGTCGAATGACACGACGGAGTTCTTTGCGGCTTCAGAGCTACAAAAAGCCGGTAAAATCGCCGCACCGCGCCTGTTCTCAACCGGAACCATTTTGTACGGTGCGAACGGGCCGGGCTATACCTCGCACGTGGACAGCCTGGAAGACGCGAAGTTTCATTTAGAGCGCCTGAAGAAAGTCGGTGCGTTTTCAGTGAAAAGTTATAACCAGCCTCGCCGGAACCAGCGTCAACAGGTTGTGGAAGCGGGTCGCCAGTTAGATATGTTGGTTGTGCCGGAAGGTGGTTCGTTATTGCAGCATAACCTGACCATGATCATGGACGGCCACACAACGGTAGAACACTCACTACCCGTGGCAAATATCTATGAGGATATTCGTCAGTTGTGGGATGAGAGTGATGTGGCCTACACGCCAACATTGGGTGTGGCTTATGGCGGTATTTGGGGCGAGAACTACTGGTATGCTGAAACCGATGTATGGAAGCACCCGAAACTGAGCAAATACGTGCCGCAGGAGTTTTTGGTGGGTAAAGCGATGCGTCGTGAAAAAGCACCGCATAACCACTACAACCATTTCAACAACGCCGAAGTGGCAACTGAGCTTCAGGACTTGGGGGTTAAAGTCCTTTCTGGTGCCCACGGCCAGCGTGAAGGTTTAGCGCAACACTGGGAAATTTGGATGATGGCACAGGGCGGCATGACGCCGCTGGAAGCGTTGCGCACTTCAACCATCGATCCGGCAACTGTGTTTGGTATGGATCACGCACTGGGTTCTCTGGAAGAGGGTAAATTAGCGGATATTATCGTTATTGATGGTAACCCGCTAGAGAATATCCGGGACACTGACAAAGTGACTCATACCATGGTCAACGGTGTGCTTTATGACGCTAAAACCATGGACCGGATATTACCGGCGCCTCGTGAGCGAGACGCTTTCTTCTGGGAGGAGTAAACTGTAAAACGACTTAGGACGCCGCCGCGGTTTCAGAAACCACCTGACGGAACCAGCGGTGCCCTGCGTCGTGTTGTAATAACGGCGACCAAATCATCGTCAGCGTGAGCCCTGGAATATCAAAAGGCGGCGCTTTCATGACCAACTGGTCGTCGTCTTTATATAGCTCGGCGGCCTGAGTTGGCAGTGTGGCAACCAGCCCCTGGCGAGCCAGGTACATAGCCACGTGATAATTACGTGTAAATACTTTGATGTGGCGGCGCTTACCAATTTGATCGAGCGCATCGTCAACCCAACCTAACTTCTGAACGTCGTGTGGATCCATTCCGACGCCCACCCCAAAACCGGTTTTACTGACCCAGACATGCTGTGCTTTCAGGTAATTATCGAGCGTATAATTATCAAGCAATGGATGATCTTTGTGTATTAAGCAAGAAAACTCATCGGTCCATAAGATTTTCTGGTGAAACGACTGCGGTAGTTGCTCGAAGCGGTTAATGGCTAAGTCGACTTTGCCGTTTTCAACGTCGTGAAAGCTGATATCACTGGGGGTCATAATATCCAGCGATACGTTTGGCGCCTGCTCATCGAGCTTTTCGAGTAGGCGTGGCATGAGTGTTGAAGCCGCATAATCGGACGCCATAATACGGAAAACGCGGTCACTGGTAGGTGCGTCGAACTCACGCACGGGTTGTATCATTTCTTCCACTGAATAGAGTACGGTACGCAGCGACTCTTGCATATCCAAGGCGCGCTGAGTTGGCTGCATGCCGTCGCTGGTACGCACTAAAATAGGATCATTTAGTAAGTTACGCAGGCGTTTCAAACCATTACTCATGGCTGGCTGGGTAATGTTTAACTGCGCTGCGGCTCGGGTCACGTTTTTTTCCCGCAGCAAAACATCCAGATAAACCAGCAGGTTCAAATCAATATCTTTAATCGTATTCATAACGGTCCAGAATCAGTGGAATATAAAAAATCTATCAGGATTATAAATAGGGTGAATGTATAACGCTAGCGTTGTTTCTGTCATTATGACCTCACATATTTATTGGTAGAAGATAAATGAATATAACCTCAGAAACACTGGCACGTAGTATTCTCGATGGCTTTCATACGCATTACCGGCGCTTTCAGGCATTGACGCAGGGCGCGCGTGAGCGTTTTTTGAAGCGGGACTGGACGGCGGTGGTGTCGGCGGCGGCCGAGCGTATTCATTACTACGACCATCAGGTGGGGCTTACGGCCAAAAAGGTGGAGCGCCGTGTCGACAAAGAGCTCGACGAAACTTTGTGGCAGGCAACGCGGCAACGGTATCAGCAGTTATTGCAATTTCATCCGCAGGCGGAGCTTGCCGAAACCTTTTATAACTCGGTGTTTTGCCGAGTGTTCGATCGTGCTTATTTTCATAATGACTATATTTTTGTCGAGACCGTGCTGGCGAACCATATTCCGGTACCGGTAGAAAACGAGTGTCACTCCTATTTTCCCGTAGTCGATGGCTTAGAAAAAACACTGACCCGCGTGTTTGACGATATCGGCTTAGGCGGTGAGTTTGAGAATTTTGAAAACGATATTGAACAATTGCGCGATAAGTTCTTTGAACGTGCCACTGAAACCGATATCGAAGCCCACAATTTACGCATTGATGTCTTAAAAGCACCGTTTTATCGCAATAAAGCGGCTTACATTGTCGGTCGGGTGGTGACGGAAAATAACCATTACCCGTTTATTGTGCCGGTGTTGATTAACTCCCAGGGAAAGCTCTATGTGGATGCGTTTATTACGCGCTCTGACAGAATGGCGACGATTTTTGGCTTTGCCCGCTCGTATTTTATGGTGGAAACTGAGTCTCCGTCGGCGTTGGTTCGTTTTTTAAAGGACTTAATGCCGCATAAAACGCTGGCAGAGCTTTATTCCTCGGTGGGCTTTCATAAACAAGGCAAAACGGAATTTTATAGAGAATTCCTGCATCATTTACGCCGTACCGACGACCAATTAGTGGCAGCCCCTGGTGTGAAAGGTATGGTTATGACGGTGTTTACGTTGCCGTCTTTTCCTTATGTGTTTAAGGTTATTAATGATCGCTTAGGCAACACCAAGGAATTTGGCCGACAGACGGTCATTGATCGGTATCGCATGGTTAAGCGGCACGATCGGGTCGGGCGTATGGCGGATACACTGGAGTTTGTCGACGTGGCCTTACCGCTGGAGCGTATTTCGTCAGATTTACTGGAGGAGTTTAAACAGCGCATTGCCAATTCTATTTCTATTGAAGGCGATACGTTAGTCATTCATCAGTTGTTCGTCGAACGCCGCATGACGCCGCTAAATTTGTATTTAGAGTACGCCAATGACGCCGAAATTGATGCGGCGATGGATGAATACGGTTGGGCGTTAAAGGACATGATGGCGGCCAATATCTTTCCCGGCGACATGCTGCTGAAAAACTTCGGTGTGACCCGCCACAAACGGGTAGTGTTTTACGACTACGATGAAGTTCGCTATCTGACCGATATGAGTTTTCGCAAGTTGCCACAAAACGACTGGGAAGTGTCGATGGCGCCGGACGACGTATTTCCTGAGCAGCTCGCGCAGTTCGCCGTACCTCAAGCTAAGTACCGGGATCCGCTACTAAAACGACACCCGGAGCTGATTGATCCGGCTTACTGGCGGCGCATACAAAAACACATCCGCGAGGGGGTCCTGACGGATGTGTTTCCTTATGAAGCTGAGCTGCGATTTACGCGGAGGTTTTAAACTGCTCTTCTTCAGTTGAGCCGGTCAGTGCGGTGACTGATGACACGCCGCCCTGAATCACATTGGTAAGCTCGTCAAAGTATCCAGTGCCCACTTCCTGCTGGTGGGCCACAAAGGTGTAGCCTTTATCTGCGGCTTCAAACTCCTGTTGCTGCAGTTTCACGTACGCTGACATGTCGTTGCGCGCATAGTCGTGCGCCAGTTCGAACATGTGGTACCACATGTTGTGCACGCCCGCTAAGGTAATGAACTGGAATTTGTAACCCATAGCAGCCAATTCGCGCTGGAACTTGGCAATGGTGGCGTCGTCCAGGTTTCGTTTCCAGTTAAACGACGGCGAGCAGTTATAGGCTAACAGCTTACCTGGGTATTTTGCGTGAATGGCTTCGGCAAACTGACGGGCTTCATCTAAGTCCGGTTTGGCCGTTTCACACCAGATTAAATCAGCATATGGCGCATAGGCTAAGCCGCGTGAAATGGCTTGTTCAATGCCCGGTTTAACGCGATAGAAGCCTTCTGCGGTACGATCACCGGTAATGAATGGCTTGTCGTTCGGGTCAAAGTCGGAAGTCAGCAAGTCGGCGGCGTTAGCATCAGTACGTGCGACAATGAGCGTTGGTGTACCGGCGACATCAGCGGCTAAACGCGCGGCGGAAAGTTTCTGTACAGCTTCTTGTGTTGGCACCAGTACCTTACCACCCATGTGGCCACATTTTTTAACGGACGCTAACTGGTCTTCAAAGTGAACCCCGGCGGCACCAGCTTTGATCATGTTTTTCATCAGTTCGTAGGCGTTAAGTACACCGCCAAAACCGGCTTCGGCATCAGCCACAATTGGCGCAAAGTAGTCGACATAGTTGTCGTCTTCCGGTGTTACGCCTTTTGACCACTGAATTTGGTCAGCGCGGGCGAACGAGTTATTAATGCGCTCAACCACGGTAGGCACTGAGTCGACCGGGTACAGGGACTGGTCCGGGTACATGCTGCACGCCGAGTTGTTGTCGGCAGCAACCTGCCAGCCTGACAAGTAGATTGCTTGTAAGCCGGCTTTCACTTGTTGCACCGCCTGACCGCCGGTTAATGCGCCCAATGCATTCACATAGTCTTTGCCGAATTTCTCCTGAGCTTTACCGTGAATCAGTTGCCAGAGTTTGTTTGCACCATTTTTGGCATAGGTGTGTTCAGGTTGCACGGTGCCGCGTAAGCGAACGACTTCTTCGGCGCTGTACGGACGTTCAACGCCTTTCCAGCGTGGGTCGGTGTCCCACTGCTCTTGTAACTCTTTAACTTGCTGAGCGAATGATAAGTTTGTGGTTGTCATGATCGTATTCCTTGTTGTTCTTTAATAATGTTGTGAATTGAAATTAGTTGAGTTGTTCGTAGCCGGGCAGGGTCAAAAAGTCGACCAGCTCGTCGGCGGTGGTGATGTTTTCAAGCAGTGTCAACGCCTGTTCAAACGGCTCGTTACTCCAGCGCTCGCTACCCACTTCTTTTTTTACGACGTCGGCTTCTTCCTGCAGAAGTTGCGTGAATAAGGCTTTGGTGACCGGCGTGCCGTCCGAGAGCTTTTTGCCATGACGGATCCATTGCCAGATAGAGGTGCGGGAAATTTCTGCGGTGGCAGCGTCTTCCATCAGACCATAAATTGGTACGCAGCCTTTGCCGTTTAACCAGGCTGCAATGTATTGCAGAGACACGCGAATGTTGGTGCGCATGCCTGTTTCAGTGCGCTCACCGTCACATGGCTGAAGTAATAACGCTTGGTCAATATCATTGTCGTCTTCGCGCAGTACATGCAGCTGATTGTCACCTTTAATACCATCAACAAAGATCTCGCGAACGGTATCGGCAAGACCGGGATGGGCTATCCAGGTGCCGTCGTGCCCGTTGTCTCGCTCCAGCGTCTTATCGGCGTGGACTTTAGCGAGGATTTTTTCGTTCTCAGCTGGATCTTTGCTGGGAATAAAAGCCGCCATGCCGCCCATCGCCAATGCGCCCCGTTGATGGCAGGTTTTGACCAATAAGCGCGAATAAGCGTTTAAGAACGGTTTGTCCATGCTGACGACCTGACGGTCAGGTAATACACGATCGGCGTGCGCTTTCAGGGTTTTGATGTAGCTGAAAATGTAGTCCCAGCGACCACAGTTCAGTGCGGCAATGTGATCTTTTAAGGCGTACAAAATCTCGTGCATCTGAAATACGGCCGGCAGCGTTTCAATAAGCACTGTGGCTCGAATGGTGCTGGTCTTTAAGTTGAATTTTTCTTCTGTAAAGTGGAAAACGTCGGCCCACCACTTGGCTTCGTCGCTGTGCTCGAGTTTCGGCAGATAGTAATACGCACCAGAGCCTTGCTGCAGACGTTGCTGATAGTTCAGTAAAAAGTACAGAGCAAAGTCCATGAGCGCCCCTGGAATAGCCTGCCCATTTCGCTGTACGTGTTTCTCCGGTAGGTGCAACCCACGAACCCGGGCAATAAGCAGCGCCGGGTTCTCGCCGACTTTGTAATCTTTGCCGCTGCTGGGGTCGGTGTAAGTCATGCCGCCAGTGTTAGCGTCGCGCAAGTTAATTTGGCCGTTCACCATGCCGTCCCAGGTGGGCGACTGTGAGTCTTCAAAGTCGGCCATGTAGCAGTCGACGTTTGCGTTTAGTGCATTAATGACCATTTTGCGGTCGACGGGTCCGGTGATTTCCAAGCGACGTTTCTTTAAATCTTTCGGCAGTTCGGCAATTTTCCAATGGCCTTCGCGAATGTCCTGGGTGTTTGAGTCAAAATCGGGCAGGGCGCCGCTGTCGTAATAAGCCTGACGTTGCTGGCGCTTTTCCAGCAGCTCGTTTAAACGAGGCTGAAAAGTATCCACCAACTCGGCAAGAAATTCTTGATGCTCATCGCTGAATAACGTTTTCGCATTGTTATCAAGCGGCTGACTAAATTGAAATAGATTGTTCATTTTTGAATCCGTTGTTACTGATTTGTTAACACGGATTCAGAATAGGCTTTGGTCGCACCATTAGTCTAATTTATGCAGTAAATTAACGCTATTCACAAAAGTTATTGTAAGGTTGGGATAGGCTATGTCTAAAATTCAAGCGGGGGTGAGTCTGAGCAGTATTTTAAAGTACTGTCATAATAGAATTAAATGGATTTTTTTAATCGCAAGTCTATAAAGTTCTATTTAAATTGACTTTTGAGGATTATTGTCTAATATTAACCTTAAATTCTATTTTAAAGGAACTTTAGAGTGACCAATGGTAAAAGTGTCAGGCCAACTCCTATGCCTGACTTAACACTACCTTTTTCAGCAGCACTGCTGGCTGAGGCTATTACCGCTAAACGTACGGCAATGCGTTTGCGCTTGGTAGATGTCGCTGAAACTTTGTCGATGTCCAGGCAAACTCTGGTAAAAATCGAAAAGGGCGATCCTCGGGTTAATTTTATTAATGTACTAAGGGTCATGAACTATCTTGGGCTTTCATTTCGAATAGTGACTGACACTCAACAACATCAAGGTAATGAGCTTAGGGAGCCAGGCAATGACTGGTTCTGATAAACACACGCTCGATGTTTATATTGGCACACAGCAAAAAATTGCGGAGCTTAGCTTAGTTTCCGGCACGGAGCGCGAGCTTGCTTTTACCTACAATAGCGAATGGCAAGCTAATGGTTTTGCGATATCGCCACATTTGCCTTTGAGCGGCGACTTCGGGCAGCGTGATGTTCACAGCTACCTTCAAAACCTGTTGCCTGAAGGTAAGGGGTTAGATGAGCTCGTATTAAACACAACGGTATCCCGGAATAATACATTTGGGCTTATACGAGCGATTGGTCAGGAAACCTCAGGCGCTTTGTCGTTCCGTCCGCCAGGACAAACAGTGGGTGAGACGCTACTACGGCCTATTTCTAATAACGAACTTGCTCAAAAGCTCGAAAGAGCAAAGTCAGCGGCTGAGCCTATTACCTATTGGGACGGCAAGACTCGTTTATCCGTAGCTGGAGTACAGGACAAACTGAACTTATTTGAAAGCGATCACGAACTCGGCTTTGCTGAAGGCGAGTTGGCCTCTAATCGTATTTTTAAATTCGAAACGGGTCGGGTGCCCTGTATTGCCGTGAATGAGTTTTTCACGATGATATTGGCGAAATTATCTGGGCTCAACGTGCCAGAAGTTGATTTCCGGCGCTATGGTGAGACGCCGACTCTGGTTGTTAACAGGTTTGACCGACATTTTGATGCTGAGCGTAGGCGTGTTCGCCGGCGGCATGTTATTGATGGTTGCCAGGCCCTTAACCTACCGCCGTCCTATAAGTACGAACGGCAATTTGGCGATACGGGCGACGGCATTTACATTCGTGACGGTGTGTCTTTTCCTAAATTGTTTTCAGTACGCACCAATAACGTGCTTGCTTACCAGACGGCGTTGGTCAAGTGGATGACCTTTAATTTATTGACGGCTAATTACGATGCTCACGGTAAAAATATCAGTTACTTCGTTGGTAAAAACGGATTGGAGCTTGCGCCTTTTTACGATTTAGTGAATGTCGAAGCCAGTATTCAAGAGCTTCAGGCCAGAAGAAAGGTGGGGCAGGCAGAAAGTATTTCGCCTGAAATTCCTCAGGTCTTCGCCATGTCTATAGGTGAATACGATGCCGGTAACGCAGGCAACTTTAGCAAGCCGACAACCAGCTATATGTTGGCAGACCTTGCAAAAACCGTAGGCTTGCCTGTGACGCGCTTACAGCTGCTAATGCAGCAGACATTACAATCTGTGTTGGGCTCTATAGATAATGCAAAAGAGCAGGTGTTTCAATGCGCCATTAACGATGTTGAGAAAGCGCATATCGAGCGCTGTATGTACGTAATCGCAAACGAATCGAAATGGCTTCAGGAAAGTTTGTCAGGGTTACCTGAGATGGAGAAGTATGTGTAAGAAAGGGCGTTAGCCCTCTCTTACATTATCGGTGGTTGCTAAACTCGGAAACGTTTAACCAATTCGCTCAAATCAACTGCCAGGCGCGAGAGCTCATCACTTGAGGCATTGGTCTGCTCGGCGCCCGATGCGGTTGAGTTAGACAGGTCGCGAATACTGACCAGGTTCTTATCAACGTCACGAGCCACATTGGCCTGCTCTTCAGCGGCGCTGGCAATGGAGGTGTTATGGTTGTTGATTTCGCTGACAGCGGTTGCAATAAGTTGCAATGCTTCGCCCGCTTCACGAGCCACATCGAGTGTGCGAGTCGCTCGTTCCATGCTTTTCTCCATGGTTGATACAGAGCGGTCGCTGGATTCGTTAATGGCCTTAACCATGTCCTCAATTTCAACGGTTGACTGCTGAGTCTTGTGAGCCAATGAACGCACTTCGTCGGCAACCACCGCAAAGCCTCGACCCGATTCACCAGCGCGAGCGGCTTCAATGGCTGCGTTAAGTGCCAGTAAGTTGGTTTGTTCGGCAATACCACGAATAACTTCCAGTACCTTGGTAATGCTGGTGACTTTCTCTGCAAGTTCAGTAACGTTACTCGACGAGTCACCAATCTCTTGTGACAACTCTTCGATGGCTCTGACGGTTTGGCGAACTCTATCGTCACCTTGTTGTGCCTGACGGTTGGCTTCTTCAGACGCTTCCGACGCATTTTGTGCATCCTGAGCAACGGTTTCGACAGCGGTAGTCAACTCGTTAACGGCAGTCGCTGCCTGTTCGAGTTCTTCTGTTTGCTGCTGAATGGTGCGAGTTGAGTCTTGTGTCACCGAGCTTAATTCTTCAGAGGTTGACGCCAGCTGTTCGGAAGACTCAGAAATAGTACTGATGGATTCGCGCAATTCATCACGAGTTTTAATCAATTGTCTCAGTAACTGAGCCGGTTCATCGTTGCCGACAACGTCTATGGTTTGAGTTAAGTCGCGAGAAGCGATGACTTTTGCAAAATCCACAGCGGCGGATATTGGGCTGACGACACTTTTGGTCATCATAATAGCAAAGAAAATGAGTAACGAGACGACCGCAATAATCGCAATGATGACAGCGATGTTGGCACTTTCATACACACTGGTTGCATTATCGCCGGCATCACTAATTAACGCCATTTCGCGCTGCTGAAGTTGGTTTAATTTCGCTGATATTTCTGTGCTTAACGGAATTAATGAGTTTTCACGTAGGGATGCAATAACATCAGGAAGTTTTGCATTAACTAACTCCAAAAACTGCTTGTTGAGCTGCCAATATTTTTTATCAAGCGCTTTGTACTCGTTAAACAGTTTTCGTGCTTCAGGGTCTTCAATAAGAGAACTGTATTCTTCCTGGGCTTCTTTTAAACTGGCCGAAGCTGAATCTAATCTATCTAAGTAGCGTTGCAGACGGTCAGGGTCGTTTAAATAGGTGTAAACGTTAGCTGAGTATATGTTGACGTAAAGAAACTCGTTATTTAGTGCATTGACTTTCTCCACTGCAGGCACTTGCTTGTCGGTAATAACATGCATGCGATCGGCAATGGCGCCCATTCTATTGAGAGCAAACAGCCCAAGAATGATAACGAATACGCCGATTAGACCGAATGCCCCAATGGCTCTGGTACCTATAGAAAACTGTCGTAACATGTGATGATCCTTTTACTAACGTTTAAACGACCTGGCATTAATCTAAATCAATGATGCTGCTTGTTTGTATCGGCAGCTAGTTGGAAAAACAATAGCTTTTTAATAACTTTTTTAGCTTTTCCTGAGTGGGTTCAATGGTTTCGGTTAATAAGTACTCATCGGGTTGGTGAGCCTGCCTAATTGAACCGGGACCCATGACCAACGTTTCGCAACCTAACTCTTGCAGAAAAGGCGCTTCGGTGCAGTAGTTTACGGCTCGTGCTTGTGACTGTGAGACTTTTTCAGCGAGTTGCACGAGTGCTGAGTCGGGCGCTTGCTCAAATGCCGGGATCGGGTGGTGCAGAGATATCAATTCGATTGAGCCAGGGTAGCGGGTTTGAATACTTTCCGTGGCCTTGTGCAAATGCGCGTAGAGCTCATCGACTGACAGTCCGGGTAGTGGGCGCACGTCTAAGTGCAGCTCACAGCAGCCGCAAATACGATTGGCGTTGTCGCCCCCGTGAATGTGCCCGAAGTTCATCGTTGGTTGTGGTACAGTGAAGCTTGGGTTTGAATATTTATGCTTAAATTCTTGTTTTAATTTCATGAGTGAAGAAATGACTTCGTGCATCAGCTCTATCGCGTTAATACCTAATGACGGATCAGAGCTATGACCGGAGCGCCCGGTAATACGAATGACCTCACTCATGTGCCCTTTGTGTGCGTACACGGGGTGCATATCGGTGGGCTCGCCAATGATACAGTAATCGGGTTTTAGGTTAGAGAAACGGCTGACCTCACGGGCGCCGTTCATGGTGGTTTCCTCGTCAGCGGTAGCCAGAACCATAATGGGTCGGCTTTGTTTGCTAGCATCCAGGTCACTCAACACCTGTAAGACAAAAGCGAAGAAGCCTTTCATATCGATGCTGCCAAGGCCATACCAGCGGTTATCTTTTTCGGTTAACGTAAAGGGATCAAAGTTCCAACGGCTGGCGTCGTAAGGCACTGTGTCGGTGTGCCCTGACAACAATAATCCGCCACTACCGGCGCCGCGCCGCGCCAGTAAATTGTACTTTCCCTGCTGGCTTTTCAGTTCGCTAATTTCACACTCAAAGCCCAGTAATTCCAGCCATTCTGCCAATAAGTCAATGACCTTCTTGTTGCTGGTATCCCATTTAGGATCGGTCGCGCTAATGGATGGCAGCGCAATAAGCTGCTGATACATGGAAAAAAAAGACGGTAAAGCCTGAGCAGTCATAAACAGGATCCTCAATATAATTATTCAGTATTATTGCATAAATATATTTATTCGGTTATTGTGCATTTTTAATCAAAAACAGCAATGGTTTTTTAATGCAGTATCAAACATCTCATTCACAATCAGTCGCCATTATCGGGGCCAGTGGATATGTTGGCGCCGAACTCACTCGGCTGGTCAATCAGCACTCTGCGTTAGTGCTTATCGGCTGTTATGTGTCTGAGCATAGCAGCGATGCCGGCAAGTTGCTCGGTGATTTGCATCCGCAGTATGCGCATTGTTTGAGTATGCCGTTGCAGCCTTTATCGGGCGCTGCTAAAGCGGCGATTATTGAACAAGCGGACACGGTATTTTTATGCACGGATCACGCTGTGAGTGTCGCGTTAGCCCCAGAGTTTTTGCAGGCCGGCCTCAAGGTTATTGATTTGTCTGGTGGCTTTCGGCTGCACGACGTAAACCAGTATTCCGACTTCTACGGCTTTGATCATAAACACACGGACTGGCTAGGCAGAGCGGTGTATGGTCTGGCCGAATGGCACGCTGCGGATATTGCGACCGCACAGCTGGTTGCGGTGCCGGGCTGTTATCCAACCGCTGCATTAATGGCGTTGCTTCCGCTAAAACAAAAAGCCTTGCTGACCGACGAAAAAGTGATTGTAAATGCCGTTTCGGGTGTAACCGGTGCGGGCCGTAAAGCATCACTCAATACTCATGGTGCAGAGCTGTCATTGCAGGCTTACGGGCTATTCAATCATCGGCACACGCCAGAAATAGCTCAGCAGTTACAACAAAATGTGCTTTTTACACCGCACCTGGCGAACTTCCCCAGAGGCATACTGGCGACCGTCTATGCGAATCTTCACGAGCAAGTCACCGACACCGAAATAGAAGGCGCGTATCAGTGCTATGCCGGGCAACCGCTGGTGCGGGTAAAAGCGCAAAGTCGGCCAGCAATAAAAAACGTTGAGCATCAACCGTTTGTCGATATTGGTTGGCATCGACAGGGGAATCAACTGATTGTGCTGTCGGCGATTGATAACTTATTGAAGGGCGCGGCGAGCCAGGCCATTCAGTGCATCAACCTGCAACTGGGAGTGTCGGTTGAGGAGGGCTTGCTATGAAGGTGATTAAACTCGGTGGCAGCCTGCTGGAACAACCAGAAGATCTAAATGCGCTGTTTCAGTCGCTGAAACAAAGCGAGGATGAAATCGTGTTGGTTCACGGTGGCGGCTCGCTGGTCCAACAGTGGCTGAGCACCGCTGGTTTGCACAGTGAAAAACAAAGCGGCTTACGGGTCAGTCCGGAGCCGCACATGCCCTATATAGTGGGTGGCCTGGCAGGCGCGGCCAACAAAATCTTAATGAAACAGGCGATTGCCTCAGGCTTAAAACCGATTGGACTGACGCTTTATGAAGCGGGGGTTAACTGTGTTCGACAGTCTGAAAACTTAGGTCAGGTTGGTCTTTGCCAGGTTTCAAGTACGGAGCCGGTGCCTGCGTTGTTGGCCGACTTACTGATGCATGGTTACCTACCTATTATCAGCTCTATCGGCTTTGGCGAAAACGGCGAGTGGCTCAATGTCAATGCGGATGATGCCGCTGTGGCCGTCGCTGCCACCTACAATGCCGATTTGCTGTTAATAACCGACGTTGAAGCAGTTCTGGACGGCAGCGGAAGCCCTTTAAGCCATCTCAATTCAGAGTCTATTCAGCAACTGACCCAGGCGGGAGTGATTAAAGACGGCATGGAGGTAAAAGTGCGCGGGGCGCTGAGCGCCGCAAAACGCTTACGACGATGTGTGCGAATTGGCAGTTGGAATGTAATGAATAACCCCTTTTCAGGCACACAGATTAGTGAGTAAGTATGATGAAACATTGTTTATCCGGGCTGGAGCTTTCTCCGGCTGACACATTGCAATTATTGGCTTTAGCGCAAGCGCAAAAAGACCACCCCGAAAAATACCAACACGCACTGGCCGGTAAAAGCGTGGTCACCTTATTTGAAAAGCCTAGCCTTCGCACTCGCTTGTCCTTTGATATTGGTTTGCAAAAGCTGGGCGGTCATGCCGTCTACCTAAATGAGCAGGGGCAGGGCATGGGCGTGCGTGAAACGGTGGCGGATTACGCGCGCAACCTCTCTTGCTGGGCCGATGCCATTGTCGCCCGGGTGATGTCCCATCGTACCTTAGAAGAATTAGCGCAGCACGCTTCCGTTCCTGTGGTGAACAGTCTGTGCGACAAGTTTCATCCTTGTCAGGCGTTGGCGGACTTTTTGACGCTGCAGGAGCAGTACGGCAAGGTTAAAGGGCTAAAACTGGTGTATTTAGGTGACGGTAATAATGTCTCGCATTCACTGATGCTAACCGCTGCCACAGTAGGTGCCGACTGCACCGTTATTTGTCCGAAAGGCTATGAGCCCAATGCGGACCTTGTGAAAAAAGCCAAGGCTTTGGCGAAGAAGAGCGACGCCAATATTGTGGTGACGCACGACATTACTGCGGTGGCAGATGCCGATGCGCTCTACACCGACACTTGGGTGTCCATGGGAGATGACAAACCTCTGGATGCGGTCCATGAGATTTTCCACCCC
The DNA here is from genome assembly GCF_002808045.1 of Idiomarina sp. X4. NCBI lineage: Bacteria > Pseudomonadati > Pseudomonadota > Gammaproteobacteria > Alteromonadales > Idiomarinaceae > Idiomarina > Idiomarina sp. X4. The sequence continues at coordinate 531,485 of NZ_CP025000.1, read as the reverse complement.
TATCAAATTAACGCGCCGCTGGTTGAGCAAAGTGGCGCCACTTCGGTGTTGCACTGCCAGCCCGCGCATCGCGGCTATGAAATCACGTCCGATGTTATGGACGGTCCACTGTCTCGCTGTTTCCAGCAAGCTGAGAACCGGCTTTACGCACAAAATGCGTTATTAACCCTGTTATTAAACCCAATGGCAGCAGTACTGCCAGAATCTATGGAGAAAGCCTCATGAGTCACGTTAAAAAAGTCGTTTTGGCCTATTCTGGCGGTCTGGACACATCGGCCATTGTGCCCTGGTTAAAAGAAAATTATGGCTGCGAAGTTGTGGCGTTTGTGGCTGATGTGGGACAGGGAGCAGAGGAGCTGGAAGGCGTGGAAGAGAAATCCAAAGCGTCCGGTGCATCCGAATGCCACGTGGTTGATCTAAAAGATGAGTTTGTGAAGAGCTACGTGTACCCAACACTCAAGACCGGGGCCATTTACGAGGGCACTTACTTATTGGGCACGGCCATGGCGCGTCCGATTATCGCTAAAGCTCAGGTTGAAGTGGCTCGCAAAGTGGGTGCCGATGCGCTAGCGCACGGTTGTACCGGTAAAGGCAATGATCAGGTGCGTTTTGAGTCCTGCTACGCCGCATTAGCGCCTGATTTACAAGTGATTGCGCCGTGGCGGGAGTGGGAGCTGAGCAGCAGAGAGTCTCTGCTCGATTATTTGGCCGAGCGGAATATCCCGTGCTCGGCGTCGGCGACCAAAATCTACAGCCGGGACGCTAACGCATGGCACATTTCGCACGAAGGCGGGGAATTGGAAGACCCCTGGTGTGAGCCTACGGATAAAGTCTGGACCATGACGACATCGCCAGAGCAAGCGCCGGATAAACCGGAATATGTTTCCGTTACGGTCGAAAATGGCGACATCACGGCGGTGAATGACAAGGCACTGTCGCCTTTTGAATGCCTGAATGTGTTGAATGACATTGCCGCTAAGCATGGTGTCGGGCGGGTGGATATTGTCGAAAACCGTTTAGTGGGCATGAAAAGCCGTGGTTGTTACGAAACTCCCGGTGGTACGGTGATGATGGCTGCGTTACAGGCGATTGATGAGCTGGTACTGGATAAAACCAGCCGCAGCTGGAAAGCGCAACTGAGCGAGCAGTTTGCACAGCTGTTGTACGACGGCCGCTGGTTTACCCCATTGCAGCAGTCGGTCATGAGCGCGGCGCAGTCGCTGTGTTCGACCGCCAGCGGTGAGGTAGTACTGAAGCTCTATAAAGGCTCAGTCACTGCGGTGCAGAAGCGTTCTCCGAATAGCTTATACAGCGAAGACTTTGCGACTTTTGGTGCGGACGAAGTCTATAACCAGGCGCACGCCGAAGGCTTTATTCGGTTGTTCTCTCTTCCCAGCCGGATAGCGGCGCTACAGAAGCAGCAAAAGGGGTAGGTTATGGCGCTATGGGGTGGACGTTTTGCGGCGGAACCCGATGCCGCATTTCAGCAGTTTAATGATTCGCTGCCGTTTGACTATGTGCTGGCTGAGCAGGACATTACCGGCTCGAAAGCGTGGGCGAATGCGCTGCACAAGGTTGGCGTGTTAAACCATGATGAATGTCTGCAGTTACAGCAGGCATTGAATGAATTGCTCAGTGAAGTGCGAGAAGACCCTGCGGCAGTGGCTGTTGGTGGCGACGAAGACATTCATTCTTTTGTGGAAGCAGCGCTGATAGCTAAGGTGGGTGACTTAGCCAAGAAACTGCACACCGGGCGCAGCCGTAATGATCAGGTTGCCACCGATTTACGCTTGTGGTGCCGGGAGCAGGCTGGTGTTCTGCAGCAGTCACTGAAGCAGACTCAGCAGGCATTACTGAACCTGGCGCAACGTGAAAAAGACACCGTGATACCGGGCTATACGCACCTCCAACGGGCGCAACCGGTATTGCTGGCACACTGGTGCTTAGCTTATGTAGAAATGCTGCAGCGCGATAGTGACCGCTTACAAGACGCCACTGATCGGCTCAATAAAAGCCCTTTAGGTTGCGGTGCGCTGGCAGGCACAGCCTATGCGGTCGACCGTGAAGCCATCGCCAGCGAGTTGGGTTTTAGTGAAGCAACGCGCAACAGTCTGGATTCAGTATCTGACCGTGACTTTGTGGTGGAGCTGTTAAGCACCGCGTCGTTGTCGATGCTGCATTTGTCGCGCTTAGCGGAAGACCTAATTTTCTATAACTCCGGGGAAGCTGGTTTTATTGAGCTGGCCGATAACGTGACGTCGGGATCGTCACTGATGCCGCAGAAGAAAAACCCGGACGCGCTGGAGTTGGTGCGCGGTAAAAGCGGCCGGGTGGTGGGTTCATTAACCGGCTTAATGATGACCTTAAAAGCACTGCCGCTGGCTTACAACAAAGACATGCAGGAAGACAAAGAGGGGCTGTTTGATGCCTTTACCACCTGGCAGGCATCACTGGCGATGGTGACCTCGACCCTGAATGGTCTGACGGTTAATCAGGAGGCTTGTCGTAAGTCTGCGCAAGGCGGTTATGCCAATGCGACTGAGCTCGCGGACTATATGGTATCCAAAGGCATTCCTTTTCGGCAGGCGCATCACAACGTTGGTGAACTGGTGCAACAAGCCATTCAGGCGAAAAAGCCATTGGAAGATATGTCACTGGAAGCCTTTCAGGCAGTGGCGCCGGTGATTGAGCAGGACGTTTATGACTGGCTGACGCTGGACGCGTTACTGGATAAACGCTGCGCCCTGGGTGGAACCTCGCCGCAGCGGGTGAATGAAGCGTTAAAGGCGGCGCAGCAGCAACAGAAAATTCAGGTGCGTGACGCGAACTTAAGTGATATTGGCGCGATTTTAGACTTAGTTCAGCACTGGGCTGGAGCCGGTGAGAACCTGCCACGGGCGAAAGACGATATCGTGCATTCTATTAACGAATTTGCGGTGACTGAAGTGAACGGTAAGGTAATGGGCTGTGCGTCATTGTATATCTACACCACAGGTTTAGCGGAAGTTCGCTCGTTAGGAGTCAACCCTAAAACCGAGGTGCGTGGTCAGGGGCGTATGCTGGTGGCTTACTTATTGAAAAAAGCCCGCCTGTTGCAGCTAAACCGAGTGATAGTGCTGACCCGGGTGCCGGACTTTTTTGAACAGCAAGGTTTTCGCTATTGCTCGAAAGACACCTTGCCGGAAAAAGTCATGAAGGACTGTGAGATTTGCCCAAGGCTGGCCAACTGCGACGAGCTGGCCATGGAGTATCACCTTGAGCAGCCGAACGAACAGTTAATTTTCCGTTCGGTTTGTTAGTCAGGTTACGGTTACTTAAAACTCAGTAGAGCGTTGCTATCCAGCGCTCTTCGTTAATAAATGACCAACTCCAGTCAGCCCACTTGTCACTAAGGCCTTTCGCCTGGACTTCTTCAAGGCTCATGCCATTCTGCTTCATGGCGTCAACTTCAGCTTTTGTTTCTTTCATCATGTTTAAAAAGCTTTCGTAATCGGCTTTATTGGCCAGTGGACCGTGGCCGGGAATAATCACCGTGTCGTCAGTAATACGGTTGAGTAACTGCTCGACATTGGCGATGTAACCGTCCACGTCGCCACCGCTTTTCAGATCAATAAACGGGAAGCGTTTATTGAAGAATAAGTCGCCCGGATGCAAAACATTCGCGTCTTCAAACCAGACGGCACTGTCACCGTCGGTATGTCCGGCCGGCAAGTGAAACACGTAAATGGTGTCGTCGTTAAAGTGAAACGTAATGCCCGAGTCAAAAGTGATCGCCGGCAGACCCATTGCTTCGAAACTGTCGTCATTGCTTAAGCGGTCGCGCACGTGGTCGTGAGCGAATATTGTTGAGCCGTGATTACTGGCAAACCACATGTTCGAGCCGACATGGTCGCCGTGGAAGTGAGTGTTCAGAATGTATTTCACGTCTTCGCCGCTGAGTTCTTTGACCTTATCGGCGATGCGCTCTGACATTTGCGTATATTGGTCGTCGATCATAAACACGCCGTCACTGCCGGAAGACATCAGAATATTGCCGCCGGCACCGGTCAGCATATAGATATTGTCCGCCACTTCATTATGTTCAATGGTGACGTCTTCGAAACGATCGGCTGTGGCTGGCAGCGCAAACACCGCCAGTAAACCGCTTACTAAAAGCTTACGCATAACTTTTCCTCGTTGATGTGTCATTACTGATATAGGTTACTTATTCAACAAGTGCAAAGATCATCACCACGCGTTTTGGTTACCAAATCGTGAACATTTTGTGACACTTTTGTGTTGTCACAATCCTGTCATGCAAGCGTCCTAATCTGCTCCCGACTTAAATCACAACATGACACGAAGAAGTCGGGAGAACCCAATGAAATTCAATACCTTATTTAAGATATCTGCAGTGACCACAGCACTTCTATTAGCCGGTTGCGGTGGCGATATTAACGTGACGCCAACCGTGAATAATGGTGGTGGCTCGAATGCCGGCGGTGATACCGGGGGCGGTGACAGCGGTTCATCTAATCCATGTGCAACCTATGCAGACGTTCAGGGTGAATACGATGGTCAGGACTGCTCCTACGATACTGACTTTGCCAGTGCAACGATAGAAATTACGGAAGATATTACGTTTGATGAGTTGCCTGACGGCGGTGTACACGTGTTTGAAGGCGCTTTACAGATTGGTGAAGACTGTGACACCACGACGGGTTGTGAGATTAATCAAAACGGTCCGGTGATGACGGTTGAGCCGGGAGCGATTTTAGCATTCACTTCCGGCGAAGCCATTATTCAGATTGCCCGCGGTGCGCAACTGAATGCTATTGGTACGTTTGATAAGCCGATTAAATTTACCTCGGCCAATGAATTTGACCGTTTAAACGTATCAGGCGACGCTCCGCGCTACGCAGACTGGGGTGGCATCATCGTTAACGGTAACGGTATTACCAACGAGTGTACGGATGCAGAGCGTGATGGTGGTACCTGTAACCGTGAGTCGGAAGGGATTGTCAGCTTCTACGGCGGTAACGACAACACTGACGACAGCGGCTCAATGAAGTACGCACAAATTTGGTACGCAGGCTCAGGTCCTCGTGATGGCGGTGATGGCGACGACTTGAACTCACTAACGCTGAACGCAGTAGGTTCTGGCTCTTCTTACGAATTCATTCACATCCACCAGGGTTTCGATGACGGTATTGAGTTCTTCGGTGGCGCTGCTGACTTAAGAAACATTGTCGTAACGGATACTCAGGACGACTCTTTAGACATGGACGCCGGCTGGCAGGGACGTGCACAGTTTGTTTTCATTAAACATGGCACTGTGACGATAGACGGCCAGACTAACTACATGGGCAACGGTGGCTTTGAAGCTGACGGTGAGAAAAACAATGGACCGGACTACTCGCAAGCACCGGCCTCTGCCCCAACCATTGCTAACGTGACCATTATTACCACTGACGGCACGTCTGTGCGCGACAACGACCCGTCAATTGCGACTAAATTTGACGACAACTTCCAGGGTCAAATGTACAACGTGCTGAAAATCAAAGAAAACGGTACGGCAGATGACGGTTGTGTCTTCTTTACGTCAGACGGTGAAGCGGGTGTTGATAACGATGGTTTGGACTTCTACAGCTCAGTACTGGCCTGTACCAACAACTTCGTGAACACCGGCGATAACACCTTCGCTGACGGTGAAACTTATACTCAGTGGTATCAAAACGGTAGCGAGAATGAAATTCTGGACGGTTCAGCAACGGTACTGAACGATGACAGTATTTCAACTGACATGTCGTCATCTATCACGATTACGGCAAATGACTTAACCGGACTGAATGACGACTTCTTTACCGCGGTTGACTTCATCGGTGCATTGTCGAACGACGACACCAGCTCTGAATGGTATCAGTGGGTAGACAATGCCGTAACCGCCTCTGAGCAGGACTAAGTTGAGTTGCAGGTCAATGAATAGGCGCACACAGGTTGCGCCTATTTTCCGATTTTAGTGTAGGAGTTGGTTATGAAAAATCACTACAAACTCAAGCCTGTTGCATTGGCGGTTGGATTAGGTCTGGTCGCTACCAGTCCGGTAACCTTGGCTCAGCAAGCTGAAGACGCTGACATCGAGCGTGAATCGACCATTGAAGAAGTGGTGACTACCGGCAGTCGCTTGCAGGGAAGTGCCGCTGCGGTTGTTGAAGAACGTAAGAATCAGGCTTTCGTAGCGGATATTTTAGGTGCGGAGCAATTGTCCCGCTCAGGTGACAGCGACGCGGCTTCCGCTTTGCGTCGCGTCACCGGTTTGACGTTGGTTGACGGCAAATTCATCTATGTTCGCGGCTTAGGTGAACGCTATTCTAGTGCCCGTATTAACGGTGCCAGTATTCCCAGCCCGGACTTAACCCGCAATGTGGTGCCACTGGACATTATTCCGTCGACCATTATCGAAAGCATGGCGGTACAAAAGGTGTTTTCACCGTCAATGCCGGCTGCTTTTGGTGGCGGTAACATCGACATTCGCACACGCTCTCTGCCAAATGATTTTGTTTTTAGCGTAGAAGCGGGTGTGGGTTTCAACAGCAATGCCGACGAAGGTTACACCTATAACCGTAACGACTCGGGTATTCCCGAAGGTATTCAAAGCGCGATTGGTCTTTACGAAGGCGATTTTAGCTTGCGTAATATTATTAATACCGACGGATTAACCGGTAACGGCACCAGTGCCGGTGATCAGGCGCGTGCCATTAATGCGTCGTTAGCGAAGCAGTTGCCGCGTGACATGGTACTTAAAAAAGAGTCGTTAGACCCTAACTTTGATTTAAAAGCGACCTTGGGTAACAGCTTTGATGAGTCCTGGTTCGGCGGTACTTTCGGTGTGTTAGCTGCAGCGTCGTACGACAATGACTGGGATGCGTCAGCGCGTCGTAATGCCGTCATTAGTAATAACGCGGAAGCAGGCTGTTCAACCTCGCTTGAAACCGCCGAAGATGTGTCGAATTCTTGTTACAACACCTTGTCGGAAACCACTGTAACCACAGAAACGGAACGCTTGAACGGCTTCTTCACAGCGGGTTATCAGCTCGATACCCACAACGTCAGCTACACCAAAATTTATCTGGAAGACTCAGAGGATGAGTCCGAGTTCGGTATTAAGCAAAGCCCCAACGGCAGTAACTTAAAGACCATCGCCGGAACCGGCATTGCTAACCGAGAGCATGAATTCAAGTATGAAGAACGTGTTCTGGATGTAGACCAATTCCGTGGGCAACACACCTTCATGGACTACTGGGGTGTTGGCTTTGACTGGCAGTACACAGAGTCAAAAGCGGAAACGGATATTCCAACCGAGGTGTCGTATCGCTTTGATGATATTTATAATACCGACGGTACCTTCTCTGAGACTCGGGTCACCGGTGATGACAACCGGGCGATTTTCCAGTTCGTTGACATGGAAGACAACGTGAAGTCTTACGGCGGTAATTTCTCTCTGCCAATTATGTTGTCCGGTATTGAGCTGGAATTGAAAGCCGGTTACGACTTTATGGACAAGGCTCGCTATTACAGTACTAGTCGCTTTAGTCTGGATAACGCTTCGGGTTCACGCCTGTCGGTACTGGACGACTTAGATAATGTGTTGGGGGTGACTGGTTATTTGACGGATGAGGTCATCGACGAAAACGATTTTCGTATTACCTTCCGTGAGCCGGGGGCACCTAACGCTGATGACTATTTAGCGGCGCAGAAGATTGACGCGTACTACGGTGAATTTGATGTGATATTCGACAATACCTGGCGCGTCAGCGGCGGTCTTCGCTACGAAGACTTTAAACAGGTGTCTTTGGCGACCTCGAGCTTGATTTTTGATGAGCAGGACTTGAATAACTACTTCAATCCTCAGCGCGTTGTCGATAGTTCGATTTCGGAAGACGATGTTTATACCGCCTTGTCATTAACCTACATGGCGAACGACAATTATCAGCTTCGCTTTGGTTATGGTGAAACGGTTGTCCGCCCGGATCTGCGTGAAACCGTGCCGGTGGCTTACTACGACCCGGTGACTGACATTCGTACCTTTGGTACGGCTGGTCTGCAAAGCAGTGACTTAAAAAACTACGATGCACGCTTTGAATACTATGCAGATAACGGCGACAACTATACGGTGGCAGCGTTTTATAAGGACATTTCGAACCCGATTGAGTCGGTACTTCGTGTCGGCGATGAAGACTACACCTTAACGTATGTGAACGGTGAGTCGGCGGAAGTGTACGGCGTTGAGTTTGAGTGGTTGCACGACTTAGGGTATTTGGCGAACGGCTTCTTCACCTCCGGTAACTTAACCTGGAGTGATTCCGAGGCGTCGATTGACCCGGCGTTGGCAGGTAACTTAACGAACCCAACAAAGCGCATGACCGGTCATTCAGAATACGTCGCGAACTTCCAGTTGAACTATGACTCAGCAAACGGCGAGCACTCAACCTCGTTGGTGTATAACGTCTTTGGTGAGCGCATTCTGGCTGCTGGTGTCGGTGGTCGTGATGACGCTTATGAACAACCGTTCCACTCCCTGGATCTGGTTTACAACTACTATCCGAACTTCAACTCAAAGATTGGCTTAAAAGTGAAAAACTTGCTGGGTGAAGATCAGGAAGTGAACCAATCGGGCATTTTAGTCCGTAGTAAAGAAGTAGGAACTGTCATTAGCTTGAGTTACAGCTACGAATTTTAAGTAGTCTGACGAGCCAAGCTGTAGCCTGACGTTATTTACGTCAGGTTAGATGATAGAAGTAATCCCTGGTTGTTATTGTTGTAATTGCACGCCACTTCATTTGAAGTGGCGTTTTTTTTATGCGTCCGATTGGGTCATTTTGATTTCCAACGGCTTTAACGTATCCAAATGCACGTCGCGTTGTGGGAAGGCAATAACAATGTCGTTTGTATTTAACAAACCATTAATCTTAAATCGCACATCAGACTGAATACGACGAATATCCATAGGCTGGTGGACGCTGGTCCAAAAATAGACGTTAAAGACCAGGGAGCTCTCTCCAAAGTCTTCAAAAATGACCTCAACAGGGTAGTCTTTGGATACTTGCTCGTGCTCGCTTGCCGCTTGCAGCAATAGTTCACGCACTTTTTCAACGGGCGACCCATAAGCGACACCGACTGTCACAACAGAACGAATATCTGCGGAAACCAGTGTCCAGTTAACAACGCGTTGCTCCAAAAAGTAACTATTAGGAACCAACACGTGGACACCGTCGTAACGACGAATACGCACGCACCGATTACCTATTTCTTCTACCCGACCGCGCTCTTTTTCCAACTCGACAATGTCACCAATGCGAATAGGGCGCTCAGCGATTAAAATCATGCCCGAAATGAGGTTGTTGAGCAGGTTTTGTGCGCCGAAACCCACACCAATGGCTAATGCACCGCCAAGCACGGCAAATATGGTAATTGGAATGCCTGCAACGGGAAGGGCAATAAGAACGATAAGGACATAGGCAAGAACGGAAAATAATTTGCGAAACGCAAAAACGGTATTCTGCGATGCATTGCCGGAGCTAAGTGCTCGCTTGACGAGTCGGGAACCAACCCAGCGAATAACAATAACACCAACAATGATAAGCGTTAGCGCAATGACTACCTGACTGAGGTGAATTTGAGCTTCTCCAGACTTCCAAAGCTCGGTATTCCAAATTTTACCAATATTGTTAGAAAGGTCTGTCCAGGACATTTGCATCATCAATTACCTATTTGTGAATCTTTCTTTGTAATTTACGGGAAAAACACGTACATTGCGCGCTCATTTTTACTCCCTCATCCTGGATATAGATTACGTGATTTCTGCTGCAAATATCACCATGCAATTTGGTGCGAAGCCTCTTTTTGAAAATATCTCTGTTAAATTCGGCAATGGCAACCGTTATGGCCTTATTGGCGCTAACGGCTGTGGTAAGTCGACCTTTATGCGTATTTTAAGCGGCGAACAAGAGCCATCCGCCGGCAACGTGTCGTTAGAGCCCAACACCCGCATTGGTAAGCTGCGTCAGGACCAGTTTGCCTATGAAGACTACAGCGTGGTTGATGCCGTTATTATGGGGCATGAAGAACTGTGGGCGGTGAAAGAAGAGCGTGACCGTATTTACAGCAGCGGTGAGATGAGTGAAGAAGACGGCATGCGAGTTGCCGACTTAGAAACTGAATTTGCTGAAATGGACGGTTACACAGCCGAGTCTCGCGCCGGAGAACTGCTGTTAGGCTTAGGTATACCGGTCGAGCAGCACTTTGGCTTGATGTCGGCACTGGCGCCGGGTGTTAAAATTCGGGTGTTACTGGCGCAGGTGCTGTTTTCTGAGCCGGATATTATGCTGCTGGATGAGCCGACCAACAACCTGGACATTAACACCATTCGTTGGTTAGAAGAGGTGCTGGCGGAAAAGCAAAGCACCATGATCATTATCTCGCACGACCGTCACTTTCTGAACACGATTTGTACGCACATGGCCGATATTGATTACGGCGAGCTACGTGTGTATCCGGGCAACTATGATGAATACATGTTTGCCGCCACTCAGGCGCGTGAACAGCTGATGAACGACAACGCCAAGAAGAAAGAGAAGATTGCGGAGCTGCAGAGCTTTGTGAGCCGCTTCTCGGCGAATGCCTCGAAGGCCAAGCAGGCGACCTCGCGTCAGCGCCAAATGGAAAAGATTCAGCTGGAAGAAGTGAAAGCATCCAGCCGAGTGAATCCGTATATTCGCTTTACCCAAGAGAAGAAGCTGTACCGGCTGGCGCTTGAAACCGAGAATGTGCGTAAAAGGTTTGACGAGCAGGCGGTATTGAAAGGCTTGAGTACCTCGGTAGAAGTGGGCGAAAAAGTCGCCATTATTGGTGCCAATGGTATTGGTAAAACGACTTTACTGAAGTGTCTGATGGGCGACTACACGCCGGAATCCGGCAGTATCAAATGGTCAGAAAATGCCAACATTGGTTATTACGCTCAGGATCACGCTCACCTGTTCAAACAGGAAATGACGGTGTACGAGTGGATGTATCAGTGGAAGCAACCGAGTGATGACGAGCAGTCGATACGCGGCGTGTTGGGACGTATGCTATTTTCTGCGGATGATATTCAAAAGCCAGTATCTATTTTGTCCGGTGGTGAGAAAGGCCGCATGATATTTGGCAAACTCATTTTGCAAAAGCCTAATATTCTGGTGATGGACGAACCAACGAACCATTTGGATATGGAATCTATTGAGTCTCTGAACCTGGCGCTGGAGCAGTTCGAGGGCACTTTGCTATTTGTCAGTCATGACCGCGAATTTGTGTCGTCATTGGCGACCCGTATTATTGAAATTACCGACAAAGGCTTACGTGACTTTGCCGGTAGTTACGACGAGTATTTGGCACAGCTGGCTGCTGCTTAGTAAAAGTTCTTTGAGTTAAAGGTTTCTTTCAGGCTGTTTGCAAAAGCCACGAACTTCTCTTTAATGGTGCGTTTGACTTTTACCTCAACCGAACCGAGCACGTGAAAGCCTTCAATTCGAATATGGGGAACTTGCTTCAGGTTTCCCATGGATGGGGCTTTGTTTTCAGTGGAACCAAGAATATTAAATACGTTGGTGCTTATCATGATTTCTTCAGGTACGTAAATTTCGAGACTTGAAAGCATCCCGACCACTTTGATCGTGACATCGGGGTGTTGGAATACGGCATCCGTAAAGTCGAGTTCGACAGAGCCCAGAAAATCATACACCGTTATTTCACGCGGAACGGTCCACACACCTGTTCGCTCATTGGATGACAAAATAGAGACGACATTTTCCGTTGGTTGGGCGCGTCCTTCACCATAGTGTGGCGAGAATTTTTGTTCTTTCATGCTGTCGTACGACGTGTCAGGCTTCAGCTCAAGGTCATCTACTAGTGCAGCAAGTTGACTATGTTCTGTTGCATCCATAGCCGCATCGAGACGGCGCTCAAACGCTTCTGAGGAAAGCTCCCCGTGACCGTAGTTCATGACCAGTTGGTCAATAGTTTCCTCACGAACCTTGTCTAAAGGCCGATCTTCGAATTTTATACTCATAATGCGTCCTTATTGTTCTTGTCTTTTTATTATGAGTCATAATGCAAGAGTCAAGCCAAAAAACAAAACCCATATAAATCAGTGTTTTAAAAATCAAAGCCTAAAGTTGACTATTATATTTCGCCATTATTTAGCAGAATCGGCCATCTATTTGAATCTTTTTGTTAGGACGAAATGACATTTTAGGAGGCAGAATGACCCACGGTGTAGGCATTACCGATGCAAAGACCGCCCTCGACGCATTAGAAGATATGACACTGAATGTTCAGCCCATTACATTAGAAGAGTATCAGGCGAGAGTCGACAAAGCCCAGACATTGATGCGAGCCAAAGGCATCGATGCGATGTATTTAAACGCGGGTACTAATTTAGAGTATTTTACCGGTTTGAAATGGTACCCAAGTGAACGTCTGGTAGGCGCAATTGTTCCTGTCGAAGGGCCGGTTACTTTAATTGCTCCTGCGTTTGAAATTGGGTCACTAACGCAAGCGATGAAACTGCCAATGAAGACCTTGCTGTGGGACGAACACGAATCACCCTACGATTATTTTATTGATTTTCTGAAAGAGAACGAATTGACCAGAGGTAAACTCGCGCTGGACGAGTCATCGTCTTATAGCATTGTTTCAAACCTTGAGGAGCGCTATCCGGCAGCGCAAATGTGCGACGCAAAAGTGATTACCGCTGAGTGTCGCATGCATAAGTCAAAAGCTGAACTTGCACTCATACAAACCGCGATGGATATGACCATGGCGGTGCATCGTGCGACCGGGGCAATGCTACAGGAAGGGGTAACGGCCTCAGAGGTGCGGGCGTTTATTGACGAGGCTCATCGCAAAGTGGGCGCAAGTGGCTCTTTCTTCTGTATTGTGTTGTTTGGTCAGGGCACCAGTTATCCGCATGGCGTCAGTCATGAGCAAAAATTGGAAAAAAATGACTGGGTATTAATTGATACCGGTTGTAAGTTACATGGCTACCATTCTGACATTACCCGCACGTACCCATTCGGTGAGGCTAACGCTGAACAAAAGACATTCTGGCAATATGAGCGACAGCTTCAGCAAGCGGCATTTGATGCCGCGCACAATGGAAGTACCTGCGAGTCGGTGGATGATGCCGTTCGAGAGGAACTCGCGAAGCTTGGCTTAAAAGCGGACTATCAGTTGCCGGGTGTACCTCATCGAACGGGTCACGGTATAGGCATGGACTTACATGAATGGCCTTATCTGGTGGGCGGTGATAAAACTGTATTGGCATCGGGAATGTGCTTTAGCAATGAGCCGATGGTCATTAAACCAGACGCTTTTGGCGTCCGTTTAGAAGACCACTTCTATATGACGGACGACGGCCCAGTGTGGTTTACCGAGCCGTCGCGTGCAATGGATGACCCGTTTAATTTAGCGTGAATTAAATGGATAGCCGGAGCCATAGATGAAACCAGTGGCCTTACTGTCGACATAAGGTGCGCATCACCGCACCTTATATTATGTCACCCATAGCGACTTATCGTCTCGTATGGCATGGATAGAGCCAATCATCGGTATTACTAATTAACGCTTTATCATACTGAGATAAGCTTTTACGAAGCGCTCTGCGCTAGCTTTATCAACCCCAAAGTATAAACTCGGTTCAATGAGCTCCATTTCAATAATGGCAGGCGTATTATCGTTTAATAGAGCAACATCAATTCTGGCATAGAGCAGTGTCTCGTCGACGCATCCTAATGCCCGCTCGGCCACGTCTTTAACGGCATTATCAGGATTCACCTGAAAGAACTCGCCACCGTGCTCTTCTTGTACTCTAAAGTCGCCGTTAGCGGGACACTTTTTAATGGCATGACTGAAGCTTCCGCCAAAATAGAATAATGAATATTCACCGTGCTCCACAATGGAATTTAAAAACGGCTGCAGCATGAACTCGCGACCGGGTGGGAAATGTTCGGTAAGCGACTGTATTAAAGCATCGGTAGAGCTGTCCTGTGACAGTCGGAATGTATCGTCTGCGTTGGCAGAAACTGCGGGCTTGATGATCAACTGCTGATTGGGCCATTCTAATTGAGCTGACTTTAACGTGTTGATGTCAAATAATCTCCCCCATAAAGTAGGGACCGTCGGTACCTGTTTATCTTCAAGTTCTTTAAGGTAGGTCTTACTAATATTCCATTTTATGACCTGCAATGAATTCATCAATGTTGCAGAAGAGGATTCTATCTTTTCTAATACGTTTAAAAATTCTTCGCAGTCGTCCTGATAGTCCCAGGTTGAGCGGACAATGACGGCATCATATTGATTCCAGTCGCACTGAGAATTGCGCCATGAGACTGTCTCTACGTCTATTCCATGCTGCTTAAAGGGCTCTTTTAATAAATCATCATAGCTAAAAAAGCCGTCTAAATTATCCATACTCAAAATACAGACTTTGTTTTTCATTGCTATCCTCCTCATCAGCGGGTGCTCATCTCGAGCAAGAGACTGTATCTTGTCTGATTGACTGATGCTACCGGAAGTCAATAAATTCGGTGTTTTTAGACGAATATAGCAAGGGCTTGCTTTAAATTTTTAACGGGCTATGATGTTCTCAAGTTGTTTTGAGGACATTATGTTTAAGTATAACTATTCAATACAGAGTACTGCTCTCACCTTTCCAAATTAAGCCGAACGCAGCTCATGCGTTCGGCTGTTTCCCTATTGTTGTAATTCCACAGTTATTTATTCATTAGTTCGGTTGGAGATAAAGCCGTGCTTATGCGCATGTTTAGGCCCTGTAAGGGCTCGGTATGTTTAGGTAGTCCCATATTTCAAAATGCGGGACAAAGAATGTTAATGGACCCTATTGAGCTGAGTATATTGTTGGAACGGCTTGAATTTAGCCAAAAGAGTAGCTCACGGCTATTGGGGCGGGTAACAGTTGGCTCTTCTGTGACCATTAAAAACAGAGCGACTCGGGAAAAGGTGACGGTCACTTTGGTACCACCAGAGTTAGCAGATCCCGAAGAGAAGATGATTTCATTTATATCGCCATTAGGTTCTGCGTTGTTGGGGCTCAAATTAGGGGATGTTGCGGTGACTGAATTTGGCAGAAGAACCGACAAGTGGGACGTTATTTCTGTAAACCAAAGAAAAGTGATTACAGACCTTTAAACACTCATGCCTTAAGGAGGGTAGAGCCTTGGAGTAACTTAGTTGTGCAATAGTTTAAGTACTTTTTAGATATTGAACAGATAAGGTGAATCCAATGAGTAAAGAGAAAGAAAAGAAGAAACCTCAGATGACGTTAAAAGAGAAACGTAAACAAAAGAAGAAAAAGAAGCTTTCTGATGAGTAACTAGCAGGGGCTCTTCGGAGCCCCTTTTTAATGGAGAAGAAACATGGAAACAAAACCAAAAATAACGATATCGACTTTTGATTTGGCAGTGATTGAACATAGCCTGGAAGAAACCCGCTTGCCGCCGGAGTTTTTAGATGAACTTGAGGCCGAATTGGCGCGTGCAGAAGTGCTGGAACCTGCCGCTATGCCAGAGAATGTGGCGAGTTTGAATAAGCAAGTCACTTTTAAGGTGTTAGAAACGGGTAAGGTATTCACTAAAACGCTGACAGCCCCCGATCAGGTCGACAAATATGAGGACAGCCTCTCAGTGTTTGCCCCATTAGGTGCTGCGCTCATTGGTTTGTCTGTTGGCCAGACAATTCAATGGAAGACTAACCGAGGGTTGCAGTCGGTTGAGATTATTCATGTGACTTAGTGTCGTAGCCTGATGCTATTGCATCAGGTGCGATGCTTAAAAATTCGTGAAGGTATTTCACACGAAGCAGTATAAAAGAATTATTTAAGCGTTATTTGAAACGAGTAGTCAGGACCTGACGTAATAACGTCAGGCTACTGAACTGTGTTACATCCGTTGCTCAGAAACGAAAAAGCCCCGCACTAAGTGCAGGGCTTTAGGAAGAAGTTGGTGCCGGAGGCGGAATCGGAGTGGCCTTGTAACTTGTTGTTTTATAGGGAATAAAAAGTGTTAATCTTCAATCGTGTTGCTTACCTTGTTACTAAATCTTCAGCTTTAGTTTTTTTGATTGAAAATTTTTCACAAATGAACCTTTTAACTTTTTGGCTATGCCCAATATTCGCTAACACGTTGAACATAGCTGAAGTGTCTGCAGCTTGTGAACGTATAGTGGCATATACATTCGTGCGCCTAATCAGAGATGAAAAGCTATGCTTGTCACTTTGGTTAAAGTGATTAGCTATTTATCAACATTTTTCCATGGGCCGAACGCTATAAAGTAAAGAAGAATGATATTTGCGATAGGGATAACAATCAGAAGACCCAATGGACCAGGGTAGCCAACTCGTTGGCAGATACGCCATGCGGGAACAATAAAAATAGCTCCCACAATCAGCATCCATAGAAAGCCCATACCTGCGAACATTTCGTGATTCATCATTATCTGCTCCTTATTTGACATGCGTTAAAATGACGTTAGACTGAAGTTTATTAAATTGCAAAAAGCAGGGTGCTCGTGCTAATTCGAATTCTGTTATTAATGACAGTGCTATTGGTGTCGATGTCGTTTTCGCAAACGGCAGAAGCTCACGCGTGTCATGATAACAGCCAAATGCAGCACAGCATGATGTACGAAGCCGACACAAACGATTGCGAGCATGAGACGCAAAAGCACAACTCGTGCTGTGCTGACATGACCATTCGGCATTGCTCCGGCGGCTCGGTTTTATTTGTCGGACAGTCTTCTTCGGTTAATGCCGCTGCAGTTAACCTCTCTGCCAAAGTCGATGCGCCCGTTGACACCTCCATTCGTGCTAAACACGCGTCTAATTTATTCCGTCCCCCAATAATTACCGCTTAATAAGTTACTAGAAATTTAACACACGCTCGGCGTGTTTCCTTAAAACTTATTAATCGGTGAATAATTATGTCTATCAAACGCAATATCGCTGTTTTGGCGATGCTGTTTTCCGTATCTGTATCTGCAACCGATGTAGAAGAGCAGCAACTAACCGTTCTAAAAGATCCCAACTGCGGTTGCTGTGAAAAGTGGTTACAAGCTTTACCCGATAGCTTTAGTGTGTCCGTACAACATCCGAACAACCTGACCCAACGAAAACGTGACTCCGGTATTAGTGCCGAGGTCCAATCCTGTCATACCGCTATTTCTAGTAATGGCTATGTCTTTGAGGGGCACGTTCCTCCTACATTGGTTTCTCATTATTTAGCTGGGAAAAAGTCAGCCAATGGCATTGGATTAACTGTTCCTGGCATGCCGGTAGGGTCTGTTGGTATGGAAATGGGTACTCGGTTTCAACCGTATACGGTCTATGAAATCAAAGAGGACGGTTCAATTACACCTTATAAGCAGATAGCAAGTTTAGAGCAGCAGCAAGCACTCTCAAATGGAGGGCTTTAGCTATGGGATTTGGCGGCATGAGTATGGTTCAGTTAGGAGTTTTACTGGTTATTGTCATTCTTCTTTTTGGTAGTAAAAAGCTACGAACCCTGGGCTCCGATCTTGGTAGTGCGATTAAAGGGTTTAAATCATCGGTTTCTGATGAGCCGTCTGATAAGGAACAGGACGTTCAACGTTATCAAAATTTAACCTCAAAAGAGGAGCGTCATAATGAGCAATGAGTTTAACAAAGGGCGTCGAAAGTTTATTAAATCTGCATTCACTGTGGCGTCTGCTTTAGCAATCGTCAAAGTAGCCCCAACTTGGGCTGCTCCTCAGGGACGCAGTTTTAAAGATCAGATCCTGACAAACGATGAGATTGATCTCACCATTGCAAAGTCCCCACTGCTCGTGGGAAATAAAGTAGGAACACCAATAACCATCAATGGCCAAATGCCGGGCCCTTTGATTCGTTTAAAAGAAGGGCAGCGAGCAAAGCTAAATGTGACTAACCGGTTGTCGGAAGACACGTCAATTCACTGGCACGGAATTATATTGCCGGAGAATATGGATGGCGTGCCTGGCGTATCTTTCGAAGGGATAAAGCCAGGACGAACGTTCAAATACCGCTACGATGTCGAGCAAAACGGAACTTATTGGTATCACAGCCATTCCGGTTTGCAGGAGCAATTGGGACACCTGGGGCCGTTAGTGATTGAACCGAAAGACGGAGACATTGGTGCTGATCGAGAACATACCATTATTCTCAGCGACTGGACATTCGAAGATCCGGATACCGTGTTTCGTAACTTGAAAGTTGCGGAGGGGTACTATAACTATCAAAAACGTACGATATTTGAGACCTTCGAGGACGTGCGACAGCAAGGGTTAGAGAAAACCTGGAAGCAACGAGAAATGTGGGGGCAAATGCGAATGAGCCCCCGTGATATTGCGGATGTGACGGGCAGTACTTATACCTACCTGATGAATGGCCGCGATTCACAGATGAACTGGTCAGCATTGTTTAAGCCTGGTGAAAAAGTACGCCTTCGTATCATTAACGGTTCAGCAATGAGTTTTTTCGATGTGAGGATCCCTGGGTTGGAAATGACGGTAGTGGCCGCTGACGGGCAACCGGTGAAACCAGTGTCAGTTGACGAGTTCCGCATTGGTGTGGCGGAAACTTACGATGTAATTGTCCAGCCTAAGCAAAACAAGCCTTACACTATTTATGCTGAGAGCTTTGATCGAAGTGGTTATGTCAGAGGTACATTAACGCCGGAACTTGGTCTTGAGGCTGAAGTGCCTGAACTACGGCAAGTTCCTGAGCGAGGCATGGCCGCTATGGGCATGGGAGCGATGGCGATGTCCGGTGATATGAAAGGCAATAGCATGAATATGAAGCATATGGGCGGCAATAACAGCCATATGACGCATAAAATGACACATAAAAAAGAGCTCCCGGTCGAAAACATTAAAATCAAACACCGTGAGTCCGGACATGGTGCCGGGGCGGCTATGATTGCTACAAACCCGGTAAGCCGTTTGCATGAACCCGGGATTGGATTGGAAGACGTTGATCATAAAGTCTTAGTGTATACCGACTTGGTCGGCGCGCATGAATGGCCGGATACGCGGGAGCCCGAACGACAGATAGAGCTGCACTTAACGGGTAATATGGAGCGTTACATGTGGTCTTTCGACGGGAAGAAGTTTACCGAAGTGGATGGCCCGGTTCAGTTTCATCATGGAGAACGACTGAGGTTGGTGATGGTAAACGATACGATGATGGACCACCCCATACACCTACACGGTATGTGGATGGAACTTGAAAACGGACAGTATCCACGCCCACGCAAACATACGATTAGCCTGAAGCCGAGCGAAAAAGTGTCGTTATTGATAACGGCAGACGCGCCGGGTAGTTGGGCGTTCCACTGTCACCTGTTGTATCACATGAAAGCGGGTATGTTCCGTGTGGTCAATGTCGCATAAGGAGGACAATTATGTACGGTAAATCATTATTAGTGGGTGCGGCGTTGTTGCCAGGTTTAGCAGTCGCCGGACATGCGAAAGAGGACTGGCCTGAACCCGTCAAAGAATATTACACCGGGCAAGTACTGTTCGATCGGTTGGAGTTAACGCGAACCAACGAGGAAGAGAACCTAGCCGTCTGGGACATGATGGCTTGGTATGGCGGTGACTATCACCGAGCTGTTTTCAAGAGTGAAGGGGAGAATGTTCAAGACGACGGTGAGCCCACTGACTTGGAAAGTGCCGAACTGCTGTATGGATACTTGGTGTCTCCGTTTTGGTCGTTTCAGGCCGGTATTGGTACGCGAGGTACCTTATCGTCGGACGCGTCTATGGAAAATTATGCTGTCGTGAGTTTTATGGGGTTGGCGCCCTATTGGTTCGAAATGGATAACTCGCTGATGGTGAATGAAGAAGGCGACGTCCAATTTGTTAGCGAAACTGAGTACGAGTGGCAGCTCACACAAACATCGTACTTACAGCCTCGCATTGAGTTTACAGCCAACCTGACAGATTCAGACAAATATGAACGGCAAAGTGGCTTGAGCAACTTGCGTGTGGGGTTGCGTTATCGTCACGAAATCAGTCGTGAGTTTGCACCCTACATTGGTGTTTATTGGAACGGCGCGTTAGGCAACACGGCAGATGAAATGAAACGAATGGGTGAAGACACCACAGAAACAGGCGTGGTCCTTGGGGCCAGAGTTTGGTTTTAATTGATAATAAAACAAAGAGGAAACAACATGAAAAACGTACTTAAATTAGCCTTCGGTACCGCGTTATTTTTTAGTGCATGGGCCAGCGCTCACGTCGGGCTAACATCCAGTAGCCCGGAGGACGGTGCTACTTTGTCCGAGTCACCTACGGAAATTACGATGAATTTTTCCGGTGATGTTCGTCTGGCTAAAATTATGCTGCACTCAGATGACGGTAAAATGCATCCGCTGGACTTTTCGATGAGCATGACTCCCAAAGCAGCGTACGAAATTGCTGTTAAAAACAATTTGGCGTCAGGTGGTTATACGGTTTATTGGACGGCAATGGGTGGGGACAGTCATAAAATATCGGGTGATTTTAGCTTTGAGGTGAAATGATGACCCTTTGGAGTGTGGCCAGCGTTTTAACGTTGGCCTTTATATTCTGGCTTAACGCGGTGATGACCGCCTCGCCTTATATCGTTTATTTGTCCGGTTTAAAAAAGCAGTCTGAACGAAAGAATAGCCTTGTTGCGTTGCTTCTATTACTGGCAAGCCTTCTGTATTTTTTTCTGAAAGTCGGTAGTTTTGCTGCTGAAGGCTTTGCCGGAATGATTGACACGACCTACATGCAGTTTATATGGACCGGCCCTGTTGGGTTGTTCATCCAACTTCAGATAGCGGTTGCTATTGCTTGGATTGTTTACTCCGTTGTTAAGCTAAAACGTATAAAGTGGGTGCTATATGTTGCCGCCATTGGACTCATGGGATGGAGCTTTTTAAGTATTGGTCACGGCAGTGACGCCGTCTGGTGGGGAAAGCTAGCGCTTTTAACACACTTGTTAGTCGCTTGGGTTTGGTTCGGCAGTCTTAACTCATTGCGAAAGCTGGCAACGTCGGTACCGCTTGCTAAAGCGAAAGCCATTATGGAGCGTTTTGGTGTGCATATGTCTGCAGCGGTTCCAATACTCCTTATTGCGGGCTTGGTTATGTATCGTAGTGCAACAGGGCGATGGATGCCAGAGCTGCCGCTTACGTCGTATGACACGGTACTACTAGCGAAACTTGTGTTTGTGGCGCTGATTCTCCTTGTTGCCGCATTGCATAAATTAAAGTTCGTACCGCAATTAAATGATAACGCGGCCGCCAAGCGACTCAAAAACTCCATAACGGCGGAAATGGTATTGGCTGTCACTATTTTTACCCTGGCCTTTGCGCTAAGCAGCGCGTTTTCCCCCGGTTAATGTAAGGAATAAGAAGAATGAAATTACTTGTGAGTGTTTTTATGGTTTCGGTAATGTTTATTTCAGCGCCCAGTAGCGCCGAAAAACTATCTGAGCCGACCGCTGTGCTTGATGCATTTCGAACTGCTTTAACTGAAGGTGACACGGAGGTCGTTAAAGACGTGCTTTCCGATGATGTGCTTATCTTTGAAGGTGGTGGCGTTGAACGGTCCCTGGCTGAATACAGTGCTCATCATCTTAAGTCAGATATCAAATTTAGCCAGGCGGTTCCTTCCAAGCTGATTGAAAGAACACGATATGAAGTGGCTAGCCTTGCTGTGATCACTTCTCGATATAGTATTTCCGGGGCGTACAACGGGCGTGAGATTGATTTAACGATGAATGAAACTGTAACCGTTTCACATACCCCGGAGTCTGGCTGGAAAATTATCCGGATTCACTGGTCCAACTAACGTCAACCACAGGAGCTGATTATGGCGGAACACGATCACGAACACGGACATCAGGGTTATCAGAAAGGAAGCCTTAGTCTTTGGGGGGCGGTGTCGCTGGGGACTGGTGTCATGATTGGCGCTGGTATTTTTGCACTGACAGGACAAGTTGCTCAGCTAGCAAGAGAGTGGTTTGTACTGGCGTTTGTGTGCGGCGGTATCATTGCCGGTTTCAGCGCCTATTCGTATGTGAAACTGGCCAAAGCATACCCGTCAGCGGGGGGCATTGCGATGTTCCTCAGTAAAGCCTATGGGAAAGGAAGTGTGACGGCAATATTCGCACTCTTGATGTACTTTTCTATGGTGATTAATGAAAGTTTAGTCGCTCGGACATTTGCGTCCTATACCAGCCAATTAATTTCTTTTGAAGCGCAGTGGCTTGTCCCGTTGTTGGCGGTTGGATTGCTGGTCTTTGCGTTTTTTATCAATATTTTGAGTAATCAGTTTATTCAAACGTTCTCGTTTTTTATGGCCTTTGTTAAGGCTTTAGGATTGGTGATTTTAGCGGCTGGTGGTTTGTGGGCCTCAGGCATTCAGTTTGAATCGATATCGGCTATTCCAGAAGAAGCTACCGGCGGCGGTATTTTAGCGGGGATTGCTTTAAGCATACTTGCGTACAAAGGGTTTACAACAATAACCAATAGTGGCGGTGAAATTGTTGAGCCCAAGAAAAATGTCGGGCGTGCCATTATTATTTCGTTGATTATCTGCGCGTTAATATATGTTCTGGTCACTCTGGCGGTTGGCTCGAGCCTGTCCATAGATGAGATTGTGAAAGCGAAAGATTATGCGCTTGCTGAAGCTGCCAGACCCGTCTATGGCGAGACTGGACTTTGGGTGACGGTCGCTTTTGCAATTGTCGCAACGGTATCCGGTGTGATCGCGAGCGCGTTTGCCGTCTCGAGAATGTTGGCTATGTTGACCAATATGAAACTTGTGCCACACAGTCATTTTGGGATGCCAGGTTCCATTCAGAAGCACACACTGGTTTACACTATCGTGATGGCTATGGTCTTAGCTGCTTTTTTCGATTTGAACCGAATCGCTTCGCTTGGTGCTATTTTTTATATCGTTATGGACATTGCGATCCACTGGGGGGTATTGAGACATCTTAGACAAAAAGTGAATGCCAATATTTACATACTTGTCAGCGCAATCACGCTAGATGTCATCGTTTTAGCCGCTTTTATATGGGTGAAATGGACAAGCGATCCGCTGGTTATTTGGGCGTCTCTTATCGGTATGGCATTGATTGCCGCTGGTGAGATTTTGTTTTTACGTAAAAAGCGTTAAGAAAAAGAGCGCATAGCGCTCCTTTTCTAGTTCATTGTAAAAAACATCCAGATAGCCATAGCGACCATCATGAGGTTTTCAGTGAGCGAAATGAAGCCTAACGGCACATTACTTGAGCCACCGACACAGGCACATTTTAGCTCACGTTTGTCGACATAAACGGCTTTAAAAACGGAGACAGAACCCACGATGCCTATGAATAACGCAATAGGGATGGAAATGACATGAGCAAATTCCGCTGCCATTAACAGACCCGCCAAGCCTTCGGCGTAGGGGTAAACACGGCCATAAGGCACCCATTTTTTGGCGAGAAGATCGTAGTTGAGAAACATGGTAGAGAATTTCTCTACGTCCTGGAGTTTGAGCAAGGCCAGAACCACCATCGAGAAACTGATGAACCACTCGATGGTTTGTCCGGTAAATGCGCGACCAAAAGACAACCACGACGTGGCTACGGAGAGGAGCGCTGTCATAATAAATAATGCAATAACGGGTCGGTAACTGGTTGCGTCAGGGTCAGGAAGAGGTTTTCCAAGAAAGGCTCGAACCTCTTCGTACCCACCGATGCGTTCATCACCAATAAACACTTGTGGAGTGGTATCGACGTTGTGTTTTTCCTTGAATATGTCGGTTTCCTCGCGGCTTTCCAGTAGGTTGTCGTCCACATCGTAACCGTTGGCTTTAAGTAAGTGCCGGGTTTTTAAACCGAAAGGGCATTGGTGGTCAGGTGTCGACATTCTGTAAAGCGTGGCTTTTTTAGTTGATTGACTCATAGCCAAGTTCCTTACGTAAAAGTTATGTATTCGTGTACGCATTATAGTCGGCAAAAGATTAAAAGCATCAATAATCAGAAAGGGTAAAAATTCATTAAAAATGAAAAATTATTTTCATTTTGAAAAAAGTGGACAACTTTTTTTATAGCTTTCCTAGTCATCTTGAAGAGCTTACTTTAAAAGATTATTGATACATGAGGATAACTCTAAGTTGAATATACAACTGCTATAGGCTTTGCTATTAAAGGGTTTTTTATACAACTTTAATCGTTTTTAGCTTGACTAAAATTCTGAGGTTTCTATTCTGAGAGTTGTATAAACAACTTAGATGGCAGTACGAAGTCTAATCGGAAAGTAAAATAATTATAATCTAATCGAGGTGACAAAATGCAAAAGTTACTTAAGTCTGCTGTCGCTATAGGCGTATCTGCGGCACTTTTTAATACAACAACAGTCTGGGCACAGTCAGGATCTGATAATACTCAAGCCGAAGACGTTGAGAAAATCACGGTGACTGGTTCGCGAATTCAGCGAATAGAAGCAGAAAGTGCTGCTCCTGTTCAGGTTTTCACGGCGGAAGATATAGAAGTATCGGGAATGACCTCGGTAGAAATGATTTTACAGAGAATGTCAGCCTCTGCTGGTTTTGCTGGCAGCCAGAGTAATGCCTACTGGACAGGTAACGGCTATGGCACCGCTCAAGTTAATTTGCGTGGGCTGGGGATTAACCGAACACTTGTACTGCTGAATGGCCGTCGTGTTGTTAACGGCGGTACCGGCGCAAACAGCTCTGTTGACTTAAATATGATACCGGTTGAAATGATCCAGCGTATCGAGGTTCTTAAAGATGGCGCTTCAGCGATATACGGTGCGGATGCCGTTGCGGGCGTGGTGAATATTATCACCCGTAAAAGTTACGATGGCTTTACTATCGAAGGGCGCTTAGGCTCGACAGATGATGGTGAGGGTCAAGATCGCAAAGTTAATATGATATTTGGCGCCAG
The DNA here is from genome assembly GCF_002808045.1 of Idiomarina sp. X4. Taxonomy (NCBI): domain Bacteria; kingdom Pseudomonadati; phylum Pseudomonadota; class Gammaproteobacteria; order Alteromonadales; family Idiomarinaceae; genus Idiomarina; species Idiomarina sp. X4. The sequence continues at coordinate 506,470 of NZ_CP025000.1, read as the reverse complement.
CAATGATAAAGGTCGCGTAATGGCGACATTAGGCTATCGTTCTTCAGACGAAGTTAATATGGCTGATCAAGCGGGTTGTGCTTTGGGTGAATTAACGCCAGGCCAACTGGATTGCTTTGGAAGCTCAAGTACCATTGGGGGTAGGGCAACCATATTGACGGGTCCAAATGCTGGTGATCGTATTAATTTCAGTCAAGATGCTGATGGTAACGGTGATTTTTATGAGCCCTACAGCGCTGAGGAACATAACTTTGCATTTTTTCCTTATTTAAATTCGGTTAACCCAATTACAAACTGGAATTTCTCTGCTTTCGGGGATTATCAACTGTCTTCGGATGCGGCGGTTTTTGCTGAAGTTTTATACAACAACCGAACCTCCGATCAATTAGCAACGCCGGGAACATTAAGAGGTATTGAGTTTGATGCCAGCCACCCAACAAACCCAACGGGCGAAACAATTCGACTTGAAGGTCGTCGCTTATTAGAAGGTGGACCAAGAACGTTCTTTCAAGATGTTAATACGTTCAGAACGGTCGTCGGCATGAATGGTGTTATTGGCTCAGGTTGGAACTGGGAAGTTGCTTATAACTATGGCCGTAATACAGCCATTGACGGTATGACCAATATCGTCAATATGCAGCGTCTATCTGCGGGCCTAGACCCTAATACATGCGGCTCCAATGGCATTCCCTGTATCGACTTGTTGGGTTATGGGGATCTGTCTCAAGAGGCATTGGATTACATCATGTTTCGCACGACTGATAATGGGGGGAATGAACAACGTTCATTGACCGCAAACATTTCAGGCGACTTATTTGAAATGCCTGCTGGATGGGTGCCAGTCGCTTTTGGTGTTGAACATCGTAAAGAGAAAGGTTGGCGAAACCCGGATTCATCAATTGTTGCTGGCATTATGAATACCAATCAGGCGGACCCGATAGAAGGGAGCTATACAGTTGATGAAGTTTACGCTGAAACTTCGTTACCTTTGCTGGCGGACTTACCACTGATTCAGTCGTTGAATTTAGATTTAGCGTATCGTTACAGTGATTATGACACCTTTGGTAGTGATGGAAATTATAAAGCGAGCGTTCACTGGCGTGTATCGGATGCTTTGAAAGTGCGGGCGACTCAGTCAACTGCTTTTCGTATTCCAAACATACCTGAACTCTTCGGTGGTGTTGCTGAAGGAAATCTGACAACAACGGACCCGTGTGACGGATGGGATCAAGCCGGCGCTAACCCAACTGTGGCGGCAAACTGTCAAGCAGACGGCGTTCCTGCAGGGTATGAACAATTTGGTGCAACAGTGCTTACCACTGTTGGTGGGAACCCAGATTTAAAACCGGAAGACGCAGATACTTTCACTGCTGGTTTCGTATGGGATATCGGCTCGGCGGACAATTTACAATTGACGGTTGATTACTACGATATTGATATTGAGAATGCTATCCAAAGAATTCCCGGTTCAACGAAGCTGTCTGTCTGCTATAACTCAGAAAATCTATCGCACCCATTTTGCAGTCCGGAGCATTTCACCAGAGATTCTTTAACTGGCGATATTGACTTTTTGTCTGCTCAACCCACCAATGCAGCAACTGAAAATGTGTCGGGTATTGATACGGCTTTGTTTTATAACACCGAGCTGCTGGGTTGGAAAAGTGACTTCAGTTGGAATGTCAGTTACTTAAATGAGTATACATTTGCGCCTTTTGTTGGTGCGAATGAAATTGAATATGCCGGGTACATTACTGGTGGCAGAGGAAGCTATACGCACTGGCGTTCAAATGCTTCGGGAACCTTTATGAAGCAGGACTGGCGTGTACATTACTCCGTCCAGTACATTGGACCTGCCGATGACATTAATGCTGCTCCGGGAGATATTGGAGCCCGAGCACCCAGTGTTTTCTATCATAACGTGCAGGGAACTTATTTCGTAAATTCAAAACTGAGCGTGACTGGCGGTGTTAATAACCTTTTTGACAAAGAACCGCCTTATATTCAAAGTTGGACGGACGCCAATACTGACACTATGACATATGACTTGTTAGGCCGTCAGTTATATCTGAAGGTACGTTACAGCTTTTAAAGACTAGACTGGCTGTCGCTTTTCCCTGGGAGCGGCAGCTTTTTTTTATTAAATTTGAGGTAGGGTATGACTCAAAAGAAACGCTCCAGTAGCTGGCGAGTTTGGCATCGTTGGCTATCTTTGATTTTTGGCCTGCAAATGGTTATTTGGACAATCAGTGGCGCTTACATGGTGTTCTTCGATTTGGATTATATTCATGGTGATCACTTAGTTCAGGATATAAGCCAGCCAATACCGAAAGGTGTTGAAATATCAAGCTTAAATGACCTGTTGAGCCGCTATCCAGAAACACGAAAAACGTCGTTAAAAAGCGTATGGCTGAATCAGAAGTTACAGCCGGTGTATAAAATAGAGAGTAACGAGGGAGCGTTTTTAGTTAATGCGGAGTCGCTGCAGCGTATTGATATAACCGAACAACACATTAAAGAGTTAGCGAATCAATATTACACGAAGGATCCCGACGCTATTGAATCGGTCGTTTACATGACTGATAACCCACCAACAGAAGTGAGTGGTGCTTTGTTACCGATTTGGCAGGTAAATTATGACGATTTCGGTAATACCAGTCTGTATTTATCTGAAACGACCGGGGAGCTTTTGGTAAAGCGACATACGTTTTGGCGGGGGTTTGATATCGCCTGGATGTTACACATAATGGACTACGACGAGCGTGTGGATATCGAGACCTGGTGGTTAAAGGGCTTTATTATCGGTACGTTTATTTTAATGATAACGGGCACTGTCCTGCTTTTTTATACGATTACGTTTAAGAGAAAATCGACTGGGGGTGCTCAATGATAAGGTTTATGCAATGGCTTCATCGTTGGGTGAGTTTGGTTTTAGTGATTCAAGTCGCTTTGTGGCTAGTGAGTGGGTTATTTTTTAGCTTAACCGGACATCACGGAATGTCAGGCCACCAATATATGGTCTCAAAAAACTCTGAACCCCCACTTAAAAAAATAGCGCCTCAAATCGATGTTACTGAAATGCATCAACGATTCCCCTTAGCTCACTCCATTGAACTGGTCAGTGTTGCCGGGGTAGGTCAGTATCAGGTGTCTCTGCCAGATGGACGTTTGCTTTACTTCAACGCAGATACCGGTGAACGGTGGTCTACGGACCAAGCTTTGGCGACTCAGCTAGCGCTGAATAGCTACAATGGACCGGGCCAGGTTGAAAGGGTTGAAAGAGTCAAGGGAAGCGATGAAGTGAATGGCTGGAATGCCTCAGGATTCCGCATTGATATCGAGGATGATCTTAATACCCGAATATATATCGATGAAGCGTCATCCCGGGTTGTGGAACATCGTAATACGCCATGGACAATCGCTGACTGGGCGTTTCGTCTGCACTTTATGGATTACACGGGCGGTCGAAGTTTTAATCATCTATTGATATGGAGTGCTGGATTATTCGCTCTTTGGTTTTCATTATCCGGTTTAATTCTCTTAGGCCGAAATATTACTAACGGTGACTTTAATCCAAAACGTAAGAAAACGTGGTTAGAATATTTTCAGCAGAAAGGGCAACCAATTGCGAGTAATTGTGGCGGAGGCGGTACCTGTGGGTTATGTAAAGTGACACTGCAAGGCAGCAATATACCCAGCCCGAAAGCAGCTGATAAAGCGTTATTGAGCGCCAACGAATTAGAAGCAGGAACGCGCCTATCTTGTCAACACAGAACGTCATCCAATTATGACGTTAAGCTGCATAATGCCGGAGTCGATGATATTGCTTTAACACTTGATTCAAAGCGGCAACTCACTCCATCCATTATGGAGCTTACTTTTGTAAGTTCAGATCCCGTTAGTTATGAAGCCGGGCAATTTATGCAGTTCCGTATTCCACATATAAACGAAATATTGTCACGGCATTACTCGGTTGCTACGCGGCCTCACCCGACTCAGTTTGTATTTAACATAAGGCAGCTGCCATCGCCAAGTGAAGGGATTCCCCCGGGTATCGGCTCAAACTACCTATGTAATCTGGAGGCTGGTGCGCGTGTCGATGCTGTAGGACCATTTGGTGACTTTCAGCTGACGAAACAAAATAGTCACACGCAAGTCTTTATTGGAGGCGGCGCAGGTGTTGCACCGTTAAGATCGTTAATACAAAGTGAATTAGCAGCAGATTCTCCTCGTCGTTGCATATTCTTTTACGGTGCTCGATATGAAAAGGAACTCTGTTATAGAAACGAGTTTGAAAGAGAAGAGCGGTTAACTTATATACCTGTTCTTTCTGAGAGCGCCAAGTCGGATGACTGGACTGGACCAACTGGCTTTGTGCACGAAACCGCAATGAAGTGGTTGGCCGGCAAAAACAAAGAAACATTAGATATTTACGTGTGTGGTCCTCCGCCGATGCTAGAAGCAACGTTAAAGTCTCTTGCTGACTTTGGTATTCCGCGAGAACGCATAAAGTTCGATGACTTTGGTATTTAGACTTTAAAATCGCCTAAGTTAGTCGTAAATCTGGGTGGTGATATAGTAGTCGTATCGCCACCTGGATTGACTACCTCGCAATGAGTACCTCTTTTAATTGATTGATCCTTATCAGCAAAAAGATATATACTTCAAGCATGTTTTTACAGCAGAACTTCGCATGTATCGTTTAATCATTGCTCTATTGCTATTGGCAGTAACAACAATGTCATTTTCACAAACTATCAGTACGGAAGAGGCCTGTATGCACGATTCTACTGAGCAGGTTTGTGATCTTGCTGATTGCGAAGTGTCGCACTCTCTTACCGATAATTGTTGCTCTGATTCAATGATGCGACATTGTTACAGTCCGTCAATTACTGTCGTTTATTCTGAGCAATCGACGGTTCCGCCTGTTGATAAGCTGCTTTTTAACGCAACCTCATTCTTAGATACGAATATTAAAGAAAAACACTCACTCTCGCTTTTCCGCCCCCCAATCCACTCTTAAAAATACGGGATTTCTCGATCCTGGCGCGTCTATCGCTCAGGTAAAAGCACAGCTATAAGCTTTGGTTCGCTCATTGTTGTTACGACGCCGATCGTCGTCCTCGTTACGCTCTGATTCATAGCTTGGTCTGTGTTGAATCTAAAAATTCACAGTTTTTGAGAGTAACAATATGAAACTTTTAAGAAGAATGGCTTATTTAGGTGTTCTGACTGCAGTAGTGCCAAATGTTGTTAGTGCACAAGAGCCACTTTTGAATTTGCAAGAAGCAGTGAGTATCGCTGTACAAGAAGATCCTTGGTTAACGGCAAGTAAGCAAACCCAAGAGGCATTCGCGAGTGAAGCGATAGCCTCTTCCAGTTTGCCTGACCCTAAAATATCATTCACGGCTGCCAGTTTCCCTGTTGACAGTTTTAGTTCAAGACAGGAAGGGATGACCCAGTTAGTCGTCGGTGTTTCACAAGCATTTCCCAGAGGAGACACTTTATCGTTGTCTCGTAAGCAGAAAAACCAATTAGCTCAAAAACAACCGTTTTTGAGAGCGGATCGTATTGCAAAGGTCAAAACAACGGTCACGAAGTTGTGGTTAGATGTTTTTTTCTCTCAGCAAAGTATTCGCTTGATTGAATCGGATAGAGCGCTTTTTGAACAGTTAGTGTCGACGGCTAAGGCGAGTTATACCAGTACCGAGGGAAAAGCACGGCAGCAAGATGTTATTAGAGCCCAACTTGAGCTTACACGCCTGGATGATAGGTTGACGTCACTGCGACAAAAAGAGGAGCGACTTCAAAGCGAATTGTCGGAATGGATAGGTGTTATAGCGAAATCAAGGTTACCGGATGACCTTCCGAGTCTTACGCTGAAGAAGACATTGCTATCACCTTCGACAATACCGAAACAAGCCTTGTACGAATTGATAAAAGAACACCCGGTTTTGCAAGCGACCGATCAAGACATTTTGGCGTCGGAGACGTCTGTCGAGCTCGCTCAGCAAGGTTATAAACCGCAATGGTCAGCCAATCTGAAATATGGCCATAGAAACGACGATCCAAGCGGCAATGACCGTGCCAACTTGCTGTCAGCCGGGGTTACGTTCGATGTCCCTTTATTTACTGATAACAAACAGGATAAGCAGGTACGCTCAGCAAAGTTTAAAACGGAAGCAAAAAAAACTGAGAAGTTATTGGTTGCCAGGCAGTTAATAGCCAATTTACGCAGTACGTTTTTACAACTGAACCGTTTGAATGAACGTGCTGCCCTATATCACGAAGAGCTACTTCCACAAATGTCCGCCCAGTCTGAAGCCGCATTGACTGCCTACAACAATGATGATGGCGACTTTGCCGAGGCGGTACGGTCACAGATTGCGGAAGTCAACGCAAAAATTGATGCATTAGCAATCGCCATCAACCGCCAAAAATTGATTGCCGAAGCAAACTACTTATTACTTTCAGGAGTGTAAAATGAAAACAGTCACCAAATCTCTTATAAGTTTAGCTGTAGGCTTTGCAGTTGGCGCTGGCGCTATTGGCTATGTAATGCAATCGACTGAAGTGTCTGAGCGTTCATCGGGCAATGCAGAAAAAGAGCCGTTATATTGGGTGGCTCCGATGGATCCCAATTATCGTCGAGACAAACCAGGAAAGTCTCCAATGGGGATGGACCTTATTCCTTACTATGGTGATGATGCAGAAGAGAGTTCACCTGGTACGGTGAGAATTGATCCCGACGTTATTAATAACCTTGGGGTTACAACTGCAACGGTCACCGTTTCGAGACTCAACCTGGATATCGAAACGGTCGGTTATGTTCAGTTTGATGAGAACCGAGTGCTGACAGTAAGTCCCCGTGTTGAAGGCTGGATTGAGAAGCTTTTCGTAAAAGCGGTTGGTAACTCGGTTAAAGCCGGCGAGCCTTTATACAGTATTTACTCTCCTGAAATGGTTAATGCGCAAGAGGAGCTTGTATTGGCCTCGCAAAGAGGTAATCAGGTGCTAATTGATGCCGCTGAAGAACGCTTAAGAGCTCTGCAAGTCTCTGAATCTGAGATTAAGAAGTTAAAAGAAACTCGTAAAATTCAGAAAACAATCACGGTAAAAGCAAAGCAGTCCGGGGTATTGGATAGACTGACTGTGCGTGAAGGTGCGTTTGTAACGCCGAGTATGAATTTAATGACCATTGCTCAACTGGATAAAATTTGGGTTATTGCAGAAGTCTTTGAGCGGCAATTGAACCAGGTTGAGGTAGGCAATGACGTTCAAATGAACCTTGAGTATGCTCCAGGTAAAGAGTGGCAAGGAAAGGTTGATTATGTCTATCCGTCACTTAACCCTAAAACTCGGACGGGACAAGTTCGAATTCACTTCGACAACCCGGATGGTTTTTTAAAACCGGGCATGTTTGCGAATCTTAACATTAAGGCTGGTTTAGGCGACAAAAACTTAATCATCCCTAAAGAAGCGCTTATCCGAATGGGTGATTCGAACCGAGTTGTACTGGCACTGGGTGATGGGAAATTTAAATCAGTTAATGTTGACGTTGGGCGGTTAGGGAGCTCGCGAGTTGAAATTTTATCGGGTCTTATGGCAGGTGATGACATCGTTACTTCAGCTCAGTTTTTGATTGATTCTGAGTCCAGTAAATCCTCTGACTTTAAGCGCATGCAACATGACACGCATGTTGATAACGAGAGCCATGGCAGTATGTCAAGTGACGCAGCAGCTCAAGCTGTCTGGGTTGAAGCAACCGTTAAAAATGTTATGCCTCAGCACTCGATGGTTACGCTGGAGCACGGTGAGATTTCTGAATGGGACTGGCCTGCAATGACGATGGATTTCGATGTTGCTTCGGATGTTGAACTTTCTCAACTTAGCACGGGGTTATCCTTGCATGCGGAAATAACGCAAGTCGGGAAGCAACAGTACCAGCTCACATCGATTCATATTCCTGAGCAAAAACAAGTGACAGAGCAGGAGCATAACCATGATTAAGTCAATCATTCGATGGTCAGTGAGTAACCGTTTTTTCGTTCTTTTGGCGACATTAATCCTCGTGGGTGTTGGTGCTTTTGCGGTCAAGAATACGCCCGTAGACGCACTGCCGGACTTGTCGGATGTCCAGGTGATCATTAAAACCAGCTATCCGGGTCAAGCGCCGCAGGTGGTAGAAGATCAAGTAACCTATCCATTAACAACCGCTATGCTGTCTGTCCCCGGCGCTAAAACCGTTCGTGGATATTCGTTTTTCGGCGACTCCTATGTGTATGTCATTTTTGACGAAGATACAGACGCTTACTGGGCGCGTTCGCGAGTACTGGAATATTTGTCTCAGGTTGCTCCGACACTGCCTTCTAATGCAAGACCGCAATTAGGCCCTGATGCAACAGGGGTTGGTTGGGTGTATTTGTATGCCTTGGTTGATCGCACGGGTAACCACAATTTGAGTGAGTTACGCAGTATGCAGGATTGGTTTTTAAAGTATGAACTGCAAACGGTCGAGGGGGTTTCAGAAGTTGCCGCCCTGGGCGGGATGGTAAAGCAGTACCAGGTGAAAGTGGATCCGGAGAAGCTGCGCGCATTCGATATTCCTCTTGCTCACATACAAAATGCTATCCAGCGAGGCAATCAGGAAGTGGGGGCGTCGGTGGTTGAAATGGCGGAAGCTGAGTATATGGTCCGGGCCTCAGGCTATATTGATAGTGTGTCAGACTTAGAGAGTATCCCGCTTGGCGTTGATGAAAATGGCACGCCATTATTGCTTAAAGACGTTGCTGATGTGGGTGTGGGCCCCCAAATGAGACGCGGTATCGCCGAACTCAACGGTGAGGGAGAAGCCGTGGGTGGTATTGTGGTAATGCGTTTCGGAGAAAATGCCCAAAAAACGATTGATGGCGTTAAACAAAAGTTGGAAGAATTAAAGTCTGGGCTACCAGAAGGTGTCGATATAGTCACTGTCTATGATCGTTCGGGGCTTATCTCGGATGCTGTGGAAAGTCTCTGGAAAAGTTTAATAGAAGAACTCGCGATTGTCGCGTTTATCTGTGTCATCTTTCTCTTCCATGTGCGCTCCTCGCTGGTTGCCGTTATCAGCTTGCCTTTGGGTATTTTAACCGCGTTTATTGTCATGTATTGGCAAGGAATTAACGCGAATATTATGTCACTTGGAGGGATCGCAATAGCTATTGGCGCTATGCTCGATGGTGCCATCGTCATGATTGAAAATATGCATAAGCATATGGAAAAAACGCCACTGACAGCAGAGAACCGCTGGCGGGTGGTTGCCGCCTCTGCTTCAGAGGTGGGCCCTGCTCTTTTCTTTAGCTTGCTCATTATTACCGTCAGCTTTATGCCGGTATTTACCTTAGAAGCCCAGGAAGGGCGGATGTTTTCTCCGCTTGCTTTCACGAAAACTTACGCAATGGCAGCCAGTGCAGCCTTAGCGGTTACCGTTATCCCTGTGTTGATGGGATATTTTATCAGAGGAAAGGTAACACCTGAGGGGAAAAACCCGCTTAACCGGTTATTGATCGCCGGGTATAAACCGCTTTTAAAAGGCATTTTGAAATACCCCAAGACAGCAGTTGTCGGAGCGCTTGTTATCCTGGCCGTTGGTGTCTGGCCGATTGACAAAATTGGTAGTGAATTTATTCCAGATTTGGATGAGGGCGATTTGATGTATATGCCCACTACCTATCCCGGATTATCAATTGGTAAAGCAAGGGAGCTGTTGCAGCAAACCGACAAGCTTATAAAAACAGTACCAGAAGTGAAGACGGTTTTTGGCAAAATTGGTCGAGCGGATACCGCCACTGATCCGGCACCCCTAACGATGATTGAAACCTTTATTCAACTGAAACCGAAAGATCAGTGGAGAGACGGTATGACCACTGAGAAGTTGAAAAAAGAACTGGATGCGCTTGTAAAGTTTCCGGGGCTGACCAATGCGTGGGTTTACCCCATTAAAACTCGCATTGATATGCTATCGACAGGTATCAAAACGCCGGTAGGTATAAAAGTTGCCGGAGCCGATCTTAATGAAATTCAGACGATAGGGCAGCAGCTTGAAGCAATACTTGATGATGTCGATGGTACGGCTTCTGTTTATTCAGAGCGAGTGGCAGGTGGACGCTATGTCAAAGTTGACATAGAAAGAGAGCAGGCTGCACGTTACGGCTTGAACATTGAGGATGTGCAGCAGGTCGTTGCCACGGCTATTGGTGGAATGAATGTTTCAGAGACCATTGAAGGGCTTGAACGTTACCCAATAAACTTGCGCTACCCTCAAGATTACCGTGATTCGCCGGAAGAATTAAAGAAGCTACCTTTAGTTACGCCAAACGGGCAGCGTATTAGTTTGGCGGATGTGGCTGATGTCTACGTTGAACTTGGACCGCCGGCAATTAAAAGCGAAAACGCAAGACTTAATGGCTGGACTTTTGTCGACATTGAGGGAGTTGATGTCGGCACTTATGTTGAAAAAGCAATGAAGGTTGTAGAACAAGAACTCGAGTTGCCAGCAGGGTATTCAGTTACCTGGTCCGGGCAGTACGAATATATGGAAAGGGCAAAGGAAAAACTGACTTACGTGATTCCGTTAACGCTCGCGATTATTATCGTTCTTTTATATATGAACTTTCGAAACGCTACAGAAATAGCCATTATATTGGGAACTTTGCCTCTCGCATTGGTGGGGTCAATCTGGCTAATGTATCTTTTAGATTATAATTTCTCAGTTGCTGTAGCGGTTGGTTTTATAGCTCTAGCAGGTGTCACTGTAGAAATAGGAATACTAATGCTGACTTACCTAAACCAGTCCTATAATGAATATGAAAAAAGTCAGTTAGAGCATGGTAAAGCATTAACGAAAGACGGTCTCTCTCTTGCCGTAATGGAAGGGGCTGGACTTCGTGTTCGCCCCGTCATGATGACGGCCGTTTCTACAATTGCTGGTTTATTGCCTATAATGTTTAGTACAGGGACTGGGGCTGAGGTGGTTAGTAGAATAGCGGCGCCAATGGTTGGAGGAATGATCAGCGCTGTTATCTTAACCTTGCTCGTATTACCTGCTGTTTACTACTTGTGGCGTGGGCAAAAGGTTAAGCGTGTATAAGACCAATTATTTTAGTTAAGAGACGCACATCATTGATCTTGATCAATGATGTGCGCTAACAAGTATGCTAGGTTAAAATTCGGGATTGGGGACACACATATGGCTCAAACAAAATTTTTAGTTGTGCTTATGCTAGGAATAGTGATTCAACTATCCTTCCCAGCTGCTCCTGTCCATAATACTGCCTCCAGCGCAGAGCACGTAATCAACGTTAATCAGGCAGATGTTGCAAACGAGAGAAAAAGCAACATTCATTGTGATGACGACGAACAACCTGCCAGTAAAACGTGCTGTTATTGTTTAACTGACTCTGCTGATACATGTTTAATGGATGCGGAGTGCAACTCTGCAAGCTCACCTTTAGTATTAATTCCGTTCAATTTACCAATAAAGTCAATTGGTTACTTGCAGCATCCTCTTTCATATGAAGGGAATGTTAAGCAAATGTCTTTTGATATTTTTTATCCTCCGAAATAGCTCCTGCTGAATTTCAATTAAAACTTTTTTCGAAATTTAATCATGCTAGATAGAGCTCTTAAGTTAAGTGACTTAAGGCTTGTAGGAGAATATATGAACCTATCTAAAATCACCGCTATTTTTGATCAACTTCGGCAAGACGCAGTGGAGGAGACTCTGGTTGGGTGTGGCGTTAGCGGCTTTACATTGTTTCCTGTTCGAGGTCGAGGCTATTACTTCGATAGTTATAACGATGATCACTTAGTTGAGCACGTACAGCTCGAAGTTTATGTGAACAGTGATGACGCGCGTGACGTTGCGTTTTTGGTAGTTGAAGCGGCCCATACTGGGGTATCTAACGAGGGCTTAGTCTGTATCTCGCCAATAGATGAATTGCTTTGGGTTCACGACAAACGAGCAGCGACTGATAAAGAACTCTCGTTACAACGTTAATATCGCGGCAACGTCGACTGAAGCATATTGGTAGTTTTAATAAATAGGACAGTACTGATGTCAACTAACGATCATAGAGCCGGAGTGCGGGAAATTAACTTAGTCAATCGCACGTTAAAGCTAAACACTGAGAGTGTGAAAAAAGTTCGCGAAGCGATTAACGAAATCGATCGCTTGGTTGGTCTTGATAGCGTTGCCTACGACTCTGACCAGAACTTGTTATCGGTCGCTTATGATGCCTCTAAAGTCGATCTGACTATGATAGAGGAAAAGCTCGGAATATTTGGTGTTGAAATAAATAGTGGCTGGTGGACTCACTTGAAAGAGGAATACTACAAATTTATTGATCAAAATATTAAAGATAATGCAGAGCATACACCGTGGAGTTGCCACAGAAGCCCGCCACGTACCAAAAGCAAACGAAAGTAACAATTGATTATAGGTAAGGAGTAAAAAATGCAAATAGAAACAATCAAAGATGTACTGAGTTGGACCGTTGATTTCCACAAAAACCTGAAGGAGTGTGTGACTCACTGCTCTAAACAAAACCAAGATGAACGAGCTCGGATGATTCTAAGCTACGTGTCGGGTCATGAAGCTAGCTTAGAGCGAATGGTTGAAGGTTTTTTGAATACAGCCAACCTAAATGCATTAGACACTTGGTGTTATGACTATATTGGGAAACATCCCATCGTTGAGCATGGGCACTGCGATTCGCCTTTTAAAGAGTTAGATACCGATCACATTATGGAGAAGGTTGTAAACCATCATGAGCAAGTCATAGAACTGTATGAACACCTATATTCCCGTGTTGATATAGACAGCGCAAAAGAGCTGTTAGAAACGGTAAAGAGCGTTGAAGAAAATGAAATTAAACGAATGGTGCAAACTGCGAACCGATTTTCGGATATGTAGTGAGTGACGGTTTTATCGTTGGTACTTTACGGGAAATAGCTGTTGCTTGGCTCGTTTCCCGTCAATAAGGAGCACTGGTATGGGTGTAAAAACTGAGGACGTTCGTAGTCGTTCCATTGAGGAACTCATTATCGAGGGAGCCGGTTGCGCGAGTTGTGTTGGCAAAATCGAAAATGCATTAAAGTCTGTATCCGGCGTGGAAAATGCAGAGATGAACTTTGCCCAGCGAACGGTCAGTGTGACTGGAACAGCAAATCCGAGCGCTTTAGTGAAAGCAGTAGAGAGGGCGGGGTATAGCGCTAAAGTAGCCACGTCCGAAAGTGACGGTGATGCGTTGGCAGAAAAAGAGCAAGCCGACTGGGCTTATTACAAGCGGCTGATGCGGGAGATGACCGTTGCGCTGTCGTTAGGTGTCCCCCTAATGATTTATAGCCTTTTTGTTGGTGAAATGACGGTGACCACTGCCACAGAGCGTGTGACATGGTTAGTCGTAGGTATTCTAACGTTAGGTGTACTTTACTTTTCGGGCAAACACTTCTTCGTCGGTGCCTGGCAATCTTTGAAAAATCATTCCGCTAATATGGATACGCTGATCGCACTTGGTACTGGTACCGCCTGGTTGTATTCCATGGTGGTTGTATTGGTTCCGCACCTGGTTCCGGAAATGGCGCGTCACGTATACTTTGAAGCGACCGCAATGATTATCGGTTTGATCAATTTGGGGCTGGCACTTGAACTGAAAGCTCGTGGGCGCACGTCCGAAGCCATAAAACGTCTCATTGGTTTGCAGGCGAAAACCGCAAGGGTGATTCGTGCCGATAAACAATTGGATATCGCTATCGAAGACGTACTCGAGGAGGACGTAGTACGTGTTCGTCCCGGAGAAAAAATCCCTGTTGATGGAAAAGTTATAGAGGGAAGTACCACCGTTGATGAATCTATGCTAACGGGTGAACCCATGCCCGTGGAAAAATCAGTTGGTGATGACGTTGTGGCGGGCACGATAAATAAAAGTGGTTCCTTTTTGTTTCAAGCGACAAGAGTCGGAAAAGATACAGCACTTGCTCAAATTATTAACATGGTGAAACGGGCGCAAAACTCTAAGCCCCCAATCGGTCGTCTTGCCGATATTATTTCAGCTTACTTTGTGCCAGTCGTTATGATTATCGCTGTTATCAGTGCTCTAGCTTGGCTTAACTTTGGGCCTGAGCCGGCACTGGCCTTTGCTGTGGTATCAGCGACCACTGTCTTGATTATTGCTTGCCCTTGCGCATTAGGCCTGGCGACGCCTATGTCGGTAATGGTGGGTGTAGGAAAAGCCGCAGAGGCAGGTGTGCTGATTCGCAATGGCGAAGCATTGCAAACAGCGTCGAAAGTATCGGCTATGATCCTGGATAAAACGGGCACCATTACACTTGGTTCTCCTAAAGTCACCGACGTATTAGTAGCGAGTGAGTACGATGAGCAAACCGTACTGCAACTTGCAGCGACACTTGAGTCTGGCTCTGAACATCCGCTAGCACAGGCGATAGTTGAGTCAGCCAGGGAAAGAGGGATTAAGACAAGTAAGGTCTCGAACTTCAACGCCATCGCTGGTCATGGCGTGGAGGCAGAAGTTGACGGGAAGTCCCTCCTTTTCGGTAATGAAAAGCTGTTGCGTGAACGTCAAGTTGAGCTCGGTAACTTTGTTGAAAAAGCCCAAGGCTTAGCTGCTGAAGCTAAGACGCCTATGTACTTTGCCGTTGATAATGAGTTAGCTGCAATTATTGCAGTTGCCGACCCGATAAAAGACGACTCCGTAGCCGCCATTAAACGTTTGCAAGATAACGGTGTGCGAGTAGTGATGCTTACTGGTGATAATCGCGCGACAGCAGAAGCAGTTGCTGAAAAAGTAGGAATTAAAGAATTTTTCGCTGAAGTTCTGCCGGAAGAAAAATCAAAAAAGGTTCAGGAGCTGCAGATGGAAGGCGAAATCGTTGGCATGACGGGAGATGGTATTAATGATGCGCCAGCACTAGCTATTGCCAATGTAGGTTTCGCTATTGGCACTGGGACGGACGTTGCTATTGAAAGTGCCGATATTACATTGATGCGTGGGTCGTTGCACGGGCTTGCCGATGCGGTTGCGGTGAGCAAGGCGACACTGCGCAATATTAAGCAAAACTTATTTGGTGCTTTTATTTACAACGTAGCAGGTATTCCTTTTGCCGCAGGCGTTCTGTATCCGTTTTTTGGAATGCTGTTGAGCCCGGTTATTGCGGGCGCCGCCATGGCTTTTTCTTCGCTTACGGTAGTGAGCAACGCGAATCGGTTGCGCTTTTTCAAAGCCAAGAAACATTAATGCACCTTCTAACACTGGCGCTTTCAGGAGAATAAACATGTTATTTATTAATATTGCTGGTATTGCTTTGATAGCACTGATCATCTGGTGGTTTTGGCTTTACACGCCCCAGCAGATGAAGCTGGGAGAAGGAGATTTGGTGATTGTCGTCGAAAACGGTACCTACTCACCTTCGAGAATAAAAATACCTGAAGGTAAACCGGTTGAACTTAAGTTCCTGCGGAAGGATCAATCGCCTTGTTCTGAAACTTTGCTCATTCCGAAGCTGGAAATCAGTGAAACGCTACCTTCTAACAAATTAAAGCTAATTCAAATACCAGCACTAGAACCCGGAGAGTACGACTTTCACTGCCAGATGCAAATGTATCGGGGAAAAATTGTTGCTGGTTAAATTGCTCAAAACGGGCAGGTCACAATGAGAATTTTAAAAGTTTTCCGCTAGATTCAATGAAATTCAATTTCATCGAAGGCATTGAAGAATTCGGCGATGAATACTGCCGTTATATGGGATCTACGTCAGCGTGGGTTCCAAGATTTAACTATAGTGAAATAACGTCAAATTAATGAAACCAATACAATTTGGTCATAATCAAGAGGGTAATAGAATGAAAAAAGTACTTTCAGCTTTAACTATCACAGCTTTAATGGCCTCTCCTGTCTTTGCTGATGCTCAGCATAAACATGCCGATGATAAAAAAGGTTCAATGAGTGGAATGATGCACCATGAAAAAATGACATCAATGCATGAGCACATGCAGGAAATGCGCGATGCTATGAAAGAAATAAAAAGCGAATCTGACCCCAAGAAGCGTAAAGAACTCATGCAAAAACATATGAAGTCAATGCAGAAGGGCATGCAAATGATGAACCATGGGATGGATAAGGGTATGAACAAGGGAGAACATACAAAGGGAGAGCAAGCAGAGTCAATGGGCAAAGAGCATATGATGAATAAAATGAAAATGATGGAACATCGAATGGATATGATGCAAATGATGATGGAGCAGATGATGGAACATCAGAGTGAAGAAAAAAAGGAAATGTAGTAGAGATTAAGCTCTCCGTTGGAAATGCCGCTACTTGCAGTGTGCAAGTAGCGGTACTTTTTCAATATATCTAATTTACAACGGTATTTTTAAGGAGGAAGTTATGAAACTTAATGCAAAGAAATTTGGCTTAGCAGCTGGCGGTGCTTTCGCAGTTTTATGGGGAGTTTGTAGCTTGCTAGTGCTTATTATGCCCTCTAGCATGATGGCTTTAACAGAAGGCATGGTTCACGGAAAACTCTCTGGTTTCGAGTGGCATTTGAGTTTTAGTGGATTTGTTACGGGATTATTCGGGTGGTCCTTGGGAGCTATGATTACTGGCTGGCTAATTGTAACGTTATATAATAAACAAATGAAAACGGCTAAATGAGATTGTTGTCAAACTGGAAGCCTTTAAATCTGTTGCTCTGAAACTTTGCTTATTCCTGATCTGGGGATCAGCGATACTTTACCGACCAATAAGTTAAAGTTGATCGAATTGCCAGTATTAAAGACCGGAGAATACGATTTTCATTGTCAGATGCAAAGGTATCTAGGAAAACTTATTGTCAAATAAGTGAGACAAATAAGAGCTAATATGAATGAGAAAAAAGTGCTTATAACAACTATTATCACTCCTGAACTAGCTTAACCTATCACCAACCAGCAGCTAAATCCGAAATATTGGTAACTGTCCAGTGAAGTTAAGCTAGGTTATCTCACCCAGCGCAGCAAGATAATTGGCTAACATCTTTAGTAAACGTTTGAGCGCATAATTTTAAGCCTTCTACCATCGTAAGGTATGGGAAGAGCTCATCAGCCAACTCATTGACTGTCATTCCTGCTCTTATCGCCATTACAGCAGCCTGAATCAACTCACCGGCTTCTCCTGCGACGACTTGAACACCGAGCAGTCGGCCGCTGCCACTCTCTGCGACAATTTTTATAAACCCTTGGGTATTGAAGTTAACCAATGCCCGTGGGACATTTTCAAGGCCCAACGTGCGGCTTTCGGTGACGTAACCACCAGTTTTAGCATCAGCTTCTGATAAACCCACCGTGGCGACTTGTGGATCAGTAAAGATAACCTTGGGCATTGCACTGAGATCAAGATGCGCATCACCGCCCGTCATGTTAATAGCGGCTCGGCTGCCGCCTGCGGCGGCGACATAGACAAACTGCGGCTGATTCGTACAGTCGCCTGCCGCATATACTCTTGAGTTAGAGGTTTGCATGCGCTCGTTAATCGTTATTGTACCGCGTTCAGTTTGTACACCGATGGTTTTTAAATCGAGGTTTTCCGTATTGGGCGTACGGCCTGTGGCCACGAGCAGTTGTTCTGCTTTTAATGTTCCGGCATTGGTTTTGAGAATGAAGTGTTGTCCGTCGTAACGCACTTCGCTGGCTTCTGTATGCTCAAGCACATTGATGCCTTCGCGATCAAAAACAGTCGCTATTGCTTCACCAATGGCAGGCTCGTCTTGGGATAACACCCGATTGCGGGCCAAAACAGTAACTTCACTACCGAGACGCGCGAAGGCTTGTGCTAACTCAAGAGCAACGACCGAGGCTCCAATAATAAGGAGGCGCTTAGGAATGTCATTTAGCTCTAATGCGCTTGTCGAAGTAAGGTAAGGGGTTTCAGCTAAGCCGGGGATGGGGGGGTGTGCGGGTCGGGCCCCGGTGCCGATAAAAGCACGGTCAAAGTAAACCGTTTGCTCACCGCCATCGCGAAGTGATACGGAAAGAGTTTCATCGTTTATAAAGCGGGCTTCGCCGTTAATAACGGTAATGGCGGAATTCTCTCTAAGAATACTCTGGTATTTGGATTCACGGAGTTCTTCTACCCGAGCCTGTTGTTGCTCGAGGAGAGCTGATCGATTTACCTTAAGAGTATGAGTACTTAAGCCTTTATCAAAAGAGCTTTCTCGCCGCAGTTGGGCGATATGAGCCGCTCGGATCATGATTTTAGACGGGACACAGCCAATATTGACACAAGTTCCGCCAATAGTACCTCTCTCAATGAGCGTCACTCGGGCACCTCCCTCGGTCGCTTTGAGTGCCGCAGCCATCGCACTGCCGCCGCTACCAATGACAGCAATGTGTAAATTGTTACTACTCATAACGGTTACTCCTTGGTCTTTCAGTTTTACAGCAGCTATAAGGCATTGTGATGTTTCATGACTGATTTTTTGGTGCCGTTGCTTTCAGTGTTGATGGGTATCCTGCATTTGTCGTTGCTTCAGTGAGCTGCTTAACTGACGTTTTTTCGTCGTCGAATGTCACGGTTGCATCCCGCTCTTCAAAACGGACATCGACGGCGCTCACACCTGCAACTTGGCCAAGTGCAGCTTTGACAGTAATTGGGCAGGTGACGCATGTCATACCGGGTACTGATAGCGTAACCGTTTTCTCAACCGCCAATGCGGGCATGCTAAAC
Source organism: Idiomarina sp. X4 (assembly GCF_002808045.1). Classification (NCBI taxonomy): domain Bacteria; kingdom Pseudomonadati; phylum Pseudomonadota; class Gammaproteobacteria; order Alteromonadales; family Idiomarinaceae; genus Idiomarina; species Idiomarina sp. X4. The sequence goes on along the minus strand of NZ_CP025000.1, from coordinate 487,715 downwards.
AGTAAAAATAAAATGGTTGTTATCATTGTTTTTTTCATCGTGTATTGCCTCCTAGTAAAAGAAAGGAACAACATAGGGGTAAGCCAATGCTGTTAAAGTAAGCACCGCAACGAGCCAAAACATCACTTTGTAGCTCTTACGAGCATTTGGCGTTGCGCAGGTGTTATCAGGGGTGCAGTCATCAGCACGCCGGTATATTCGACGCCAGGCAAAGAATATGGCAATCAATGCAATGGCAATAAAAATGGGTCGATAAGGCTCAAGTGCTGTGAGGCTCCCAATCCAGGCCCCGGATACACCGAGTGCAAGTAATATGAGGGGACCCAGACAACACGCAGATGCCAGAGTCGCTGCGATCCCTCCCGCGAGAAGAGAGCCCCGACCAGATTTTGAATTTGACATAAGAGTAACTCCTTCGGGCATTTTGCTTTAATGTGTTAATCTTAGACCCGTACCTCACTACGGAAGCAATAGCTATGTTAAAAAAACGCAACGTAATGACAATTGGCACGCTGGCCAAAACAGCCGGCGTGGGCGTGGAAACGGTGCGCTATTATCAGCGCCGAGGGCTAATGAGCGAGCCGGAGAAGCCGTATGGGGGAATCCGACATTACGACGAACAAGCGCTTGCTCGGCTTCATTTTATTCGCGCGTCTCAATGGCTCGGATTTAGTCTGGATGAAATTGGTGAGCTATTAACTCTGCAAGATGGCGCTCATTGCGATGAAGCACGGGAGCTTGGAGAGCAAAAGCTCACCAGTGTTCGTCGAAAGATATCGCGCTTACAGCAAATTGAACGAGCGTTGAATGAGCTGGTGCAAAAATGCAGCTCCAGACACGGAGATGTCTATTGTCCACTGATGGCCTCGCTTAATGACGGGGTTGAGGACGCTACCACGGACAAACATAAGGTGCGTTAGTCTGTGTAGTAAAACTTTTGAGCGGAGTTCTTTAACTGAATTGCTTTATAGCTAACGCCAGCCATACACAAGAATCCCCATACCGGTTAGCACAAACGCCGTCCCAATCAAGTCGAAGCTGGATAAAGGCGATTTATCGATAATTCGCAGCCACACTATGGCGGTTAACACGTAAATACCGCCGTAGGCTGCGTAAACGCGTCCGCTTTCCGCCGGATGAAGTGTTAATAAGTAAGCAAATAAGGCTAAACTTATTGCTGCCGGAATGAGCAACCAAACGGAATGACCCTCTTTGAGCCATAGGTAGGGTAAATAGCAACCGACAATTTCAGCAATTGCGGTGGCGATAAATAAGCCCAGTGTTTTCATTAAAAATAATGCACTCATTATCAGTTGTCTCTACAGGCTTCATCAGGATCTTCTAGTTCTACCGTTGTATGGCTTAAAGCATAGGGCGCAAGGACGTCATCGATGCGCTGTTTTAAATCGCTACGGGCCTCGATATCAAGGTTTTTAGATAACACCAAATGAACGGTTAATACATGCTCCTCGCCATCTAGTGACCAAAAATGCAGATGGTGTAGGTCAGCGACATGAGGTAGCTCCAGTAAAGCGTCCGCGACTTGTTTGTAGGTTTTTTTGTCTGGCGTGGCCTGTATGAAGAGTTTCAGTGTTGCCCCCAGGTTGCGTAGTACATTCACTAAAATAAATAGAGTAAAGCCAATCGACAATATAGGGTCGAGAATCGGCCAGTCTACGAACAGCAAAACAATACCAACGATAAGTACAGCAACCCAGCCGAAAACATCCTCCAGCAAGTGCCAGTTAATAACGCGTTCGTTTAACGTTTTGCCCTCTGACAATTTGTAAGCAGCAAATCCATTAACTGTAATGCCAACGACGGCTAAAGCAATCATGCCATCAGCGACGGGCATCTGAGGGTTCCAGAGTCTGGGAATTGCTTCCACAAGTACCCAGGCAGAGCCTGCGATTAACACAACGGCATTAATAAATGCACCGGCAAGATTCAGTCTTTTATAACCGTAGGTAAAGTGTTGGTTAGCCTGTTTTTTGCCAAGTTTATTTAGTATCCACGCGAGACCTAACGACAGGCTATCGCCAAGATCATGAACGGCATCAGCTAAAATGGCGGTACTGTTGGTAAGAAAGCCACCAATAAACTCGATAATGGTGAAAACAAAGTTAAGAACAAATGCCCACCCCAGGCGGTTGGACGGCATGTCCTTTGAGTGATCATGGTTATGGTGATGCCCCATAATACGTTCCTCTTTGTAGTAGAAGGGGCGGCAATAACCGCCCCCTTAAATGCTATTGAACCCTAACGGCTCAGATCCTTAATTTTTTGTTTCGAAAACCAAGGATAGAGCACGGGTAAGATAACCAGTGTTAGCAATGTCGCAGACACCAAACCGCCAACAATGACGGTGGCCAATGGACGCTGAATTTCAGCGCCTGCGCCGGTTGCAAACAGCATGGGAATGAGTCCTAACGCTGAGGTTATTGCCGTCATTAATACCGGGCGTAGTCGCGACCATGCGCCATCAAACACGGCATCATTAACTGCATGCCCATCGGTTATTCTCTGGTTTATACTTTCGACCAGAACCACACCGTTTAGTACCGCCACACCAAACAGTGTGATGAAACCCACGGCGCTGGGCACCGATAAGTACTGTCCTGACACATAGAGTGCCACAATACCACCGATGACTGCCAACGGTACATTCACCAAAATCAACATGGCTTGACCCATGGTGCCGAAAGCAAAATAAAGCAGCAGGGCGATGAGTGCCAGCGATATGGGAACGACAATGGACAAGCGCTCCTGTGCTCGTTGTTGACTTTCGAACTGGCCACCAATGTCGACTGAGTAACCGGTTGGTAAATCCACCTTCTCGTCAATCGCCTTCCTAATATCGGCAACCACGCTGCCCATGTCACGACCCTGAACGTTCGATTGAATTACAACGCGACGCTGTACATCATCACGACGGATTTGCGGTGGTCCTGATTCAATTGCAACGTTGGCGACTTCGCCTAAGGTTACCCAGGCCCCCGAGGGAGTTAACAAGCGTAACGAGCGAATAGACTCCGGCGTATCGCGGAATTGCTTGGCCAACCGCACGTAAATATCATAGCGCTCATTACCGCGAATGATCTGGCCTGCCGAAGCGCCACCCAAGCCATTGTCGACAACGCTAAGTACATCGGAGACATTTAAGCCGTAGCGTGAGAGTTGTTGGCGTTTCGGCGAAACCACCAGTTGTGCTTCACCTTTTATTTGCTCCATCGCTACTGCAACGGCCCCGTCAACCTGCTTGACGGCACTTTCTATTTCCTGGCCTTTACGGGCCAACACGTCAAGCTCGGGTCCAAATAGTTTGATGGCTAGCTGCGATTTTACACCTGAGAGCAGTTCATCAACCCGTGTTGCAATAGGTTGTGAAAAATTAAACAACAAGCCTGGGTGATCATCTAGTTTTGCCTCCATTTTTTCTTGTAAGGCGTAGCGATCCGATGCTGTTGTCCATTCAGACTGCGGCTTAAGACCCACATATATCTCGATGTTGCTGATAGGCTCTGGATCGCCGCCCACTTCGGCTCGTCCAATGCGGCTGAGTGCGTAGGTGGTTTCCGGGAACGATATCAGGATTTTTTCAAGCTTCGGAGCCACCTCTAAGGCCGTTTCAAGGTTAGAGGAGGGGGCTAATGTCACGCGAATATTAATCGTGCCTTCTTCCAGTTCGGGCGCAAACTCTGTGCCGAGACGAGGCACTAACACCAAAGCGCCGACAAACAGCACACCGGCCAGGGCAATAACAGCCTTTTTACTGCGTAACGCCACCGATAATAGTCTTTTATAACCATTATCTAGTGGTTTAAGCAGCTTATTTTCACGAGGCTTAATACCCCGACTGAAAAAGTAACTGGCTAATGCCGGTACAACCATGATGGCCACAAAAACCGCGGAGATAATGGCCAGCATAATACTGATAGCCATGGGCTCAAATAATTTAGCTTCAACACCCTGAAAACTAAACAGTGGCATAAAGACCACCAAGATAATCATGGCGGCAAAGAATACCGGTCGTGCCACTTCGTTAGCCGCTTCCTTAACTCGCAGCTTGATACCATGACTATCGAGTTTGGCTGCCTGAGGATCCGGGTCGCGGTGCTCTGTGCGTTGCTCGGCGTCGTCTTGGTGTTCACTATCCGGACGACTTAAGTGCTTAAAGATATTTTCAACCATCACCACGGAGCCGTCGACCAGCATACCAATGGCAACAGCAATCCCGCCCAGCGACATCAGGTTAGCCGACATGCCCATCGCGGACATTACCATCAGGGCAATGGCGATAGAAACGGGAATGGACAGTAACACTAAAAAAGTAGCGCGTATGTTGAGCAAAAACAGTGCTAATACTGCGATAATAAACACAAAGGCAATGAGCAGTGAATACGCGACCGTAGATACGGCTTTTTGTATTAAATCGGCCTGATCATAATACGGCTCAAAGGTAACACCCTCGGGTAATGCTTGCTGAATAAGCGGAATGCGCTTTTTAATACCGTCGATGGTGGCTTTGGTATTCGAGCCCATGCGTTTGAGCACAATACCCGACACCACTTCGCCCAACTGGTTGACCTCGCCGTCGACTTTACGCGACATTGAGACCGCCCCCTGGCGAATTTCACTGCCGATTTCGACGTCGGCAACCTGTCCCAGTGTTACGGAAACGCCGTCAACGGTTTTGAGCGGTATTTGTCGTATTTGTTGCAGGCCTTTTTTACCGCTATCCAACCAGCCGGTGCCGCGAATAACCAACTGCTCCTGACCGCGGGGCATATACCAACCACCAACGTTACCGTTATTCTTGTTGACCGCGCCCATGACGTCTTGCTGGGTAAGGTCGTAAGACAGCAGCTTGGCGGGATTGAGGTTAACCTGATATTGCTTAACTTCACCGCCAAAGGACAAGACTTCGGTAATTCCCTCAACGGGCATCAGTAGCAGTTTAACCACATAGTCGTTAAGACTGCGTAGCTCCATGCTACTGACACCAGAGCCCGGCTCGGCAAGTAGCAGATACTGATAAACCTGGCCGAGACCGGAAGAGTTAGGGCCCATTTCGGGCGTGCCGACTCCCTCTGGAATCAACTCCTTTGCCGCTTGCAGCCGCTCGAATACCAGTTGCCGGGCAAAGTAGATATCGACACTCTCGTCAAATACCACGGTAATGCCCGATAAACCTGTTTTTGAGATTGACCGAACTTCTTTGACGTCGGGCAGGGCATACATCACCGACTCTATCGGATAGGTAATAAGCTGCTCGACTTCGGTCGCTGCTAATCCTGGTGCTTCCGTATTTACCGTTACCTGAACGTTGGTAACATCGGGAAAGGCATCCAGATTAAGTTTGGGAATAATAAAAAATGACGCAATGCTGATGCTGAATAAAGCCAATACCAATAACAGGCGATTGGCGACAGCAAACTGAATAATGCGCTGAAACATACAACCTCCTGTTAGTGGTTATGTGGGTCAAAACCGCCTTTAGCGATTTGTGAGCGAACGAAAAACGCGCCGTTGTCTACGTATTTTGTGCCTTCGTTAACGCCTCGAATAACTTTCCACGGACCCTTTTCATCAACCAATTCGACTTTCTTCGGCTCAAACTTTCCGGGTTCGTGCTCAATGAATATCTGCCAGTCACCATCAGATGCCCGCATTAAGGCTGAGTCCTTAACTGCAAGCACCGGTCTATCCGACTTGACTGAGAAATAAACATCCGCAAATAAACCAGGGTGTAATTGGTCCTTTTCGTTATTTACGGCAAGTCGTACCGTTCGGGTGCGGGTTTTATGGTCTATTGTGTGGCCTTCCTGAATGACTTTTGCCGCAAAGCGCTGATTGTCGACACTCACTGTAACAGGATCACCAAACTGCACATTAAGGTCAGCTGAGCCTGGTAGACGAGCATTAACCCACAAGGTTTCTTCTTGCAGCACTTCAACCAAGTGATTACCGGCATTAACTTGCTGACCCTGCTTGAAATTATCGCTAACCACAATTCCGCCAATTTCTGAGGTCAGTTGGTATTCGCCGATAGGGTAGTCAGCTTTACTTAAACGCTTAATATCACTGGCTGACATACCAAATGCTTTGAGCTGCGCTTGCGCTGAGGTAAAGGCGTTTTTCGCTTCGACAAAGCGTTTTTCACCAACCGTTGACTCGCCGAGTGACTGCACGCGTTGCCACTCGTTAAGTGTGACCAAATACTGACTTTGCGCCTCCGCCATGGTGGCGCTGAAGAGGGTGGCTAGAGGTTCACCTTTTTCGACGTGGTCGCCAATACTGACAAAACGTTTGAGCACGGTCGAGTCGATGCGCGGACTCACGATATAGCTGTTAAAGTCGTTAGCAACCACCTCGCCCGGGGCATAAACCGGGTATTCAATGACTTGAGTTTGCAAGGTTCGCGTGGTGATATCTGCCATGGACAGCTGCTTGCTGGATAGCTCCACGCCTGCACTTTCCTTGTGGGTAGCTTCTTTTTCGTCGTGTCCGTGTTCATCCTGCGCCATAACCGAAAAGCCCAGCGCAAGTGCTATTGCTGCGTATAAAGGTTTTACTGACATCGTTTACTCTCCAATCTCTGCGTTTGTTGGCTGGCTTAACGGCGATAACGTCAGTGCTTTACTGAGTTCGCCCGAACGGTACAACCATTCAATGGCGGCCAACCGATATTGTGTTTGCAGCGCTATCCCTGCAAATTGGCTATCGAGCTGCTGTTGCACAGCGGTGAGGTAGTCTGTGGTGGATAGGTCACCGGCGAGCCAGGACTGCTCAATCACCTGCATCGACTCATCCTGCCGAGATTGAAAGTCTCTTTGCCAGCTTTGCCACTGTTTTTTCACAAAACGATAATTGTTAAGAGACGATTTCAGTGCTGCTTGCCATTGTTGCCTTAGTGCAATCAAACGTTTTTCTTCAGCAACAGCTTCGCTATTGGCTGCGCGCACCGCATCGCTGTAGTTATTGCGAACCTGTAGTGGAATGCTGAATGATAAGCCAATTACTGTTTCGTTATCGCTCTCGCCCGCTTCGACGCCTACGGTTGGGTTGGCGGTGGTTAACGAGCGTTTCCAGTCGACATCGGCGCGCTTTAATTGCCATTGCAGGTAAGCGGCTTTTAACGCTGGATGTTGTTGCCAACGAGCCGTTAACGCAGGTTCAACGTTAAATAGCTCCTCATTAATGGAGAGTTGACCGACATCAGACGTTGTTAGCAGAGCGTTTAACTCTGCTTCAGCGGATTGCAGTTGTTGATAAGCCGCTGCCGTTTGTTGCAGTTGCCGACTTAGCGCGAGTACCGTCAGTTGTTCGTCGACGGCACCTAAGTCACCGGCTTTACGTCGTTCGGCAACCAGGCTTATCGCCTGTTTAACGATTTTCTCTTGCTGCTCAGCCAGTGCGTAACGCTGTTTTGCGTCCAGCCATTGCACATAGGCATTCAACAAAGTTTTAGCATGCGATGTCGCCGACTGGCGATAAATACTCACTGCCATAGCCGTCATGGCGTCACTCTGACTGGCCCTTGCTTCATTGCGAGTGCTCCAGTCCAGCGTCTGGCTTAGACCAACAGCGTAATTATTGATGTCACCCTCGCGCTCTAAGCGTGACGATAAGCTAGGGTTGTACAAAGGCTGATTTAATTGTTTGCCCTGTTGGATCAGCGCTTCAGCCTGCTGTTGAGCGGCTTCAACACTGGGGTGTTGCTGCACAGTTTTTTGCCATTGCTCGGGCAACTGTTGTGCATTGGCGTAGCTTGAACTTATTGCCAGACTTACGGCAACAAACAAGCGTTTGCTATGTGTCGAAAACGGACCCATAGATAGACTCCTCAGTCATATTACTGCGTAAAATAATGATTTAGTTGCGCTGCTAAAGCAGCGTATTAGGCAGCTATGAGGAGATGGGAGGCCGGAACAGCGGCGATGATAGTGGGTTAGTGTAAAACTCAGTATACCCAAGACGTATTGTGCCCATTCGTGGTAACGCGAGAGTTTTTTCAGCCTTCATGGCATATAAATGAAATGAACCATGGCAGTGACAGCAATGATGGTAGTCAAAGCTGATTTCGCCACTTTTAGGGAGATTGCGCTTATCGATGTGGGATTCGTCATGCTCAAAATTGAGGTGTTGCTCAGAAGAGGATTGGTGAGATTGATGCACATCAGCAACCGCCTGACTGATTTGAGTCAGAACAGCAACAAGCACCAGTATTAAAAATCCGAGTCTAAGCATCATTACCTACAGTTCTAAATAAGCAGCTTAATGGTACATTAATTAAAAATAGTTCTCAACTAGTGCATTCTGAATCGCCACTAGTTCACTAGACACTCAGTAGCCTAACGAAGCTCCGCTGGACAACCTTAAAAAATTGTGTAAGTACGTTGTGTAACCTCCGGAAATTTAGACGTCTCGGTTACAACTAACAGATTCTATTTCATCAATTTTATTAAGAATTGTACACGCAATAACTTTGCTTTGGCCAGTACAACTTGTTCTAATTGAAGTGAGTTGCTTCTCAAGATCTTGCAAAGAAGTAATTTGAGAGCGTATGTGCATTATGTGTTCATCAATCAGGGTATTAACGGCTGAGCAAGGTTGATGTGGATTGTCTTGATAATCTTGTAATCTGCGGGTTTCAGATAATGAAAGGCCTATAGCTCTGCAGCTACATACAAACTTAAGTCTTTTGTAATGTTTTTCAGTGTATACTCGATATCCGTTATAACTACGAGCTGGTAAAGGTAACAAACCCTTTTTTTCATAGAACCTTATTGTCTGGGTTTGAATTCCTAATAAGTCTGCTAGTTGACCAATACGCATAAGAAAATTTCCTATCTAGTTAAGTAATTTCTTGACCTTATAGTAACTTTATAGTTTTTAATTGTGAAACTATATATTTAAGGTAAGTAATACGATGGCTAGTTCCTTTGATACGGTTCGAACAAATGGCGACTCAAAAAATGCCTACGAAGAGTCAGGTAAACGGCTCATCGTTTACTCTGTAGCAAAAATGGATTGCCCATCAGAAGAACGAATGATTCGCTTGGCACTGAATGGGTTTGAGGAAATTCATTCATTATCCTTCGACTTGTCAAACCGTCGGCTGAAGGTATTACATGATGGTGAGACAGCCTTTATTACTTCTAAATTAGAGACTCTAGGTTTGGGGGCCTCGCTTGAAAGAGACACTGCTGCGGACTCCGAGGCAATCAAAGCTGAGGAGTTTTCGGCAAGTTCGGATAAGCAGGAGTCCCGCACCTTGTGTTGGTTGCTCACCATCAATACTCTTCTGTTCTTGGTGGAAATGACTGCCGGACTGCTTTGGCAGTCTGCTGGTTTGATTGGGGAATCTTTAGATAATTTTGCCGATGCGGCAGTTTACGGGCTTTCTCTTTATGCCGTAGCGCGTAGTGTTAATATGCAAATACGTGCTGCGCACCTAGCTGGCGTACTACAACTGGTTTTGGCTCTGGGTGTACTTGCAGAAGTTGTGAGACGCTTCGTATTCGGGAGTGAACCTGAGTCACTTGCGATGATGGGGATTGCATTTGTCGCGTTGATTGGCAATACCATCTGTCTTCTACTTATCTCCAAACATAGAGGAGGTGGTGCGCATATGAAAGCAAGTTGGATTTTTTCAGCTAATGATGTAGTGATTAACCTTGGCGTAATCATCGCTGGCATCCTCGTTGCGTTGACCGGGTCGAATTACCCAGATCTTATTATAGGTAGCATAGCAGGTTTAATCGTGCTTAACGGGTCAAGACGCATTTTTGCACTGAAGGGGAACTGAATGTCCTGCGTTGATAAAGGATTTTCGCCCTATATTTCTCTGTTAATTTCTGGTTTAACTGTAGTCCTTGACCAAGTGATCAAGTGGCAGACGCAGCAATCAATAGCTTACGGTGATTCGATTTCATTGACCCCTTTTTTCAATTGGGTACACACTTGGAACACTGGTGCGGCATTTGGCCTGCTTTCAAATGGTGGAGGTTGGCAGCGCTATTTTTTTATTGGGGTTGCTCTGCTAATGTCTGTGGCTTTAACGAGGTTGATCTTTAATAAAGTAAGTAAACGGGATGGCATTAGCTACGGGCTGATTCTTGGGGGGGCGGTTGGGAACCTCATTGACCGACTGTTTCGTGGCTATGTTGTCGACTCCCTTCATCTAGGTTGGCAAACGTGGCAATTGCCAGTTTTTAATATTGCCGATATTGCAATTACCCTAGGAGTTATCCTATTACTGTTAAGCAACTTGCAGGTCTCAATGATACCGAATCTACCGGGTTCTAAGTAAATAGTAAGTATAATAATTAATATGGCCGAGCTTATTTTGGATGGATTAGGAATTTATATTGAGTAGGGTAATTGAATGAAAATATCTTGGTTTTTAATACTGACTGTGCTCATTCATAGCTCTTTTGCCTGTGCTCCTGTGGCTGGTACTTTCAGTCAGTCTTCAATAAAGAGTGCAGGAGTTGCGTATGACTTAGTCTTAGAAATTGAGCGTGAAAATCAAGACTTAAATAAATCAATATATGATAGTAAACAACAAACACAACCTCATATTAGTTGCATTACTGGTTATAACCTCTTAATTTCAGCCGTGCCTGTTATTTTGGCACCCAACTCAAACTCGATAGGTTTTGACCAAAGCCTGACTCACCAACCCCCTGTACCTCCACCAAACGCGTAACCGTTAACTTAGACTTTTTAAAACCTATAAGTTAATGGAGAAGCAACATGAAGTATTTATACTTCGTGGCAGCCTTTTGCTTAGGTGCGCTAGTGCCTGTGGCGACGGCTGCGACGACAGATTTAAAGCTGAAAGAAGCGTTACAAAAAACGATCAAGAATAACCCTGAGTTACTGGAGTATGATTATAAAATACGAGCTGCAGGAGCACTGATAGAGCAGGCTGAGTTTTCAGCGAACCCAAGGGTATCTGCGGAAATAGAAAACTTTGCCGGCTCAGGACGGCTAGAAGGTATCAGTAACTCACAATTGACCGTATCCTTTTCTCAGCTCATAGAGTTAGGGGACAAACGGCAGTTACGAGTTAAAGCTGCAACCGAAAAAGAGAAAGCTCAGCGAGCAGAGTTTGAGTATCGTCAAATTGAGGTTTTGGCAGAAACCACACAGCGTTTCTATGACATTTTAAAACTTCAGCAAGTCGCGCATACCAGCGAGCGTCAAATTCAGCGAACTGAGCGACTGATAAAAGTGGCACAGGAGCGTGTAGAAGCTGGCGCGGTGCCTAAATCCGAGGTTATTCGCATTAAATTACAGTTAGAGCGCCAATACGCTTTCTCTGACGAGTTGAACGGTAAACTGAAAAAGCAACAAGCTGAACTGGCTTCAATGTGGGCAGGCGAGCTCAATTTTACGCGCGTCTCTGGAGACTTTACTTTTCCGCTAAGCCTCCCGGAAAAAGCCAACGTGTTATCGGCTGTTAATCGGGCGCCGGAGTATTTGCGTTTACTGGACTCTGAGCAACTTCTACAAGCGCAAGCCAGAGCGTTAGCAGCGGACTCAAAGTCGGATATTACCGTTGGTGTCGGGGCTCGCTACAATAATGAGTTCGATGATGTAGGTTTAATCGTCCAGGCATCGATGCCATTGCAGTTCACTGACCCTAACGTCGGTCGCATAAAACAAAGCCGATTACTGCATCAGTCTATCCTGGCGCAGCAAAAACAGGTTCGGCAGCAACTAAAATCACTGGCTTTATCGCTAGTGCACAGTTTGCAAACTCACCAAAGTTATCTGCAAAAGATAAACCAGCGACTGATGCCGCTATCTGAACAGTTACTCGCACAAACTCAACAGGGTTACGCACGCGGAACGCACTCTTTGTTGCAAGTGTTAGACGCGCAAACAGAGTTAGCAAAACTCGAGTATGAAAAAATCTCCCGTCAACATGCGATTTACAGCGACATCATCGAATTAGAGCGCATGACCGGACAGCCGTTTTTAGGAGTACAACAATGAAACTCAACACATTGATTACAATTATCTGCATTGCCAGTTTTTCACTGCCCGTATTGGCTTATGAGAAAAAACACGAAGAGCATGAAGCACCCCATACCAATTTAAGTGATGCAGCAATAGAAAACGCGAAATTAACGTTGGCAACAGCGAGCGCTCAAAGCATTCGAGTAAAGCAAACAATTTTCGGTGTAATAGCCCCCAATAATAACAATATTGTGCATATCGGAGCGAAGTACAAAGGTATTGTTACGTCACTAAAGGCCAATATCGGCGATGACATAAAAGCCGGGCAAACTCTGGCTGTTGTTGAGAATGTTACGACAGGCACGGCATTTGAAGTCATCAGCCCAATTAGCGGAGAGGTAACTGCACGTTTTACCAATGTTGGTGAAGTGGTTGAGCAAAAGCCATTATTTGAAGTCCTGGATCCATCATCGGTCTGGGTAGAGCTTTCAGCGTTCCCGGAGAACATTGAGTCGTTAGAAGAAGAGCAAACGACCTATGTGTACGACTTGCATCATCATAAAACCGTCGAAGGAACTGTGTCTTATATCTCGCCACAAATGACTGGCGGACATATTGCACGCGCACTTATCGAGTTGCCCAATCAGTCGGGGCATTGGCGACCGGGAATGCACGTAAAAGCGGATGTCGTTACAGACAGCTTTAACGCGAGCTTGGCGATAAACAATGATGCTGTTCAACGTTTAGAAGATAACCCCGTTGTTTTTATTAAAGAGGGTAATCGTTTCGAAGCCAGGGAAGTTGAGTTAGGCCGAACTGACGGTGAATACACCGAGGTGTTATCGGGTATTGAGAATGGCGAAAGTTATGTCGTTGAAAACAGCTACTTGATAAAGGCTGACATTCTAAAACAAGGCGCAGGCCACAGCCATTAGGGAGAGTAAACAATGATAGATGCACTCATTCGCTTTGCGGTTGATCGTCGATGGCTGGTGCTTGCCGCAACCTTGTTAGTAGCAGCTGCGGGCGTTTATAGCACATTAAAGCTACCCATCGATGCTGTGCCGGATATTACCAATGTTCAGGTACAGATAAATTCAGAAGCGCCAGGCTATTCGCCATTAGAAACCGAACAACGTATTTCTTATCCGGTGGAAACCGCGATGGCAGGTTTACCAAAGCTGGACTACACCCGCTCGATCTCACGCTATGGGTTGTCGCAAGTTACCGTGGTGTTTGAAGAGGGCACCGATATTTACTGGGCTAGACAGCAAATCAGTGAGCGATTGCAAAAGGTAAGGGGAGAAGTACCCGACGGTATCGAGCCGACGATGGGGCCAATAGCCTCCGGCCTTGGTGAAATTGTTAATTATGTAGTACGCGCGAAAGAGGGGGCTACCAATGCCGATGGCGAGGCGTATACGCCCGAGCAGTTGCGTACCATCCAGGATTGGATCATTAAGCCGCAACTGGTCAAGGTGCCCGGTGTTACCGAGATTAATAGTGTGGGGGGTTATGAAAAGCAATACCAGGTGGCTCCCATCCCCGGTCGTATGCTGGCCTATAAAGTGACCATGCAGGACCTTTTGGCAGCATTGGATCTTAACAATAGAAACGCTGGTGCCGGTTATATCGAGAAAAATGGTGAGCAATGGTTGGTGCGCTCGCCCGGTCAGCTCAAAACGCTTGATGAGATTCGAAATGTGGTCATAACCAAGCGCGATGATGCGCCAGTGCGCGTCAGCGATGTTGCTGAGGTCAAACTGGGAGAGCAATTACGCACTGGTGCGGCAACCTCGGGCGAGAGCGAAGTGGTATTAGGCACCGCCATGATGTTGATTGGTGAGAACAGTCGTATTGTTGCCCAGAATGTTGCCGATAAAATTGACGAAGTGCAACGAAGCTTGCCAGACGGTGTCGTCATCGAAACGGTTTATAACCGCACATCCTTAGTGGATAAAACCATTGCAACGGTAGAGAAAAATCTGTTTGAAGGTGCCGTGCTGGTTATTGTCGTGCTTTTCATTCTACTCGGAAATGCCCGTGCAGCACTGATTACCGCCTGTGTCATTCCGTTAAGTATGCTGTTTGCGGTAAGCGGCATGGTCGCCAACAAGGTGTCTGGTAATTTAATGAGCCTGGGCGCAATTGATTTTGGTATTATCGTCGATGGTGCGGTCATTGTGGTTGAAAACGCTTTGCGACGGCTTGGAATTGCACAGCAACGCTTAGGCCGGGTACTTACCACTAAAGAGCGCTTAATTGAAGTAACCCATAGTACACGTGAGGTCTTCAACCCAACGGTTTTTGGTGTACTGATTATCATGCTGGTCTACCTGCCAATATTTGCGTTAAGTGGCGTGGAAGGCAAGATGTTCCATCCCATGGCGTTTACGGTCGTAGCGGCGCTTTTAGGGGCTCTGATTTTCAGCGTTACCTTTGTACCCGCTGCTATTGCAATATTTGTGCGTGGCAACATTCAGCACGGTGAAAACCGCATCATGCGGGCGGCGCGCAAAGTGTATCAGCCGGTTTTACGGCAGACACTGAAGCTTCCGGTTGTCATTATTTTGATTGGCTTTGGCCTATTTGCGGTGTCCATGTTTCAGGCCAGTCGCATGGGAACTGAGTTCTTACCTCAACTGGATGAAGGCGATATTGTAATTCAAGCGCTGCGTATTCCGGGGACAGGACTGCAACAATCCATCGACATGCAAAAAGACGTAGAGTCTGTGGTCTCGGAGTTTGATGAAGTAAAATTGGTGTTCTCGAAAATTGGTACCCCGGATGTTGCGACTGACCCGATGCCACCGAGCGTCGCGGATACTTTTATTATTTTGAAGGAGCGCAAGGACTGGCCAAACCCAGAGAAACCCAAAGAGCAATTGGTTGCTGAAATACGAACTGCTGTGCAAGAGCTTCCCGGTAATAAGTACGAGTTCACTCAACCGATTGAAATGCGGTTTAACGAACTTATTGCAGGCGTTCGAGCTGACTTGGGGGTTCGTATTTATGGCGATGACTTGCAAACGCTTAAACGGTTAGGCGACTCAGCCGCCGCAGTCATTCGCACCGTTGATGGCGCTGCTGATGTTCGGGTTGAACAAATGACCGGTTTATCGACACTCTCAGTTATACCTAAGCGTGATCATTTAGCGTTATTAGGCCTAACAGTCGCTGATGTACAGCGAGCAGTTCAAGCTGCGGTTGGTGGAGTTCAGTCAGGGATTATTTACGAGGGGGATAAACGCTTCAAGCTAATGGTACGTCTCGACAAAGAATGGCGTAAGAGCATTGAACAGCTTAAATCACTGCCTATTGATCTGCCTGCCGGCAACCCTGAGCTGCGCTATGTGCCGTTGGGAGAGGTCGCCGAATTGAGTTTGGAAAGTGGACCGAACCAAATTAACCGAGAAAGCAGCAAACGCAATGTTATTGTGAGTGCGAATGTTGAAGATCGTGATTTGGGCTCTTTTGTGGCAGATGTTCAGGATGCGCTAACGACTGACGTTGATTTGCCAGCAGGTTATTGGGTTAACTACGACGGTACCTTTGAACAGCTGCAATCAGCTTCCCAACGGTTGAGTTTGGTTGTGCCATTAGCGCTGCTATTAATTATTGGCCTGCTATACAGTGCGTTTAATTCGCTGAGCAGTGCACTCGTCATATTCACAGGCGTTCCCTTAGCGCTGACCGGCGGGATATTCGCATTAGCGCTGCGTGATATGCCGCTATCAATTTCCGCTGCAGTCGGCTTCATTGCACTGTCGGGCGTGGCGGTTTTGAACGGCGTGGTCATGCTGACATTCATACGGCAACTGCTGCGCGACGGACTGCCATTGAAAGATGCGGTGTTTGAAGGCGCGCAACAGCGGTTAAGACCTGTACTGATGACTGCTCTCGTAGCTAGCCTGGGCTTTGTCCCTATGGCATTTAATACCGGTGTGGGTGCCGAAGTGCAGCGGCCGTTAGCGACAGTGGTTATTGGCGGTATTGTATCGTCAACATTGCTGACGTTGGTGGTGCTTCCAGCGCTTTATTATTTAGTGCAGCGTTTTAAAGAATAGAGAGTTAGGTCATTGAGCGCAGTTAGAGCCCGCTTTTATGAGCGAGCTTTAACTGCCTCAATCCATGCGAAAGTCGCCCTGGTTTTGGATGACGGTAACGTCAGGTTGTAGGCCTGTGTTACTAAGCGTGTTACATCCGTTGCTCAGAAACGAAAAAGCCCCGCACTAAGTGCAGGGCTTTAGAAAGAAGTTGGTGCCCGGAGGCGGAATCGAACCACCGACACGAGGATTTTCAATCCTCTGCTCTACCGACTGAGCTATCCGGGCAACGGCGTGTATTAAACGTTTTTTTCGGTTTCGAGTCAACCGCTTTTCGTGCCTTTTTTACTGTTTGCTCAGTAATTGCACATTAAGCGGTTGTTTTGGTGAATTATTCAACGCTTAAGTAGGTGCTGCCGGCCAAACACTTCTCGTAAAAGTTTGTCCAGCGAACACCGGCTCTTGGTGCGAGGCCACCATTTCGAACCTGACGGTCAATTTGTTTCTTAACCGCTTTGGCCATGTACTCCGTATTGTATTGCATGGTTTGCAGCACTTTTTCAGCGGAAGTGCCTGGCACCACTTCTTCAATGTAGAAGTCGCCGCGCTCGTCATCGTGACAATATACGTGCACTTCTGTCAGTCGGCCAAAGAGGTTATGCATGTCACCCATAACATCCTGATACGCGCCGGTTAAGAATAGCCCGACATGATAATCTTCGCCCTTACGCAACGAGTGCATTGGAATGTTATCGCTAATTTCGGTGCCTTCTATGTATTTGCCCAGCTTACCGTCACTGTCACACGTAATGTCGGCAATGGAGCAGCGCACTTCCGGCTTCTCGTTTAAACGCGAAATAGGCACTATTGGCAGTACCTGACCAATGGCCCAGGTGTCTGCGGCTGACTGAAAAATAGAAAAGTTACATAAGTACTGGCTGGCGAGCATATCTTCAAGCTCTTCCAGCTCTTGAATAACATAAGCGTCTTTGTCCAGCGACTGATGAATGTCTGCCAGTATTTGCCAGTACATGGTGTCCAGCTTCGCCATTTCCTGTAACGACAAAATGCCCAGTTTAAAGGCTTCATATGCATTCTGCTTGTAGCCAGCGGCATCGTTATAGCGCTCTTGCGGATGGAACTGGTCGCCCGACTGGTGCAGTTCACGCATGTTCTTCACTAAAATATGCTCGTCCTCGCTGGGGCTGACATCGAAATTGGTGCTGGCTGGCTTTATTTCACCGACAATGTTGGTGACGACACAGCTGTGGTGCGCGGTCATTGCACGGCCACTCTCGCTAACCAGGTTAGGGTGGGGTACTTTTTCTAAGTCGCACACCTGTTTGACGCCCCAAACCACGTCGGCAACGTATTCTTCGGTCGAGTAGTTGCGAGAAGAGTCGCTGGTGGTACTGGTACCGTCGTAGTCAATGCCCAAACCACCGCCAATATCTAAGTACTCGAGCGGTACGCCTTCCTGAATAAGCTTAGCGTACAAACGAGCACCTTCACTGACGGCTTCTTTTATCTTACGAATATCAGACAGCTGGCTGCCAATGTGAAAGTGTAGAAGCTTGGCGCAGTGCAGCATGTCTTCCTGACGTAAGCGTTCAACCACATTCAGTATTTCGGCAATGCTTAAACCAAATTTAGCTCGATCGCCACTGGAACCAGCCCATTTGCCGGCGCTTTTCACCATCATTTTTGAGCGCAGACCAATCATAGGCTCAACGCCTAAATCTTTGGCCAGCGGAATCAGCATTTCCAGCTCGCTGTACTTTTCAATGACAATAATCATCTTGCGGCGTAACTGACGGCCAAGCAGTGCCAGCGTCAGGTAGTCTTTGTCTTTGTAGCCATTCAGTATGGTCAGCGCGTCGGGGTTTTCATTGTACGCCATAACCGCCATAAGCTCGGGCTTTGAGCCTGCTTCCAGTCCGTAGTTGTACGGTTCGCCAGCGTCCATGATTTCTTCAACCACTTCGCGCATTTGGTTGACTTTAATCGGGAATACACCGCAATACTTGCCGTTATAATCGGCGTCCTGAATTTGCTGCGCAAAGGTCTCGTTAATAATTTCGACTTGCGAGCGAAGAATATCGTGAAAACGAATAACCGCCGGTAGCTCAATGCCTTCAGCTTTTATTTCTTCAACCACTTCCTGCATATCAATGGCCAGGTCAGGCAGACGATGATTCGGACGAATTTGAATGTTGCCGTTGTCGCCAATCGAAAAATAACCTGCGCCCCAACGGTTAACGCCATACAATTCTTCTGCTTGATCAATATTCCAGTCTGACATCAATTAGGCTCCTGCGCGCTCTAAAGCAAGTAACAGCTCGCGCACCACTTTGGCCGCGAATACATTGGAGTTGCCGGTAGGGTCTATCGGCGGTGAAAGCTCAACAGCGTCGGCGCCGACGAAATTTTTCTGGCGCAAAATTTTCATTAAGCTGACAAACGAGTGAAAGTCTTCGCCGCCGGGCTCTGGTGTACCGGTTCCAGGGAAAAACGATGGGTCAAAATAGTCCAGATCTAATGTCAAATAGACCGGTCTGTCTGCCGCAATAGCATTAACACTTTCTAAGAATTCCTGACGCGATTTACGAATGGTTTTGTGCTCTTTCATCCACTGATACTCGTCCCGTGTACCAGAGCGAATACCGTACTGGATAAGCTCATGACCAGGGCTGAAGTGATCAACCGAGCGGCGAATGATCGACGCGTGCGAGTAGTGGTAACCGAGGAAGCCATCGCGCAAGTCAGCGTGAGCGTCTAAATGTAAAAGCACTAAATCTGGGTATTGCTTCAAATATTTCACAATAGGCGCGTAAGAAATTGAATGCTCACCACCTAACGTCAGTAGCTTAATGTTTTCTTTGGCTAAATCGACGTCGTCAAAAATTTGGTTAAAGTCACTCAGAGCATGATGCCACTGTTTTTCTTCGTCATCGTCAAAGCCCAGTCGCAAATTACCTAAATCATAAAAGGTATGGTCTTCAAGGTCAGCATCTAAATATGGTGAGTAAGACTCGATGTCTTCAGAAACCGAGCGCAGGCCATCTGGCCCCTCTTTGGTGCCTTTGCGAAAACAGGCGGTGCCGTCAAAGCCAAATCCTAAAATATGTGTGTGATCCGAATGCAATTCGGTACTGTGCTCAGCACCAAAAAATGGACGGATAGGATCGTTCAACGATACGGGTAATGACATTGCGGGCATGCGCTTTAGTGACCTCTCTTTCTAGTCGTCAGTTTGTGTCGATTTCTGCCGATTTTTTTTAATCGGGTTAAACAAACTTTGCTGAATATTAATGAGCTCTTCGCTCAGTTTTTTACGTTTTGTCCAGGTTTCAGACAGTGGCGTAGCGCTTAGTTCATTGGCATTAACACCCGCCATAACACCGGTCTGATTTTGGCGGACTAATTCTACCGCATGAACGCCCAAACGTGTTGCTAAAATTCTGTCCATAGCCGTTGGGCGGCCGCCTCGTTGTACGTGTCCTAATAAACACGGCCGACACGGTAAGTTAAGACGATCTTCCAGTTGCTCTGCAAGTCGAACTGCACCACCAGGCCATTGGTTTTCACACAGCACCATCACGTAACTGGAATCACCGCGGACGCGTTGCACCGACTCAATGTGCTTTACCAGCGCCTCGACCGTTAATGGTTTGTCTTTTTGCAGCTCCGGCAGAATCATACGCTCTGCGCCACACGCCATGGCACTGCTGATACCAATATAGCCGGCGTTACGCCCCATGACTTCAACAATGAATACGCGATCCATGGCTTCTGCGGTATCACGAATTTTATCCAATGCGTCCATAGCGGTTTCAACCGCCGTGTCATATCCAATAGTGTGATCGGTGCCATAGAGATCATTATCGATGGTGCCGGGCACACCGATAATCGGACCGTTCCAAAATTTCGCTAAATGGTCAGCGCCACGGAACGAGCCGTCACCGCCAATGACAATAAAGGCGTCAATTTGGTGCGCGTCTAAGTTGGTCGCTGCTTCACGCCCGCCCTCATCGGATTTAAAGCGCTCACTACGGGCACTTTTAATAATGGTGCCCGAGTACTGCATAATATGTTCGACGTCTTCTCTGTCTAAGCGCACAAAGTCATTGTTGAGTACGCCTTCGTAACCATGTCGAAAGCCTATTACCTCAATGCCGTAATTTTCCGCAGCCAATACGACCGCACGAATGGCGGCGTTCATCCCTGGCGCATCACCGCCGCTGGTAATTAATGCAATTCTGTTTATTGTGTTATCAGATGACACAATCTGTACTCCTTGATAATGTCTTATGCGTAGCTTAAACGACCTGCTAGCCGTCACCAAGAGGAAATTTCATGAACACCGACGTGTCACGTTTTGATTATTCTGAATTAGCGCAATGGGCGCAGTCGTGCTTAACCAATTGTGGGGCATCGGGCGAGGTAGCTCGCCATGTGGCGTACTATCTTCTGGAGGGAGACTTACTGGGGTTTAGTACACACGGTTTAATTCGTTTGCTGAATAACTGCCAATGGCTAAAAGACGGTAAAAGCTTGCCAAAAGGGCAACCGGTGGTATTAAGTGAACGTGCAGCCGTCGCAAATTGGGATGCACAGTTTTTGCCGGGACCTTACGTGGTACCGCAGGCGGTTAATGCGGCGTGCGAAATGGCCAAACAGGCAGGCACGGGAACGGTGGTGTTACGACGTAGCCAACATGTGGCGTCTCTGGCTGCCTATTTAACCATTGCCACTGACAAAGGCATGGCGGTGAATTTAATGTGCTCGACTCCGGGGCAGAAGGCGGTTGCGCCGTTCGGCGGGAAAGAGGCGGTGTTTTCGCCGAACCCTTTTGCGGTGGGGGTACCCAGCTCAAAAGAGCCGATGCTGTTTGATATCAGCTTTTCAATGACGGCGGCGGGTAAAGTACGCCAGGCAAAAGCGAATGGGGAGAACTTACCTTACAAAGCGTTAATAAAACCGAACGGCGAATGGACAGATGACCCGCTTAGTTTCTTTGAATCTCCCGGCAGCGCCATTGCTCCTCTGGGAGGGGAGCAACTCGGTTACAAAGGTTATGGCCTTACCTTGTTCAGTGAAATTTGGTCCATGGCGCTGGCGCAGTACGGTCGTGTGCAAGGTGCTGAGGACGGTGACGCGAATACCGTATGGGTTCAGGTAATCGACCCGGAAGCCTTTGGGGATAAAGCTGAGTTTCTGAAGCAGGTTGACCGTTTATTGGATGATGCGCGAAACAGTGCTCCGGCTGACCCTGAGTTACCGGTTCGCGTGCCGGGCGAGGCTGCTCTTGCCCGTAAGCGCGAGCAGCTCAAAAAGGGAGTGGTTTACGCCCCTTCGACACTGAAAGTATTAAAGCGTTGCGCCGAATTTTGCGAGGTCGAATTGCCTACGGCTGCAAGCGGGTAATTCGCCAATGGTCACCGTCGCGGGTGTACTGATAGCGATCGTGAAGGCGGTGTTTGCCGCCTTGCCAAAACTCGAAAGTGTCGGGAATAACCCGATAGCCTCCCCAATGACGTGGGCGCGGCACGTCGGTATCAGCGTATTCTTTCAGTAACGCCTGATAATGGCTTTCTAATACATCGCGGCTATCAACCGGGCGACTTTGTTGAGAGGCAAGGGCGGCTACCTGACTTTCTTTCGGACGCGAATGAAAGTACGCATCGTTTTCTTCGTCACTTAATTCAACAGTCTGTCCGATAATGCTGATTTGTCGCTCAAGTGCAAGCCAGGCGAAATGCAACGAAACCTGATTGTTATTGCGAATATCGTCGCCTTTATGGCTATTCTTATTGGTGTAAAAGCAAAAACCTTGCTCGTTATAGCCTTTTAATAGAACAATGCGTTGGCTCGGTACGCCATCGGCATTGACCGTTGCCACAGTCATTGCCGTTGGGTCAGTCAATACGCCGCTATCAATGGCGTGCTTCATCCAGTGTTCAAATTGCTCTACCGGGCTGGCAAATAATTGCTCGCGGTGCAAACTGCCTAAACCGTATTCACGGCGCATGGCCTGTAAATCCATAGTGGTTCCTCTACTAACACCTTGTTAATGCTTACTGGTTGTCCTGATAACGCTTACGAATTTTTTCCATTGCATCCAAATTGTCGAGCATAAGTCCGACTAATTCTGGATCAAAAAACACGCCGCTGTGTTTGAGTAAATAGTCAGCTGCCGCTTCCGCTTCCTGGGCTTCTCGATAACTGCGCTGCGTGCGAAGCGCATCATAGTGGCTGGTAATAGCCAAAATACGGGCGTTAACATTAATATCAGCGCCTTGCTTTTGGCTTGGGAAACCTGAGCCGTCCCAGCGTTCATGAATATCCTGTGCAATACCAGCCGCTATTTTCGCAACAGCGGTATCTGTTTGCTGCAAGTAGTCGTGCCCTTGTATGACTTTTTGCATGATTTCTTCGTAATCATGAATACTCAGTGCGTCGGCACGCTGAGCCAATTCCAGCTGCACCGACACCTTACCAATATCATAGACCGACGCGGCTTGCTTTAATGCCTGCGCCTGTTCATCATCGCGACCGGCCGCAATCGCCAGCTGCCCGGCCATTTCAGCTGAACGTTTGACGTGGTGACTGACTTCATCAATAGAGCGCTTCTCAATGGCTTCGCCTACGCTGTAAAGCAATTCACGTTGAGCCTCCCGTTCGCTCTCTGTGGCTTGCAGGTTATCAATGGCAATGGAGCTATTATTCACAAATAGCCCCAGCAGGTTTTGATCCAGCTCAGACAAGTCACGGACACCGCGAATAAACAGTAAATACTGACGCGAGCTACTGGTTTTATAAAGCCCATAATAGTTACCGTCGACAATACGGAACTCAACGTTTTTAGCACTTTGCTGCATAGGGCGCACAATATCCCAGTCAATTTCGCTGTTAACAGGGTCGCCCACGGCCTGTTCAAAGTCACCCGTGCCGCCAATGATTTCGAACGGCTCGTTGGTGTCTGAACTGGCGGTGAGTGCATCAATGCGGCAATACATAGCGTCGTCGCTATGCGTAATTAATGCGACCAGCTGCTCCAAAATTCCCTGACATAACCCCTGCATTGAGCGGGCTGAGAACACCTCTGCCGACGCATTAATGACTTTTTCTAATCCGCGCTTGTTGCGTTCGATGGCATTTAAGTCGCGGTAGGCGCGTAAGCATGAGTACATTAACGTGACGAGCTTACGGTAGGTCAGCTCGGTTTTCTCTTTGTAGTCGTCAATATCAAAACGGGCAATGACATCTTCTTCTGGCGCCTGACCCGGCTGACCGGTGCGAAGCACTATGCGTATTAAACGGTTTTTCAACTCCTCGCGTACCCATTTGGCGACGTCGAGTCCCGCGTGATCCGTCTCCATAACGACGTCCAGGAGCATCATGGCAATGTCGCGATTTTTATTTAAAAAGGCGATAGCGTCTTTGCCGGAATAGACCGAGTGAAACTGCAGCGGGCGACCGTCCAGGCGGAATTCACTTAATGCCATTTTGGTAATGGTGTGAATCTCCTCATCGTCATCAACAATGAGAATATGATAGGGCTCGACGGTTTCTTCGCTGACTGATTCGACTTCGTCTTCTGCGAATAAAAAGTCATCACTCATTCGTTATTGTCTCCTTTGGAATAAACGCGCTCACCGGCCACGAAAGTCGCTTCCACATCGGTTCGCCAAATGTCTGTTGCATCCACGGCAAAAGGATCCTGGTCAACAATAATAAAGTCAGCCCATTTGCCCGGCTCCAGAGAGCCCAGCTCTTGTTCTTGCCACGCTGCGTAGGCCGCATCGATGGTGAATGAACGCAATGCCTGTGCCCGGCTCATGCTCTCATCGGCGTACCAGCCGCCTTCCGGCATGTTTTCACGATCTTGGCGGGTCACTGCTGCATGTAAGCCATAAAATGGGTTTGCCAGTTCAACCGGAAAGTCAGAGCCCGAGGCCACGATAGTGCCTTGTTGTAAAAACGTCTGCCAGGCATAAGCGCCCTCCATGCGCTCTTTACCTAAGCGGTCTTCTGCCATGTTTTTATCACTGGTAGCGTGAGTCGGTTGCATAGAGGCAACTAAGTTCAGTTCTTTAAAGCGGTGCAGGTCGTCAGGGTGCACGATTTGAGAATGTTCAATGCGGTTTCTTAAATTACGACCACCGATTGTCTCGTAAGCTTGTTCTATATTATTCAACACAACGCGGTTAGCCCGGTCACCAATAGCATGCGTATTAACCTGGAATCCGTGAGGAATAATCAAACGGTACAGCGACATCATCTGCTCTTGTGACGTGACCATCAGGCCATGATTGCCGTGGTCGTCACTGTAATCTTCTATTAGTGCGGCACCACGGCTGCCAAGCGCGCCATCGGCGTATATTTTAACGCTGCGGATAGTCAGCTTATCGTCGTCTGTCTGGTAGGGGCCTTCTGCCAGCAGCTGCGGCAATTTGGGCTCTGTTGCCGCTAGCATACCGTAAATACGCAGTGGCATGAGTTCCTGATTATGCAGACCTTTATACACCGACACTTCGTCGGCACTGATGCCTGCGTCATGAACCGACGTGATACCGCGCTCAACCAAATGCTCGAAGGCGAGCTGGAAAGCTTTGCGTTGCTGTTCAAAGCTGGCTTCCGGTATGACCTTTTCAACGAGCTGCATGGCGTTATCGATTAAAACACCGGTTGGCTGACCGTTTTCATCTTTGACGATTTCGCCACCATCAGGAGACACGGTGTCTTTATCAATACCGGCTAAACGCAGTGCTTCTGAATTAGCCCAACCGGCGTGACCGTCAACGCGGGTGAGCCAAACGGGGCGTTCGTTAACTAACTCGTCAAGGTCGCTGGCGCGCGGAAAACGTTTTTCTTCCCAGTTTTCTTGATTCCAACTGCGGCCGGTTATCCAGGGGAGAGACTGCTGTGTGTCTGCATAGCGTTTAACACGTTGAGCCGCGTCTTTTACTGATGTGCTGTCGCGTAAGTCCACCTGTAATAAGCTGTTCCCTAAACCCAGAACGTGTCCGTGTGCATCAATCAGGCCGGGGAGAACGGTTTTGCCTTGCAAGTTGATAATATCGTCGGTGTTTGAATAGCGTTCGTTGAGTTCGTCACCGCCGATGGCCTTAATCTTACCGTTATCTATCAACATGGACGAAAATTGCTGTAATACCGCATTTTCGCCGGCAGGGCTGGTTAGCGTATACCCATTGGCGTTGGTGTATAACGTATCGGCAACCGCTGTTGTGCTTAAAAGTATACTGGTAATGGAAGCGGTGGCAATGGATGTTAATGAAAAACGACGTGATAAAGACATACTCACAACACTCTTTTATTTTTTAAGTAAAGTCACACTATAGCGTTTTTTAGCGCGAATAAACCAGACAGCGGAATAAACTTTTTGTTAACGAAATTAACAACTCATCTTGGATAGACAACATCACCAACCAAAATACTTGCTGTCTGTTATATTTTAGGTATGCTAAAAGTTAATTTTAGAACGGGTAATTTGGACGTCGGAATGAAGATTCTCATTATAGACCCTGAGTTTTTTATGCGTGCAGGGCTCATACAGCTTTTAACGAATTATGCGAATCAGCCTTCGATTTATGAAGCCGACTCGTTTGAAGTGGCGGAAAGCTACCTATCTGCCGATAAGTACGACCTCATTTTCTTAGATATGGACTTACCAGACGCGGAAATCCGTCCGGCGCTGCAGAAAATCAAAAAAGAAGCGCCGATGGCACACTTGGTTGTCTTTACGCGCCCGCGTTCTATTTCAGAGGTTCGCCAGGTGCTTGCTGCCGGGGTACGCAGTTACTTACCAAAAGACAGTACGGCCGAACAAGCGAAATTAGCGGTTCGTGCGTTACTCAATGGTGACCGTTACATCCCGGATGACCCTTACCTTAACGAACCTCGCGATAAATCCAGTGGTGCCGAGGGCTTTTTGTCGCCACGTCAGCTGGAAATTATGCAGCTGTTAGCACAAGGTTTGTCGAACAAAGAAATAGCCAATATTCTGGGTATTACTGAGGGCACCATCCGCGTGCACTTGTCGGCAATATTTAAAGCCATAAAGGTGTCTAATCGTACGGAAGCGACACTTTGGTACTTATTACGTCAAAAGAAGCTGGTTGACTGATAACGTCGTATGTCCTTAAACCGCCTCATTGCAGAGCTGGAAAAGCATCAACACGCCCCTACTGAACAGTGGAATCCACCGTATTGTGGAGAAATCCCAATACGAATTGATGGTGAAGGGCGCTGGTATTATCAAGACAGTGAAATTCAACGGCAGGCACTGGTAAAACTTTTTGCCTCTGTACTCGTAAGAGAAGGTGATGATTATTTTCTGGTCACACCGGCTGAAAAAGTGAAAATTACCGTCGATGATGTCCCTTTTATGGTGGTCGACTGGGAACAACGTACAGAAGATGGCGAAAGCCTCTTGCTGTTAACAACCAATATCGGTGATACTCTTGTTTTGAGTTCTGAACATCCGTTACAAATTAAAGATGGTGTTCCTTACGTTATGATGCCAAGAGAGCTCGAAGCCAAAGTGCATCGAAATGTATTTTATCAGTGGGTATCGATTGCACAGACTCGAGAAGTTGATGGAAAAGAGCAGTGGTTTCTTTCCAGTGCGGGCGAGACCTTTGTATTGGGCTATGTGAACTAGGACGTTGCGGTAATTCGTCTATGGTAAAAACAAGAACAGTTTATCTGGTTGAGCAACATCCCGCTCGCAGGCAGCACTTTGAGACAGTTCTGACCTTTATTGGCGAGTCTGTAAAAGTTGTTGAGCCAGAGCAGTTACTGAGTTTAAGTCCAGCCGAGGCCTTATGCGTGATAGCCGGTACAGGCGTTGATAATCTGCGTGATTTGGCAAGTAATGCGCCGCACTTACCTTTTATCTGTGCCGCTAGTGAACATGAAAGTGCTCTGGAAAAAGCCAATGTTCTGGGGCCTTTAGACGACTCGTTTGACTATTCCAGCCTATCTAACCTGTTGCATTACTGTCAGGCTTATCATCAGCAAATGCCTGGCCGTAAAGCTAACAAACAACACCCGAAACGCTCTCATTTAGAGCAAACTCTCATTGGTCAGGGACGTGCTATGAAGCACGTACGGCAACTTATCGAGCAAGTCGCAGGAACCGACGCCAACGTCCTGATTCTGGGTGAGTCGGGGACGGGTAAAGAAGTCGTGGCCAGAGGTGTTCATGACTTGTCAGAGCGGCATAAAGGTCCGTTCGTCCCCGTAAATTGCGGTGCAATTCCCGGGGATCTGTTAGAAAGTGAATTATTTGGTCATGAGAAAGGTGCCTTTACCGGAGCGATAGGTGCTCGAAAGGGACGTTTTGAGTTGGCGCAAGGCGGCACTCTGTTTCTGGATGAAATTGGCGATATGCCAATGCAAATGCAGGTAAAATTACTGCGGGTATTGCAAGAGCGGACATTTGAACGAGTGGGTGGCAGTAAAAGTATCGCTGCCGACGTTCGTGTGGTAGCCGCCACCCACCGTGAGCTCGAACAAATGATTATCGACGGCAAATTCAGGGAAGACTTGTATTACCGCTTGAATGTATTCCCGATTGAAATGCCCGCCCTGCGCGAGCGTCAGGA
Organism: Idiomarina sp. X4; assembly: GCF_002808045.1. Classification (NCBI taxonomy): domain Bacteria; kingdom Pseudomonadati; phylum Pseudomonadota; class Gammaproteobacteria; order Alteromonadales; family Idiomarinaceae; genus Idiomarina; species Idiomarina sp. X4. The sequence goes on along the minus strand of NZ_CP025000.1, from coordinate 460,063 downwards.
AGACGTGCCACTGTTGATGCAGGAGCTGACGCAGCGCTTTAAAAAGGAGCGGGGCGTTGGCGTGCGTTTTACTGAGCGAGCGCTTGAGTCATTGTCTTACCACCGCTGGCCGGGAAATGTTCGGGAACTGACCAACTTAATTGAACGGTTAACCATTATGCATCCTGACAGTCTGGTTGATGTGTCAGACTTGCCCCCTAAGTATCAACATATTGATCACAGTAGCCCCACGCCGGACTATCCCGAAGAAATGCTGGAACGCGAAGCGCTGAATGCCATTTTCTCTGATTCGGAAGACGATGAAGCGCTTGAGGAATCGGGAGCTTCTTCCGTTGACTCAGAATTACCTGATGACGGTGTGAACTTAAAAGATATGCTCAGCGAAATTGAAACGGGAATGATAGCCCAGGCGCTCGAAAAGTCTGACTGGGTGGTTGCTAAGGCGGCCGATCTGCTGAGTATGCGCCGTACGACGCTGGTTGAAAAGATGAAAAAATACGGCATTCAAAAAGACGACTAACCGCTTCCGTCGACTTTTTGACAATGTAACTTATTGAAAATAAAAGATAATTTACTGGCATCTATTTTGCATTACTACGCTTAATTAAAACGTAGTATGACGTGGGAGATGTCAGTATGGCGACCTACCATCAAATTATTGATGCAATGCCCAATGCCGTGATTTTGCTGGACAGTCACGGTGTTGTGGATTACTGCAATGACAACGCGCAATCATTACTCGAACATTCCTTAAAAGGTGAAGTCTGGCGTGATCTCGTCGCGACACTGTTCGCTCCCAAAGCCGATGACTGGCACGAAGTGTCCTTAAAAAGTGGACGGCGCGTTCGTATTGATACCTCTGAGGTGAATGAAAAGCCGGGGCAGCTGATTGTTTTGACGGACTTGACCGAAACCCGTCAGCTGCAACAACGTATTTCTCACTTACAACGGTTATCATCAATGGGGAAAATGGTGGCCTCCTTAGCGCATCAAATACGCACGCCGTTGTCCGCAGCCATTCTCTACGCACAAAATTTGTCACAAGGCATGATATCACCAGTAAAACAGCAGCGTTTTTCCCATAAGTTGTTGTCCAGGCTTCATAATTTAGAACAGCAGGTCAACGATATGTTGTTGTTTGCAAAAAGCGGTGAGAAACCGGTTTTGGAAGAACTGACGACCCAAAGTTTGTTGACCACGGTAGCGTCTAATGTTGAATCTTATGCGACTCAGCATCACGTCAATATTGTCATGCCTGAATGCGGGCACAATACTGTGTTGAAAGGGAATAAAACCGCACTAACTGGTGCATTACAGAATTTAATTAATAACGCCATAGATGCCAGCCAGGCGGGCCAGGAGGTACTGGTCAAAACACATGTCGAAGGTAATAACTGGTGTATTTCTGTCATAGATGCAGGCGCTGGCATTGATAAAGAAAAGCAAGCGCAGATATTCACGCCCTTTTTTACCGGAAAATCGAATGGCACCGGGCTTGGTTTAGCTGTCGTACAAACGGTTTTACGAGCTCATCATGGCAGCATTGACTGGGAAAGCGAGCTGGGCAAAGGCAGCCGTTTTACCCTCTCAATTCCGGTTTATCGGTTTGAAGAACAACCGTTAAGTGAGGTGCGTTATGGCTAACGGTGAAACAATGAATGCGCGAAATGTTCTGGTCGTTGAAGACGATGTTTCGCTTCGCGAAGCCATTGTCGACACACTAGAGCTGGCTGACTGTCAGTGTATTGAAGCGGCCAACGGCGAAGAAGCGCTCATTGCGCTGAAAGACAATAAAGTATCGTTAGTGATCAGCGATGTACAAATGCCGGGTGTCGATGGCTTGCAGCTACTGCGCAGCATGAACCGTCAACAGTTTGATATTCCGGTCATAATGATGACAGCGTTCGCCAAAGTGGATGATGCTGTTGTGGCGATGCGTGAAGGTGCTGTCGATTATTTGACGAAGCCGTTTTCAACTGAGAAATTACAGACCCTTGTGCAACGCTATTTGCCGGATGGTGCTATTGATGATGTGAGTCCGGTCGCAGAAGAAGCGTCCAGCCAACAAGTTTTTGCCATGGCGAAACGTGTTGCAGACAGTGATGCCAGTGTGATGATTACCGGACCGAGCGGCACCGGTAAAGAAGTGCTGGCGCGTTATATCCACAAGCATTCAAATCGCACACAGGCACCTTTTGTCGCCATTAACTGCGCAGCAATACCTGAAAACATGCTGGAATCAATGTTATTCGGTTTCGAAAAAGGTGCATTTACCGGCGCCACGCAGTCTCAGCCGGGCAAGTTTGAACTGGCTCAGGGTGGCACAATTTTATTGGATGAAATCACCGAAATGCCGCTGCATTTGCAGGCAAAGCTGTTGCGGGTTTTGCAGGAAAAGCAGGTAGAGCGTTTAGGCTCTCGGAAAACCATTCAGTTAGATGTCCGAATTCTTGCAACGTCAAACCGAGATTTACAACAGGCTGTGGCACAAGGAGCGTTCCGTGAAGATTTAATGTATCGTCTGAACGTCTTCCCGCTGCACTGGTTACCTTTGGCCGAGCGACCTGCCGATATTCTGCCGCTGGCAGAAAACCTGTTGCAGCGACACAAACAGCGTTCGGGTATAAAAACGCCGGTGTCCTTTAGTGAGCAAGCAAAACTCCGCTTAACTGAATATCACTGGCCAGGTAACGTTCGGGAATTGGAAAACGTTGTACAGCGGGCTTTGGTCTTGCACCGAAACGAAGTGATTGAACCCGACGATTTGATGTTGCAGTTAAACCAACAGTCGACCGCACCAGTGAGTAATGAGACTGTCTTTCCTGAACAAGTCAGTGACGCTGAAAAAAGTAATGAAGAGCAGACTGTGCGTGCTACCGACACAGCGGATAAGCTGGATGATTCATTGTTCCATCAAGAGTACCGAATTATCAAAGACGCGCTTCAGCGTCATCAGGGCAAACGCAAGCCCGTCGCTGATGAGCTAGGCATTAGTCCACGCACATTACGCTATAAATTAGCGAAGATCCGCGAACAGGGTCTCTCCATAAATTAAAGTTGGCATTCCACTTGCATAATACCTGTTAAGAATTGTAAACGATGATTTTTTGACGGGGTGAATTATGAAAGTGGAAGCCAACGCACTCTACCAGCAGATGCAGGCAATGTCTGCTCAGGCGTCTCAAAGCGACAAGGCAACCAATGTTAATGCCCTTCCGGGAAACACTGCGAATGCCGACTTTTCGAATATGCTGAAAAGCGCTATTGATAATGTCAATGAACTGCAGCAAACCTCGGGCGACTTAAAGACTCGTATGGAGCTTGGTGACCCCAATGTCACGTTGGAACAAACCATGATAGCCAGTCAAAAATCAAGCATTGCCTTTGAGGCAACCGTTCAGGTGCGCAACAAAATAGTCGATGCGTACAAAGAAATCATGTCAATGCCGGTATAAACCGCAGTAGCACTGGAGATTTGAATTGTGGCTGAATCAACCGATTTAATGGTGCAGGACAATGCACTTCCGGACTCTCCGGATACAGGCGCTTCTGGCGAGGGCAATGAAAAATCCGGCATTATGGATATGCTGGGTAACTTTGACATGCTGCGTCAGGTTATTGTGGTACTGGCTTTGGCTATCTGCGTTGCTATTGCCGTCTTTATTATGTTGTGGGCGCAAGAGCCGACCTACCGTCCTTTGGGTAAGTTAGAAACTGAAGAACTGGTGAGCACGCTCGACTATATGGATGCCAACGGCATTGAGTATAAAGTGAATGGCAACACTATTTCAGTGCCTGAAGAGAAATACGATGCGATTAAACTGGAACTGACGCGTGCCGGGGTTAACTACGGTAACGCTGAGTCTGATGGCTCAGAGATTTTAATGAGCGAGCCGGGCTTTGGTGTCAGTCAGCGCCTGGAAAGAGAACGACTGATTCATTCACGCGAAGTGCAACTGGCACGCGCTATTGAGGAAATGAAAAAGGTGTCGGCAGCGCGTGTGCTTTTGGCCGTACCGAAACAGAATGTGTTTGCCCGTCGTGAAAAGCAGCCCAAGGCATCGGTGATGCTGAACGTTCGGGGCGGTACCGCATTAAGTGAAGAAGAAGTTGCCTCGATTGTCGATATGGTGGCGTCCTCTGTCACTGGGCTAAGTACAGAGCAGGTAACCGTCACAGACCAAGCGGGTCGCCTGTTAAACTCCGGCTCTCAAAGTGCGTTAGCGGCAAAAAGTTCGCGTGAGTATCAAATTGAACAAAAGCGCGAGGCCGAGTATTTAGAAAAAATTGACAGCATTTTGATTCCGATACTGGGTTATGACAATTACACGGCGCAAGTTGATGTCACGATGGACTTCACTCAGCGCGAATCAACTCAGCGTCAATTCAATCCTGATATGCCGGCTATTCGTAGCGAAATGACGGTCGAAAACCGTTCGACGGGTAGCCCGATTGGCGGTATTCCTGGTGCGTTAACGAACCAGCCGCCATTGGAATCTGATATTCCTGAAGAAGCAGGCCCTGGTAGCGCTGGCGGTACGGTTAATGGCAGTACTCATCGCGAGGCCACGCGCAACTATGAATTGGACAACTCGATTACTCACACCAGAAATCAGACTGGCACTATTGAGCGGTTGAGTGTTTCGGTTGCGGTGAATCATGCACAAACTACCGGCGAAAATGGCGAAGCTCAGCAGCAGCCGCGAAGCGCAGAAGAACTCGCCAATATTCGTCGCTTGTTGCAAGGTGGTTTAGGCTTTGACATCAACCGTGGTGACGCACTGGAAGTAGTGTCCGTACCTTTTGCTCAATTGCCGCAACTGGGTGATGGCGAAACGCCGTTGTGGGAAGAACCGTGGTTCTGGCGTGCTTTCCGCTTGGTCATGGGCGCGTTAGTCATCATGGTCTTGATATTAGCGGTCGTTCGTCCGATGCTTAAGAAACTGATGAATCCGGAAGCCGGTGTTGAGGACGATGCAGAAGCGCTATTTGAAGGCGATGAAGCAATGGGCGATGAAACCATTGATCTGTTATCCTCACAGTTTGATGAGAGTGCAGTTGGGTTTGGTGCAGACGGCAGTCTGCAGTTGCCGGACTTGCATAAAGATGAAGACTTGTTGAAAGCGGTTCGTGCGTTAGTTGCTAATGAACCAGAACTGTCTTCGCAAGTTGTCAAAGCATGGTTGAACGAAGATGCCTGATCAAGATATGAGAACCAAACGCGGCAAGGTTGAGTTCGATGTGAACTCCCTTGAGGGCGTTGAAAAAGCGGCAATATTATTGCTGAGTCTGTCTGAGGAAGACGCGGCACAAATTCTGAAACACCTTGAGCCTAAGCAGGTACAGAAGGTGGGTATGGCCATGGCAAGTCTGGAAGATTTTAACCAGGACAAAGTCAACGCCGTTCACCATTTGTTCCTGGAAGAAATTCAGAAGTTCACTAATATCGGCTTCAAGAGTGAAGAGTTTGTGCGTAAAGCGTTAACGTCAGCGTTGGGTGAAGACAAAGCCGGTAACCTGATTGAACAAATCGTCATGGGCGGTGGTTCGAAAGGTCTGGACTCGCTGAAGTGGATGGACTCAAAACAAGTAGCGACCATTATTCGCAACGAGCACCCACAAATTCAGACCATTGTTCTGTCTTATTTGGACCCGGAGCAGAGTGCCGAGATTATGGCGCAGTTCCCGGAAAAAGTGCGCCTGGACCTAATGATGCGTATCGCCAACTTAGAAGAAGTTCAGCCAGCAGCACTGCAAGAGTTGAACGAGATTATGGAGAAGCAGTTTGCAGGTCAGGCCGGTGCTCAGGCAGCGAAGATGGGCGGCTTGAAAGCAGCGGCGAATATCATGAACTACCTGGATACCAACATCGAAGGTCAGTTGATGGACTCTATCCGCGAGCAGGACGAAGAAATGAGTCAGAACATTCAGGACTTGATGTTTGTGTTCGAGAACCTGGTGGATGTCGACGACCGTGGTATTCAGACCTTGCTGCGCGAAGTCGAAGGCGAGACCTTGCAAAAAGCCATGAAAGGCGCCGACGAGGCGGTTCAGGAGAAGATTTTCAAGAACATGTCAAAACGTGCTGGCGATATGCTGCGTGACGACCTTGAAGCCATGGGACCGATACGTATTAGTGATGTGGAAGCAGCGCAGAAAGACATTCTGGCGGCGGCACGTCGATTAGCTGACGCAGGCGAAATCATGCTTGGCGGTGGCGGCGGTGAAGAATTCTTATAAGGATTAAGGCTGTATGAGCGACAACCGCGACGACAACGAGCACTTCAGTCACTGGGACCTGCCCGATATGACATCGCAGGAATTACGTGAGGGCACCCAGGTCAATGCGCTCAATAAGCCCAGACGCTGGCAGTATGAACCGCCGGAAGCGGATGACAATGACGAAGAAGAATTGCAACCCTTAACCGCTGAACAGCTCGAAGAGATTCGTCAGGCAGCGCGCGATGAGGGGTACCAGGAAGGCTTTGAAAATGGTCGTACCGATGGTCTCAAAAAAGGCTATGACGAAGGGTTTGAAGCAGGCAAAGAAGAAGGTATTGCGGCAGGCAAAGAAGAAGGTATTGCTGCGGGTAATGCCGTGATTGAAGAACAGCGCGGTAAATTGGATACCTTATTGCAGAGTTTATCGACCCCTAATGAACGTATTACTGAAGCGGTTCAGGAAGAGCTGATAGATATGGTCAGCGAGTTAACCCGTGTCATTTGCCTGGATGCAGCCGAACACTCAAAAGACATGATTGTGAACGCAGTGCGCGAAGCGGTATCGGTATTGCCGGTCACCGATCAGCGGGTGGTTATACACTTAAACCCCGATGATATCGAACTGATTGAGTCGGTTTACAGTGAGTCTGAGCTGAAAGAAAAAGGCTGGTTGCTGAACAAAGACGAGTTACTTGAACGCGGTGGTTGTCGTGTGACGACTGAGAGCTCGACCATAGATTACAGTTTAGAGACGCGTATGGAAGATGTTTTCAGCCGCGTTAAGGGGTAACCGATGGGCGCATCAGAGACACTGATTCAAGAACTTCGAAAAAAGCGTCAACGCATTGAAAAGCCGTCGGTGGCTGTATCGGGCTATTTAACTCGCGTTGTGGGGCTAATGTTTGAAGCTGTTGGTTGCCGTGCGCCTGTGGGCTCCAGCGTTGCGGTGGAAGCCGCCGGTGGCGACATTGAGGCCGAAGTGGTGGGCTTTGAAGGTAACATTAGTTATTTAATGCCCACGGAGGACGCTTTAGGTGTCGTGCCGGGCGCCCGTGTTCGTCCTTTAAGCCGCAAGAATCAACTCCCCTTAGGTATGGAATTACTCGGACGTGTTATTGACGCCCGCGGTGAACCTCTCGATGGCAAAGGCCCTGTTTTTTCTGATGGAAAAACCTACCGCAGCAAACCGATGAACCCGCTCAATCGTCGCCAGGTAAAACAGCCGTTGGACGTGGGTGTGACAGCAATTAATGCGTGCTTAACCGTAGGTCAGGGACAGCGTATGGGGCTATTCGCCGGTAGTGGTGTCGGTAAAAGTGTACTGCTGGGCATGATGACCCGGGGCACGAATGCGGACGTTATTGTCGTAGGACTCATTGGCGAGCGTGGCCGGGAAGTGAAAGAGTTTATTGAAGAAATACTGGGTGAAGAAGGTCTCGAAAAAGCCGTAGTTATTGCCGCACCCGCTGACCAGTCTCCTCTCATTCGTTTGCGTGGTTGTGAAACAGCGGCGCAAGTGGCTGAGTACTTTCGTGATCAAGGCCTGAATGTTTTGTTGTTGATGGACTCACTGACGCGTTACGCCATGGCACAGCGTGAAATTGCGTTGGCAGTTGGCGAACCGCCCGCAACCAAAGGCTATCCGCCTTCCGTATTTGCCAAATTACCCGCACTGGTTGAACGTGCCGGTAATGGTGGCGACGGACAGGGCTCTGTCACCGCGTTCTATACCGTTCTAACCGAAGGCGATGACTTACAGGATCCGATTGCCGATTCGGCACGAGCCATTCTTGACGGGCACATTGTCTTAAACCGTGAGCTGGCCGACTCCGGGCACTACCCCGCCATCGATGTTGAAGCCTCTATTAGCCGTGTCATGCCTCAAGTGGTTTCTGAAGAGCACATGAAGCAAGCCATTCAGGTGCGTCAGTGGTATTCGAATTATCGCCGTAACCGAGATCTTATTTCTATTGGTGCTTATACCCGAGGAAGCGATCCCGCCATTGATCAAGCCATTGCAATGCAGCCCAAAGTGGCGCAGTTTCTACAGCAACCAATGAAACAAGTGGTGAGCTACGATGAGAGCTTGCTTCAGCTGAACCAGTTAATCAATCCAAACCAGCAGCAATCAGCAAGTGGTTAAGTAAATGGCAGAGTTAAGCCAGCTAAAAATGCTGCTGGACTTAGAGCAGCAACGCGAAGATAAAACCGCAAAGGATTTTGCTGAAGTGCAACGACAGGTTCAGGACAATCAAATGCGCCTGGATGGCATGTCAAAATATCGACTCGACTATTTAAATCAGTTGCAGCAACGCGGCCAGGGCGGTATTCAGTCGATGCAGGTCAGTCAATATCATGCCTTTGTTGGCAAGCTGGATGAAGGGGTTGAACAGCTGCATCACGAAGTGGTCAAGTTGCAGCAGGTACTGGCGCAGCGCAAGGAGCGTTGGCTGGCGCAAAGACGTAAGCGAGAGTCAATAGAGCACTTGATTAAAGAGAAAGAAAAGCGAGAGCAAAAAGCTCAGGCGCGTAAAGAGCAAAAGAACTTGGATGACTTCTCCAGTCAACGTTTTATTCGAGACAAAAAGTTCTGACGGAAATAGTTGGAACGCTTCTTGCTTTATTCTGAGCAAGTCAGTTATTCAGGACATGAAACTATGCAACAACTGCTGAATTTAACGGAATCAACGGAAAACTTTGTCCGCACCGGCGGCAAAGCTCAGGGAAAAGAATGGTCCCTCGGCGCTGGTGAAAGCTCCGATGGTGAGTTTTCTCGCCTGATGATGCAACAAACAGAAAAAGGCGAAGAGTTTCAGCAGGTTAAGCTGATGCCAGAGCAAGCCACGATTAAAAAAGACATTGACGGTGAAGGGCGCCGGAATGTTGGCGCTCCTGTTGAAAGTAATTTGTTCGAGTTGCTGCAAGAAATGCAGCAACAAATGGCGGAAGTGTCGAGTGAAGACGGTGAAGCTGAACGGTCTGACGATCAAGTGGCAGCGGTTGTTAGTATCGATGAAACCCAGTTGGAAAAGGCGGCGAGTAGCGAGTTAAGTGAAGCCGACCTGAAAGAGTTGTTGGTTGCTTTTATTGATAAGCTGAATAACCAGCAAGGTGGTAAACAAGAGCTGTCAGCTGAAGAGCGGCAAAACCTTGCCGAAAGCATGCTGGCAAAAATGAGTGATGAGCAGAAACAGCAGCTTATCGATCAATTAAACGCGATATCTAAAGGTGGCGTTGATGCCGCCGACCAAAAGTTTATTGTGCAACTGCTTGAACCGATGATGCCGAAATCAGACGCCGATAAAGTATTAGTAGGTCAAGAATCCAATAAACAGGTAGACGGTAAACAACTATCACAGGCGTTGATGGCCGCGTTGCGCGAGGTGGCCCCGGAATCAAAACCCGAGTCACAAAAAGCGTCTGATCCTGCGCAGTTAATGAAACAGCTGGAAGCTCAACTCTCCGCATTAAAAGAGAACAGCAATAGTGATACTAAAACACTAACAGGTAAAGAGCGCGGTAAGTTAGAGCAATTAATGGCTGAGCTTCGCCAATTAATGGCAGGAGCGTCTGACAGCAAGTCGAATAACAAAGAAGCGCTGACAAAAGAGCAGGCAGCTAGAGCTGAGCAACTGATTGCTGATTTACGTCAGGTGCTCAAACAAAACAGTGATAAAACGCCTGCAGTAGTTGCACCGGACGCAAAATCGGGTAAAGCCGAGTTTGCGATTAGTGCGACGGATTCGACTAAAGGTCAAAGCGAGTCGAAGGCTGAGCAATCCGTGAAGTCGGATAAAAGTGCTGCGGCAGGGCTGTCAGCTGATACTCAGTTAACAGGTGAAAAAGTCACTAAGGCTGACGGCGAATTAGCGGGAAGAAACGCTGAAAACGCTCAGGTCAACCAGGCATTCAGAAATACCGTTGATGCATTGTCTGACGCAGGTGCGGCAAAGGCCATACAAGGGCAAATGGTCTCGACTGCTCAGGGTACGGTAGCCGCGTCAGAAAGCAGCCAGGCAAATACGTTGCAAGCGTTGCAACGACCTTTAGATTTGCAGCAGACGGAAGCGTCACAAAAGCTGCAAGAGCGCATTAACATTATGATGAGTAAGAATATTCAGCGTGCTGATATTCGGCTTGACCCGCCTGAGCTTGGCAACGTACAAATACGAGTGAACGTAAGTGGCGAGCAAACCACGGTGCAGTTTCAGGTACAAAATGCTCAGGCTCGGGAAGCCATTGAGTCGGCCATGCCGCGCTTACGAGAAATGATGGAGCAGCAAGGCCTGAACTTAGCGGATACTCACGTAGGTGAACAGAGTAACGATGGCCAGGGCAACGCTGAGGGCGGAGGAACATCTGGCTCAGAGGCGGAAGAATGGACGCAGGAGTCAGAAATAGCCTTACAAGATGGTCAAGTTATGACCGACGGGCGCGTGGATTTTTACGTATAACGGTGACGCTGATAGCCTATTCAGGCTATAGTAGCAACATAAACACCGATAGGGCGTTGACCAAAGGAAAGCAAGATGGCTGAAGAGCAGAACACAGGCAATAACGAAGAGCAAAACGACGAACAGGAAGCTAAAGGCGGTAAAAAGAAAAAGCTGATTCTGTTCGGTGTTATTGGTCTGGTGCTTGTCGTGACCGTGGTCTTGGTGCTGTGGCTTTTTGGCGGCTCGTCGTCGAATGAGCAAGCCGCGACGAAAGCACCAGAGCAGGCCAGCAAGGATTTTAGCAATGCCTCGGCACCAGAAATTGGTAATGCTTTGTATGTCGGTATGCCTCGTCCTTTTGTATTTATTGTACCCGGTGACTCACGTGAGAGAACCGTGCAAATTAAGGCGCAGCTAATGGTGCGCGGCGAAGAAAATGAAGAGTTGGCGAAAAAGCACATTCCGTTAATTGAAGGGACATTACATGAGGTGTTTTCATCGTCAACGGCAGACAAATTAAAAACGGCAGAAGGCAAAGGGCAACTGCGAGAACTGGCGTTAACTGAAGTCAGAAATGCGCTGCAGGAAGTTGCCGGTAAGCCGGTCGTTGAACAAGTGTTATTTACCAGTTTGGTAATGCAATAAGTGAGCAAATATGGCTGTGAGCGACTTACTATCACAAGACGAAATTGACGCACTTTTACACGGCGTTGATGACGTAGAAGAAGAGGATTCCGAAGGGCAGCAAGCCTCGGCGGACGCGCTCGACTATGACTTTTCGTCGCAAGACCGAATTGTCCGTGGGCGTATGCCGACTCTCGAGATCGTTAATGAACGATTCGCTCGTCATATGCGCGTCAGCTTATTTAATATGATGCGACGTACCGCCGAAGTGTCAATTAACGGTGTGCAAATGATTAAATTCGGCGAGTACGTACATACGTTATTCGTCCCAACCAGTTTGAATATGGTGCGTTTTCGTCCTTTGAAAGGTACCGCGTTAATTACGATGGAGGCCCGACTGGTCTTTATTCTGGTGGACAACTTTTTCGGCGGTGATGGCCGTTATCACGCAAAAATTGAAGGTCGCGAGTTTACTCCAACGGAGCGTCGCATTATTCAAATGCTGTTGAAACTGGTCTTCGAAGATTACAAAGAAGCCTGGGCGCCAGTAATGGATGTCGGTTTTGAGTACCTGGACTCAGAGGTTAACCCTGCGATGGCGAACATTGTCAGTCCAACCGAGGTTATCGTCATTAGTTCATTTCATATTGAGCTCGACGGCGGCGGCGGAGACTTCCATATTGCTTTGCCGTATTCCATGCTTGAACCCATTCGGGAGCTATTGGACGCCGGTGTTCAGTCCGACAAAGAAGACACTGACATGCGCTGGAGTAAAGCGCTGCGAGACGAAATAATGGACGTTCCGGTGGAAATGATCGCCAAGCTGGCGGAAACCGAAATGTCTCTACGGGAAGTCATGGACTTGCAAGAAGGCGATATTATTCCGCTGGAAGTACCGGATGACTTAACCGTTCTGATTGAAGATTTACCGACGTTCCATGCGAAAATGGGACGTTCAAGAGACAATGTGGCGTTGAAAATTTCGGACAAAATCAAACGCCCGGAAACCGTCAAATCTGATATTCACATGTTGACGCGTGGCGGCCGCCGAATTGGTGGTGACGCCGAGCTTCAACAATTAGAAGAAGACATCGATTTATAATAATTGCTGCTTAGAAAGTGAGGTTGCAAAATGAGTAACGACGATAAAGATATGGACGACTGGGAAGCAGCAATGGCTGAACAGGCAGCTGCCGAAGACGAAGAGTCTGGTGAGGCAGAAGGCTCTGGAGCTGAGCAATCAAGTAGTTCCAGTCATTCCGGTATGGATAACGTGCAAACCGCTGAGCTGGAAGAGCTCAACGAGGATGCGCCGGTTGGTGAAGAAGAAAAACGTAAACTGGATGCCATACTTGATATTCCGGTCACTATTTCAATGGAAGTGGGCCGCAGTCAAATCAGCATTCGGAACTTGCTTCAGTTGAACCAGGGCTCGGTCGTTGAACTAGAGCGTGTCGCTGGCGAACCGCTGGATGTTTTGGTGAATGGCACCTTAATTGCTCACGGCGAAGTGGTTGTTGTTAATGATAAATTCGGGATACGATTAACCGATGTTATTAGTCAAATTGAGCGTATTCGCAAGCTTCGTTAGTTTGCTCGCGTTGCCGGTAATGGCTTTCGGTCAAACCGAGCAAAAAGCAATAGTGTCCGGTAATGATATAGGCGCCATGGTATTGGCGCTTTTTGCCGTTTTAGCGGTCATTGTTGTGTTGGCGTCATTACTAAAACGATTTAACTTAAAGTTTCAGGGCGCTTCAGGAATGAAAGTACTGAGCAGTGTCTCGTTAGGACCTAAAGAGCGTTTGGTCATTGTCGATGTTGGGGGCGAGAAACTGTTGCTAGGCGTAACCCAACAGCGTATTGACTGTTTAAAAGAACTACCGTCCGATATCAAGCTGGAAGGAAAACAAGAACAATGAACCGCTGGTGGTATCTCATATTATTTTCAGCGTTTTTGCTGATACCTGATCAGGCATTTGCTTGGCAGGATCTCTCTGCCGTCACCGTCAAAACCAATCCGGATGGCACGCAGGAATACTCAGTAACGCTACAAATTCTCGCGATAATGACGGCGCTGACGTTTATTCCAGCGATGGTCATTATGATGACGTCTTTTACTCGAATTATTATTGTCCTGGCGATACTTCGTCAGGCGATAGGCTTGCAGCAGTCTCCATCGAACCAAGTGTTATTAGGTATAGCGCTATTTTTGAGCTTTTTCATTATGTCGCCGGTGCTCAATGAAATTAATGACAAAGCATTGCAGCCCTATATGAATGAAGAAATTCAGTCACTGGAGGCCGTTGATCGTGCTAAGGCTCCTCTTAAGGCATTCATGTTGGCACAAACTCGCTTAACTGACCTGGAAACCTTTATTGATATCTCAGGCGAAGAAGGCATTGAAGCGCCTGAAGATGTACCAATGTCTATTCTGATTCCGTCGTTCATTACCTCTGAACTGAAAACCGCGTTCCAGATTGGTTTTATGTTGTTTATCCCGTTTCTTATTATTGACTTAGTCGTTGCCAGTGTCTTAATGGCGATGGGTATGATGATGTTATCGCCAATGATAGTTTCTTTGCCCTTTAAGCTGATGTTGTTTGTGTTGGTCGATGGTTGGAGCTTAACGATGAGTACACTTGCCGGTAGCTTTGGGGTTTAGGAGGGCGTATGTCACCAGAAATGTTTTTGGATATTTTTCAGGAAGCGCTGAAAACCATCGTTATTATGGTGGCATTTATTATTTTGCCAGGGCTTTTAGTCGGTTTGGTGGTCGCAGTTTTCCAGGCGGCAACATCGATTAACGAACAAACCTTAAGCTTCTTACCTCGTCTTTTGGTTACGTTAGCGGTTGTTGGGCTTGGCGGCCATTTCCTGACTGAAACGGTGATGGACTTTACCATCGAAATGTTTAATCGGATTCCAGAAGTGGTTGGCTAATGGATCTGGTCACCTCTGTCGTATTGGAATGGCTGGAGCAGCATCTCTGGCCGCTGACACGGGTGTCCGCGATGATAGGCAGTATGGCGTTATTTTCCGGGACGTTGGTAAACGCGCGGATTAAAATCTTCTTGTCGCTAGCCATTATATTAGCGGTTTCTCCGGCATTACCTGAAGTATCGACTGGTGTTGAAATGACGTCAGTGGGCGGCTTTCTGGTGACGGCTCAACAAGTGGTGATTGGTGTCGCTCTGGGCTTAGTGTCATTATTGTTTCTGCAAATATTTGTGCTGGGCGGTCAGGTTATTGCAATGCAGATTGGCCTGGGTTTCGCATCAATGGTGGATCCAACCAACGGTCAGCAAGTGCCGGTTATTGCGCAATTTTTCTTAATGCTTGCCAGTCTGGTGTTCTTAGCCTTTGACGGTCATTTACTGATGATTCACATGATCATGGCTAGCTTCGACGCTATTCCGGTAGGTATGACCGGCCTGGATGCTGACGCGTTCATGGCAATAGCGGAATACGGCTCTGTGATGTTTTCGGCGGCATTAGCGGCCATGCTTTCAGGTGTCATCGCGATTTTGCTCATTAACTTAAGTTTTGGTGTGATGACGCGAGCGGCACCACAATTGAATATTTTTGCTATCGGCTTCCCAATTACTATGGTGAGCGGCTTGGTTGTTTTATGGTTAACCATGGGTGGCTTTATTTTCCATTTCGAAAACCAATGGCAGCGTGCAATTGACGTGATGTGTACAGTTATTGGTTCTCAGTGTAGCTAGACTCCCGGATACAGGTAGAGAGTAATGGCAGAGACTGATCAGGAACGCACAGAAGACCCCACGGAGCGACGAAAACAGCAGGCCCGCGAGAAGGGCCAGGTTGCACGCTCCAAAGAAATGGGGACGGCGTTCGTATTAGTGAGCGCTGCAATTGCTTTTATGTGGTTTGGAGACTGGCTCTACGAAGGAGCCCGTAACGTTTTTCAAACCATGTTTACGATTGACCGCCAGCAAGCTTTTGATACCACTAAAATTTATGAAGCCTTTGGTATCGCTTTTGGCTTCATCATCTGGCCGGTTCTGATTATCTTTGCGTTCGTTTTAGTTGCGACCTTTTTCGGTAACAGTTGGTTAGGGGGCATCTCGTTTTCAACTAAGGCGATGGCGCCTAAATTCAGTCGAATGAACCCGCTTAACGGCTTTAAACGCATGTTCGGTATTCAGGCGTTGGTTGAGCTGGTTAAAGCCATTGCCAAGTTCTCAGTTGTCGCCGTTTCGGCATTTTTCTTACTGAAGTGGCAGTTTGTCGACATTCTGCAAATGTCGATGGGACAAATGCCGAACATGATGGCCCACGCTTTGGATATCTTGCTGTGGATGTTCTTATTACTGTGTTGCTCAATCTTTTTGATTGTGGTTATTGATGCGCCGTTTCAGTTGTGGAAACACAATAAAGACTTGCGCATGACCAAGCAGGAAGTTAAAGACGAGCATAAAGACACAGAGGGGAGTCCGGAAGTCAAAGGTCGTATTCGTCGCTTGCAGATGGAAATGGCGAATCGCCGCATGATGCAGGAAGTGCCTAAAGCCGATGTGGTAGTTACCAACCCGACGCATTATGCGGTGGCGTTAAAGTATGAAGACGGCGGCTCGCAAGCGCCTGTACTGTTAGCGAAAGGTACCGACGAGACAGCGGCAAAAATTAGGGAAATTGCGTTGGAATACGATATTCCATTAGTCCAGTCACCAGCGCTGGCGCGTTCGGTTTACCACACCACTGAATTGGAGAAGGAAATTCCGCAAGGACTGTTCGTTGCCGTGGCTCAAATTCTTGCCTATGTGTACCAGTTGCGTTTGTTTAAGCAAGGTCAGGCAAAACGTCCTAAGAAGCCTGACAGCGAGTCACCAATTCCTGAAGATTTGCGCTACTAACAGCGCTGCTATATCATTCGCCACCATTCGTGCCGATGTCGGCAGTGGTTAAATTGGAAGCAGTTATGGCTGAACTTAATTTGTGCCTGGCGCAACTGGACTTTACCGTTGGCGCAATTCACAACAACACCGCATTAATTTTGAAGACGATTCGGGAACAAGGTCAACAACACGACATTATTGTGTTCCCGGAGTTGGCGATTACCGGCTACCCACCGGAAGACTTACTGTTCAGAAACGATTTAAGTCAGGCTGTTGACAATGCTGTTGAGCAAATCAGTGCCGCTGCATCTGACTGCGTGGTGATTGTGGGTCATCCGCAACATGTGGGCGGCGGGCTTTTTAATGCCATGTCGGTACTGCACCGTGGTGAGTGTTTGTTACGTTACTTTAAGCAACGTTTGCCTAACCATGGCGTATTTGATGAGCAGCGCCACTTTATTCCGGGTCATGAAAGTCAGGTGTTCGAATGGCATGGCGTTCGTATAGGTCTGCAGATATGCGAAGACTTGTGGCACCCCGAACCACTGCAACGCTTGGCCGACGACGACATTGACTTTGTTTTATCAATAAACGCGTCACCCTACGAGTTGAACAAGCACGAACAGCGTCTTGGTGTGCTGAGACAACGTGTCGCTGAGTCATCAAAGCCTATTGTTTATTTGAATAACTGTGGTGGGCAGGACGAACTGGTATTCGATGGTCATTCGTTAGTGCTGGATGGCGATGGTCAACTAGTGGCTGAATTGCCTCATTGTCAGACAACCCTGACAACTTTGAGTTATAAAAGTGGAAAATTGCACAGCGAGACCTACCCGCCTCGTGAGTCACAAAATGACTTAGCGAATGTTTACGACGCGTTGGTCTTGGCCGTAAGAGATTATGTCACGAAAAATGGTTTCCCGGGCGTGGTGCTGGGTTTGTCAGGAGGCATTGATTCAGCGCTAACATTGGCTATAGCTGTTGACGCTTTAGGGGCTGATAAGGTGCAAGCGGTAATGATGCCTTTTCGCTATACCTCTGACATGAGTCTTGAAGATGCTGAAAAGCAAGCGAATACTCTAGGCGTTCAATATAACTCAGTGCCTATTGAACCGATGTTTGATCAGTTTATGCAGCAATTAACACCACTTTTTAACGGCGCTGAAACCGATACAACGGAAGAAAACTTGCAGTCGCGTTGTCGAGGCGTATTACTTATGGCGTTGTCGAATAAAACGGGTTCACTGGTACTGACAACAGGCAATAAGAGCGAAATGGCTGTTGGTTATGCAACACTGTATGGTGATATGTGCGGTGGTTTTGCACCGATAAAAGATGTGCCTAAGTTGCTGGTGTATCAATTAGCCGAGTATCGAAACACTTTAGGTGAGTGCATTCCTCAGCGAGTGATCGATCGCCCACCTTCAGCGGAATTAGCACCGGATCAGGTCGACTCTGACTCATTGCCCGACTATGGCGATTTAGACCGAATTCTGGCATTGTATGTAGAAAGGGACTGGTCAGTAACCGACATTGTTGCTGCCGGGTTTAACGAAGATGACGTCCGCCGGGTGGTTCGCTTGGTCGACTTGAACGAATATAAGCGTCGCCAATCGGCGGTTGGTCCAAAGGTGACGCCGAGAAACTTCGGTAAAGATCGTCGTTATCCTATTACCAGTCATTATCGCTATGAATTGCAACGACAAGGGCAATAGGGAAGCGTTATGAAAAAAGTAGAAGCCATTATAAAACCTTTCAAACTCGATGACGTGCGCGAAGCGCTATCGGAAGTAGGCATTGCCGGCATGACTGTATCAGAGGTTAAAGGCTTCGGACGCCAGAAAGGTCATACAGAACTGTACCGCGGCGCAGAGTATATGGTGGATTTTCTGCCTAAGGTTAAATTAGAAGTGGTGGTTGGCGATGATGACGTTGAGCGTTGTATTGAGGCCATTATGGAAACTGCTCAAACAGGCAAAATAGGTGATGGGAAAATTTTCATTACCGATATCGAACGAGTCATCCGAATTCGTACTGGTGAGGAAAACGAAGACGCGGTTTAAATAACCGCGCCTTGCTTTATTAATTGCTGACTAACTGATTCTCCGGGAAGTTAGCTCGTAGAACCTTCAATGCGTCTTCACGCAACTCTGGCAACTCTAATTGATCGTAACTTTCGACCATGACAGCCAGCGCATTTTCTACTTCCGGTGTGTCGGAGAAATGCTCTAAGATGTAACGTCCTCGGTTGGCCGCAGCTAAATAGGCTTGGCGGTCCATATAATACTGAGCAACCGCTAATTCTTTTTTCGCCAGACGACTTTTTATCGCTAATAAACGTTTTTTTGCATCTGCCGCGTATTCGCTGTCCGGATATTTACGGACCAGTTCAGCAAAGTCTTTGAATGCTTCTTCTGCCATTGATGAGTCACGGTCAGAACGATCAACGCCGAACACAGCATGAATACCATTGTACTCAGCACGCTGATTGACTAAGCCTCGCATATACATGGCGTAATCAATATCTTTATGATTCGGATTAAGACTAATAAAACGGTCAATCGCCGCTAGCGCTTCTTCTGTGTTATCTAACTTGTAGTGCAGGTAAATAAGGTCGAGTTGCACTTGGTGCGCATAAGGACCAAACGGGAAACGGCGGTTCAGGTTCGACAACTGCTCTTGAGCTAAGTTGAAATTACCTGCAGCCATGCTCTCACGAGCCTGCTCATAAAGTGATTCAATTTGGGTTTTCGCAACTTGTTGTTCTTCTTCTGGTTGGCTCGAGCAACCAACAGCCATAAAGCAAAGCGCTGTTGATAACAAAATGTGTCGGCCGAATTGTTTACTTAACATATTTAGCAGTATTCCCTATATTTTTTTGGCGCTGCACGGGCAAACCGTTACACTAGCATATTCTTGCATTCTAACGCAGCCTTTGAGGCTTTGACAGTCGAAACCGAATATATGAATAAACGTATTGAATTAGAAGCTATTGTTCCTGAGTCATTAGCAGGAAAACGATTAGACCAGGCACTTGCTGAGTTGTTCCCGGACTATTCACGCTCGCGCTTAAAGAGCTGGATAACTGAGGAAAAGGTTTCGGTCGATGCCGAGGTCGTTAAAAAGCCGCGTGAAAAAGTCGAAACCGGCATGCTTGTGGCTGTAGACGCAGAAATTGAAAGCGAAGAACGTCACGTACCGCAGCCTGTTGAGTTGGATATTGTGTATCAGGATGACGACATTCTGGTGATCAACAAGCCGGCTGGGTTAGTCGTGCACCCCGGAGCCGGCGCACCGGACAGAACGTTACTGAATGGCTTGCTGCATTACGATCCGCAATTGGACTTAGTGCCGCGTGCTGGCATTATCCACCGTCTGGACAAAGATACGACGGGATTAATGGTGGTTGCGCGCACAGTACCTGCGCAAACGCAATTAGTGTCGATGATGCAGGCGCGTGAAATTACTCGTGAGTATGAAGCGGTGTGTAATGGCGTCATGACAGCGGGGGGGATGGTTGATGAACCCATTGGTCGGCACCCGACAAAGCGGACGCACATGGCGGTTGTGCAGTCTGGAAAACCGGCAGTCACTCATTACCGTGTGTTAGACCGCTACCGGGCTCATACGTTGTTGCGTTTACGTCTGGAATCAGGTCGAACGCATCAAATTCGTGTGCATATGGCGCATATCCGGCATCCTTTAGTCGGCGATTTAACTTACGGTGGCCGACCGCGACCACCGAAACAAGCTGACGATCAGTTTTTACAGACACTGAGAAACTTTAATCGCCAGGCATTGCATGCCGCCTCTTTAGGCTTACACCATCCAATTACCGGTGAATGGTTAGAATTCCACGTCGATCGCCCGACCGACTTTGAGTACCTGATTGAAGAGCTTAAGCGTGACGCGAAACGTTTTTCATCCTAATTGGTCAGTACCAGATAACGTCGGCGTTGCTATTACGACGCGGGCGTTTGGTAATTTGGCGGTTCATGTCGGTGATGATCCTGCCGCTGTGCTGTTGAGACGGCGGCGGCTGGAACGGGAATTGTCGCTACCTCATTCCGTAGTGTGGTTGCAGCAACGACATACCAGTAACGTATTGTCATGGCCTTTTAAAACAAATATTGCTGATGCCGCGTATAGCTCTCAACCCGGCAGTGTGTGCGCGGTATTAACGGCGGATTGTCTGCCTATTCTCATTTGTTCATTGGACGGAAAGGAAATAGCTGCGGTGCACGCGGGCTGGCGAGGTCTGGCAGACGGTGTATTGCAAAATGCGCTAGAAAAGTTTTCTGCGGAATCGTCTAGTTTAAGCGTTTGGATAGGCCCTGCGATTGGTCCTGGCGCATTTGAAGTTGGTCAGGATGTTTTCGATGCGTTTGTTTCAAATCAGTCCAAGGCTTATCATTTCTTTGAACCGAGTGGCGATAAGTGGTTAGCGAACTTATCGGGTATTGCTGAAATGATTTGTCGTCAGTTTGGTATTAACGAAATCACTCAGAGTGATGAATGTACTGTCAGACACCCAGACTTGTGGTACTCCTGGCGTAACGAGAAAGCCGCCGCTCGATTTGCGTCAATTATTTGGCGAAAATAATCGCTAAAAACTTGAAAACGCCCAAAAAGTACCCACATTTAAATCAACGAAAGATTTAAGTGAGGTAGTACCATGAGACACGATAAATTCACCAGCAAATTCCAAATGGCGATTGCCGATGCGCAGTCCCTGGCACTGGGTCGTGACCATCAATTTATTGAACCTGTGCATTTAATGCAGGCGTTACTCGATCAAAATGGTGGTTCAGTTCGCCCGCTGTTCACGATGCTAAGTGTCGATATCCCACAATTTAGAGCAAGTCTGTCAAAAGCGCTTGATGCATTACCGCAAGTAGAAGGTACGGGCGGTGACGTTCAGCTTTCGCAGGCGACTGCGCAGCTTCTAAACTTGTGTGATAAATATGCTCAAAAGCGCAATGATTCTTACATTTCCTCCGAGCTCTTTTTACTCGCAGCAACAGAAGACAAGGGCAAATTAGGTGAGATATTCAAAGCACAGGGCATAAAGCGAGATGCGTTGGAAAAAGCCATTAATGATATTCGCGATGGTCAAAAGGTCGATGATCCGAACGCTGAAGAGCAACGCCAAGCCCTCGATAAATATACGATTGATTTAACGGAACGTGCTGAGCAGGGCAAACTTGATCCCGTCATTGGCCGGGACGAAGAAATCCGTCGTACTATTCAAGTGTTGCAGCGCCGTACTAAAAACAATCCGGTTCTTATTGGCGAACCGGGGGTGGGTAAAACTGCGATTGTTGAAGGCTTAGCGCAACGAATTGTTAACGGAGAAGTGCCCGAAGGCTTGAAACACAAACGTGTCTTATCGCTGGATTTAGGCTCTCTTTTAGCGGGTGCTAAGTTCCGCGGTGAATTTGAAGAACGACTAAAAGCAGTATTGAACGAACTGTCTAAAGAGGAAGGCCGAATCATCCTCTTTATCGATGAGCTGCATACTATGGTCGGTGCCGGTAAAGCTGAAGGTGCTATGGACGCAGGTAACATGCTGAAGCCAGCGCTTGCGCGTGGCGAACTTCATTGCGTCGGTGCAACAACATTAGATGAATACCGCCAATATATTGAGAAAGACGCCGCTTTAGAACGTCGATTCCAGAAAGTTTTGGTCGATGAGCCAACCGTCGAAGACACCATTGCGATTTTGCGAGGCTTGAAAGAGCGTTATGAGCTGCATCATTCGGTAGAGATCACTGACCCTGCAATAGTTGCAGCGGCGTCTTTATCGCATCGTTATATCAGTGATCGCAAGCTGCCGGATAAAGCCATTGATTTAATTGACGAAGCAGCATCGAGTATTCGTATGCAGATCGACTCTAAACCGGAAGATTTAGATCGATTAGAGCGACGAATTATTCAGCTGAAGCTGGAGCGTCAGGCGCTGCAGAAAGAAAAAGACGATGCCAGTAAAAAGCGTTTGGAAACGTTACACGAAGAGTTAGACGACCAAGAGCGTAAATACAAAGAGTTAGAGGAAGTCTGGAATACTGAAAAAGCGGCCGTGCAGGGCACCCAGCATATTAAAGCGCAACTTGAGCAGGCGCGCACCGACATGGATATTGCCCGCCGCGCCGGGGACTTGAATCGTATGTCTGAACTTCAGTATGGCCGAATTCCGGAATTAGAACGCCAGCTCGACTTAGCCTTGCAAGCTGAAATGCAGGACATGAGTTTGCTTAAAAACCGTGTAACGGACGAAGAAATTGCTGATGTGCTCTCCCGCTGGACGGGCATACCGGTTGCAAGAATGCTGGAGGGTGAGCGTGAAAAACTCATTCACATGGAAGAAAACTTGCACAATAGAGTGGTTGGACAGAACGAGGCCGTTGAAGCGGTAGCAAACGCTATTCGTCGGTCTCGTGCTGGTTTGGGCGATCCAAACAGGCCTATTGGCTCATTTTTATTCCTGGGTCCAACAGGCGTCGGTAAAACCGAGCTTTCGAAAGCATTGGCGAACTTTATGTTCGATACGGACGACGCGATGGTTCGCATCGACATGTCTGAGTTTATGGAAAAGCACTCTGTAGCTCGCTTGGTTGGTGCACCTCCGGGTTATGTTGGTTATGAGGAAGGTGGCTATTTGACTGAAGCGGTTCGCCGCAAGCCATATTCGGTAATTTTGCTCGATGAGGTGGAGAAAGCACACCCTGATGTATTTAATATACTACTTCAGGTATTGGACGATGGCCGTTTAACAGACGGACAAGGTCGCACAGTCGATTTCAAAAATACCGTGATTATTATGACGTCAAACTTGGGGTCTGATCTCATACAAGAGCATGCAAAAGAGCATACGTACGAACAAATGAAAGCGGAAGTCATGGAAGTCTTGGGTCGTCACTTCAGACCTGAGTTTATTAACCGAGTCGATGACACCGTGGTGTTCCACCCATTAGGTGAACATGAAATTCGTTCAATTGCTCAATTCCAGTTACAGCTGTTGTTTAAACGTCTGGAAGAGAAAGACTTTGAAATAGAGGTGGATGATGACGCTTTAGCGCACCTGGCTCGTACAGGCTTCGATCCTGTTTTTGGGGCACGCCCTCTGAAACGAGCGATTCAGCACGAACTTGAGAATCCTTTGGCGCAGAAAATCTTGTCGGGAGAGATTCAGCCTGCTAAACCAATAAAAGTCAGTGTTGAAAATGAAGCTTTAGTAATTAGTCAGTAAAGTCGCTAACAAGGCTTTGGGATTTCCTACCCGAAGCCTTGTTGTGATAACCTGATCACTTTCTATTAATAACTAAGAGTGTTTCTGCATGAGTAACGATAGTTCAAATACTAACGGCAAAAGCCGGGGTATTTACTTACTGCCAAACCTATTCACAACGGCAGGTCTGTTTTCTGGGTTTTATGCCATTGTTGCCTCAATGAATGAGCGCTTCATTGAAGCGGCTGTTGCGATTTTTATCGCCATGATTTTTGATGGACTCGATGGGCGTGTCGCCAGAATGACCAACACCGAAAGTGACTTTGGCGCTGAATTTGACAGCATGGCGGATATCGTTTCTTTTGGTATGGCTCCGGCATTGGTTATGTATAACTACGCACTTGCGGACTTAGGTAAGCTGGGTTGGTTGGCCGCATTTATCTTTGTTGCTGGTGGCGCGTTACGCTTAGCACGCTTTAATACTAATTTAGGAAGCTCGGATAAACGTTACTTTCAGGGGCTCGCAATTCCAAGCGCTGCGGCAATTGTATCCGGTTTGGTTTGGGTAGGCTCAGAGTACGGTATTGAAGGCGCTGATATTGGTGGAGTTGCCGCGGTTATTACTATTTGTGCTGGTTTATTAATGGTAACCAACTTCCGCTACCATTCGTTCAAAGACGTAGACTGGAAAGGTAAGGTGTCTTTCTTAGTGATACTTGTCATTGTGTTGGCTTTTGTCGTGGTTGCAACACAACCTTCATTAGTGCTCTTCTCTATCTTCTTCCTTTACGCTTTGTCAGGGCCGATATTCACGATTAAAAACGTGAAAAAACTGAAGTTAGAGCACGTTGTCGGTGATGACGACGATGATGACGCCGACTTTAACCAGGACGGGGATAAAGATAAGAAAGCCTCAAAAGAAGAGAAAAAGGACGATTAAATCATCAAATTGATTACGATCTGACCGAACGATCATTTTTTCCAAAAAAGATCTTGAAAGGCCTCAAAAGATCTCTATAATTCGCCGCCGTTGTCACGAGATACTCGCTGAGTTGAGTCGAACAACGGCGGTTGAGTCAGCCGGGCAAAAAGTCCTGAAAAAGAGGTTGACGAAATCATCGGGAAGTGTAGAATACGCCTCCCTGCTTCGTAAGAAGCAACGCTCTTTAAAAATTATATCAAGCCAAGCAAACTGTGTGGGCACTTGCAGAAGTTACGCAAAACAGAAATATGTATTGCAACTTTTGAATGAGTGTTCAGCTACATTAAGTAGCAAAACGCGTAATTCATTGAGTTGATTGAACTACTTTTAATTGAAGAGTTTGATCATGGCTCAGATTGAACGCTGGCGGCAGGCCTAACACATGCAAGTCGAGCGGTAACAGAGAGAAGCTTGCTTCTCTGCTGACGAGCGGCGGACGGGTGAGTAATACTTGGGAATTTGCCTTTAGGCGGGGGACAACCACTGGAAACGGTGGCTAATACCGCATAATGTCTACGGACCAAAGTGGGGGACCTTCGGGCCTCACACCTAAAGATGAGCCCAAGCGGGATTAGCTAGTTGGTGAGGTAAAGGCTCACCAAGGCGACGATCCCTAGCTGTTCTGAGAGGATGATCAGCCACACTGGGACTGAGACACGGCCCAGACTCCTACGGGAGGCAGCAGTGGGGAATATTGCACAATGGGGGCTACCCTGATGCAGCCATGCCGCGTGTGTGAAGAAGGCCTTCGGGTTGTAAAGCACTTTCAGTGGTGAGGAAAGGGTAATCGTTAATAGCGATTACAGTTGACGTTAGCCACAGAAGAAGCACCGGCTAACTCCGTGCCAGCAGCCGCGGTAATACGGAGGGTGCAAGCGTTAATCGGAATTACTGGGCGTAAAGCGTACGTAGGCGGTGTGTTAAGCTAGATGTGAAAGCCCCGGGCTCAACCTGGGAATAGCATTTAGAACTGGCACGCTAGAGTCCTGAAGAGGGTGGTAGAATTTCCAGTGTAGCGGTGAAATGCGTAGATATTGGAAGGAATACCGGTGGCGAAGGCGGCCACCTGGTCAGAGACTGACGCTGAGGTACGAAAGCGTGGGGAGCAAACAGGATTAGATACCCTGGTAGTCCACGCCGTAAACGATGTCAACTAGTTGTTCGTGTCATTAAGACGTGAGTAACGCAGCTAACGCACTAAGTTGACCGCCTGGGGAGTACGGCCGCAAGGTTAAAACTCAAATGAATTGACGGGGGCCCGCACAAGCGGTGGAGCATGTGGTTTAATTCGATGCAACGCGAAGAACCTTACCATCCCTTGACATCCAGTGAATTTTCCAGAGATGGATTAGTGCCTTCGGGAACACTGAGACAGGTGCTGCATGGCTGTCGTCAGCTCGTGTTGTGAGATGTTGGGTTAAGTCCCGCAACGAGCGCAACCCTTATCCTTAGTTGCCAGCGGTTCGGCCGGGAACTCTGGGGAGACTGCCGGTGATAAACCGGAGGAAGGTGGGGACGACGTCAAGTCATCATGGCCCTTACGGGATGGGCTACACACGTGCTACAATGGCGCGTACAAAGGGCAGCGAACCTGCGAGGGTAAGCGAATCTCATAAAGCGCGTCGTAGTCCGGATTGGAGTCTGCAACTCGACTCCATGAAGTCGGAATCGCTAGTAATCGTGGATCAGAATGCCACGGTGAATACGTTCCCGGGCCTTGTACACACCGCCCGTCACACCATGGGAGTGGGCTGCACCAGAAGTGGTTAGTTTAACCTTCGGGAGAACGATCACCACGGTGTGGTTCATGACTGGGGTGAAGTCGTAACAAGGTAGCCGTAGGGGAACCTGCGGCTGGATCACCTCCTTACATTATTGCGAACGGACGTGAGTGCTCACACAGTTTGCAGGCTTGATATTAAAAGAGAAGAAACTGGGTCTGTAGCTCAGCTGGTTAGAGCGCACCCCTGATAAGGGTGAGGTCGGCAGTTCAAGTCTGCCCAGACCCACCATTTCTGCGCGATGGTTGCGTTGGAATCCGAGTCGTGTACTGGTGTACACTTCCCCGGCTTCCGCCTTGCCCTCGCTTGAAATCCCCTTATCGGGGGTGGTCGAAACGCCCATGATTGGGGCCATAGCTCAGCTGGGAGAGCGCCTGCCTTGCACGCAGGAGGTCAGCGGTTCGATCCCGCTTGGCTCCACCACTTCTTCTCTAAAGTAACCGTTAGCGTTAAGTGCTCTTGATTAAGAGTATTTACCGGTAACTTAGTGTTACACGCTCTTTAACAACATGGAAAGCTGATTGTAAATAAAGTAAGAAATGCCACTCTACTTGAACAAACCGTAAGGTAGAGGCGTATCGAACTTGTGTACAGCGAGAACAAACAATCTTGGTCATTGTATTCCAGACACCTTCGGGTTGTATGGTTAAGTGACTAAGCGTACACGGTGGATGCCTAGGCAGTTGGAGGCGATGAAGGACGTACTAACTTGCGATAAGCCATGACGAGGCAGTAAGAGCCACTTGAGTCATGGATTTCCGAATGGGGCAACCCACTGAGCTTGCTCAGTATCCGGCACTGAATAAAATAGGTGCCAGGAGGCGAACCCGGAGAACTGAAACATCTAAGTACCCGGAGGAAAAGAAATCAACCGAGATTTCCCTAGTAGCGGCGAGCGAACGGGAAGCAGCCCTTAAGCTTTACATGTGCTAACAGAATCTGTTGGGAAGCAGAGCCATAGACGGTGATAGCCCGGTATGTGAAGGTGCATGAAAAGTGAAAACGAGTAGGTCGGGACACGTGTTATCTTGACTGAATATGGGGGGACCATCCTCCAAGGCTAAATACTCCCAACTGACCGATAGTGAACCAGTACCGTGAGGGAAAGGCGAAAAGAACCCCGGCGAGGGGAGTGAAATAGAACCTGAAACCGTGTACGTACAAGCAGTAGGAGCGGACTTGTTCCGTGACTGCGTACCTTTTGTATAATGGGTCAGCGACTTATATTTTGTAGCAAGGTTAACCGCATAGGGTAGCCGTAGGGAAACCGAGTCTTAACTGGGCGTTGAGTTGCAAGGTATAGACCCGAAACCGGGCGATCTAACCATGAGCAGGTTGAAGATTGAGTAACATCAATTGGAGGACCGAACCCACTAATGTTGAAAAATTAGGGGATGACTTGTGGCTAGGAGTGAAAGGCTAATCAAGCCCGGAGATAGCTGGTTCTCCCCGAAATCTATTTAGGTAGAGCCTCGGACGAATACCATTGGGGGTAGAGCACTGTTTGGGCTAGGGGGTCATCCCGACTTACCAACCCCATGCAAACTCCGAATACCAATGAGTACTATCCGGGAGACACACGGCGGGTGCTAACGTCCGTCGTGGAGAGGGAAACAACCCAGACCGCCAGCTAAGGTCCCAAAGTTATGGCTCAGTGGGAAACGATGTGGGAAGGCACAGACAGCTAGGAGGTTGGCTTAGAAGCAGCCACCCTTTAAAGAAAGCGTAATAGCTCACTAGTCGAGTCGGCCTGCGCGGAAGATGTAACGGGGCTAAGCCATACACCGAAGCTGCGGCAGTAGTTTACTACTGGGTAGGGGAGCGTTCTGTAAGCGGATGAAGGTGAATCGAGAGGTTTGCTGGACGTATCAGAAGTGCGAATGCTGACATGAGTAACGATAATGCGGGTGAAAAACCCGCACGCCGGAAGACCAAGGTTTCCTATCCCATGCTAATCAGGGTAGGGTAAGTCGGCCCCTAAGGCGAGGCGGAAACGCGTAGTCGATGGGAAACAGGTTAATATTCCTGTACCGATGTTCATTGCGATGGGGGGACGGAGAAGGCTAGGCAAGCGCGGCGTTGGTTGTCCGCGTGAAAGTGCGTAGGCTGGTGACTTAGGCAAATCCGGGTCGCTAAGGCTGAGACACGAGACGAGCACCTACGGGTGTGAAGTTGCTGGTGCCCTGCTTCCGGGAAAAGCCTCTAAGCTTCAGATGAACATCGACCGTACCCGAAACCGACACAGGTGGTCAGGTAGAGAATACTAAGGCGCTTGAGAGAACTCGGGTGAAGGAACTAGGCAAAATAGTACCGTAACTTCGGGAGAAGGTACGCCGCTGGTGGTGATTGACTTCGCGTCATAAGCTACTGGCGGTCGCAGTGACCAGGTGGCTGGGACTGTTTATTAAAAACACAGCACTCTGCTAACTCGAAAGAGGACGTATAGGGTGTGACACCTGCCCGGTGCCGGAAGGTTAATTGATGGGGTTAGCTTAGGCGAAGCTCTTGATCGAAGCCCCGGTAAACGGCGGCCGTAACTATAACGGTCCTAAGGTAGCGAAATTCCTTGTCGGGTAAGTTCCGACCTGCACGAATGGTGTAACCATGGCCACGCTGTCTCCACCCGAGACTCAGTGAAATTGAAATCGCAGTG
Organism: Idiomarina sp. X4; assembly: GCF_002808045.1. Classification (NCBI taxonomy): domain Bacteria; kingdom Pseudomonadati; phylum Pseudomonadota; class Gammaproteobacteria; order Alteromonadales; family Idiomarinaceae; genus Idiomarina; species Idiomarina sp. X4. Next base: position 431,278 of record NZ_CP025000.1, on the reverse strand, counting down.
AAGATGCTGTGTACCCGCGGCTAGACGGAAAGACCCCGTGAACCTTTACTACAGCTTGGCACTGAACATTGAACCTACATGTGTAGGATAGGTGGGAGGCTTAGAAGCACTGGCGCTAGTTGGTGTGGAGCCATCCTTGAAATACCACCCTTGTATGTTTGATGTTCTAACATAGGCCCCTAATCGGGGTTGTGGACAGTGCCTGGTGGGTAGTTTGACTGGGGCGGTCTCCTCCCAAAGAGTAACGGAGGAGCACGAAGGTTGGCTAAGTACGGTCGGACATCGTACGGTTAGTGCAATGGCAGAAGCCAGCTTAACTGCGAGACAGACACGTCGAGCAGATACGAAAGTAGGTCATAGTGATCCGGTGGTTCTGAATGGAAGGGCCATCGCTCAACGGATAAAAGGTACTCCGGGGATAACAGGCTGATACCGCCCAAGAGTTCATATCGACGGCGGTGTTTGGCACCTCGATGTCGGCTCATCACATCCTGGGGCTGAAGTCGGTCCCAAGGGTATGGCTGTTCGCCATTTAAAGTGGTACGCGAGCTGGGTTTAGAACGTCGTGAGACAGTTCGGTCCCTATCTGCCGTGGGCGTTTGAGAGTTGAGAGGAGCTGCTCCTAGTACGAGAGGACCGGAGTGGACGAACCTCTGGTGTTCGGGTTGTCACGCCAGTGGCACTGCCCGGTAGCTATGTTCGGAATCGATAACCGCTGAAAGCATCTAAGCGGGAAGCGAGCCTCGAGATAAGCTCTCACTAGCACTTAGAGTGCTCTGAAGGGTCGTTGAAGACTACGACGTTGATAGGCGGGGTGTGGAAGCGTAGTAATGCGTTGAGCTAACCCGTACTAATTGCCCGTGAGACTTAACCATACAACACCGAAGATGTTTGAGACGTTACGCACAAGCGAGCGACTCTGCTAAGCGGTAGCCTGACGTTATGACGTCAGGTGAGATATTAAATTCAAAGAGAGTGGCGTTACTTAAAGCCAATCAGTTTTTTATGTTGTGACAGTTTATGTCTGGCGGCCATAGCGGTGTGGCACCACCTGAATCCATCCCGAACTCAGAAGTGAAACACACCAGCGCCGATGGTAGTGTGGGGTCTCCCCATGTGAGAGTAGGTCACCGCCAGACTTCAAATAAATAACCCCAGCCAAACCGGCTGGGGTTTTTTTATGCCTAAATTTCAGGCTACGACCAAAGTCCAATTCCCTATATTAACAAACCCTCCTACATTTGTTAGCGACCCAATAACAATATTAATTTGAACAACTGGAGGGGACGTTTATGGCATTTGAAAGTGAAGATCATGCCAAAGCGTACTGGAAAGAAAACTTAGGCCTAATGTTAAAGCTGTTAGTGGTCTGGTTTATCGTTTCTTATGGCTTTGGAATCATATTGGTGGATGTACTCAACGAGATAACCTTTTTCGGCTTTAAGCTTGGATTTTGGTTTGCTCAGCAGGGCTCCATTCTTACCTTCATCGTGCTTATCTTTATTTATATGAAAGGCATGGCAAAACTCGATAACAAATACGCCGTTCATGAGGACTAATGCGCTATGGATATTCAAACGCTAACATTTATTATAGTCGGCCTGACCTTCGCGTTATATATCGGTATCGCAATTTGGTCTCGTGCCGGATCAACAAACGATTTCTATGTTGCAAGTGGCGGTGTACATCCCGTTGCTAATGGTATGGCAACAGCGGCTGACTGGATGTCAGCAGCGTCGTTCATCTCAATGGCGGGTATTGTAGCTTTCGCTGGTTATGATGGTTCAGTTTACCTAATGGGTTGGACTGGTGGTTATGTATTGCTGGCGATGTGTCTTGCACCGTACCTACGAAAGTTTGGTAAGTTTACTGTACCGGACTTTATCGGTGACCGTTATTATTCACAAACGGCACGCACTATAGCAGTGCTGTGCGCCATTCTTATCTGCTTTACGTACATTGCAGGTCAGATGCGTGGCGTTGGTGTCGTATTTTCACGCTTCTTAGAAGTCGACATTGCAACCGGTGTTATTATTGGCGCAGTCATCGTATTTTTCTATACGGTTCTGGGCGGAATGAAAGGTATTACCTATACGCAGGTTGCGCAATACGTTGTATTGATGTTCGCTTACGTCGTACCTGCAGTATTCATTTCACTATTAATGACCGATCATTTCTTACCACAGACTGGCTTTGGGGCAACAATTGCACAGGGGGTTCCTGGTGAGGGGAGTTACTTGTTAGAAAGGCTTGATGGGCTTTCACAGGAGCTCGGCTTTGCTGCATATACCGAAGGTGTGCGTAGTAAAATAGACGTGTTCTTTATTACGGCAGCGCTAATGGTTGGTACAGCTGGTCTACCACACGTTATTGTGCGTTTTTTCACTGTACCAAAAGTACGTGATGCACGTCGCTCAGCATTCTGGGCGCTGACGTTTATTTCTGTCGTGTATTTAACAGCACCAGCTATAGCTTCTTTCGCTAAAGTGAACTTGATTAATACGGTTAACGGGCCCGAATTACAAGGTGTTGAATATGAAAACGCACCAAGTTGGGTTAAGAACTGGGAGAAAACAGGCCTAATTACCTGGGAAGATAAGAACGAAGATGGAAAAATGTTTTACTCGGGTGATGAACGCAACGAGATGACCATTGACCGTGACATCATGGTCTTGGCAAATCCGGAAATTGCTGACTTGCCAGCTTGGGTTGTTGCTCTTGTCGCTGCTGGTGGTGTAGCCGCCGCACTATCAACTTCCGCGGGCTTGCTATTGGTGATATCGACATCGGTTTCTCATGATTTACTGAAACGAAACTTAATGCCAAATATCACTGATAAGAAAGAGCTCCTCTATGCGAGGGTTGCGGCTGCAACAGCGATTATTATCTCGGTTTACTTTGGTATTTACCCGCCCGGCTTTGTGGCGCAGGTGGTCGCCTTTGCATTTGGCTTAGCCGCAGCAAGCTTCTTCCCTGCGATTATTCTGGGTATCTTCCATAAACGTATGAACCGTCAAGGTGCCGTTGCGGGTATGGTTGTAGGTATTCTATTTACCTTCTGCTACATTGTATTCTTTAAGTTTGTATCGCCAGAACTGAATACGCCTGAATACTGGCTGTTCGGTATCTCGCCAGAAGGCATAGGTACTCTGGGTATGATTATCAACTTTATAGTTGCAACAATCGTACACAAAGCAACAGGTGACGCGCCTGAAGACATTCAGGAGATGGTGGAGTCAATACGGTATCCGAAAGGATCCGGTGAAGCTCAGTCGCATTAATTGCTTTTGACTAAACAAGCCCAGCCTTCGAGCTGGGCTTTTTTTAATGCAAACAGAGGTTTCATATTATGGAAGCATCTGACTTTTTGAAACAGTGTCCGCCCTTCGATGAACTGCACAAGGAACATTTGAGTTGGGTGATTTCTCAGTTGCAGTCGGTGTATTTAAACGAAGAGAATTGCAATGATGTCATGAACTCAATGAGGCCAGCGTTGTTTATCGTACGCTCAGGCATTTTCGATTTACGGTCCTCAGAGGGTGAGCTGATTGAGAGGCTAGAAAGTGGGGACTTGTTTGGTTACCCGTCATTACTTACGGGGAGGGAGATCACCAACAAACTAAAGACGTTAAAAGATGGCATTGTGTACGTACTACCTGAGCATGCGTTCGATCGTCTTCGAAAAGTGTCAAAGCAATTTGAACAATACTTTATTAAAGCCCATGGGCAGCGGTTACTAACCGAACGAAAAGCAAATGCGACCTCTGATTCCGATTGGAGCCAACAAACTGTTCGCTCCATCGTTGCTAAAGACCCAATTAGTTTGGATAGTGAAACATCAGTCCAAGACGCTGCTAGACTTATGTCAAATAACGGGATTTCGTCAGTTTTAGTCGTCGATGACAACCAGTTAGTCGGGATTTTAACGGATAGGGATTTAAGGAACCGTGTTATTGCAGAGGGATTGCCTTTAGACATAAGAGTTTCAGCGGTTATGACTCAATTGCCCGAGTCAGTAAACGAAAATCGCTCGTTAATGGATGCTTTGACGGTAATGACCTCGAGCAATATTCATCATCTTCCTGTTATAAATGATAATAATCAGCCAGTTGGAATGATAACAGCCACAGATCTAATACGTCAGCAGCGTAGTGATCCTGTTTTTCTTATTAGTGCGATTCGAAAAGCGGCGAGCAAAAAGCAGTTAATAGAAGAAGCTGCGAAGTTACCTGACTACCTGCAAACCTTTGCAAACCGAGTAAAACAAACCTCGGTATTAGGTCGGTTGATGGCTTCAGTGACAGATGGTATGACGCGTCAATTGATCAAATTGTACGAGCAGGAGCACGGCGCCGCACCAGCGGCATACAGCTGGCTGGCATTCGGATCTCAGGGAAGGGAAGATCAAACGTTAAGTTCCGATCAGGACAACGGGCTACTGCTGAGTAATCGTCTCTCAAAATCACAAAAAGAGTGGTTTGCTGGCTTAGGAGAATATGTGTGTGAAGGCTTGGGTGAGTGCGGTATTCCTTTATGCCCAGGCAATATTATGGCATCTAACCCTGAGTGCCGAGGTACTATCGATGAGTGGAAGGAAAAGTTTAATGGTTGGATAACGAGCCCCACTCCCAAAGCGCTCATGTACTGCCAGATATTCTTCGATAGCCGACCGGTTATGGGGGAAGGTCGTTTTTATCAAACTTACAGAGAAGAAATAGCGAAGTTAGCGAATAACGATATGTTCTTAGGAAACCTCGCTATTTTAGTGAATAAGATACAGGTACCCTTAGGTCTGTTTAATCGACTACGGACCTCAGATGCGGACGGTGAAGACACCATTGATATAAAGCGCTATGGCATTGCGTTAATTAACGATATTGCGAGAATTTATTCACTAAAAGAAGGGTTGATAGTTCCAGGTACCGTAGCTCGTTTAAAAGCCTTGCAAAAAAGTCGGCTGCTAAACTCAAAAGACAATCAGTCATTGTTGGAAGCGTGGGAGTTTCTGACCCAGCTCAGACTCAATCACCAGTTAAAAGTGTGGGGCACGGATAAGCCTAAAAATGCGATTGATCCTGATGAACTGAGCACGCTTTCAAGACGACAATTGAAAAGCGCTTTTCGTATTATAAAAGAAGCACAGCAAGGCGTTGGATTGAAGTTCAGTAGGCAGGGTTATTAATGGCCAATTGGTTACAACAACTTGCAAACTGGTATGACCGTCGGCAGCAATTGAAACAGCCCTGGCAGCAGCTTCGGTATGTTGCTTTGGACATTGAAAGTACGGGCTTAAGCCCAACTAAGCATGACATATTGTCAATTGCCTGGGTCAGTATACAACCACCGGCGATACAACTCGGTAATGCACAGTACCACGTTTTTTCGCATGGGCAGGAAATAGATTTAGGGCAGAGCCCAACCATTCATGGATTAACCAAAGACGATTTCGTACATAGCTCAGACCCAAAGCAAACTTTTTCAATGCTGAGTCGTGCGCTCAATGATGCGGTAATGGTTTGTCATCACAAGGGAATGGACTGGGGTTTTTTGAAGCAAGTCGAAAAAGCGTATGGCATTCCTATGAAACCGCTTGCTGTATTTGACACGTTAGCTTTTGAGAAAAAGCGGCTTGAGAAGGCGGAAGGGGCTGTCCGAAAAGACTCTCTTACGTTGTCAGCATGCCGTAAGCGATACGGACTACCTGACTATCACTCACATCATGCACTTACCGATGCAATTGCATGTGGTGAGTTGTTTTTGGCGCAGGGATATTCAACTAATACGTCTTTAAATAGTATGAATGACTTTAAAGCCTCTTTATAACGTTATTCACGTTATTACAGCAACCGCCTCAGATTAAATAAACACAAAACAAACAATTTATTTACATAAAGTCAACTAATTGCTAAATTTTGATCTGTCAGAGTCTTATTTCTGACCGATAATAGAAGCTTCCAGGGAGTTTTCACTCATGTATAACAAGAAATTTAGCAAAAGTCTTATAGCGGCAGCCATAGCTGGCGTTATTGGTTTTCCTGCTCTAGCACAAGATCAGGACTCTAATGAAGAAACAGAAGTAAAAGAGTCAGTGGAGAGAATTCAGGTAACGGGTTCTCGAATTCCACAATCGGCGAATGTTGTTAGTTCAAGCCCGATATCACAAGTTACGTCAGAAGAGTTTGAGTTTAGCGGCAACGTACGGGCTGAAGATTTGGTTAATGATTTACCTCAAGTCTTTCCGGGGCAAACTTCGACTGATTCAAATGGCGCAACCGGTACAGCCACAGTATCTCTTCGTGGCTTAGGACCTCAACGAACGTTAGTTCTGATGAATGGTCGGCGTCTGGTTATGGGCTCTCCTTTAGTCGGTGGTATTTCACCTGATTTAAACCAAATTCCTAGTGCATTAGTCGAGAATGTTGAATTGTTAACAGGTGGTGCGTCCGCGACTTATGGTTCAGATGCGGTAGCAGGCGTTGTTAACTTCATCATGAAGGATGATTTTGAAGGTGTTAAGCTGGACTATCAGCACAGCTTTTATCAATATGACAACGACAATAATAATGGTGTAGCACAAGCGTCGGAAGAGCAAGGGTTCCCGTTAGCACCAAGTTCAGGGCGTGATGGTCATATGAATGACTTCTCAGTCATTATTGGCGCAAACTCTGACAATGGACGAGGAAACATTACTGCGTACGCAACGGTAAGAAATATCGAAGCGATTACTCAGGATAACCGAGATTACAGTATCTGTGCTTATGCTCGGGATGATAACGGAGATTATTACTGTGGTGGTTCCGGTACCATTCCTGATGGACGTCTTACAGATTTTGCTCCGGGTGGGTATGACTACTTTATTGATGAAGGTACTCTTCAAGAATATGATGGACGCCTCTACAACTATGGTCCGAGAAACTATTTCCAGCGTCCGGACGAGCGGATAACGCTTGGCGCATTTGGTAAGTATGAACTGAATGACCATGTTGAATTTTTCACGGAGTTGGGTTACGTAAAAGATCGCAGTGTTTCTCAAATAGCTGAATCTGGTGCATTCTTCCCTCAAGTAGATTTAAGTTGTAGTAATCCGCTGTTATCTGATCAACAGCGCGATACTATCTGTGGAGCAGGAGGCCCAGCTCAAGCAGGCGGAGATCCAAATGTTTGGGAAGGCGTTTATATTGGTAAGCGAAACGTAGAAGGTGGACCTCGCCAACAAGACTTACAACATTTGTCCTATCGTGGCGTTTTCGGTATTCGTGGGTTCATTAACGATACTTGGAGTTACGATTTATCTGCCAACTTCGGTAATGTGACACTGACTTCTGTTTATGAGAATGACTTCAGTATTACTAATATCGGGCGCGCTCTTGATGTAACAACAGATCCGGACACCGGAGAAGCTGCTTGTACTGCTGCCGTAAACGGAACCGATCCAAACTGTGTTCCTTGGGATATATTTGGACCAAATATTACGCAAGAAGCTTTGGATTACTTAACGCTTCCACTGTACGCTACTGGTGAAACTAACCTACGCGATGTCACTGGCTATGTCATTGGTAACCTAGGGGATTATGGTGTTAAAACGCCTTGGTCATATGGCGGTGTCGAGTTATTGGCCGGTTTAACAAGCCGTGATGAAAAGTTAGTTTATCGTCCCGATAGCAACTTCGAGTCAGGTGATGGTGCTGGCCAAGGTGGTCCCACTATTGGAACTGAAGGTTCTCTAGGTGTTGAGGAATTTTTCACCGAAGCAAAAATTTATGTTGTAGATGGAGCTGATTGGGCTGATAGCTTCGTTGTTGACTTAGGCTATCGTTACTCAGACTATACAACCGATAAGACAACGGATACTTATAAAGTTGCTGTTGGTTGGGATGTTAACCAAGAAATAAAACTACGTGGCAGCTATCAACGAGCTGCACGGCATGCAAACATTCGTGAGCTGTATGATCCTCAAAGCTTAGGCTTGTACGACATGGATAGTGACCCATGTGCGGGTACGTCTCCGGAAGCAAGCCTGGAAGCGTGCCAAAACTCAGGCGTTACAGCTGCACAGTACGGTAGCATTCCTCAAAGTCCGGCTAACCAATACAATGCTATTTTTGGTGGTAACCCTAACTTAGAACCTGAAACATCAGATACCGTTTCTGCAGGTTTTGTCTACCGTTCTCTGGATGGCAATTTTGATATCTCGGTCGATTACTTTGATATCAAAGTAGAAGATGCAATTGGCACTGTGCCGTCAGAAACGACCTTGGATCTTTGTTTAGAAACGGGAGACGCTACATTCTGTGACCTTATTAACCGTGGTGAAAGTAGTGGTTCATTGTGGTTAGGTCAGGATAGTATTGTTGAAACAAACGTAAACATTGGTTTCGAGCAACGCAGTGGTTTCGACATTAACTCTACGTTTACTCACCAATTAAGTAATGACTGGGGACGTTTGAAGTTTAATTTAGTAGGTACTTATTTTACTAAATTTGACACTCAGCCAGTTGTCGGGTTGGCAACAACCGAATGTGCTGGTAAATGGGGCGGTACTTGTGGCTCACCAAACCCAGAGTGGCAGCACAACATACGTGCAACCTGGATGGGTAACAGTGGTTTCACCGTTTCCGCAAACTGGCGTGCTCTTGGTGCGGTTGATCACTTAACCGGTAGCTCCAGAGGTATTAGCACAGAGAGTTACTTAGACTTAAGTGGTCGCTATCAGTTCTCAGAAGGTATGACGTTCAGCGTTGGTGTTAACAACATCCTCGCTAACGATCCACCATACTTAACTGGTGCAAACGGTAGTAATGGTAATACTTACCCAGGCTACTTTGATGCGTTAGGTCGTTATGTGTTCGCGAGTATTTCTTACGAATTCATGTAATGCACTAAAGAGAAACTTATGAATAAAAAGCCAACCGTCTAGCGGTTGGCTTTTTTGTTTTTTTATAAGAAACAAAAGTTGCTTTAATTAACTTTTCTGATTGGTTGTTGCGCTTTCTGGTGGTTTTTTGTTCGATTGATTTTGCTTCGAGATAAAGAGGTCGATGAGTGCTTGAATTTCTTATGTCTTGGGGTTAAAAGTTTAACCCCCTTTTGGGGAAAGGTTGCTTTTCGCCAATCAAGCAACGTTAAAAATAAATGTTCCAGGGAGTTTTTATAAATGAAGAAAATGACATTTCGTAAAAGCTTAACGGCGGCAGCTGTAACTGCCTGTTTAAGCTTTCCGGCTGTAGCCGTTGCGCAAGATGCAGATGAAAAAGTTGAGCGTATTGAAGTTACGGGTTCACGTATTAAGCAAGTAGACATGGAGACAGCATCTCCGGTCACGACTATCACTGCAGAAGATATCCAAATCTCAGGTGAGCCAACAGTCGCTGATGTATTGAATAATGCCTCTGTTAACAGTTTCGGCTCATGGCGTGGTGTTTCAGGCTACGGTTCAGGCGGCTCTGCAACTAGCAACGTCAACATGCGCGGTTTGGGGCCAAACTACACGTTGGTATTGCTTGATGGTCGTCGTATGCCCGGTACTAGCTCAAGCTCCGGTACTGCCGCTGATACTTCAAAAATACCAATGGCAATTGTTGAACGTATTGAGATTTTGCGTGAAGGTGCATCTGCTGTATACGGTTCAGACGCTGTTGCCGGTGTAATTAATATCATCACTAAAAAAGACTTCACTGGTTTACAGCTTTCTTATGATGGTGAGCGTCCAAGTGTTGACGGCGGTGATAGCGATCGCTTTACAGCGTCAACTGGCTTTGCGACGAATAAGGGTAATATTACTTTTACTTTTGAAAACTATCGCACAGACTCTGTATTCGACCGTGAACTTTGGGATTACCTGGGTGCTTCTTCATACAGCTCAGTACCAAATGGCGAAGTATTAAATGCTGATGGCACTGGTGCTGGCGAGTATGTTTCAGCCGACGTCTGTGATTCAGCGCCTAATACGGTTGCCAGTGATGATGGCCGTTGCTTGTATCAGTTTGGTAACGTAACTAAATTCTTTGGTGACGTAGAGCAGAATTCAATCCTGTCGAACTTCAACTACAATCTGACTCGTGATATCCAGTTCCGTGGTCGTGCAAGTGCATCTATGTCAGAAACCGATACTCGCTACGCCGGCACGCCAGTATCAACCAACCAGCCGACTATGAGCGCAGATAACCCGATGAACCCAATGGGTGAAGAGCTGTTGTTAAGCATGCGCTCTGCACAAATCGGTGAGCGCGATACTCGTACGGAAATCAATAACATTGACTTTTTAGGTGGATTAGTCGGTTACTGGGATATTGGTAATGGGGTTGACTGGGAAGTAAACGGTCAATACAGCAAATCAACTACTCGCGCATTCAACTCAAACCTTGTGAATGACCGTGATATTCAACGTATGATTAACAGCGGTGAATACGACATTTTCAACACGACGGGCATGACATTTGACGAGTGGAACTCTCAAATGACTGAGCTGTACTCAGGTGCTGCTCACACAGGTTTATATCGCGCTGAGTTTGATAGCACGCAAATAGACGGCTTCTTATCTACTCTGTTGTTCGATAACGGTACTGTATCAATGTCTGGTTTGGTTGGTGCTGAATTCGAACGCATTGACTTCACTCAGCAAAGCGACCCACAATCAGCTTCTGGCAACATTTCGGGCGGTTCAGGTGGTGATGATGTATTTGCTGACCGTGATCGCACATCAGTCTATGCAGAACTTCAAACATCTCTGCCATATAACATAGATGTTAATGCAGCCGTACGCTACGACGAATACGACCAGCAAGGTGATGTCGGTGGTGAAGTTGTTGGCGGAACATTTGATAACGTTGCTCCACAATTAGGCATTGCATGGCGTGCAACAGATTCATTACTGTTACGTGCAAGCTGGGGTGAGTCGTTCCGTGCACCAAACATGGGTGAGATGTTTGCGTCAGAAGCATTAAGTTTCGAAACTGCAGTCGACACTATGTGGTGTGATAACCCGAATAACTCTGACCCAGTATATTGTGATGAGCGTGGTACTCAGCACAAAACTTGGTTCGGTGGTACACCTGACCTACAGCCGGAAGAAGGTGAGTCTTTGACAGTTGGCGCTGTTTACAACATCACCAACAACTGGTCGGCAGAACTTTCATACTACGATGTCAAACTCGATAATAAGATTGAAGCTATCAGCGTAGATCGCTTGCTGCAGGAAGAGCGGGAAGGCGGTATTGGATCAAACCCATTAGTCGTGCGAGAAGGCGGCGATGGTAAAATCACCGCAATGTACAGCTATAATGAGAACATGGCGAGTTTAGAAACTTCTGGTTTCGACTTTAAGACTAACTATAACCTCAGTACTCAGTACGGTAATATCGGTGTTAAAGGTGAAGCAAGCTATGTTCGTGATTATGTAGAAGTTACACGCGAAGGTGCGGCACCGTTTGATTATGCAGGTATTCAGGACTACCCAGAGCTTCGTGCAAACGTTGCAGTTAACTGGACAAAAGATAGCTGGGGCGCTGCGTGGACTACATACTACATTGGTCCACAAGATTCTGGTAATGAAGAGTACGGTGTAGATTACTTGCAAGCTATTCCTAGCTATGTAAAACATAACGCTCAAGTGTCTTACACAAACTCAATGGATGGTCGCTTCACTGTTGGCGTTAACAACGTGTTTGATAAAGAACCAACTGGCTGGTATGACGGTTTCCGTGACTACCGCGATGTTACTTGGAGCTTGTATGACGTATTAGGTCGTACGGTATTTTTCAAGTACGAACAGTCGTTCTAAAACACTCTGCTTTAACCGCAGAATAAAGCAAGCCCGGCTCTTTGAGCCGGGCTTTTTTGTGGTAGCATGAAAAGACTGTCGTAGTAGTACTGGAGCTAACAATAATGAAAACAACAAAGAACCCATGGACTGAGTATTGGCAACGCGCTGCGAAAGCAAGTTTTCTGGATGAAAAGTCACGCTTACAAGCTTACCAAATGCGTAAATTTTGGTTTGAGCGCTTCGATGAAGCCGATATAAAGCAGCCGATAGTCGACATTGGTACAGGTAATGGTGCTGTGGTTCAGTGGTTGACTGAATATTCAGAAGAGAAAGGTAAGAAGTTAGATGTTCAAGGGATAGATTCTGCTGAGATAAACCCGCCGAATAAAGAGCTAAAACTTTCAGGAAATACGCCTTATGAAACGTTCAAGCTACCCTCTAATAAAAAAGTAGGTATGTTCGTATCTCACTATGGTGTTGAATACGGTGATATGAAAGAGGGGTTGAAAAATTTGCATGCCCAATTGAAAAGAGGGGGCTCTTTCATCGCCTTGGTACATTCTGAGTCGTCGCTAATTTATAAAAAGAGCCAGGCTATTTATGATTTAACTCCATCAGTGGTAAAGCACCTTAAGAAAGCTGTGGCACCGTTACAAGAGGCGCTATTGAAACATGGCCCGAGCAATTTGCCGCGTTCAGCGCTACAGGCGCAACAAATGCTTAACCAGTTTGCGCGAAAGTATGAACGTAGCCCGGCTTTTCACGCAATGAATTTTGTACCAGCGACAAAACATCTATTGCAGGCTGCCGCAAAAGGTAATGAAGTTGAGTCACGTCAAGTCTATGTTGCATATATGAATTCTATAACTTCTCACAAGGCTAGGGCTCAGACTTTACTAAAAGCTACCGAACAGCTGGGAAATACACGCGAAACTCAAATGCGGCTAGAGGCCGTAGGCTTTAAAAATATTGATATTCAGGAGGTTGAGTTTCCTGAAAGTGGGGTTTTTGGTAACTGTATTCGCGCGTCAAAATAATTATATTTTTTGGGGGGCTTAGGCCGCTTTGAGCGGCCTGTTTAAGACTTTAAGAAAGTATCAACGAAATTCACACGAAAAGTTTACAACTCCTTAACTTCCTGTTAGATTCTAGACAGCTTCTTTAAAAGAAGCGAAATAATAAAAACGTTCCAGGGAGTTTTTTACTCATGAAAAATATGACATTTCGTAAAAGCTTAACGGCAGCAGCAGTAGCTGCTTCTTTAGGCTTTCCTGCTTTAGCAGTTGCGCAAGACACAGAAGAAAAAGTTGAGCGTATTGAAGTTACAGGTTCACGTATTAAACAAGTGGATATGGAAACTGCGTCTCCAGTTACTGTAATAACTGCAGAAGATATTCAAATTTCAGGTGAGCCAACAGTTGCTGACGTATTGAACAATGCGTCTGTTAACAGCTTTGGTTCATGGCGTGGTGTTTCAGGTTACGGTTCAGGCGGCAGCGCTACTAGTAACGTGAACATGCGAGGCTTAGGGCCAAACTATACATTGGTGCTTTTAGATGGTCGCCGTATGCCAGGTACAAGCTCGAGCTCAGGCTCTGCAGCTGATACTTCGCGTATCCCAATGGCTATCGTTGAACGCATCGAAATACTTCGTGAAGGTGCATCTGCTGTATACGGTTCAGACGCTGTTGCGGGTGTAATTAACATCATCACGAAGAAAGACTTTACTGGTCTTAACTTTACTTATGACGCTGAGCGCCCTAAAGCCGACGGCGGTGACAGCGATCGCTTCACTGCATCTACTGGTTTTGCAACGAATAAAGGTAATATTACTTTTACCTTTGAAAACTATCGTACCGATGCAGTATTTGACCGTGAACTATGGTCAGAATTAGGCGGCTCTTCATACAGTGCAGTTCCTAACGCGAAAGGCGCTGATAGCGGAGACTGGTATTCTGCTGACTTCTGTGATGTTGCTGAAAACGTCCACCCAAGTGGCGATGGTCGTTGCCTATATGAATTTGGCCAAGTAACTAAGTTCTTTGGTGATGTTGAGCAAAACTCAATTTTATCAAACTTCAATTACAACTTAACTAACGATATTCGTTTCCGTGGTCGCGCAAGCGCTTCATTATCAGAAACTGATACTCGTTATGCAGGTACGCCAGTATCAACAACTGCACCAACAATGTCTGCAGATAACCCATATAACACGACAGGTGAAGACCTAACGTTATCTATGCGTTCTGCTCAAATTGGTGAGCGTGATACACGTACTGAAATCAACACTATCGATTTCTTAGGTGGTTTGGTTGGTTTTGCGGATATCGGTAATGGCGTAGATTGGGAAATCAACGGCCAATACAGCAAATCAAGCACTCGCTCGTTCAACTCAAACTTGGTTAACGACGTAACTATCCAGCGTTTGATTGATAGTGGTGAATACGATTTATTGAATACTTCAGGAATGAGCTTTGAAGACTGGAATGCTCAAATGACTGATTTGTATTCTCAAGCTGCTCACACAGGCCTTTACCGTGCTGAGTTTGATAGCACGCAGATTGATGGTTTTGCATCAACACTGTTGTTTGATAACGGTACAGTTTCAATGTCTGGCTTGATCGGTGCTGAGTTCGAGAGAATCGAATTTACACAACAAAGCGACCCTCAATCAGCATCAGGTAATGTATCAGGTGGTTCAGGTGGTGATGACGTATTCGCAGATCGCGACCGTACGTCAGTATACGCGGAACTACAAACTACACTGCCGGGCGACTTAGATGTTAGTGCAGCGGTTCGTTATGACGAATACGACCAAGAAGGTGATGTTGGTGCTCAAGTTGTTGGTGGTAAATTTGATAACGTGGCTCCACAGCTAGGTATCGCATGGCGTGCAACTGATTCTTTGCTATTACGTGCAAGCTGGGGTGAGTCTTTCCGTGCACCAAACATGGGCGAAATGTTCTCTTCTCAAGCGCTAAGCTTTGAAACAGCAGTAGATACTTTATGGTGTGATCAACCTGGCAACTCGGATCCAGTATACTGTGATCAGTCAGGTACTCAGCATAAAACTTGGTTCGGTGGAAACCCAGATCTACAGCCAGAAGAAGGCGAATCTTTAACAGCTGGTCTTGTGTATAACATTACTGACGACTGGTCTGCAGAGCTTTCATACTACGACGTTACTCTGGATAACAAAATCGCAGCTATCAGTGTAGCTCGCTTGTTAGCGGAAGAACGTGAGAATGGCATGGGCTCTAACCCTGCAGTAGTGCGTGACCCGAACACTGGTCAAATCGACACTATGTATAGCTTTGACCAAAACATGGCAAGCTTGGAAACTTCTGGTTTCGATTTCAAAACTAACTACAACGTTAGTACTGACTTCGGTGATATCGGTGTTAAAGCTGAAGCAAGTTATGTTCGTGAATACGTAGAACAAACTGCACCAGATGCGGCACCATTTGACTATGCTGGTATCCAGGATTACCCAGAACTGCGTGCGAACATGTCTGTTGACTGGAAGCACAACGAATGGGGAGCTGCTTGGACCACATACTACATCGGTCCTCAAGACTCTGGTAACGAAGAGTACGGTGTGACTTACTTACAAGCTATTCCTAGCTACGTTAAGCATAATGTACAGTTCTCGTACAACCATGCGTACAACGGTCGCATCACTCTAGGTGTGAACAACGTATTTGATAAAGAGCCAACTGGCTGGTACGACGGTTTCCGTGACTATCGTGACGTAACTTGGACTCTTTATGATGTATTAGGTCGTTCTATCTTCTTCAAGATTGAACAATCTTTCTAAATCCTAATTTTTAGGAATCAAAGGCTGACTCTTTTTGAGTCAGCCTTTTCTTTTTGGGAGCCCTTATAGACAGAGACACTATAATAGCTCGCTATTTCCCCTAAACCTCCGCTCATACCTGCCGATACAAAAGCATCGACGTTTTAAATCCAGGTGCGTTTATGTTTCTTCGCTCTATTCTTTTGGCAGTAATGACCGTGCTTTTCAGTAGCTCAGTAATAGCACACGTTAGTAATCCTCACGAGAAAATTAGCGATGACTTGGCTGCTCAGCTCGCCAATCAGTTACAACAGGCTAATCAGCATTACGGTTATTCAAATATAGGGGTGACGCGTTGGGTACTGGCTGAAACATTAGAGCTTCCATCACAAGGCGACTCCATGCATAAGCTTAGTCATCAACTCAGTGAAAGCCTCTATGCACATCTCAAAGAACGTAACCTAGACGTGGTCGAGTTTAGAGCACAGGACTATGTGACACTGACAGCTGAGGGTTCAACTAACATGACGCGCAATGTCGACGAGCTGGAGGCTCAGCCAAAGCTTGACTGGGTATTAGTTGGCACTCTGTCACGGAAGGATGATGGTGCGGTTGTGAATTTGCGTATTATTGATCGTCGTAGTCAGGAAGTACTGGCCGCGGCCAATCGATACGTGCCGAAACACTTGTATTGGCCGAATAAGCAAACAGAAATGGTTGATGGTCGACTACAGCGCCATTAAAACGCAGGGGTAGGGGAGTTATTATGAATGCACTAACTAGAATAGTTGTATCGGCTGCTGTGTTAAGTCTAATGTCAGCCTGTACCGTATTACCTGCAAAGCAGCAGGTAGCAAAAGAGCAACCGCTGGAAGTCTATTCACAGCCTTACAGTGCAAAATACAGCGCTCAGCTGGCAGAACAGTTGGTTGATAATGCGAGTGTTCGCCTGAGTGGTGTTAAAGTGGGTATTACCAATCTTGTCGGTGTAACGGGTCAGTACAATGAGAGCTCTGCTCTCAGCCAGGTGCTGTCTGAGCAGTTAGTGCAGGAGTTACACCGCCGAGAGCTGAGTGTATTAGACTTTAAAACAACGGACTTTATTCGTGTCACACCAAACGGTGATTTTGCGTTAACGCGCGACTACATGGAGCTTGATGAAATAATGCCAATAACCCACGTTATGGTAGGAACTCTTTCGCATTATCGTGATGGTATCATGGCAAACGCTCGTCTGGTCGATATCAACACCAAAGATGTCGCTAGCGTGGCTCAGGTATTTATACCGGCTCACGTGGTTCAGCAATTAAGTGAAGACCATGGCAAGCCGGTGATTAGAAAGGCGCCTTAACGCTTAAGGCGCTATTTCAATTGAGCTTCTAACTCACCCATAAACTCCCGGATACGTTCGGCGTTTTTACCGACGTCACTACGACCAACGCGAGACTTACTGCGAATATCCAGTTCACTGCCGTCTGCAGTGGAGCGTATGCGTATCACTACATCGTCTTTAAAGCCAAACCAAGTGGTTGTAGCGGTAGCTTCTATTCGACCGGCAGCCTCTGAGCTTTCAACTATCTCCCAACCCATGTTTTTAGAAGCTTGTACGGCGGCTTCGAACAACTCTGCAGGTGACACCAAGGCTTCATAAGTCGTTAGTTCAGGATAAGCTTTCAGTTGCTGTTTTGCCGTCTCTTCGCCAGCGTACTCTACCGGGTTAGGCGCATCCTCACGTAATGGAGCAATAGCAACAAACTCCGGCGGGTTCTGTGTGTCAGTAGTAATGTCGTGAATCGCTGGCACGTTTTGAGCCTTCAAGTATTGGCTAAACGGCATGTAAACGGAAACAGCGCCGGCAATAATGGCTAACCCGCTCAATCCCGCCACCAGACCTTGGGGGCGGCGAATGAAATACCAAATAATATTCAGAATGAATGCAGCGGCACCGATATAAAGTGCCCAACGCAGAATTAAGAATGCGGTGCCTAAGTCGGCAGTGCCACTTTTATACAAGGGCCCAGATACTGCCAACAGTATCACCGACAAAAAGCCGAGAAAAATAAACAAACCATGTAACGCTTTCATAACGAGACCCTCTTAATAATGTTGCCTGCTATTACGTCACTAACTGCAGTTTGGGTCAATAAATACTAATATTGGTTAAACGAAAAAGTAGTAAACTTCGTAGTAGTGAATAAGCAATATCTGGCTAATAATTAAAAACAAGGACAAAGCCGATGAAAACGTGGTTCCTCGCCGCATTACCCCTAGTTGCTTTCCATGCTGTAGCACAAGAAAAGCCGATAGAAATTATAGAGGTGATAGGGCGCGATACCTCATCGGTAGTGCTGCCATCTGAGGAGGGCACCGATGGGCTGTTTGGCTTGTCTGAAAGTCTGCAGGATATTCCCCGTGCCGCGACGATTATTAATGAGTCGTTAATAGAGGAAGCGGCTATTAATGACTTACACGACATTGCGCGATTCGCCCCAAATAGTTTTGCAGCGGCCGGTTTTGGAAACCCGTCGCTACCAACTTTGCGCGGTCAGCTGGGCGAGCTGTATGAGGCCGGTATGCGTCGTCAGGCGGGCAATAACGGTTTGGGTATTCCTATGTCGTTTAATGCCATAGAGGGCATGGCGGTTGTTAAAGGTGCGCCGCCGGTTATGTTGGGTACGTCACAGCGTGTGGGGGGCTTCGTCAACTTGCAGCCGAAAACCGCTCGCCTGAACGACATAGATACTCGGGTAAAAGCGCAGCTAGGTCAGTGGAGTCAGTATCGTTTTCAAGTTGATCACAACTGGATTCTAAAAGAAGACGAACAGGGGCTGAGAATAAGTGCGGAGTACGTCGACGAAGACAGCTTTTACGATTATCACCATCACCGTAGTGATGATGTCCTGTTAGCGTACAAGTTTGCCCCGAACGATGATACACAGCTGGATGTCTCGCTTGAGTATTATGAGGTAGAGTGGACGGATAACGCCGGTATCAACCGTCCGACTCAAAATCTGATAGATAATAACTTATACATTACCGGACAGGGCGTACAGCCGAATGGTTCACGCGTTGCTGGGGCTGGTGCGGTTATTAGTCCAACCGGTGAAGTGCGTATTGATCGCAGTACGACCTTAACCGATCCGCTAGATACAAACACTGCGGAGACGGCGTTACTGCATGCTAAATTTCAGCATTGGTTGAGTGATGATATGGTACTGGTGAACCGCACATACTATCAGTACTTAACCCGTGAAGGTGTTAACCAAAACAGCTTTGTGGAAATTATTGATGATGCGCACACCTTTGAAAATCGCACTGAGCTTCATATTAATAAGAAGACAGTGGTTGGTGTTAATCTGCGTATAAATGACGTGTTGGGATACAGCCAGTTCACCACCGAAGCCGATAACCCGATTGATTTAACCGGCCCACTGGATAATCGCCGAATTCCATTAACCCCAAGTCAGCAAGCGCGACTGATAGAGTTGCGTCCCGGTTTGTTTGTATCGCCTGGTGCACAGTATGATTTAGACGGTGACGGGGCGGGGGATTTCAACCTATCTGATACCACCGACTCGACCAGCTATCAGTGGGGCATTTTCGCACAACATGAACTCGAGCTCACTGACAAATGGCGCGTCACCGGCGGTGTAAGAGCTGACTATTATGATGTGAAGGCTAAGGATCCTATTGCGCCGCAAGGGACAGAAGTTAAGAGTGATACCTACAGTGACTGGCTAAGCGCGATAAGTTTGTCGACGCAATACGATTGGACACCGAACCTGACGCTATATGCTACGGCTTATGAGAGTGATTCAACATCGAATTCCATGGCGGGTGGCACAGTGTTAAATGGTTCGGGAGTCATTGATGAACAAAACTTTGCGACTGAAAATACATTATACGAGTTAGGAATAAAGTACGCACCATCAGGCGCCCGCTGGTATGCAGATGCGGTATTATTCGACCAAAAACGCAGCTTGCGAAACCGCGATGGGTCGAACAGTGGTATTCGTACTGAGGGGCTGGAAACTCAGTGGCATTACGCGAGTGAGATTGGCTATTGGGTAACTTTAGCGGCAAGTTATATCGATGCTCGTTGGGATGATTCCGCAGCGTCGCAAGGAACCCGCCAGGTGGCGGATGCGTTTGATAACTCACGTCCCGATATTATTGAAGGCACAGGCTTAGGCTCGCCAAACTTCACATTATTTCCGGCGTCGAATCAGCAACTGCAGGGAATACCGGAAGTACAAGCGTCCGTTGTTGCGGGTTGGAATATCACGGAAAAGTGGTCGGTTGGCGGCGACGTAAGCTATACCAAACATTATCCATTGGATTATCTTCAGACCGTATTTATACGTGATCAACATACGCTTAACCTGAATTCACGTTATCGTTTTAGCGAACAACTGAACGTGCGTCTGGATGTGTTCAATGCCACCGATCAGGATAATTGGTCACCGGTATTCGAAGGTGGCTATTTTGGTGCAACCTTGGCCTTTCCATCACAGCCGGTACATGCCCGTCTGAGTATTAATTACGAGTTTTAAGGAAGACAAATGTCATTGAAAAAGCTGTTGTTGCTGTTGGTTATCGCTGCTTTGTTTGTAAGTGCGTTTGCGTTCGACCTGACTCAATACCTGTCATTGGATGTGTTAAAAGAAAAGCAGCAGCAGCTTAACCAGCTTTTCATGGACTATCCGCTGCAAACTTTTGCTATTTACTTTGCCATTTACGTTATTTCTACGGCGCTTTCTCTGCCGGGAGCGACCGTATTAACACTCGGCGCCGGGGCTATTTTCGGTTTTGGCTGGGGCTTGCTGCTGGCAAGCTTTGCGGCTTCGCTTGGTGCGTTTTTGTCGTTCTTGAGCGCTCGCTTTATCCTCCGGGACTGGGTGCAGGACAAGTTTGGGGAGCGTCTTGACGCCATAAATCGGGGTATTGAAAGAGACGGGGCATTTTATCTCTTGAGCCTGCGGTTAGTGCCTATTTTCCCGT
Source organism: Idiomarina sp. X4 (assembly GCF_002808045.1). Lineage (NCBI taxonomy): Bacteria > Pseudomonadati > Pseudomonadota > Gammaproteobacteria > Alteromonadales > Idiomarinaceae > Idiomarina > Idiomarina sp. X4. The sequence continues at coordinate 410,720 of NZ_CP025000.1, read as the reverse complement.
TTTTTGTCATTAACCTGGTTATGGGGCTTACCCCAATAAAAGCCTGGACCTATTATTGGGTCAGTCAGGTCGGCATGCTTTTGGGGGCGGCTGTATACATTAATGCCGGCACACAGCTAGCGCAAATTAATAGTTTGGGCGACGTGGTGTCGGCTGATTTAATTGGTGCCTTTGTACTTCTCGGCATAATGCCTATTATTGCTAAGCTTATTCTTAGTTTGCTGAAGCGTCGTAAAGCATTTAAAGGCTACAAAAAGCCGAAGTCATTCGACAATAACCTTGTGGTTATTGGTGCGGGCTCGGCTGGGTTAGTCAGTGCTTACATAGCGGCCGCGGTAAAAGCCAAAGTAACCCTAATTGAAAAGCATAAAATGGGCGGCGATTGCTTAAATACAGGGTGTGTGCCATCTAAAGCGTTCTTGCACGTTGCAGAGCTGGCCCATAACGCCCGAAATGCAGGCAAAAGCGGTGTCAGTGTGGGTGAGGTGAGCGTCGACTTTAAGCAGGTGATGCATCAGGTTCAGTCAGTCATTAAAGACATAGAGCCTCATGATTCAGTCGAGCGCTATACCAAGCTAGGGGTGAATGTCGAGCAAGGCAGTGCAAAAATTCTTTCGCCATGGGAAGTTGAAATAGAGGCTGACGGTGAAACCAAGCGCGTAACCAGCCGCAGCATTATCATTGCCACTGGGGCAAAGCCGTTAGTACCTGACTTTGAAGGCTTGGATAAAGTCAGTTATTTAACCTCTGATACCTTGTGGGACTTAGAAGAACTGCCCAAGCGATTGCTGGTATTAGGCGGTGGCCCTATTGGTTGTGAGCTTTCACAAGCGTTTCAGCGGTTAGGTAGTCAGGTAACGCAGGTGGAAATGGCTGAGCGCTTAATGGGTCAGGAAGACCAGGACACGGCTGAGTTATTAACGAAGCGTATGGTTCATGAAGGCATTGATATCAAGTTAAACCATAAGGCCGTACGTTTTGAGACACAAGGTGACGACTCAGTTCTCATTGCCCAACACAATGATGAAGAAGTGGTGTTGCCGTTCGATAAGGTGCTAATAGCATTAGGCCGCCAACCCAACATTTCCGGCTTTGGGCTTGAAGAACTGGGTGTGCGAACCAATAAAACGGTCAGTACCAATCAGCTATTGCAAACGAACTTCCCGAATATCTACGCTTGTGGCGATGTCGCCGGGCCGTACCAGTTTACTCATGTTGCGTCGCATCAAGCTTGGTATGCTTCTGTAAACGCGTTATTTGATCCGTTCAAAACGTTTCGCGCTGACTACTCCGTCATTCCCTGGGTAACTTATACGTCGCCGCAAATTGCTAACGTTGGGTTAACCGAGCAGCAGGCTCAAAAAACGAATAAAGAGTATGAAGTGACCCAATACGATATTGGTGAGCTCGATCGCGCCATTGCCGATGACAATGCTTATGGTCGCGTGAAAGTGTTAACCAAACCGGGCAAAGATGAAATATTAGGTGTAAACATTATTGGCCCTCAGGCAGGTGAGCTTTTAGCGGAGTACGTACTGGCTATGAAACATGGCATTGGGCTGAATAAAATACTCGGTACCATTCACAGTTACCCGACACTGGCGGAAGCTAATAAGTATGTGGCGGGTGAATGGAAACGCGCCAATGCGCCTGAGAAGCTGCTAGCATGGGTAGAGAAGTTCCATCGCTGGCGCCGGAGATAATATGCGGATACTCGCTTTCACTACTCTTTTTCTTCTGACTTTGTTGGGGACAACTCCGGTAAGAGGCGAGGTTGTGAACTTTTATGCGTGGGGTGGCTCACCGCAAGTAAACAGTTACTTACGTTGGGCGCAACAAGAATTAGAAGCTGAAGGCATTGAGTTTCGACACAATAAAGTGGCCGATGTGTCCGAGGTAGTGAAACAACTTATCAGTGGACATTCCAACGCGGATATTATCTGGATAAACGGTGAAAACTTTCACGCTTTAAAAGACGCGAATGCACTGCTACCCATTGTTGATGACATTAACGCCACGCAACACATTAACCCAGAGCTCAACTGGCAAACCGATTTTGGTGAACCGGTGAACGGTTTGGAAGTCCCTTGGGGCGTTGGTCAGTTTAACCTCATCGCTCGTCCTGGTGTGTTTGGAACGGAAGCGGTGAGTGCTGAAGAACTCATGCGCGCTGCTCAAGAGTATAGAGGCCGAATAAGTTACCCAAAGCCGCCGGAGTTTCACGGTACGACGTTTTTAAAGTCATTACTGTTGTCGTTGTATCCGGAGCGTCGTTCGGTTTTCCAGCAACCGGTTCAGTCAATTAACGCGCAAGAAGTCACTCAACCGCTCTGGGACTACCTCGACAAACTGCATCCGCTATTATGGCAACAGGGTGACAATTTTCCGTCATCCGCTGGCGAACAAGTGTCTTATTTAGCCAATGGACAGTTGATGATAGCGGTAAGCTTCAATCCTAATGACGACCAAACCTTAGTGAATCAGGGGCGGTTGCCGGCTGGGGTTAAAAGACACACATTATCTGACCACGCTATTACCAATACACATTATTTGGCGATTCCTAAAACCGCAAAAAGCGTGGAAAAAGCGAAGCAAATTATTGAGTTCATGCTGTCTTCTGAAGCCCAGTTGCGCAAGGCAGACACGAATCGCTGGGGTGATCCGTCTGTTTTAAAGCCCGAGCTACTTCATACCAAAGAAAGCAGTCGGCAGACAGAACTGTTACCAGCAACCGATGACTTTCATGTTAGCTGGCAATCGTATTTGGAGCAGGAATGGTCCGCGCGCTATCAATAATCGTTATGTTAGCTCTGATCGTGTTACCGGTTGGCAGTGGATTATTGCTATTGTTGCTGTCTTCTTTTAGCGCCGAGTCAGGGATAACCAGCAATGCCGCTCATTTCATTTTACGTGAGCACGCTACTTTGCTGTCGACGCTGCTGGCTGCTGTTTTGGCGCCCTTGGTCGCCTGCTATTTAGCCTTATGGCTGGCTCCAGCGCTACTCAAGCGTCCCGCATTACAACAGCTGCTATCACCATTGCTGTCAGTGCCACACGTCGCATTTGCGGCGGGGCTGATGCTGCTTTTTAGTCCCTCGGGCTGGCTAGTTCGATTGGTGGAAAGTATTACAGGGCTTTTACCGTACCCTCCTCAAGGCTGGCCGTTATCGGAAAAGTCCGTTATTACCGTAATCGTGGTTTTAATAGTGAAAGAGCTGCCATTTTTACTATTAATGATATCGGCACAGCTAAAACAATTGTCGGTCAATTCATGGCTGACTCAGGCACAAAGCTATGGGTACAGCGAAAAACAGGCCTGGTGGCGAGTGGTAACACCGAAACTCGTAAAACGTTTAACGTTACCAATGGCTGCCGTGATTATTTACTCTCTATCGGTGGTTGATATTCCTTTATTAGTTGGGAGTAATACAGAGGCGCTACTGGCGCAACGCGTTTACAAATGGACTTTTCAGTTTTCAAACGAGAGCCAAAGCAAGGCGCTCGCTGGCGCCTGGATTCTAATGGCGGCGGGCGCCTTGCTACTCCTTATTAACAGTCAACATGCCTGGCTGTACCGTCAGTGGATGCTTATTAAGCCGTTGCGAAAACGATTGCTGACGAAACGAAGGCTGACTAATGCCTCTTCTTCCGACAGATTGGCGAGGGGTGCATGGTTATTACTGGGTCTTTTGTCATTTGCGATTATCGCTGTACTAATACTACAAAGTTTAGCTTCAAGCTGGTTTTACCCGGCCGTTATGCCTGAGTCAATTAGTGTAAACCGTTGGCTGGCAGAATTGGCTTATTTAACCGCGCCTTCACTTAACAGTTTTTGGTTAGCGTTAGCTAGCAGCATACTGGGAGTGATATGTGCTGTGGTACTGCTTGAGGCTCAGCGGCAACATCATAAAAAATCGTTAAACGGCTGGCTTTTGATTGCCTTACTGGTTCCTCAAGTGCCGTTAGTTCTCGGCTGGCAGTTGGTACTGGGGGAGTATTTGGACGAAGACAAAAGCGGCTCGTGGGTATTATGGTCACACACTGTTTACACTGTGCCCTATGCGTACTTAGTCTTACATGGTGCCTATACTCAATTTGACGACAAGTGGCTGATAAAAGCCCAAAGTTTGGGCTACTCTGCACGACAAGCCTGGTGGAAAGTCATGTTGCCTATGTTGAAAGCGCCGCTAACAACGGCTTTCGCCATCGCTTTTGCGGTCAGCATTGCACAGTATTTACCAACCCAATGGCTTGGGCAAGGGCTAACACCGACACTGACCACTGAAGCGGTAAGCGTCGCCAGTGGCGGTGATTGGCGTATAGGCAGCCTTTATGCGTTGCTGCAAACGCTGCTGCCACTTATTGTGTTTATTGGCGTAACTTTATTGAACACAGGATTAAGACGTACACACTCAAAAGCGAAACGTTATGCTGAACATTCGTAATCTGGTTATATCTTCTCAAATAGAAAACGGTCAAAACACGCTGCTGCTTCGACTGAATAACCTCAGCATCCAACCGGGTGAGGTAGTGACGCTAATGGGCCCCAGCGGTGTCGGGAAGTCGACGTTATTGCGTTGGGTGCTCGGTGAATTACTGCCTGACTTCACAACCCAGGGTGAACTGATGCTGGATGACAGAGACATTAGTGAGCAGCCGATAGCGCAGCGGCAAATAGGTATGATGTTTCAAAAAGGCGGCTTATTTCCACATATGACGGTCGCCGAGAATTGCTTATTCGCGCAAAAGCCGCGCTCAATGCTCAAACGTAACGAGCAAGCAGAAAAAGCGCGTGCAATGTTGAATGACTTGGCACTCAACGAAAAATGGGATGACTACCCACATAGCCTTAGTGGTGGTCAGTATTCGCGCATTGCGTTGCTTTGTGCGTTGCTGGCGGAGCCTAAAGCGATGTTGTTGGATGAGCCTTTTTCAGCGCTTGATACGAGATTAAGGGAAGAAGTTCGTGACTGGACTCTCAAACAGCTGGCAGCAGCCACTATTCCTGCACTGATGGTGACACATGATCGAGCCGATGCCAGCGGGCGTATAATAATGGTCAACGAGAACAAAGAGATAGTCGATGCTTGATCCCAAACTATTACCGATAACCCGAGCGTTGCTGGACATTCCGGCGCGGCTGCTGATCAAGCTGGGTGTTACTGCGGACCAGGTAACGGTTACAGGCTTTGTTGTTGGGTTACTGGCGGTGCCGTTGCTGGCGTTTGAATATTACACATTTGCGCTTATCCTAATACTCCTAAATAGGCTGGCTGACGGTCTGGACGGAGCCGTAGCCAGGCGGACTCAGCTGACGGATGCCGGCGGTTACATCGATATTGTGCTCGACTTTATTTTTTATAGCGCCGTGGTTTTTGGCTTTTTACTGGCGTCGCCAGAGAAAAACGCGGTGGCGGCCGGTGTGTTATTAGTCACTTTTATGGGGACGGGCGCTACCTTTCTGGCGTTTGCCAGTGTTGCGGGCAAGCAGGGGATTGAAAACCCGTCTTACCCGAATAAGTCGCTACATTACATGGGTGGGCTGACGGAAGGTTTTGAAACCATATTGGCCTTTGTTGCTTTCTGTTTATGGCCACAGCAATTTGCCTTTCTGGCTTATGTGTTTGCTACACTCTGCTGGATTACCGCGATAACTCGCATTGTTGCTGGTTACCGAACCTTGAAAAAGGGAGCGGCGAATAGTGTCTGAAACTGCCTGGCGACTCAGCGTATTTTTAGGCGTGCTTGTTCTCATGGTGTTGTGGGAATATGCCTCACCTAAGCGCCAGTCGCGATACAGCCGCAAGCAGCGTTGGCCTGCAAACTTAGGTATTGTGGTTATCGATACCGTAGTGCTGAGAATTATTGCACCGGTCGGCTTAACCGGCATTGGGCTGTGGGCGGCGAACAACGGCTGGGGACTGTTTAACAGCACCATGGCTAATAGCCTGCCGTTTTGGGTAACTGTGCTTATGAGTATTACCGCACTTGATATCGCGATTTACTGGCAGCATCGCCTATTTCATCGGGTGCCATTGCTATGGCGTTTGCACCGAGTGCATCATGCTGACCCGGACTTTGATGTAACCACTGGCCTGCGCTTTCACCCCGCAGAAATTGTTGTGAGCTTCTTTATTAAAGCAGCCACGGTAATTGCCTTGGGTGCGCCTGCACTAGCCGTTATTATTTTCGAAATTGTTCTGAACGCCTGCTCGTTGTTTAATCACGGTAACGTGGCGCTGCCAAAGCCCCTTGAAAAAGTGGTACGAAAAATTTTAATCACACAAGAACTGCACCGTATTCACCATAGCGTCGAAAAAGAAGAAACGAACAGTAATTACGGGTTCAGTGTCAGCTGGTGGGATCACCTGTTCAACAGCTTCACCGCTGAGCCGAAAGCAGGGTCCGACAATATTGACATTGGTCTTAAGGAATATCGTGACCAGACCGCAACAACAAAAATTCTTGGCGTGCTGAAAATACCTTTCACGCGCAAATGATTCAGTTTTGCGTCCCCGGCAGGAGTCGAACCTGCGACCTATTGCTTAGGAGGCAATTGCTCTATCCAGCTGAGCTACGGGGACGTGCCGCGAATTATGCCAGAACCGGCAGACGGTTTCATCCCCTAGTCAATGGGGACAACCCAGTCTCTCACCTGCACGTTATGCAACATATTGCCGCCAGTCAGCCGAGCCACAGCTGTGCTTTGTTGAACTTGCTGAACTTCCACCTCAAACTGGCTGACTTCCCATTTTTGGCGGAAGCGGCCCTGGTCGTCGGTAAAGTGGCTTGGGTGGAGAACTTTTAACTTATCGCCGACGTTTACACCATGTTGTTCGCCCAAATTAAACTGGACGGTTTTGTCATCGACCGCAATGACCCGGCCTCGCACCGGTTTACAGAGCAGCTTTTCTTTGACGCCACCGGCTAAATCCTCTAGGCTACTGGCAAGAGCAGCGCCAAAAGGTTCATCCCAGAAGTTTGCGGTTGCCACGTCGACGGTGGCGGAACGATCAAATGTCCAGGGTTGAGTGTCTTCGACTCGAGCGCGAGTTACAAGTTGCCCAGTACTGGCATCCATTAAATATAGGGTCAATGCATAGTGGCGATCGGGCGTTGAAGACCATAACCAGCCGGAGTCGGTATTCATCATTGCTAAGTCGTCAAACAAGCCAAACACCACAAACTGGCTGTCATTAGCCAGTCCGAGGCTACGAGCCATACGGCCCAGTTCTTCCAGGTTCAAGCCACTTAATGCATCGTTTAGACCCGCGTGACGTTGTAAGGTGTGGGCAATATGAATTTGACTGCCGACGCCACCTAATGTGCGCGAAAAGCGCTCAGCAGACACTTCGCCGATATCCCAGATTTGGCCCCAGGTGCCATGGGCTCGATCACGCAGCTCAAACGGCACAATAGTGACTGAGTTTTTATAGCTACTGCGGGCGCATTCGCCCTCGCGGTTCCAAATGTCTGCGCGTAGTAAAACCACGACACGATCGTCTCGAACTTCCTCTCGAACGATAGAAACTTGATCGACATTGCCACGACTGGTCCACTGGGTTTCTGTGTTACTCAGAACTCCATCAACAACCTGCTGAATGCTGCTGATACTGCCACCAGAAGAGAGCAAAGCTTGTTGAAGAGCGTTTTCAATGGCTTGCTGGCGCGCTTTCTCGACGTCGCCATTAACAATGCGTGCGGTACCTTGTGCTTCAATCCAGCGGGCGCTGCTTGGAAACGCAAGGAAAATAAGTGACGCGAGTAAAAGCAAGGTCTTCCAGTTCATGTGTCGTATCCCAGATTCATCCAAAGTGTCGATTTATTGTCGGTCTTTGTCTTATGTGGCTTTCTCTGAAATTAACTGCAAGAACCTTGCCAAACTATAGGCTAAATGCGTTCTTAATAATATACAACGCGTTTTACTTTTTGCTGTCGGTTAGTACTTTGATACAAGCGGTGAACTTTTTCGAAGTCTAAGCGCAGTTCTGTTGCGTAATACTCGCCAACAGTATATGTCTTTACGACTTCGGCGCCACGAATAACGCCGTCAACCGATGCTTGGAAGCTATCGTTATTCAACGCCCAGTCTTCCACTGAGCTGCTGCCGGCAATGCGTTGTCCATAAACTTGTTCCGCAAGTTCGCGATACGCAGCCAGCTTAGAGGCACGCATCGCGTTTAGGTCTTTCACTTGAGCCGAGTCACCTGATTGCTTTTCAATAGGCGCATAGCCAACCGCGTTTAATACCGGAAAGGTGTCAGGCGTTTGAGTTTCCCATTCGACGTGCTTTTGATCGTACACAAGGTTGTTATAAGCCGCACAGCCACTTAAAACCATTGATGAAAGGACAATACCCAATGTCAAAATTTGCTTTGTCATAACGACCCCTACGGACTAAAACGTACTAATCGTTATAACGGCTGAAACGCAGAATTCTTTAACGAATTTTGCCTTTACTGTTGTAGGTAAGAGAGTCTTTGCGGGCTGACTGTAAAATACTTTGCTTGAGCTGATCAATGCTGTTCAGAGTGGATTGAACAACACGCTCATTGACTTGGTTTTGGTGTTGGATATTGGCAAGGGTTTGCTTAATAGACTCAACCGCAGTGGCTAACTGAGGGTCTTCTTTCAGCGTGTCTTTATCGGGGTGCTCTGACAACAAAGTGTCGAGGCGTGTCACTTCGGCCAGAGCTTTTTCTTTTTCGGAAGTAATAGCAGGAACGTTAACATGCTCGCGATCGACAATGGCATTTAGCTCACGCTGTTGCAGCAAAGCCAGCCTATCTAGCGACTCCGCCATGTCATCCAGCAATTGGTTAACCGACGCGACTTCCGTCATTATTCGTCGTTACCGCCAGCGAAAAGGTCAGATTCAAACTGCGCAAGTTTTGACGCTAACTGCTCAACATTAATTTTGTATGAGCCGCTTTCAATTTCTGCTTTAATTCTGTCCACTTTAGCTTGGTCGATACCACTGCTATTCATGGCCTTTTCCTGCAATCCGCCCAGTTGTTGCGCTTCGTTGGTCAAGGAAACCGCGTCACCGCCTTTCTGAGAAACTGATGCAGAATTACCCGCCTGGCCGTTTTGAACCTGGCGATTACTTGATTTGTTATCGATACTGGTGTTTTTCAGTCCAGCATTATTAATGTTAATAGCCATTGTGTTGCCTCGCTAGATAGTAAGTCTCGGTTATTTATCGACCATATCCGAAAAAACTTAACTAAAAAATCCACTTTTTTGTAAAGTATTTTAAAGGTTGACGGTGACTTCGTTCAGCCCTGTTACAACCGCTTCTATCGACTTGCCTGAGCGGGCGTTTTTCACAACAACCGATTCGCCTTTTAAGCCGTCAGCTAACGCTTTTCCGTCAGCGGTAATTCTTAATGCCTTATTCTTAGCCACTATTGTAACCGTTTGGTCCTCACAAACAAGGCAGGTATCGCTTGGTCGAATTGCCTGACCGGCGCCAATGCGCTTTTTGACGCGAGCGCCAACCAATAGTTCCTTCGTTGTATAAACGTTTGAACGTATTTGGTTTAGGTCGACTTCGGCAAAGGTCAAATCACTTTCGCTAATCATTTGGCCCGGAGACATAGGACCTGATGCGGTGACCACATTTTTATAGCGGTAAATTCTGACCGGCACATAGGTTCGCCAACCGTTTGCGGAAGCACACTTAATTTCTACGGTTGTGTAGCCATCTAATCTTGCGTTGCTCGCTAAGCCAACCTCTGGTGCCGCTGAACATCGCTTTGCTGTCATTCGGGGATCCAGGTTATTCGCAACAACGTCAATGCGCCCACTTTCCGGTGCACTGACCCGAGAGCGAACAAAATCATGCGCCAGAGTCTGTAATGCCTTATAATCGAGGCGTACGTCATTACTTTGTGCCAGCGCATTATTTGGGGTAAAGCCCAAGAGCAAAATCGTTATTGCAAAAAGCGAACTGATCAACAGCGATTTACGTACTATCATAAAAATATCCTGACGTTATCTACTAAGGTTATCTGGCTGCCTGCCGAAAAAAACGGTATAACGTCAAAAGTTCGGCGGCTCGACCAATACATATTTGCTGGTAGTGGTTTAAGCAAATACCGTGCCGAAGTAAGGTAGCCTGCCATATTACAGGAGTGAAGCATGGCCAGTATTCTCGATTCAGTGAATCAGCGCACACAAATGGTCGGACAAAACCGACTGGAGTTATTGTTGTTCAGGTTAACAGGGAAACAACGCTTCGGAATTAATGTGTTTAAGGTCAGAGAAGTTTTACCTTGTCCTAAGTTAACGGCAATGCCAAATCGAAACCCGCTTGTAAGAGGTATCGCACATATTCGAGGTCAGGCTATCTCCATTATTGATTTGAGTATGGCAACCGGTGGTCCGGCTATTACCGACATTGAAAACCGCTTCGTCATTATTTCTGAATACAACAGAACTGTTCAGGGATTTCTGGTTGGTGGTGTAGACCGCATTATGAATATTAATTGGGAAGATGTTATGCCACCGCCGAAAGGGGCCGGGCGCGACGCTTACCTGACCGCAGTGACAGAAATTGAGAACGAGTTAGTTGAGATTATTGACGTCGAGCGTATTTTAGCTGATATCGTACCCATTAACTCCGATGTGAGTGAAGAAGTCGCTAACGCAGAGATCAATGTCGCTAAAGAAGATTTGACCATTCTCATCACTGACGATTCGTCTGTGGCGCGTAATCAAATAAAGCGCGCTTTGCAATCTTTAGGCATTCACCTTGAAGTCAGGAAGAACGGAAAGGAAGCACTCGAATATCTGAAAGATAAAGCAAAAGAACTTGGTGGTAGCGCACACACGCATGTGCCAGTTATTGTTTCCGATGTAGAAATGCCGGTCATGGATGGTTATACACTGACTGCAGAGGTAAAAGCCGATCCCGATTTACGTGATATTCATGTTATTTTGCACACATCATTGAGTGGTGTCTTTAATCAAGCTATGGTGAAGAAAGTCGGCGCTGATGATTTCATTGCAAAATTTCATCCCGATGAGCTGGCGACAGCCGTTCAAAAATGGCTTAATACCGTCGTAGCCTGAGAGAAATAAACTGTAGCCTGATGCTATTGCATCAGGTGAGATGCTCCTGACGTAATAGCATCAGGCTACGGCATAGCAAAAGAACAAATTGAAACGGAAGCAGTTAATATAACGTGTCGAATCGCGAATTAAGTTTATCGGAATACCAAGAGTTTCGTCAGTTTCTGGAGCACCAGTGCGGTATTGTGCTGGGTGAAAGCAAACTGTACTTGGTCAAAAGTCGGCTCAGCCCGTTAATGGGGCGCTTTAATATTGACTCGTTGTCAGAGTTGGTAAAGCGTTCTATGAAAATCAGTGAACGTGCCCTACGGGCGGCAGTTATTGACGCCATGACAACGAATGAAACCTTATGGTTTCGTGATACTTATCCCTTCCAAATTTTGCATGACCGTATTTTTGCTGAATACAAAAACCATACGGGACCGTTAAAAATATGGTCAGCAGCATGCTCCTCTGGGCAAGAGCCGTACTCCATTGCCATTACTTATGATGAATTCAAAGCCAAAAATCCCGGCGCTCTCAGAAGTGGCATCAAAATAACGGCAACCGATATCTCCAACAAAGTGCTCGAACAGTGTGGTATTGGCGAATACGACAGCCTGGCATTAGCACGGGGGTTATCGGCAGAACGTAGGCAGAAGTACTTTACCGATGGTAGCAAGCCAGGATCGATGAAAGTAAGGGATAACTTAAAGACGCACATTCATTTCCGGCACCTGAATTTACTGGACAGTTATTCATTACTCGGCAAATTCGATGTTATTTTTTGCCGCAATGTGCTTATTTACTTCTCCCCGGAAGTAAAGCGGAAAATAATTGCCCAATTCCGGCAATCACTTAATCCAGGCGGCTATCTCATTCTTGGCGCATCGGAGTCTATTTCAGGCTTAACCGATGACTTCGAGATGATTCGCTGCAACCCCGGTATTATCTACCGTCGTAAATAACGACGTCCCGTAATTTCCTCTTCAAAAATAAGTGTCAGGACTTCTGGCACGATACCTGCATTGTCTTCACAATCGAACACTGTGGAGACAAAAAAATGGCACTTTCCATGGATAAAATTATGGGAATACAGCAACACACGTTGGGTATACGCACCCAACGTGCGGAGCTTATTGCCAATAATATTGCTAACGCAGACACCCCCGGCTACAAGGCCAAAGGGCTGGATTTTCAGCAAGCGCTGCAACAGGCTCAGCGCGGCATTGAAACGCACAAAATGGCGCGCACCCACGAAAAACATTTCAATGTTGAGGTTAAGCCTCAGGGCACAGAGAAGTTCCGTGTGCCAAACCAGCCTGACACAGGTGACGGCAATACCGTCGATGTGCAGTTGGAACAAAACTTGTATGCACAGAATGCACTGGAATACGAAATGACCATGAATTTCCTCGATGGGAAAATTAGTGGCGTTAAGAAAGCCCTTGGCGGCGGACAGTAGGTGAGGTGAAAAACAATGAGCCTATTTAATATTTTCAATGTAACTGGTTCGGCAATGAGTGCTCAGTCAGTACGGCTGAATACAACTGCAAGTAACTTGGCGAACGCGAACTCGGTCAGCAGCAGTATCGATGAAACCTACAAAGCGCGTAATCCGGTCTTTGCGACCGCATTAGCAGACGCTAAAGGCGATTATCGTGGCAACAGTCTGACGAATCAGACACAAACCGGACAAGCGGCGGGCGTAAAAGTTTTGGGCATAGTCGAAAGTGACGACCCACTGCAAATTGAGTACGCACCAAACCATCCCATGGCGGACGAAAACGGCTACATCTATAAGCCGAACGTTAACACCATGGAAGAAATGGCCAATATGATTTCGGCATCCCGCTCATACCAGACCAATGTTCAGGTGGCGGATACAGCTAAAACAATGACGCAGCGTTTACTACGCTTGGGTCAAGGGTAAGCAGGAGATAACAAATGGAAGGCGTAAGCAATAACTCCTACATCGACAGCATGAAATGGAAGAAGGACGAAGGCGCGAAATACGCTGACCCTGACGAGCAGCAGAAGCTCCAGCAGGAAGACTTCTTCAAGTTGTTGACGCAGCAGTTAAATATGCAGGATCCGTCCAAGCCGGTTGAGAATGATCAGATGATTGCTCAAATGACCAGCTTCACCATGGCGGAAGGTATTACCGGAATGTCTGAGCGTTTTGACCAGTTTGCGGAAGACATGACATCAAACCAGGCATTGCAGGCTTCGACTATGGTTGGGCGCAAAGTGTTAGTACCAACTGAGCAAGCTAACTTGGAAGAGGGGGCTGGTGTGTCGGGCATGATAGCCACGCCGCAAACCGCTCAGAATGTAAAGATTAGTATTAAAGACTCGACCGGTGCGGTGGTGAAAACCCTGAATTTGGGTGACATGCCAGAGGGTACTAAAGAGTTTGAGTGGGACGGAACCATGACGACTGGCGAGCAGGCACCGGCGGGCAATTACTCATTTTCGGTGAACGCGACCGTTGGAGGTCAAGCCGAGGAGCTTCCGTTACAAATGCATGCGCGTGTCCAGAGCGTCAGTACGGGCGGTGAGCGAGGCGTTGTTTTGAACCTTAAAGGATTAGGTGGCATCAAGCTTTCTGATGTCTCTGAAATTAGTTAACAAGTGAGGTGACTTATGTCATTTAGTATTGCACTCAGCGGTATCAATGCATCTCAAAAAGATTTAGATGTAACTGCTAATAATATTTCAAACGTCAAGACGTCGGGTTTTAAACAATCTAGAGCTGAATTCGCTGACGTTTATGCGACAAGCATCTTTAATGCCGGTAATACCAAAGTTGGGGACGGCGTTTTGACCTCATCGGTAGCTCAGCAGTTTAGTCAAGGCGCGCTAGAACTCACTGAAAACTCATTGGATATGGCGATTTCGGGTAATGGCTTCTTTGCGACGACAGATGATCTAGGCTCTCGAGATATGACTTACACGCGTTCAGGAGCGTTTAAGTTAAACGACGATAAGTTCATTGTAGATAACCAAGGTAACTATTTGCAGGGTTACCAAGTGGATCGTAACAGTGGGGTTAATTCCTCCGTAGCGTTGGCAACAACGCAGCCTATTCGTATTCCGGATGTCGCCGGCGCGCCGCAAAGCACTGATAATGTATTTACCGCATTTAACGTCGATGCGCGTCGCTCACCGATTGACGGTACAGCAAATCCGTTTGATCCGGAAACACCGAGCACGTACCATAGCTCCACCTCGGCAACCGTCTATGACTCTTTAGGTGAGTCGCATACCCTTTCTACTTATTATGTGAAACGAGACAACGCCACAAATCAGTGGGATGTATATGCGACATTTGATGGTCAAGAAATTACTATGAATCCAACAGGTTCAGGTACACCATCTGCGACGGCATCAGTAAACGGCTATTCTGGTGTTCAAATTGCGTTCCAGGGGAATGGTGAACCTAATACCGGTGTTCCAGGACAGACGAACTTTGATCCTGCAAGTTTGGATTTAAGTGGAGCTGGCCCCGACGGCCCATATCTTGATAATGGCGCGACGGCTCAAACAATCCAATTTAACTTCCAGGACTTAAGTGGAACAACCACACCTACACAGTTCGCGTCAGACTTCGAAGTGACCAACCTCGATCAGGATGGCAGCACCGTAGGCCGTCTGACTAACGTTGATATCGACAAGTCAGGTCTTATTGCTGCGACCTACTCAAACGGTGACGTTCAATACTTAGGCCAGGTTGCCATTGTTCGCTTTGCGAATGAGCAGGGGTTAACGCAAATTGGTGGTACCAAGTGGCGTGAAAGTATTGACTCGGGTGAGCCGCTGTCAGGCGAAGCCAATACCGGGACTTTTGGTGGTATAGAAGCGTCCGCGCTTGAAAACTCAAACGTGAACCTGACGAAAGAGCTGGTGGACTTGATTACCGCACAGCGTAACTTCCAGGCGAACTCGCGTTCGTTGGAAGTGAATAACACCATTAACCAGACTATCTTGCAGATTCGATAACTGAATTCGCTGGAAAATAAAAAACAAAAGACGCCTTCGGGCGTCTTTTTTCATTTTTGGCACGGAATCTGCATTGCATAGGGTAACGATCGAAAACGACAAAATTTTGGCTGGAGGTCAGCTATGGACAAAATGCTCTGGGTTGCCATGAGCGGCGCCAAAGAAAACATGAACGCAGTGGCGGTGCGGGCAAATAACCTTGCTAACGCTAATACCACTGGGTTTAAAGCCGACTTGCAACAAGCGCGTGCCATGCAGGCGTTTGGTGAAGGTTTGCCGACACGGGTATTTTCCATGACAGAAAGCCCAGGGCAGAACTTTGCCGCAGGCGGTTTGCAGACCACAGGCCGGAATATGGATGTTGCGATAAAAGATCAGGGCTGGATTGCCGTGCAGGATCAAAACGGCAATGAGCGTTATACCCGCAATGGCAGTTTGCAAGTGGGTACTGACGGGCTGTTACAGAACTCGCAGGGTCATACACTGATTGGTGATAACGGACCTATTTTTGTACCCCAGCCAGTCGACAAGTTAAGTATTGGTTCTAATGGCAATGTGACCATTCGTCCTATGGGCGCGCCAGAAAACGTCAGTGAAGTAATTGGCCGTATTAAACTGGTGAACCCGCCAAACGGCAATATTGAAAAAGGCACAGATGGCTTATTCAAACTGAAAGACGACCAGGTTGCCTTTGCCGATGCCAATGTCAAATTACAGATTGGTGCGCTTGAGACCAGCAACGTGAACAGTGTCGAAGAAATGACCAACATGATTGCCTTGCAGCGTCAGTACGAAATGAACGTCAAATTAATGAAAACCGCCGATGAAAACGCGCAGCGCTCAGAATCGCTGATGCGCATCAGTTAACCAATATTGCGTTAACGGCGTATAGAGGAGACATAACATGAACCCAGCACTATGGATAAGTAAAACCGGACTGGATGCGCAACAGCGCGATATCTCGGTAATTTCCAATAACTTGGCGAACTCCAGTACCATCGGCTTCAAGAAAAGCCGCGCGGTGTTTGAAGACTTGCTGTACCAGAACATTAACCAGCCTGGCGGTCAGTCAGCCCAGGACACGGAGTTGCCGAATGGTCTTATGGTGGGCGCGGGTACCAAAGTTGTCGCTACACAAAAGGCGCATACTCAGGGTAACGTGCAGACCACCGACAATTCGTTGGATGTGATGATCGACGGCAAAGGATTCTTCCAAATTCTGATGCCGGACGGGACTATTTCCTACACGCGTAACGGTCAGTTTTCACTGAACGAAGACGGGGAAATGGTGACCTCAGGTAACGGTTACACTTTAGAACCGGCGATTCAAATTCCCGAAGATGCAATGTCTATTAGCATTTCACAAGAAGGTGAAGTGACAGTCACCCAACCCGGAAACCCGGACAACGTTGCCGTTGGCCAAATTAATTTAGTGAACTTTATTAACCCGGCGGGCTTAGAGCCGATGGGTCAGAACCTATACCGCGAAACAGCGGTTAGCGGTGCGCCTTTAGAAGCGGTACCAGGCGTTGATGGCATGGGTAATACCATTCAGGGGGCTCTGGAAACCTCCAACGTGAACGTGACCGAAGAGCTGGTGAACTTGATAGAAAGTCAGCGCGGTTACGAGATGAATTCGAAAGTCATTTCTTCAGTTGACCAAATGCTGAGCTTTGTTACTCAGCAACTTTAATTAAGAATGAATAGCAGGTGGCTGTGATGCGTTACTTTTTAGCAACTTTAGCAATTTTAGCGGTGACAGGCTGTGCAAGTTCACCGCATAAGCCAATGCCGGACGACCCGTATTACGCCCCGGTATTGCCGGAAGAACGTGCACAGCCGGTCGTGCCAACTGGGTCACTATTTCAGGACGCTTACGCTGACAACCTGTATTCGGATATCAAAGCGCGTCGGCTTGGCGATATTATTACGGTGACCTTGCAGGAAAGGACAACCGCCAGTAAAACCGCGACCACCGAAACCTCGAAAGAAAGTACGGCAGAACTTGGTGCGCCCACCATGTTCGGACGGGATATTACCGTTGGAGGCAACCCGTTGTCTGCCGGCATTAACGGAACGCGGGACTTTAATGGAGACGCCAGTTCGGACCAAAGCAATCAACTTACCGGTGAAATTACCGTGACGGTTATAAAAGTACTGCCGAATGGTAACTTAATTGTGCGTGGTGAGAAATGGATGCGTATTAATACCGGCGACGAGTACATTCGTTTAACCGGCATGATTCGCCCGCAAGACATCACAGCTGCTAATCAAATTCCATCGACTCGTGTTGCCAATGCGCGCATTGAATACTCAGGTACGGGTAGCCTTGCGCAAGTGCAGGAGCAAGGTTGGTTAACGCGTTTCTTTAACAGTCCAATTTGGCCGTTCTAAGGAGTTGGACATGAAAATGACACGACTGATTACTTTAACTCTGTTTTTAGTCTCGATGCTGGTAGCGCCTGTGCAGGCATCGCGTATTAAAGACATTGCATCGGTTCAGGGCATTCGTTCTAACCAGTTAATTGGCTACGGTTTAGTCGTAGGCTTACCTGGAACGGGTGAGCAAACGCCGTTTACTGACCAAACCTTCCGGACCATGTTAGGTAACTTTGGTATTAACATTCCGGCAGGTGAGCGCCCAAAAATCGATAATGTGGCAGCGGTTGCTGTGCACGCTGACTTGCCGGCGTTCGCAAAGCCGGGTCAGAAAATTGACGTGACAGTGTCCTCAGTGGGCAGTGCCGACAGCCTAACGGGTGGTACTTTGCTGCAAACCTTCTTAAAAGGCGCGAATGGTGAAGTCTACGCCGTCGCTCAGGGTAACCTTATTGTCGGTGGCCTGGGGGCTGAAGGTAATGACGGCTCGCGCATTGTGATAAACACACCAACGGTTGGCCGCATTCCCGGCGGCGGTATTGTTGAGCGAGAAGTGCGTACGTCTTTTGGCTCGTCAGATTACTTTACCTTTAATTTACATGAGTCCGATTTTACAACCGCTAAGCGTATGGCACAGACCATTAACAGTCTGGTGGGCCAGGGAGCGGCACAAGCTGTCGATGCGACTTCGGTTCGTGTTCGCGCACCGCGGGATTTAAACCAGCGTGTTAGTTATATGTCCACACTTGAGAATTTAGAGGTGGAGCCGGCAGAGACCGCTGCGAAAGTCATCGTGAACTCGCGAACCGGCACTATTGTCGTCGGTCAAAACGTCGAGTTAAGACCAGCGGCCGTTGCGCATGGCAATATGCAGGTGACGATTTCTGAAAACGTCAACGTCGACCAACCGAATCCGTTTGGTGACGGTGAAACGGTAGTGACACCGCAGTCGATTATCGACGTGAATCAAGACGACGCTCGTATGTTTGTGTTTCAGCCGGGTACAACGCTGAATGACCTGGTTCGTGCAGTGAATCAGATTGGAGCTGCACCGAGTGACATTATTGCCGTGCTAGAAGCGTTGAAACAAGCTGGCGCGCTCAGCGGCGAACTCATTGTTATTTAAGCCGAGGCTGATATGACAAGCTCAAACGCACAATTCAAACAAGCTGAATTAGCCATGGACACGCACAGCCTGAACGGCTTGCGTGAGCGTGCGTTTAACCCGGATGACAAGCAAGCCTTAATGGAGGCGGCGCAGCAGTTTGAAGCTATTTTCCTGAATATGGTAATGGGCAGCATGCGTAAAGCCAACGCCGTGTTCGAAGAAGGTAACATGCTGGACAGTCGCTACACCAAGATGTACCGCGATATGTACGACCAGCAGCTGACGTCGGAGTTGTCCAGTCAAGGCTCGTTAGGCTTGGCTGAGCTTATGGTTAAGCAGCTCGGCGGTGACGACAGCTACCAGCATGGACATCAGAACCGCTCTGGTGCGAACTTAGATGACCCACGTATGAAAAACAGAGCGGAGCGCCTGAGTGAGCATGGTGGCGTCGATGCAGGGCTTTATTACGGCAATAAGCGCGTTAATACCGCTAAGTTAAGCGATGGTGAAGCGAAGTTTACCAGTCCGGAAAGCTTTGTCGCAGCGCTAAAGCCGCATGCTGAGAAAATAGCGAAACAAGAAGGACTGAACCCGAATGCACTGATTGCTCAAGCTGCTTTGGAAACCGGATGGGGTCAGCGATTAGTACCGGGGCGGCATGGCGGCTCAAGTAATAACTTATTCAATATAAAAGCCGACCAGCGCTGGGCAGGGGATAAATCCCACGTCAGTACATTAGAGTTTGACGGCGACGTGGCCCGCAAAGAGCGTGCGGCTTTTCGCTCATACTCTAACGTGGAACAGAGCTTGCAGGACTATGTTGATTTTATAAAAGGGCACCCGCGTTACCAGCAGGCGTTAGAGGTCGCTGATGATCCGGCGCAATACGCAGAAGCCCTACAATCAGCGGGCTATGCGACAGATCCTAAATACGCACAGAAAATTCAGTCGGTGTTAAATAACCCGGCATTTGCGGACAAAGCAATTTAAAGCGTCTGCAACGGGCGGCAAAAAATTGCCGCCTGAACTAAACATTATTTACTCAGTGCCGATATAGGGCACAGAGTTATTGGAGAGACATCGATGAGTTTTGACTTATTAAATATCGGTAAAAACGGCATATTAGCTCATCAGCAGAGCCTGCAAATTACCGGTAAAAACATTAATAATACAAACACTCCGAGCTACGTTCGTGAACGCACCGAGTATATGGAAAGCGAGTACGGCGGCTTGGAGCGCCTGCGTGTGCAGCGCATGATCGATGAATTTGCCAATCGCCAATTACGAAACGATATTTCAAACGTCAGTTACTACGAAGCGAATTTAGAGCAGGCAGAGCAGTTAGACACTCTGCTGGGCGATAGCACCACAAACGTAGCTTCGTCAGTAGAGAGCTTTTTCAACACACTGCAAGACGCGAATAACGACCCAGGGTCGGTCACCGCTCGCCAGCTGGTGTTGGCAGAAGCGGATGCAATGGTCACTAAGTTCAATGACTTCTCGCAGTATTTAAATGACCAAAAAGGCATCATCAACGACCGTCTGACGTTATCAACAGACAGAATTAACTCAATTTCAAAGAACCTGGCTGAGTTGAACTCAAAAATCCAAAACTCTGCGGGAAAAAATAACGATAATGGCGACTTGAACGCATTATTGAATAAGCGCGATGAGCAATTAAGAGAGTTGGCTGAGTTAGTCGAATTCAGTACCGTAGAGCAAAAAAGCGGCGCAGTAAGCGTTAACTTGAAAAACGGCCAGCCCATTGTGCTTGAGAATGGTCGCTTCAACGCCGTTGCTATGAAAAGTAACCCGGATACTGAGCGGTTGGAAATGGTGCTAAAAAAAGAGCACAGCGGTGGTAGTGTCAGCGAGTTCTATGTGCCGACAAACGAACTAGGCGGGTCTGTCGGTGGTTATCTTGAGTATCGCGATGAAGTGCTAGTGCCAACCCAGAAAAGGTTAGGACAACTTGCGGTGCGTATTGCAGATTCCATGAATACGCAAAACCAGAAAGGTATGGACTTAGATAATCAACTGGGTCGCAAAATATTCGATTTGTCACAAACTGAGTCACAAGCGTTACAGTACTCAGACAATACCGGCACCGGCGAAATGACCGTGCGTATTTTGGAAGGAGACAGTAAATCGTTTCCGTCGGAAAACTTACGTATTACTAAAACGGCTAACCCGGACGAATACGAAATAGTACCGGTTAATGAAGATGGTTCGGTTGTAAGCGGTGCGGATACAATTACCGTGACGCAGGCGTCGCCGGGAACTATTGATATTAGTGAGCTGGGTATTTCGTTAGACTTAACTGGCACAGCGAACGCAGGTGACCAGTTCCTTGCAAAGCCAGCTGACCGCGCAGCATCAGAAATAAGCTTAGCCATTCGGCGCCCGGAAGACATTGCGTTAGCGAACCCTATTCGGGTTAAAGACGGTATGGATAACCAGGGGGCAGCTGGTATTGAAATAGCGGCCATTAATACACCGGATGATTATTTCGATACTGCAAACAATACTCTACTGCCCGGGGCTCCAGCCCGTATTGAAATCACAGGGCAGACGGGCAACGCTTATGATCTGGAAGTTTTTGCTAAAGATGGCACCAGTTTAGGTACCATTACGGGGACAACTGATCTAAACGGTATTTTAGACCAAGCCGGCTTAGCCGATCCTGATTACGAAATAGACATTAATGGTGAGCCTGCCGTTGGTGATGAATACACTATTGAATACAACACCAATGGTTTTGATGATAACAGCAATGGTCAGGCAATGGCTGACTTGCAACGTCAACAACTCGTCCGCCGCTCTGGCGGCGAAGAAGCCGAGCCGACTATGACCTTTAACGAAAGTTACGGTCGTTTGGTATCGGACGTGGGCAGCCGTGTGAGTCAAAATCGGGTATTACGAGATTCTGCTGAAGCCATTAAGTCACAGACAGAAACGTTGTATGACTCGCAAGCCGGCGTGAACCTAGAAGAAGAAGCAGCGAATCTAATTCAGTATCAGCAAGCCTACACAGCGTCTGCCCGAATTATTACGACATCACAGACTATTTTTGACACCTTGCTGACGTCATTGAGGTAAGAATTATGCGACTAAGTACTAACTTATTTTTCCAGCGTGGGCTGGATAGCTTACAAACCTCACAGAGTCGGCTGGATAAAATTCAGTTGATGCTGACTAAGCAGACAAAAATTTTAAGTCCGGCGGATGACCCTATTGGTAATTCGCAGGTACTGGCGTTGAATGAAAAAATTGGCCAGAACGAACAGTTCGAGCGTAACTCGGTCACACTAGAGAATAACCTGCGCCGTGAGGAGAGTGTCATTAGTAGTATTACAGATGCAGTTCAACGCGCGCGGGCTTTAGCTGTGCAAGCGGGTAACGGTAGCTATGATCAAACTAACCGAAAGGCTTTAGCTTCGGAACTGCGTAACTTGGAAACCTCCATTTTTGATTTAACCAACGCGCAAGATGAGTCGGGCGAATATATATTTGCGGGTTATCAAAATCGTACCCAGCCTATGGAGTTTAATGACGCAAATCAAGCTTATGAGTATGTCGGTGATCAGGGCCAGCGTATGATTCAGTTGTCACCGACGTTGTATCTACCGGCAAATGATCCTGGCAGCCGCGCCTTTTCTAACGTGTCTAAGCGTGTCGACTTTGAGCTAACCGGTGGCAATAACTTTATTGAGAAAGTAGAAGTCAACGATCGCGACGCACTTATTGCTGATACAGAAACGCGTATTGACGCGGGTGACCCGACTGATTTCACGGTTAACTTTACCGGACCGGACACTTATGAAATTGATGATGGTGTTAACCCAGTAGTGGCCGGAACGGTAACGGACGGCAAAGTTGAATATAACGGCATGACATTGGAATTAAACCCAGACAACATGCCGGTCGCTGGTAACTCATTCAGTTATTCTATCGGTGAACCAGTATCGCGTAACTTGTTAACGCAAATTCGAGACTTAGCCACCGCACTGGAAGAGTCGGGTCCTGAAAGCAAAGGCTTTCATGAGAGCGAAATTGCTTTTGCGCTAGATGATTTTAATACTGTCATTAGCGACTTAACCGATACGCAAGCGTCTGTCGGTGCTCGCTTAAATGTTATGGACAACGCTAAGCTCAGCAATGCTGATATTGAAATCGTAAATAAAAAGGCGCGTGCAGATATTTCCGACGTTGACTACTCAGAAGCGGTAACTGATTTAGTCAAAAACGAAACTATTTATTCTGCCGCTCAACAAGTGTTCACCCGAGTAAGTCGCCTAAGCTTGTTCGACTATTTATAAAGTGATGTAGCCTGCCGTTATTACGGCAGGTGCGATGCTTAAATGATTAACTGACCGTTCTTTATATCTTTCCCCGCCTGACATAAACGTCACTCTACTTAAAAAACTTCAAATTTTTTCAAAAAAAGACTAAAGCTCCCCAAACCCCTGCCGATACCCTTTGTGAGAGGAAAATTTAACCAGGCGAAACACGAAGCCGAAACATTCCTCCAGCTTGGCAACAACGATTGAATCCAAGCTTAGGCTAGAAACTGAGGAGCATTATTATGGCACTTTATGTAAACACTAACGTCAGCTCACTGAACGCACAGCGTCAGCTGATGGGCTCAGGAAACCAGCTTGACCAAGCATTTCAACGTTTGTCGTCAGGCTTCCGTATTAACAGCGCTGCAGATGACGCAGCAGGCTTACAAATATCAAACCGTTTGAGTTCACAAATCAACGGCTTGAACCAAGGTAACCGTAACGCAAACGATGGTATTTCAGTTGCGCAAACTGCTGAAGGTGCAATGGATGAATCGACCAATATCTTGCAGCGGATGCGTACGCTTGCTATTCAATCAGCAAATGACTCGAATTCAGCGGATGACCGGGCTGCACTTCAAAAGGAAGTATCTAACCTTCAATTAGAGCTGACTAGAATTGCAGAGACCTCTACTTTCGGTGGTGAAAAATTGCTGAATGGTGATTTTGCCGGTAAGTCTTTCCAAGTGGGTGCTGACGCAAACCAGACAATCAATATTACGATTGGCGATATTTCTTCAAATAACATTGGCAGTAATAGAATCGATACTGCTGGAAGCTCGGTAGGTGCATCTACTCAAGCAACTACCGGTAATGCCGGAGCTGACTATTTCGATACAGCATCGTTAACTGATACTGGAGATACAGTAAATATCGCCGGTAAGGACGGGGACTTTGATCTAGATTTGGCTACAGGCCAGTCAGTGACTGATTTGGCTACTCAAGTTAATGACGCGAACATTGGCGTGTCGGCCAAAACCTCCGTGACTACTACTTTGGCAGGACTGTCTTCATCAGACCAAGGTACTCTCAGTATTGGTGATGAAACATTTACGCTTGCGGAGTATAATGGCTCAGCCAAAGAGCTTGCTAATGCTATCGGTAAGGCTGGATACAATGCTTCTGTAAACGAGAGCGGAGACATTGAAATTACTGCAGAGAATGTCGATGGTGTTAAAGTCACAGGGCAACAAGACGGCACATCACTTTCTTTAGGTGGTACAACAGCTGACACTACCAATGGTGACGTTGTAGTAAACTCAAAACTAGAGTTAGAATCTAGTGATTCGTTCAGCATTACCGACAACACTACCAACTCTAGTGTTGGAGAGATATTCGGTGCTACAACTTCGACTTTAGAGTCTGTTGGTGGCGTGGATATCAGCTCTGCGGATGGTGCGCAGAGTGCGATTTCAGTCATTGACGCTGCAATTGGCCAAATTGACTCGGAGCGAGCAGACTTAGGTGCGGTTCAGAACCGTTTCCAAGCGACTATTCGTAACCAATCGAACATTGCTGAGAACCTGGAAGGTGCGAAGTCTCGAATCAAAGATGCTGACTTTGCGGCTGAAACTGCGAAACTGACTCAGGCTCAGATCCTGCAGCAGGCGTCTCAGACTATCCTGGCGCAGGCGAACCAGCGTCCACAGGCGGCACTGCAGTTACTGGGCTAATTGCTCAACTAACTCAACCGTTACTAAAAACCGGAGCTCTTGCTCCGGTTTTTTTATGCTTGTAATTCAAAGGCTTAACAACAAAACCGATGCCGATTAAAAAAACTTCAATTAAACGCTAAAGTTTTCAGCAGGTCTCACCGATAACATACATGGATAATTGTTTTAGTGCTAAACTGCACAATAACTAAGGTAAAGGTGAGTATTATGGCAGACATGTCAGTTGAAAGCCGCGCGTTAAGTCCCTTAAGTAGTGCAGCGGGTGGTTCACCGAACAAGGCGGAGCGACCGCAGGACCAAAAGGTTATGGACGCGGTCAGTCAAGTTCAGGAGCGCACCGCTGATAAAGTGGAAAAGCAGGCAAGTAGCGAGAGTATTGCAGACACGGTAGAGGAAATGAATCAGTCGTCGACTATTCGTAATACCAGTTTGCAGTTTGTTTTCGATGAAAGAGACGAGCCGCCGGTGGTTAAGGTGATAGATACCGACAACGGTGAAATGATTCGTCAAATTCCGTCAGAATTGGTTGTGAAGTTATCTAAAGCTATTGAAGAAATGGCCGATAACGAGAACAGTCGGATGGGATTTTTATTCGACAACCAGATTTAAGTGAGGTGTTGAGATGCCATTAATTTCATCAACAGGTGCGCGCTCAGGCTTAGACCTGCAGGGCATCATCGATGCGACATTACAGGCCGAGCGTGTTCCTAAGAAAAACCGCCTGGACCAACAGGAAGGCCGCCTAACAGTGGAGCTATCGGCTGTTGGTGAAATGCGTTCGGCATTATCAAAGCTTCAGGAGAGTGCTGAGAAGCTGACCGACGGCAGTTTGTTTAGTGCTATGAAAGCGTCAGTCACTCAACCCGATTCAGGCGATGTTGTCAGTGTAGAAAGCTCTGAGGATGCCAGCGCGGGTGATTTTGAACTCTTTGTTCAACAGCTTGCAAAAGGTAGCCGAGCAGTGTCTGCGGATGGCGCTTTTGCCAGTGCGGATGACGAGGTTAATACCAACGCGGGTTCCCTAACCTTTGGCGCTGGAGGGGAGAGCTTTACGCTAAATATTGAAGCGGGCTCAACGCTGGAAGATATTCGCAATGCAGTTAACTCATCTGAAGATAACTTTGGCGTTACAGCGGATATTATTAATACTGGTACCGAAGCAAAGTTAGTCTTTCGTTCAAGTGTCAGTGGCGCGGGTAATGACTTAACCGTTACTAATGACAATGCGGAATTTGACGCTATTTCAACTCAAGCCAATGCAGGTGGTGCTGGCGGCATGACCATAGCGGCCAATGATCAGGCGACTGATGCCATTATTGAGATTGACGGCATTCAGGCTACCAACGACACCAATACCTTTACCGATGTTATTCAAGGCTCGACCATTACGGCGCTGAAAGAATCGGAAGGCACTGAAAAGGCGCAGTTGTCGATAGCACGAGACGATGCGGGCGTTCAAAAGTCCATAGATAGTTTTGTAAAAGCCTATAACAGCACGGTTGATTTGCTCAGTGAAATTGGCGGTGAAAACAGCATGATGCAGGGCGATGCCACAGTTCGCACTTTAAAAAGCCAATTGAACAATGTGCTGACAAGTACCTTTGGTGAAGGGCAGACCTTGTTTGATTTAGGTTTCGGTTTAGACAACGACGGGCGCTTACAACAGGAAAACCCGGTCACTAACGTTAAGGATGTTCTGGCGGCTGAACCATCGGCATTACAAAATCTGATTGGCGGCGAAAACGGTATGGCAGCACGCATGGAAACTTTACTAGACGGCTATGTTAGTGCTGGCGGTTCACTGCAAATGCGCCGAGACTCTATCAATGAAAGCTTGGATCGTGTTGCTGAGAGTCGTGAGTCACTGGAGCTGCGCATGGAATCACTGCGCGAAACATTGAACTCAAAATATCAAGCACTGGACTCTTTAGTCGGTCAACTACAAAGTCGTGGCAATGCCGTCAGTGCCCAGCTTGCAAACCTTCCGGGTTTTACTCGGGACAATGATTAATTCGAGGTAATTACGTATGAATATGAAGCTTAAAGGCTACACTAAAGGCTCACTAGAAACTCGTGTTGCGGGTGCAGACCCCTATCAGCTAGTACAAATGCTGATGGCGGGTGTGTTAGAGAACCTGAATTACGCCAAAGGAGCGATTCAGCGTAAAGACCTTGAGAAAAAGAGCCATTACTTAAGTAAAGCGCAAGCTATTGTTGACTCGCTGCGTTATAGCCTGGATGACTCCGCTGGAGCGCAAGCAACTGGCAACTTACGCGAGCTGTATATGTACATGAGTACGCGTATTGCAGATGCGTCCATCGACATGGATATTGAGGCGATTGATGAGGTAGCGCGTTTAATGCTGGATATTAAAGGTGCATGGGACCAAATTCCTGCCGAACAGCGTGATGTTGCTATGAACCGAATGCAGCAAGCAGCCGGAGCTTAACGTGTCTGAAGAGACGCGCTCACCTGAACAATTAAATGAGCTCCACGAGCAGCTAAAACAACAAGTAGCAGACTCAGAGTATGAGTCTGCTGCTGATACTCTCCCTAAAATACTCTCCTTTCTAGAGCTGTTACCTGACGACTGGACAGAGTCCCGCGAATGGGTGACTGTTGTTGCCGAAGTTGATAACTACTTAAATGAAGTACAACCAGAGCTAGAACAAGTCCTAGAAGAAACCGGCGCAGCGATTACCAAAATAGGTAAAAGTAAAAAAGGCGTTCGAGCTTATACCAAATAAAAAACCGACCAATGAACGAATCATGGTCGGCTTTTCTTTCCCTACGCTAAAAGCCTAGGTCAGTAAATTTCTTTACAGTGCTTGGATCTTAGCGTTCAAACGGCTCTTATGGCGTGCCGCTTTGTTTTTGCTGATAAGACCTTTAGTCGCGTAACGGTCCAGCATTGGGGTTACGTCTTTCATTGCAGCGTTTGCTGCTTCTTTATCTTTGCTTTCAATGGCTGCGTTTACACGTTTAAGGTATGTACGCATCATTGAACGACGGCTTGCATTGTGGCGGCGATTTTTCTCGGCCTGAATCGCACGCTTTTTAGCAGACTTAATGTTAGCCAAGGTGAACTCCTAAATTCATTAACAGAACGCTTCTCTTATAAAGGTTGGCGATTATGCCGTTTTTGCCGCAAAAGTCAACAGCTAGAGCGATAAAAATAAGAGATAATTGACCTTTAGGTTTTACTATTTCGCATGGCGAAAACAATGTTGATAGGTTATATTTCGGGTAACACTGTTGGAGGAAATATGTCTCGTTTATCATCGCTGTTGAAAAAGCACCGTCAGGAAATTCAGCAAATTGTAGAAAAGCACCATGCGAAAAACGTGAAGGTGTTCGGCTCTGCTGTGCGACAAGATGACTCTTTAGATAGCGATCTAGACTTACTTATTGAGACAACGCCAGAAACAACAATGTTTGATATTGGAGCTATCAAGTTTGAGCTGAATGAGCTACTGGGCGTTGAAGTGGATGTGCTGACACCTAATAGCTTGCCTATGCATTTTAAAGAAAAAGTTGAGCAGGAAGCTCGTTTGATATGACCAGCAAAGAAAGCAGGGCTGTAGATTACTTAAATCATATTCGTGACGCGATAGAGCGCATAGAGTCATACACTTCTGAGCTAGATGAAAATACCTTTCTCAGTGATGAGTTGGTTCAAGACGCCGTTATACGCAACTTAGAAGTTGTAGGTGAAGCGTCCAATAACTTATTAAAAAATTGTCCGATTACTGTCTCTAAGTTTCCTGATATCCCCTTAACTTCTGCATACCAAATGCGAAACGCGATTGCTCATGGCTACTTTAAAATTGATTACGAATTGGTATGGCGTACCATAGAGCGTGAGCTTCCAACAATGCATGAGCAAGTGAAAGAAGCACTAGAAAAAGTCGCAAAATAATAATTACAGCACGTTTAGGGAATTAAAGGACTACCTGTGTCTAAGTCGTTACTTAAATCCGGTTTCATCGTAAGTTTCATGACCCTCATTTCGCGGGTTTTGGGCTTAGTGCGCGATGTGGTCATTGCCAACCTAATGGGAGCAGGTGCAGCGGCGGATGTCTTCTTCTTTGCCAATAAAATCCCTAATTTCCTCCGGCGTTTATTTGCCGAAGGCGCGTTTGCGCAAGCCTTTGTGCCGGTACTTACAGAATACAAGCAGGGCAAAGAGCTGCCAGAGCAACAACTCTTAATAGCGAGGGTGTCGGGTACGCTGGGCACTATTATTACCGTGGTCACGTTATTCGGCGTTATAGCTTCGCCCATTGTCACGGCGTTGTTTGGTATGGGGTGGTTCCTGGATTGGTGGCACGACGGGCCGCAGGGTCATAAGTTTGTGCTGGCCAGCGATTTGCTGCGCATTACCTTCCCTTATTTATGGTTCATTACTTTTACTGCTATGGCGGGCGCCATTCTCAATACATTGGGCAAGTTTGCGGTAGCGGCATTTACCCCGGTGTTTTTAAACATCGCGATTATCTCTGCCGCCATCTGGCTAGCACCCAATATGGAGCAACCGGAATACGGACTTGCGTGGGGTGTATTCTTCGGTGGTTTAATCCAGTTGTTGTTCCAAATTCCGTTCCTTAAAAAGGCGGGCTTGTTGGTGAAGCCTAAGTGGGGCTGGAAAGACCCTGGCGTCACGAAAATTCGCAAACTGATGCTGCCGGCTATTTTTGGGGTTTCGGTCAGCCAAATTAATCTGTTACTCGATACGCTCATAGCCAGTTTCTTAATGACCGGCTCTATCAGTTGGCTCTATTACTCTGATCGTCTACTCGAATTCCCGCTTGGGCTTTTCGGTATTGCCATAGCGACGGTTATACTGCCAGCGTTGTCGTCACGTCATGTTGATAAGTCCACACAAAACTTCAGCGCCACTTTAGACTGGGGCGTGCGAATGGTGCTGCTATTAGGTGTACCTGCTATGGCGGGACTGTTTGTGCTTGCCGAGCCTATGCTGATGGTGCTTTTCATGCACGGTGCATTTGGCCCGGAAGATGCGCGCATGGCGTCTTATAGCTTAATGGCGTATGCAACCGGCCTGGTCAGCTTTATGTTGGTAAAAGTACTGGCAACCGGCTTTTACTCGCGGCAAGACACCAAGCGCCCGGTAAAATTTGGCATTATTGCCATGGTTTCGAATATGGTGTTTAACGTCGCACTGGCTATTCCCTTTAGCTATGTAGGCTTGGCAATGGCAACGGCGGCGTCGGCAGCTATTAACGCTGGCCTGTTAGGCTTTACTCTATATAAAGAAGGCGTTTTAAAAGCGCAGCCAGGCACATGGCGTTTCATTGTTCAGGTTATTTTGGCAACGGCAGTCATGATAGGCGTTATTTTATGGTTGAACCCAGATGCTGGCGCATGGCAGCAAAGCAGTTTGGTTGAACGGCCGTGGCTCTTGGCACAAATGATCGGCGCCGGTGTGGTCGCCTATTTAGTGACCTTGCTTGTCACGGGTATGCGACCGCGACATTTCCGTGCTCGCGAGTACTGATTATCACGCGGTTATCGGTTATAATCGCGACTTTCTCAAACGACCTTAAGACTGTTCGGGTATGGAACTGATTCGCGGTACTCATAACTTACGAGATGAACACAATGGCTGTGTGCTGACCATCGGTAATTTCGATGGCGTGCATTTGGGCCATCAGGCGGTATTGGCTCAGGTTCGTGAGAAAGCAAAACAGCTTGGTGTTCCGTCAGCTGTTATGACCTTTGAGCCGCAGCCGCAAGAGTTGTTTCAGCCCGGACAAGCACCGGCACGCCTGACCAATTGGCGCGAGAAGTATACGGCGTTAAAAGCGCAGAATATCGACCGTCATATCGTTATTGAATTTAATAAAAAGTTTGCTAGCCAGCCGGCTCAGGAATTCATTGAACAGACCCTGGTTAAAAAGCTGGGCGTAAAATTCCTGGTGGTGGGAGACGACTTTCGCTTTGGCTATAAGCGAGAGGGTGACTTTGAGCTGCTGAAAAAAGAAGGCGACAAGCTGGGCTTTGAAGTGGTCGATACGCGCAGCTATCGTCAACAACAGCAGCGTGTCAGCAGCACCGCCATTCGCCAGGCGCTGGATAACGGTGATTTTGAGCTTGCCGAACAAATGCTGGGCCGACCGTACCAAATGATGGGGAAAGTGGTTCATGGTCGCAAGAACGGCCGGACGATTGGCTTCCCTACCGCCAATGTGCCATTAAAACGTCTTAAAAGCCCGCTTCATGGCGTGTTTGCGGTAACGGCGTCGCACGAACAGAGTGGACAAACTTATTCCGGTGTTGCCAATTTAGGCACACGCCCCACATTAAATGGCGACGAAGTGCAGCTAGAGGTGCATTTGTTTGAGTTTTCAGGCAATCTGTACGGTCAGAATTTAACGGTCACTCCGGTGGCTAAACTGCGTAACGAGCAACGCTTTGCGTCGTTACAGCACTTACAAGAACAAATTGAAAAAGATGCCGCCCGCGCACGCGATGCTTTAGCGTGCCGGAGTCAGTAACTATGCGGAAATGGAAACAGTGACTAATGAGTGATTACAAACACACCCTAAACTTGCCGGAAACAGCGTTTCCAATGCGCGGCAACTTGGCTCAACGCGAGCCTAAAATGCTGGAGCAATGGTATGAAGATGACCTCTACGGTCAAATTCGTGAAGCCAAGAGTGGCAAGCCGAAATTTATTTTGCACGATGGTCCTCCGTACGCAAACGGGCAAATTCACATTGGTCACGCCGTAAACAAAATCCTGAAAGACGTTATTGTTAAAGCGAAAACATTAAGCGACTTTGACGCGCCGTATGTGCCTGGCTGGGACTGCCACGGATTACCTATTGAACTACAGGTTGAGAAAAAGCACGGTAAACCGGGTAAAAAGCTCGATTTAGCTCAGTTTCGTGAAAAATGCCGTGAATACGCGCAAACCCAGATTGACCAACAGCGTACTGACTTCAAACGTCTGGGCGTACTAGGTGACTGGGACAAGCCGTACCTGACCATGAACTTTAAACAGGAAGCGGACAGTGTACGTGCATTGGCCAAAATTATTGATAAAGGCCACTTGCATCAAGGCTTTAAGCCGGTGCATTGGTGTACAGATTGTGGTTCTGCATTGGCTGAAGCGGAAGTTGAGTACAAAGACAAGAACTCACCAGCCATTGATGTTCGCATGCCAGCTGCGGCAACAGCTGAAACCGTTGAGCGCTTTAGCACGCCAGAGGGGCATGTGGGTGAAGGCGATGTCAGCATGGTTATCTGGACCACCACTCCGTGGACCATTCCGGCAAATCGTGCGGTAACTTTGGCCGAAGGCCTTGAGTACACGCTAGTGCAAATTGAAGCCGACGGCGAACAGCCGGCAGAGCGCGTCATTTTAGCTGACGACCTGGTCACGGACTGCATGGAGCGCTGGAACATTGCGCATTATCATAAGCTTGGCTTCTGCAAGGGCAAAGACTTAGAAGGGTTGCAGCTACAGCACCCATTATTTGACCTGCGAGTGCCGGTGATTTTAGGCGATCACGTTACAACGGAAAGTGGTACAGGCTGTGTACACACCGCACCGGGTCACGGTGTTGATGACTTTTTAGTGGGGCAGAGATACGGACTGGAAGTGTACAATCCGGTGGGCGATAACGGTGTGTATAAAGACGATACGCCATTATTTGCTGGTCAGCATGTCTTCAAAGCGAACGAGCCTATCGTGGATAAGCTGCGCGAAGTTGGCAACCTGATGCATGCCGAGAGTTATAACCACTCGTACCCGCATTGCTGGCGCCATAAGACGCCGATTATTTTCCGCGCGACGCCGCAGTGGTTTATTAGCATGGACAAGAAAGGCTTGCGTGCCGGCGCTTTAGAACAAATTAAGAAAGTGGGCTGGTTCCCTGAGTGGGGGCAAAGTCGCATTGAGTCAATGGTTGAAGGGCGGCCGGACTGGTGTATTTCGCGTCAGCGTACCTGGGGTAACCCTATTGCTGTTTTCGTGAACCGCGAAACCGATGAGCTGCACCCGAACACGCTGGAGCTCATGGAAAAAGTCGCACAGCTGATTGAAAAAGAGGGTGTGCAGGCGTGGTTCGATTTAGAGCCAGAGACGTTGTTGGGCGATGAAGCGAACAAATACCGTAAAGTCACCGACACGCTGGACGTTTGGTTCGACTCGGGCGTGACACACCACTGTGTATTACGCGAATTTGATGGTTTACGTTGGCCAGCAGACTTGTACCTGGAAGGCTCGGATCAGCACCGCGGCTGGTTCCAGAGCTCATTGGTCACAGGCGTCGCCATGTATGAGGAAGCGCCATATCACCAGGTTCTGACACACGGCTTTACTGTTGACGCACAAGGTCGCAAGATGTCGAAGTCAGTGGGTAACGTGGTTGCGCCACAGGATGTGATGAATAAGCTGGGTGGCGACATTCTGCGCTTGTGGGTTGCTTCGGCCGATTATTCAGGTGAAATGACGGTATCCGATGAAATTCTGAAGCGCTCTGCCGATGCGTACCGACGTATTCGTAATACGTCACGCTTCTTGTTAGCGAATTTAAGTGGTTTCGACCCGAAAAAAGATACCGTTGAAATGGACGACATGGTCGAGCTGGATCGCTGGATTGTCGGTCGTGCTGCAGATTTACAGAAACAATTACTGGAAGCTTATGACAGTTACCAGTTCCACAGCGTAGTGCAAAAATTAATGCACTTCTGTTCAATTGAGCTGGGCAGTTTCTATCTGGATATCATTAAAGACCGCCAGTATACGGCTAAATCTGAAGGATTGGCGCGTCGTTCATGTCAGACCGCACTGCATCATATCGCCGAAGCGTTGGTTCGTTGGATGGCCCCAATTTGTAGCTTTACGGCTCAGGAAATTTGGGGCTTATTGCCGGGCGAGCGTGGCGAGTATGTCTTTACCGAAAGTTGGTATGAAGGCTTTAGCGAGTTTGCCGGTGTGAGTGACACCGAAAACGCATTCTGGATGCAGCTGTTGGATGTCAGAGACACCGTTAATCAAGCGCTGGAGCAAGCGCGTCGTGACGATGTGATTGGCGGCTCGCTGCAGGCAGAAGTAACCTTATATGCCGATGATAAGCTGGCGACCTCTCTGAACCGTTTAGGTGAAGAGCTGCGTTTTGCATTGTTGACCTCTGAAGCTCGTGTTGATGCTTTGGATAACGCTCCAGCTAACGCGGTTAAAGCGGAGAAGCTGGCGCTTGCGGTGGAAGTGAAGCCGAGTGCTTATAAAAAATGTGAGCGCTGCTGGCATCATCGTGAAGAAGTAGGCACTTTGCCAGAGCACGACGATTTGTGTCAGCGCTGTGTAACCAATATTGATGGTGAAGGTGAGGAGCGTCGTTTTGCCTGATTTTGCACACTCAAAAAGAGCCACTGGCTTACGCTTTTTGTGGCTGACGCTGTTGCTGTTCGTGATCGACCAAGTCACCAAAATTTGGGTGGCTGGTGAGTTCGAGCTGTATGAAAGTCGCGTGGTCATAGAGGGCTTGTTCAACTTCACCTATGTCCATAACTACGGTGCTGCATTTAGCTTTTTAAGTGACAGTGGCGGCTGGCAGCGTTGGCTGTTTACGGCTATCGCGATTGCCATTAGTGTGGTCTTGCTTATTTGGATGCGCCGTAACCCAGTTGGATTGTGGCGCCAAAACCTGGCTTTTGCGCTCATTCTAGCCGGAGCGATAGGCAACGTTGCTGATCGCTTGATGTACGGTTATGTCATCGACTTTTTCGATGTGCATTATCAAGGGTGGCACTGGCCTGCGTTTAACGTTGCTGATATGGCAATAACGATAGGCGCTGCTTTGATGCTGCTGGAAGCCTTTTTTGATAACCGTCGTGACAAATTAGACGGCGGTGACAAGTCGTAGGGGTACGTTTTGAGTCGTTTACCAATTGAGCATGGCCGCGAAGTGGTCATGCACTTTACCATTAAGCTGACCGACGGTTCGGTTGCAGACAGTACGAAAATGTCGGGTAAACCGGCCAAGTTCCGTATGGGCGATGGCAGCTTAACGGAAAATTTTGAAGCCTGTTTAGTAGGGCTTCGTGAAGGCGCTGAGCGTGAATTCACGTTGGAGCCTAAGGACGCTTTTGGAGAGCCGAACCCGGACAACTATTACTACGTTGATTCGGCTAAGTTTAGTGATGACACTAAGCCTGAGGTTGGCGCTATTTTAGCCTTTACCCAGCCGGATGGAACGGATTTACCGGGAATTGTTCGAAAAATTGAAGGTCCAACAGTGACTATCGATTTTAATCACCCGCTGGCAGGCCAGACGGTGATTTTTGAAGTAGAAATTATCAGCGTTGAGCCGTAACTGACGGAGTCGGTTGAACGCAGGAGGACATATGCAGATTTTGTTGGCGAACCCACGTGGCTTTTGTGCAGGTGTTGATAGAGCCATAACCATTGTTGAGCGTGCTTTAGAGATTTTTGAGCCGCCAATTTATGTGCGTCATGAGGTGGTTCACAACAAATACGTCGTCAATAAACTACGTGACGCAGGCGCTATTTTTGTTGAAGAGCTGCATGAAGTGCCAGACGATCATATTGTGATTTTCAGTGCTCACGGTGTTTCTCAGGCGGTGCGTCAGGAAGCCAAAGAGCGGGGTTTAAAAGTGTTTGATGCCACGTGTCCGCTAGTGACTAAGGTACATATGGAAGTCACCCGTGCCAGCCGAAAAGGCCACGAGTGTGTGCTCATTGGTCATGCCGGCCATCCGGAAGTTGAAGGCACAATGGGCCAGTATAAAAATGAAAACGGCGGTATTTATCTGGTTGAGTCGCCGGAAGACGTTGAAAAGCTGGAAGTGAAAGACCCGAAAAACCTTCATTACATGAGCCAAACAACGTTGTCGGTTGATGACACCGCTGATGTTATTGAAGCCCTGCGTCAAAAGTTTCCTGATATTAACGGTCCTCGCAAAGACGACATCTGCTACGCAACACAAAACCGTCAGGATGCTGTGCGTGAACTGGCAAGTGACGCGGATATAATGCTGGTCGTCGGTGCGCGCAATAGCTCGAACTCAAATCGTTTGCGTGAGCTGTCAGAAAAGATGGGCACACCGGCTTATTTAATTGATGATGCCAGCTGTATCGATAAGTCGTGGCTTGAAGACAAAGAGAAAGTCGCTGTCACAGCCGGCGCATCAGCACCTGAAGTATTGGTGCAGGAAGTCATTGCCAAGTTGCAGTCCTGGGGCGGCAAAACCGCAGTAGAGCTCAGTGGTCGCGAAGAAAACATCACTTTCTCTATTCCACCAGAATTAAGACCTCATCCAGCAGCTTAGTTTTAGTGGCTGTTAAAATAACTGTTCCGGACTAATATCCAACGCAATAGCGATGCGTTTTAACGTATCGCTTCTTGGGTTATACCCCGGGCGCTCCATCTGCGCGACGGCTGATTGTGAAATACCAAGCTTACCCGCTAACTCCGCCTGACTAGTTTTCTTAAACTTTCTCCAGGCCGCGACCATATTGCCGCCTGTTGATAGGCTGAGCTCTACTACCTCGTGAGGAATAAATTCATTGCTGTTTTGAGAGTGGAGCAAGGCGATATAATCTTCGTAGGGAATAACGGCATATTCGGGTTGCCCATTTTTCTCAATAATTTGTACGTCAGTAGGTGCGTTCATCTCTCTTTGCGGCTCTTTTTGTCCATTCTATTTTATTCATTATATATTATAAATAAGTTATTGCTAATTTATCGAGATAACCAGATTTGTAACGAGTAAGAGTTGTCTTCGCCCCAGGTTACTTCGGTATCAACTGAAGCATTGTTCTCGTCTATTAAGTTAATAATGGAGTTGATAAGAAATCCGTTAACCTTGGCTTCAGGTGCCGGAGGAGAGCCATTTTTCCAAGTACGGTGAGAGTCCTGTATATAACTATTTAAAACCTCAACAGCCAGGGCTTTGCGTTCAGCTCTTTTAATAGCAGCCAACCCAATCTGCAGCAGTTGCTGGCTGCTTACAGCCCACATCGCCACAAGTGCGGAAGCGACTAATGTCTCAACCAGTGAAAAACCTTTACTGCTGCGCTGACTCATAAAGCGCCTTTTGTTGGTTAAAGTCTGCCTCAATTTGTTTAGAAAGCACTTGCCATTGGTGCGCTTGTTGAGCCTCCACCATTTGTGCGTAAAATAACAAGGCGGCCAAGCTCGCGGAGCTCAGGCTTATGAGTGTCACTAACGTCAGTATCAACGCGAATCCTTTCGCTTTCATAATGAATATCCATTTCTGTTACTGAGAGAAAACGGTAAGTGTCCGCTTAAATTGCTGTTCCTGAATACCTTCCTTTGTGTCTCGTGAAGTCGACAGGTTAATAAATAATTTAGAGCTGTCTTCAGGAGTTAATGAAGCGCTGGTTTCAACCAATAACTCCAAAACCTTAAACTGAGCTCTGTCGGTCAATGACTGCCAACCATAACCCGCACAGTCCAGTGTCATTGGGTTATGCTGCAACTGATAATGTCTAACCCGAAAGCCGACAGAGCCTCCGTCTTGTGTCGGGAAGACGTAGCAACCACGCTCTGGGCGTTGCATGCCGTCAACCACCGCGTTGCTTAAACTGCTAAAAAACTCCCCTGCAACCGCTTGCCCGTTCAACATAAAAACTGCCTTCGATATCGAGCTATGTTGAGCGCCTTTCTGCCATTGCAATAGCTTTTGTGCGGTCATGACAATAATGGCTCCCAGTGACGCAGCAATAAGCACTTCAATTAAGCTGTACCCATGACTTTTTTGAGCAAGGTTTCTGTCTAGCATAAGGACAAACTCGGCAAAGATGCTCCATGACTGACACAGGAGCGAATACGTCCTTTACTGCTAATAATGACTTTCACGGTATTGCTATTGTTCATAATGCGAATATGACCGGGCGACGCACCACCAGAATCATCGTAGAATATTAACGGTCTTGTTGAGCTATAAGTCGACTCTGTTGCCAACTCAAACACCTTTGAACGCCCCTCGAGAGGCACCAGCTCCGCAGTTATGCCGCTCTCTGCTCGTTGTGCCTTTGCTTTGATCTGATGTAAATACGACAACCAGCGAGAACTTGCCTGCTGCAGTAATAAACTCTCAGTCTGCTGTTTGAACAAAGGCATCGACAAGGCGCCTAGCCCAGCTGTTATAGCCAGCGCAATTAGTAATTCGATTAAGGAGTAACCGCGCACATAGCCCCCTGTTATTCAAAGTGCTGATAGTTTAGCCGTAGGCCAAAAAATGTCTGTAAGCTAGCTCGTACCGTATTGTCAGCAAGTACTTAAAAAGCTGGCTCGATTCTTGAATAAAACACCGCAGGTTCAACTTTTTGACGCAACAGGAAGACGTATGGCGAGCGGTGCCGAAAAGTTAGTAAGTTTAAGAAATTTCACGCAAAACAATGCCCATTTAATTAAAGGCTTTGGTACGCCTTTAGCCATTATGGCCATTTTGGCGATGGTGGTGCTGCCTATTCCGGCTATGGTGCTGGATATTCTGTTTTCGTTCTCTATTACACTATCGCTCGTGGTTATGCTGGTAGCGGTTTATACCCAAAGGCCACTGGATTTCGCTGCCTTTCCGACCGTTCTGCTTATCGCCACAGTATTGCGGCTTAGCTTAAACGTGGCATCGACACGTATCGTTCTACTAGAGGGTCACAATGGACCAGGCGCTGCTGGTAGCGTCATTGAAGCGTTTGGTAGTGTTGTCATCGGCGGTAACTACACCGTTGGTTTAGTCGTCTTCGCCATTCTTGTCATTATCAACTTCGTGGTTATCACCAAGGGTGCGGGGCGTATCTCCGAAGTAACCGCTCGCTTTACGTTGGACGCCATGCCAGGTAAGCAAATGGCTATTGATGCTGACTTGAACGCCGGCCTTATTAACCAGGAAGAAGCCAAAGCTCGACGTAGTGACGTCACTCGGGAAGCGGACTTCTACGGCTCGATGGATGGTGCCAGTAAGTTCGTTAAAGGCGACGCCATTGCCGGCATTCTTATCCTGCTTATCAACATTGTCGGTGGTCTGCTGATTGGTATGATCCAATACGGCCTGACTTTCGGTGAAGCGGTCGAAGTGTATACCTTGCTGACCATTGGTGACGGTTTGGTCGCTCAAATTCCCGCGCTGTTATTGTCTGTTGCAACCGCTATTATCATTACCCGCGAAAATGACAGCAAAGACATGGGTGACGCGGTGGTTCTGCAGTTGCTCGACAACCCGAAAGTATTGGTTATTTCTAGCTCAGTGCTGTTTGCTATGGGGGTTATTCCGGGCATGCCGCACTTAGCCTTCCTGAGCATGTCGGCGGTTCTGGCTGGCGCGGCGTATTTCAAACTTAAAAAGAATAAGGTTGAACAGGGCGAACTGGTTGAAAAAGAGCAAGAGCAGCAAGTTCAACAAGCACAGCAAAAAGAATTGTCCTGGGACGATGTTCGCCATGTTGACACCATTGGTCTGGAAGTGGGCTATCGCCTTATTCCTCTGGTAGACAAGCAGCAGGGTGGCGAGCTCTTATCCCGTATTAAAGGGGTACGTAAGAAGCAGTCGCAGGAATTCGGCTTCCTGGTGCCGGCGGTTCATATCAGAGACAATCTGGATTTAGGCCCGAACAGTTACCGAATTACCCTAATGGGTGTGACCATGGGTGAAGCGGAAATTCGCCATGACTGGGAGCTTGCTATTAACCCAGGCCAGGTCTTTGGTGAACTTGAAGGCGAAAAAACTACTGACCCTGCTTTCGGCCTGGACGCAGTATGGATACGCCCCGATCAAAAAGAACACGCACAAACTTTGGGCTACACCGTAGTAGATGCTGCGACGGTAGTGGCCACTCACTTAAGCCAAATTGTCACTAACCACGCATCGCAGTTACTCGGCCATGAAGAAGCACAGGAGCTGTTGGATCGCCTGGGTCGCACGCATCCGAAATTGGTGGAAGGACTTATTCCTGATTTATTGTCACTGGGTAACTTTGTCAAAGTTCTGCAGAACTTGCTAGATGAAGGCATTGCGATACGTGATATGCGCACCATTGTACAAACGTTAGTTGAGTACGCAGGACGCAGTCAGGACCCTGATGTCTTAACGGCTGCCGTTCGAATTTCTCTGCGCCGTCTGATTGTTCAGGATATCTCAGAAGGTGAAACCGAACTGCCTGTCATAACTTTGGCGCCAGAGTTGGAACAGATGTTGCATCAGTCACTACAGATGGCTGGTAACGACGGAAATCAGCAAGGCGCCGGTATTGAACCCGGTTTAGCCGAACGCTTGCAACAGTCGTTACGCGAAACGCATCAGCAGCAGGAAATAAACGGGGAACCGTCTGTGTTGCTGACATCCGGGCTACTACGCTCAACCATGGCGCGATTTGCGCGCCACGCTACCGATGGTATGCGAGTGTTGTCGTATCAGGAAATTCCGGATGACAAGCAAATTCGCATTGTCAGCTCAATTGGTGGACAACAAAACAGTGGTGAACAAACCGCTACCTAAGACAACGGGAGTCGCTTGTGAAAATTAAACGCTTTTTTGCAGAGGATATGCGTCGAGGCTTACAGCAGGTTAAAGAAACCTTAGGCGCTGATGCGATTATTCTTTCCAATAAAAAGGTGAACGGTGGTATTGAGTTAGTGGCTGCTGTTGACCCTGACGCGCGTGCGCCAGAAGCGGCTCCAGAGACCTCCGCAAATACTCAGGCACCAAAGCAAGAGTCGGAAGCACCGGCTCAGTCGTTGGCTGAATTGCTGCAGCGTCAAAATGCCGCGCCTTCGCAAACGTCTCCGCAAGAGACAGCACAAACGACCGGTCAACCTGAAACGCCGGCAAAACACGATATTTATCAGCAAATGGCGCATCAGTCAGCGCCGGCTCAACAAGAGTCTTCACAAGCGGATATCTTCCCTGAGCAAGTTAATACGCCGGACAGCAACGACTCGGAAGCAATAGCAGAGCTGCGCTCACAAGTGAACGGTATTCGTCAGTTGTTAGAGCACCAGTTAAGCGGTCTCATGAAGCAAGAGATGGATCGCGAAGAACCAGTGCGCGCTATGTTGATGCAACGGCTTATGACGATGGGCTTGAGTGAACGCATCGCGGATCAGATTGCCTGTTTTATTCCTGAAAGCAGTTCAGACGAGGATGCCTGGGAACAAACCATGCATTTGTTGGAAGGTCAGCTGAATACCACCAATGACGATATTTTGACACGCGGCGGTGCAGTGGCACTCGTTGGTCCTACCGGCGTTGGCAAAACCACCACCATCGCTAAGCTGGCGGCCCGTTACGCTCAGCGTCATGGCTCTGACAAAGTTGCTTTAATTACCACTGACACCTTCCGAAT
This sequence comes from Idiomarina sp. X4, assembly GCF_002808045.1. Taxonomy (NCBI): domain Bacteria; kingdom Pseudomonadati; phylum Pseudomonadota; class Gammaproteobacteria; order Alteromonadales; family Idiomarinaceae; genus Idiomarina; species Idiomarina sp. X4. The sequence goes on along the minus strand of NZ_CP025000.1, from coordinate 369,799 downwards.
TGGTGCCAGTGAACAATTACAGACTTACGGACGTATTATTGGCTGTCCGGTAAAAGTGGCAAAAGACGCAAAAGAGCTAGCGGATGCATTACTGTCGCTGCGTGACAAAAGCCTAATTTTGATTGATACGGCAGGTATGGGTCAGCGCGACAAGCGCTTAAGCGAGCAACTTGGCCAATTAATACAAAATACCCGCCTGAGAATTCGACCTTATCTGGTATTGTCGGCAACCTCACAAAGCCAGGTGTTAAATGACGCCGTTAAACAATTCAAAACACTACCTTTGTCGGGTTGCATTTTTACCAAACTGGACGAATGCTTAAGTTTAGGAGAAAGTATCAGTGTGGCAATTGAGTACGGCCTGCCGGTTGGATATATCACCAACGGTCAGCAAGTACCGGAAGACATTAAAGTTGCTGATGCAAATTACCTGGTATCTGAAGCCGAGCGGTTAATGGACAAAAGCATTTGTTCCTCGGTATCAGACGTGCCAAAATCGTACTGGAATGCGGCGTTTTCTCGCTGAGTGAGCCGTTATACAATGACGCTGTTGTCGAAGATGTAAAATAAGAGATACGCCCGATGGATCAAGCAAGCGGTCTGCGAAGAATGAAACAGTCAAAAGTAAAAGTCATAGCCGTCACAGGTGGTAAAGGTGGCGTGGGTAAAACCAACGTCTCGCTGAATATGGCCATCGCTATGGCGAAGCAGGGAAAACGAGTACTGGTACTTGATGCCGACCTTGGCTTGGCTAATGTCGACGTCATGCTGGGCTTGCGTGTTGAGCGCAACCTGTCTCATGTACTGAGCGGCCAATGCGAACTGGAAGATATTTTAATTGAAGGGCCGGGTGGCATAAAAATCGTCCCGGCGACCTCAGGAACTCGCTCCATGGTTGACTTGAGCGAGTCAGAGCACGCCGGTCTTATTCGGGCGTTTAGCCAACTGCAGGGAAACTACGACGTTCTTATTGTGGACACGGCGGCGGGTATTGGAAACACCGTGGTCAGCTTTGCCCGGGCTTCCCAGGATGTTCTTGTGGTTGTCTGCGATGAACCTACTTCAATCACCGATGCTTACGCACTTATTAAAGTATTAAGTCGTGAACAAGGACTGTTTAAATTCAAAGTTGTTGCCAATATGGTGCGCAACATGCGCGAAGGGCAGGTATTGTTTAATAAGTTGACTAAGGTCACGGATCGTTTCCTCGATGTGGCATTAGAGTTAGCAGCGATAGTTCCTCACGACGAGAATTTGCGGTTGGCCGTTAGAAAACAACAACCAATGGTGTTGGCGTATCCCAAATCGCCGGCGTCACTGGCGTTTAAAGCATTAGCGAAGAAGGCTCTGGATTGGCCAATTCCTGCTCAGGCAGGAGGGCATTTAGAATTTTTCCTTGAGCAATTGATAACTTCTGCCGATAACGGGAGTAAGCGGGATGTTGCCAATGAATAAAGCCGCCGCTTATACCGCAACAGCCGACAACCGTAACGCTATTATTGAGCAGCATACGGGGCTGGTTAAGCGAATTGCGCATCACATGATGGCGAGACTACCCGCCAGTGTGCAAGTCGATGACTTAATTCAAGCGGGCATGATAGGCTTATTAGAAGCGGCACGGAATTTTGATAACAGCAAAGGCGCCAGTTTTGAAACCTTTGCCGGAATACGTATTCGTGGCGCTATGCTGGATGAGATTCGTCGTGGTGACTGGGCGCCGCGCTCAGTACACAGAAACCACCGTCGTGTGTTAGAAGCCATCCGGCAGGTCGAAAATGACACCGGACGTGATGCAAAAGACACCGAAGTCGCTAGCAAGCTGGGCATTGGCCTGGATGAATACCACGCTATTTTGCGTGATGTCAGTTCAGGGCGAATCATCGGTATTGAAGACTTAGGCGTTTCTGAAGATGCGATTATACCGGAGCAAGTGACGGGTTCGGCGTATGAGCCACAGCGTGATGTCGAAAACGCAGCGTTTCATAAAGCCCTGGTATCGACAATTTCTTCGTTACCAGAGCGTGAAGCTTTAGTGCTTTCATTGTATTATGATGAAGAATTGAATTTAAAAGAGATAGGTGAAGTGCTGAGCGTGAGCGAGTCTCGCGTTAGTCAAATTCACAGTCAGGCAATGGTGCGGCTCAAGTCGCGAATGCAGAATTGGGTTGAATAATTTTGGTGGTAATCGAGAGCCTCAGTGGAGGGTGCTTTGGATAAAAATATGAAAATTCTTGTTGTAGATGACTTTTCTACAATGAGACGAATCATTAAGAACTTACTTCGTGACCTTGGTTTTACGAATATTCAGGAAGCCGATGACGGCAACACGGCTCTGCCTATGTTGCAAAACGGCGATTTTGACTTTGTCGTGACCGACTGGAACATGCCGGGCATGCAAGGTATCGATCTGCTAAAAGAAATTCGTAAAGACGATAATCTGTCGCACTTGCCGGTACTAATGGTAACGGCGGAAGCAAAACGCGAACAAATCATTGCTGCAGCACAGGCTGGTGTTAATGGCTACATCGTAAAACCATTCACCGCAGTGACGTTAAAAGAAAAGCTCGACAAGATTTTCGAACGCATTAGCTAAAAGGGCTATGACCATGTCTGATAAAGCCCATGATATTTCCCTCGAGCAGGCTAAAGAACTCGTGTCTTTGCTGGAAGAGGGAAAGCAGCAACAAGCCAATCAACTTCTGGAAGACGTATACAACCGTCGCAATGACAAACTGTTTACTTCAGTGGGTCAGCTGACGCGTGACCTCCACGAAGCATTGCAGGACTTCCAACTGGATCCTCGTATTGTGCAAATGACAGAAGATGATCTTCCTGATGCGCAAAACCGTTTACAGTACGTTATTCAAAAAACAGAAGATGCCGCGAACCGAACAATGGATGCGGTAGAGGCTTGTTTACCGATGGCTGACGACATGCACCAGCGCGTTGAAAGTGTCATGCCGGTCTGGAATCGGTTGATGAGCAACGATATTGAGATAAATGAATTCAAGTCTTTGTGCCATCAGGTCGATGATGTACTTAAGCGCTGCGGTGAAAATATGCCGCAAGTGCATGGGCTTATGACCGAAGTGCTTATGGCTCAGGATTATCAGGATATTACTGGGCAGGTCATTCGACGGGTTATTCAACTGGTTGAAGACGTCGAGAAGAATCTCATTGAACTGTTAAAAATATTCGGCAAAGAAGAAGCTCGAAGAGAAGCTGAAAAAACCGAATCTTCAAAGCAGAAAAGTGCCAGTGAGGCAGAAGGCCCGATTATTGATGCCGATAAACGTGATGACGTTGTTGGTGGGCAAGACGAAGTGGACGACTTACTGTCCAGTTTAGGTTTCTAGGAGCATCAGTCGCATGAGCTTTGATATGGATGAAGACATACTGCAGGACTTTTTGATCGAGGCGGGAGAGATCCTCGAGCAGCTGTCTGAGCAGTTAGTTGAGCTAGAAAACGACCCAGAAAACAAAGATTTATTAAACGCGATTTTCCGTGGCTTTCATACCGTGAAAGGCGGCGCAGGCTTTCTGTCGCTAACTGCCTTAGTGGATACCTGCCATGGTGCTGAAAACGTGTTTGATACTTTGCGTAATGGTCAGCGCACGGTTACGTCAGACTTAATGGACGTGATTCTTCAAGCGCTGGACACTATCAATGCTCAGTTTGCACAGGTACAAGCTCGTGAAGACATCAGTCCTGCCGATGACAAATTACTCGAGCTACTGCACAAACTCAGTCAGCCTGAGTCTGAAGACGAGGCTCCTATTGAAGCGCCGTCTAAAGAAGCTGAGCCAGAACCGGAACCCGAACCAGAGCCAGAAGCACCCAAAGCGGAAGCGACCAAAAGCTCAGGCGATGGCGGCATAGACGAAATTCAAGATGATGAATTTGAAGCCTTACTTGATGAGCTGCACGGTGAGGGCAAAGGCCCAGGTGTTGGCAAATCAGATAAGAAAGCCGATGCGCCGAAAGCTGCGGCTGATAATGACAACGATGAAATTACCGATGATGAATTTGAGTCGTTGTTAGATGAGCTTCATGGCTCAGGAAAAGCGCCGAAAAGCGCTGAGAAGAAACAAGAAGAGCCAGCCGACAGCGATGAAATTACCGATGATGAGTTTGAGTCCCTGTTAGATGAACTGCATGGTTCTGGCAAGGCACCGACGAAGAGTGTGGATAACGGAAAAGAAGAAAAGCCAAAAGGTACGCCTAAGCCTGAGAAAAAGGCGGCGCCTAAACCAGAGCCAAAAGCCAAGCCAGCGGCTAAACCTGCTGCAAAAGAAGACAAGCCTAAAGCTGCAGAGAAACCGGCTGACAAGAAGCCGGCAGCACCACAGCAACCGGCTGCGGAAACCACGGTTCGAGTCGATACCAAACGTTTGGACGACATTATGAACATGGTTGGTGAGCTTGTTTTGGTGCGCAACCGTTTATTGAGTCTGAGCAATTCGGACGACTCTGATAACGACGAAATGGGCAAAGCCATTTCAAACCTGGATGTTGTCACTGGCGACTTACAGGGCGCCGTCATGAAAACCCGTATGCAGCCAATTAAGAAAGTCTTTGGTCGCTTCCCTCGGGTAGTTCGTGACTTAGCACGCAGCCTGAAAAAAGAAATTAACTTAGAAATGTTCGGCGAAGACACCGACTTGGATAAAAACCTCGTTGAAGCGTTGGCTGATCCGCTGGTTCACTTAGTGCGCAACTCGGTTGACCACGGTATTGAAATGCCGGATGTTCGTGAGGCCAACGGTAAGCCAAGGGCGGGTACGGTGACGCTGTCAGCTTCTCAGGAAGGTGACCATATTATGCTGTCGATTAAAGACGACGGCGCGGGTATGGACGCTGAAAAGCTTAAAGGCATTGCCATTAATAAAGGTATTTTAGATGCCGACGCAGCAGCACGCTTAAGCGACGAAGACGCTTACAACCTGATTTTTGCGGCTGGTTTTTCGACCAAAGAGCAAGTGTCTGATATTTCGGGCCGTGGCGTCGGAATGGACGTAGTAAAGACCAAAATAAGCCAGCTAAATGGTAGTGTCAAAATTCAGTCAGAGCTGGGTAAAGGTACTGAGTTACTGATTAAAGTGCCATTAACCTTAGCTATTTTGCCGACTCTGATGGTGGCAGTGAAAGAGCAGACGTTTGCGTTGCCACTGGCGGTTGTCAGCGAAATTATCGATTTGGATATGAAGCGCACCAATACAGTCGATGGTCAGTTAACACTGATTGTACGTGACCGTGCGATACCGTTGTTCTTCCTTGAACATTGGCTGGTGAGAAACCCAGACCGCTCAAGCCGCAATGAAAACGGCCATGTTGTGGTTGTACAGATTGGCAATCAGCAGGTTGGTTTTGTGGTCGATGCGCTCATTGGTCAGGAAGAAGTGGTTATTAAACCATTGGATAAACTGTTACAGGGCACGCCAGGTATGGCAGGTGCAACCATTACCAGTGATGGTGGTATTGCGCTGATTATTGACGTACCAAGCATGCTGAAGTATTACGCTAAACGATAACGGGACACACCGTTCATGACAGTTAAAGTTCTCGTAGTGGACGACTCGGCGTTTTTCAGACGCCGGGTAACCGAGATTCTGGAAGCACACTCAAATATTCAAGTCATTGGCTCGGCCAATAATGGCGAGGAGGCGGTAGCGCAAGCAAAAGCGTTAAAGCCTGACGTTATTACCATGGACATTGAAATGCCGGTGATGAACGGCATTGATGCGGTAAAAACCATTATGGGCAGCAACCCTTGCCCCATTTTAATGTTCTCGTCACTGACTCACGAAGGTGCAACGGCAACGCTAAATGCGTTAGAAGCTGGCGCTGCGGACTTCTTACCTAAGAAGTTTGAAGATATCGCTCGTAACCGTGATGAAGCGGTTAAAACGCTACAAGATCGCGTATTGGCCATTGCCAAGCAACCCTCAGCCAGAACGCCGACAATAACGCGTACACCAACAAGTCGAACCGCTGAGCCGGCGAAACCGAAAGAGCCCGTGTCGGCGCTGGATCGTATTCGACAACGTAATGAAGAACGGCAAAGCCAGCGTCAAGCATCGTCTCGATTAGCAGATGCCGCCGGCTCTTTGAGCATTAATCGTGCGTATCAAGTTTTGGCGATTGGGACATCAACCGGTGGGCCCGTTGCATTGCAGAAAATACTAACGCAATTGCCGGGCAACTTTCCGTACCCCATTGTTATGGTGCAACATATGCCAGCGGCTTTTACTAAAGCCTTTTCTCAGCGCCTGGACGGGTTGTGTAAGATACGCGTGAAAGAAGCCGAGGATGGCGATGTATTGACCCCTGGCACGGCTTACTTAGCGCCGGGTGGCAAGCAATTAGTGGTAGAAGGTCGATCCGGCAGTGCCCGGCTGCGAGTCAAAGAGGATACCAGTGGCCGCGTTACGTATAAACCCAGTGTCGACTTAACCTTTGCCAGCTTATCAAAAGTGTATATGGGCAAGGTGTTGGGCGTTATTTTGACTGGGATGGGGGCCGATGGCCGTGAAGGTTCACGTATGTTGAAACAACAAGGCGCGACTATCTGGGCTCAGGATCAGGACAGCTGTGTTGTTTATGGTATGCCGCAAGCGGTTGCCTCAGCGGGTATTTCAACGAAAAGCATTAGTTTGGATAATATGGCGCGCTCAATCATGAAAGAAGTCGGATACAGCGGCATTTAATAAGGTGCGTATATGATTGTTTGGACGGTAGCTAACCAGAAAGGTGGCGTGGGAAAAACCACCACAACAGTCGCTCTGGCGGGGCTATTGGCTGAACAAGGTAAGCGAGTGTTATGTATTGACACTGACCCTCATGCCTCACTGACCTATTACTTTGGCTTTGACTCCGAAGAGCTGACTCACAGCGTTTTTGATGTATTCAGCGCCGGTAAAGAGGTTAACCGTGAATTGATGCGCGAATGCATTTTGCCGACTGACTTCGACAACCTCAATATTATGCCCGCGACCATGGCGTTAGCGACACTGGATCGAAAGCTTGGTACGCAAGGTGGAATGGGCCTGGTGTTAAAAAAAGGCTTAGCCTCTGTCGCTGATGAGTACGACTACGTGCTTATTGATGTTCCACCGGTGCTCGGTGTGCTCATGGTTAACGCATTAGCCTGTTGTAATCGGGTGCTCATACCGGTGCAGACGGAATTCCTGGCGTTGAAAGGTTTGGACAGAATGATGCGTACGCTTATGCTCATTCAGAAGTCACGTGGCGAAGAGCGACCGTATACCATTATCCCCACCTTGTACGACAAACGAACCAATGCGTCATTACAAACGTATAAGAAGCTTGTTGGTCGGTACGGTAAGTCGGTTTGGAACGGCATGATCCCTATCGATACCAAATTCCGCGATGCGTCGAATGAACAGACACCACCGTCACTATATGCGCCGAAGTCACGAGGTGTGTTGGCCTATCAGTCATTGCTTATTCACTTACAACAAATGGAGCTTCGCTAAGTTATGAACAGCAAACACTCCAGCAGTGAACAGGCAATGACCGAGTACCTCGATGCGTTACTGCTTGAGGATGAGGTCGTTGAGTTTGATAACGAGCCGGTGAAGAAACTGCTCGAGCAGGCCGCGCCGAAAATACAGCAAGTGACCGAACAAGAGTCGGTGACTTTAAACAGAGATGAAGACTTATTGCCTTTAGTTTCTGTAAAAGCGGACGATACTGATACTAGAGAGGCGCTTGCTAAGACTGAGGTCGAGGTAGAAGCGGATACTCAGGTTGAGCCGGATGTTGTCACTGAACAAGTCGAAGAAACTGAAGAGAGCGTTGAGGTTGACGATGAGATAGACGTCGCAACGCATACAGATATTGACGAAATGGCGCCAACGGAAGACGCGCAGCCAGATGCCATGTCTGAGTACATGGAAGACGATTTCCAGGCGCTGTTTTTTAAAGTGGCTGGTTTAACACTGGCGGTGCCACTGAAAAGTTTAGGTGGCATTCATCAGGTTGGGAAAATCAGCCCGCTGATGGGTAAGCCAAAATGGTTTAAAGGCATAATGACAGAGCGTGAAGACAAGCTGCAGGTTGTCGATACCGCTCGTTGGGTTATGCCGGAGAAATACACGGAAGAGCTGGAAGAATCATTAGACTACCAGTATCTTATAACGTTAAATGACAGTCCATGGGGACTGTTGTGTGAAGAATTGGTAACCAGCGAACCATTGCAACCCGAAGCCATTCAATGGCGTAAAGAAGGCACTAATAAGCGGCCGTGGCTGGCCGGAGTGGTTCGTGACAGAATGTGTGCGTTGCTCGATGTAAACGCATTGATTACACTTCTGGATAACGGCCTGGGACATATCCAGCAAGACAAATAACGCATGGCGGAGTGAAACATGAGTAAAGATAATCGCGCTATCAAAAATGAAACGGACGCTGACAGTAACGATAAAGTATTGCAGTGGGTTACGTTTCAGCTTGACGATGAAACTTATGGCATTAATGTCATGCAGGTTCAGGAAGTGCTTCGTTACAGCGAAATAGCGCCAGTACCCGGAGCGCCTAACTATGTACTGGGCATCATAAATCTGCGTGGTAATGTAGTAACGGTTATCGACACTCGTCTTCGTTTTGGTCTACAACCAACCGAAGTAACCGATAACACACGTATTGTTATTATCGAGTCTGAAAAGCAGGTTATCGGCATTTTGGTTGACAGCGTTGCCGAAGTGGTTTACCTGAAAACCTCTGAAATAGACAGCGCACCGAATGTGGGTACCGACGAAAGTGCTCGTTTCATTCAAGGCGTCAGCAACCGGGATGACGAACTGCTGATTTTGGTTGATCTGGATAAAATGCTGACTGATGACGAGTGGGATGAAATTTCTCGTCTGGGTTAATCGCGAGCGGGTGGTTTAACCATGACACTTTGGCTTATTGCAATATCAGCGCTGGCTCTTGGGCTGGCGCTGATTGCGTTGGTTGCTGTTATTATGACATCGCGTCGCCAGGCCGAGCTTATTGAGCGTCAGCAACAACGCTTGTTAATGCTCACTGAGACGGCGACCGAAGTGCTTTCCTTAAAAGAGCAGCTGAATGAGACGAAACCAGAGACTAACTTCGCCGAAAAGCAGTTACTGGCGCAGTTAGAACAGCAAGTTGCCACACTTAATGACGAACAACGTCGATTACAGGAAAAGCTTCAGGAGCTGGCTGAGCAGGATCCGGGCTCAAAATTATATCATCGAGCAAGTAAGTTAGTAGCCAGTGGCGCAACGGTTGAAGAGCTGATGCAAGAGTGTGAGCTACCTCAGGCAGAAGCAGAATTGTTGGTATCCTTGCACCAGCGTAAAGGTTAACCTTCCTCCCATTGTCGCGGAAACTTACCGTCCAACAAATAAGCAAAAGCAATAATTTCGGCAATAATAATGTAAAGCTCGCGCGGAATTTCATCACCAACATTGAGTTTGGCAAGTGAGTCTGACAAGAGCGGATCTTCATGAACTAACACGCCATGCTCTTTGGCGACGGCAATAATTTCTTCAGCTAACTCGTCAAACCCGCGAGCGATAACTTTGGGCGCGTTAAAGCCGTCGTACGACAGCCCAATGGCTTGCTTCTCTTTTTTGTCCGTCATACTTTCACCCGAATAATGCCGCTTTGTTGTGTCGCCAAGGTTTCCGGAATTCGTCCTTGCTGAACGCGAAATTTCACACTGTTAACCTCTAAATCGGACAGTCGCTTTTCCAGTTGCTCCAGGTGTTTCTCGATAGTTCTTTGCGCTGAAGGTGACTCGGCATAAAAGTCGACTGACGAGCCCTGCGGATGATACCGGCCTTTAACCAGTAAAGCGCCTGTCGCTTCTAACTCAAAGCGCAAGGTAAAAAGCCATAACGTGCGCCCCTCCTGCTCCGGCGTATTGGGCTCTCGCTCCGGGCGAATAAGCAACTCGTTTTGTCCAGCCTTTTGTGGGTCAGTCGGCAGCAAAATGAAATACTCAGGCTGCTGCATCGGTGAGTCTTGTAGCCGGGCCTGAGCGCTTTGGGCAGAGTTTAGTACGCCAGTGAATAACTGTAACAGTCGTTGCAATTGCTGCTGTGGCAATTGCAGCAACAGTTGATTAATGCGCTCCCGCACATCGCCTGCAACGTCAGGGGACGGGTTTAACACCTGCTGGATCAATGCTTGAGTGAATTGCTTCGGCAAAGATTGCAAACTTGTTTGTGCGGTGCTTTGTTGCTGATTGTTCTGTTGTAAGCTCAGCCCCAGCAGCGTCATTAGCATTTGACCAAGTGACCCCATTTGCTGGCTTGACTGCACACTGACCGGACGCGCCGCAAACCAGTCGTTAATCCAACGCTGTAACGCTTCCGGGCGCTGCATGGATTCGCCAGAGGGCTGTTGTTGCAACACGATTTTTATGAGCTGTTCAATGGCATTAGAGGGTGAGCGCAAAGCCGCTGTTAAGGTTGCGGCGGTCTGTGCCGCTTGTGCTGTTTGAGTCGTAGACGCCGTATTGGTTGCACTAGCGCCTGACGTTGTCGCTGTATTGACACTGGTGTTTATTTTGGCAATAAGCGCAGACAATTCAGGAATCTTTAATGACGCGTTTGCCGCATTACTGGGGGGCACGGAAGGTTGCGTAGAAAGTTGTGCTTTTATTTGAGTGATCAGTGTTTGTAGCGCTTGCTGAAACTGCTGCGGACTCAACTGATGCGCCTGTTTAATGGCGATACCACGCGAAAGCTGAATTGGATGGGCTACGTTGAGCGGCGCCTTGTCTGCCGGCTGTGGTGCTCTGGCACTTTGATTTATTTTAAGTATTTGCGAAGCCTGCGGACTATCGACCAACGCTTTAACAAGCTTGGGCGGCAGCTGGGTAATCGGTATTTCAACTTTGCCAATTTGTGTGTTTACTGTATTGCCTGGAGGTGCTTGCGTGACTTGCTTCTGTTGTCCCGGCTGCGCTGGCTCAGTGGGTGTCTGTTGGCTAATGATGATTTGTACAACCGGCTTGTTCCCCTGCGGCATGGATATTTGTAATTGCAATTGTGTGCTGCTTGCCAGTTTAGCGGGCAGTTGCGTTAACAGTGCCTTTGGCGGGTTCGGCCATTGCCAGCTCGCGCCTTGTATCTGCGGCGGCGAAGTTTGCTGGGCTTTATTCCCGGTTTGAGGCGTGAGTATAGACGCGGGTATTTGCAAGGTTGGCTTGCTGGCGGTTGAAGCTGAATTGCTACCTGCAGTATTCGCGCCTGTTAAAATGCGTGCAAGTGTTGCGATGTTTTGCTTATCAATACGAGCCATAGAGCGCTCTGGAGCGTTCAGCATTTGTTGTAACAGTTGCGTGATATCAGCCATGCGCTTTACTCAAATTTTATGGTAGACTCGGTGGCATTTGCGTCAGCTTACCAGTAAGGGCTCAGTAGTAAAATCCTCATGACACAAGAAACTACCGCTAAAGTGCCACTGTTGCATGCCGAGCAGCTTAGCTCAACGCGTGGTGGTCGAGTATTGTTTGATGAGCTGAGCTTCCAGTTACACCCTGGTGAGTTATGGCAGGTAACTGGTCCGAATGGCGCGGGCAAGTCGACGTTATTGAGAATGCTAGCCGGGCTTTTAGAGCCCACAGAGGGCCGCATCCAGTTTAACGACTCTGATTTGCGCGACGCTTGGCAGGATTACTGTCAGCAATTGCTGTTTATTGGTCATAAAGCTGCTGTAAAAGGCGAGCTGACCGCACTGGAAAACTTCTATTGGCAACAGCAACTCACAGCTAACCCCAATACTGATGGCTGGGACTTACTGGAAAAGCTGGGGCTGCTTGCTCTGGAAGACGAGCTTACTGGTCGGTTGTCGGCGGGGCAGCAACGCCGGGTTGCTTTAACCCGGTTATGGGCGAATAACGCAACGTTATGGATTCTGGACGAGCCGTTCACTTCTTTAGATGTGCAAGGCGTTGGGTTACTGCAAAAGCGCTTTGCAGAGCACTTGAATGACGGCGGCTGTATTATCTTTACGTCACATCAGTCACTGACGTTGTCGAACTTGTCTCCCAAACTGATTGATTTAAGCCTAACTTCGCAAATGGACAATGAGGTGGCTTATGATTAACCCGTCCATGCGGCAAGTTTGGTTTGCGATACTCAAGCGTGACTTGCGCATTGCCGCACGTCGACGCAGTGACGCCTTAAACCCGCTGCTTTTTTTATTAATGGTGGTGACGTTGTTCCCTCTTGGTGTCGGGCCTGGGCCTGATATTCTTGCGCGTATTGCGCCGGGAATTATTTGGGTGGCGGCACTGTTGGCCAGCTTGCTTGGCTTAGAACGATTATTTAAAGATGACTTTCAGGACGGCACACTGGAGCAGTTGTGTTTATTGCCACAGCCGCTAGCGTTTACGGCAACCGCAAAAGTGATGGCACACTGGTTGTTAACCGGATTACCTCTCGTTATTTTGTCACCCCTGCTGGCGCTGTTGTTAAGTTTGCCATTGCAAGGTTGGTGGGCGCTAGCGCTCAGCCTGCTGCTAGGCACGCCAGCGCTGAGCGCGCTTGGAGCAATTGGTGCGGCACTGACACTGCAGGTGCAAAGAGGCAGTTCGCTAATTAGCCTTATCCTTATTCCGTTATTTATCCCGCTTTTGATTTTTGCCACCGCCGCTGTTGAAAATGCCTCTATGGGGCTTGCAGTCCACGGCCAGTTGGCTATTCTGGCGGCTATTTCTGTTTTAACCATAACATTGTCTCCGCTGGCGATAGCAGCGGGCATAAAAATGAGTGTGAATTAATATGTGGCGATGGTTACACCCTTATGCAAAGCCTGAAGCGACCTACCGACTGGTGGATAAGTTACTGCCCTGGTTTGCAGCATTAACCTTTATCTCTTTGGCTGTTGGTGTGGTTTGGGGGCTAGCTTTTGCGCCGTCTGACTACCAACAAGGTGACAGTTATCGAATTATATTTTTGCATGTGCCAGCGGCTATATTTTCGATGGGCGCCTACTCAGGTATGGCGATAATGGGTGGTATAGCACTGATATGGCAAATTAAAACAGCGGAGTGGGCAATTCCGGCAATAGCTCCAGTTGGCGCTGCGTTGACGATTGTCGCATTATTAACCGGAGCCATTTGGGGTAAGCCAATGTGGGGCACTTGGTGGGTGTGGGATGCACGCCTCACTTCCGAACTGATTCTGCTGTTTTTATACATTGGCGTTATGGCACTGTACTTTGCGTTTGATGACGTCAGAACTGGCGCGAAAGCTGCAGCCATACTCTCACTTGTGGGGGTGATTAACCTGCCTATTATTCATTACTCCGTCGAGTGGTGGAACACCTTGCACCAGGGAGCGACCATTACCAAGTTTGAGAGACCTTCGATAGCGACCAGTATGCTTATTCCGTTATTAATATGCCTGGCGGGCTTTCTGTTTTTAACCATTTCACTGGTGATGATGCGGTTAAAAAATGAGATACTACGACACGAATTAGGCCGCCCCTGGGCGCAGAATGAACTGGAGAAAAACTGATGGCATTCGACAGTTTTCAGGACTTTATTACCATGGGTGGCTACGGCTTGTATGTTTGGCTGTCCTTTTTCTTGAGCTTTGTCGTTATTGCGTTGGTCGCACTGGAAACCGCTATGGCTCGTCAATCCCTGAAGAAAAAGAGCCAGCAATTGCAGAATCGTCAGCAGCGTTTGGCCAAGCGCCAACGGTCTGTGTCGCAGTAGGAGAGATGTATGAATCCAAGACGTAAACAACGATTAACCTGGGTGCTGATTTTAGTGCTCGGGGTGTCTATAGCGACCGGACTGATGCTATACGCGCTAAGCCAAAGTATTGATTTGTTTTATACGCCGAGTGAAATCGTTGAAGGTGCCGATGACGGCAAACAAAAACCGCAAGTCGGGCAACGCATGCGAGTGGGCGGAATGGTCGTTGAAGGCTCGGTTGAGCGCGACCCGAAAACCCTGGAAGTGTCGTTTAATATTACTGATACAGGCCCTGAGATCACAGTGCTTTATCAAGGTATTCTGCCGGACTTATTTCGCGAAGGGCAGGGTATTGTTGCGCAAGGTGAGCTGGTTGAACCGACGGTTTTAAAAGCGTCCGAAGTATTAGCAAAGCACGACGAAGAGTATATGCCACCAGAGCTGGCTGAAAAAATGAAAGGCATTAAGCACGTAAACCCAAATAAACCTTACGAGGATGGTGAGCAATGATAGCGGAAGCAGGCCATCTCGCGATTGCTATCGCGCTGGCATTCTCTTGTTTGCTGGCGTTTTACCCGCTGTGGGGGGCAATAAAAGGCCATGGTGGCATGATGTCACTGGCAAGACCTTTTGCTCTAGGACAATTTTTCTTTACCGCTGTGGCGTTTGGATTATTAGTGTGGGGCTTTGTCAGCAATGACTTCAGTATTGCTTATGTGGCAGCTAACTCCAACTCAGACTTGCCGGTTGCTTATCGGGTAACGGCGGTATGGGGCTCACACGAGGGGTCATTTCTCCTCTGGATGCTGATGCAGGCCGGCTGGATTGCGGCGGTAGCACTGTTTTCGCGTTCTATGCCTTTGCCAATGGTGGCGAGGGTGTTAGCGATTCTTGGCTTAATCAGCATTGGCTTCTACTTGTTTATGCTAACGGTGTCGAATCCGTTTGATCGCGCCTTACCGCTGATTCCTGTCGATGGACGTGACTTAAATCCGCTGTTACAAGACCCGGGCATGATCATTCATCCTCCGTTATTGTATATGGGATATGTCGGTTTCTCTGTGGCCTTTGCGTTTGCCATTGCGGCGCTTATATCGGGTAAGCTTGATGCGGCCTGGGCGCGTTGGTCTCGGCCCTGGACATTGGCGGCATGGATATTCCTGACTCTGGGAATTGCCATTGGCAGCTGGTGGGCTTACTACGAACTCGGCTGGGGCGGTTGGTGGTTCTGGGACCCGGTTGAAAACGCCAGCTTTATGCCATGGCTTGTCGGCACCGCTTTGTTGCATTCATTGGCTGTGACCGAAAAGCGAGGCAGTTTTAAGTCATGGACGGTATTACTGGCAATAGCCGCCTTTAGTTTGAGCCTTTTGGGAACTTTCCTGGTTCGCTCCGGCGTTTTGGTGTCAGTGCACGCTTTTGCGTCTGATCCAACCCGCGGTTTGTTTATTCTGGTGCTATTAGCCTTGGTTATTGGCGGCTCTCTAATTCTATACGGCATGCGAGCGGGACAAATGCAGAGCTACAGCCGGTATGAGCTGTTCTCCCGCGAAGTCATGTTGCTGGGTAACAACGTATTATTGATGGCGGCAATGGCAGTTGTCTTTTTGGGGACTATGCTGCCTTTGATTCATAAAGAAATCGGTTTGGGTAGCATTTCGGTTGGTGAACCATTTTTCAATGGTGTCTACAGCTGGCTTGTCATTCCATTTGCTCTGATGGTAGGGCTGGGGCCTCTGTTGCGCTGGCGTCGACAGGCACTTAAGCCGCTATTAAAACCGATTGCGTTGGCGCTTAGCCTTGCCATTGTCCTTGCTTACACACTCCCGAAAATATGGGCTGATGAGCTACCGGCCATGGTCGTTATTGGACTATTTCTAGCATTCTGGGTCGGCCTTGCCACGTTGACCGAGGTACAGCAAACGGTCAGGCAACGTAAGCAGGGTCTGTACGGCATAACTCGGTTATCGGGGAGTCATTGGGGCATGGTACTAGGTCACATTGGTTTCGCCGTGACTTTAATTGGTATTACGTTAGTGTCGCATTATGAACAAGAGCGTGACATTGCTCTGGCGCCGGGAGAGTCGGTTGAAATTATCGGCTACAACGTCAGCTTTGATTCCTTAGACCACCGAGAGGGGCCGAACTACGACGCTGACTCCGGAGAGTTTACGGTGACTAAAAATGGTGATCTTGTCACCGAAGTCACCAGTGAAAAGCGTTTTTACCGCGTTCAGCGAACCAGTATGACAGAGGTGGGGCTCGATGCCAGCCTGTTAAGAGATATCTACATTGCTATGGGTGAGCCGCTAGAAAATGGAGCCTGGGCAATACGCTTTTACGTCAAGCCCTTTGTGCGCTGGATATGGTTGGGTGCCATTATCATGGCTGTAGGTGGTGTGTTTGCGATGGCCGATAAACGCTACCGACAACGTAAGAATGGAGGTTTATATGAATAAGAACCTTCGCTGGGTTGTATTATTTGCACCGCTCATTTTATTTATCGCACTAGCCGCCTTTTTGTTAAAGGGCTTGGGGAGTGACCCGACAAAACTCGATTCGGCGCTAATTAACGAGCCGGTACCCGCGTTTGAAAGCGTCGACCTTTACGACACTCGCATAGCTTATGACGAATCTGTGCTAAAAGGTAAGCCGATGTTGTTGAATGTATGGGCAACCTGGTGCCCGACGTGTCGTGCAGAGCATGAGTTTTTGAATCAGCTGGCGTCAGAAGGCATACCCATTGTCGGCTTAAACTATAAAGACGACTCGCGTGAGAAAGCGGTAAACTGGCTGAACACGTTAGGCGACCCGTACACCATTAATTTGTTTGACCCAGAAGGGAATGTGGCTTTTGAGTTTGGTGTTTATGGCGCTCCCGAAACCTACTTTATTGATGAGGAGGGCGTTATTCGATATCGCCATGTTGGCGATGTGAATGCGCGTAATTGGCAGAGCACATTGAAACCCATTTATGAACAGCTGAAGCAGGAGGCGCAATGAGCCGACTACTCCTTTTGGTGACTCTGTTAAGCGTTCTTGTTTTTAGTGCAAGCGCGCAAGATGCCCTATCGCGTTCATTTGACAGTGAACAACAGCGAGAAATCTACCAACAGTTAATTAAGGAGTTGCGCTGTCCGAAGTGTCAGAACCAAAACATTGCTGACTCTAATGCGCCGCTGGCTGAAGACATGCGGGATAAAAGTTATGAAATGCTGAAGGCAGGTAAGTCCAAGCAGGAAATTATCGACTTTATGGTCGAGCGTTACGGTAACTTTGTGCATTATGAGCCCCCCTTTACGGCCGCAACAGCGGTGCTTTGGTTTGGGCCTTTGGTTATTGTAATTATCGGTATTGGCGTTGCGGTTGTGTTAACTCGCCAGAAAAAAGAGCAAGCCGCCCTGACCCCAGAAGAACGTGCTCAATTAGAACGGTTAAGGAATAACGACAATGACTAGTTTAATCATCGTAATGTTATTGATGCTGTTAGTTGCTGTCGTTTTTGTTTTATTGGCGACAGGGAAGCAGCGTCGTATTCAAAAAAGACAGGATGAGAACAGGCGCTGGTACGAGCAACGTTTAGCTGAGCTAGAAGAAGAGCGTTCTTTGCACGGCTTATCTGACGAAGAGTTCGACTATTCCAAACAGGAACTCGATAAAACCTTTGTGAATGACAGTAAAGACATTGAAGAAAGTGTCGATTGGCGTCCCGCGCCGGTTGTTTTGCCCGCTGCCATTGTCGTTGTTATATCGGTTGTTTTGTATTGGAGTTTTGGTAGTTGGCAGTTACAGGAACAAGCGTCAGAGGCACGCGAACGCTTGCCTGAACTGGGCAAAAAGCTTTTAAGTGAACAAGCTCAGGCAGCTGAACCTGAAGAACTTAACCTGTTCGCGTTGGGTCTTCGTCAGAAGCTGATGAGCGATCCGGATGATGCTATTGCCTGGTGGATATATGCTGGTCTAATGGTGGATATTGGCGCTCCGGATGAAGCGGACGAGGCGTTTCAAAAGTCATTGGATTTAGAGCCTGAACGACTCAACACGCTGGTGAGTTATAGTCGCTTCTTACTTATGTCCGGTTCAGCACAAAATAAAGCGAAAGCAGCTAACTTACTGGCACGCGCCTTAAAGTTGAATCCCGCGAATATAGAAGCATTGTCGCTACTGGGCTTCGTGGCGTATGAACAACAGGATTGGGAGCAGGCGATTCAAGCCTGGGAGCTGCTGCAGGAACAATTATCGCCCGGCTCAGAGCGTTACGTGGCTGTTCAGAATGCGTTAGCAGACGCGAAGCAACAGCAAGCAAGTGCAGGAATTACATTAACCGTTAAGGTGAATATTGATTCTGCCGTTCGCGAGTTTCTCCCTGAAAACGCAACGCTGTTTGTCTATGTCACCGGGAACGACACGCCTATGCCGGCGGCTGTGGTTCGCGAGCCGGTCAAAGGCTTTCCTGTGACCTATACCTTATCAAACGACAACGCCATGTTACCGGACCATAAATTGTCTGATTTAGATGAATGGACAGTTCGTGCTCGTGTTTCACAAGATGAGAATATTGAAGCCGAGTCGGGTGATCTGGAAGCGTCGACAGTGACTATTAAAGCTAAGGCGAGTCAAACAGCGACAGTGACTTTATCAACACGGATTCAAGAATGAAAAAATACGGATTGTTACTTTTCTCAGTATTGTTAGTTGGGTGCTCTTCCACTCCGGAAGATCCTTATGCCGACCCTCGTGACCCATTTGAGGATTTTAACCGCGGCATGTGGGAGTTTAACCGCGATGTTGACGAAGTGGTTATTCAACCGGCAGCAAATGTTTATGATGACGTACCTCAGCCTATCCGCACGTCACTGTATAACGCCGTTGAGAACTTAGAAGAGCCGTCGTCTTTTGTGAATAACATCCTGCAGTGGAAACTGGGTGATGCGGGCATATCACTGGGGCGCTTTTTAATTAATTCTACAGTAGGGCTGGTCGGTCTGTTTGACGTGGCAACACCGATAGGGCTTGAGAAAAAAGAAGAAAGCTTTGGTCAGACGCTGGCCGTTTGGGGGGTACCTGAGGGACCGTACGTTATGCTCCCATTACTAGGCCCGACCGTTATTGTTGATCGCGGTGGTGACTACGCTGATGGGCAATATTTCCCATACCCGTCACTGACCTGGCCGGTTGATGTGCTTCGCTACACGGTGAAAGGTCTCGAAATGCGCATACGTTTGCGTGACCAGGAGCAGGTACTGGAAAACTCACTTGACCCATATTCTTTTGTGAAAGACGTTTATTATCAGCGTTGGAAAGATCAGGTATACGATGGTAATCCGCCCTTACCGGAAGATGATTTCGGTGACTTCGAAGAATTTGATGATGAGTTCGACGGTGACTTTGAGGATTTTGACGACGAGTCACGTTGACGGATCTCTATTCCTGAACAATGCTTAAGACATGGTGAGCAAAGAGAATTGAACCATGTCGAAAGCGCACGTTGCGGTTATTGAAGACGACTTAGTATTCCAGTCCATGCTGAAAGAGTATCTCTGCCAGCATGGTTATGACGTGTGCTGCGCTGGTGCCGGGCAACAAGGGGTTGCCCTTTGCGAGCAACAGTGTCCTGATGTTGTACTTTGTGACTTAAACTTACCGGACATTAATGGTCTGGAAGTCATAGAAAGACTTCTAAAAGTTTGTGCCCACTTGCCTATTATAGTTATCTCCGCATCTGAGAAAATGTCAGACATTCGTGAAGCAGTGCGCCTTGGTGCCTGGGATTACCTTGTTAAACCATTACAAAGTCTTGATGTGTTGGACAGTGCCATCGGACATTGTCTGGAGCGACATGAACTCGAAACTTCCTATTTGCACGACATTTGGGAGCTTGATGCGCACATTGATGTCATTTATCAGGACGACATGATAGCCGGGAAGCTAACCGAAGAGTTACTGCCTAAAAGCCCGTTGAGAGTTGGTGCGTATAACTTTGAGTGTGCAACTCATCCGGCAGACACAACACCTGCCTGGGTCGATTATCGGTCGTTAGGAAATGGCAAAGCGCTGGTGGTTATGGCGGCGGCGCAAAATGCAACCGAGCAAAACCTGGTACCGCTGTTGGTACTGAAAACTTTGGTAGACCCGGTCATACGGCAGTACTTATCAGGTATGGACAATACTTTGGTGCAGCCGGGAATGCTGTTAGAGCACCTGAATATTGAACTCTGCCACTCTCAGGTAAGAACCGCTTTCGATATCATGGTAGGTGTACTTGATACAGAAACCGGTCATTGGCAATGGGCGCAGGCTGGCGACAAATTAGAGCCATCGCCCAGTGCCAAGCCAGACTTAGCCTTGGGTATTTGGAAGCACGCAAATTATCGCACGCATCATTTAGAGTCGCTGCATCGCTTGCATTGCCGCTGCTATGGCAAAGAGCTTATTGTGAGCGCTGAGCCTCAAACTGCTTAACGGCTTTATCAATATAAGGCATCGACATATTGATATTAATGGGCTGTGTGAATAATGGGTAACCGATACCGGCCACCAATAGCGCTAACAACTTCCACCATCCTTCAACTTCTACAACTAAAAAAAAGATGACACAGATAGGCACCAGTTTCGCTAAATTGCAAATTAAGCGGCGTGGAACTGGCATTTTCTCCTGAGCGATTGATAGAATCATTGCACGCTCAGTGAAACTGTATGCCTTAAGTTGTGGGATACTGCGAGAAGAAAAATATAACGCCATAATTTGTTTCATTGAATTTTACTGAATGGCTTGCATTATAACATGCTTAACGGTTATAAACTTGCCCTCTTTTTCGAATGAATTAATTGTAAGGACAGCTGCTATGGTCAGAAAAGTTGTAATACCGGTCGCCGGTCTCGGAACCCGGATGTTACCGGCAACCAAAGCCATTCCAAAGGAAATGTTACCACTGGTCGACAGACCCCTTATTCAATATATTGTCGAAGAGTGTGCGGCAGCAGGCCTTACCGATGTGATTTTGGTCACACATTCGAGTAAGAACTCGATTGAGAACCATTTTGATACCAGTTTTGAGCTGGAAACCACGCTCGAACAGCGCGTTAAACGACAATTGTTAGCCGAAGTTCAGGCGATTTGTCCGAAAAACACCACCATTATGCATGTGCGCCAGGGCCAGGCAAAAGGTTTAGGTCACGCCGTGTTATGTGCACAGCCACTCGTTGGCAACGAGCCATTCGCCGTAGTATTGCCAGATGTATTAGTGGACGAAGCCAGCTGTAGTTTAAACCGCGATAACTTAGCGGAAATGGTGAAAAACTTTGATGAAACCGGTCACTCGCAGGTGATGGTTGAGAAAGTACCTCACGAAGACGTCAGCAAATATGGTATTGCGGACATTGGTGGCGAGGAATTAAAGCCGGGTGAGCAAGCGCCCATTACTCAACTGGTTGAAAAGCCGTCTAAAGAAGAAGCACCATCGGATCTTGCCGTAGTGGGCCGTTATGTATTCTCTGCAGACTTGTGGCCTTTATTAGAGAAAACGCCAGTGGGTGCAGGTAATGAAATACAGCTAACGGACGCAATGGCAATGTTGCTTGAAAAGCAGTCGGTGAATGCTTATTACATGAAAGGCAAAAGCCATGACTGTGGTAATAAACTTGGTTATGCGCAAGCCTTCATTGAGCATGCCATGCGCCACCCGGAGTTGGGCAGCGACATGAAACAATACATTAAGTCGCTAAAAGGCGCTTAAATGGCAGTAAAACGCTAAGCACGGGCCGTTAATACGGCCCGAATAGGCGCTTTATAACCTTCCACAGTTAAGTCTGGGTTCTCCGCATCTAAAAAGTCTGCTAAAGACTCACCGGTCATCCACTCCGTACGACGTTGTTCTTCAAGTGACGTTGTGTTGTGGTCAACAACGGAAATATCTTTAAAGCCCAACCGCTCAAGCCAAACCGCCAAGGCTTTTGCACTGGGTAAAAACCAAACGTTGCGCATTTGTGCATATCGTTCGCCGGGTAACATCACGGTGGTTTCGTCGCCCTCGACAACTATGGTTTCTAACACGAGCTGACCACCGGGTTTTAGCAACGATTTAAGCTCTTGCAAAAAGGCCAATGGCGAGCGGCGATGATACAAAACGCCCATGCTGAATACCGTATCGAAGCTTTTAAGCTCTGGCATATGTTCAATCCCGACTGGGAAAAAATGCGCTTTTTTCTGGTATTTTGCCGGCATCATGTTACGAATCGCCTGAAACTGCATTAAAAACAACTCGCCCGGGTCAATTCCCCAAACTTGCTCAGCACCCGCCTCCAACATACGCCATAGGTGGTAGCCACTGCCGCAGCCAACATCTAACACTTGCTTACCGCTTAAGTCATCGATATGCGGTTGTACCCGCTGCCATTTCCAGTCCGAACGCCACTCGGTATCAATGAAGACACCAAACAGATCAAAAGGGCCTTTGCGCCAGGGCTGCAATTGCTGCAATAGCCCTGTTATGCGGGCTCGATCGGAATCTGAGGCTTCTTCCGGAGATCCAACCGTTACTGTGTCGCTTAAGTGCCCCTTTTCCGTGTTGAGCCGGGGCAGCTGTTCAACCACGCGTTGCCAGCGTTTTAAATTGCCGTGGGGGTTATTATTAAAGGCGGTTAGCTGCGGTGCCAGTGTATCCAGCCACTGCTTGTGAGGGCTACTGATAAGCGCTTTTAGATCGTTGCTAAAGTCAATCATTGGTTATTGGTAATCCTTTATTTAACCGCTAGCATGGCCGCGAAGTTGAAACATTGAAACCATACCGTGTGATGCTCAAAGCCGACCTTTTGAAAACGCTGCTCATGCGCTTCCAGAGTATCAACTTTCATGACATTTTCGATAGCCGCTCGCTTTTGGCTAATTTCCAGCTCGCTGTAACCATTGGCTCGCTTAAAGTCGTGGTGCAAATCAATCAGCACATCGTTCATGGTGTCGTCGGTATGGCGGAACTTCTCCGCGATGAGCAAAACACCACCGTCAGTCATGCCATCATAAATGTGTTGTATCATGGTCTCGCGTTTTTCTGGTGGGACAAACTGCAAGGTAAAGTTCAACACCACTACCGATGCGTTTTCAATGCGCGTTTCGTTAATGTCTTCGCAGCGCAGCTCAACGGGAACCTGACTTTTAAAGCCACCTAAATGCAAACCGGCGCGCTCAATCATTGGTTCGGAATTATCAACCGCAATCATGTTACAGTTGTCCAGGTGTTCACAGCCCTTTCGCATAGCCAGTGTGGCTGCACCCAGTGAACAGCCCAAGTCGTACAGATGGGTATTGTTTTGCGCGTAACGGCGAACCAACTGCGGCAAGGTCTGTAAAATACTTGAATAGCCGGGAACTGACCGATTAATCATATCGGGAAACACTTCAACAACTTGCTGGTCAAAGCAAAAGTCAGACACACTCGGCAGAGGTTTAGAAAAAATAGTGTCGTGTTGGCTCATAGGGCAACTTGATAAATAAAGTAAACATATTGTGTATTTTACCGATAATTAGAGCTGACGGACAGCCGCGTTTTGATTAATATATCGCCGTCTTAGTTGGAGGAAACTGTTGTTGACCCGTATTTGGCATAAAACACTGTATTTTTGTTCCGTGATGAGCCTGGCTATGTCGCTTGGGACACTAATGCCTGCGCCCACCTATGCCTATGCGCCTGATACGTGGTTAGAGCAACACCCAACCATTCGGGTTGGTGTACCAAACCAGTTGCAACCGCTTATTTATCAAACCGAAAATGGTGCCGCCGGGCTCGACGTTGACTTACTGAAGCAATTTACCGCATCAATGAATGTTGAATTGGTTTGGACAGCGTGTGGACAGTGGCAGGAATGCTTAGAGGCTATAGCCAATAAAGATATTGATGTGCTGACCAGTGTTTCCTATTCTGTTGAGCGTAACCAAAGCATGGATTTCACCCAAAGTTACTGGTCGATGCCCTGGGCAGTGCTGACGCTGGATTCAGATATGCGTTCGGGTAGTAGCGTGAGAATGGGCGCATTACACGGTCAGCGGGTTGCCGTTGTTAAAGGATACAGCATTGAGTCCCAGCTGGTTGATACGGGACGAATCGAAGTGGTCAGTGTGTCCGATATTGATGAAGGTATTGACCGATTGCGTAACCGTATGGTGGATTCTTATGTCGATAGCTTACCTATTTTAGTTGATGAACTTCAGGAATATCCATTACCTGGGTCGAAGCTGTCGGTGCTGGATTCGACTCAGGGGAACGCCTTATATCTTGCGGTGCGTGATGACTGGCAGCCGTTGGTGACTTTACTAAACCGAGGTATTAATTCGCTAACTCCACAGCAGCGTGATGCCTTAAAGCGCAAATGGTATGGGTACGAATTAGAACAGGGTTGGAGTGACGAAGAGTTGCTTGAGTTGGGAATGAAAATAGGCTCTGTTGTACTCTTGGTTATTCTTAGCTTTGGTATATGGAACAGTCGTCTTCGTAAAGAAATAAAAGCCCGTAAAGCAGCTGAGCGTCGTATTCGTCATATTGCCACCCATGACGAGCTGACGAGGTTGCCGAATAGAAATTTAATGCAGGATCGCCTCGAGCAGTCGCTACGTCAGAGCGAAAGAACACAAAAGCCATTTGCGGTGCTGTTTTTAGACCTTGACGGCTTTAAGCTAATTAATGACGATTTTGGCCACAATTATGGCGACGAGTTACTCATACAGGCGGCTCAACGTATGAAAAACCTACTGCGTCGCTCCGATACTGTTTGCCGCCACGGTGGCGATGAGTTCGTGGTTATTTTGCCGACAGCCATTGCTGTCGGTTCGGCTCTTGCCGTTGCTCGCAAGTTAGTTGTGCAGTTGGCCAAGCCTTACAAAGTAAAAAAGCAGCAGCTGGAAGTCAGTGTGTCTATTGGTGTCGCAATGTACCCCACCCATGGCAACGATGTAGACACGTTGCTGCGTTCCGCCGATAAAGCCATGTATGCCGCCAAAGCCGCTGGCAAAAATGATGTGCGTTTAGCCAGCACCGACGGATGACATTCAGCCCTAGTTAGCTATAATGTAGCGCTTCACTTTTAACGAATTCGTCGGTAGTAGGAAAAGTACATGCGCACGCATTATTGTGGACAAGTAAACGCAGAACTCGCAGAGCAACAAGTTACTTTATGTGGCTGGGTCAATAAACGCCGTGATTTAGGTGGCTTAATCTTCATTGACTTACGTGACAGAGAAGGCTTAATTCAGGTCGTTTTCGACCCGGATCAACAAGCACTGTTTGAGCAAGCTGAAAAGTTACGCCAAGAGTTTTGTGTGCAAATTACCGGCACAGTAAATCGTCGCCCTGAAAGCCAGGTAAACGCCAACATGAAAACCGGCGAAGTTGAACTGTT
Source organism: Idiomarina sp. X4 (assembly GCF_002808045.1). Taxonomy (NCBI): domain Bacteria; kingdom Pseudomonadati; phylum Pseudomonadota; class Gammaproteobacteria; order Alteromonadales; family Idiomarinaceae; genus Idiomarina; species Idiomarina sp. X4. The sequence goes on along the minus strand of NZ_CP025000.1, from coordinate 344,705 downwards.
GGCCTCTGAACTCAATATTTTAAGTCGCTCTGAGCCGTTACCTATCGACTTTAACAGCCAGGTGAGTGAAGAAGCCCGCCTGCGCTATCGTTACTTGGACTTACGTCGTCCGCAGATGAACGAAAAACTTCAGTTTCGTGCAAAAGTTACTAGCGCCGTCAGACGTTTTCTGGACGACAACGGTTTCTTAGATATTGAAACGCCAATGCTGACGCGTGCGACACCTGAAGGCGCGCGCGACTACTTAGTACCAAGCCGTACACATAAAGGGCGCTTCTTCGCGTTGCCACAAAGTCCACAGCTATTTAAACAGCTACTGATGATGTCAGGCTTTGATCGCTATTACCAAATCGTAAAGTGTTTCCGCGACGAAGATCTGCGCGCCGACCGCCAACCTGAGTTTACTCAAATCGATATCGAAACCTCGTTCATGACCGCTGAGCAAGTCATGGAAGTCACCGAAAAAATGACCCGAGAGTTATTCGATAGTTTGCTGGGTATTGATTTGGGTGACTTCCCAAGCATGACGTGGTATGAAGCAATGAAGCGTTACGGCTCAGATAAGCCAGATTTACGTAATCCGCTTGAGCTGGTTGACGTTGCTGACTTATTGAAAGACGTAGAGTTTAAAGTGTTCTCCGGTCCGGCGAACGACGAAAAAGGACGCGTTGCTGTTATTCGCCTGCCGGGTCAGGCGGAAAATGTGTCGCGTAAGATGATTGATGAATACACCAACTTCGTGGGTATTTACGGCGCGAAAGGCCTTGCGTGGATAAAAGTCAATGACTTGTCTCAAGGTCGTGAAGGCTTGCAATCTCCCATTCTTAAGTTCCTTCCGGACGATGCGTTAAACGCAATTCTTGAGCGGACAGAAGCTGCAACGGGTGACATTCTGTTCTTTGGCTCAGACAAAGCCAATACGGTTGCCGAAGCAATGGGCGCGTTGCGTTTGAAGCTGGGTGAGGAATTTGGTTTGGTCAGTGACCAGTGGAAACCATTATGGGTTGTCGACTTCCCAATGTTCGAAGAAGACGACGATGGCTCGTTGGCGGCTTTGCACCATCCGTTTACAGCCCCAGTTAATGTAACACCGGATGAACTTCGTGCGAACCCGGCAAAGGCACTGTCTAACGCTTATGATATGGTTCTAAACGGTGTTGAAGTGGGCGGCGGTTCAACACGTATTTTCGACAACGAAATGCAGCAGGCGGTATTCGAAGTTCTGGGCATTGGCAAAGAAGAAGCACAAGAGAAGTTTGGTTTCTTGCTTGAGGCGCTTAAGTACGGTACCCCTCCACACGCAGGCCTGGCTTTCGGGTTGGATCGGCTGGTGATGCTGATGGTGGGAGCAAGCTCAATTCGTGATGTGATTGCATTCCCGAAAACCACCACCGCAGCTTGTGTTCTGACAGATGCCCCTGGGTTGGCGAACCCGGAAGCGCTGAATGAACTTGGCGTGAAGAGCACCGTCGAAGACAAAGAGTAAACACATTCAACGATTAAACTTTGTGGGGTGAAACATGGCAGGTCACTCGAAGTGGTCGAACATAAAACACCGAAAGGCCGCGCAGGATGCTAAGCGTGGCAAAATTTTCACAAAATTGATTCGCGAAATTAATGTCGCCGCCCGTGAAGGCGGCGGCGATCCTGAAACCAATCCGCGTTTGCGGGCTGCTATTGATAAAGCGCTATCGAATAATATGAAGCGCGACACCATTGATACAGCTATCAAACGTGGTACCGGCGAAATGGAAGGTGACAACGTTGAGGAGCTGACCTACGAAGGTTATGGCCCTAACGGCGTTGCCATTTTACTGGAATGCATGACAGACAACAAAAACCGTACGGTTTCTGAAGTACGCTATGCGTTTAGCAAACACGGTGGTAACTTGGGCACCGACGGCTCGGTGGCTTACCTGTTTAACAAAATGGGCGTTATTAGCTACGGTACCGATGTGACCGAAGAGGATGTGATGGAGCCAGCATTGGAAGCCGGAGCAGAAGACATCGTAAAATATCCGGGCAGCGGCCTCGATGTTACGACGTCACCGGAGAACTTTGGTCCCGTTAAAGACGCGCTAGACGCTAGAGGGCTGGAAGCGTCCAACGCGGAGGTCACACAGGTACCCGACACCAAAGTCGATTTGGACGAAGACAGCGCACGTTCGTTTTTAAAGCTGTTGGATGCGCTGGAAGACTTAGACGACGTTCAGAACGCTTACCATAACGCTGATATTTCTGATGATGTATTGGCTAAGTTGGACAATTAAGGACTCATGAGCGTCATATTAGGTATTGACCCAGGCTCACGGTTAACTGGATATGGCGTTATTCAAAAGCATGGTCGTAAATTTCATTATTTAGGCAGTGGTTGTATTCGTGCGACAGGCTCGCCGACAAAGCCGCTGTCGCTTGCCGATAAGTTACGCTTGATTCATGACAGTGTTAGTGAATTAATCACTCAGTTTAGTCCCACCGAATTTGCTATTGAACAAGTGTTTATGGCGAAAAATCCTGATTCAGCACTGAAGTTGGGGCAGGCGCGAGGCGCTGCAATAGTAGCGGCCGCAAGGGCAGGACTGCCGGTGGCGGAGTACTCAGCGCGACAAATAAAACAAGCCGTTGTCGGTAATGGTGGCGCAGAAAAAGAACAAGTACAGCACATGGTGGTTGCGCTACTCAACTTACAGAAAACACCCCAGGCGGACGCTGCAGACGCGCTCGCCGTTGCACTATGTCATGCGCAAAGCGCAGGAAGTTTGCTGAAAATGTCAGGGGCAGCGAAGAAAACCGTTCGTGGTCGGCTACGTTAATTTTATAGGGAGAGGACTCTTGTGATAGGACAAATTCGAGGTACGCTGCTAGCCAAACAACCACCAGAAGTTTTGGTTGATGTGAATGGCGTCGGCTATGAAGTCCAGTTACCCATGACCTGTTTTTACGACCTGCCAGCCACAGGCGAACCGGTGACACTGGTGACGCATTTTGTGGTTCGGGAAGACGCTCAACTACTGTATGGCTTTAACTCGAACTCAGAGCGCTCCTTATTTCGGCTGTTGATAAAAACGCAAGGCGTGGGGCCAAAGTTGGCGCTTGGCATTTTATCGGGGATGTCCGCTGACGAGTTTGTATTTGCAGTGAACCAGAATGACGTCAGCCGGTTGGTGAAACTGCCGGGCGTTGGCAAAAAAACCGCCGAGCGGTTAGTGATTGAAATGCGTGACCGACTGAAAGACTGGGCTTCTGCAACACCCGCTACGGATGCGATGCCGGTTGATAATAAGGGCGTTGACGCTCGTATTCATCCGGCTGATACCAGAGCCGATGCGGTGAGTGCCTTAGTGGCTCTTGGTTATAAAGAAAATCAAGCTGAAAAAGCCATTCAGAAAGTGTACTCTGCTGAACATAGCAGTGAAGTTCTGATACGACTGGCATTAAAAGAGCTGTCTTAAGGTAAAGCGATGATAGAAGCCGACCACATTCCAACTGACCGAATTGTTGAAGCCGATGTACAGGGTGACGATGAAGCCATTGATCGTGCTATTCGCCCGAAAAAGCTGGATGAATATACGGGTCAAAAACACGTCGTTGAACAAATGGCGATTTTTATTGAGGCTGCTCGGAAAAGGCAGGAAGCGCTTGACCATTTATTAATTTTTGGTCCACCGGGACTGGGGAAAACTACGCTGGCAAACATTGTTGCTAATGAACTGGACGTTAATATTAAAACAACTTCAGGACCTGTTCTGGAAAAGGCTGGCGATTTAGCGGCATTGTTGACGAACTTAGACGAGCACGATGTTCTTTTTATTGATGAAATTCATCGGTTAAGCCCCGTTGTTGAAGAAATTTTGTATCCGGCAATGGAAGATTACCAGCTGGATATAATGATTGGCGAGGGGCCAGCAGCCCGGTCAATTAAGCTCGACTTACCGCCTTTTACTTTGGTGGGGGCCACCACTCGAGCTGGTGCTTTGACATCACCACTGCGCGATCGCTTTGGTATTGTGCAGCGGCTTGAGTTTTATGACGTAGAAGAATTAACCGATATTGTGTCGCGCTCAGCCCATTTTATGAACGTGACAATGAAAGAGGGCGGCGCTAAAGAAATAGCACGACGTTCGCGAGGAACACCAAGAATTGCTAATCGACTGTTACGTCGGGTGCGCGACTACGCCGAAGTTAAAGGTAATGGTGAAATTGACCAGGAAACCGCGAACGCAGCACTCACGATGGTCGATGTTGATCACGCTGGCTTTGATTACATGGATCGCAAACTTCTATTAGCCATTATGGAAAAATTTATGGGGGGTCCTGTCGGGCTTGATAATCTTGCGGCGGCAATTGGTGAAGAAAAAGATACCATTGAAGATGTGCTGGAACCTTACCTTATTCAACAGGGGTTTTTACAAAGAACGCCGCGAGGTCGCCTGGCAACGCCAAGAGCTTACCAGCACTTCGGATTGAAACCTGATAAATAGGCAAAAAAAAGCCCGCACAAAAGTACGGGCAAATAGAACAACAAGAAGGAAGTTAAATCCAGGGAACAATCTAAGAAGAAGTGACAACCAATCTCTTCGTCTGTGATATGTGGCGTATTATAAGTATTATAGGCGCTTGATCAAACAAGAAAAATTGCTTTCTCGCATTAGAAAAACTAATTCGTAGTAAGGTGAAGCTGCTCAAAAAAAGCGCAACATAATTATAACAAAATTAAAAATAGCATATAAAACAGTGGTATTTTGTTTTTATGTTTCAGTTCTGTCATAAAAAAAAGTCTGTTGATAATTTAACCAGCGACACTTTTGGCGCTTTCTTTACAAATTATTACATTACCGTAACTTTTCAGAACTTTACCCGAGGTGATAATGTCTCAGTATCAGTTTGAATGGCCTATTCGTGTGTACTATGAGGACACCGATGCAGGTGGTATTGTTTATTATGCCAATTATCTCAAATTCCTTGAGCGGGCCAGAACAGAATGGTTACGCTCTTTAGGGATTGAACAGGACACTTGGTTAGCTCACAATATAGCCTTTGTGGTGCGTAAGGTTGAGCTTGATTTAAAAAAAGCAGCTCGATTCAACGAAGAGCTAACAGTAACTGTTGACGTTATAAAAAAGAAAAAAGCGTCGTTAATGTTTAAACAAAATGTTTTGGGAAAAGATGGCAGTGTTCATTGCTCGGCGGTTGTAACTGCTGCGTGTGTTGATAACTCGGTAATGAAACCTGTAGCTATTCCGACATCTATTTTATCGCGTATTGAGACAGAGGTTTAGAGCGTGCAAGCAGAGCTATCTTTTATTGACTTATTTTTGCAAGCCAGCTTATTAGTGAAGCTGGTTATGGTTATCTTACTCGCCATGTCGGTTTGGGGCTGGGTATTGATATTTCAACGCCGAAAAGTGCTCAACCAGGCGCAAAAAGATGCGCTAAAATTTGAAGATCGCTTCTGGTCTGGGGTAGACCTTGCGCGCTTGTATCAAGAAATTTCTGCGCGTGCAAAAAACGCCCGGGGTATGGAGCTGATGTTTCATTCAGGCTTTAAAGAGTTTGCTCGTCTGCGAAATCAATCGGGCGGAAACAACCAATCCATGCTGGAAAGTGCCTTCCGCGCAATGCGCGTTGCGCATGCCAGAGAAATGGAAAAGCTCGACAGCCATTTAGGAACGCTGGCAACCATTGGATCTATCAGCCCTTATATCGGCTTGTTTGGTACAGTATGGGGTATTATGAATGCGTTTATCGCATTAGGTGCCGTGCAACAAGCAACGCTTGCTATGGTTGCGCCGGGTATCGCTGAAGCGCTTATAGCAACCGCTTTGGGCTTATTTGCGGCGATACCAGCGGTGATCGCATTTAACCGCTTTACGACGCGTGCGGAAAAAATAGATGGCCAGTACATGAACTTTATTGACGAGTTTACTTCTATACTGCAGCGTCAGGCATTGGCAAAGTCATCAAAAGAGAAAGTGGAAGGTGAGTCACTATGATGGTCATGCCGCGCAAACGGCGTAAGCCGGTTGCTGAGATAAACGTGGTGCCATACATTGATGTGATGCTCGTTCTTCTTATTATTTTTATGGTAACGGCACCGTTAATTACTCAAGGGGTAAAGGTCGATTTACCTAAAGCGACGGCAGAGCCACTGTCAGAGGACAGTAAACCGCCGTTGGTTGCCTCGGTAGATGCCGAAGGTCGTTATTATCTAAACCAAGGGGATAGCCAGGATACGCCAATGCGGGCCGACGAGCTTGCAACGTTGGTGGCTGCCCATTTACAGGTGGAGCCTGATACGCCGGTTATGGTGAATGGCGATGGTGCGGTATCTTATAATCAAATTGTACAACTCATGGTTCTGCTGCAGCGAGCAGGTGTGCCGTCAGTTGGTTTAATGACAGATTCGTCGGAAGAGTAGTTGTGGATAAATCGGAGAGCTTAACGTTACCGCTCATATACTCGATAGCAATACACGCTGTTATAGCCGGTGTGTTGCTCATTAGCTTTGAGTTTACCCCATCGACTCCGGAGGCGATGGAAGTTAACTTGAATCAAAGTGAGTTAGAGCCTTCGGAAGAAATTGTCAGTGCGGTTTCGGTAGATAAGTCAAAAGTTCAGGAACAAGTTGAGCGAATTCAACGTCAAAAGGCGGAAGCTGAGGCTGCTGAACAACGTCGAATTGAGCGTTTAGAACGTCGAGCTGAGGAAGCACGTAAAGCAAGAGAACGCGAAGAGCAGCGTCAAAAAGAAATAGAGCGGCAGCAGGAAATCGAACGTCAGGAAGCGGCACAAGCTCGCAAAGAAGCTGAACAAGCTAAGAAAGAAGCACAGCGCCTAGCGGAAGAGCGAGCAAAAGCAGAAGCGGCAGCTAAAGAGGCAGAGCGTCGAAGAAAAGAAGCGGAAGAAGCTGAACGAAGAGCGGCTGAAGAGCGTCGCAAACGCGAAGAAGCAGAGCGTCGTGCCGCTGAACGAGAAGCTCAGTTGAAAAAAGAAATGGAAGAAGAACGTGCGCGTCGTCAGGCGGCAAGACGTCAACAAGTGCTGAGTGAAATTGAAAAGTACCAAGCGCTTATAAGACAGACCATTCAGCGTAACTGGACCGTCGATGATTCCATGCAGGGTAAGTCATGCGAGTTAACTATTAGTGTTGCGCCGAGCGGGTTTGTTAAGTCGGTCGATACCGGAAGCGGTGATGCCAGTGTATGCCGCTCGGCTCGCAATGCGGTGCTGAAAGCAAATACGTTACCGGTGTCTGAAGACCCGGAAATTTATCAGCAGATGAGTACAATCAAACTGACTGTTAAGCCACAGTTGTAATTAGGGTGACCAATGAAAAAAATCGTATTTCAAGCCATAGCCTTACTGTTTGTAGTGATGAGTTCCGCCCGCGCCGGCGTGCTGGAAATTGTCATTACTGAAGGTATCGACACGGCGCGACCTATTGCTGTGGTTCCTTTTGAATGGAAAGGTGAGGGGCAACCGCCCGGTAACTTAACTGACGTTATTGCTGCTGACTTAAGACGCAGTGGTCGGTTTAACCCTATTCCCACAACGGCAATGCCTCAGCGTCCAACAAAAGACGGTGATATTGACTATTCGGCCTGGGCCAAAATGGGGGTTGAAGCCGTATTAGTTGGTTCGGTTGAACCGTATTCAGTTGACCGCTATATGGTTAAATTTGAACTTATTGATGTGTTACGCGGCCAGATTACCGGTGGTAATGCCCAAATGCTGCGTAATGGCGAACTGGTGCAAAGCAATGACCATGTGCTTGATTCTCGTTCAAGTGTTATTGATGGTGATCAATTTCGTAGCTATTCGCACCGAATTTCGGATGTTGTGTATGAAGCGCTGACTGGTGAAAAAGGCGCGTTTATGACAAAAATTGCCTACGTCACTGTTAACCATGATGACCGTTACCCTTATAAGTTGGCAGTTGCTGACTACGACGGTGCGAATGAAAAAATCTTATTGCGCAGCCCTGAGCCATTAATGTCCCCGTCATGGTCACCAGACGGTAACAAGCTGGTCTACGTGAGCTTTGAGAATAAAACGGCGGAGATATTCATGCAGGATATTTACACCACTCGTCGTGAAAAACTGACGTCATTTCCGGGGATCAATGGTAATCCTGTGTTCTCACCAGACGGCTCAAAATTGGCCATGGTATTGTCAAAGGACGGTAACCCGGAACTCTATGTTTTCGATATAAAAACGAAAAACTTGCAACGAGTTACGCGGAATCGTACGATTGATACAGAACCAAGTTGGACACCTGACGGAAAGTCGCTAGTATTTACGTCAGAGCGTGGCGGTAGACCGCAGCTTTACAATGTAGAGTTGTCGTCAGGTCAAGTTCGCCGACTGACGTTCGAAGGTGAGCAGAACTTAGGTGGTACGGTAGCTCCGTCTGGTAAAGACATGATTCTGGTAAACCGTACCAGAGGGAACTATCATATAGCTAAGCAAGAGTTCCCAAGAGGAACAATGCAGGTTTTAACAAAAACGTCTTTGGATGAGTCACCAAGTATCGCACCGAATGGTAGTATGGTGATATACAGTACAACGCACAATAACAAGCAAGTACTAGCATTGGTATCAACCGATGGACGTTTTAAAGCGCGGTTACCGGCGTCTGATGGGGAAGTTAAGTCTCCCTCTTGGTCGCCATTTATGTAAATAGCCTGAATGGTTGAATTGTTCGATTAAACGATAAGGACGAAAAGGATGCAGCTTAATAAACTTTTTAAAGCTCTGGCAATCGTTGTACCAATGGCAACTCTGGCCGCATGTAGCTCAAACCAGGAAACCGATTCAGGTATGGGCTCAGGTCAGGAAACGAATCAACAAGCAGAACAAGATTCTGGTGTTGAAGTTGGTGCGGCTGAGCGTCAAAAAACGCTTGAAGAACAACGTCAAGAGAAAATGGAAGCATTGCGCAAAGAACACATTGTTTACTTTGCTTTCGATAAGTCTAACGTACAATCTGAATACGCAGAGCTATTAGCTGCGCACGCAGATTACTTAGTTAAGAACCCGTCTGTGAAAGTGGTTATCGAAGGTCACGCTGATGAGCGTGGTACGCCTGAGTACAACATCGCACTTGGCGAGCGTCGTGCACAAGCGGTTGAAAGCTACTTGCACAACTTAGGAGTTCAGGACTCTCAAACTTCAACCGTATCTTACGGTGAAGAAAAGCCTTTAGTTGATGCGTCAACTGAAAGTGCATACGCGAAAAACCGTCGTGCGGTTTTAGTGTACTAATCCTAAATTAGACGGATAGTTCATGAAAAAAACGCTGTTAGCTGTCAGTTTATTGGTGCCTGGGCTTGCTTTAGCCCAGGCGCCTGTTTCGGGTCTTTCTTCTTCAGGTGACGTTGAAAAGCGTCTGGATCAAATCGAGCGCATGCTTGAGGCTCGATCCAGTGCACAACTCAACATGATGGATCAGCTTAATTCCGTTCAACAAGATGTTGCAGAATTAAGAGGGATAACTGAAGAGCATGCCTATCAATTGGAACAACTTTTACAACGCCAGCGCGAGCTGTATCAGGAAATTGATCGTCGCTTTAATCAGTTAAAGGACAACAATAGCCAGAGTAATGATGCCGGCGCAGGTTATTCCAATATGCAGCAGGTACCGACGCAAGCTGATGGCAGCAGTTATTCAGCAAGCTTGAGTGAAAATGATGCTTACGACAAAGCCATTGCGTTGGTTTTGGAAGATAAGCGTTATGACGCCGCCATTCCTGCTTTCCAGTCCTTTTTGGAGAGCTTTCCTAACTCTACTTATGCGCCAAACGCCCATTACTGGCTTGGACAGCTTTTCTTTGCTCAGCAAGAATATGGTAAAGCTGAACAACAGTTCATGACGGTAGTAAAAGACTACCCTGACAGTAATAAGCGTGGTGACTGTTTATTGAAGCTTGGTGCTATCGCAAATGACCAGGGTAACACCGCTGATGCAAAGCGTTATTACGAGCAAGTCATTAGTGAGTACCCGGATAGTACTGAAGCAAATTTAGCCAAGCAACGACTGAATTAACTAACACGAGCGCAACATGTGTTCGTGAATTAATCAGTCAGACAGTTTTTTTCAATTTTAAGTTGCATAAGCGCGTTATTTCAGTAAACTATGCCGCCGTTGCCAAGCAGAACTGGTAACGAATAATTAGCGTTGGGTTGTTAGCTCAGTTGGTAGAGCAGTTGACTTTTAATCAATTGGTCGCAGGTTCGAATCCTGCACAACCCACCACTCGCTAATGCTAAAAAAATCAGAATTATGGGTTGTTAGCTCAGTTGGTAGAGCAGTTGACTTTTAATCAATTGGTCGCAGGTTCGAATCCTGCACAACCCACCACCTCTTCTTTCTGATAACTTAACTACAACCCCCTCTTGAATTCGACTATACTAGCCGCCACGTTATAACGAACACTTGGACATAAGCTGTAATACCATGACTGAGATTCAAACGCTGGATACCCTTGACTATCGGTTTCCACCAAAACCCAAGCCGTTGACGCCTGAAGAAAAACAGGAAACGGTTGAACACATTAAAGCGCTTCTTGAAGAGAAAGATGCGGTTTTAGTGGCACATTACTACACTGACCCTGACATTCAGGCGCTGGCTGAAGAGACAGGCGGTTGTGTTGCTGACTCGCTAGAAATGGCGCGCTTTGGTCGTGACCATCCGGCGAAAAAGCTCATTGTTGCGGGTGTTCGCTTCATGGGAGAGACGGCGAAAATACTGACACCGAATAAACAGGTGTTAATGCCTACGTTAGATGCCGAGTGTTCACTAGATTTAGGCTGCCCTCCGGAAAAGTTCTCAGAATTTTGTGACCAGCATCCGGATCGCACGGTTGTGGTTTACGCAAATACCTCAGCAGCTGTCAAAGCGCGAGCTGATTGGGTCGTTACCTCAAGCATGGCGTTAGAGCTGGTTGATCACTTAGATGCCAAAGGCGAGAAAATTTTATGGGCGCCTGACAAGCATTTAGGCGGCTATATTGCCCGTGAAACGGGCGCAGATATGCTGTTATGGCAAGGTGCCTGTGTTGTGCATGACGAATTTAAAGCCAAAGCGCTCAAAGACATGAAGGCGTTGCACCCTGATGCGGCTATTTTAGTACACCCAGAGTCTCCAGAAAATATTGTCGCAATGGCCGATGCTGTTGGCTCAACATCGCAGCTTATTAAAGCGAGCCAGGAACTGCCTAACGACACCTTTATTGTTGCGACGGATAAAGGCATTTTCTATAAAATGCAGCAACTGCAACCAAACAAGACCTTTATTGAGGCACCAACGGCCGGTAATGGCGCAACATGCCGAAGCTGTGCGCATTGTCCGTGGATGGCGATGAACGGTCTTAAAGCGATTGAGCAGGCGCTTGAAACGGGTGGGAAAGAACATGAAATTCATGTCGATCCAGAGCTTGGAGAAAAAGCGATGGTACCGCTGGATAGAATGTTGGCATTTGCTGCGACACTAAAATAACCCCAAAGGCCTCATTTAGAGGCCTTTTTTGCTTTATACAACCCGTTTATAACGATAATAAACAAGCTTCCTACCGAACTTCACAACTGCATGCTAATCTAAAATTAATGATTATTTATTCAGGATTAGTGCATGGGACTGTATCAAAATGCAGACGTAAGGGATAACTGTGGTTTTGGCTTGATAGCGAATATTAATGGTCAGGCCAAGCATGACTTAATAACGACTGCTTTGCATGGTTTAGACCGAATGCAGCATCGCGGTGGCATTGGCTCCGACGGTAAAACGGGTGATGGTTGTGGGTTGTTACTGCAACTGCCGGAACAGTTTTTCAAGGACTTTGCTAAATCTCAGGACTGGTCTCTTAGTAAGAAATTTGCCGTTGGCATGGTGTTTTTCAGCAAAAGCCATGACAAAAAGGAAGCCGCGCGACAGCTTATTGAAGAAGAATTAAAACAGGAAACGTTAACCGTCAATGGATGGCGCAAGGTTCCAACGGATCCGACCATTTTGGGCACGCAGGCCGCCCAGTCGGAACCCGCTATTGAACAAGTTATCGTGTCGGCACCACCGGGGTGGCGAAAAAAAGATCTTGAGCGGCGCCTTTATATGGCGCGCCGTCGAATAGAGCAGCACTACACAGACAACAATGAGCTTTACATAGCGTCGTTATCGAGTCTGGTGATTGTTTATAAAGGGCTGGTATTAGCGAAGGATTTGGCCAGCTATTACCATGACTTGGCAAATGAGAGTATGACCACTGCCATTTGTGTGTTTCACCAACGTTTTTCAACCAATACAGAGCCCAGCTGGCCATTAGCTCAACCGTTTCGATTTCTGGCGCACAACGGTGAAATTAATACCATACGAGGCAACCGTCAGTGGGCGCGTGCCCGGGCTTACAAATTTCACACGCCATTATTACCTGACCTGCAACGCGCCGTTCCCTTGGTGGGCATGAGTGGCTCAGACTCAGCGTCGTTGGACAATATGCTTGAACTGCTGCTTGCTGGTGGTATGGATTTATTCCGCGCGATGCGCTTATTAATTCCGCCTGCCTGGCAGGGGGATGCGACGATGTCAGATGAGATGCGGGCATTCTATGAGTTTAACGCACTGCATATGGAGCCCTGGGATGGCCCTGCGGGGGTGGTATTGAGCAACGGTCGGCATGTTGCCTGCAGTCTCGACAGAAATGGCTTACGCCCAGCGCGTTACGTGCTCACTGAGTCCGGCATACTCACTATTGCGTCCGAAGTCGGCATTTGGGACTACGATGAGGCAGAGGTAACAGAGAAAGGACGTTTAGGTCCGGGTCAAATGATGGCGGTTGACACCTATACGGGGAAGATTTGGTATAACGATGATATTGAAACGGATCTTAAAGAGCGTCACCCTTATAAACAGTGGTTGTCGCAAAACCGCCGCCGCTTAGTGCCGTTTGAGCATAGTCACGCCGACAAAATCGGCCAGCGACTTTACGGTGACGAGACCATGGCCGTATTCCACAAAGCCTTTCTCTATTCTGAAGAAGAGTTGCAACAAGTTATTAGTGTTCTTGCCAAAGATGGGCAGGAAGCGGTTGGCTCAATGGGTGATGATACGCCCCAAGCTTTTTTGTCCAAACAGCCCAGACTGCTTTACGATTATTTCCGGCAGCAGTTCGCGCAGGTTACCAACCCGGCAATTGACCCAATTCGCGAACGTCACGTCATGTCCTTAAGCACCATTATTGGCCGCGAGCATAATGTCTTTAACGAAGCCTCAGGTGATGCTGATCGGGTGGTATTTGAGTCGCCCATTTTAATGTATACCGACGTTAAACAACTGCGGGACTTAGACGAAAAACATTACCGCAGTATGGACTTTTCATTGGCATTTAATCCAGCGGATAAATCGTTACAGCAGGCGCTTAATGAGCTTGTTGAAAGAGTGGTTGAGGCGGTAAGAAAGCAAAGTGTGGTTATTGCCATTCTGACCGATCGCCATTTTGAAAAAGATGATATCACTATTCCGGCGCCAATGGCGGTTGGTGCGGTTCAGCAGGCGTTGGTCAATGAAAACCTGCGTTGCGACTCTAATATTATTATCGAAACTGCTTCTGCGCGTGACTCACATCACATGGCGGTTCTACTGGGTCTGGGGGCCACGGCAATCTATCCATTCCTCGCATATGAAACGGTTGAGCAGTTAGCCGGGCAGCAGAAAATAGACCTGCCAGTCAGAGAAGCGTTACTGAATTACCGTAAAGGGCTGAACAAAGGTTTATTAAAAATACTTTCGAAAATGGGCATATCGACAATTTCCGGTTATCGCGGTGCATCGCTGTTTGAGGCCGTTGGGCTTAATTCGGATGTCAGAGAGTTATCATTCTGCAATATGCCGGCGCGTATTAACGGTACCGGTTTTGATGATATTCAGCAGGATTTACTGCAACGCTTTCAAAAAGCCTGGTTAAAGCGCAAACCGCTAGCTCAGGGAGGCTTATTAAAATATGTGCATGGCAGTGAGTACCATGCTTATAACCCCGATGTCGTGGTTGCATTGCAAGAAGCAGCTAATACCGGGGATGAATCAGCTTACAAGGTTTACGCTAAATACGTTAACGAGCGGCCGGTGACTCATATTCGCGACTTGCTGGACTTAAAGCTTCCAAATACGCCTATGATTGACCTCAATGAGGTTGAGCCCAAAGAGCGTTTATACCAGCGTTTTGACACAGCGGCGATGTCGATTGGTGCGCTCAGTTCAGAAGCCCATGAAGCATTGGCGATAGCGATGAATCGAATTGGCGGTCACTCGAACTCGGGAGAAGGGGGCGAAGACCCTAAACGGTTCAATACTGAAAAGAACTCGCGCATTAAACAGGTCGCGTCAGGCCGCTTCGGAGTGACACCGCACTACCTCGTTAATGCTGATGTTATTCAAATAAAAGTCGCACAAGGCGCGAAACCCGGAGAGGGTGGGCAGCTCCCAGGAGAAAAGGTCACGGCAGAAATTGCCCAATTGCGTTACGCGGTACCGGGTACGACATTAATATCACCGCCACCGCATCACGATATTTACTCAATTGAAGATCTCGCTCAGTTGATATTTGACTTAAAACAGGTAAACCCTGAGGCGTTAGTATCGGTAAAGCTGGTTTCTACGCCGGGTATTGGCACTATCGCTACGGGCGTAGCAAAAGCCTATGCGGACCTTATTACGGTGTCCGGCTATGACGGAGGCACCGGTGCCAGTCCGCTCACTTCTGTAAAGTATGCTGGCTCGCCCTGGGAGTTAGGTCTGGCGGAAGTTCATGAAGCGCTGGTAACGAATAAGCTAAGACACAAAATACGCCTGCAGGTTGATGGCGGTTTAAAAACCGGCAAAGACATTGTCAAAGCGGCGATTTTAGGAGCAGAAAGCTTTGGCTTTGGTACTGCGCCAATGGTCGCTCTGGGCTGCAAGTACTTAAGAATTTGTCACTTAAATAATTGTGCGACCGGTATTGCAACACAAGACGAGCTGCTGAGGAAAAAGCATTTCTCTGGCTTACCGGAAAAAGTCATCCGGTTGTTTGAGTTTATGGCAGAAGAAGTGCGCAACATTTTGTCTTACCTGGGGGTAAAAGAGCTTACCGATGTTATCGGGCGCACCGATTTACTTGAGCGTTTACCCGGTGAAACGAAACGTCAGCAAGCTGTAGACTTAAATATGTTGCTAGCGTCCTCGGGTATTGAATCTGAGTACCCACTGTATTGCACAGAAAAGAATTCACCTTTTGATAAAGGCGATCTGAATCAGCAAATACTCTCGGCCGCACAGTCAGCTATCGACAATAGATCCGGCGGCAAGTGGTCTTTCGATATAAAAAATAATGACCGCTCTGTTGCAGCCAGTTTATCGGGCTATATTGCGAAACGGCATGGTAATCAGGGTATGGCGACTGCACCCATTATTCTTAGCTTTAAAGGCACGGCTGGTCAAAGCTTCGGTGCGTGGAATGCCGGTGGATTAAAACTTAGGTTGACTGGCGATGCCAACGACTATGTGGGGAAAGGCATGGCTGGTGGCGAAATTGTATTAAAGCAACCGCTTAGTGCGAATTACCCAAGTCATAAAGCTGCCATCATGGGGAATACTTGCCTATACGGCGCTACCGGCGGCAAGCTATATGCAGCAGGCGGTGCCGGCGAACGATTTGCCGTGCGTAATTCAGGTGCTACTGCTGTGGTTGAGTCTATTGGTGATCATGGCTGTGAGTACATGACTGGTGGAATTGTCGCGGTACTAGGCGATTGTGGCATCAACTTTGGCGCCGGCATGACAGGCGGTTTTGCCTATTTGCGAGACATCGACGGAGACTTACACCGCCGTTTAAACCATGAGCTGGTTGAAGCGTTAGAAATAGAAACCTCCATTATTAAAGAGCATCTGCGCGGGCTTATTCATGAGCATCATGAGGCTACCGGCAGTGGCTACTCCAGACAATTGCTTGCGTCTTTTGACGAAACCTTGAAAAGCTTCCGTATTGTGAAGCCTAAATCTCAGGATGTGTCCGATTTATTGGGGCATCGTGCACGCTCTACAGCTGAACTTCGGGTACAGGTGATGTAATGAATAAAAATGTGTATCAATTTCTCGACGTTCAGCGAATTGACCCGCCGAAAAAGGCCGCTGATGAGCGTCGCATTGAGTTTACTGAAATTTATGAACCCATGTCGGGCGTGCAGTTGCAGGGGCAGGCAGATCGCTGCCTGGACTGCGGCAATCCGTATTGTGAATGGAAGTGTCCGGTTCATAACTATATTCCACAATGGCTGGAGTTAGCGAATCAGGGACGTGTAACCGAAGCTGCAGAGCTTATGCATAAAACCAATAGCTTACCGGAGATTTGTGGGCGAGTGTGTCCGCAAGATCGGCTTTGTGAAGGGGCTTGCACACTTAACGATGGCTTCGGTGCTGTAACTATCGGCAGCATTGAAAAGCAAATTGTTGATGAGGCATTTGCCAACGGCTGGCGACCCGACTTAAGCGGGGTCGCACAACGAGTGGAGCGAGTTGCCGTTATAGGTGCAGGTCCTGCCGGTTTGGCTTGTGCCGATGTACTGGCTCGTAACGGTGTTACTGCAACGGTGTATGACCGTTACCCTGAAATTGGCGGGTTGCTGACTTACGGTATTCCACCGTTTAAGCTCGATAAATCGGTCATGAAGTTGCGTCGCGAGATATTCAGCGAAATGGGCGTCGAGTTCAAGTTGGGCGTAACGGTTGGCGAAGACATTGAGTTTTCTGAGCTGCTGGAGCAATACGATGCGGTGTTTTTGGCGTTAGGTACTTATAAAGCACTGGATGGCGGCTTAAAAGGGTTAGAGCATAGCGGCGTGTATCCGGCATTGCCGTTTCTTATTGGCAATACGCAAACCCTGATGCCTCATCAACCCATGCCGCAATACCCACACATTGATCTTAAAGGACAGAAAGTGGTGGTGCTGGGCGGCGGTGATACCGCAATGGACTGCGTACGCACCTCAATTAGACAAGGTGCGATGTTGGTGACTTGCGCTTACCGACGAGATGAAAGCAATATGCCCGGCTCGCGTCGCGAGGTGGAAAATGCCAAAGAAGAGGGCGGAGAGTTTTTATATAATGTTCAGCCGGTGGAAATAGAAGCGAGCGAATCTGGACGGGTTACTGGTGTGAAAATGGTGAAAACCGCATTAGGACAGCCTGATAGTGACGGCCGCCGACGGCCTGAGCCTGTTGCAGGCTCAGAATTCACCTTACCGGCAACAGCGGTGATCATCGCCTTTGGGTATCAGGCGAGTCCGCCGGAATGGCTGAAACAGCATAACGTAGAGCTAAGCGACTGGGGTACAGTGCTTACTGACTCGAATCGGGAATTTGCGATGCAGACCAGTCACCCCAAAATTTTTGCCGGCGGTGATATGGTTCGCGGAGCTGACTTGGTTGTTACCGCTATTGCTGAAGGCCGCTCCGCCGCCGAGGGAATACTCGATTACTTCGACCAACTGTCAATAAAAGCTTCGTAGCCTTCAACAAACGTCGGGTACTTAAGTGTATAGCCGCTATTGTGCAAGCGGCTATTGTCACAGCGCTTTGAGCCTCTGGGACCTGGGCCGGGTTCAACATCAGAGGTAATACTGACGTTAAGTTGCTGCGCTAACCATTGGTACATTTCGTACTGTTTAACGGGTTTATTATCACTGACAAGGTAAAGCGGCTGTGAGTTTTCAATATCGGTTAATAACGCATGAATAAACCCGGCGACATCATCTTGATGAATTCGGTTCGTCCAGCTGTCACGTAAACTCATGTTACCGGCAATCAATTGTTTTAATAAATAGTCCCGACCTTCTCCGTAAATACCGCTGCAACGCAATATCGTGGTTTGGCTCGGCAGCGAATCGATTAACGACTCAGCCTGTAACAACGCTTTGCCAGATTCTGATGTCGGAGCTGTTTCACTGGTTTCATCTATCCACTCACCATTTTCCTGAGCATAAACACCAGTACTGGACACATAAATAACGTAAGGCTCTTGAGCGCTATGTGCCAGCACTTGCTGCAAGTGTCTGCAAGGCACGACATAGCCATCGTGGTAGCGTTGTGAGCCTGAGGCAGAAGGCGTCAGAGTAACAACAACAGCGTCCCATTGAGTATCGAATAAATGCCGTAAGTCCTGCTCGTTATCGTAGTTACCAGCAACAAGCTGCACCCCCTCAATAACGGGCTTGTTGTCGGGGTGGCGGCAAAGTCCGGTGACACGATGACCTTCTGCCGCCAACAAACGTGCGGTACGTTGTGCGATGTCTCCGTAGCCGAGTAAAAGCGTTTGCATGATCAACCCCTTAGCGTTAATGTAAATAAAATGTATCCACAACTTAAATAACCACGACAAACGTAGCCACAATGACCCTCGATGCCGCCTTGCAGACACTCGTTGACGAGTTAAAAACAGAGTACCATCGCTCGCAGTTTGAGTCTGTATTTAAGCGCAAAACAAAACACCTCAGCGGACCTGAAAAGCTGAAAGTGAAAATGGCGATTACCGAATTAGCGAAACCGGCACTAGGCGTTGTCGACTTACGTAAAAAAGTTCCGTATGACGTGTTCCCTTACCCCTTTCAGGGTCGCACGCACTATTTTCACAATCGCGCACAGCAACTGTTTGAACAGGGTCTTAAAGCGTATAAAGGCGTTTTCACCGAAGATACAAAGCAACAAATTCTGGCATTGAAAAATCAATACAATGAGACAGGTACTGTTAATGCGCCGGCAACGTCTTTAGACAGCTTTATTGCCGGACACCCCTACGCGCGCCGCGAAGAGCGCATGAACTTTGTGTCGCCGGTGTCTTTTACGTTGGCCGACGGGCAATTGTTCAAGGCAAGTACCGTGGATATATCAACCAATGGTTTACAGCTTAAGGTGGAGTCAGATGAGCAAGTAAAGTCGTTACTGTTCGCTCAGCTCGATGTTCGCTTTTCCGGCCTCGCCGAGAATTTCGTTATTAGTGGTGAACCCAGCGTCCAATACCGGGTGGTAGCCATCGAGAATAGTGAGCCATACGTGTATTTGCGGCTCAAGCGATTAGAAACTGACAATAACAAGGCATTTCGCATCTTTATTGATGAGCTCATTGGTCAATATAAGCACCGTTATAAAGTTAATATTGATCACAGTTTGCAGCGAGTAAAAGCCCGTGCTTATGAAGCGCTTTGGGCAAATGCGTACAGTGGGCTTAAATTGGTACTAGCTGACAATAAGCCAACCTGTTGTGCGCTGGCGAGCGAGGCGAACCGAACGCTACTGAACAGCTGGCAAAAACATGCCCCAAACGCATTATCTCAACTCATGGCATTGCCTTGGGTTAGGCAAGAGCGCGATGCGTTAAAACTAGAACGTAAACAAAGTCGGCGTCAGTTGTGCTTTTTCCGGTTGAGTTTGCCGCTCAATAAGCGTTGGCATGAATACCTTATTCCGGTCACTGATTTAAGCAACGAAGACGGTTGGTTGCCTTCTCTGTTTGCATTGAAGCAGGCGGGGTATCCAGTGCAAGCTTATGCACTCACGATAACTTATGATCGGCATCGTATGAGTACTTTTGCAGAGCTGCAAAAACTTGCGCTACCGATGGTTAATGAGGTTAAGGTTGATAAGCTGGCGCTGTCAAAGTTGAAACCGTATCAACTGGAGGAGCGGTCTGAGCGCAAACTGTGTGTTGTCCCAAGTGACGATAGTAACCTGGAAGAGCAGTTCGGTAACGCATTATCGAATGCGCTATTTGTTCATAAAGATGGCACCAAGTGGCTGCCTAAAGTCGCCGGGCTTATGCCGTTTAGCGAGGGGTTGCCAACGGCTTTTAAAGACGCCGGTTTCTGGCTGAGTGACAGCGAAAAAGTGCTGGGCGGTCGGCAGCTGCAGCGGCAGCTCATGGATAATTTAAAACGGACAAATGAGCCAGTAGATTTACCCGCTATTGTTGTGTTGCGGATCTCTCACTTACCCGGTAAAGAGACCGTTATAGGGCGCTCCTTAAACACTTACAAAACCTTTAGCGAAGCGGCTGAGTACGTGAATTTTTTAAATGATGATGGCGACATTCTCGCGTTCCATATCAGTGGCTCTCGCTCGAATGCCTGCCTGAGCGATGCCGTGCGTGGTGAATTATCGTATATAAGTCGCTACTTACCGCACCGGGCAAGTGAGTTTGAAGCAGAGTTTTTACAGTGTAAAGCGGTGCTCACGGTGTCGGACGTGACCGAAAGCGTTATTGCGCTTGCTGCGCTTGTAAAACAGCCAAACAACATGCTCCAACAAGCTAATTGAGCACCTTTTCATCTGAGTTGTCTTACCGCATAATCAAACGACGTTATTGCAATAATTGATAAGGATTTTGTTATGACCAAACAATGGCTAGCGCCTATGGTGCTGCTTGGGTTGGGAGCTGCATTCTCATTTAGCGCAAGCGCTCAAGATGCGGTGAGTTATGAAGACAAAGACGAGTTGCACGACATTGTGCAGGCGGTTGAAGCCGACAACATTGAAAAAGACATTCGTAAATTAGTGAGCTTCGGTACGCGTCATACGCTGTCAGAAACGGAGTCTGATACTCGTGGTATTGGGGCGGCACGCCGCTGGATTTATTCAGAGTTTGAGAAAATCTCAGAAGCCTGTGGCGGTTGTCTGGAAGTGATGTATGTGAGCGATGTGATTTCTGGTGAGAAACGCATTCCGGATCCGGTAGAAGTAAAAAGTGTTATTGCTATCCAGAGGGGAACGACTGACCCAAATCGTTATGTCATGATGTCAGGCGATATTGATTCGCGCGTTAGTGACGTTATGGACTCTACCTCAGACGCTCCCGGTGCGAATGACAATGCCTCAGGTGTTGCAGGCACCTTGGAAGCAGCTCGTGTGCTCAGTCAATACGAGTTTGATGGGTCTATCGTATACGCCGCCTTGGCCGGCGAAGAGCAAGGCTTGTTTGGCGGTAAAATTTTAGCGAAGAAAGCCAAGGATGAAGACTGGCACCTGACCGCCGTGTTGAACAATGACATGATTGGCAACATCGAGGGCATCAACGGGGTTATCAATAACTCAACAGCTCGGATTTTTGCAGAAGGTACTCGCATGAACGAGTCTGATCGCGAAGCGACTATGCGGCGCTTTTACGGAGGTGAGGTCGATTCGCCGTCGCGCAATTTAGCTCGTTATATTGATTGGATTGCGGACCGTTATGTACCTAATTTGGATACGATGGTTATTTATCGTTTGGACCGCTTTGGTCGAGGCGGTCACCACAGACCGTTTAACGATCTCGGGTATCCGGGCATCCGTATTATGGAGACCAACGAGAACTATAACCGTCAGCACCAGGATTTACGCACGGAAAATGGTATTAAATACGGTGATACCATTGACGGCGTTAATTTTGACTACGCAGCTAAGTTGACGGCATTGAATGCGGCGTCTTTGGCAAGCATGGCGTGGGCACCACGACCGCCGGCCAACGTTGAAATAGAAGGGGCTGTGAAACCAGACACGACGTTAAGCTGGAGCTCTCAAAGTCAGGACGAAGACAATATTGCCGGTTATAAAGTGTATTGGCGTTTAACCGACGCACCGCAGTGGCAGTTTAGCCGTTACGTGGGTAACGTAGATGAGTACACGTTGGAAAACATTGTGATCGATAACTACATTTTTGGTGTAGCTAGTGTAAGCAAAGACGGCTTTGAAAGCCCGGTTGTTTTTCCAGGACCAGCAGGACAGTTTTCGATTGAGTGAGACGGACTTTAAAGAACTCCCTGTACCACTGAATGACAGTGACGAGCCGAGAACCATTGGTTTTGAACTGGAATTCAGTGGCTTAACTTTAGAGCAGGCTTCGACGGTTTTGTGTTCGGTTGTTGACGGAGAATGCGTTCGCGAATCGAAGGCTGAGCACAAAGTCAGAACGTCTGATCTCGGCACTTTTAATGTTGAAATTGACTGGGACTATTTAAAGAAAAAAGCTAAAGCAGAAGATGCTGATGAGTCCAGTCTGTTAAACGAGCTAGGCAACTTAGCCGAACGCTGGGTGCCGATTGAAATTGTTTGCCCGCCGTTAACATTAGAGCAGTGCAAGGTACTTATTCCTCTTGTAAATGAGCTTCGTCAGGCTGGCGCAAAGGGCACTGATGAGTCCTGGATAGCCGCTTATGGTGTTCATATTAACGCGGAAATCCCCAAAGTCGATGCACCAACCATACTGAGATACTTGCAGGCTTATGGTGTATTGCAATGGTGGCTTATTGAGAAACATAAGGTTGATACCACCAGAAAGATAAGCCCTTATATCGATAAATACCCAGAAGACTATTTGCATCGTCTGATGGCACAAGACGACGTTGATATGTCGACCCTCATTGATGATTACTTATCATTTAATGCGACCCGAAACCGAGCTCTTGATATGCTGCCTCTGTTCGCCCACGTTGATGAAACTAGGGTGATGGAAGCTGTTAGAGACAGCAAGATTAAGGCACGCCCTACCTTTCACTATCGTTTACCCAACTGTCAAATTGAGCATCCGGACTGGCAGCTCAGTGAAGAGTGGAATTTATGGTGGGTGATAGAAGCTTTAGCGAATGACGAAGAGGCTTTGGCCTACTGGCGAGATGCATTTCGTAAGGCGGAGCGACCTATTATGGGCGTCGCTGAGAACGATTGGAAAAAGAGGTTAACGCAATGGCTCAGCGACCGCGAGTGGTGGTAACCGGGACGGCACGCAAGTGGTCGCCGTCGTGGTGGTGTACCTGGCTGGCGCTCAGGCTGCTTGGTGCGCGCCCTATCCGAGTGAGCGTCAGACACCGCTGCGAAGACGAATCCGTTGATGCGGTGATCATTGGTGGTGGCGATGACATCAGCCCGTCTCATTATAATCAGCCGCCCGAGCCCGATGGCGAATACGATCCTGAACGTGATGATATTGAAATTCGCTGGATACAGTGGGCGCTTGAGAATAAAAAGCCGCTTCTAGGTATTTGCCGAGGCTCTCAGCTCATTAATGTCGTGCTTGGCGGTGAACTGGATCAGAATATTAAAGAGCTTCGAAAATTAACGTATAACCGTCCCGGCTTGTTACCAACCAAACAAGTGTTTTTGGAAAAAAACTGTTTACTGTCTGAGGTGTGTAAAAAGCGCAAACTAAGGGTGAACAGCCTGCATTCCCAAATAGTTAAACAAGTTGGTGTGGGCATGCGTGCAACCGGTTGGGATTTAGACGGTTTTATACAAGCTTCTGAGAGTGACGGGCGAGAACAAGCCGTTATTGGCGTACAGTGGCACCCCGAGTACATGTTTTACGTTCCTAGCCAGTTAAGAATTTTTCGTTGGTTATTAAGCCGTTAAATTATTAAACGCAAAAATCGATTAATTTCATCTCATTTTATTCGTTCTTTCTGATCCTTCCTCTCAGTTATTCTGTATAACCATTCAAGTTAATATAACCCCGCAGTTTCGAGGTAAGAGATGACGATAGCGAATCGGTTATACGCAGGCTTTGCGTTTATTCTGTTATTGCTTGCAATAACCACCATTATAGGCACCTACCAAGTAGGCGAAATTGATAAAACCCTGGTTCGGGTGAACGAGGTAGGTAGCGAGAAGCAACGGTTTGCTATCAACTACCGTGGCAGCGTGCATGACAGAGCCATTGCGTTACGCGACTTAGTGTTGGTGGAGCGCGCAAGCGAACGGCCGCCACTTAGAGAGCTTATAGCGAAGCTGAAAAATGACTACGCAGAGTCGCAACAGGGGATGCAGCGCATCATTTCTGACGCGAACCTGGTTAATAGTCAGGAAAAGTCCTTACTGGCGGCAATAGCGGAAATACGTAAACAAGGTTTAGAGTCTGCTGCCGAGGTTGAACGCTTGCTGCAATCTGACCGACGTCAGCAAGCTCAGGACTATGTCATTCGTGAGCTGGGTCCCATTTATGCGGAATGGCTGAACCGAATCAACGATTTCATTGATTATCAGGAAGCGAGCATTTCTAAGGGAACCCAAGGCGTTATGGAGCGAAGCGAAAACTTCGCGACACTGATGTGGTGGATAACGGCCTTTGCCATTATTGCTGGTGGTTTAGTGGCCTGGAGAATTGTGGTCCGTTTAACTCACAAAATTGGTGGTGAACCCGAAGAGGCCGCTGACGTGTTGCAGCAAATTGCCGACGGCGATTTAACCGTTGAGACTCGCTCCAAGTACAAAGGCAGCATGATGGACGACGTGAACACCATGGTCCGTCGTCTGCAAGGACTGTTGAAAGAAGTGAACGAGTCGGCAACGACCTTGGTGGATGCCTCTTCTGAACTTTCAGAAACCGCTGATAATAACCAAAAACTGGTTGTTGAGCAGCAGGAGCAGACAACCCAAGGTGCCGCCGCTATTCATCAGATGTCGCAGACGGTGCGAGAAGTCGCACAACATACTGAAGAAGCCGCGCAACTGGCTGACGATACCGACAAGGAAACCATGAACGGCAGCCGTGAAGTGGAAGCGACGGTGCGTTCTATTGAAGAATTGGCGAAGCAAGTAGAAAGTGCTTCTACCGTTATCGGTGAATTGTCTGACAATACCGCTGAAATTAATAAAGTTCTTGAGGTTATTGAAGGCATTGCTGACCAGACGAACCTGCTGGCGTTGAACGCGGCCATTGAGGCGGCACGAGCGGGCGAACATGGCCGTGGCTTCTCTGTCGTAGCCGACGAAGTTCGTGCGCTGGCCAACCGAACTCAGGACTCAACGCGCAGCATTCAAAGCCTTATTGAAACCATGCGTGGCAGTGCAACTAATGCGGTTGATGTTATGGAACAAGGACGTCAGAAAGCAGCCGAAAGCGTTGAACAAGCGCGCAGAGCCGGGGAGTCACTGCAGTCTGTTAACACCTCAGTTGCGAAAATGAGCGATATGAACGCCCAAATCGCAACGGCCGCTGAGGAGCAAACTGCCGTTGCCGAAGAAATTAATCAGAACTTTACCTCTATTACCGAAGCCGCAGAGCAAACCGCTGCCGGCTCTGAACAAATCAGTGAAGCCAGTCGCGAGTTGCGAGAGTTGGCAAAACGATTAAATAAAGGCATGAAACGCTTTAAAATTGCTTAAACCCCTTGATTAGAACGGCTAAAACCCCTACCATAGCGGCCGTTCTGGAGAGGTGTCCGAGTGGCTGAAGGAGCACGCCTGGAAAGTGTGTATACGGCAACGTATCGAGGGTTCGAATCCCTCTCTCTCCGCCAGATATAAAGAAACCGCCCTTGTGGCGGTTTTTTTGTGTCTGCAATACTTGTTTCTATTGCAATAATCCCCCCGGGTGGTAGTTTTAAAATTCGTTTAATGGGTAAGTACCAGGGAAGGTGTGATATGACATTTTGTTCTGGCGCTTTCCTGCCAAGTAATAAAACCAATAAGGATAGTTATGTTTAAACGAGTTTTACCGGTAGTGGCAGGCGCAATGATATTATCAGCATGCAGCGGCGGTACGCCCACGTGCAGTGATTCAGAAACCGTCGATTTGGTTTTAGAAATTAGTAACGACGAGCTGGTTGCGCAACTCGGAACCGAATTTGCGAGCGTAATTGAGATGTCATTAGACGCGATTCGCACCCAAGGACACGATGAAAAGCTTGATACTTACCAGTGCGCGGCTGATTTAATTATGTCTGGCCCGGGTGGTGAGAGCAATGTGCCGGTAGAATATACCGTTGAGTCAACGGACGATAACGATGAGTTCTACGTCACTGTCTATGGCTTATAACGTTATTGGGAAATTAAAAAAGGCGCCAAATGGCGCCTTTTGTTTTTCTGTAACTGCACTTACATCATTTTCTGTAAGTAAAGTTGCTCACCCAATTTATCCATTAAGCCCAACTGAATTTTAAGCCAGTAAGCATGGTCTTCTTCGGTGTCTTTTAAAATACCAACGAGCATATCGCGCGTAACGTAGTCGTCGACTTCTTCGCAATATTCAATAACCTCACGAAGCGTTTTCGCGTTGTTGTACTCAAGCTGTAAATCGTTTTCCAGCATTTCACGAACGTCTGAGCCAATGGTGTGTGGCTCACGATTTTTCATGTTTGGCTCGCCTTCTAAAAATAGAATGCGGCGAATCAGTAAGTCAGCATGACCGCGCTCGTCATCAATTTCATGGTTAATACGCTCGTAAAGCTTCATCAAGCCCATGTCTTCGTACTGACGAGAGTGAGAGGTGTATTGGTCAATTGATGTCAGTTCAAACGCAAGCAAACGGTTTAATTGCTCTACAACATTGTTATCTCTGCGCATTATTCGGCCTCATCCATTTTTGTTTGTAAATACACCTCGTTACCAAGACGAGAAATGAGATCAATTTGAGTTTCCAGCCAGTCAAGATGTTCTTCCTGAGAGTCTAAAATGTCTCTTAATGCCTTACGACTGACGTAGTCTTTGTGCTCTTCGCACACTTTTACGGCGTCACGAATGGCACTGACATCGCCAAACTGAACTTTGTGGTCTAACTCGAGCATTTCCCGAGGTTCTTCGCCAACGTACAGCTTTCCTAGCTCTTGTAAATTAGGAATACCTTCAAGAAATAAAATGCGTTCGATAATAACATCAGCATGCTTCATTTCTTCAATGGATGCTTTATATACCGCTTTATTTAAGCTATTGAAGCCCCAGTTCTGGTACATGCGGGCGTGCAGAAAATACTGGTTGATAGCGGTCAGCTTTAAGGTCAGCACCTTGTTGAGCTGCTGAATAACTTTTGCATCACCTTTCATAGTTTAAGCTACCTCTTAATTCATAATGTATGAACTAAGTGTAGCATACTGATACTGGCAGCGAAGTTTCTTGAGATTTTTTCGGAAAGCTTTCCTGAAGAGCATCGTTAAGAACACTTTTAGCGCAGTCTTTGCAGCAGCCACATTGCGACGCGACACCGAACTGCTGGCGCAGATCACGCATTGACGAAACCTCTCCACGGCTTACCGCCTGGTGGATGGTTTTATCATTGACTCCTTTACAAAGACATACGTACATAGACTATCACCTCAACGAGTTAGTGATAGTCTATTTCAAATGCGAACTATTTGCAATAGCTTTTGAGTGGTACTTATTTTACTTATTAAGGGTTAATAAAGCCGGTCTTAAGTAAGTAAAGCGTATAAGCAATGTACAAGACGATGAAAATAGCCCCATGCACTCGATTTATTCTTCCCTGACGGGCTTTGCGTATGCCAAAAGCCATTAGTAGCAACGTCAGAACTGCCATGGTTATCCAGTCGCGGCTAAGCACGAGTGGTTCAAGCGATATTGGCTTAATAGCACCGGCAATACCCACCACGGCTAGTGTGTTAAACATATTGGAGCCAATCACATTCCCCAGGGCCAGGTCATGTTCGTTTTTACGCGTAGCTGCAATAGCGGAGGCGAGCTCGGGTAATGACGTACCTATAGCGACAACAGTTAGGCCGATGACAAGATCACTGACACCTAAAGCGGTCGCGATATTGATAGCTCCCCAAACCAACGCTCTGGAACTGACAATAAGTAGTAAAAGACCGACTATCAGCCAAATAATGGCGGGTTTCATGGGAATAGGGTGGGAGTCGAGCTCTTGAGTGTATTCGGCGGCGAGTGCGTCGTCACTGTTTCTCGAGCCAATCCAGACGGACCACCCCATGTAAGCAAAGAAAACGAGTAACAGCAGCCCGGCTTCGAAGCGAGTAATTTGGTAGTCGAGCAGGAAGATAGCACTGAGTAAGGTGATACCAATAAGTACCGGCATTTCCCGGCGAATAACCACTGATTTGACCGCAATAGGTGCTAAGACAGCGGTGATACCTAACACTAACGCGATGTTAGTAATGTTAGAGCCATAAGCGTTACCAAGAGCCAATGCAGGGTTGCCATCAAGAGAGGCTAAAGCTGATACCACCATTTCCGGCGCCGAGGTACCAAAACCTATAATCACCATGCCGATAACTAACGGCGCCATGCCTAAATGACGAGCAACGGCGGCGGCTCCTTCAACAAACTTGTCAGCACTCCAAACCAGAACCGCCAGACCAATAATAACTGCAACGATTGATAACACCATAGAAATCCACGTTTTACCCATTAACAAACAATGGGTCGTAGTTTAACTCAGTGTTTGTTTTAACGCATCAATACTTGTTGGGTCGTCAATCGTTGATGGTACCGCTACTTCATTTCCCTGTACCAACTGCCGGATAATACGCCGCAGAATTTTTCCTGAACGTGTTTTGGGCAGACGCGGCACAATGTGTAGGGTTTTCAGGCACGCAATGGCGCCAATTTTGCTGCGGACCGACTGAATGAGTTCTTCCTGTAACTGCTCTTGGCTAATGTCGACAGAGTTTTTGAGTATGACAAAACCAATGGGTAATTCACCTTTCAGCTCGTCAGGTTGTCCAACAACGGCGCACTCCGCAACGGCTGGATGACTGGCCAGTATTTCTTCCATTTCTCCAGTGGAAAGCCGATGACCAGCGACGTTAATCACATCGTCGGTACGTCCCATAATAAAGACATAACCGTCTTTGTCGATGTAGCCACCGTCGCCACTGCAGTAATACCCAGGGAAAGCTTTCAGGTAGCTGTTGTGCAAGCGTTCGTCGTCTCCCCAAACAGTTGTCAGGCAGCCCGGTGGCAGTGGTAACCGAACACAAATAGCACCTTCTTCACTGCTATTGACCGATTTGCCCAGTGGATCAAGTACGGATATTTCATAGCCGGGTACGGGGAAGGTAGAGGAACCGGGTTTTACTTTTGCCGGCTCAATGCCAACTGGATTAGCGCACATCGGCCATCCGCTTTCTGTTTGCCACCAGTGATCGTAAACCGGCTTATCCGTTAGCTCAGTGGTCCATTCATAGGTGGCAGGATCAAGCCGCTCGCCCGCCATATAAATTCGCTCTAATGAACTAAGGTCGTACTCTTTTAGAAACTGACCGTTGGGGTCTTCCTTTTTAATCGCCCGGAATGCGGTTGGTGCTGAGAATACGGCTTTGGCTTTGTATTGCTCAATGATACGCCAAAACGCCCCCGCATCTGGGGTGTTGACGGGTTTACCCTCATACAAAACTGTGCTGCAACCGAAAATTAACGGGCCGTAAACAATGTAGGAGTGTCCAACCACCCAGCCGACATCCGAAGCGGTAAAAAATGTGTCGCCGGGTTTTAATCCGTATACATAGTCCATGGAGAAGTTTAACGCAGTTGCATAACCACCGTGGTCTCGCACGACACCTTTGGGTTTACCGGTAGTGCCTGAGGTGTAGAGAATATAAAGCGGATGAGTTGACGGTAGTGCGACGGGGTCTGCTGGTTCTGCATTTTTAACGGCATCCTGCCAGTCAATATCACCAGGGTTGCTTAAGTCAGCCTCACATTCAGGACGCTGATGAACAATGACAGCATCTGGCTTATGAGTGGCTTCTTCAATGGCTTTATCAACAATCGGTTTGTATTCCAGCACCTTACTGACCTCAACACCACAAGAAGCGGTGACAATGGCTTTGGGTTTGGCATCGTCAATTCGAATGGCCAGCTCGTGGGCCGCAAAACCGCCGAAGACCACCGAGTGAATCGCGCCAATACGAGCACAAGCCAGCATGGCTATAGCAGCCTGCGGAATCATTGGTAAATAAATAACGACCCGATCGCCGGTGTTAACGCCTTGCGCTTTAAGTGCTCCGGCAAAGTCGGCGACTGCTTCTTTGAGTTGGCCGTAGGTATAGTTCGCCTGCGTATTGGTGACGGGAGAATCGTAGTACAGTGCAACCTGGTCCCCTCGGCCTACATTAATTTGGGCGTCTAATGCTAAGTGACTGACGTTAACCCGGCCGTCTGGAAACCAGTCGGCCATGCCGTTTTTGCGCACGTTGGCGGCAGTTTTCGGTGGGGTAAACCAATCCAGGCGACGAGCCTGTTCAAGCCAGAATCCTTCGGGGTCTTGCTGGGCTTCAGAATAAAGCTTTTTATAAGCTTGCATGACACTGTCCTTACTTCTTAAATGCTCATGCTTTCAAGCTTATTCTGTTACCCGCAATTTCCCATTCGACTTAGGTCTAACTAGAGTTACTTTTACAGAGTTTTACCAAAACCGGAGTCGTCGAAGCAGTAAAAATTCGACAACCGCAATAATAACCAGTGCGACGCAGAAAATAAGAAACGCATCTTCGTGCTCAACACCAGGCATACCGCCGATATTGATGCCAAAAACACCAGTAAGAAAACTTAATGGCAGGAAAACTCCGGCAATAACTGACAGCCAATAGGTATTCCTGTTCATTTTTTCGGCTATTGCTTGTTGTATTTGCTCGCGCTGCATCCAAATTTGCTCGAGCATTAAGTCAATTTGCTCGAACAGTCGCTGGGTGGTGTCCCGCTCGTTAATCAGCCACTGATGTAACTCGATCGGCATAATGCGCTCGGCTTCCGTTGTTAGTTTTTCTAAAGCGGCAAGCTGTGGACGAATAAACCGGTTTAGACGTAATAAACGACGGTGCAATGTCGTTAACTGCAATTGCATTTGAGCCGTATTGTCGAAGCTTTCCCCTTCAATTTGCTCGAGCTTCTCTTCAGCAGCCGAGACTACATCTTCAATTTTAAGATTAATTTGTTCAATCAAGCTGACGAGAAAGTCCATTAACGACTCTGGACCTGTCTGGCTCTGCAGTTGTTCTCGCAGGTGAGCAATAGACTTAAAAGGGCGCTTTCTGAAGGTGTATAGAGCACCTTTGTAATACAGTAGACGCAGACTCAGCATGTCCTCAGGAGATTCGCCGCTGGCCAGGTTAACGCCACGTAATAGTAAAATAAAGCCATCACTCAAACGTTGAAAACGTGGCCGCGTATCTTCTTCTAGGACGGCATCAATAAGTGGTTCGGGGATACCCGCCTGAGTTAACCATTCGTTAAGCCCTTCGGCGTCACGTTGGAAATGGAACCAGCAGTTAGGCTGATGACTGGTCGGCGACGTAAAGGCAGTGGCAGGGCTTGTTGAAAAGTCCCAGCTATCAATAAGGAAGTCCATGTGACCCTCGTTTTAATCAGGCAATTCACACAATGATGCGTCAAAAACTACTAAATGGTCAAAGTCTACGTCTATTCCTACGGTTGCACCATCATCGAGAGGTTGATGAGAAGGACCTACGGCCAGTACGCGGCTGGTATCTGACAGCTCTAGCGTATAAAGGTAGTGTGAGCCGCGAAAGCCTTTACCAACAACAATGGCTTTCATGGCACTGTCTTTGTTCAGAACAATGTCGTCCGGGCGAACCAGAAAGTTGACCAGCATATTGGGGTGTTTCTTAATATCGTCGTGCTCAATAATACCGAAGGCGCTGTGCAGCTTGTGGTCTTTTACTTCACCCTGTAGCAGCACACCGCGGCCAATAAAATCGGCGACTAACTCATGGGTTGGTTCATGGTAAAGTTCGTAGGGTGTTTCCCACTGTAATAATTGACCAGAGTACATAACGCCGGCCTTGTCAGCCATCGCAAACGCTTCCTGTTGGTCGTGAGTAACTAACAGTGCCGTGATGTTTTCCTCTTTTAATAAGTGGCGAACGTCGTGCGCCAGAATCTCGCGCAATTCAGCGTCCAAACTGGAAAATGGCTCATCCAAAAGCATGAGCTGCGGTCTCGGCGCCAGTGCTCTGGCGAGCGCGATACGCTGCTGCTGACCACCTGACAGCTCATGGGGATACCGTTTCTGATAGCCATTTAAGTCGATACGCAACAAGAGTTCTTTGACGCGCTGTTCTTGCTCTGACTGACTCCAGTCTTCTATGCCAAAACGAATGTTCTGCTCAACCGTCAAGTGGGGAAATAACGAGAAGTCTTGAAACATCATGCCGATATTGCGTTTTTCTGTTGCTAACTGCGTTGAATTGCTAGAAACAACTTTGTCGTGCAAGGATATTTTCCCTGAAGACACCGGGTTAAAACCGGCAATAGCTCGCAGCAAGGTGGTCTTGCCACAGCCGCTAGGGCCTAATAGACAGCCAATATCGCCGGGCGCAAGAGATAAACTGAGCTGATCAACAATACGGTTGCCAGAAAGCTCGATACTGACTGATTCGAGATTCAGTAAAGTACTCATTTAATCTCCTGTCTTAATGGATTTATTGCGCAGCGCCCGGGACAGCATCATAACTGGAATAAGCCCAACCGCAACTATCATTAATGCCGGAGGGCCGGCGTCAGCTAAACGCTCGTCAGAAGCCATTTCAAAGGC
Source organism: Idiomarina sp. X4 (assembly GCF_002808045.1). NCBI lineage: Bacteria > Pseudomonadati > Pseudomonadota > Gammaproteobacteria > Alteromonadales > Idiomarinaceae > Idiomarina > Idiomarina sp. X4. The sequence continues at coordinate 312,417 of NZ_CP025000.1, read as the reverse complement.
TCGAACGGCCAAAGTATTAAAATCGAAGGGTCGCAGCACTAAGGTTGCCGGCAGCTCTTTCATGACGTCGACCAATACCAGAATGAGCGCAGCCAGTAAGGGGCTTTTCAAAAGCGGCAAATGCACTTTCCATAAAATGCGACGACCACTGGCGCCAAGGGTTCGGGCGCTGTCGTCCATTTGCGGTGTGATTTGCTCAAGCCCGGAGCTGACGGTTTGCAGCGATACCGACAAAAAACGGACGCTGTAGGCGAATAGCAGAGCAATGACGGTTCCTGAGAAAATCAGCCCGGGATTCACGTCAAATAGCCATTTGCTGGCAGCGATGATTTGATGATCGAACCAGGCCAGTGGCGATAACAGTCCAACGGCGATAACAATGCCCGGAATGGCGTATCCCATGCCGGCGAGTGTAATGGCGGCGCGCAATGGACGAGTTGGATGGCGGCGGCGACCATAAGCCAACCACAAGGCCAATAATACGGTAATACAGGCGGCCAGTAGGCCTAACCAGAGTGTATTGCCTGTTAATACCCAGAAAGACGCCTCAAGCCAAATATCCGACTTTTCAACAGACCACCACAGTAATTGCGACGCAGGAATAAGAAAACCTAAAATGACCGGCAGCCAGCAGATGAACGACGCGAGGCCGGCACGCCAGCCCTTTAGTGGGCGTCGCTGTGGCGTGCGGTTTGACGAGCGTTGCTGGTAAAAACGGGCTCTGCGGCGCGAGTAGCGTTCAATCATGATTAATACAATGACGAATATCAGTAGCAGAGCCGATAACTGCAATGCGCCCTGAGCGTCGCCAATGCCATACCAGGTTCTGAAGATGCCAGTGGTAAAAACGGTGACGCCGAAGTATTCCATAGTGCCGTAGTCAGCCAGTGTTTCCATTAATGCCAGAGTAACGCCGGTTGCGATAGCCGGGCGAGCCAACGGCATAGCTACTCGCCAGAAGCTCTTGAACGAGCCTGCGCCGAGCGTTCTGGCACTTTCAAAAGCGGCCGTTGACTGCTGCATAAATGCGGCGCGAGTAATGAGATACACGTAAGGGTAAAGGACGACACAGAGGACGAAAACCGCGCCGCCTAAACTGCGGATATTTGGAAACCAGTAGTCACCAATGGATACGTTGAACACTTGACGAATGAGCTGTTGAACCGGCCCAGCGTAGTCAAGCAAGCCAGTGTAGGTGTAAGCGGTTATGTACGCGGGCATGGCCAGTGGCAACAGCAATCCCCAGCTCAAATAACGCCAGCCGGGAAAATCATACTGGCTGATACACCAGGCTGTACTGACGCCTAGCACAGTGACACCCAGCCCAACGCAAATCAGTAAAATAAGCGAGTGGCTAATGTACTCAGGAATGACGGTTTGCCAAAGGTGAGAAAGAATATCCCACTGCGGATTCAATAAAGATAGGGCCACCACAATAAGCGGTAGCCCTATTAATACCGCCACGGCAAAAAGTAACAGCGTGCCACGGCTCATGCAGTACACTCCATGCTTAAATTAACGCCAGCCGGCACGGTTCATTAAACGTACGGCTTCACCGTTGTTCTCACCCAGAACGTCCATTGAAATGTCGTCCTGCTTGAATTCACCCCATTTTTGAAGTGTTTCGCTCCACTCAACACCGTCTCGAACCGGGTATTCATAATTGGCCTGAGCATACCATTTTTGTGATTCTTCAGAGACCAAAAACTCGATAAGCTTTTGAGCTTCGTCAACATTTTTTGCGTGCTTGGTAATACCGATGCCCGATACATTAACGTGAGCTCCCTGCGCATCTTGGGCTGGCCAGAAAATTTTCACTTTTTGTGCAGCTTCGCGCTCATCGGCATCGTCTGAGTTCAGCATATGCCCGAAGTAGTAAGTGTTTGCTACTGCGATATCGCAGACACCGTAGGCAACGCCTTTAATTTGATCTCTGTCGCCGCCGACGGGTTTGCGGGCAAAGTTGCTAACAAAGTCCTCAGCCCAGGCTTCTGTTTTTTCTGCGCCGTGATGCTCAATCAATGCAGCAACCAGTGACTGGTTATACAAGTTGTTGGACGAGCGAATACAAATGCGGTCGTCCCATTGTTCGTCAGCAAGGCTAAGATAAGACTCAAGCTTTTCCGGGTTAACACGCTCTGGCGAATAAAAAATAGGGCGCGCGCGAAGGCTTAAACCGAACCATAAGTTGTCTTTCGAGCGGAAGTGCTCCGGCACTGCTTTTTCCACTAATTTTGAGTTAAGAGGCTGAAATGCATCGGCTTCAACAGCGCGGTACAAGGCTCCAGCGTCAACCGTTAAGAATAAGTCAGCAGGTGTGTTTTCACCCTCAGAGCCTAAACGAGCCAATAAAGCATCGGCTTTACCGGTTAACAAATTCACTTCAATGCCGGTTTTTTCGGTGAATTGCTCTAAAACGGGTTTAATTAAAGCTTCTTTACGTGCTGAGTAAATATTGACTTCAGCAGCGGCGCTAGTGAATGACACCAGTGTCGCAGAAGTCGCAGCAATAACCGTGAGTAAGCGATTTAACTTGCGCATATCCTTTTGACCTCTATACGAACGTTCGATGAATTTCGCTTGATTATATCAGAACAGATGAATAATGATAGCCATTCTCATTTGAAATGTGTCATCCAAATTTTCAATTTGCGGGTAGTCAATAACTTAGCTTCTGCTATTCTAAAAACGACTGTCTATATGCGGAGAATTTATGTCGGAATTATCATTGTTAGCGTTAATTGGTGTGCTGTCCATTAGCTGCCAATGGTTGGCTTGGCGAATTAAACTACCAGCCATATTGCCGCTGCTTATCTGCGGCTTGGTACTTGGACCGACGCTGGGGCTTTTAAACCCTGATGCGCTATTCGATGATTTGCTGTTTCCTTTTGTGTCCTTATCGGTTGCTGTCATTCTGTTTGAAGGCAGTTTGACATTGAAGTTTGAGGAAATACGAGGGCACGGCCGCATGGTGACTAACCTGGTCAGTGTCGGCATGTTGGTGACTTTTGTGGTTATTGCGGTGCTAACGCACTTCATCATGGGGTATGGCTGGGAGATCTCGGCGCTCTTTGGTGCGTTAGTCGTTGTCACCGGTCCGACTGTTATTCAGCCAATGATACGATCTATTCGACCTATTAATAAGCTGGCGAACATTCTCCGCTGGGAAGGCATTATTATTGATCCGCTGGGGGCATTACTGGCGGTATTAGTTTATGAATTTATTATCGCCAGTCAGGACGCTGCCTTTTTGCACGCGCTGCAAGCGTTTGCAACAACAGTGGCTATTGGCTTCGCGTTAGGTTGGGGCGCTGCAAGAATGCTTGGGTTAGCGCTAGGCCGTGGTTGGTTCCCACATTATTTACAAAATGTGGCAACCCTCACCATTGTTCTTGGTGTGTTTGCGTTATCGAACGCGATTCAGCATGAATCGGGCTTGTTAACCGTGACGGTTATGGGCATGGTCATGGCGAATACGCGCAACCTGAATATGGAAGAAATTTTAGAATTCAAAGAAACACTCAGTGTGCTTCTTATTTCCGCGCTGTTCATTATTCTGGCGGCTCGCCTGAATTTTTCTGAATTCGATGCGTTAGGTATGCCAGCAGTTATTCTTATCGCGATCATCTTATTTGCCGTGCGCCCGCTGGCGGTTTGGCTATCTGCAATAGGGACAGAGCTCAGGTTTAAAGATAAGGTGCTACTGTCCTGGATTGCCCCCAGGGGTATTGTTGCAGCTGCGGTTTCTGCACTTTTTGCCTTAAAAATGGAAGAGTCCGGCTGGCAGGAAGCGGCGGCTATTGTGCCATTGGTGTTTGTGGTCATTATGACCACAGTAGTACTGCAAAGCTTAACGGCTAAGCCATTGGCTAGAATGCTGGGGCTTCTGGAGCCAGCAGCAAAAGGCTTCTTAATTTTCGGGGCTAACCAAATGGCACGCGCAGTGGGTAAAGCTTTGCAGGAAAGTGGTGTGAATGTACGCCTGGCTGACACCAACTGGGAGAATATTAAACTGGCTCGCATGGATAACCTGCCAGTGTACTTCGGTAATCCGGCGTCTGAGCACGCATCGAATAATATCGACTTAACCGGCTTGGGACGTTTGCTGGTCATGTCACCTTATAAACAATTAAACCCGTTAGTTTCAATGTATTACCAGGACTGGTTTGGGTCGAATAAAGTGCATGGTTTAAATGGTGGGGAGCAAGATTACCGAGCAAGTCATCAACTCACTGAAAGCTACCGTAAAACCCTTAATTTATTTGGGGAGAGTGTGACTTACTCTAAGTTAGCAAGTCTTCACTTTCAGGGCGCGAAAATTAAGTCCACGCCTATTACAGACAGCTTCAGTTTTGCGGACTATCAGCAAAAGTATGGCACAAGGGCGCTGCCAATGTTTGCGATTGATGAAACTGAAAAACTGCATATTTTCACTACTGAGCGCGAGCTGATTCCGCAGCCAGGCTGGACGGTGATAGCGATGATATCGACGGAAAGTGATGAGTCCGAAAGTGAGAAGTCAAACACCAACTGATCCGGAACTATTGGGTTGCCCCCGCTGCGACTTGATCAGTCGTATCGGGGGACTTGAAACGGGTGAAAAAGCCCAATGTACGCGTTGTGGTTACACGCTACTTAGTCAATCTGAATACCGAGTGGATCGTTTACTGGCCTACTCTGTGACCGCTATTCTGTTACTTGTTTTTGCTCTAACGCTGGACTTTATTCAATACGATAGCTCAGGGCTAACTCAGTCAATGACGCTGCTCGATGCGGCATGGCAGTTGTCGTATTTTCATGAAAAGTTGCTGGCTGTCATTGTTTTACTTACCGTTATTTTGTATCCCTTACTGTATTTGTTCTGTCTTATCGCTGTGTTTGTTGCGATAAACATGAACGCGTCAGCTATGGCTCGTTATTGCTTGCGATTAAGCGCGCACGTAAAACCTTGGCTTATGGTGGATGTTTTTCTGCTGGGAACGCTAATTTCTCTGATAAAAATTTCCGGGCTTGCTAATGTTCAATTAAAGCTGGGTTTTTGGTTATTTTGCGGGTTCGTTGTGTTTTTATTGGTGACGTATTACTTGGTTAACACGATGAACTTATGGTCAGTGGTTGGGAAGAGAACGACTCCTTCAAGGGATGTAAAAGCAGGGGTGACAGCGCATGAGCAAGGCTATAAAGTTTGTGAGGTGTGTCACCGAGTGGTGCCTTTTGGTGTATCCGACTGTCCGTGTTGTGGAGATGATATTGATAGACATTGGTGGCGTTCGCCACAAGCAACACTGGCATTAATTGTCGCTGCTGCGGTATTACTGGTTCCGGCGCACTGGCTACCGATAATGGAAACGGTGCGTTTTGGTGACGCTCAACCGTCAACGATTATTGGAGGGGTTGTTGAGCTTTGGCAGTCTGGAGATGCCCCTATTGCTGTGATTGTTTTTGTTGCCAGTTTAGTGATACCTGTGGCAAAGATACTGGCGTTATTGGGGTTAATGGCATTGGCCCGATGGCAAACACCGCAAGCGGTCAATCATAGGTTGGTCTTATATAAAATAACCGACTGGATTGGCCGTTGGTCAATGATAGATATTTTTGTTGTGGCTATATTGGTTGCGTTAGTGAGAAGCGGGACTGTCATGTCAGTTTATCCCGGTTCTGCAGCTATCGCCTTTGGTGCCGCTGTGGTTCTAACCATGTTAGCGGCAATGAGTTTTGACACCCGTTTATTTTGGCGTGAGGCAAAAAAATGACAGACCCCGATGTTGCGAAAATCAGTCGCTTGAAAATACTGTCACCAGTATGGATAGTGCCTCTCGTTGCATTTTTGGTTGCGGGCTGGATGGTTTGGCAGGACACCAGTGGTGCGGGTCCAACGATTACCATATCGGTGTCAGATGCTGAGGGTATTGAGCCTGGCAAAACCCGGGTCAAAGTACGTAATGTTGATGTTGGGCAAGTAACGGAAGTGCGGCTGTCTGATGACTTTAAAGAAGCGGTCATTGAAGTGTCAATGAACGAAAACACCGAACGAATGCTGAACAGTGACACGGAAATTTGGGTGGTGAAACCAAGAATTGGGCGTCGCGGTGTTAGTGGTTTGGGGACTTTGTTGTCCGGTGCTTATATTCAATTGCAACCGGGTGACGGGGGGGACTTTCAGTCACATTTCTCAGCGCTAGAAAACCCGCCGGTGACACCTCAGGAAACGCCGGGTAAGCGACTGACATTGGTGAGCGATGGCCAAACTCAAGTGGCTGTTGGAGACTCAGTGCAATATCAAGGCTTTACCGTTGGCCAAGTTGAGCAAACAGAGTTTTTGGTGGATAAACGTGAAAGCCGTTACCAGGTCTTTGTGAGAGCGCCCTATGACGAGCTGCTTACAGAAAATACCCGTTTCTGGCTACAGCGTGGCGTATCAGTACAGTGGAACTCTCAGGGCATTGATCTGGCGCTTGGTTCCATCGATTCCTTATTGGGTGCGGCAATCACCTTTGGTGTGCCGGACGGTCAGCCGCGGGGCGATAAGCTTCAGCAATCAACGAGCTTTGAACTATTTAACAGCTTAGAAGAAGCGAAACAACAAGGCTTTATACATGGCATCGATTATGTGGTATTGCTCGACGAATCGATAGCCGGGCTGGATAAAGGCGCACCGGTTCAGTTTAAAGGTGTGCGTGTCGGAACGGTCAGAGAAGTGCCGCTACGCTGGTTCCCGGACGAGAATGATCAGGCTCCTTTAAAGCGCATTCCTATTCTCATTCGTTTTGAACCCGAGCGTTTGCGTGGTCTTGTTGCCGATATTGATATTAACGCCTGGGAAAAGCGTCTGCCTGAGTTATTTAAGCAAGGGTTACGCGCTAATATACGTGCGTCAAACTTGCTGACAAATACCTTGTTTGTCGATGTTAGTTTTTATCCCGATGCTGAGTCTTTTGATACTGAGCAGCGGTTCGCCGGCTACCCGGTTATGCCAGCTATGGCCAGTGATTTTACGCGTCTGGAAGAAAAACTAACGCAACTCATGGATAAGTTTAACCAACTCCCGCTAGAGAGCAGTTTGTCGGACTTTTCACAGGCGATGCAGTCTGTCGATGAAACCGCAAACACATTAAATGGTATTTCAGTGTCACTGGCGCAAGTACTCGAGCAGCCAGAAATAAACCAGCTTCCGAAATTACTGAAGCAAAACTTAGAGCAACTGCAAGAGCTCACAAGTAGCTTAAGTGGTGACTCACCAACGCGTCGGCAGTTGAACCAAACATTAAATGAAGTAGAAAAGCTCTCAAGAGACTTACAGCCAGTTATTGAGCAGCTTCAGCAGCAACCTAATTCACTTATTTTCAGTCCGTCAGTGACACCCGATCCGGAGCCAAAAGCTTATGAAAACTAAAAAAATACTTATCGGCTCGGTAAGCTCAGCGGCGGTATTTTTAGCCGGCTGTTCTAGCCAAAGCTATAACATCACGCAGTACCGGCTTCCGCACCTGAGTCAGTCGGTCGATGCAGTTTGCCCAGCTTCGCAGCGCAACGTTGTCGTTGGTGAGGCTGCTTCCAAAATGGGCATTCAAATTCAGCAGGATGAAACGCGCTGGCATACAGCAAAACAGCATCGCTGGAGCACGCCTTTGTCGAACCAGTTACAGCGTAGTATCCAGTATTTAATGCTGAACGATGACTGCAGCGGTTTTTTAACGGTGATGATTGACGACTTTTATGGAAGTTATGATTCACATGCGGTGGTTGCTGGGCATTGGCAGTACGAGATGGCGAGCAGTGAGAATACCGTCAGAGGGACATTTACCGAAAAAGTGCCTTTAAAAGCTGACGGCTATCCTGCTTTAGTGAATGCGTTAGATGAAGCCTGGCTGCATAGCATGGATACAATTAGCCTGGCAGTGGGGTCTATGAGCGGCGATTAAAATCGCCACTCCCAACTCAGTTGAACGCCCACGTCTTGATCAATAACAGGTGAATCAAGGTATTGAACGGATAACCGTACTAAACTGTTCCAGACTGGCTGTGTACGACGAATTAAAGCACGAGAAGTATTGTCGGCTCCATCGTTTTCACTACGGCTGACTAAAACCGTCCACGCTGAACCGTCGTTGGAAAACTGTCGGTAACTGAATGACGCTGTTTGGCTTCCTTTAGGAAATGGAGACCCCGGGTTTCTCTGGTGGCTTAGAAAATACTGTCTTCCCGTTTCAGTCGTGGCATAAAAGTCATGCTCAAGACCACCGTCTAACTGACTGTATTCGACAGTAACGCTGTGACGAACACTGTCAGAGCCCATCATCCATTGGCCGCCAACCGTATAGGCCGGCTTGTCATCACTTTCCAGCTGTTTATCAATACCAATTTCCGCATATGCAGAAAACTGGTGCTTGCCCCAGTTAAAGCCGGTTCTGGCATCTGCAGTAAGCATTCGGTTACTGATATTGTCTTCCCGTTGCTCTATGGCACTAATACCGAACCACAACTTATTTAAAAATTGGCTGGAAAAGCGAATGCCATAAGTTTGGTAGTGATTACTGTAACCATCGTCCTGGTAGCCGCTAAATAAACTGACTTTGAACGGCGCCATGCCTGCAGGAGGGTAGTCCGGAGCATAATCTATACGTATTTTAGGAATGGGGCGCGCGTTGTTGGAGAATAACAAGCTACTGTGCTCGGCCGGACCCCAGCGTAACGGTAAGGCATCAACACTAAAGCTCCAGTCATTAAGGTTATAAGCAAGGTAACTACCGTCTAATGTCTTCTTATGGTCTCCCTCGAAAGGATCCTGGCGATAATTGACCTGCAGACGCGCAGCCCATCGTTCGCCATGCATGGTGCGGCTCAGGCTAATTTTGCCCTCTTCGTAAGTGTCGTCGCCGTAGTCGTGCACAATGTTTTCACTGTCGGTAGCTGCAATATACCAGCGTGTTTTTGGACCGCTTTGCGCTTGTGACAAGCTGTGTCGAACGTGCTGAAGTGCTAACTTTTGGGTGTTTGAGAGTTCGCTAGGATCTAGCGCATCTAATTGCGGTAAAATACTCTTCCAGGCAACAGGGTATTGCTGAATGGGCGTTTCTATTAAGCCTGACTCAGCTAACACAATAAGGCTGTTGCGTAATTCAACATCGCTCGCTTCAATCCATACCGAAGCGTAAGAAGGTGTTGCGGCGACAATGCATAAAGCAGCCGCTAAAGATGTATGTTTTATGAAGTGCATTCACAGACAGTTTCGTTATTAGAATTGCATTATATAGTGCCAGAATTTTTAACACGAAGACAACGGTTTATTGGTGCTGTTGCGTTATAATACGCAAGCAAAAGACAGGGGGCAGAAGAATGAAAAGTGGGTTATTTGCGTTAATGGCTTTGCTGGTGCTGGTTGGTTGTGAGCCGCAAAAAACAAACACTCTAAAAGAGGGCGAAATTATTTCGCTGGACCAGCAGCTGCTGCCAAACAGCGAGTGGCAAATTAGCCGTTCTGTTATTGAATTGAGTTTCTGTCGTGACCGGGTAAACGAAGACTTGCTTGCATCGGAGAGTGAGTTGCGAGGCTGGCGTGGTTCTGGTGAGCCGACTGCGTTTCCGCCTTACCGGGATGAAGGACTGGAGAAATTAGCGGAACTTTTGTCTAACCAATCCGTGTCTGACCAACGAATGTCCGGTCAACCAACATTATTGTGGCAAAAAGACGGTAATGTCAGTGCTCAGCGTTACTACGTTGCTATGCCGGCAAGCGCATCAAAAGGGGAGCTTGCGGACGCGGTATTTCCTATGGTTGCGTTCTTGTCGGCGTCTGACCAGGTATGCCATGTGGCAGTTGACGACTCATATTAAATCAAACAAACAACAGCAAACTTTATTTGCCGATTTTTCGTAGAGTTAGGGTAGTAAGCCGAAAAAACTCCTGCGAACGAACAGGAGTCTACTAGACTAGATATTAAGGCATTGAGTGCAGGAGAAAAGCCATGTCAGTAAGCTTAAAAATTGAAAATAAACTTCGCGATGCGTTTGCACCGGTGCACCTCGAGGTGCAGGATGAAAGTCATATGCACTCAGGTGGCCCTAATGCAGAGTCGCACTTCAAAGTTGTGTTGGTAACGCCCAAGTTTAGTGGCGAAAGGCTGATTAATCGACACCGGGCAGTGAATAAAATTTTAGCCGATGAGCTAATGAATGATATTCATGCGCTGGCGCTGCACACTTATACCGAAGGCGAGTGGGAACAGGTTTCTGGAACGACACCACGTTCGCCTAATTGCATGGGCGGCTCGAAAGTCGCAGCGCATTAAAGAAAAATTAAGCATGTCTGATGTGTTCCTGCGCTTTCATTGGTTACAATGGGGGAAATAATCCGGAAAAAGGGAACATATCGACATGGTTATTAAGCCTAAAATCAGAGGGTTTATTTGTACAAACGCACATCCGGTCGGCTGTGCCGAGAATGTAAAACGTCAAATTAGTTATATCAAGCAGCAACCTCCTATCGAAAACGCACCGAAAAATGTGCTTGTCATTGGGTGCTCCACTGGCTATGGGTTAGCGTCGCGCATCACCGCCGCTTTTGGTGGTCAAGCACATACGCTTGGCGTGTGTTTTGAAAAAGAACCGACAGAAAAGAAAACCGCCACCGCAGGTTGGTACAACACTGCTGCTTTTCATCAGGAAGCTGAGAAAGAAGGTCTTAAATTCCACTCAATCAATGGTGATGCGTTCTCAGATGAAATAAAACAAGAGAGCATCGAGTACATCAAAGACAACATGGGCAAAATTGATCTTGTTGTTTATAGCTTAGCATCACCTAAGCGCAAAGATCCTGAAAGCGGCGAGCTCTATTGCTCTGTGCTTAAGCCAATTGGTAAGCAATACACGACGAAAACCTATAATACCGATAAAGATCAGGTGCACGAAGTGACACTTGACCCGGCGACTGATGACGATATTGCAAATACCGTAAAAGTCATGGGTGGTGAAGACTGGGAGCGTTGGATTAAAGCTCTGCACGATGCAGACCTTCTGGCGAATGACTGTCAGACAACGGCTTATACCTATATCGGTAAGAAATTGACTTGGCCTATTTATGGTCATGCAACGATTGGTCGAGCAAAAGAAGATCTCGACAGAGCCTCATCTGCGCTAGATGACACTTATAAAGACGTTAACCTGAAAGCTTACGTGTCTTCGTTAAAAGCCCTGGTAACACAAGCCAGCTCAGCGATACCGGTTATGCCGCTTTATATTTCGCTAATCTATGGCGTAATGAAAGAAGAGGGTACGCACGAAGGCTGTATTGAGCAAATTTACCGATTGTTCACTGAGGGGCTTTATGCTGAAAACCCAGAGCTTGACGATGCAGGGCGCCTTCACATGGATGGTTATGAAACCAATGATAAAACACAAGCTAAAGTGGAAGCGCTTTGGGATAAGGTGACCCAGGAAAATTTCCACGATTTAGCGGACTACGAAGGTTACCACAACGACTTTTTAAACCTGTTTGGCTTTGGTTTTGAGAATGTTGACTACGATGCTGATGTAAATCCAAAAGTAAACTGGTAAGCGTTGTAGGAAAAATGCTAAAATTCCGACGATAAGTGTGGAAAACGTTTCAAGTTACCGGCAAAAAGACCCCTGGCTGGGGAAAGTTATGCCGGTAACTTTTTGATTTTTCAGGTTTCAGTCGTTTATGACTGGTTGTGATGAATCTTCCCTTAACGAGTAGTGCAAACGCATATGATTACGATCAAAAAAGGGCTGGACATCCCTATCAAAGGGGCGCCCCAGCAAAAGTTATCCGACGGTAAGGCCGTAACAACGGTTGCTACCCTAGGTGAAGAATACGTGGGTATGCGCCCAACCATGCACGTGAAAGTCGATGACCGCGTTAAAAAAGGTCAAATGATTTTCGAGGATAAGAAAAACCCTGGTGTCAAATACACTGCTCCCGGAGCTGGTGTAGTTAAAGACATTCTGCGTGGTGAGCGTCGTGTTTTACAAGCAGTAGTTATCGAACTGGATGGTGAAGAGCAAGTCACCTTTGATAAGTTCGAAAGCGATAAACTGACCTCGCTCGGTCGTGAAAAAGTGCAGGAGATACTGGTCGAATCGGGCCAATGGCCAGCACTGCGTACACGTCCTTACAGCAAGGCTCCGGCTTTGGATGCAGAGGCTACTGCCATCTTCGTTAATGCAATGGACTCGAATCCATTGGCTGGCGACCCGACGACTTTTATTGGTGAACACAAACAAGCATTTATCGATGGTTTGAAAGTGTTATCAAACCTGACAGAAGGCAAACTGTTTGTAGCGAAAGCTGGTGATGCTGAAGTTGATACTGGCGATGCCGATGTGACTCTGGAGTCTTTCCAGGGGCCACACCCGGCAGGCTTAGTGGGTACTCATATTCACTTCTTACAGCCTGCAAGCTTGCAGCGTCCCGTTTGGCACATTGGTTATCAGGACGTTATTGCTTACGGTAAATTGTTCACTACCGGTGAAATCTTTACTGATCGCATGGTCGCATTAGGCGGTGAAGGTGTGAAAGAGCCTCGCTTATTGCGCACTCGTATGGGCGCTAATTTGCACGAACTGACCGATGGTGAATTAGCTGGCGACAACCAGCGCATTATTTCTGGATCTGTTCTGCATGGTCATACAGCCGATGAAGCTCATGCGTGGTTAGGTCGTTTTCATAACCAAGTGAGCGTTATTCCTGAAGGTGATCACAAAGAGTTTCTTGGTTGGATACGCCCGGGCTCAGATTTGCACTCGGTTACTCGAGCTTACGCGGGGCATTTTAATCCGAAGAAATTATTCAGCATGACAACCTCAATGAATGGTTCGTCACGTTCAATGGTGCCAATTGGTAACTACGAACGCATTATGCCTTTGGATATTTTGCCAACCTTATTACTGCGCGACTTATTGTCTGGTGACACAGATGAAGGTCAACAACTGGGCTGCTTAGAGTTAGACGAAGAAGATCTGGCACTGTGCACCTACGTTTGCCCCGGTAAATACGAGTATGGACCGGTGTTGCGTGATTGTCTCACTAAGATTGAGAAAGAAGGCTAACCATGAGCTTGAAAGATACTCTTGAACGTATTGAGCCGCAGTTTGAAAAAGGCGGCAAATACGAGAAGTGGTATGCGCTTTACGAAGCAGTAGCCACAATTTTATACACGCCGGGTACAGTGACTAAGTCGAGTACACACGTGCGTGATCGCATCGACTTGAAACGCATCATGATTTTGGTGTGGATGATGACATTTCCGGCTATGTTCTGGGGAATGTATAACGTCGGTAACCAAGCGGCTATCGCACTAGCGGACGGCTATGCATTATCTGACGCATGGCAAGTCGGCTTGTTCCACTTATTAGGTGGTGAGTTTGGCGCTGACGCTGGCTGGGGAACCAAAATGTGGTATGGCGCCTGCTGGTACCTACCTATTTATGCGGTAACCTTTATTGTCGGTGGTTTCTGGGAAGTTCTGTTTGCGACCATTCGTAAGCACGAAGTTAACGAGGGTTTTTTCGTTACTTCAGTACTATTCTCATTAATTCTGCCAGCAACAACGCCTTTATGGCAGGTGGCTCTGGGTATCACCTTTGGTGTGGTTATCGGTAAGGAAATCTTCGGTGGTACCGGACGTAACTTCCTGAACCCGGCATTAACCGGTCGTGCGTTTTTATACTTTGCTTACCCGGCAAGCATGTCAGGCGACTCTATTTGGACAGCCGTAGATGGTTTCTCTGGTGCAACCAACTTGGGTGCTGCAGCGTTAGGCAACCTAAATTATGGCGACACGGCGCTTTGGTGGGATGCGTTCTTAGGCAACATTCAGGGCTCTGTCGGTGAAGTTTCAACACTGATGATTCTTATCGGTGGTTTAGCGCTTATTTACTTCCGCATTGCATCGTGGCGCATCGTTGCTGGTGTATTTGTTGGTATGGTGCTGTTCTCCGGCTTGCTTAACCTTATTGGTAGTGAAACAAATCCAATGTTTGCAATGCCGTGGTACTGGCACTTAGTGTTGGGTGGTTTCGCCTTTGCAATGATGTTTATGGCAACGGATCCGGTATCGGCCTCGTTCACCAATAAAGGTAAATTCGCCTACGGTCTGTTAATTGGTTTCATGACGGTGATGATTCGTGTCATTAACCCGGCATTCCCGGAAGGTATTATGCTGGCTATCTTGTTCGCGAACGTTTTTGCACCGCTGTTTGACTATTTTGTGGCACAGGCAAACATTAAACGGAGGTTAGCACGCAATGTCTAATAAGAATGAAAGCTTAGGCAAAACGATAGGTGTCGTGCTGGCGCTGTGTTTGGTGTGCTCTATTTTAGTAGCAGGATCAGCTGTGGCACTAAAACCAATGCAAGAGAAGAATGCGGCGCTTGCAATGCAACGTAACATTCTAAATGCAGCGGGTATTTTAGAATCAGGAATGGATATTCCTGCGGTGTATGACGAGCGTATTAAAGCGTTGGTTGTTAGTCTTAAAGACTATCAAGTCATGCAAGATAAAGACCCAAAAGAGTTTGATAACCGCAAAGCTGCTAACGACCCTGAAACCAGCACAAAGCTTGATAAAAGTGAAGATATCGCTGGTTTGGGCACCATGGAAAACATGACTGAAGTTTATTTAGTTATGAACGAATCAGGTGAACGTAACGGTGCAGTACTGCATATCCGTGGCCAAGGGCTATGGGGCACTATGTACGGCTTAATCTCTTTAGAAGATGATATGAGCACCGTGCGTGGCGTTCACTTCTATGAACACTCAGAGACACCGGGCTTAGGTGGGGAAATCACTAACCCAAGCTGGGTTAAAACCTGGGAAGGCAAAGAGCTTTACGGTGACGATGGAAAAGTGAAGTTTGATTTGGTTAAAGGTGGTGCTTCAGGTGAGCACGAAGTTGATGCGCTTTCTGGCGCTACTTTAACCAGCAATGGCGTAGACGCACTTATCGACTTTTGGATGAGCGACAAAGCTTACGGCCCATTGCTTGATAAACTTCGCAAAGGGGAGCTGAATAATGGCTAGTGCAAAAGAAATGAAGTCCGTACTGTTCGGGCCAATCTTCGCGAATAACCCCATTGCGTTGCAAATACTGGGTATTTGCTCCGCATTGGCGGTGACGTCAAAAATGAGCAACACCTTGGTTATGTGTATTGCACTGACGGCGGTTGTTGCTGCATCTAACTTCTTTATCTCGATTATCCGTAATCACATTCCTTCGAGTGTGCGGATTATCGTTCAAATGACGATTATTGCGAGTCTGGTTATCGTTGTTGACCAGGTTCTGCGCGCCTATGCTTATGAAATCTCTCGTGAGCTATCGGTATTCGTAGGTTTGATTATTACCAACTGTATCGTTATGGGACGTGCTGAAGCATATGCCATGAAGAGCACACCATTCATGTCGTTACTGGATGGTATCGGTAATGGTCTCGGTTACTCGGTTGTGCTGTTGGTGGTTGGTTTCATACGTGAGCTTTTCGGCTCAGGTAGCTTGTTCGATGTACAAATTCTGCCATTAGCATCAGAAGGCGGCTGGTACGAACCGGTTGGTTTGTTGCTAATGCCACCAAGTGCGTTCTTCATTATTGGCGGATTCATTTGGGTACTTCGTACTTTCCGTACAGAACAAGTAGAACCTAAGGAGTAAGAGCCATGGAACAGTATATCAACTTGTTTATTCGAGCTATTTTTATCGAAAACTTGGCACTGTCTTTCTTCTTAGGAATGTGTACGTTTCTTGCGGTTTCTAAGAAAGTTAAAACGGCATTTGGCTTGGGTGTTGCAGTTATCGTTGTACTGGGTATCTCGGTGCCGGTTAATAACTTGGTTTATCACAATATATTAGCGCCAGGTGCATTAGAGTGGGCTGGCTTTCCAGATGCAGACTTAAGCTTTCTGCGTTTCTTAACCTTTATCGGTGTGATTGCGGCATTGGTTCAAATTCTGGAGATGGCTTTGGACAAATACGTGCCGGCTTTATATAACGCGTTGGGTATTTTCCTGCCGTTAATTACCGTTAACTGTGCCATTTTTGGTGGTGTCTCGTTCATGGTTGAACGTGATTACAACTTTGGTGAGTCAGTGGTTTACGGTATTGGTAGTGGCGTTGGCTGGTGTTTAGCGATTGTCGCGCTTGCTGCTGTGCGTGAAAAACTCAAATATGCCGATGTACCTGATGGTTTGCGTGGCTTAGGCGCAACCTTCATGTCAGTAGGTTTGATTGGTTTAGGCTTTATGTCGTTCTCCGGCGTATCTCTTTAATCCAGTGTGTTGAATCAGTAAACGTTAAAGGTACGAATCGATGGATATTACTCTGATAGCGCTCGGTGTAGGGATGTTTACCATCATCGTACTGATTTTGGTGGCGATCATCATGTTCGCCAAATCAAAGTTGGTACCGCAGGGCGATGTAGAAATCCTGATTAACGAAGACGAAGAGAAGAAGATCGTAACGCAGCCAGGCACTAAACTGTTAGGCGCATTGGCAAATGCGGGCATCTTTGTATCTTCGGCCTGTGGCGGCGGTGGCTCTTGTGGTCAGTGCCGAGTCACTATTAAAGAAGGTGGCGGTGATATTCTGCCAACCGAACTTGACCATATTACTAAGCGTGAAGCACGTGAAGGTGTGCGTCTGTCTTGTCAGGTCAACGTTAAGCAAGACATGAAAATTGAACTGCCGGAAGAAATTTTCGGTATTAAAAAGTGGGATTGTACCGTTAAATCAAACGATAACGTGGCAACCTTTATCAAAGAGTTCGTTGTGCAGTTACCGGAAGGTGAAGAAGTGCCTTTCCGCGCTGGTGGTTACATTCAAATTGAAGCTCCACCGCATCATGTTAAGTACAAAGACTTCGATATTGCACCAGAATATCGTGGTGACTGGGAACGCTTTGGCTTCTTGGACGTTGAGTCTAAAGTTGACGAAGAAGTTGTTCGCGCATACTCAATGGCAAACTACCCTGAAGAAAAAGGCATCATTATGCTGAACGTTCGTTGTGCGACACCGCCACCGAATGACTTGAGCTTGCCAGCGGGTAAAATGTCTTCGTATATCTTCAGCCTTAAGCCAGGTGATGAAGTGACTATTTCTGGCCCATTTGGTGAGTTTTTCGCTAAAGAAACCGAAGCTGAAATGGTCTTCATTGGTGGTGGTGCAGGTATGGCGCCAATGCGTTCGCACATCTTTGACCAGTTACGTCGTCTAAACACTGATCGTAAAATCACGTTCTGGTATGGTGCGCGTTCACTGCGTGAGATGTTCTATGTTGAAGACTTCGACATGCTGCAAGAAGAAAATGATAACTTCGAATGGCATGTTGCCTTGTCTGATCCACAACCAGAAGACAACTGGGATGGTGACACAGGTTTCATTCATAACGTTTTATTCGAGCGTTATTTGAAAGATCACGAAGCTCCAGAAGACTGTGAGTTTTATATGTGTGGACCACCGGTTATGAACGCAGCATGTATTAACATGCTGAAAGATCTGGGTGTCGAAGATGAAAACATTATGTTAGATGACTTCGGTGGTTAATTGGTGATGCTGTCGAAATTATCGATTGTAAAATTATGGCTAGCTCTTTTAGGGCTAGCCTTTTTAGTCTCTTGCTCAGATGCGCCGGAGCGGATTGAGTTTAGGGGCGAGACAATGGGAACAACCTACAGTGTTGTTCTATTTAGTAAAGATCCGCGACATTCAGCGGACAAGATTCAAACGAAAGTCGACACCGTGTTAGAGCGCGTCAACGCCCAAATGTCGACTTACGATCCAAACTCTGAATTGTCACAGTTCAATCAGCTATCAAGTACGAGCCCGGTTGTTATTAGTCGTGATTTAGAAAGAGTGGTTAGCCGAGCGCTGGAAATCGCTCGCCAGACAGACGGTGCACTCGATATAACCGTAGGGCCATTAGTTAATTTGTGGGGCTTTGGGCCTAATGCCAAACCCGAACAACAGCCAACAGCTGAAGAGCTGTCCGTTATTTCTGAAAAAGTTGGCTTTGAGAAACTGAGTGTCAGTAACCATCAGTTGATCAAATCCCATCCCGAAATGTATGTCGATTTATCAACGATAGCCAAGGGGTATGGCGTTGATAAAGTTGGAAACTTAATGGAGCAGTTGGGGATTAATCAGTACCTCATTGAAATTGGTGGTGAAATTTTAGCGAAGGGTGGAAAGCCCGCTGACGAAAACTGGAAATTGGCGATTGAAAAGCCTATTTCTACGGAACGAGCTGTCCAGGAAATTGTCGAATTTAAAGAAGGCGCGTTAGCGACTTCCGGTGATTATCGAAACTATTTTGAAGAAGAAGGGCGTCGATACTCACATATTATTGACCCTGAAACAGGTAAGCCAATACAGCATAACTTGGTTTCTGTTTCGGTCTATGCGGACGATACAATGTCAGCAGATGCATATGCGACCGCTTTGCTGGTGATGGGAACTGAAAAAGCAAAAGCGTTTGCTGAAGAGAATCAACTCGCAGTTATGTTGATTTCTAAAACTGATGAGGGTTTTGAAGAATATGCCAGCAAATGGTTTAAGCCCTTATTAGTGAGCAATAAACAGGAGTAATCATGCAAACCTTTTTAATGGTATTTGCCTTATTTGTTTTAGTTGTTCTGGCAATGGCCATAGGTTATATGGTGCAACGCAAATCTATTTCAGGTAGCTGTGGTGGCATTAGTTCACTGGGCATGGACAAAGCTTGCGATTGCGATGAACCTTGCGATAAGCGCAAAGCTCGTATGAAAAAAGAGCAGCAGTGGAAAGAGAATCAGATTAATTGATCAAAAACCCCATAAAGGTTATAACGATATAACTTTTTGTTGTAGAAGCGAGTGGGGGAGAAATGAAACCGATAGATATTCAGACTAACGGTAACGAGTTGTATCTCGATTGTAACGCAACAACACCGGTTCTCCCTCAAATCGCTAAAGCTGTTTCACACACCATGGAAACGGTGTTCGGAAACCCATCCAGTAGCCACATTACCGGTCTCAAAGCTCGTTACATTCTAGACACCACACGACAAATGGCGCGTGAAGTCGTCGGCTTGGCACGAGGACGACTAATATTTACCAGCGGAGCCACTGAAGGTATTCAAACCGCAGTTGTATCGGCTATTTCGCACGCCATGAAAACGCGCCCCAGCGCTAAATACTTACTGTATGGAGCAACGGAACATAAAGCGGTTCCACAAGCGCTGGAACACTGGAATGAACTGTTAGGTTTGCATGCTGAATTGAAAGCGATTCCAGTAGACAGAGACGGCCGTTTAGATCTCGATTTTATAGCAAAACACGTCGGTGATGCCGCCATGATATGCACAATGGCTGTGAATAACGAAACCGGGGTTATCCAAGACCTGAATGCGTTGGAACGTACGATTAGGACGCACAACGCATCAATACCGTGGATGGTTGATTGCGTGCAAGCGTTAGGAAAATTGCAATTTTCACTGGATGATACGTCGATAGATTATGCGCCATTTTCAGGTCACAAGCTATACGGGCCCAAAGGCATCGGCTTCATGGCTGTTCGTGAAAAGGCACCATTCACCCCTTTGCTTATTGGCGGAGGGCAAGAGTCAGGGCAACGCTCCGGCACTGAAAACTTACCTGGTATTGCCGCGCTGAATGCGTTGTTTGAGTTACTTATTACTGAAAATGAGATACTGCATTCCGACCAAAGGTTGAAAGAATACCGTCGACAGCTATCTGAAAGTTTAAAAGCCGCATTTCCGACACTTGTGTTTAATCATAGCTTCGAACTCAGTGTACCAACGACGTTGAACTTTTCAGTTCGAGGTGTCGCCTCAAGAGACATTATGGATGTTTTTGATGCATGCGGTATTCGGGTGAGCGGGGGATCGGCATGCAGCTCAAAAGTCGTTGGTAGCTTTGTACTAAGAGCGATGGGGCTCGATGGCTGGCAAAGTGAATCCGCGATTCGCCTGTCGTTTGGTCCTGCGACATCGCAACAAGATATCGATGAAGCTTGTTACCGTATACGGCAAGCAGGGGACGCATTAAAGCACTCATGTTTGCTGATAGCCGATACCAATAATGACAATGATGCGGCTTTGGATGGCGTCGTTCAACTGAAGTACGACACGCATTGTTGCTATTTAGTGATCGATAAAATGGCAAAAGAGCTAGCTGTTATTGATCCACACCCCGCACTGTCTGCCCGTATAGAGAATATTGTTAATTGCCGTGGCTACAAGGTTAAGACGGTTTTAAGTACCGATTCAGGTTCAGATATTTCTGAAGCAGCAAAGCTACTAAGAGGGATTTTAAGGCTCGATACAAAAGCACATGATGTGTTTGGTTGGCCTGGTTTCAATGAACGCAATTGCGATGCCATTCCGGTAGACGCTCAGACCGATATTGATGGTTGCATTAAAGTAGGTGAAAGACGCCTGTTTAGGTTAGCTGGTGAGCAACCCGTGTTTGTTCTGAGTGAGCCTGCTCGCTTAAAAAGTGAGGTAAAAACCGATTTCGTTTTTTCAGGAAGTGCACCGCTTAATAGCTATCAGAGCTTAGTCTCTGTCAATGCGCTCGTTTGCCCGAAAGACGATCCCGAACATCATCTTGTTTACTCTTTATGTGAAACGATTGGGGATTGTGATCCTGGTGCCGATGTCAACATACCAATAGGTGAAACGGATGAGTTTTGGTGTCGGGATGACCTGGTTGTGATAGATGTAAGAGAGCGTCAGGAACATGTCGTATCCGATATTCCGTGCTCCGCAGAGGTCATTAATGTCCCTGTCACAGAAGCCATACAGTTCATTCATGACCACCAGGAGTTAAAAGACCGGGACATTATCTGTGTTTGTCGTTCGGGAAACCGGAGCGCCGTTGTTGCTAATGCTCTACAGCGCCATGGTTTTAAACAAACGCGTCATCTTATGGGAGGCTTGGCTCTTTTGAGCTCGCCGGCTGCCAAAGCAATTTAGCGATAAAACCGTCTTTGCCGACAAACCAACAGCTGATATTCCCGTGGCATTGTATGTTCCAGATGTTTTTATCAGACAATGGATGCCATTGACCGGAAGCAATATTTAGCGCGGCAGCACCTTGCGGGTTTGAGGTCAGTAACCAGTCGCCGTCGTGAGACACTTTACTAAGACTGTATAGCGCACCACTAAGCGGTGGTTCAGGCAGGGCTTTAAATGTTTTATTTGAGTAATGCCATAAACGAGCAGCTTCTTGCTCGTTATTTTCTTCATTGAGAGAGCCACCAGCGATATAAAAATTGTCTTCATCGTCAGGCCAGACGCTGGTGATGCCTGCCATAGGACCTGCTTGCATCGGAGAGTCGATAACTTTAAAACGAATACCGAAGGATCCTTTAACCAGCACACGTGCTTTATCTGCGTTACCTGTTGCTATCATCCAAGTGTCATTATTAAAGCGAGCGCAGCTTCCACTGGAAGCGAAGCCCCCTTCGTTAGACTGCGGAGGCTCAGCAACAGCAGAACGTACTTGCATCCAATTGCGGCCATCGGCGCTTCGAACCATACGCCATTCGTCACCCACACTATCGCCGTGAACCCAAGCCTCACCGCTCGGAGCTAAAGCCATACAATTGAAGAAAGAATCACCTTCACCGCGATAACGTAAACGCCAACTGTTGCCACCATTGTCGGTGTAATAAATGCGAGACTGACCGCCGTTTCCAACACTCATCGCATAAGCGCGGCGGTCATCAATGGCCTCGATATCACGAAACTGAAGGTCTGCCGGACCTGGTTGGAAGTACTGCCAGCTTTTTCCGGCATCGGTTGAGCGAGCAACCGTTCCGTTTTCACCGGCAACCCAAATGGTATTTCGGCTGACTGGGCTTATGCCAATCCATAGCTGATCATTTATTGTGTCGAGTACTTCGAGCTCTGGCGGTGCGGCTGCGGAGCCAAAAGTTGAAGCTCCGCTCAATAATGCCGCGGCGCAGCATGCGTTTCGTATTAGCTTCGTCGTCGCCATTGTTATAACCCGTTATTAACAGTTGCTAGCGAGTGTAGCACGCGTAATGAACCCAGAGCTACATCAAAGCGACTTACTGCGCGTCAAAGCAAATGCCATTGTCGTGTTTGCTATCATCACTCATTAAATAAAGGTACGTTGGCATAAGGTCAGAAGGTGTTTTCAGGCTTTTTGGGTCTTCCGCCGGGTAAGCTTTTGAACGCATGCTAGTGCGCGTTGCGCCGGGATTAATTACGTTCGTGCGTAGCTTTGTGCCCTCGTATTCGTCTGCTATTACTTGTGCCATACCCTCAGTGGCAAATTTACTGACAGAATATGTGCCCCAGTATGCACGGCCTTTGCGTCCGACACCTGACGACGTGAATACTAAAGAAGCGCTTGGCGCTTTCTCCATGACCGGAATAAGCGCCTGAGTCATGGCGAATTGGCCGGTGACATTCACTTGCATTATTTCGTCCCAGCTGTCTTTCTCTATGTGGGTAAATGGCGACAAAATACCAAGCAAGCCAGCGTTATGCAGAACACCGTCGAGTTTACCGAACTGGTCTTGAATAGTTGCCGCCATATCACGGTAGTGAGACGGCGTAGCACCTTTTAAATCCAGAGGAATGATAGCCGGCTGCGGGTACCCCGCTTCAACAATGGCATCATAGACGGCTTCGAGTTTCGCGACAGTGCGGCCTAATAGTATGACGGTCGCACCGTGTTTAGCGAAGGTTATTGCGGCTTCTTTACCAATGCCGTCGCCAGCACCTGTGACTAAAATAACTTTGTCTTTCAAAAGGTCCGGTGTCGCTTTGTAATCGTGTACGGTTTTAATTTTCATAACTGTTTTCTAATACCATTGGACTGTGGTCGGGTGAGTAGGCTATTGTAACGATATTCGAATAACTTCTCAGCAAACGAACGAAAAATCGTTAAAAAGCCTTTAATCTTATTTGATACAGGTGTATAAATTTCGTTAAGAGAAGGTACAGAATAACAAAACATAAAAAAGGATTGGGGATACCTCATGAAGAAATTACTACTCCCATTGGCAATCGGTTCGGCTCTAAGCCTCGTAGGTTGCGGAAGCGGTGACGAAGCACCTATTACGGAAAACGAAGTGAATGTCGCTGCAACACGCGTTGTATTTGACCCGTCGAATGGTGCGATACCAGCGCCGACGAATATTTTGTTAAGCGGTAGTGTGGATGGCACTTTGAATATTCCGGTCGCTGACCCAAGTGATACAGCTAACCCGCAGGTCGCTATTAACGGTTTAGACGGTTGGGGAACGCACTCAACTCTGGCATTTAACTTCTCGCTTCCTGTTGACCAAAATGGTGAGCAGGTGTCGGTCGATCCTGCCAGTGTCGAAGCTCAGGGAGCAGTTCGAGTATTCAAAACGGTACAAGGCGGAACACCTGTTTCTGAAGGTTGTGCTGCAGCTAACCCAGCAGCTGTTTGTGCGGTGACCGAAGAGTTACAGCACGGTACAGACTTTACAGTTAAAGCAACAGGTGAAGGGAGTTTAGCCGTTGTACCTCTTCGTCCTTTAGAATCAGCGACAGGTTATTTGGTCGTTTTAACGGATAATATTCAGGACTCTTTAGGTCGTCGTGTTAAAGCGTCACAGACCTACACGCTAATGAAAGAGCCTGTTAGTGAAGCGCCAGCTTCTGATGACCCTTCAGCACAGAGTTTACAGGCACTGATTAACAGCTACGAAGGTGCTTTAGCACAGTTCGGCGTAGACCCTGAAGACGTTATTTATAGCTCAAACTTTACCACTCAGTCGGTGGGTGACGTGTTGGGCATGACGAAAACTCTATTAGGTCAGAAAATTGCGGCGGGTGCTCCGCCAGTGATGCAAGCTGCGCCGCAGGGCTATACTTTAGATGTCGTCCTGTCTGGCGCGGGCATTACCGACCCAACTACCTTGGCGGTTGCTAGCTCAGCTAAAGTTTACGGCGGTCAGGTTGATATTCCTTACTACTTGCCTGTACCAAGCGCAGAAAATCCAACAGCCCCCGTAACGGGTCGCTGGACCGCTAAGTGTGACAGCCCTGTTACCATCGTTGGTGGCATTGAAAGTGGCCAAATCCCAGAGGGTGCTTTAGGTTTGGGTATTACTCAAGACGCTATCGCAGCCGATAAAGCGGGAGTTATTCGTTCAATAGTACAGGCATGTATTACCTCAGAGGATGGTATTGATTTGGCGGGTGTTGACGAAGAGCGTCATTTAACTAAATACAACCCGGTACCTGAGGTTCAGGATACGGAGACGGTAAATGCGTTTGTCACTATTCCCGATTTAGCCACAGCTAATGCCGTAAGAAGCCAACGGGGTTTGCCTGCGTTAAGCCAACCAGCTGATGGCTGGCCTGTCGTTATCTTCCAGCATGGCATCACCGGCTCAAAAAATAACGCTGCCGCAATCGCGGGAACGCTAGCTGTTGCAGGTTATGCAACCGTAGCAATCGACCATCCATTACACGGTGAACGTGGCTTTGATATTGACGCAGACGGTGAGCTCGACATTACAGCAACAGGCTCAGAAAATGCGACAACTTACATGAACTTGAGCAGTTTGCTGACAACGCGTGATAACTTACGCCAGTCAATTACTGATCTGGTTGCCCTGCGTGTCAGCTTAAATAACTTCATGGCTGCCGATGGTGAGCAAATTGATGGTACGGATGTGCACTTTATTGGTCACTCGTTAGGTGCTATCGCGGGTACCGGTTTCACCGCGCTGGCTAACACGTCATTTGGTGAAGATAGCCCATTATCAGCGCTCGATGGTATGTTTAGCGTTCAAGCCTCTAGCTTAGGCATGCCAGGTGGCAGCTTAGCGAACTTCCTGTTGGCCTCTGAAAGCTTTGGTCCAACAATTAAAGCAAGCCTGCTTTACTCATCGAATGCTGATTTTAAAGCTGCCGCTGACCAGGCTATTGCTGGTGGTGCAACGTTAGAGCAGTTCTATGCTGGTTTCATGGAGCAGGCGTCTGCTGAGCAAGTGGCTCAAATTAACGCAACTTTTGAGCAGTTTGCATTTGCAGCACAAACCGTTGTTGATTCGGGTGACCCGGTTAACTACGCAAGTGGTGTCGTCGCTTCAGAAACACCGGTATTCATGATTGAAGCAATCGGTGATTCAGTTATTCCTAATGCCGTAGAGAACAAACCGCTTGCAGGCACAGAGCCTCTGGCTGCGTTGCTCGGTTTAGAGGGTATCTCGGAAACCACCACGCCTGATGGTACTCCGGTATCGGGTATTGTTCGTTTCGGCGGCGATGCAGAGCACGGATCACTGGTTGACGCAGGCCCATCTGCGGCAGTTACTGCTGAGATGCAACAACAAATTGCCTTCTGGTTTGCTTCAGACATGATGCAAATAACAATCAGCAATCCAGATTTGGTACAATAGCTTCAGGTTATTGAAGACTCGTTATTCAAAGGCCGGCAGTTATGCTGGCCTTTTTCGTATGGGAGAAGTATATGGAGTTTCTGATAGATATTGGTTCGTTTTTGTTGAAGGCGGCCATTATTGTTATCGCCGTAGGCTTTATTGTTGGTCTGCTGGCACAAGCGGCTCAGAAGCAAAAGAAAAGTAAGGGCGACCTGCAGGTCACTGATTTGTCTAAAGAGCTTAAGGACCTTAGTGAGCAACTTAAGCTAGAGCTAATGGATAAAAAAGCTCGCAAGAAAGCCATGAAGGCGTTGAAAAAGAAAAAGCCTGAAGGTGACAAAAAACAGCGTCTCTTTGTACTCGACTTCAAAGGCAGCATGGATGCAAAAGAAGTGGATAACTTGCGTCAGGAGGTGAATGCTATCTTGCAGTTAGCAACCGACAAAGACGAGGTTCTCGTGCGCTTAGAAAGCGGTGGTGGAGTTGTCAATGGTTATGGTTTGGCGGCAGCACAACTACAGCGTATTAAAGCGCATGGCCTTACACTGAATGTGGCCATAGACAAAGTAGCGGCAAGTGGTGGCTATATGATGGCGTGCGTTGGTCACAAGCTGTTAGCGGCGCCGTTTGCATTTATTGGTTCTATCGGAGTGGTGGCACAAATACCCAATTTTCACCGTTTCCTGAAAAAGCACGATGTTGATTTTGAACAACTTACCGCGGGTGAATATAAACGCACATTAACGCTATTTGGCGAGAATACGGACGAAGGGCGCCGTAAGTTCAAGCAAGATTTAGAAGCCATCCACCGCCAATTTAAGACATTCGTGCAAGAAAACCGTCCTGAGCTTGATATTGACAGAGTTGCTACGGGCGAAGTGTGGTCAGGCCAGGAAGCAAAAGAGCTTGGTTTGGTGGACGAGGTGACCACAAGTGACTCTTGGTTGCTTGAACAACACAAGGCGTTCAACGTATTACAACTGAATTATGTGGTGCGTAAACCGATGAGCGAGCGCTTTGCAAAAGGTTTGTCAACGGTCATTCAAACTCTGAAGTCATCGTTAACGCGTTCAGACATCGCACAATAAATGCTATTGAACGCCGCTTACAATAACGAAGCTGCGCAGAGGGCAACTTTTTGGTAGTCTATCGCAGTTTTTAAGAATGAATAATAAAGGACGCTTATGAGCGAAAAGAAAAAACTCAGTCTGACTAGCCGCATTGTTATCGGCATGGTCGCTGGGATCATTCTCGGTACAATTATTCGTTATGTGGCCGGCGACAATGCCTGGGTCTCACTGTATTTAACGAACGGCTTGTTTGATGTTGTCGGTCAAATATTCATAACCTCATTGAAAATGTTGGTTGTGCCATTAGTGTTTGTTTCACTGGTGGTGGGAACCTGCTCGCTGAGCGACCCGAGTAAGTTAGGGCGTTTAGGTGGGAAAGCCGTGGGCATGTACATGGTAACGACCGCAATCGCCATCAGCTTTGCGATATTCTCTGCGGTGTTAGTGCAGCCCGGCTCTGGCATTGAACGATCTTCAGAAGCGTCTTTTGAAGCCAATGAAGCCCCCTCGGTCAGCGAAGTCATTATTAACTTATTCCCTGACAACCCAATTAACGCTATGGCTGAAGGTAACATGCTGCAAATTATTGTATTTGCATTACTGTTCGGCATTTCAATGGCGTTAGTCGGCAAGCCTGGCGAGCGTCTGAAAGGCTTCTTTGACGACTTAAACGCTGTGATCATGAAGTTGGTTGTCATACTCATGGCGGTTGCGCCTTATGGCGTGTTTGCGTTAATGGCGAAGCTGTTCACCGAAATTGGCGTAGAAATGATTGGCAGCCTGGCGAAGTACTTCTTGTTAGTACTCTTCGTGTTGATTGCTCATGGCCTTATTGTCTACCCATTGTTCATGCGTGTCTTCGCTCGCGTCAAACCGGGTATCTTCCTGAAGAAAATGCGTGATGCGCAGTTGTTCGGGTTTAGTACCGCCAGCAGTAACGCCACCATGCCAATTACGCTGGAAACGGTCACCCGTCGTTTAGGTGTCAGTAACAGCGTTGGTTCGTTTACTGTGCCGTTAGGCGCCACTATAAACATGGACGGCACGGCGATAATGCAAGGTGTCGCTACTGTATTTATTGCTCAGGTCTATGGTTTAGACTTAGGTATTGCTGAATACTTAATGGTTATTCTGACGGCAACTCTGGCATCGGTAGGCACCGCGGGTGTGCCTGGTGTCGGTTTAATTATGCTGGCCATGGTGTTACAGCAAGTCGGCTTGCCGGTAGAAGGTATTGGCTTAATAATCGGTGTTGACCGTTTGTTTGATATGACCCGGACTGCGGTTAATGTCACTGGCGATGCAATGGTCAGTACGGTCGTGGCACGTTCAGAGAATGATTTTGATGAAGACGTTTACTACGACGAAAACGCCGGTAAGAAATTAGAAGAACTTTAATTAAAGCCGGCGTGCGCATTAAGCGTACGCCGGTACTCCGGAATGAAAGCGCAGCTCGTTATCTTCTGAACGAATCAATTCAGCTTCCCACTCCCTAAACTGATTAACTCTTTCGTTAATATCGGTATCGCTCAGCTTTTGTGCCAGCTCTAAATAGTCTTGATAATGACGCGCTTCTGAGCGCAGTAATGACACATAAAAACGAGCAATATCTTCATCTAAGTAGGGAGCCAGAGCCGCAAATCGTTCACAAGAACGCGCTTCTATAAGTGCACCAATAACGAGTTTATCTATAAGTGCTTCAGGTTCGTAAGTTCTGACTTTTTGTAGCAATTGCTTGGCGTAACGAGATGCTGTGAGCTTCTGCAACGGAATGTTCCTCGCTTCCATAATTTCGTAGACTTGCTGGAAGTGATGCAGCTCTTCGCGTATTAAGCGCGACATCCGCTCAATAATGTCATCCGCAAATGGCTGTGACTCAGCCGCTTTTAATGCGTGAGATAGCTGTTTGCTTTTTTGCACATCACTTAACGTACCAACACCTCGGTAAACTAAGTCTTCGTAAGGTTGTAGTGCGTCGAGAAGTAGCTGCCCATGACTTTCTGATACTGCATACCGGCGTAATAGCAAAGCGGCACTTTGAGCGGCTTTAAGCTCGCAGTGTAGGTGGTCCAGCAAAATAATGGGTAAATTCTCTGCTTTCGCAGCTTCTTGTACCCACGCTTTAGGAGTCGGGCATATTAGAAATTCATTAATGGGCTCAAGAAGCGATAAATAGGGCGACACAACAGCGGTATTCAAAACGGACATTCCCCGGTCAAATTGGTTAAAAATTTTAACAAAACTGAACTATAGTTATATCAAAAATGCTTGACAGTGTTAGTTGAGTGCTGAATATTAGTCACATGGGTGAATTTTTCAGCAGTACCTTAATCTAATAATTATAACGTATTTAAGAATTGGGCGGTATGACCGCGTATTACGGGGAAGGTGAAGTTATGATACTGAATCACATTTGGGGTTTGTACGCACACCCGGTACAAGAATGGAAAACCATCGACAGCAAGCGTGAGAGCTTTATGTATTCCTGTTCTCACACATTACTGGTCGCTATTCTGCCATGCCTTGCCGCATTTTATGCATCGGCGAAAATCGGTTGGAGCGTCGGTGCACGCGAGGCCATCTACCTTGCAGAAAATAGTGCGGTTATGCTCGCTGTAGCAATGTACGTTGGTATTATCGCTGCGACGTTCGCACTGGCCTATCTTATTTACTGGATGGCAAAAACGTTTGGGGCGGATCCAAGCTACACCAAGTCACTGGAGCTTGCGGCTTATGCAGCAACACCGGTTATCATGTCGGGTATTGCAGCATTGTACCCTGAGCTTTGGTTTGTGGCGTTAGTTTTCCTAGGCGGGGTTGCCTACTCGGTTTACCTGCTGTATTCAGGTCTGCCGGTTATTATGCACATTCCTGAAGAGCGTGGCTTTTTGTACGCGAGTTCAGTTGTGACTGCCGGATTAATTGCTATGGTGGTACTGATGGTAACAACCGCTATCTTGTGGACAAACGGCTTTGGCCCAGAGTTTGTATCCGGATAATTAAAATCGCTTAATACCATAAAAAAAGCTCGGACCTTAATGGTATCCGAGCTTTTTTGTATCTAAGCGACAGGTGCTTACTTCTTAAGGTAATGACCTGCCAAGCAAGTTACTGGCGCTGCCGTTGGCTTCCCGTGTTGCCAATCGCCGCCTTCTACTCCGCTGCCGGCAATATCGACGTGGATGTAACTTAACGGACGCGAGCTATCAATGCCGTGGTTATCCAAGCCAGACACACCGACCAAAAATGCCATTGGGAATTGGTGTCCGCGCGGGGTGGTTGCTGAAGGACCATTGTTAGAAGACAGCAAGTCATCGCACAAAGTACGTCCTTTCACAAAATCGAAGTCTTCACGGCGTGACCAGGAAATTTCCGTTGGATCGCCGTAGGTTTCACCCGCTTCAAATAACGCCTCCGGTAACTTCTGCCGACGCGCATGACCGTTAGGAACCAATGCACTATAGGGGCCTTTGGCCAGCGCTGCATGCCCAGTTAATGTAGCGACAGTATAGAGTTCGTGCTCACCATCTGCCTGTGCCGCTTCTTCACGTAAGTGAGACAGCAAATCTGCCATTATCAAACGACCTTCGGCGTCAGTATTACCGATACGAACACGCTTGCCGCTGTGGCCGGTAATAATCTCGTCAGCGACAAAAGCGTCAGAGCCGATGCTGTTGCGAACCGCACCAATTTCGGCAATAACGTTCAGGTGTTCGGGCTGCAGTTCAGCGACGGTTTTCATGAAGCCAGCAACACCAGCGGCACCGCCTTTATCACGGCTCATACCGGCCATGTGACCACCCGTTTTTAAGTCAGCACCACCAGTGTCATAGACAATACCTTTACCGGCAAACATAACGGTGCGCTCTGGTTGGCTACCGTGGTACTCCAAACGAATAACACATGGGCGATGTCGCTCAACGGCCATAGATGAACGACCCACTGCGGCTAGTAATGGGTACTCGTGTTGTAACTGCTGAGTGTCGTCGATAACACTGACTTTGACCGGCGTATGCGCAAATGCCTGGCGGCAGTACTCCGCGAAGCGTGGTGGTGCCATACGCTCGGGCTCAGTACCTGCCAAGTCACGGGCAACTCGCTTACCGGCTTCAACAGCCATGGCCCAGTCAGCGTCTAACTCACCCACTAACGTGACGTTTTGCGTTGGTTCAATTGCTTCTTCGCCGTGCGCTTCACGAGCTTCCAACGGTTGATACAGTGACTGACAGACACCTAAGTAAGTTGCTAAAAAAGCCTGTTGGTAGCGGGTGTCATTGATATCAACATTGTTTAATGCAATCACCGGATGACGGGCACCGGCGTCTTGAGCAATTTTGGCCGCCTTATGAGCTGCATCGAAGACCTGACGAACATCGTCAAAGTCACGGTTAAGCGGGCCTGTTGGCGCGGTAATTAGGCGCTGACCAGGAACACCTTCAGCCTGGAGCAATAATACATCGCTACCAACGCGTCGATCGGTTGTCTTTGCTTGCGCAATTTTTTCCGCTAACGCTGAATCGTCAACAGTATCGAAGTGGCCGACAACAATGAGTGCGTCAGTACCGTCTTTTGAGTAGGCGTCAGCAAGTGAGCTGACTACGTCTAATTTTGGAAATGCCATAAATACCTCATTTCTAAATGGTTAAGCGCGACGCCAGCGCGTGCCTTCGGGACCGTCTTCTAGCTCAATACCCATGGCGGTAAGCTCATCGCGAGCTTCGTCCGCTACGGCCCAGTTTTTCTCCGCACGTGCATTGTTTCGCTTGGCGATAAGCGCTTCAATTTTGGCAACGTCATCATCGT
Organism: Idiomarina sp. X4; assembly: GCF_002808045.1. NCBI lineage: Bacteria > Pseudomonadati > Pseudomonadota > Gammaproteobacteria > Alteromonadales > Idiomarinaceae > Idiomarina > Idiomarina sp. X4. The sequence goes on along the minus strand of NZ_CP025000.1, from coordinate 281,139 downwards.
CGCCTTGAAGAAATTCGTTGGGGTCACGTTGTAGTAACCCCATAACTTCTGAAAATTCTCTTAAAATATACGCAAGTTGTGACGCTTTTTCTGCGTCGGAGTCGCGATGACGGTTTATGTCACGGGCTATATCGAATAACACGCTCATCGCTTCCGGCGCATTAAAGTCATCATCCATTGCCTTTTGGAACTGCTCCCAGTAACCGCTGCGCAGGTCATCTGAAGCCCCTTTTGGCTCGATATCCCGTAATGCGGTATACAAACGCTCTAGAGCTGAATGCGCCTGGTTTAAGTTCTCTTCGGTGTAATTCAGTTGTGAACGATAATGGCTCGATAGAAGGAAATAACGCACGGTTTCTGCATCGTACGCTTTTAGCACTTCCCGGATAGTGAAGAAGTTACCTAAAGACTTCGACATTTTCTCGTCGTTCACTTGTACCATGCCACTGTGCATCCAGTACTTCACATAGTCTGAGTGATTCGCGCAGCAGCTCTGTGCAATTTCGTTTTCATGGTGTGGGAACGCCAAGTCTGAACCACCACCGTGAATGTCAAAGGTGGTGCCTAAGTGCTTCTTGTTCATGGCGGAACACTCAATGTGCCAGCCCGGGCGGCCTTCACCCCAGGGCGATGACCAACTCGGCTCACCGGCTTTCGCTGCTTTCCACAAGACAAAGTCAAGCGGGTCGTCTTTTTCTTCATCAACATCGACGCGTGCGCCAGACTGCAGCTGCTCGAGGTCCTGGCGGCTGAGTCTGCCGTATTCACTGAACGTCGACACATCAAACAGAACGTCGCCACTTTGAGTTTTATAAGCGTTTCCACTGTCGATAAGAGCCTGAATCATTGTCAGAATCTCGTCCATGTGTTCGGTGACTGTGGGCTCAATGTCCGGGCGCAGCAAGTTTAATGCGTCAAAGTCCTCATGCATGGCGTCAATAAAGCGTGACGTCAGTGCCTGAAAGTCTTCGCCATTCTCGGCTGCTCGTTTGATGATTTTATCGTCCAGATCAGTAATGTTACGGACATAACTGACGTTGTAACCCATCTTGCGCAAATAGCGCACGACAATATCAAACGCAACATAAGTACGGGCGTGACCAATATGGCAATAATCGTACGTTGTGACCCCGCAGACATACATACCAACGTGCCCCGGCTGAATAGGCTCGAATGACTCTTTCTTGCGTGTCAGGGTATTAAAAAGGGTGATTGCCATAATGAAATCTCTTAATTCTCTGCCGTTACGAGTGAAAATAAAGCGCCTATGATACCACCGATGCCTTGCCTCTGGTACACTATCGGCTGGTTTGTTACAGGAAACAGGTAGAAAAAATGCAGGTCATTTTACACACAAATTTTGGCGATATTACTCTGGCAATGCACGAAGATACGGCTCCTAAAACCGTTGATAACTTTTTGCAGTACGCTCGTGACGGTTTTTACGACGGCACCATTTTCCACCGTGTGATTAGTAATTTCATGGTTCAGGGCGGTGGTTTTGAGCCGGGAATGAAGCAAAAAGAAACGCGCGATAATATTGAGAACGAAGCGCCAACTGCTAAACCGAATGTCGTTGGCTCGGTAGCGATGGCTCGTACACCAGATCCTCACTCAGCGTCTTCACAGTTTTTCATTAACGTGAACAACAACGACTTCTTGAATTTCCAGAATGAAACACCAAACGGTTACGGCTATTGCGTGTTTGCAGAAGTCACAGACGGTATGGATGTTGTGAACACCATTAAAGACGTGAAGACGGGTTCTGCAGGTTTCCATCAGGACGTGCCTGTTGAAGACGTGGTTATTGAAAAAGTTTCTGTTAACGACTAACAATGACAACGGCGTTTATCGCAGACTTACATTTAAGTCCCGGGCGTCCGGATATTCTGGACGCCTTTGCGAACTTCTGTGCGCAAAGCACAGACTTAGACGCCTTGTATATTTTAGGCGACTTATTCGATGCGTGGCTTGGCGATGACGACTCCAGTGACTTTGCTTTTCAAATAAAGTCGCAACTGAAACAACTCAGCGATTCTGGCGTGAAAGTTTATTTCATGGCGGGCAATAGAGACTTTATGGTTGGCGAGCGTTTTGCCACTGAAACAGGTATGACGTTACTGCCAGACGAAACGGTAATAAACCTTTATGGCGAACGTGTTTTACTGATGCACGGTGATACACTGTGTACGTTAGATAAAGGCTATTTGCGATATCGGCGCTTCATTCAGAATCCGATAGTGACAGGTTTGTTACGACGCTTACCTTTGGCCTGGCGTATGCGTATTGCCAATAAATTAAGGCAAAGCTCAAACAGCCAGCGTCCTCAATTGACGCCTGAGCGGCTTTACCAAATGGATGCACAACACCCAGCAGTGCTTGATGTTATGGAAAAGCACCAAGTAAACGAGCTTATTCACGGGCATACTCATCGCCCCGCAATACATAGCTTTAAGCTTAACGATGGCACGCCGGCAAAACGTGTTGTGTTAGGCGACTGGTACACCCAGGCCAGTGTCTATCGGGTTTCCAGATAGCGTTTCCGTTTTTTCTCTTTAAGTTTGTGTATGTCTACTAGAACAAAACCGTCTATGGAATTATTAAAGTCCGGATCAATACCAAAGGTTAAAAACTGAACCCCACCGGCTTCGCATAATTCAGAATACTGTTTGTACATCGTTGGTATGGAAACTCCCATATTCGCTAAATACGTTTTTAGCTGTGAGAATTCGTCCGAATAGTTGTCACCAGAGAACCCAGGCGTCGTTGACTCTTGAGTGGACTGGTAAAGAATATTAGCGGTTGCCAGAGGCTTAATCGGCGGGAAGTGTGCTGAGTAAAAACCAACCAAAGCAGCCTGAGCACTTTTAGGCAGTGCATTGCTGATACTGACTGAGCCAAACAAGTAGCGATAACGGGGATGCTTACGAAGTAGGGCGCCTATACCAACCCACAAGTATTCTAAGCTTCGCTTCCCCCAGTAGCGAGGCTGAACAAAAGAACGCCCTAGTTCTAGTCCTTCTTCGAAAATGAGTTTCATACCCTCTTCAAAGCGATAAAAGCTGTTGGTGTATAAGCCGTCACAACCTTTATTTTGGATAATCTGCCGGCAGTCACCGAGACGGTAAGCCCCCGCAATTTCGAGATCGTCCGGATCCCACAAGATTAAATGCATGTACCAGGTATCGTATTCATCAAGATCGCGCCGATTCCAGGTGCCCTCACCAACGGTTCGAAAAGCAACTTCCCGCAAGCGACCGATTTCTCTTAAAATAGGAGAACTTCCGCTGAATTCGTATAGGTAAATTTTTTTCCCACAATGGGTTTTACCTAAAAGCTCACAGGATTCAATGGCCGCTTTTAGTGGCTGCCTTGGCTCCGGTCGGGCAATCGCGGTTTGGGTGGGATAAATAGTGGGCTTTGTAGAGCCGACTCGGTAAAGGTGTTTTTTAAATAACTTAACTTGTTGATTTAAATTTATAGTTGGCTGATTAAAAGCGGATAACGGAATTTTCTCTCCGATGTCACAGTGGACCTGTTTTTTCTGTTGCCGAAACATTTCTTTAACTAACAAGGCCGTTGCTAATGGTTTATAAACCATTGACGCGGTGTAAAACCAGGCTGAATTATGAGCACTCAGACGAATGGGCAGAATATCGCTTTGTGTTGACTTAGCTATTTTCAGAAAGCCTGCTGCCCAGCGTGTATCCTTAATGCCGTTAGGGCGTAATCGGGAAACCTCACCAGCGGGAAAAATAATGACGCAGCCTTCACTATGCAGGTACTCCCGAATATTTCTGAGATCACTCGGTTGTGGCTTTTCGCCAAATACATTAACAGGCAGTAACATCGGCTTGAGAGGCTCTAGTTCTGTTAACCAGTCGTTCGCCACAATTTTGACATCGTTGCGTACTTCGCTCACTAACTTTAATAGCGCCAGGCCGTCTAGCGAGCCAATAGGATGGTTTGCGATAATGACGAGACGACCCGTGGTCGGAATATTATCGAGAGCTTTTGCAGCATAGGAATAGCTGAAATTAAAATAATCCAGTACGTGCTCAACAAAATCGATGCCATCAAGCGGTGGTAGGCTATTGGCAAATTGTTGAATATCTTTTTCATGTAACAGGTGGCGCAAAAACCACGTCGCCGACTTTTCCAGCCATGGTGTCTTTTTTAAATTGGGGAGTTTTTTATTAACGACCTGTTCGACGGATAACATAGTACAAGCTCCAAGTTTTACCTGTAAGCCTGACTGTAAGGTGGTTTAGTGACAGTTTTGTGAACCTAAAAAAGAAAAGGGAGCTAAACAGCCCCCTTTTACTCACTATTCTAGACGTCTCAGTCGTTAAACTGCTTTCCAAAGAATGAGGCTTCCAACCATTGTGGACGCTGTGCGGCATTAGCAATTTCTTCACCAATAGCAAAGTTGATATTGGTAAAGCGCGCACCGGCTTCGTAGTTAATGTCTAAGTTTAGGCCGTCACTTGGCTTATGGTAATGTTCAGCAAAGAATTTCCCCCAAACTTCGCCACCGTCTTCACCCTCGGTACGAGAATTAAAGCCGGTCATTAAGAACACAGCAGGAATGCCTTTCTTAACCAGAGTGTAGTGGTCGGAGCGTGTGAAAATCGCCTGCTCAGGCATTGGATCAGGACTTTGAGTTGTGTCGTACTTCTTCGCTGCTTTACTGACCGTTTCGCCTAGGGTTGAATGTGATGCCCCGAAGGCAACAACGTCAGCAAAGTCATAAAGTAATACTGGCATATCCAGATTCACGTTAGCGACGATACTATTTAAAGGAACGGTTGGGTTATTAGCGAAGTAGTCTGCGCCTAATAAACCTTTCTCTTCAGCCGTTACCGCAAGAAACATGATCGAACGCTTAAACTCCTTGTCTGACTCAACAAACAAGCGTGCGGTTTCCAGCATAACGGAAACGCCGCTCGCGTTATCCATCGCTCCGTTGTTAATGTTGTCTTCGCGGCTCATGTCTTTAATCACACCAATGTGGTCAGAGTGCGCGGTGTAAAGAACGTATTCGTCTTTCAGCTTTTCGTCAGAGCCAGGCAAAACAGCGGCGACATTAGGACTGCTAATCTCTTCATGGCGAGACTCACGCTTTAACGTCACTTTACCTTCCAGATCGAAACCTTTCGGTGAAAAATCCGGATCTTCCTGAATTTGGGTGAAAATAGTTTCTAACTCAGTTGGCGCATTGGCAAACAAACGTTTTGCAGGTTCGTCGTCTAAGTATGCGGTTCCGCTAATTTGCTGTTCCTGGCCTTTAGGAAGACCATTTGGACCTAGCCAAGTCATGCGCGGGGTTTTGGTGTAGTAAACGCTGGTTTCGTATTTACGGACTTCTTCACGTACCGGCGTGTGTAGAGTAATAATACCAATAGCGCCTTTCTCACGAGCGATGTCCGATTTAATGTTAGACAAATGAGCGCCTTCTTCACTTGGCAGAAACTCTGGGCGGCCCGTTAACATGACAACAATTTTACCTTCAACGTTTAAACCTTCGTAGTCATTAAGACCAAACTCAGGCGCTTCCATACCGTAACCAACAAAAACCAGCGGTGCAGATACTTGATCTTGTTCGCTGTAATGACTTGGACCGGTAATAAACTCTTTCGGGAAATCGAACTCTACGGTTTCACCGTTTACTTCGTAGGTCATTGACGCACTGTTTTCTTTTAATGTGCTTTTGCGAAACGGTATGCGTTGGTAATAAGTGCCGTCATCACCGGCAGGTTCTAAACCCAAACGTTTGAATTCAGACACAATGTAATTAGATGCTATTTCATGGCCTTCGCTGCCAGTTTGGCGGCCTTTAAGATCGTCGTCAGCCAAAAACTCGAGGTGTGAGCGAATGTTGGCTTCTTTGGCGCTGACATCAACGGTTTGCGACTGAGTTTCCGGTGCTCCACAAGCGGCAACAAATACGCTAAGCGCCACGGGTGCAAGGATGCGAGAAAGTTTCATGAGCTGTCCTCTGATTGTAGTTGTTCTCGAGAATCGGATTGATTGTACCTGAGCGAGCACTATTCAACCATAGATTGTCAGCAAAAGAGTGTTGCAAAATGTTCCTGACTTACGTAATGTTATAATATAACACAATCAAGAAGGGCAGTTTGTCATGAAGTTGAATACTTTAACACTCGCTATTCTCGCTGTTTCATCGACGGCATTGGCGCAAGAGCAGGAACATGAGCATCCGGACCCCACCGAGGTGATCACCATAACGGCTAACCCGCTGGGCAAAACTGCATTAGAGTCGGCTCAGCCAGTCAGTATTATTTCGGGTGATGAGCTTAAACAAAAACACGCACACAGTTTAGGTGAGACCTTGTCGTCCGAACCCGGAATTAACAATACGCATTTTGCGAATGTGGCCGGGAGTCCTATTGTGCGAGGGCTTGGTGGTCCTCGTGTGAAAATCACCCAAAATGGATTAGACACCGGTGATGTATCCCGCGGAAGTCCGGACCATGCAGTGACAACCGAAACCAGCACGGCTGAACAAATAGAGGTTCTACGTGGGCCGGCAACGCTTCTATACGGTAGTGGTGCTATTGGCGGGGTTATTAATGTCGTCGATAACCGTATTCCGAGCGAACCGATTTATGGGTTGCAAGGTAATGTGAATGGCTCGTTGTCGTCAAATAATGACAACAAAGAAGCATCGTACGACCTACAAGTAGGTAATGGCACCTGGGCGCTTTATTCTGATGCGTTTGTACGAGATGCGGGTGACTATCAAACGGCGTCCTTTATCAATGATGAAGGCGAGCGCGTTGACTCCGTTGAAAACAGTTTTGTTGAAGCTCAAGGTGGCACGCTGGGTGTGAGTTATCAATTTGATAGCGGTTTTTTTGGTATTTCTTATCAAGGACTTACGCAGGATTATGGTATTCCTGGACATGGTCATCCTGAGGAAGAGCATGCTGATGAAGAAGTTCATGAAGAAGCGACCCATGAAGCGCATGGTCCTTACGCAAATCTAGAGCAAGATCGCGTTCAGTTAGCTGGTCAGTGGAGAAACCCTTTCAGCGGTATTGAGCAAGTGGATTTTCGAGGCGCTCTTACTGATTATCAACATCAGGAAATCGAAGAAGATTTTGTCGCAACCCAGTTTGAAAATCAGCAGAAAGAAGTTCGCTTAACGGCACGTCACCAAGAGTTAGCGGGCTGGGCTGGTGCTATAGGCTGGCAGTGGGATATCAGTGACAAGTCGGCGCTGGGCGAAGAGGCGTTTACGCCGGATACGACTCGCAGAACTCAAGGGGGGTTCTGGGTTGTTGAGCAGGAGTTTGGTGATCACCATGTTGATTTAGGTGCGCGTTATGAGCGTACAGCGTTAGCCAGCGAAGACTGGAAACTTGATACCTTCAGTGCGGTTTCTGCCTCGGCAGGCTACTTGTATCACTTTGATAAGCACACATCTGTATCCGTTAACTTGAGTCATGCTGAGCGAGCCCCGAGCGGCACGGAAGTGTTTTCCAACGGAAACCATTTTGCGACTCGGACTTATGAGTTAGGGCTTGGTTATGAGCTGCATGAAGAAGCCTCGGGTGAATATCACATTGAAGCGGCAGAGCACCGTATTGAAACGGAGCGCTCAAACAACCTGGACCTTGGCGTTCATTATGAAACTGACTCCTTCCACGCCAACGTTAATGTGTTTTATAACCGTGTAGACGACTTCATTTATGATGACTTTGTTGGCATAACCAGTGAACAGATTCATGGCGATGATGACCATGATGAACATCAGGGTGAGGAGCATTCTGAAGAAGAGCATGCCCATGACGACGCGTTACAAGTTGTTCAGTTTAGCCAGGTTGATGCAGAGTTGTATGGCTATGAACTGGAGTTAGACTGGCGTTTAAATGACGCTTGGTCAGTACACAGCTTTAGTGACTACACCCGAGCGAAACAGCGTGATGGTGGTAATTTAGCTCGAATTCCTGCGCAACGTCTGGGTGCTGAAGTTCGCTATCAGGCGCAAAGCTGGGATGGCTCTTTGGGTTACACGCGTTATTTCTCTCAGGAAAAGGTGGCAGTGAATGAGTCAGAAACGGATGCTTACGGCCTGTTGAACGCACGTGTCAATCTGTATCCGAACTGGTTGGCAAATTACGGTGCTACCCTTTATTTGAAAGGTGAAAACCTCACCAATCAACTGGGCTTAGTGCATAGCTCCTACTTAAAAGAAGAGGCTCCGGTAATGGGGCGTCGATTCCAGGCAGGGGTGTCTATTACTTTCTAAGGCCCTAGAACACCGCCACTGTTTTTCAGTGGCGGTGTTCTAGTGACAGTATTTTCCCGTCAGTTCACCGCACAGTCCCCGACATTTCATCGTCAGTTTGCTATCATTGTTAACAGCTGTTTAACAAGTCACTTTAAGGTCGCTGTTTTGTCTATTAAATCCCATTTTGTTACCACATTGATTGGTGTTTTTTGTGTCGTTCTAAGTACTTCGGCAACTGCCGAAAAACTTACAATAGAGCGTTTGTTTAGTGCGCCGTCTTTGGTCGGTGAAAAGCCCCGTTCATTGCGATTTGCGCCCGGCGATAATTATCTGTCTTATTTAAAAGGCAGTGAGGCTAATCCGGATCGCTATGATTTATGGCTTTATGACATTAAAAAAGCTGAGCATACGAAACTGGTTGCAGCCAATGACTTAACGTCCAGCTCGCAAGAGTTGTCTGACGAGGAAAAGGCTCGCCGGGAACGTCAACGTATTAGCGGAACGGGCATTATCGAGTACAGTTGGTCATATAATGGCGATGCCATACTGTTTCCTTACAACGGCGACATATTTTATTATTCTGTGAAAAGCACCAAGGTGGAGCGCTTGACCGAAACGGCAGCGTTTGAAACCGATGCTCGCTTGTCTCCACACGGTAACTTTGTCTCTTTTATTAGAAACCAAAACCTTTTTTATATCGACTTAGATACCGGAGAAGAAACGGCGGTAACCACAGCCGGTGGAGGGTTAGTCAAATACGGTATGGCGGAATTTGTTGCCCAGGAAGAAATGAAGCGCATGACGGGCTACTGGTGGTCGCCCGATGAGTCGGCTATTGCCTTAACCCGGGTCGATGAGAGCCCTGTGCCTGTGGCAACACGTACCGAAATATACGCAGACGAAGTGAAGGTTATTAAACAGCGCTATCCATTTGCTGGTGCTGATAATGTCAATATCGATCTGGGCGTTTACCACCTGGCAAATGAGCGTACTAAATGGCTTGGCTTAGATGAGCTGGGGGACGGGTATTTAGCCCGGGTCAATTGGCTAAATGATAGCGAGAGATTGAGTTACCAATGGCAAAGTCGCGACCAGCAACATATGGCCTTGCGTCTTTTCAATGTGAATACCGAGCAGCAACAGATCTTGGTCGAAGAAACCTCAGATACCTGGATTAATCTTCATAACGACCTGTACTTTCTGGAAGATAACAACCATTTCATTTGGGCATCGGAGCGCAGCGGGTACAAACATTTGTACTTGTACCGACTGGATGGCTCGTTAATTCGTCAGCTCACTTCAGGTGACTGGATGGTCGATGAACTGGAGGCCGTTGATGAAAGCTCTGGTATTTTGTATTTCACCGCACGGCGCAAAAGTCCACTTGAACGTCATTTGTATCGAGCTCAGTTAAATAGCGGCTCCAGTAATAACCCAACGCAGATTACTGAGCGAGAAGGTATGCACGACGTCGAGTTTTCATCGACGTTCCACCGCTACATTGATACGTTCTCCTCGCCTGAACAGCCAGTACAAGTCAGTTTGCACGGACCAACGGGAGAGCGTCAGGCGTGGCTTTTGGAAAACAACATAGACAAAAAACACCCACTTGCGAAGTACATGCGAGACTGGAGTTATCCGGAATTCGGCGAGCTAACGGCTGAAGACGGACAAACGCTGTATTATAAAATGACCAAGCCGACGGACTTTGATAAAACCCAAAAATACCCTGTTATGGTTTATGTATACGGAGGGCCGGGCGCACAGCGGGTGACTAAAAGCTGGGGCAACCATTTTGTTCAGTACATGGCGCAGCAGGGCTTTATTGTCTTTATGTTAGACAACCGGGGCTCGGATAACCGTGGCAAAGCGTTCGAGGCACCTATTTATAAGAATATGGGCGCACCGGAAGTGACGGATCAGGTAACCGGAGCGACTTTCCTTAAGTCATTGCCTTATGTGGATGGGAGCCGTATCGGTATTTATGGGCACAGCTACGGCGGGTATATGACGCTGATGGCGATGTTTAAAGCGCCTGAATATTTCAGCGCCGGGGTGTCCGGAGCCCCGGTAACCGACTGGCGCTTGTACGACACTCATTACACGGAACGATTTATGGGCATGCCAAGCGAGGGGGAAAACTATGAAAATGCTTCAGTATTTCCATACGCCGATGGGCTGAAAGGTGACTTGCTGATGTACCACGGCATGGCTGATGATAACGTTCTATTCACGCACAGCACCAAACTTTACAAGCAGTTGCAGGACAACGAGCAGGCGTTTGACATGATGAATTACCCGGGCAAAAAGCACTCCATTAACGGACGTCATACAAAAATTCATCTCTATTCGATGATCGCCCAATTTTTTCAACAAACCATTGGCGAACAATAGGTTATAATATGCGCATATCCTTCTCGAAAGAGTTCTCAACAAAGGAGTGGTTATGCGCTTTTTATCTCGCCGTTTAGTAATGCCTAATGATCTTAACTTTGCCGGCTCACTGTTTGGTGGCCGTATTCTGGAGTGGATTGACGAAGAGGCATACATCTTTGCCAGCTGCCAGTTAGGCGCTAAAAGCCTGGTGACGAAACACATTGGTGCCATTACTTTTGAAACTTCAGCATTTCAGGGCGACGTTGTTGAGTTCGGTCTGGAAGTGAAAACGGTCGGGCGCACCTCATTGGCCATTACGTGCTTAGTGCGGAATAAGCATACCAAACAAAATATCTGTACAGCGGATGATATTGTCTTCGTTCATATTGACCCTGAAACTCGTAAGCCAACGGCTCACGGTAAAACGAAGGACGAATTGGACGATTTTGCAGGGTCGCTATAAGCAACCCTGCAAGTTATCAATTAGATAGGTGAGCCTGGAGGGAGTGCTTCAGGCTCATAGCTTTTCGGCCATTCCCCATCCTCTATAAACCCTTCAATATCGGCAGCAAGCTGGGTTGCAAAACGATTGCCATTTGCGGCTAGCGTTTCTTGCATGCGTTTTATTTCTGACATGACTTGCAAGCGACTTTCAGGCGCTAAACTGTTGCTTTGAGCGACCTTGATAAGCGCGTTCACTGCTGTGGTAACGAGTCGCTGACGCAATGGGCTGGTCGTGTTTTTGTTCCAGTCGTTGAAGACCTGCTTGAAAACCTGAGAGCTTACTCCTGCCGGTGAAGGTACATTACTGTCGGCACTATGTTGTTGTGCCAAACGGTTTAACCGTTGAGGGTTCAGCAGTAATTGCAGTGAATGATTCGCAGCGCTTGCAGCCATGCTAACAGGATCTGGAATTAATCCCGTCTTGCCGTCAAACCGCTCGCGTGAGTCGCTTTCGCCATAGGCTAACGGCACTAACCATTGTTGTATTTGCTTTGGTACGGTTAACGTATCGGCGCTAATGGTTCTGAGTAATTGAGAAAGAGCTGACTGCTGGCGCGAGCCTCCAACCGCTTGGTATCTGTCCGTATTATCACCCGCCAGATAATACTCATAGTTGACACCGCCAAGCCATTTGACCGCTGCTTCGGTCTGGTAACGATGCAATAAGTAGACGGGAACGAAAAACTCCTGCAACCGGCTCAAAGGTTCATTGTCATTAAGAAACGCTTTGCTGAAATTATTAAGAACTTGCTCTCTGACGGTTAGTAAGCGCTCCAGCTCGGTAACCGGATTACTGCCGTTATCCCATAAATGAGCTGTCGGGTGCGCGCCACCGGTGGGTCGAGCATCTCTGTCTGAAATAAAACTCAAGCCTAAGGACTTATTTTTATCCAGAATACGGGTTAACTGTTCAGTCGCTGATGGCATACCGCCGAAGTCACTGTATCCGTAAGCAATGACTTGCTTATCCCATACACCTAATCCAACATCGTACGCGTCTGCCAGTGTCAGGGTGCCTTCGGTCGTCAGGTTAACCAAGGGATGAGGGTAGTCCATAACCGAGGCGCGATCCGTTGTACTGGCCGCAAAGTTATGAGCAATACCCAACGTATGGCCAATTTCATGGGCACTCAATTGGCGAATACGAGCTAACGCCATTTCCTTAACGGCTTCTTTTAATGCCTGTTTGTCGTCAAAAAAAGGTGCAAGCAAAGCCGATGCTATTTTCATATCCTGGCGTACACGCAAAGAGCCTAAGGTAACGTGACCCTTAATAATTTCACCGGTACGCGGGTCGATAATTGACGAGCCATAAGACCATCCGCGGGTGGCCCGGTGAACCCATTGAATAACATTATAACGAACGTCCATAGGATCGGCGTCTGTCGGCAGCATTTTCACCTGAAACGCATTGTCATAACCAATGGCTTCAAAGCCTTCCTGCCACCATTTTGCGCCTTCTAATAACGCCGAGCGGACCGGCTCCGGCGCACCGGGGTCAAGGTAGTAGGTAATAGGCTGACGTGCTTCACTTTCAGACGCAATAGGATCTTTTTTCTGTAAACGGTGGCGCGGAATGTATTGAACCATCATTGATTCACCAAGCGGAGCCGCATAGTCTTTAAAACTGTGTGACCAGAAACCGCTGTTAGTATGAAATTCACGTGGCAAGTAGCCGGCATCCGGAAGCTGAATAAATGAATGGTGTAAGTGCAGGGTTAAAGCGTCAGCATTGGCTGCAGTTTCGCGTACCCAGCGCCCTTGACCCTCTCCAACAAAGGTGACTTTCGCTTCCAGTTCAGTGTTTTTAGGAAAGCCTTTGCTGCGCTCGGGGTATATCACAGAACGTTGAGCATCGACGTTATATTGGCCTTGTTCTGTGGCTGTTAACCGCTGAGCGACACCGTGCACGTCAGTGAATAAATACGGTGTGTAATCAATGAGTACGTGAGATTCGTCGCTGGCAACAATGTTGAAACCGTAAAGAACTGAGTCAGCGAAAGCTTCATTCACGCTTTGACGCTCTGCTGCATTCTCAGTTTGCGCCCGGTAATAGGTGTTATGTTGCATTAGTAACGCTTTATCGCCTTCAATATGAAAAGACGACAATCGGGTTTCGCCTAACTGTCCCCGGTCTAAACCAATGTCATTAGAGCCCAATCCCCAGGGTAAACTGGTTTGAAAAATGAACTGTTTGCCACTTCTTGGCACTTGCAGGTAATACTTTCCATTGGCTGCGTCATGATAAAAGGTAAAGAAGCCGTTTTGTTGAGAAAAAGATTCGGTGAAGGCTTCGATAGTGGTTGGCGCTTTTTGCTCAGACGCGAGACTGACTGAAGTGATACTGCTTAAAACAAGCAGAAAAATTAAGAGTATGTGTCGCATGATTTATCCCAGTTGTTCTGCAATTTCTTCTAATATTTGTGTCGTCCACTGCTCAATACGTTCATCAGATAACTCATATTGTGAGTCTTCATCCAGTGATAAGCCGACGAACTGCGAGTTATCTGCGGTCAATGCTTTCGAGGCGGCAAAGTCATACCCTTCGTTCGGCCAAAAACCGATGCGCTTACAACCATGGTCGGCGATGGCGTCATGCAGCATGCCAAGCGCATCTTGAAACCAGTCAGTGTATCCCTCCTGGTCTCCCATACCGTAAAGCGCCACAATTTTTCCGTTTAGGTCAACATCGTTAATATCATCCCAATGACTTTCCCAGTCTTCCTGAAGCTCACCAAAGTCCCAGGTGGAAATACCGAAAATAAGAATGTCGAACTGTTCGGCGTCTTTGAGGGGAGTATCCTGAATATTAAATAAGGTCACAATATCGTCACCGATGGCTTGCTGAATTTTCTCGGCAGCTATTTCCGTGTAGCAGGTGGTAGAACCGTAAAACAAACCAATTTGCAGTGACATAGATTACACCTTGACCTTAAGTTAACGATTGGATGTGGATGCATTGTACCAAAAAGACCGATAGAATGACGCACCTTTGTAACGCAGTATCAATTGAGAAGAGGGCAGTATGGACTTTGATCAACAGGTCGAGCAACTGGAAACCGTGTTTGACGAAACCGTGGTGTCAGGAAATGACGATGAGCTGTTTGCCAGCGGTTATTTGCGCGGCCATTTCGATTTGGTCGTAGCGCAGTTGGAAATGGCCGGGAATGCCGATGTTGACAAAATAATGCCGTCGCTTGAACAGGCGGTTCATGATACGCGTCACGAACTTTCACCTGCGGATCAAGCGCACATTAAAAACCTCATGGATAAATTAGCTGCGAAAGCGAGCCGGGGATAACCTGGCTAATGCGTCACTGGTCAGTGGCAGCGTTTCACCACATATCATTCCTGCAATAATTTCACCAGCCAATGGCGCTGATGTGAAGCCTCTTGAGCCAAGTCCGGTGACACCGTACAGACCTGAGTCCAGCAGCCCAATGATCGGTTGATGGTCAGGTGTTGTCGCCCTTACCGAGGCTCTTTGTTCAACAATCTGTAACTTTTCTGCCCAGGGTTGTTTCGCGTTGTGGGTGAGTTGTTGAAGGTTTTCCTCGTTATCTTCCGGGCGCGTTGCCAAATCTGTTTCACCACGATTAAATGTCGCCCCCAGGCAATGTATACCCTCAGACTCAGGCACTAAGTAGCCTTTATAACACAGCACGGTTTTTAATGGTTTAAGGCTGTCAGAGGTTTTTACTTGGGTAATTTGTCCGCGTACCGGGTTTATTGGCAAGTTGCCGACCTTTACTGGCAGCAGTTCATTAACACGATGCCCTGTCGCAAGTACTAAGTCCTTTGTGTGAATGCTCTCTCCACTTTCCAAGTTGACGCTCCAGTTACCATCATCTGAATGGCTAATGCTTTCAACTGAGTCGTTTATAAAGGTACTTTGGGCGTGTTCAAACAATGCCTTAACGACTGTTTTAGGTGTTAACCAGCCCGCTTGCGGATAAAACAGAGCAGGAGTACCGATAGTGATGCCGGCGGTTTTGTTCGTTTTTTCTGCGTTTAAGTAGTGAACCGTTGTCTCGTTATATAAATCACCAGCAACTTTTTGAAAGCGCTGCTCCCGTTGCTCATTGAATGCAGGCTGCAATACGCCGCTGGCGTGCCAGTGCTCCGGAACGTATTGCCGGTAAGTGTTTAGCGCCGTACTAAAAGCTTGCCAGTAAAAGCAACTAAGTGGCGTGTGTTCTGCATGCAGCAGTGGATATACGGCGCCTTGGGGGTTACCGGATGCGCCGTCGGCTATACTGGGCGAAATCACTTTGGAAGCAACTCCCCGTTTTTGTAACGACAAGGCGCAGCACGCAGCACTTATTCCTGCGCCAACGATAACGACCGGCTCTGTTGACACTTCAGGTTCAACCGTTGCCCCCTGAAACTGGCCGCATATCATCTCGCGCTTACGTCCATAACCGGGCACTTTACTGACGGTAAAACCAGCCTCGGCAAGTCCGCGGCGAACAATGCCAGCTGCTGTAAAGGTGGCATAAGTTGTCTTTTTATGAGCGGTCACTGACATGGTTTCAAAAAGCGGTTGTTGCCACATATCCGGGTTCTTTGATGGTGCAAAGCCATCTAAAAACCAAGCGTCTACTTTATGCTGAGCCTGAACCTGCCACTGGGGAAATAGCTGGTTAATATCACCAATCCACAAGTCTAAAGTAATTCTTCCTTCAGCGAAGGTAAGCCGGTGGCATCCGGGCTCCGGTGACGGATAATGAGACAGAAACTGCGAGCTGATACTTTCCACCTCTGGCAGTAAGGCGTAGGCTTGTTGCAATTGCTCGACGGATAAGGGAAATTTCTCAAAACTGATAAAGTGCAGACGACTGTCCGGAGAAGCCGATTCGATAAATTGTTGCCATGTCAGCAAAAAGTTTAGGCCAGTGCCAAATCCTGTTTCTGCAATGGTAAAGCATTCATACTTTTTCAACGTTTTCCAACGGGCGGGTAATCCGTTGTGCTTGAGAAATACGTATTGGCTCTCGTCGACACCGCTTTCCACAGAAAAATAAATATCATCGAAAGAGGTGGAAACGGGGACACCATACTCGTTAAACTTGACCGACGCTTTAGAATTCAAGTGTTTGCCCCATGATTTATTGGCAGATGCTCGCTATAATAACAAGATTACTAAAAACAGTGCACAAAGCAGACCACATTCTTAGAACACGTTAGTTACTATACCGACGTATAAATGTTAGACAGGATTTTAGAATGAGAAGAGCAGTGATAACCGGCCTTGGTATCGTATCAAGCATCGGTAACAATCAAGAAGAAGTACTGGAAAGCTTGCGTCAGGGCAAGTCAGGCATCAGCCGTTCAGAATCATTTGCGGAGATGGGGCTTCGCTGTCAGGTTTGGGGACCCGTAAAGCTGGATCCTAAAGACCACATTGACCGCAAAGCATTGCGCTTTATGGGCGATTCAGCCGCTTATGCTTACATTGCTATGTCTCAGGCGATTGAAGACGCAGGCTTAAGTGAAGAGGAAATTTCGAATCCGCGTACAGGTTTGGTTGTTGGTTCTGGTGGCGCTTCAGGTGAACATCAGGTAGCGGCAGCCGACATCCTGCGCGAGCGCGGTGTGAAACGTGTCGGACCTTATATGGTGCCTCGCTGCATGGCATCAACGACATCAGCGTGTCTTGCGACGCCATTTAAAATTAAAGGCGTAAACTATTCAATCAGCTCGGCGTGTGCAACCTCGGCTCACTGTATTGGCCACGCGTTGGAGCTTATCCAATTTGGTAAACAAGACCGTGTGTTTGCCGGTGGCGGTGAAGAACTACACTGGACCTTAGGTATGGAATTCGACGCCATGGGCGCATTAAGTACCAAATACAATGACACGCCTGAGAAAGCATCACGTACCTATGACCAGGATCGCGATGGTTTTGTACCAGCCGGTGGCGGCGGTATTTTGGTGATTGAAGAGCTGGAAGCAGCTAAAGCACGTGGTGCGAAAATTTATGGCGAAATTGTTGGCTACGGCGCCACTTCTGACGGCTATGACATGGTTGCGCCATCAGGTGAAGGGGCGGTTCGTTGCATGAAAATGGCAATGGAAACCGTCGATAGCCCAATTGACTATCTGAATACTCACGGAACCAGCACGCCAGTGGGAGACGTGAAAGAGTTAGAAGCGATTCGTGAAGTGTTTCCTGAGAAAACACCGATGATAAGCGCTACCAAAGCAATGACAGGTCATGCATTGGGTGCGGCTGGTGTTCACGAAGCCATTTATTCATTGCTGATGCTGAAGCACGGCTTTGTCACGCCATCTATTAACATTGAAAAGTTAGATGAGCAGGCCGATGGCATGAACATTATTCGTCAGACAACGGATGCGCCGCTGCGTACCGTTATGTCCAATAGCTTTGGTTTTGGTGGCACAAACGCGTCATTGGTTATGCGCCAATACGCAGAGTAACGGTGTCATCGGTAAGTACGATGAATATCGTCGCCGATAGAAATATTCCTGCGCTGTCGACTTTATTGTCAGGCGCAGGACATCTTCATTTTTTTTCCGAACGAACCCCTTCAAAAGAATTACTGGCCAAAGCGGATGCTTTGCTTGTGCGTTCAATTACCCAAGTGAACGAAGAGCTTCTTCAACTGTCTCCTAACTTAACCTTTGTGGCTTCTGCGACTATTGGCACCGAGCATATCGACACCGAATTACTCACTGAAAGAGGCATTACTTTCGCTCACGCGCCTGGCGCGAACGCTTCGTCCGTTGGTGAATATGTATTGTGCGCAGTTTTGCAGTGGCTCGATCAAAAAGAGGTCGACTCGTTAGCCGATTTAGACGTTGCCATTGTTGGCGCCGGTCATACGGGGCAGGCGGCAGGGCAACGCTTACAAGCGCTGGGTATGAACGTGCATTACTACGATCCACCACTCAGTAAAAAAGGCGAAAAGGCGGTGCATGATCACTGGCAACGGGTTATTACCGCCGATATTATTTCTTGTCATGTTCCGCTGACTCGCGGAGGAGATTGTCCGACGCACCATTTGTTTGAACATACGGCGCTACAGTCTCTGCATGAAAATCAATTGCTGATTAACGCGAGCAGAGGGGCGGTGATAGATAACTCGGCGTTGCTTGAAAGGGCGCAGCAGGGTGAAAAACCTTTTGTGGTGCTCGACGTCTGGGAAGGCGAGCCTGAGGTGTTAAAGCCATTGGTAGACTGCGTTGATATTGCAACGCCGCATATTGCCGGACATAGCCTGGAAGGCAAAATAGGTGGTGCCGTAATGGTTGCCGATGCTCTGTTGGCGCATTGTCAGCTTAAGAGCGATTATGACAAAAATTTAGTGTTGCCGAGAGCTGATTGGCCAGCGCTGGACGCGGTTCAGTTGCTATCAATTAGCTCGCTCTCACGGTGGGTGAATCAACATTACGACATAATGAGCGACGATGCCCGTTTTCGGCGGTATGGGATGACGCCCGAGGGTTTCGATAGCATGCGTAAAAAATATCGCAAAGAAAGCCCTCGCAGAGAGTTCATAAATCAGGTCGTTGCATGCCATAATAGCGAACAATATATCCAATTCTTACAGTTGGGCTTTGATGCCCAACAAACAGACCGTTAAGGAGTAACTATGGCAGACGGGTTTCGCGTAGCAGTTTTAGGAGCAACAGGACTGGTTGGTCAGCAAATGATTGATATTTTGGCTGAGCGAAAATTCCCCGTCGCTGAGTTGTATCCGTTAGCCAGTGCCCGTTCTGCAGGAGCAACCGTCGACTTTAATGGTGACGAGAAAGAAGTACTGGTTGCCGATGACTTTGACTGGTCAAATGCAGACATTGCCTTTTTCTCGGCAGGTGGGGCGATTTCAAGAGAGTTCGCTCCTAAAGCTGCCGATGCCGGCTGTGTCGTCATTGATAACACCTCTGAGTTTCGTTATGAACCCGATATCCCACTGGTGGTGCCGGAGGTCAATGCCTGGGCTTTGGCCGACTTTCGCAACCGCAACATTATTGCGAACCCAAACTGCTCAACCATTCAAATGTTGGTCGCGTTAAAACCTATTCATGACGCGGTGGGTATTGAGCGTATTAATGTGGCGACCTACCAGTCGGTATCTGGTGCGGGCAAAGAAGCAATGGAAGAGCTGGCAAAGCAGACCGCAGAGTTACTGAATGCAAAACAGCCCACCGTTGAGAACTTTAGCCGACAAATTGCATTTAACTGTATTCCGCAAATTGATGTATTTCAGGACAACGACTACACCAAAGAAGAAATGAAAATGGTGTGGGAGACGCAAAAAATATTTAATGACCCCAGCGTACGGGTCAATGCAACAGCAGTGCGTGTACCGGTCTTTTATGGTCACGCAGAAGCGATTCATATAGAAACTCGCCAACCAATTACTGCGGAGCATGCCAAACAGCTATTGAGCGAAGCGCCGGGGGTAACCCTCATGGAGCAACGTGAAGAGTTTCCGACGCAAGTCAGTGACGCAGCCGGAAAGGACGACGTGTTTGTTGGCCGTGTTCGTGAAGATATTAGTCATCCTCAAGGGCTTAACTTATGGGTGGTATCTGACAACATTCGCAAAGGCGCAGCAACGAACAGTATTCAGATTGCTGAAACTTTAATTCGTGAATACTGGTAATTTAAGCGGCTGTATGTCATAAAGTTTTTATTACTGACGCCGTTAAAGATAAGAGCAAAGCGCGGGCAGAGAACAAGGGATGAAAAAAACGATTACAGGGCAAGTGTGTAAATATCTTTCGCTAACAATATTGTTACTGGTGAGTCTCAGTAGCAATGCATTGCCGTGGCAACAAGATGGCACCGTTATCAAAGGCCCTAAAGGTTCGGAAGCGGAAGATGTTCGTATTGGACAGGAACGTTACGGACCTATCTCAAGTACTGATACTCTCTGGGATATTGCTCGCCGTTATAAACCCCACTCCAGTGTCACCCAATACCAAACGATGGTCGCCATTGTTCAGGCTAATGACGAAGCCTTTGTCGATGGCAATATGAACCGTATGCTCGACGGTTTTTATTTGCGAATTCCGTCGTTACAAGAAATTCAAATGGTTAACCCGGAAGCTGCTCGTCGCCAAGTCGTGGTTGACGGTCAGTTGAAGGAAAAATCTCAGCAGCTCTCTGAAGTTGAACAAAGCACTCAGCGAACCAGAGAAGAGCAAGCGCAACTGCTGGAAGAAGCGAAAGCTCGTGCAGAGCAAGCTGTGCAAGAAGTTGAGCAACGACAAGAGCAAAACTTTGAGGATTTGCGAAACGAAGTTCGCAACTCTATGCAAACGGTTCAAAAAATGTATGACGAGAACCAGTCATTACAACAGCGCATCGATGCGCTAGCGGAACGTTTGGACGAGTTGGCACAAAGCGCAAGCAAAACGGATGAACTGGAAACTCAGTTCCAGCAAGTATTGGCTCAGCAACAAGAGCTTATTGAGCAGCAAGCGGCAATGCGTCAGGCCGAAGAAAACTCCGGTTTTGTGGATTGGTTGCAAAACCCGATAAATATGATGCTGGTGTCGATATTACCTGCCTTACTGATTATTGGCGGCGTTGTTTTATTCTTAATGAAACGCTCGTCAAAAAATAAAGATGAAGAGCCAGAAGTTGCCAGTAAGAAAGAGCTGAGTGAAGAAGAAGCAGCGGCTGAACTTGACAAAGAGTTAATGGGTGGCGCTCCGCAGAATGACGCTGGCGATGGCATTTTTGATATTGATGAGAGTCAGCAAGTTGACGTTGATGAAGAAGATGACGGCGACGATTTAAGTGCACTCGAAGCTGAGCTAAGCGGTTCTGGAAAGGCGGAGCCGGAAGAAGACTTCAGCGTACAACTCGACGATGAAGATGAAACCGCTCAGAGTCAGGAAAAGTCCAATGATGCTGAGAATACCGGCGATGACGATGACATTGACGAAGATGATAAGGCCGTGCTTCCAGATAACGATGATGACGCCGGTGAGCTGTCCCAGGAAGAACTCGATCGCTTGTTTGGCGAATCGGACGACGATGAAGAAGCGATCGATCTGTCTATTAGCGACGACGAGGTGGCTGATGAGGACGAAAGCGACGCAACAGCTGAGCAAGCTAGTGACGAAAGCTCCGAGCCGGAACAAGAGGTTAGTGACGCGGTAGAAGATACTGAGTCGGAGTCGCTGGAGGCTCGAACTGAAACTTCTGAGAAAAGCGCTGCTGATGACTCTGCCGATGAGAAAGCGGATGAAGCTGAAGGCGAGTCAGATGATTTGCTGCCGGATGACTTTGATGACAGTGAAGTCGATGAGGTTTTAGCGGATTTAGGGCTGGGTGACGACTTCGAAGATGACGAAAGCCCGGAACAGTCAGATAGCAGCAGTATCTCTGAAGAAGCTGACACTGAGGAAGCAGCGGATCCGGATGATATACTTGCTCAGTTTGCAGAGGACACATCAGCAGGCAGTGAAACGAAAGCCGAACCGAAAAACGAAGTAGATGACTCAGCTGACGAGAGGATAGACGTTGGTGGCGAAGAAGAAGATGACCTCGAACAGCTTCTAAAAGAATCCGATGAAGTGACTCAGGCGCTCGATGACTTTGACGATGTCGAAGAGGAAGTTCCGGAGGACGATGAGGCATTGGATGAGGCGGAAAGTCAGGCCGATGACGATCTGGAGTCGCTATTTGGTGGTGCGCCAGAGAGTGACGAGAAGCCCTCTGAAACGGTTGACGAGTCTGCGGGGGAAAACGACGCTGAAAAAACAGATGATGCCGACTCATTCACGGCTAACGATGACGCAGACTACGTCGATATAGACTCGCTGATGGCGGAAGCTGACGAAGAAGATGAAGACGATGATCGTTATGAGTCGTCAGCAGTGAAAGGCGCCCTGCCGGACGACGATGAAGTCCAGGAAGGTGAAGCTCCGGCCGACGATGATCCCGCTGGGCAACTCGATTTAGCGCGTGCTTATATCGAAATGGACGAGAAAGACGAAGCACGTGACATTCTTCAACAGCTGATAGATGGCGACGACGAAGCGCTTGCTGAAGAAGCTAAAGCTCTTAAAAACCGTTTAGATTCGTAAGGTTAAGTAGTATGCGAATAGCTTTGGGGCTGGAATACGACGGCAGCCAGTACTATGGCTGGCAACGACAGCGCGAAGTCATTAGTGTCCAGCAGCATTTAGAAGACGCATTAAGCAAAGTTGCTAATGAAACCGTGGAAGTCACTTGCGCCGGTCGAACCGACGCGGGCGTTCATGCAACTGCGCAAGTTGTGCACTTTGACGTAGAAAGCGAGCGAAAAAATGCCGCCTGGACGCTAGGCGTCAATAGTAACTTACCAGATGGAATAGCCGTTCGTTGGGCAAAACCCGTTGCCGAAGACTTTAACGCCCGTTTCAGTGCAACTGCCAGACGCTATCGCTATATTATTGCGAACACGCGCTTGCGCCCGGGCATACACGCAGCAGGGGTCAGTCATTACCACCAACCGTTGAACGAACGCTTAATGCATGAAGCCGCTCAATCGTTAATCGGAGAGCACGACTTTACTTCCTTTCGGGCCGCTCAGTGCCAGTCCCATTCGGCCAATCGAAATGTCACGCGACTGGAAGTGACGCGTAAAGGCGACTTTGTCATCGTTGATATTAGCGCCAATGCGTTCCTTCATCACATGGTGCGTAATATTGTTGGTAGCCTTATTGTTATAGGCCAGGAGCAACAGCCAACCAGCTGGTTAAAAGAATTACTCGAACTAAAAGACCGCACACAGGCGGCAGCAACAGCTAAACCGGGCGGTTTGTACTTGGTGGCTGTGACGTATCCAGAGAGCTGGGGTATTCCAACCGCCACACCAGGACCGCTTTGGTTAGAGTGACTGTTATGACCTCTTTTCTTGATTGAATTGTGCTACCATGTAAGCTATTCCAATAAACTTATTAGAGCTGTAAGCCGAATACTATGAGCTGGATTGAAAGAATTCTCGCAAAGCCAAAAGTAAACAAGAGACGTGGTGTTCCAGAAGGGGTTTGGAGCAAGTGTACATCTTGTGACAACATTATTTATCGTGCCGACTTAGAGCGCAGTCTGGATGTGTGCCCTAAATGCGACCATCACATGCGTGTAACCGGTCGTCGTCGCCTGGATATCTTCCTGGATGAAGGCAACAGAGAAGAAATAGGTACGGATCTTGAACCTAAAGATGTCTTAAAATTTAAAGACTCGAAAAAGTATAAAGACCGTATTGCCGCTGCGCAGAAAAGTACCGGAGAAAATGACGCACTTATCGCTCAGAAGGGTGAGGTAAAAGGTGTGCCGTTGGTTGCCGTTGCTTTTGACTTCAACTTCATGGGCGGCTCAATGGCCTCTGTCGTTGGCGCTAAGTTTGTTAAAGCAGCTGAAGTTTGCCTGGAAAAACGCATTCCGTTGGTTTGCTTTTCCGCATCGGGCGGCGCTCGTATGCAGGAAGCCCTGATGTCATTGATGCAGATGGCAAAAACGTCAGCCGCACTAGCGCGGATGAGCGAAGAGGGTATTCCGTTTATTTCTGTATTGACGGATCCGACGATGGGTGGTGTCTCGGCGAGTTTAGCCATGTTAGGCGACATCCATATCGCTGAGCCTAAAGCGCTGATTGGTTTTGCGGGGCCTCGAGTGATTGAACAAACAGTTCGTCAAACATTACCGGAAGGTTTTCAGCGCGCAGAGTTTTTGTTGGAGCATGGCGCTATCGACATGATTGTTGATAGACGAGATATGCGTGACACAGTCGCGCGTTTGCTCGCCAAAATGCAGCATCTGCCTTCACCGGAAACGGCTGTAGAACCTCAACCTGAATCAGAATGAACGAAGCCTCTGAATACGTACCTGTAGCTTCTGATAAGCTGCAGGTATGGCTCGATTACCTCGAAAAACTTCACCCGTCGGAAATAGACTTGGGTCTGGAACGAGTGTCGCAAGTAGCTGCGAATGCAAATATCCTGACTCCTGCGCCGTATGTCATTACTGTTGGTGGAACCAATGGTAAAGGCTCAACAGTTTGTTACTTAGAAGAAATGCTATCGGCGGCAGGTTACAAAACCGCAGTGTACACCTCACCACATATTGTGAAGTATGAGGAGCGTGTGCGTATAAACCGAAGAATGTTGCCTGAACAACATCACGCCGGCGCTTTTGCCGCAATTAATGCGGCGCGAAAAGGGATATCGCTCACTTACTTTGAGTTTGGTACATTGGCGGCATTACAGCTTATAAAGCAGGCCGAAGTTGACGTAGCGATACTGGAAGTTGGTTTAGGGGGACGCTTGGATGCCGTGAACTGCGTTGACCCGGATGTATCGGTCGTTACTAGTGTCGGCATTGACCACATTGCTTTTCTCGGTGATAACCGAGAACAAATTGGTCGGGAAAAAGCAGGTATCGCACGGGCAGGTAAGCCGTTGATTTGCGGCGATGTTACCCCCCCTCAATCAATAAAGACCTCGGCTGAAAACATAGGCGCCAAACTCTTCCAGGTAGGAAAAGATTTTTTTAGAAAGGAGTTTGAAAAAGAATGGGAGTATCGCAGTCATCGAGTGTATGCTCGCCACCTGCCTAAGCCCCAGCTTCCTTTAATTAACGCATCGACCGCTATCGCCGCTATTGAGCAGTTGCCACTGCCGGTCAGTCTGGACGCGATTAAAATGGGTCTGATTTCAGCCGCTTTACCAGGTCGAATGCAGGTCGCGAAATATAAAGGTGTCGATGTGCTTTTAGATGTCGCACACAACCCGCAGGCGGCTGCTTATGCTGCAACCTATATAGCGTCGAATTATCAGGGGCAGCGAGTCTACGCCGTTATTGGTATGCTCTCAGATAAGGATCATGCTGGAGTTAAAGCGGCATTAGAGCAGAACATTTCTGAGTGGTTTGTTGGTACACTCAACGAACATCGTGGTGAACAAGCCGGGCAATTAGTAAAAAACATGAAGCTGACGGATAATTACCAAGTGTTTGACGATGTGAATGCGGCTTTTGAGGGCGCAATAGCAAAAGCAAAAGAATGTGATGAGAAGCCTCTGGTTTTCGTGTTCGGCTCGTTTTACACTGTGTCCAGCGTTAATCAAATAACAGTGGGAGCATGACCTTGGCCAGTCCTCTACAAAACCGTCTTGTGGGTACTTTAATACTTGTCGCTTTAGCGGTCATTATTATTCCTGAAGTATTGGATGGAAAAAAAGAGCAGCCAGTTGATCCTATTGAAACCATTCCCCTGAAACCAGAATCTGAAGAGGCACTACAACAACCTAATGCTTTATCAGACGAATTGGTTGCTGAACCAGTAGAAGAAGAGCCGTCACAAGAAGACACTGAGGTGACAGCAGAGGCTGCAGAGCCTATTTCTGAGAATAAAGGGCTTAAAGCACCACCAAGAGAACCGGTCGAAGCAGAAATTGATGGTAAAGCCTGGGTTATTCAACTGGGCGCGTTTAGTAAAGAAGAAAGCGTCAAAAAGCTTGTCGAGCAACTCAGAAGTAGAGGGTACGCGGCGTACTCAGAAAAGTCAGCCAGCGGAAAAATAACGCGCTTACTCGTTGGACCGGATACCTCCGAAGCTGAGCTTGAGAAGCAACTGGTGCCGCTCAAGGAACTGACAGGACTCAATGGCAAAATCATGACGTACAAGCCATAAAAAAATGCAATATGTGTGTAAAAAACTCACAATTATGCACCTGTTCTGTTAAAATCCACGCCGTCTTTTGCGCAGCAACTGTGAGTGCTTATGGTCTGGATTGACTATGCCATTATCATTGTTATTGGCCTGTCCTCAGTAATTAGCTTAGTTCGAGGCTTTGTCAAAGAAGCCGTGTCTCTGGCAATTTGGATATCTGCATTTTTCATTGCCAGTTACTTTTACCAAGACTTAGCTGTTTACTTCACTGGTATTGAGCAACCCATGCTCAGAAACGCCGCTGCCATAGCCGCTTTGTTCGTTGCGACGCTTATTATTGGCGCAATTCTTAACTACATTATCTCAAAACTGGTTCAACATACCGGGCTATCTGGGACAGACAGGGTGCTTGGACTGGTTTTTGGTGCGCTCAGAGGCCTGCTTATTGTCAGCGCGCTGCTGTTCTTTATTGACTCATTCACGCCGCTCTCTTCCAGCGAGTGGTGGCAAAATTCGTTACTCATTCCTCATTTCGGACTCTTTATTCAATGGTTCTTCAGTTATCTGGAGAACAGCTCGAGTTTTTTAGTCCCTCAACCTGTATAGAATGGTGAAAAGACATGTGTGGTATTGTTGGTATTGTTGGTAAGCAACCGGTTAACCAAGCGCTTTATGACGGCTTAACCATGCTTCAGCATCGGGGGCAGGATGCCGCAGGCATTATGACCGTTGATGAGCACAATACATTGCGTTTGCGCAAAGCAAACGGTTTGGTTCGGGATGTTTTCCATACCCGTCATATGCACCGCTTATCCGGTACCGTGGGTATTGGCCACGTTCGCTACCCAACGGCTGGTAGCTCAAGCTCTGCAGAGGCACAGCCATTTTATGTGAACTCGCCATTTGGCATTGCAATGGCACATAATGGCAACCTGACAAATGCGGCAGATGTACATGAGCATTTATTTAAAACCGCCCGCCGTCATATTAATACCACCTCAGACTCAGAGATTTTACTGAACGTCTTTGCTAACGAATTGGATAAAAATGACAGTTTAACGCTGAACGATGATGACATCTTCAGAACGGTAACGGCTGTCCACCGTAAAGTTCGCGGCGCTTATGCAGTGGTTGCAATGATCATTGGACATGGTTTAGTGGCGTTTCGTGACCCTTGGGGCATTCGACCTCTGGCGCTTGGTAAGCGTGACACCGAAGACGGTGAGGAATACATTGTTGCGTCTGAAAGTGTTGCTATCGACGGCACCGGATTCAAGTACGTACGTGATGTTGAACCGGGCGAAGCCATTTTTATTACCAATGACGGCAAGCTGTATTCCCGTCAATGTGCAGACAAGCCAATGCACTGTCCATGTATTTTTGAGTACGTTTACTTTGCTCGTCCAGATTCGTTCATTGACGGCATATCGGTCTACGCCAGCCGTGTGAACATGGGACGTAAACTGGGCGAGAAACTTAAGAGAGACTACGCCGACTTGGATATTGATGTCGTCATTCCTATTCCTGAGACGAGCTGTGACATTGCTCTGGAAATAGCGAGTGTGCTCGACTTACCGTATCGTCAGGGCTTTGTAAAAAACCGTTATATTGGTCGTACGTTCATTATGCCGGGGCAGACACAGCGTCGTAAGTCTGTACGTCGTAAGCTCAACGCCATTAGCGCCGAGTTTAAAGGCAAAAATGTTCTGTTAGTGGATGACTCTATCGTTCGTGGCACAACCTCTGAGCAGATTATTGAGATGGCCCGTGAAGCCGGTGCTAAGAAGGTTTACTTTGCTTCAGCAGCGCCGGAAATTCGCTTCCCGAATGTTTATGGTATTGATATGCCGAGCGCAAACGAACTAATTGGCCATGGTCGCGAAGCAATTGAAATTCGCGATATGATTAAGGCCGACGGCTTGATTTACCAGGACCTTGATGACTTAGTCGCAGCCGTAGGTGAAGAGAACACGTCAATTAAACGTTTTGAGACCTCAGTGTTTAGTGGTGAATATGTGACTGGCGATGTAAACCAAGAGTATCTGGATAAGCTGCACGCGGCCCGTAATGATACCGCAAGAGCAGAAAGAGAAGGCTCTGAAGACGCGAACTTGGAGCTGCATAACGACAACGATTAATGCTTCGTTGCGGTTAAAAGAAAGGGCGCTGAGGAATATCCCCGGCGCCCTTTTTTATTGAGGTGTTTTAAATGAATTAGTCTCGTTGGAATGCGTAGACTGAACCTAATTTCAATATTTGAGTTAACTCATCCAAAGCGGCACGAGACTCTTCTAATAAAGCGGGATCTTTCAAATCATCAACGGCTAACTCATCGCGGTAGTGCTTGTTAACCCACTGGTTTAGCCGATCAAACAAGGCGTCTGACATTAAGCAGTTCTGGTTAGCTGCTGAGATTTCTTCGTCATTCATGGCAACACGAAGGCGCAAACAAGCAGGGCCGCCGCCATTACGCATACTTTGTTTTACGTCGAAAAATTTCACGTGCTTGATTGGACCACCCTGGCTAACAAGACCATCCAAATAACGTTTAACCCGAGGGTTTTCTTCACATTCGGTCGGTGCAATGATTGTCATTTCACCATTAGGAGGCGTAATCAGCTGAGTATTAAATAAGTAAGTACTTACCGCATCTTCAACACTTACATCGTCGGTCGCAACCTTAATAAAGTGAAGTTCACCATCGTTACCAAACTTCTGTTGAATTTCAGCTAACTTTGCATCGGTATCGGCGAATGCTTGCTCGTGATAGAACAATACATTCTGGTTACCGACAGCAATAACGTCGTTATGAAATACGCCCTGGTCGATAACGTCGGGGTTTTGTTGCATAAATACGGTGTTGTCTTCACTTAAACCGTGTAAACGAGCGATCGCTTGAGACGCTTCCAGAGTTTGGCGCGCTGGGTAACGTTTGGGGGCTGGTTTAGAGCTGTCAAACGCATGGCGGCCATAAACAAAAAGCTCGACACCCGCATGGCCATATTCGTTGCATAAACGAGTGTGGTTAGCGGCACCTTCATCGCCAAAGTGTTCGTTGTCCGGTAAATGCTTATGATGCTCGAAGTAACGGGCGTTTTCGAACATAGCCTGCAGTATACGACCACTCGTTTCAGGCTCGAGTGAACGGTGATACTTATTAGTTAGGTTGGCCGGAGTAAAGTGAACCTTACCATTAGCGGTATCTGCGCTGGGGGATACCGTTGCTGCGTTTGCTGTCCACATACTCGAGGCTGAACAAACGGCCTGGAAAATAGCCGGTGCTTCGGAAGCGGCTTTATAAAGCACTTCTGCGTCTGTACCGGTAAAGCCTAAACGACGCAATGCGTGTGTATCAGGACGTTCCTGTGGTGCAAGCACACCTTGCTTCATTCCCATATCGTGCAACGCTTTCATTTTTCTTAAGCCTTGCAGTGCCGCATCTTTAGGACTGGATGACGCTTTTGCATTTGCTAACGAGGCGACATTACCAAAAGACAGCCCGGCGTAATTATGGGTTGGGCCGACTAAGCCGTCGTAGTTGACTTCAAAGTGTTCCATGCTCACTAGGGATTACTCCTGCACGTTATGTGCACCTGATCATTGAATTTGTACACATTATACTGTTTTAAAATGCCCTTGAAAGCCTTTATTTTAAAGCCTTTGCTGAAAGCCTGCGTGTTTTGACTGTTTATTTAATTTGTGCGAATTTTTATCAAAAAGAACGAATCATGGTTGTTTCTCGTAACGATAACCGATATACCTAAAAAAGGCCGCTGAAGAACAATTGCCCTTGTAATTTATATCTTTAGCACGTATATACACGGTCATCTATAACAAGAGAACGATTATTCTATGGCTAAATCGCTCGTCATTGTCGAGTCTCCGGCAAAAGCCAAAACCATTAATAAGTACTTAGGTAAGGACTTTGTGGTTAAGTCCAGTGTTGGTCACGTGCGTGATCTGCCAACACGTGCGACTGAAACGGTAAAAAGTAAGCCGGCAGCAGAAGTTCGCAAAATGTCGCCTGAAGCTAAAGCGAAGTATCAAAAAGAGCGTGACTATAAACGCTTAATCGCTCGTATGGGTATTGATCCTGAAAACAACTGGGAAGCCCATTACGAAGTACTTCAGGGAAAAGAGAAAGTCGTTAAAGAACTCAAACAGCTGGCGAAAAAGTCAGATGAAATTATTCTCGCAACGGATTTGGACCGCGAAGGGGAGGCAATAGCCTGGCACTTGCGGGAATTAATTGGTGGCGAGGACGACCGCTTTAAGCGTGTGGTATTTAACGAAATTACCAAAAATGCCATTCAGGAAGCATTTAAACACCCGGCACAATTAAACACGGACCGTGTTAATGCTCAGCAAACGCGACGCTTTTTAGATCGTGTGGTAGGTTTCATGGTGTCGCCGCTCTTGTGGAAAAAGGTTGCAAGAGGTTTGTCTGCCGGACGAGTACAGTCAGTCGCTGTACGCTTGGTAGTCGAGCGCGAGCGCGAAATTAAAGCTTTTGTACCGGAAGAATACTGGGATGTTTATGCCGACTTGGCCAGCACGGCGAACGACAAGCTTCGCATGCAGGTGGTGAAAGAGTCAGGTAAGAACTTCCGCCCGGTCAACGAAAAAGAAACCAATAAAGCCTTAAATTTATTGAAAGGCGCAGACTACGAGATAACTTCTCGTGAAGATAAGCCGACTTCCAGCAAACCTGGTGCGCCTTTTATTACGTCGACCCTGCAACAGGCGGCGAGTACTCGCTTAGGTTTTGGTGTTAAGAAAACGATGATGCTTGCACAGCGTCTTTATGAGGCGGGACACATCACTTATATGCGTACCGACTCAACGAATTTGAGTTCAGAAGCGGTTAGCGCCTGTCGTGATCTCATTGAAAATGAATTCGGTAAAAAGTACTTACCAGAGTCAGCGAATCGTTATGGCGCAAAAAGTAATGCTCAGGAAGCGCACGAGGCGATACGTCCATCCGATGTAAAAATAAAGGCGTCCTCACTGTCGTCAATGGATAGGGACGCACAGCGTCTGTACGAGCTCATTTGGCGTCAATTCGTTGCGTGTCAAATGACACCGGCGAAATACGATAGCACGACTTTAATCGCGACTGCCGGCGACTTTGAATTGAAGGCGCGCGGTCGAGTAATGCGTTTTCCGGGTTGGACGAAAGTCATGCCTCCGTCGTCGAAAAAAGACGGAGATACTAACTTACCAGACTTGAAGAAAGGCGACTCATTGTCACTCGAACAGTTAGAGCCTGAGCAGCATTTTACTAAGCCTCCGGCTCGCTACAGTGAAGCTTCCCTGGTTAAAGAACTAGAGAAACGCGGTATTGGCCGACCATCGACGTATGCGTCAATTATTTCAACCATTCAGGATCGTGGCTATGTGCGTGTTGAAAGCCGTCGTTTCTTTGCCGAGAAGATGGGAGAAATCGTCAATGATCGGCTGATTGAAAATTTCACCGAGTTAATGAATT
This sequence comes from Idiomarina sp. X4, assembly GCF_002808045.1. Taxonomy (NCBI): domain Bacteria; kingdom Pseudomonadati; phylum Pseudomonadota; class Gammaproteobacteria; order Alteromonadales; family Idiomarinaceae; genus Idiomarina; species Idiomarina sp. X4. The sequence goes on along the minus strand of NZ_CP025000.1, from coordinate 249,878 downwards.
ACAACTTTACGGCTGAAATGGAACAGGCGCTTGATGACATTGCTGCCGGAAAACGCCAATGGAAAGAGACGCTGGACAGCTTCTATGAGGACTTCAAACAGCGCCTTGAAAAAGCGGAGCTGGATCCAGCTGAAGGTGGTATGCGTGAGAACAGCGTTGTCATGACCGATATTGACTGTCCGGAGTGCGGCCGCAAAATGGGCATTCGTACGGCATCAACCGGTGTTTTCCTTGGCTGCTCCGGTTATAACCTGCCGCCGAAAGAACGCTGTACTAAGACAATAAACCTGACACCCGGCGAAGAAGCGATAGAAGTTACCGACGAAGAGGAGCGCGAAACTGAAGCCTTACGCGCCAAGAAACGCTGTCCAAAATGCGGTACAGCAATGGACAGCTATTTAATTGACGAAAAACGTAAGTTGCATGTATGCGGTAACAACCCAACGTGTGATGGCCAGTTGCTTGAGCAGGGTAAGTTCAGAATTAAAGGCTATGACGGCCCGACAATTGAGTGTGACAAGTGCGGTTCGGAAATGCAGTTGAAAAACGGGCGTTTTGGTAAGTACTTCGGTTGTACCAATAGTGAGTGTAAGAATACTCGTAAGTTGCTTCGAAATGGTGAGCCTGCGCCACCAAAAGAGGATCCAGTACCGTTACCGGAATTACCGTGTGAGGATTCGGACGCCTACTTTGTGCTGCGTGACGGCGCTTCTGGTATCTTTTTATCAGCAAATACTTTTCCGAAATCTCGAGAAACGCGAGCGGTTACGGTAAAAGAGTTGGCCCGTTTTAAAGATCGTCTACCGAAAAAGTTTCTGTACCTGGCTGACGCTCCGCAGGAAGACGACGACGGTAACGACGCTATTGTTCGATTCTCGCGGAAAAATAAAGAGCAGTACGTGGTAACAGAAGTGAATAAAAAACAAACGGGTTGGAAAGCCTTTTACCGTGACGGTAAATGGACTGTTGACGCTAAGTAGTAAAAGGCTCACGAGCCAATACTCAGTTGGCTTATAGCCTGGCGTAAACGTGCTCCGTATAATGCGCGGGTGTCAAAGGTAAGACACCGCACGTTGGACACGGAGGTCCCATGTTATCGTCTAAGTTAGACATAGCACTTCCCGCTGCTTCCTCAGCAGCGGGTTTTTCTTTTTTTACCCTAAAAAAATACTCTCGCGGTCAGGCAAGTATTGAGCTCATTGTTGTTTGGCCGATACTAGTGAGTTTTGTTTTTTTGATTGTTCAGGCGCTTATTATTTGGTGGTCTCAACAAACACTGATGGTCGCTAATCAATACACGGTTCGGGCCGGAGCTATTAATCACGGTCATTACCAGACCATGGTAACGACGCTTATAACTGGGATGGCGGGTTTAGAGCCTCAGCTTGATCAGGACAACCTGGCATACGCCGCTACGTTAGCTATGGCGAAACAACGTCTGCACTTCACGCGCTTTGCGCAACTCGACATTTTGTCTCCGACACCACAAGACTTTCGTGAGTATGCCGAGGAACGCTGGGATTATGATTTAGAACGAGATATTACCGAAATAGCGGTGGATCATTATCATGCTCGGTATGACGAAAATACGCCGATAGAATGGCACGAGGCCAGAGTGTTAAGGATAAAAACAGACTGGTGTCTGCCGCTAAAAATTCCACTTGTCGCTGAAATGTTGAGTTCTGCGCAACAATTCTTAAGTGGTTCCAGTGCAGTTCGTTACTGCAAACTCAGGGAGGGTATGAGTGAGTATCCATTATGGGCATTAACGGATACCGCTCAGCACTCTTTGCAGAGCGGCTTCCGAAGATAATGACTGAATTACTTTCGCTTGTCGTGATAATCGACACAGGCTTGCAGAGTATTTTCAATTAGCGAAGCAACTGTCATAGGGCCGACACCGCCAGGTACCGGCGTAATCCAGCCGGCGCGTTCCGCTGCGGTCTCAAATTCGACGTCGCCGGTTAGGCGTCCATCAGGCAATCGGTTCATGCCAACATCAATCACAATAGCGCCGGGCTTGACCCATTCTCCCGGAATAAACTCAGGCTTACCTACGGCAACAACCAAAATATCCGCGCGCTTAACGTGCTCCGATAAGTCATTGGTGAAGCGGTGACAAACTGTCGTAGTTGCACCAGCCAGCAGCAGCTCCAGGCTCATAGGACGCCCGACGATGTTGGAAGCGCCTACAACGACAGCGTTGAGCCCATGCAAATCAACTTGGGTATGCTCAAGCAAGGTGATAATACCTTTGGGTGTGCATGGACGTAGCGCCGGAATACGTTGCGACAGACGTCCTACATTGAAAGGGTGGAAACCGTCGACGTCTTTATCAGGGCGAATTCTCTCTAAAATAGGGGTGGCGTCAAGACCTGCGGGTAGAGGCAACTGAACCAAAATGCCGTCGACTTCGTCGTCGTTATTGAGTTGGTCAATTAATGCTTCAAGTTTCTCTTGACTCGTTGTCGCAGGCAAGTCGTAGGCAAAGGAGCGAAAGCCGACTTCTTCACATGCGCGTCGTTTGTTGCCCACGTAAACTTCCGAAGCGGGATCTGCACCAACAAGCACAACGGCCAGACCGGGTGCTCTTAGGCCGGATTCAAGCCTTTCCTGAACTTGCTGCTTGACCGACTGACGTACGGCACTGGCGATAGCTTTACCATCAATAATTTGAGCTGACATAACGAGATTCCAAACCTGAGAGAATTCAAGACGATATAGGCTGTTTATTGTAACGTTATTTCACCGTTAATGTCACCGATTGTTGGATAACTCAGCAGGTTGTTTTAAAAGTAGCCAGTCGAGCGCTATTCCGGAAAAAAAGTTTGACGCTGGCATAATCAGCAGGTAATATTCGCCCCCGTTGTCAGCCAGCAATAACGATTTAGACGCTGGTTGTGACAGGGCTTTCAGAGAGTTCGGCGAGTAGCGCAGTTTGGTAGCGCACTTGGTTTGGGTCCAAGGGGTCGCTGGTTCGAATCCAGTCTCGCCGACCATTCTCTTGACGGCAGCGTAAGGTTCGAAGTGCGCCCGTAGCTCAGCTGGATAGAGCAACGGCCTTCTAAGCCGTCGGTCGCAGGTTCGAATCCTGCCGGGTGCGCCAGAACGCGCCAAAGAAAATCACTCAGTGGTGGGTGTAGCTCAGTTGGTAGAGCCCCGGATTGTGATTCCGGTTGTCGTGGGTTCAAGTCCCATCATCCACCCCATTTCTTTATTTCCCATTATTAGTTCGGCGAGTAGCGCAGTTTGGTAGCGCACTTGGTTTGGGTCCAAGGGGTCGCTGGTTCGAATCCAGTCTCGCCGACCATCATTTCTTCATGATCAAATACTTCAATAGTTGCGTAATGCGCCAATAAGGCTAAGCTTATTAGTATCGTTGCTATCAATTGGAGGGCATGATCATGGCAGATTTTGAAACCTGTATGCGCAATCCAGCGGGTTCTTTTCACGAGCCAGAAGATGTGATGAACCGCACTGATTTTAGTAAAGAGCAGAAACTTAAGATATTAAAGCAGTGGCGTTACGACGAATATGAAACGGAAGTGGCGGACCAGGAAAATATGGGCGCTGACAAGCCGGATAAACTGGGCGAAATTAATAACTTAATTCTGCAACTAGAAGAGTAATTACATAAGAACGCGCGCTGCTGCGTGCGTTCTCCCCGTTTTTTACTAAAACCCTCTCGACTCTTAGCTATCACCTCGCTATAATGCTGCGTCATTTTTAAAGGTCAACGCCGTTGCCGTATCTCATTTTTATAATGATAAACAGATGCGAGCGACATTCATTGATTGAAACCGAGGTAATGAAGCAATGCAGGTTTCTGTAGAGACAACTCAAGGTTTAGAACGCCGCGTGACAATCACTGTCCCGGCAGATGCAATTGATAGCGAAGTAAAACGCTTATTGAAAGAAGAATACCGTCACCGCCGCGTGAACGGTTTCCGTAAGGGCAAAATCCCACCAAATGTTTTACAAAAAATGTTTGGTCGCGAAGCGCGCTCACGCGCAGCTTCAAGCGTTATGCAGAGCAAGTATTTTGAAGCGGTAATGCAGGAAAAATTGAACCCTGCTGGCGCACCTGCAATTGAACCTAAAGTTAATGAGCCAGGTAAAGATCTTGAATTCACGGCGACTTTTGAAGTGTATCCAGAAGTTGAAGTGAAAGATTTAGACAAAGTGAAAGTTGAGAAGCCTGCGGTTGAAGTTACTGACAAAGACGTTGATAACATGCTTGAAACCTTGCAAAAACAACATGCAAGCTGGAAAGAAGTTAAGCGTAAGTCTAAGAAAGGTGATCGCGTCACTATGGACTTTGTCGGCTCTATCGACGGTGAAGAATTTGAAGGCGGTAAAGCTGACGACTTCGCTTTAGAGTTAGGCGAAGGCCGTATGATCCCTGGCTTTGAAGACCAAATTAAAGGCATAAAAGCAGGTGAAGAGAAGACCATTGAAGTCACTTTCCCTGAAGACTATCACGCCGAAAACTTGAAAGGTAAAGACGCTCAGTTCGTTGTTACTGCTAAGAAAGTTGAAGAGCGTGAGCTGCCTGAACTGAACGACGAATTCGTTGCTATGTTCGGTGTGAAAGAAGGCGGTGTAGACGCACTGAAAGATGAAGTTCGTAAAAACATGGAACGCGAACTGAAAAATGCAGTGAAGTCGAAGGTGAAAGAGCAAGTGTTGAAAGGTCTTGTTGAAACTAACGACGTTGAAATGCCAAAAGCAATGATTGATCAGGAAATTGATCAACTGCGCAAGCAGGCTGCACAGCGCTTTGGCGGTAACGCAGACCAAATGCCTGAACTTCCGGCAGAACTGTTTGAAGAACAAGCGAAAGAACGTGTCAAAGTTGGCTTACTGCTAGGTGAAGTTATTCGTTCAAACGAACTTAAAGCTGATGACGAAAAAGTAGACGAAATTATTGCGACTGCGGCGTCTGCGTATGAAGATCCGCAAGAAGTTGTTGAGTACTACAAGTCTAATAACGACATGATGCAGCAAGTTCGTAACTTGGCGTTAGAAGAACAAGCAATCGATTTGGTTTTGGAAAAAGCGTCAGTCAAAGATAAAAAAGCAAGCTTTGACGACATTATGAATCCAAAACAACAATAATGTCAGCGTGAGTCCTTGACGGGGCACGCCACAGCTTGGTTTAATGGCTCGTATGACCTCATACGAGCCATTTTTATTTCAGGAGCTTTATAAAACATGTCGAGCGATATTCAGGATCCGATGGCACAGCTAGTCCCTATGGTTGTCGAACAGACATCAAAAGGGGAGCGCTCTTATGATATTTATTCGCGCTTATTAAAAGAGCGCGTTATTTTTTGTTGTGGTCAGGTGGAAGACCACATGGCTAATCTCATTGTGGCTCAGCTTTTATTTTTAGAATCTGACAACCCTGACAAAGATATTTATCTCTATATCAATTCACCCGGTGGTGTTGTGACAGCAGGTATGGCGATTTACGACACCATGCGCTTTATTAAGCCTGATGTGAGTACCGTTTGTATGGGACAAGCGGCTAGCATGGGCGCGTTTTTGCTTGCCGGTGGTGCAAAAGGTAAGCGTTATTGTTTGCCAAATTCTCGCGTTATGATTCATCAACCGTTAGGTGGTTTCCAGGGACAAGCATCAGACTTTGAAATTCATGCGAAGCAAATTTTGGATCTGAAAGAACGCCTGAACCGTATGTTATCTGAGAACACCGGGCAAGATTACGATAAAGTGGCGAGAGATACGGATCGTGACCACTTCCTGGCAGCCGAAGAAGCGGTTGATTATGGCCTGGTTGACGGTATTTTGAGTCAACGCGGCGAAGAAGCCTAAGTTGTATTTGTGGTAGGAGAGTAGAATGACGGATAAGTCCAAAGGCGAAGACGATAAACCGCTATACTGCACATTCTGCGGTAAAAGTCAGCATGAAGTGAAAAAGCTGATTGCCGGACCGTCTGTGTTTATTTGTGATGAATGCGTAGAACTTTGTAACGATATTCTTAAAGAAGAAATTCATCAGCTTGCTCCGGTACCCGATCAGGATGAACTGCCGGTACCGAAAGCGATAAGAAAGCATTTGGACGATTACGTTATTGGTCAGGACCGTGCCAAAAAAGTCTTGTCGGTTGCTGTGTACAATCATTACAAGCGCTTACGCAATTCGGGTAAAGGTAAAGACCAGGTTGAGTTAGGTAAGAGTAATATTTTGCTGATAGGCCCAACGGGCTCAGGTAAAACTTTCCTGGCGGAGACCTTAGCGCGTTATTTGGACGTGCCATTTACCATGGCCGATGCAACCACGCTGACAGAAGCGGGGTATGTCGGTGAAGATGTTGAAAACATTATTCAGAAGCTGCTTCAAAAGTGTGATTACGACGTTGAAAAAGCTGAGCGCGGTATTGTTTACATCGATGAAATTGACAAAATTTCACGCAAGTCTGAAAACCCATCAATTACTCGTGATGTCAGTGGCGAGGGCGTGCAGCAGGCGCTGCTTAAACTAATTGAGGGGACCGTCGCATCAGTGCCACCTCAAGGTGGGCGCAAACATCCGCAGCAGGAGTTTCTGCAGGTCGATACCTCTAAAATCCTGTTCATTTGTGGTGGTGCGTTTGCGGGCTTAAATAAAGTGATTGAGCAACGCTTGTCGACCGGAACTGGGATAGGTTTTGGTGCTGAAGTAAAAAGCAAAGAACAGAGCAAAGAAGGCGAGATTATTGCGCAGGTTGAGCCGGAAGACTTGGTTCGCTATGGCTTAATTCCTGAATTTATTGGTCGTTTGCCTGTCGTTGCTACGCTTGATGAGCTGGATGAAGCCGCGTTGGTTGAAATACTTAAAGAGCCTAAAAATGCATTAACGAAACAATACGCTGCCTTGTTCGACATGGAAGACGTTGAGTTAGAATTCCGTGACGATGCACTAAGAGCTATTGCCAAGAAGGCGATGGCACGCAAAACCGGTGCGCGTGGCTTGCGCTCAATTGTTGAAAGCGTCTTGTTAAGCACGATGTATGAGTTGCCGTCGATTGAAGGTGTTGTCAAGGTGGTCGTCGATGAGTCGGTTATTGCCGGTGAATCTGACCCTATTCTGATTTACGCGAATCAGAAGAAGGACAAGCAAGCGTCGGGCGAGTAGCTTAAATTGCATTAAAAGTAATCAACAAAAGGGCCATTTGGCCCTTTTTTTCTGTTAAGGATTGAACTTTAGCCGAAAGACCGCATATAACAGAGTAAACCAAGGTCGGGAGAAAAGATTAATGAGCGAAGAACGCACCGAACAATTAACGATGCCAGTTCTGCCGTTGCGAGATGTAGTGGTTTACCCGCATATGGTAATTCCACTGTTTGTAGGCAGGGAAAAGTCAATTCGCTGTTTACAAGCTGCCATGGATGCAGACAAGCAGGTTTTTTTGGCAGCGCAAAAAGACGCATCAATAGACGAGCCGGAAAAAGACGATATTTACCAAGTTGGCACGGTTGCAACGATTTTGCAGCTGCTGAAGCTACCTGACGGGACTGTGAAGGTACTGGTCGAAGGTAAACAACGCGCTCAGTTAGATGAATTAAAAGACAGCGAAGAGTATTTTGAAGCGAATATTCATTACCTCGCCGCTGAAGCTTTGTCCGAGAAAGAAGAAGAGGTGCTGATTCGCTCAGCACTGAATCAGTTTGAAGGATACGTCAAGCTCAACAAAAAAATTCCGCCGGAAGTGTTGACCTCGTTGTCTGGCATTGAAGACTTGGATCGTCTCGCTGATACCATGGCCGCGCATATGCCACTGAAGCTGGCAGAAAAACAAGCTGTGCTTGAAATTACCGATGTGCGTGAACGCATTGAGCACCTGATGGCGCTGATGGAAGGCGAAATTGATATTCTCCAGGTTGAAAAGCGCATTCGCAGTCGTGTGAAAAAACAGATGGAGAAGAGTCAGCGCGAGTATTATTTGAATGAGCAAATGAAAGCCATTCAAAAAGAGCTAGGTGAGAGCGAAGACGGCGTTGATGAATTTGAGCAGCTGCAGAAAAAAATAGACGACGCGCAAATGCCGGCTGAGGCGAAAAAGAAAACCGAAGCCGAGCTGCAGAAGCTGAAAATGATGTCACCTATGTCGGCTGAAGCCACGGTTGTGCGGGGCTATATTGACTGGATGGTGGCAGTACCATGGAAAAAGCGTTCACGCATTAAGAAAGACCTGGCTAATGCTGAAAAAATTCTCGACGCCGATCACTACGGTTTAGAGAAGGTAAAAGAGCGCATCATTGAATACCTCGCGGTGCAACAGCGCACGACCAAAGTTAAGGGGGCGATATTGTGCTTAGTCGGTCCGCCGGGCGTGGGTAAAACCTCGCTGGGTCAATCGATAGCGAAAGCGACAGGTCGTCAGTACGTTCGCATGGCCTTAGGTGGCGTTCGCGATGAAGCCGAAATTCGTGGCCACCGTCGTACATACATAGGTTCAATGCCTGGTAAGCTGATTCAGAAAATGTCGAAAGTAGGGGTTCGCAACCCGTTATTCCTGCTGGACGAAATTGATAAAATGTCTGCGGATATGCGTGGCGACCCGGCTTCTGCGTTATTGGAAGTGCTGGATCCAGAGCAAAACGTGAACTTTAACGACCATTATCTGGAAGTGGATTATGACCTGTCTGACGTAATGTTTGTTGCCACGTCAAACAGTATGAACATTCCTGCGCCGTTACTGGATCGTATGGAAGTCATTCGCTTATCAGGCTATACCGAAGACGAAAAGCTGAACATTGCTAAGCGCCATTTACTGCCGAAGCAAATTGAGCGTAACGGCCTTAAGAAAAAAGAAATTACCGTTGATGATAGCGCGATTATTGGCATCATCCGTTATTACACGCGTGAAGCGGGTGTTCGTAACCTTGAGCGTGAATTGTCACGTCTTTGCCGTAAAGCGGTAAAAACAATTCTGCTCGATAAATCAATAACGCACGTCGAAATTAATGGCGACAATCTAAGTGATTACTTAGGTGTGCAACGGTTTGACTATGGTAAAGCAGAAGAAGCTAACCAAGTGGGTCAAGTCACAGGACTCGCCTGGACGGAAGTGGGTGGCGACCTGCTGACTATAGAGGCAACGAATGTCGCCGGTAAAGGAAAAACTACCAGCACCGGCTCATTGGGCGATGTCATGCAAGAGTCCATTCAAACGGCTTTGACGGTTGTTCGTAGCCGTGCAGATAAGCTGGGTATTGCCGAAGACTTCCATGAGAAGCGCGATATTCACGTTCACGTACCTGAAGGGGCAACGCCGAAAGATGGACCTAGCGCCGGTATTGCGATGGTCACCGCTATGGTGTCGTCGCTTACAGGTAAGCCAGTGCGTTCTGATGTGGCTATGACCGGTGAAATTACCTTGCGCGGTGAAGTGCTGGCTATTGGGGGCTTAAAAGAAAAACTCCTGGCAGCGCACCGTGGCGGTATTAAACACGTGTTGATACCAAAAGATAACGAGCGTGATTTAAAAGAAATCGCCGACAACGTCAAGGAAGACTTGGTTATCCAGCCGGTGAAGTGGATAGACGAAGTGCTCGATGTGGCGTTGGTGAAGGATTAACCTTAGCGGTAATACTAAAGTCATATTTGGACGGTAGAATGCGGTCTGCAGGTGCGAATTTAGCCCTCAGCCCGCATTTTTTCGTTAAAAAGTGCGTAAAAAGGGTTTTCAATCTGTAAGACTGTGGTAGCCTAAGGTTCATAGCTACTTCTGAGGGGACTCTCAGAGGAGCTGGGAAAGAAATACGTTCGGTAATAAACGTGCTTGAACAATAATATCAACCTTGATATAAACGTTGTCGGCCCATTTAAAACCGAATGGAACCACGGAAACTTGATAATAACAATCTAAGGGGATGATACTGTGAACAAGTCTCAGCTTATTGACAAAATCGCGGCAGGTGCAGATATTTCTAAGGCTGCTGCTGGTCGTGCTCTGGACTCAATGATCGATGCAGTAACTGATGCTCTGAAAAAAGATGACCAAGTCGCATTAGTTGGCTTCGGTACATTTAGTGTACGTGAGCGTTCTGCTCGCACTGGTCGTAACCCACAAACTGGTGAGACCATTCAGATCGCTGCAGCTAAAGTACCTTCTTTCAAAGCAGGTAAAGCACTGAAAGACGCAGTAAACTAAGAAAGGCGCGTTAGCGCTTTTTTATTGAATTAAATAGTAACCCGGGGTTTAAAACCTCGGGTTATTTTTTATCTGAAGGGTGAGTTTTGCGACGAATCTACTTATAATGTCTCGTCGTTTTACCGGTAAATTAGGAAAGCCTTATTATGTTAGAGAGGATTCGGGAAGGTTCGCAGAGCTTTACTGCTAAAGCCATTCTGGTATTAATCATTCTAACTTTTGCTTTAGCAGGTGTTGGTGGCTATATCACCAGTGGCACAGAAGACGCTGTAGCAGAAGTTAACGGGGAAGAAATTCCTCAAAGTGCTTATGACAGAGCTTATGAAAACGAGCGGAGCCGCTTACAAGAGCAGTTCGGCGATATGTTTTCTGCCATCACTTCAGACCCCAACTACATGAAAAACGTAAGAAGTGGTGTGTTGGAACAACTCATTGACCAGGAACTACTGAGACAATATGCAGAGTCTCAGGGAATGCGTGTTGGTCCAGACCAGGTAAAAGCGGCTATTCGTGATATTCCTCAGTTCCGTACAGCCGGACAGTTCGATAATGACATTTATTTAATGTCATTACGAAATGCGGGGTATACGCCGGAGTCTTTTGCCAACCTAATGCAACAGGACATGACTCGCAATCAGTTATTGCGCGGGCTTGCCGGCAGCGAATTCGTCCTAACGCCGGAAGCTTTGGCGTTTATGCGCTTGCAAAGTCAAACACGTTCAGGTGGTTTTCTGGTACTTAACAACGAAGACTTTGCTGATGCAGTGGAAATTACTGACACTGATGTCGACACTTTCTATCAGCAAAATCAGGATATGTTCCGTACAGAAGAACAGCTTAGCGTGGCTTATGTTGAACTGTCGCTAGCCGACATTGAGCAGTCGGTGGACATTACTGAAGATGAAGTGCGTCAATACTATGAAGAACGCCAGCAACAGTATACGACAGAAGAAGAACGCCGTGTTTCTCACATTTTGATTGAGCATGATACTGAAAATGCGCAGCAGAAAGCGGAAGAGGCGCTTCAGGAACTACAAAGCGGTGCCGATTTTGCTGAAGTTGCTCAGTCCTATTCAGATGATACTTTCTCTGCGGAACAAGGCGGTGACCTTGACTGGATAGAGAAAGGCGTAATGGATGAAGACTTTGACGATGCAGCCTTTGCGCTTGAGAACGTAGGAGATACTTCTGGTGTTGTTGAGACCAGCTTCGGTTATCACATTATTAAGCTGACAGACTTACGACCTGGCTCTGTGACGCCTTTCGATGAAGTCAAAGACGAAGTGAAACAGCAGTTACTGGCTCAACAAGCGGAAGATCGTTATTTCGAGCTGCAGCAAAAGCTGGCGGAAATCTCGTTCGAGCAGCCAGACACGCTAGAACCTGCCGCTGAAGAGCTGGGTGTTGAAGTGAAACGCACAGACTTATTTACACGAAACCGTGCTCCGACAACGTTGAGTGACGATGTTGTGCTGAACAACATTTTCTCTGAACAGCTCATTGATGAGAAGTTGAACAGTGAAATTATAGAAACAACGGATGATCGTTCATTGGTTGTCCGCGTGACTGAGCACCAGCCAGAGCGTGTGAAAGATATGGCTGAAGTTCGTGACCAAATTGTCGAGCAATTGCGCGTAGAGAAGGCTCAGCAGCTTGCTCTGCAACAGGCACAGGAAACAGCTGAACAATGGCGAGCGGGTACAGAGCCGGGTGAAGAGGTTACGTTAGTTGATAGCATTCAACGTAATAACCGTGAGTACGCAAGCACTTTAGTGCAGGAACTGTTTAGCCTGACACCTAAGGCAAATGGCGAGCCTACTTATGAGGCTGTTACATTACCTAACGGGGATGCTGCAATCGTTGCGTTAACCTCAGTAACAGCCGGTAACCCAGACGAAGCTCAAATGGATGGTTTAAAAGAGCAATTACAAAACCGTAAGGCTCAGGTAATGCTTCAGTCATTTATTGATACGTTAAAAGCGGATGCCGAAATTCGCAGAATGCGTCTTCAGTAAGTAACTACGGAGTGGTTGGAAGTTAAGAGCCCGGCTTTAGCCGGGCTTTTTTATTTCTTAAGATGGGTAGGGTACAGTTGCGGCAAGTTTGAGTGTTGTTTTTTTACGTTCAAATTGTCTACTTGCTTTCTGACTTTCTGATAAAGCACTTTACCTTCTGTCCATTGAGAGCCACCAGCATTGTATAGGGACGCCTGCAGCGGCGTTATTTCGTCCTCAATATTCAGATGCTTAGCAACCTCCGACAGGCTATTAACAGAAACGTCCAAATGCGTATGAGCCCAATTAATAAGGCTCTCTTGTGCTGCTTTAGCATCGCTGTTTTTGCAGGCTTTCTGAAAGTCTTGCCATGATTTACTGCGGTTCAAATTATCTGCGTTTTCAGGCTTAACGGTTTTCTCCTGGCGTTTAACACTATTGCGCTTAATCAGCAGGTACAGGTTAAGCATCAACGAAATGGCTAATCCGACCGCTAAGGCCCCGATGACCCAGATCGGAACCAACGGTTTAGACGCAACCGTATTGTTGTCCGGTCTCTCAGAGGTGTTCGTAATTTCAGTATGTTCAGAGTCTGGCTTGCTGTCAGTCGGCGCAGCCTCAGTGATATCACTTTGCGTCATGCCTGCAGGCATGATCACGGGCAAGGTCATACTCTCCGTTTTAGCCAAGGTTCGTTGCTCGGTTTTGGTATTGAACCAAGGCAGCTCAAACTCAGGAATTGTTAAATTACCTGCTTGCTCTGGTACAAGCGCAAAACTGACAGTTTTTTGAGAGATCACCACACCATTTCGAGTGAAACTGTCGGTTTCATCGTTGTCTGGGTAGACTCTGAAGCTGCTCGGAAAGTCTGGTGCTATTTCTGGTAGTTGCTCAGGTTTAACTCCCACCGCCGTCAGCATATAAGACAATGTAATAGGCTCTCCAGCTTTGTACTCCTCCTGCTCTGGGCTTATTGATGCTGATAAGCTGACCAACTCGCTAGGTAACCAGTGTCCGGTCCATGAGTCCGGCACCGGTTGCACATTAACGTCAATGCCTTCGGCTATTGCGCTCACTGGTTGGGTGTTTGAAAAAGAGGAAAAGATTGAGCGCTGCCCCTGTGTGAAAACCTCACCGTCAAAACGAGCGCCGGGTATGGTGATAGAGCCTGATTTGTTAGGCGTTATTTGGTAAACGCGTTGGTAAACCTTATAACGGCGACCGTTGACCATTTGTGTGCTTTCTTCGTCACGGCCTATCTGTTGCACATCGGCATTGTCGACCTGAGGTGGCACCAGATTACCTTTATTTAAGTCGGCTGCCAGAAACAGGCGGGCAACATAGGTAACTGGCTGTTGAAAATAGACATTGGTTGAATCAATTTGCGCTTCAATAAAGGCAATTCTCTGCTCAGTGTTGCTGTCGCTTCCCTGTTCAAGCACTCGCAAATTAATTGGTTTAGACGACACTCCCTTAATAGTAATTTCCGGAATGGTGTACTCGCCGGGAGACTGCGGAATAAGTACCGTGGTAAAGCGCGTTTGTTTGCTCAGTCTACCGTTTATCATGGAGGTTTGACGGCTGACAGAGGTTCGGCCGACAACAAAGTCCTGCAGTAGCTTAGATGCCTCAAATGCATTATTTGATACGTCATCGTTAACCGTGACTGTCAGCACAAAAGACTCGTTTGCGGTTACTGGGTTTCTGTCGACCGTTGCTGTTACCTCAGTTACATCAGCGCTTGCGACTCCACTGAATAGTATGAGTAAAACAACGAGCAAGTTTACGGCTTTTACCATTTTTTCTTCTCTCCTTGTGGCTGAGAAGCTCTACGCTGGTTGCGGCGCTGGCTTTCCAATAACATCTTATTTCTTAGCAATATGCTTGGATCATCCGGTACACGGTTCATCCATTGCTCTAATTGACGTGCTTTTTCAGGATCAATCTCGCCTTCTTTAAACTGAGCATTTTGTTGCTCTGCTTGACCTTCAGCGCTGTCTTCTTGTTGCTTTCTTGCCTGCTCTTTCTCAGCTTCTTCTTGCTGACCCGGCTCTTGTTTATCTTGCTTCTGCTGCTGTTGAGCGTCTCTATTCTGGGGCTGCGACTGAGAATCTGAGTTGTCGCCTTGCTTGTTTTGGCCTTGGTTGTTGTTTTGGTTATTACCCTGTTTATCATTAGACTGCTCAGAATTTTTATCTGACTCTGAGTTTTCATCGCCAGATTCACCAGACTGCTCTTGTTGCTGCTTTTCTTGTAGCTTTTTCACTACATCCAAATTTTCTTTGGCTTGTTGCCAGTCCGGGCGTTGCTCTAATGCTTGTTGGTAAGCTTCTGACGCCTGCTCGAATTGCTGCTGCTGAGCCAGCGCATTACCCCGGTTATAATGAGCTTCGGCCGAGTTGCTTTGGGCAAAAGAATCAGCCGCTTCGGCATACTTGCCTTGTTTGTAGAGTGCCGCACCTTTGCGAAGTGGGTCAGAACTTAGCTCGGATGCTCGCTCGAACTGCTTATTCTGGTAAAGCTGTTGGGCACGCTGCTCGTTGTTTAAAAACAGCGAACTGAGCACGCTCTCAGGAGTGTTCGGCTCAGCCTCCTGAGCATAGGCCTTCGGGGTGGATAACGACATTGGTATGATGAATGTCAGTATGAGTGGCGTCAAAAGGGCACCTCGACGCCAGCTCGCCAGTAATAAAGGCAGAATGAAAAGGGCGAGATAAGGACCCATATCTTTCCAAGCGTCTCCCCGCTGTTGCTGCTCGTTGTCTTTACCTTCACGGCTGAGTGGTGGCAATGCGGTGAGCGCTTCGATGTCGTCGTTAGTTGACGTCGCCTGAACAAAAACACCGTTGGTTATTTGTGCTAAGTCACTTAACCGATCCGGAAACAGTTTCGCTATGACGACTCGACCATTTTCTTTGACTAAACTGCCATTTGCGTTTCGAACGGGAGCTCCGTCTTCTGTACCCACGCCTAAAATTGAAACTCTGTGTTCAATATCGCGCAAGTAGTCCGTTAATGGCTGTAAGTCGCGACTGCTGATACCATCTGTTAACCAGTAAATGTCGCCTTGCGGGTACCCGGCGTTCACGAGAAGCTCGTTAGCCAATTTAAGAGCGCGTAAGGGCTCACTCCCCTCCAACGGCATGATTTCCGGCGACAATGAGGGTATTAAGTTGATTAAATTTCGGTTGTCAGCGGTTAACGGGCTAATGGTAAATGCGTCGTCGGCATAGGCAATTAAGCCCGTGTCGCCGTCAAGACCGGAGCGCACCAGATCAATGGCTTTAAAACGCAACTGGGTCAGTCGGTTAGGCGTAACGTCTTCCGCTAACAGTGACGGTGACATGTCCATAATAACCACCTGACCGGACTCTAACTGATAAACCGGTTGCGGAAGCTTTTCCCAAGTCGGTCCGGCAAGAGCCGCACTGGCAATACTCAGCATTAAAGCAAGTCGGTGAATTGGCCAGCTGGATGCTTTGCCTCCCGAGTTAACCAGCACCTTCGCTAAATGGTCAGGGAGAAACTGATTCCATCCGGCTTCATGTTTATTTTGTCTAAGCAGTCGCCAGTACATAAGAGCAACAGGGAGCAATGCAATAAGCCACCAGGGGCGAATAAAATGAAAGTCGCTCATTGTGACACCCTCCATGGCTTGTACCGACTTAGGGCAAGTGCAATTAAGGCAATAAAGCACAATGAAAGCGGCCAGTGGAATAAGCTGGCTCTGGGGCGAAGCTGCTGAGGGTCATCGTCCACGGGCTCCAGTTCATCCAGCAATGTATAAATATTTTCGAGCTCTTCGGTACTTCTGGCGCGAAAATATTCGCCGCCGGTCTCGCTGGCTAACTTTTGCATTAAGGGTATGTCTAAATCGCGGCTTGGGTTAACCCGGCGCTGCCCAAAAAAGCTGTCAACGACCACTTCTTCCGCGCCAACGGCAATTGGGTAAATAGTGACGTTATAACTTTTGGCGAGCTCTAAAGCTTGTTCTGGCGTTAGGTTACCGGCTGTGTTTTGACCATCAGTGAGCAAAATGAGTACTCGATTGGTTTGCTCATCTTGCTGAAAGCGTTTAACCGCGAGGGCTATCGCATCGCCAATGGCGGTTCTTTCACCGACCAGCCCAAGTACCGATTCATTCAACATTTGTGCAATAG
Organism: Idiomarina sp. X4; assembly: GCF_002808045.1. Classification (NCBI taxonomy): domain Bacteria; kingdom Pseudomonadati; phylum Pseudomonadota; class Gammaproteobacteria; order Alteromonadales; family Idiomarinaceae; genus Idiomarina; species Idiomarina sp. X4. Next base: position 233,564 of record NZ_CP025000.1, on the reverse strand, counting down.
TCTGTCGGTCATACGTCATGGGCGCCTGTAAATAGGCGGTGTCGCCAAATAAGATAAGCCCCAGACGATCGCCTTCGCGACGCGTAATAAAGTCGCTAAGCACATGTTTGACCATCGACAACCGGTCGACCGACTGGCCGTTAATTTCCATATCGGCAATTTCCATGCTGCCCGACAAGTCTACTGCTAACATCATCTCCCTGCCTTCAGAGCGGGTTGCAACCGGCTCACCTAACCATTGTGGACGAGCAGTCGCTGAAACGAGCGACACCCAGGCAATGGCTAGTACCGTTAAGAAAAGCCACTGGCTCTTTAAAGTTTGCTGCTCACTGGACAGCCCATATAAGTTGGGCAGCCGAATAGCCGAGCGGGTGTTCTTGCGAGTGGGTATTAACCACCAGACCAATGCCGGTAGTGGTAATAAAAGAAACATCCAGGGCCAGGCAAACTCAAACATTGTGCTCTCCCGGCATTTTACTCAGGTCTAACTGCAACCATTGGCAGCCAACTGCTTTGTATAGCTCACAAAATGCATTACTTGCTTGTCCGTATAGCTCGCTATTAATGTCGTACTGCTGTAATTCCGCGTTAAAGTTTTGCTGCGACTTTTCGCTCATACCTGAGAGTAAAAACGCGATCCACTCTTGTCCGTGTAAGTTAGAAACCCTTTGCTGAGGATAATATACAAGCGCCACGCGCTTAAGTAATCGGGTGATTTGCTCAGTGGTGGCTGGCGTTAATGTTTGTAATTGCTTGTAGGCTTCACGACGAGCCCGCGCCCTTAACCGCCGTTGAACCAACCAATAGCTAATGGACGCGACAATTGCGATGAATAGTAAGGCGGCACCAAGGCTCCACCAAGTCGGTGGCCACCAACTGGCATCAGCCGGCGGGACAATGTCATTGAGCTGACTGAGCGATGCTTGTTGTATCATGAAATATCGCTCCACTGTACTTCAATCGGTTGCGCACTGCTCACCGGTGTAAACAGCAGCTGCCGGTTTGCAAAACTCTTTTCAAGCGCCTGCCAGTGGCTCTGGGCCGCTTTTTCGTATGTGTCTGTCTGACGCTTATTGGTTAAGTCGATATCGACTTGTTGTTGACCATTAGACACAGCTAAAGGCTGAATGGAATGTCCTTGAGGAAGCGCTTTTTCCATAGGATCATAAACACCGTAGCAACGCACCATGTTATGTTTCGATAACACTTGCAGCCCATCAACAATGTTTTTGTCGGCATTATGAAAATCACTAATAACATGAATAATACTGCCGGGCTTAACCAGTTGACGTAATCGCTTTAACGATTCGGACATAGGCTCTGCGGGAGCCGGCCCCTTTTTCTGCCAGCGCGCTAAGCTATCTCTACTCACGTCAACAAGACCGTGCAATAGCCGTAATACGCCTTGTTGGCGTGCGGCCGGTTTAAATTCATTATGAAGCCAGCCATTGCTAATGAGTCCGCCGACACGGTCACCTTTGTGCTGCGCCTGCCAGGCAATGGCCGCAGCAAGGTGCGCAGCCTGGACCGACTTAAATACAAACTCACTGCCAAATAACTGAGACAATGACAAATCGACCCAAATGAACACGGGCTTTTCTTTTTCTTCCCGGTACAGCTTGGTATGGGCTTTACCGGTTCTTGCTGTCACGCGCCAGTCAATAGCACGAATGTCGTCGCCGGCCTGATAATGCCTCACTTCGTCAAATTCCATACCGCGTCCTCGAACTTTACTGAGTAAAGGGCCGGACACCGTTGTTCTAGGCAGCGTTTTTTTATGCTTAGCAAAAGCGGCAATTTTACTGCGATAATACATGAGCTCCTGCATACCGAGCGAAATACCATCGGTATGCAGTTGTCTTAGCCATTGTGAAACGTCCAGTTGAGGCATTACGGCGCTGGCACCAGTTTCAGTATGGTGTCGATAACTTGATCGTGTGTGACGCCGTCAGCTTCAGCCTGGTAGCTCAGTATGATTCGATGGCGTAATACGTTATGGCAAATGGACATAACATCGTCTGGCGTGACAAAGTCACGACCTGCCAACCAAGCTTGAGCGCGTGCGCAGCGCTCTAATGAAATAGTGGCACGCGGGCTGGCGCCATAACCAATCCATGAAGCCAGGTTGGCGTCATAGTGCTGAGGTTGGCGAGTGGCGATAATTAACTGAACTAAATAATTCTCTACGGCGTCGTCCAGGTAAACTTCCAACACTTCTTTACGAGCATTGAATAAGTCTGCCTGCGTCAGCGGTTTGGGCGCTGGCATTTGCTCGTTGAGCGCTTCCCCGCGGGTCAGTCTGAGAATTTTTTGCTCTGTTTCTGCGTCAGGATAGTCCAGCTTTAAATGCATTAAGAAGCGGTCTAATTGTGCCTCAGGAAGCGGATAGGTGCCTTCCTGCTCTAACGGGTTTTGTGTTGCCAGCACCATAAATAAGTCAGACAGCGGATAACTGCGTTGTCCCACGGTAATTTGGCGTTCGGCCATAGCCTCCAGCAACGCTGACTGAACCTTGGCCGGAGCCCGGTTAATCTCATCCGCTAAAATCAAGTTATGGAACAAAGGACCTTGTTGGAACTCAAAAGTCCCGGTCTCGGGACGGTAAATATCCGTACCGGTCAAGTCAGCGGGTAGTAAGTCGGGAGTAAACTGAATACGGTGAAAATCGCCCTCAATGCCATTCGCTAAGCTCTGCACTGCGCGAGTTTTGGCAAGGCCTGGCGGTCCTTCCACCAATAAGTGTCCATCGGCTAATACCGCGATTAATAAATTACGGGTAAAGTCGGGTTGTCCCAGAACCTGCTGATTCAGGTAGTCTTGTAATTGTTGAAATGCTGTCGATGACATCTTGACTCCAGGCTGTCGAATCCGGTGAAAAGTGACTATGCTGTCAGTACCGTTTATGCAATGACAGTAACAATGTAGTCTTTGTTCCGAATTTTCAATTGTATTGCCATACTGTACCGAAAACGAAGGTTTTAATCTGCTCTATTAAGCGCTAGAATTTGTAACATATTTTGTGGTCAGACCAGTAATGGTTGATGAAGCGAGGAAAAGTTATGTCAGAAGCACAGCAAGTGCGTACCGTTAACGGTGAACGTATCGCCTTTGTGTCGGGGTTACGAACGCCGTTTGCTAAGCAGGCAACAGAATTTCATGGCGTGCCGGCGGTTGACCTGGGAAAAATGGTTGTTCAGGAGCTGGTCAATAAAACCGGTATTGAAGGCGACTGGGTCGAACAATTGGTATTCGGGCAAGTCGTTCAAATGCCGGAAGCGCCGAATATTGCCCGTGAAATTGTGTTAGGCACCAGCTTGCCAGTGAACACCGACGCTTACAGTGTGTCACGTGCGTGTGCAACGAGCTTTCAGTCTGCGGTTAATATTGCAGAAGCAATGATTGCCGGACATATTCGCGGTGGTATTGCCGGCGGTGCTGATTCTTCGTCGGTATTGCCTATAGGTGTGAGTAAACGCTTAGCTCGCGCGTTGGTTGATCTTAATAAAGCCAAGACACTGGGCCAGCGCTTATCGATTTTAAAACGTCTTAGGTTTAAAGACTTAATGCCAGTGCCGCCTGCTGTGGCTGAGTATTCAACCGGGCTGAGTATGGGGCAAACCGCAGAGCAAATGGCAAAAACGCACAGTATCAGTCGTGCTGACCAGGACGAACTGACTGTACGCTCGCATCAAAAAGCACATGCTGCCTGGGAAGCAGGTTGGTTGGACAGTGAAGTTATGACCGCCTACCCAGAACCTTATAAAAAGTACTTAAGCCGCGACAACAATATTCGTGGTGACAGCCAGGTCGATAAACTGTCCAAGTTGAAGCCAGTGTTTGATCGCAAACATGGCTCAGTTACAGCCGCTAACAGTACACCGTTAACCGATGGTGCCTCGGCGGTATTAATGATGACGGAAAGTCGGGCAAAAGAGTTAGGGCTACCTGTGCTGGGATATTTACGCAGCTACGCCTTTGCGGCGCTGCAGGTCGAAGAAGATATGCTGATGGGGCCGTCTTATTCTACGCCAGTTGCGCTCGACAGAGCGGGCATGACGCTAAACGATCTTGATTTAATTGATATGCATGAAGCTTTTGCAGCACAAACACTAGCCAATATGAAAATGTTCGCTAGTGACAAGTTTGCGAAGGAAAAGCTAGGACGTGACAAAGCCATTGGCGACATTGATATGGATAAATTTAACGTACTGGGCGGCTCAATTGCCTATGGACACCCGTTTGCAGCAACCGGTACGCGTATGATTACGCAAACGTTGAATGAATTACGTCGACGCGGCGGTGGTGTCGGTTTGACAACAGCCTGTGCCGCGGGTGGATTAGGTGCTGCAATGATTGTGGAGACAGAATAATGAGTCAGGATAAAGCATTCACGATGGATATACGCGACGACGGCGTAGCTGTTGTCACAATTGATGTTCCGGGTGAGTCGATGAATACCTTAAAAGACTCATTTGCGGATGAAGTCGGTTCGCTGTTGAACAAACTGGAAAGCGACAGTTCAATTAAGGGCGTTGTTTTTATCAGTGGTAAACCCGGCTCGTTCATTGCCGGCGCTGATATTAATATGATCAACGACTGCGAAACCGCTGCGGATACAGAAAGCCTGGCTCGTAAGGGGCAAGCCATGTTTGACCGTATTGAACAGTTGGATGTGCCAGTCGTGGCCGCTATTAATGGTGCATGCCTTGGTGGTGGACTTGAGCTTGCTATGGCATGTCATGTCCGTGTTTGTACGGATAACTCAAAGACTGTGCTTGGTTTACCGGAAGTGCAGTTAGGCCTTCTGCCAGGCAGTGGTGGCACGCAGCGTCTGCCGCGTCTGGTGGGTATTCAGCAGGGCTTAACGATGATGCTAACCGGCAAGCAATTGCGCGCTAAACAAGCGAAGAAAGCGGGCTTAGCAACAGAAGTTGTGCCGCAAAGTATTTTACTGGATGTGGCGGTTGAGCATGCACTGAAACGCAAACCCAAAGCAAGTAAGCCGCCATTAAAAGGCTTTAGTAAATTGCTGGAAGCCACTAAATTCGGTCGCGATATTATTTTCAAAAAGGCGGGTGAACAGGCGCAGAAGAAAGCACAAGGTAACTACCCGGCCATTGATAAGATCATACAGACAGTACGTGAGGGTATTGAGAGAGGTCAGGAAGCAGGACTTGATAAAGAAGCGCGCAGTTTTGGCGAGTTAGCCATGACCCCTGAGTCGTATCAACTGCGTCAGATTTTCTTCGCAACCACCGAAATGAAGAAAGAAACCGGCGCTGATGGCGTCGAGCCTGATCCGATAAAACGCGTTGGCGTTCTAGGCGGTGGCTTGATGGGCGGTGGTATTGCCTATGTAACCGCGGCTAAAGCAAATATTCCTGCACGCATTAAAGACATTTCTGAAGACGGTGTGCGCCATGCCCTGCATTACAGCTACGAGCGTTTAATTAAGAAAGTGAAGCGCAAGCACATGCGCCGTGCAGAGTATGAAAAGACCATGCTGATGTTAAGCGGGACGCTTGATTACAGCGGCTTTGAGCGCACAGATGTGGTCATTGAAGCGGTTTTTGAAGATCTTGAGCTAAAACAGAAAATGGTTGCGGATATTGAAGCGCATGCCAGTGAGTCGACAGTTTTTGCTACCAACACCAGTTCACTGCCTATTACACAGATTGCCGCTAAGGCGAAGCGCCCGGAACAGGTTATTGGTTTGCATTACTTCTCTCCGGTCGACAAAATGCCGCTGGCGGAAATCATTACGCATGAAGGTACCTCAGATAAAACCATTGCGACCACTGTGGCATTAGCTAAAAAGCAGGGTAAGACACCTATCGTGGTTAAGGATGGTGCGGGCTTTTACGTAAACCGTATCCTGGCGCCTTACATGAACGAAGCCGCACGCTTGATGCTTGCCGGTGAACCTATTGAGAAGCTGGATAAGACGTTAGTTAAGTTTGGCTTTCCGGTTGGCCCTATGACTTTACTGGACGAAGTGGGTATTGATGTCGCGGCGAAAGTGGCGCCTATTTTGGTCAACGAATTGGGTGATAGGTTCGAGGCGCCACAGGCGTTTGAAAAACTGATTGATGACGACCGTAAAGGTAAAAAGAACCAGAAAGGCTTTTATAAATACGGTAAAGGCGTGAAAGGTAAGCCGGTGGACACGTCAGTTTATTCGTTACTGAGCGTTGATCCGAACGAAAGCAAATCAGCCGAAGATATCGTTGATATTTGTTTGCTACCGATGCTGAATGAAGCCGTTTATTGCTTGCAGGAAGGCATTATTCGTAGTCCGCGTGACGGCGACATAGGCGCCATTTTCGGTATTGGCTTCCCGCCGTTCTTAGGTGGACCGTTCCGTTATATGGACAGTCAGGGGATTGGTAGCATCGTTGATAAGCTGGAAGCGTTAGCTGGCGAGCGCGGTGAACGTTACACGCCGGCGCCACTGTTAAAAGAAATGGCGAAAAACGGCGAGCGTTTCTACTCTTAAGTGAACAGTTAAACGTCAATCACGTCTGCTGTGTGCTGTTTGATAAACTCAATAAAGTCGTCAGCAGGCATTGGTTTCGCATAATAAAAGCCTTGGATGTATTCGCATTCAAGGCTTTTTAATTGCTCCAGCTGAGCTTCAGATTCAACTCCTTCGGCAATCACTTTCAGACCGAGATTATGAGCCATACCAATAATTGAGGCTACCATGCTGCGGTCTTTCGGGCTGGTGGTTATGTCATCAATAAAGGCTTTGTCTATCTTTAAGCTGTCCATCGGGAACCGCTTAAGGTAAGCAAGTGACGAATAGCCCGTTCCAAAATCATCAAGGGCCAGCTTAACTCCCATATCAGACAGGTTCTCCATCATAATAATCGCGCGTTCAGGGTCGCTCATGACCATGCCTTCGGTTATTTCAAACTCAACATGGCGCGGCTGTAGGGACTCTTCACGCAATATACTCTCTATCTGCAATGCCAGACCAGATTGCATAAACTGGCGAGCCGACAGGTTAATTGCAATGGTTTTTGGCGACCCAGCATACTGCATGAAGGTTTTCATCGCTTGGCATGATTGACGTAAAACTTGTTCCCCAAGCTCAATAATCAAGCCCGTTTCCTCCGCCAAAGGAATGAAGTCAGCCGGGCTTATCTGAGAGCCGTCCTCACTTTTTATTCTTGCCAGCGCTTCTATACCGGATATGTGTCCAGTATGAACCTCAATCTTTGGTTGATAGTAAACTTCAACGCCATTATTTTTCAAAGCGACGCGCAGTTGGTTTTCCAGCTTCAGTCGCTGCACGGCGTTCTCATTCATCGACTGGCTGAAAAACTGATAGCAATTTCCGCCGCGCTGTTTGGCGTGATACATCGCCATATCGGCTTTTTGAAGAAGTTCTTGTGAGGTAATGCCGTCATGTGGAAACAGGACAATACCAATGGAACTGCCAATAACAATATCGTGATTGTTAACAGAATAGGGCTCTGCAATGGTGCGGTTAATTTTGTGCGCTAAGTCACCGATAAGATGCAAGTCAGTACTGTCTTCGATCAATAACCCGAACTCATCACCACCCAGTCGGTAAAGTGTATCCTGCCGTCGACTAATATCCATAAGCCGCTCAGCAACCAGGCAGAGCAAATCATCACCAACTTCATGCCCCAGCGAGTCGTTTATCTTTTTAAAGTCATCTAAGTCAAACAACAGCAGGGTGTGAGAGACTTTTTTACGCACTAAGTTCGAGTGACTTACCTGAAAGTATGAGCGGTTAGGCAAACCGGTTAAGGTGTCAGTATTTGATAAGCGGCGAAGCTCGCTTTCCGTGCGCTGGCGCTCAGTAACATCAGAGAAGCTGGCAACGATGAAAGATAAGTCGCCTTCATCATCATGGACCGCGTCTAAGGTTAACTCCATTAAAAACTCACTGCCGTCAGCTTTTAGGTCGCTTAACTCACCACGCCAGGTACCTTCTTTGATGACTGTACGCTTAATCTGGTTGGTAAATTCTTCAGAGTATAAGTCGAGGTGAAAACTTTTACTCAAAACCTGTTCCCGCGGGTACCCCAGTATGCGCTCAAAGGCTTTGTTGACCTCTACTTTCTTGAAGAAGCGATCGAAAATACAAATACCGTCAGAAATATTGGTGATGGACGCTGCCAGCATATCAATTCGGTCTTGTGAGCTAACGAGACTACTTACGTCACTCAATGTACCGTGCATCACTGCAGAGCCATTGGTACGCTCGAGACAGCCTTGATCAAGCACCCAAAGCCAGTTGCCATTGTTGTTGATACGGTAAGAACACTCATAATACTCAGAGTCGCCGTTCAAATGCTTGTCCAGTGCGGACTGCATGCGAAGAACATCGCTGGGATGGATGTTTGACGAGGTACTTTGTGGGGACTTCAAGCGGCGGCCGTCGACAGGAAAAGCTGGGCACTGTGGCCAGATATGCTGCCTTAAAAGTTCACCTGTCGATAAATCCCATTGCCAATATTGACTGCGGCTAAACCGTAACGCTTTTGCCTGTCCGTCGAGAGAGGCAATGACGGTATTGATACGTTTCAATTTATGGCGGTACAAGGCTATCACTATGACCAGTAGCAAAAAACTAATGGCTAGGTAACTAATATAAGCGTACGGCGTACTCCAGAATGAATGAGAAATGCGATAACTTGTTTGGCTTTCAGCAGACCAATTTTCGCCATCAATAGAGGCCTGAACGGTTAACTGATAGGTGCCGGGTATTGATTGTTCAAGACGCAGCGGTAGCTCAGAATGAGTCAGATAAGCCCATTTGTCGGAGTCACTGTCGAGTCTGTAGCGATAAATGAGTTCTTCCACTGGACTAAAGAATGGAATGGAAAACCAGGTGTTGAGCGCCTTATTCATTTGTTTTGTATCAATAGCGAGCGATGAATAAAACAATGATGGTGCATTATTTATTGTTTGTTTTGAGCCAATTTCTGAAAAGTCATTTATTGGGAACGCTGCTTTGTCAGAATGAAGCCAAAGTGTATCGCCTAGACGTGTAAGCCAAAAATTATCCGTTGGAGAATAATTTAGGGGCATTGGCAGCCAGGTCTGGGTGACAGTGTTATACCGATACAGTTGATGACTTAATGTGAGTAAATAAACATTGTCTGAGTAGGCTTCTATGTCTTTTATTTGTTCTTGGTTTGGGGGATTTACGATTTCGATGATTTCTTCTTTGGCGAAATCATAGTGGACAATGCCTAAGTCGGATTCGACCCAATAATTGTGATTGTTCACTCGACTGAAAGTGCTTGCTTGTTTGAGCGAGCCGGGTAAGTAAGATTGAGTATTTCCGCTCAGTTTATTGGGCCTCGTAAAACTTTTCAGGATGGCCGGCGCATAGTTTGTCGGAATTTCATAAAGTCCGTTAGACGCGGTTGCAATGTATAAATCGCCGTTAACATTGAATGTTAACTTGCCCGTAATGCCGTCAGTAGTTAGTTGCTTTAATGCTCCGTAATTCAACGTGTAAATGGCTTTTTCGGTTGCAACAAATAACTGCTTATCGTGAACCTTTATATCAACAATAACTTCGTTGAGTTTTTCTATCGCTTCAGGCGTAGGCGCTTTTCGTAATTCATCATTGAGTACTTTGATGCCATTATCTGTGGCAAGCCAAAGATTATCGTTAAAAGACGTCAAGGCGTATAGATTCTTTGCGTCTAGTTTGTCTGTAATCGGGTTGCTCTTTGTAATTGAAAATACATTTTCGGACGAGCCATCCCAAACGTAGATCCCGCCTGCCACCGTGCTTAACCAGAACCAATCGTTATGAAAACTGATAAAACGGATACCTGTAATGGGTTGACCGCTGTATCTGAGAGGCTGCTCTTTGAAGGAGTGAGTTTGTGCGTCGAAAATAATCAGGTTTTCCGTTGTTGCTAAAAGCAGTCGGTTGTTCTTCGCGGAACTAATATGGTTCAGCTGTACCGTTCTCTGGTTGTGGTTGGGCAAGGCAAATGACGCCCATGAGTGATTGGATGATAGTATCCACAAGCGATCCTTGTCTGCAGCCCATAGTCGATCTTTAGTGCCCAACAACCGAGCTGAGGAAGGCTTTTCTATGAAATTAATATCGTTAACTGAAGTAAACTGCTCGCCATCGTATCGAACAAGATCTTTCGCTGTTGATGCCCAAAGAAAGCCTTGAGGACCGTTCGCTACATCGTCCACATAGTTACTAGGTAAGCCGTCAGCCGTCGTAATGAAATGCCCATTCTGTACCTGAAGGAGTGGTGGAACATCGGTCTCGGAATAGGCTAAGCCGGTAAACAAAAGTAAAAAGCATGCGTAGGTGCACTTCCACACCTTTGTTGGCAAAGTCATTATCACAGGAGATCCGGTGGTCGTTTAAACGACTCTTTTTGTTAGTTAAATGTTAATTTAATGGTTCGGCATTTTATTGTCAAAGCCTATTTTACTTGCCTTGCGAGGTAGTTTGAAGTCTTAGCCACCCTGAATTTTGTGACAATTTTTGTTTTATGTCAGACAGCCAGTCAGCCAGTTGATATTTGTTCAATGCGTCAAGGAGTCTTAACTGCCGATTAAATGAGGTATCGCGGAGCTGTATTGCGCCCCATAAACGCTGACTTTTAACCCGTAAACTTCTGTCTCGAGTGCGAATTTGTTGCTCCAGCACGGACTTACTGTGATGCCAGGCTTTCAGGGTTGTTGAGTCCAGTAGGACAAAGAGTTGCTCCAGACTGTTTAAAATTTCACTATTCAGTCTGTCAGTTGAAGCTGTGTTTGACTGAATAAAGAAGAGAATGCCTGGTAATCGTTGTATCGGAAAATATTGACTTCCTGCTGCATAGCCAAGCTGCTTCCTGGTGCGAATATCGTGAAAGAAGGGTTGATGCACCAGTTGTTGCAGCAGCATGTAGCATACCTGCTCTTGTTCACTGTCATTATTACCTTGTTGGTAAAACAACACGGCGTTATCTGAGTGAGAGCAGGGCACTTCCAGCGTTTTATTAGAAAAATCGCCGACCCTTTTTACTGTCTCTCTGTCTTTTGCAGCCGCACGCTGTGTGGGTAGGTTTTCACGAATGAGTGTTGCGAGTTTATCGGCCTGTTGGCTCTGCCAGTCTCCGTGCATAAAGGCCTGTATATAGACAGGTTCAAACATTTTTTCTAATGCCTGAGTAAACTCACGAAATGACAGAGACAGTAGCTGATTTGCCAGCTCAGGTAGTCTAAATAGTCCGGGCTGTAATTGTTGGTTTAGCTCTGCAAAGAGTTTGTTTAGAGGTTGATTTTGATGAGCCGACTGCCAATTGGCGACCAATGTGTGTTTGATATCCCGGAAGCGACGATGAGCGAACTTTAATAGCAATGCTCGTTTCATTAAATGTGACATTAAAGGCAGTTGCCCTTCGGATAGCCCGGTAGTATGAATAACAATCCCCTGTTGAGTGGGGTAGATATTAAAATGCAACCCGGCAACTTCAGCGTCATAGAGGTCATCGTTTAACGCATCAATGATAATTTCTGACCAAAGCCTTGCTATAGCAAAATAATAGGCTGAGCTGGTGACAGCTGGTAGCTTGAGAGCCAAATAAATATGACCTTTTGGCACCCTGAATTCGTTATCTTGTAAGTGCCAAAGCTCCATTAAGTCTGAACTTGAGAGGCACGTCGGTAATGCTTTTTCTGATTCCAGGGGTTGAGGGTGTAGCCGGTCGTTTATAAAGCGATTGCGTTTAGGCAACACAGCATAGAAGTCACGAGGGGGCTGACTGAATAGATCTAACTGAGAGTCGGTGAGCTTTATTACGCTGTATTCGGTATCGTAAATCGGCGCCTTTTGGTTCGTTTCAACATCTGGTGCGATTAAAGTAATGCGGCTATGCGCTGGCGTCATGAGGGCTAAAAGCTTTGCCGCGTAATCATGATCGAGCCCATCCATTCTGTAATCACCGTAAATGATATCGGCTTTGCTGTAGTGAAAGGCGTTAATGCTTAACTGACTAACTAACTCACCAACAGGAGTTGGCTCCTGATACAAAAAGCTCAGTTCTGATGTGATTTTCCTCTCCTGGTAACGCCAGTCTTCAATTCCGTCAGTATTGATTTTGTCTAAGTAGGCGAAAACCCACTGGAGTATCGTCGTAATATTTTTGCGACCCGACTCCGTTAGCTGAATATTGACATTAAAGTCTTTAAAGTTACTGCCGCTAATACCGCCGCCGGCAGACAAAGAGTTTATCCAGCCCTTGTCACGCAAGCAGTTAAATAAACTGCCTGGGCCCTCGTAACCAACAATATGGGCAATAAAGCTGGTGGTCTTATTTCGATAATCTCGATCTATGCCTGGCAATGGAAAAGTTAAAATTAGGCGGTAGGCTTTTTTTAACGGTCTAACCTGCAAAAAGAGTCCTTTTTGCTTGGCGGTATAAAGCGGAGCTTTAATCGATAGCTTGGGCTTTTTGTGGTTTTGTATGTCAGCAAAAAGCTGTTGAATAATGTCAGCTAGCTCGTTTAATGGTTGCGGTCCGGCAACCACCAACTGCATTTGATTGGCACTATAGTGGTCTTGATAAAACTGAATTAACTTTTGTTGTAAGGTGCCGTGTTTATCATCTTTTAATGTGTTCAGGTTTCCGACAGAGAATTGGGAAAAAGGATGGTCTTGATTCGCCGTGACTTTATGAACCTGGTAAAGCCGACGTAGTTCATCTTTTTGCTTTAACCGAAACTCTGACTCGATTGATTGTTTTTCTTTTTGCACCCACTCATTAGAAAATAAAGGCTCTTTTAATATTGATGCGAAGCGTTCTAAAGCGGTTTCCAGAGCGTTGGCGTTGCAGTCAAAATGAAAATTCGTGAACTCTGTACCTGTCCAGGCGTTATGCTGGCCGCCATGTGCACTAAGAAAGTCATTGAATGAACTCGGTTCTGGGTAAGACTGGCTGCCCATAAAAAACATGTGTTCTAAAAAATGAGCGAGGCCTTGAGTATGAGGTGGATCATCAAAGTGGCCTGCGTTTACGGCCATTGATGCAGCAGCCTTGGAACTGTCAGGACAATGGACTAGCAGCACTTTAAGTTGGTTTTCTAAAACCAAGTGCTGATAGTCACGTTTGTCACTGGGACTTCGGACAACACGGACGAGCTCATCAGGCGTTGAGGAGTTCGCCATAATGCTCCTTAGTTCATGTTAGGGCTTATTACTGATCAAGAGGCTGATCAAACTGTTCTGACTTTGCAAAATCACCGCTTAAATCACTTAGCCGCTCGTTATTAAAAGTTAATATGAGTTCTTTACGGTATATTTTGCCTTCGTTCGGATTCATGTTGTAGAGGTAAACCCAACGATCTGAGTCAAAACTGTTTTCAGCAACCGGCTTACCCAACACATAAATAACCTGCTCTTCAGTCATGCCGACACGAAGTTTATCAACATCGTCCTGCTCAAGGTAATTGCCTTGAGGAATATCGATTCTGTAAACCATACTATCAAGCATGGAGCAGCCGCCTAAGCTCAGCAGTGCGGCGATACAAACTGCAAATTTGGTCATGAAGTACCTATTGTTCTTTATTGTCACTGTATTCGACTTTTGACGATGATAAACAAAGCAGCCCCTGAACACCAGCACAGTCAGCGACTAACTTGCTAAAAGTTCTTTTGCGTTTGCTTTTGCCATATCGGTAACGCTATCTCCGCCTAATAAGCGAGCAAGCTCTGTCACCCGCTCGTTATGACTGAGAGCAGTTACCGTCGTTTCTGTTTCATCATTGTCACTGTATTTACTGACCTGGAACTGATTATCAGCTTTTGCAGCAACCTGTGGTAAGTGAGTGACGCAAATAACTTGAGCGGTTTTTCCAAGCTCGCGTAGCATCTTGCCAACAATAGCCGCAGTTGGGCCGCTTACACCAACATCAACTTCATCGAACATCATAGTTGGCACTGACTTCTGGGTTGCTGTCATGACCTGTATGGCAAGACTAATACGCGAAAGTTCACCGCCCGATGCAACTTTACTGAGAGACTGCAGTGGCTGGCCTGGGTTGGTTGTCACTTCAAATTGAATATCATCAGTACCCAGACGGGATGCCTTTTTAGCCGAGTCATGCTCGACATCAATAATGAATCGACCGTGAGGCATGTTGAGCTCATGCATTGACTGTGTAATTTTCTGGCTCAACTCATCAGCTGCTTTTTGACGACTGGAAGAAAGTTTCTGCGCCAATGCACGGTAATTAGTTTCAGCTTGCTGGCGATCGGCATCAAGCTGTTCAAGGTTTTTATCAGCATTAACAATGTTATCGAGTTCGGCATTTAGTTTTTGGTGATGTTGCCACAAATCAGCAGCGGCAACCTGATGCTTCTTGGCTAAGCTAATGGCTTTACTGAGACGCTCTTCAACAATGTCCAGCTCAGCAGGATCGAGCTCTAGTTCATCCTGATAATGTCTCAGTTCGAGTGCGGCTTCCTCAATATGTACTTTGGCCTGTTCCAATAACTGGCAAACCGGCTTTAGGTGCTCATCGATATCCGCTGCTTCTTCCAATCGTTGATTCGCTGAAGAAACCAGCCCTGTTGCATTGTTATGCTCGCCCTCGTAAAGCGCACTGAGTGAAAAGGCACTGGCTTCCATTAAGTATTTACTGTGACTTAACTTTTTATGGCGTAGTTCCAGTTCTTCAAATTCGCCTTCAGTAATCGCAAAGTCATTCAGTTCTTCCACCTGATATTCAAGTAATTGTCGTTGCGCCTCCAGTTCATCTTGTTGCTGAATATAATGCTTGTACTCCTTTTCAAGCTCGAACCATTGGCGGTACTGCGCTGCAACCGCTGACAGCAAATCAGTGTGTCTTGCGTAGTTATCGAGCAGCTCTAATTGATGGTCTTCTTTTAATAATAATTGGTGTTCATGCTGCCCGTGGATATTCACTAATAGGGGAGCCAGCAGTTTTTGTTGGTTTAGCGCAACCGGGGTACCGTTTATCCAGGCTTTTGAGCGACCATCGCGCTGAATGACACGTCGTAAAATACACTCTTCTTCCGAATCGAAGTCATTTTGATTAAGCCACTGGGCGGCAGGACTGTTTGAATCAACCGTAAAAACTGCGCTAATTTCTGCTTTGTCCTGACCTGGCCGGACCCAGTTAGCGTCAGCTCTGGCACCTAAACATAAGCTTAAAGCATCTAAGGCAATGGATTTACCAGCCCCGGTTTCGCCCGTGATGGCAGTCATGCCTTTTGCGAAATCGATATCTAAAGACTTTACGACAGCAAAATTGCGGATGTGTAACTGAGCTAACATAAATGCACCTTATAGACGTGTACGTTCAGAGTACTGTTGATTTGTACAGTTTATACAGTATTTATACAGTACTATTTTTTTATTGCAAGCTCAGTTTGCTTATCACGACTAAAATAGTCGGCTGCCCCAGCCGAGTTTGTTACGCAGTACGTGGTAATAGTTATGGTCGACGGGGTGAATCATTTTTAACGCATGATCATGTTTTTTAAGAACAATATCATCGCCTGGATGCACAGCCATCCGTACGTGGCCATCGCAGCTAATTTGCAATAAATCATTGTCGTAGGCCGCACGCAGCCGTATATGACTCTCTCCGTCGACAACAATAGGGCGGCTACTCAATGTATGCGGAAACATAGGCACCAACGTCATTGCGTTGAGGTTCGGGTGCAGAATAGGGCCGCCACCGGACAGTGAGTAGGCCGTGGAACCTGTAGGGGTGGCGCAAATTAACCCGTCGGAACGCTGACTAAAGACAAAGTGGTCGTCAATATACAGCTCAAACTCTATCATGTGTGCGACTTTGTCAGAGTGCAGAACAATTTCGTTAATGGCTCGCCCCGCACCAGCCGGAGACCCGTTGCTAATCACTTCAGCGGAAAGTAGAAAACGTTTCTCAACATGGTATTCGCCTTCTAAAACGTTAAGTAAGTGGGTCATTACTTCGTCAGGGTCTAGGTCAGTCAGAAAGCCTAAATTGCCCCGGTTCACACCAATAACTCCTATGTCGTATTCGCACAGGGCTCTGGCTGCTCCTAACATATTACCGTCGCCGCCGACGACAACCGCAATATCCGCCCATTCACCTAATTCAGAAAGGCCCATGGTTTTTATTTTACCGGACTCGAGCAGCTTCTGAGGTAACTGTTCAGCGGTGCGGGATTCAAGTGCTATGTCATAGCCACGTTCGTTTAATGCCGTCGTCACCGTTTCTAAAGTGAGTTGTGTGCCGCGGTCATTGACCTTACCTAGTAAGCCAATTCTTTGAAATGCGCTCATAATGACAGTTCCTGTGGTTTAGGCTGTTAACGCTAATATCAGGTGGAAAATTTATCAAGTCATAGAAAGCCCCTTGAAAGTAAAAAACTTGCCCCCATTAACTTGGCAACCTCAATTTAAACCCGACTGAAGAGAGTCAAATATGGCGGATAAGAAAGACCAACAGACTGAACAGAATGTTGACCAGACGGTTGAGCAACAGAAAGCACAGCAGCAGGCTGCGCAAGCGGCAGAAGACGCGTTGCAACAGGATGCTGCTGCAGCTGAAGCTGAAACAGCAGGCACATCAGCCGATCAAACTGACAAAATTGCAGAGCTTGAGCTCGCTCTGAGTAAAGCTGAAGCTCAGGTAAAAGAGCAGCGCGACTCAGTGCTTCGTACACAGGCGGAAATGGAAAATGTAAGACGCCGTGCCAGTCAGGACGTTGAAAAAGCTCATAAGTTTGCTTTGGAAAAATTCGCGAATGAGTTGCTCACTTCGGTGGACAACTTAGAGAGAGCGCTGCAACTGGCTGATCAGCAGGACGAATCTAGTCGCAACTTTATTGAAGGGATTGAGCTGACTTATAAGAGCCTTACCTCAACATTAGAAAAGTTCGGCGTAAAAGCAGTGGGTGAAGAAGGCGAAGCCTTTAACCCTGATTTACACCAGGCAATGTCAATGCAAGAGTCAAGCGAGCACTCAAACAACACCATTATGGCAGTGATGCAGAAAGGCTATGAATTAAATGGCCGCCTGCTACGCCCGGCAATGGTTATGGTTGCGCGTAATTCAGACTCAGGTGTTGATACGAAAGCATAAAGATTAATCAAATATCCTGTTACAGGGTGTTGAAATCGAAATAGAGAGCCCCCAAATAAGGGGTAACGAAACAAATTTCATGAATCTGGAGTTGGAGACGAATCATGGGCAAAACAATTGGTATTGACTTAGGTACAACAAACTCTTGTGTTGCTGTACTGGATGGCGGTAAAGCACGCGTTATTGAAAACGGCGAAGGCGACCGCACAACCCCGTCAGTGGTTGCATTCACTGACGATGGCGAAATTTTGGTGGGTTCACCGGCGAAACGTCAGGCTGTCACTAACCCGAACAAAACCTTGTTCGCAATTAAACGTTTGATTGGTCGTCGTTTCCAAGACGATGAAGTACAGCGTGACATTGGCATTATGCCTTACAAAATTGTAAAAGCTGACAATGGCGACGCTTGGGTAGAAGTGGATGGCGATAAAAAGGCACCACCACAAATTTCTGCAGAAGTTCTGAAGAAAATGAAGAAAACTGCAGAAGAGTTCCTGGGCGAGAAAGTAACAGACGCAGTTATTACTGTTCCTGCATACTTTAACGATGCTCAGCGTCAGGCAACTAAAGACGCGGGTAAAATCGCCGGCTTGGAAGTTAAACGTATCATTAACGAACCAACCGCTGCTGCCTTAGCTTACGGTATGGATAAGAAGTCTGGCGACAATGTTATTGCTGTCTATGACTTAGGTGGTGGTACCTTCGATATCTCTATCATTGAAATTGATGAAGTTGAAGGCGAGCACACGTTCGAAGTATTAGCGACTAATGGTGATACGCACTTAGGTGGTGAGGACTTTGATAATCGCTTAATCAACTACTTGGTTGAGCAGTTTGAAAAAGACCAAGGCATCGACCTGCGTAAAGATCCTTTAGCGATGCAGCGCTTAAAAGAAGCGGCAGAGAAAGCGAAAATCGAACTGTCATCTGCGCAGCAGACTGAAGTGAACCTGCCTTACATCACGGCAGATAACACTGGTCCTAAACATATGGCTATTAAAGTGACTCGTGCGAAACTTGAGTCGCTGGTTGAAGACTTAATTAAGAAGTCGCTTGAGCCGGTTAAGCAGGCACTGGCTGATGCTGACCTGTCAGTAAGCGATATCAACGACATTATTATGGTCGGTGGCCAAACGCGTATGCCTAAAGTGAGTGCGGCAGTGACTGACTTCTTTGGTAAAGAGCCACGTCGTGACGTGAACCCAGATGAAGCGGTAGCGATGGGTGCTGCAGTTCAAGGCGGCGTTCTTTCTGGTGATGTGAAAGACGTACTGTTACTGGACGTATGTCCGCTGTCACTTGGGATTGAAACCATGGGCGGCGTAATGACTAAGCTGATTGAGAAGAACACCACGATTCCGACGAAAGAATCGCAAACCTTCTCAACGGCGGAAGACAATCAGTCTGCGGTAACTATCCATGTTATTCAGGGTGAACGTAAGCGCTCAGCCGATAACAAGTCATTGGGTCAGTTTAACTTGGAAGGTATCCGCCCGGCAGCGCGTGGTGTACCGCAAATCGAAGTGACGTTTGACATTGATGCGGATGGTATCCTGCACGTATCGGCGAAAGACAAAGACACTGGTAAAGAGCAGAAGATCACCATTAAAGCGTCTTCTGGTCTGGATGAGTCTGAAGTCGAAAAAATGGTGAAAGACGCAGAAGCTCACGCTGAAGAAGACAAGAAGTTTGAAGAGATGGTGCAGGCGCGTAACCAAGCTGACGGCTTAGTTCATGCAACTCGTAACCAGCTGAAAGAAGTGGGTGACGCCCTGTCTCAGGAAGACAAGGATGCTATCGAGAAAGCGTGTGAAGAGCTTGAGCAGGCAGCTAAAGATGGCGATAAAGAAGCCATTGATGCGAAGTCTCAAGCGTTGATGGAAGCGTCTCAAAAACTGATGGAAGCTGCTCAACAACAGCAAGCTCAGCAAGGCGCTGAAGGTGCAGCTGGCGGCGAACAGTCTTCGTCAAAAGCGGATGATGACGTTGTTGATGCTGAATTTGAAGAAGTCAAAGACGACGACAAGAAGTAAGCAGTAAGGCAACTTCGCTAATCAACACGGGTGTTGCCGCAAGGTAATACCCGTGTATTCGTATCAGAGTAGGACAGAAGACGTAACATTATGGCGACACAAGATTTCTATCAAATTCTTGGGGTCTCAAAAGACGCCAGCGACCGTGATATTAAGAAGGCATACAAACGTATGGCGATGAAGTATCACCCGGATCGCACGAAAGGCGATAAAGACCTTGAATTAAAATTTAAAGAGATAAAACAAGCCTACGAGGTCTTATCTGACCCGCAGAAGCGCCAGATGTATGACCAATATGGGCACGAAGCCTTCGAACAGGCACGTCAGGGCGGTGGCGGCCCGGGCGCCGGCGGATTTGGCGGTGGTGCCGATTTTGCTGATATTTTTGGTGATGTATTCGGTGATATTTTTGGTGGTGGTAGACGCCAACAAGCACGTGCACAACGTGGTGCGGATTTACGCTACAACCTGGATATGTCGTTGGAAGAAGCGGTGCGAGGTAAAACCGTAGAGCTGAAAATTCCTACCTTGGTGGAATGCGAAGACTGTGACGGTAGCGGTGCCAAGAAAGGCAGCAAGCCTCAAACCTGTGGTCACTGTCATGGTGCTGGTCAGATCCAAATGCGCCAGGGCTTTTTTGCGGTTCAACAAACCTGCCCGCAATGTCGGGGCACAGGTAAAATTATTAGTGACCCATGCCGTACTTGTCATGGACAGGGTCGCAAAGAAGAAACTAAGACCTTGTCAGTGAAAATTCCAGCAGGTGTGGATACTGGCGACCGTATTCGCTTAGCCAATGAAGGTGAAGCGGGTGAGCACGGCGCGCCGGCAGGGGATTTATATGTTCAAGTGCATGTCCGCGAACATCCAATTTTCTCTCGCGACGGTAACAACCTTTACTGCGAAGTACCGGTCAGCTTTACCAAAGCTGCGTTAGGCGGAGAAATAGAAGTGCCGACCCTGGACGGTAAAGTGAAGCTGAAGGTGCCTAAAGAAACGCAAACCGGTAAACATTTCCGTATGCGTGGCAAGGGCGTTAAGTCAGTTCGAACAGGGGCTGTCGGTGACCTTATCTGTAAGGTGGTGATTGAAACACCAGTGAACTTGTCTTCGAAACAGCGTGAAATGCTCGAAGAGCTGGAAGAGTCTATGGGAACCGGTGATGAAGCGGCAAAGTTCAGACCTAAGGAAAAAGGTTTTTTTGACGGCGTAAAGCAATTTTTTGATGACTTACGTGGATAAATTAGCTATCACTATAAGGTGTTAGTTAATGAACGGAGGCAGCAAATGCAGTTAAAAACAGCTTTGTTAGGCATTACCGCAGCAGTGACTTTGGCCAGTTGCGCGCAATCACCAACTGGCCGCTCACAATTGCAGTTATATTCGAGCAGTGAGCTGAACAAAATGGGCGCTGCCTCCTATGAAGAAATGCGAAAAGAAGGGAAGATCAATAAGGATGAGCAGATCAACGCATATGTACGTTGTGTAACAGATGCGTTGGTTGATACTTTACCTAACGAGTACTCTGAGAAAGAGTGGGAAGTGACGGTATTTGATGAGCCTACGGTTAATGCTTTCGCTTTGCCCGGCGGTTATATCGGTGTATACAACGGCCTTTTGGAAACGGCCGAAAATCAACATCAGTTAGCCGCAGTGATTGGCCATGAAATCGGTCACGTTATTGCTGAGCACAGTAATGAACGTATTTCCAGTAATATGCTGGTCGGCCTTGGTCTGCAGATTGGCGGCGTTATTGCAAACAGCCAGCTTGATAGCAAAGAAGCGGGTTTGCTCATGGCGGCACTGGGTATTGGCGCGCAAGTGGGGGTTCTTTTACCGTATTCGAGAACGCATGAATCTGAGTCTGACGAGCTGGGTCTTGAATATATGGCTGATGCGGGTTTTCAGCTCGACCAGGCCCCTGAATTATGGCGCAATATGAAGGCCGCTTCAGGTGGTTCTGCACCACCGGAATTATTGTCTACTCACCCGAATCCGGATACTCGCATTCAGGATCTAGAGGCACAAATACCGTCGCTTCAAAATCGTTATCAGCAGGCGGTTGCTGCAGGAAAGACACCTAACTGTCAACGACCTACATCGCTTGACAAAGCCTCTAAGTAAATTCCTCTTCTATTTAGTATATAAAGCGCGGCTTGTTTTAGCTGCGCTTTTTTGTTTAAACGGTTATAAGGTATATCAACCGGTTCTTTCCCTTTAAACAGTGAGTCACTAATCTATCGCCCATTTATCCGACTAACGGGCAGTAGTATGTTAAAAGTGTGGTTCGCAATTCCATTTTGGCAGCGTGTTTTAGGCGCATTTGTTGCTGGTATGCTGATTGGCGGCTTGGCGCCGGACGTTGGTATAGCGCTTAAGCCACTTGGTGACCTCTTTATAAAAGCCATAAAAATGCTGGTGGCGCCGTTAATTTTCTGTGCCATTGTTAGCGCCATCACTGATCTTAACGACGGCAAAAAACTAGGCCGGCTGGGGTTAAAAACCATTGGCCTATTCATGTTTACGGCGGTTGTTGCCAGCGCAATCGGTTTAACCCTGGCAACTGTTATCGACATTAGCCCCGAAACTGTTTTGACCCCAACCGAGCAGAACGAAAAGACCATTCCGAGTGTGTCGGAGGTCTTCCTTAATTTTGTGCCTGACAATCCATTTGCTGCGCTGACAGAGGGGAATGTGTTGCAAATTGTCGTGTTTGCTGCGCTGGTCGGTATAGCGATCCAGCGGTTAAGTCAAAAAGCAGAACCGTTGCGCAAAACGATCAAATCAGGCGCCGAAGTTATGTATGAAATTACCCGCATGGTTTTGCAGTTAACGCCCGTTGGTGTGTTTGGGCTGATGGCCTGGGTTATAGGTGAATATGGTTTTTCAACGTTGCTGCCGCTGGCTAAGTTTGTTGGTGTTATTTACTTGGCGTGCCTTATTCATATTGTGGTTGTTTATGGTGGTTTGGTTCGCACAGCGGGCGGTATGAGCGCCTGGCAGTTCTTCAAAGCCGTGTTTGACGCACAAGTTGTTGCGTTTACCACGTGCAGCTCATTCGGCTCTTTACCGGCCGCCCACAGAGCAGTAACGGAACGTCTGAAAGTATCAAAGGATTATGCAAGTTTTGTATTACCGCTGGGCGCCACAATAAACATGGACGGTTGTGGGGGGATTTACCCTGCCGTTGCGTCAATTTTTATCGCTCAGCTTTATGGCATTCCGTTAGAGTGGATGGATTATGGGCTGATAATGTTGACGGCGACATTGGCGTCGGTTGGCACAGCTGGCGTACCGGGCACCGCCTTAGTTATGCTGACGGTTACATTGAATGTTATTGGTTTGCCTTTGGAAGGCATTGCTTTTATTGCTGCTATTGACCGCATTATCGATATGGCGCGAACGCTGACAAATGTCACTGGTGATATGATGGTATCACGAGTAGTTGCACGCAGCGAAAACCTGTTGCAGGATGACAGCACAGTTAAAGTGGAGTCATAATAATGTTGAAAGTTGGAGTTTTGGGTGCGTCCGGGCGTATGGGACAAACGGTTGTTAGTGCACTTAGTCAAAGTGAGTGGGCGAAATTAACCGCTGCAGTTGTACGAGCAGCCAGCAGCTCCTATGGGAAAAAGCTTAAAAGTGGGCTTCAGTATACTTCGCTGGAAGACACTAATGCTCAGAATATCGACGTACTCATTGACTTCTCGTTACCCGAAGCTCTGGACGACAATCTCTCGTTTGCTTGCGAGAACGGTATTCCAATTGTCGTTTGCACGACAGGTTTGGACGATAATCAGCAGCAACAGTTAATGAAAGCCTCTGAAGATATTCCGGTCCTATACGCTCGCAACACCAGCGTCGGTATTGCGTTATTAGAGCAGTTAGTTGCTTTGGCGAGTGCAGCTTTATCAACGGCTGACATTGAGATATTTGAAGCTCATCATAAACACAAGAAGGACGCGCCATCCGGCACGGCTATTGCGCTTGGAGAAGCCGCCGCAGTAGGCAGACAGCAAGAATGGACTACCGTGAATGGCGGAGTACGTGGTGATGGTGTCAGACAAGACGACAGTATCGGCTTCTCGGTCATGCGAGCTGGCGATATTATTGGTGAACATCAGGTGACTCTTGCCACAGAAGGCGAACGGATAGAGCTGGGCCATAAAGTCAGCAATCGAAATACCTTTGCACAAGGTGCCGTTAATGCGGCGTTATGGTTACAAGACCAGAAGCCCGGCTACTATAGTATGCAGGACATACTGGAGCTCAATAAGGTGTTTAGTCAGTTACTCACACAATAAATATAACTGGACGATTTGGGTAAAATTTCGTAGAATAAGTGCAATTTGCCTAAGTCAATTCGGGCAGTTAATTCAGTCAGTTAACGTGCTTTTGGATGTAACAGGCAAAATGCGCGGTTCAGGACGCAAGGCGGGCGAAGTCAAATT
Organism: Idiomarina sp. X4; assembly: GCF_002808045.1. Taxonomy (NCBI): domain Bacteria; kingdom Pseudomonadati; phylum Pseudomonadota; class Gammaproteobacteria; order Alteromonadales; family Idiomarinaceae; genus Idiomarina; species Idiomarina sp. X4. Next base: position 209,977 of record NZ_CP025000.1, on the reverse strand, counting down.
ATTTGATTCACCCGTTTTTTTATGTACGGAGGTTGCCCTTGAGTATTCTAGCGAGTCAATCCGCTAAACGAGCGATTCTGGTGCTTGCCGACGGGTCCGTTTTTCGCGGAACCGCAATAGGAGCGGAAGGCTCCGCCGTCGGTGAAGTTGTCTTTAATACGGCAATGACAGGCTATCAGGAAATTCTTACCGACCCATCTTATACCGAACAAATTGTTACCCTCACTTATCCCCACATTGGCAATACAGGCACTAACTCAGAAGATCAAGAATCTGATAATGTCTGGGCGAAAGGTCTTATTATTCGTGATATGGCCATGAAAGCCAGTAACTTTCGAAAAGAAGAAACACTCAGTGCCTATTTGCAGCGTCATAATGTGGTGGGTATTGCTGATATTGATACGCGTCGTTTGACTCGAATACTACGAGAAAAGGGCGCTCAGAATGGCTGTATTATTGTCGGTGAGCTTGACGAGCAGAAAGCGCTGAAGTTAGCGCAAGAGTTCCCAGGGTTAAAAGGCATGGATCTAGCAAAAGAAGTCTGCTGTGATCAGCCTTATGAATGGAAGGGTGGAAGTTGGCAATTGGGCGAAGGCTTCACCCAGCCAGAGCAGTCTAAATATCATGTTGTTGCATACGACTACGGCTGCAAACAAAATATCCTAAGGCTATTGGCTGACCGAAACTGTAAACTAACCGTGGTACCCGCGCAAACGACTGCAGAAGACGTTCTGGCAATGAACCCGGATGGCATCTTCTTATCGAATGGACCGGGCGACCCAGAGCCATGTGATTATGCAATAAAAGCCATTAAAACCTTTCTGGAAAAAGACATCCCAATTTTTGGTATCTGCTTAGGTCACCAGCTGCTCTCAATTGCCAGTGGTGCGCAGTCCGTCAAAATGAAGTTTGGTCACCATGGTGCGAACCACCCAGTTCAAGATCTTAAAACGAAGCAGGTTATGATAACCAGTCAGAACCACGGCTTTGCGGTTGATGAAGAAAATCTGCCGGCGTGCCTCGATGTCACGCATCGCTCATTGTTCGATGGAACCTTACAAGGCGTTCACCGTAACGATAAACCGGCCTTTAGCTTCCAGGGACACCCGGAAGCAAGTCCTGGTCCGCATGACGCCAGTGAGCTTTTCGACCATTTTATTGAATTAATGCAGGCTAATGCGTAATTCGTTGTTCAATAAGCAATTACGTATAGCGAGAGGATAGACAGAGCGACTTATGCCAAAACGTACCGACATTAAAAGCATTTTGATTTTAGGCGCAGGTCCGATTGTTATCGGTCAGGCGTGCGAGTTTGATTACTCTGGAGCCCAGGCCTGTAAAGCGCTACGCGAAGAAGGGTACCGAGTGATATTGGTAAACTCGAACCCGGCAACTATTATGACAGATCCGGAAATGGCCGATGCGACCTACATTGAGCCAATTCACTGGGAAGTGCTTGAGAAAATCATTGAGCGTGAGCGTCCGGATGCTATTTTACCGACGATGGGCGGGCAAACCGCACTGAACTGTGCATTAGATTTGGATCGTCATGGAGTGTTGGAGCGCTATAAAGTAGAAATGATTGGTGCCAACGCCGACGCGATTGATAAAGCGGAGAACCGAGATCGTTTTGACAAAGCCATGAAGGCCATTGGTCTGGAAACGCCCAATGCAGAAATGGCGCACAGCATGGAAGAAGCATTCGATGTCCTTGACCGCTTAGGCTTTCCTTGCATTATTCGTCCGTCGTTTACAATGGGCGGAAGCGGTGGCGGTATTGCTTATAACCGCGAAGAGTTTGAAGAAATTTGTCGTCGCGGACTGGACTTGTCCCCAACGAATGAGCTTCTCATTGACGAGTCATTGCTTGGCTGGAAAGAATACGAAATGGAAGTGGTGCGCGATAAAAGCGATAACTGCATTATCGTATGTACCATCGAAAATTTCGATGCCATGGGTATTCACACTGGTGACTCTATTACGGTTGCTCCAGCGCAAACGCTGACCGATAAAGAATTTCAAATAATGCGTGATGCGGCGATGGCTGTACTGCGTGAAATTGGTGTGGAAACCGGTGGCTCTAACGTTCAGTTTGGCGTTAACCCTGATACTGGACGCATGGTCATTATTGAGATGAACCCACGAGTTTCTCGTTCGTCGGCGTTGGCGTCGAAAGCAACGGGCTTCCCAATCGCAAAAGTGGCGGCAAAATTAGCTGTTGGTTATACGCTGGATGAACTTGAAAACGAAATTACCGGTGGTGTCACACCTGCGTCGTTCGAGCCTGCGTTAGACTACGTTGTCACTAAAATTCCTCGTTTCAACTTTGAGAAGTTTGCGAACTGTAACGACCGTTTGACGACTCAGATGAAGTCAGTCGGTGAGGTAATGGCCATTGGTCGTAACTTCCAGGAGTCCATGCAAAAAGCTCTGCGTGGCTTGGAGTTGGGCGCAGCTGGTTTTGATCCGGTTGTTGACATACAGGCAGAAGACGCTCGCTCAAAGGTGATTCGTGAATTGAAAGAACCGGGTGCCGAGCGTATTTGGTACATTGCGGATGCTTTCCGTCTAGGTATGACGGTTCGCGAAGTATTTGAGCTGACACGCATAGACGAGTGGTACCTGATTCAAATTGAAGAGCTTATCAACCTTGAAAAAGAAGTTGATGAGCTAGGCTTGGCTGGACTTTCAAAAGAGGTCATGACCGTTCTGAAACGTCGTGGATTTGCGGATGCCAGAATAGCCGATGTACTTCACGTCAGCGAAGCCGAAGTGCGTAAGAAACGTCAACAGTTCAAAATACACCCGGTTTATAAGCGCGTAGATACCTGTGCAGCAGAGTTCGCGTCAAGCACTGCATACATGTATTCAAGTTATGACGAAGAATGCGAAGCCGAACCGTCTGATAAAGAAAAAATCATGGTTATTGGCGGCGGACCTAACCGTATCGGACAAGGTATTGAGTTCGATTATTGCTGTGTTCACGCGGCGCTGGCGCTTCGAGAGGACGGTTACGAAACCATTATGGTGAACTGTAACCCGGAAACTGTTTCAACCGATTATGATACGTCCGACCGTCTGTACTTCGAACCGATTACCTTAGAAGATGTACTGGAAATTGTTCGTATTGAGAAGCCGAAAGGCGTTATTGTTCAGTACGGTGGCCAGACTCCGTTGAAACTTGCGCGTGAGTTAGAAGCGAATGGTGTACCTATTATTGGCACCTCGCCAGATGCTATCGACCGCTCAGAAGACCGCGAACGTTTCCAAACAGCGGTTCGTCGTTTGGGCTTGAAGCAGCCTGAAAACGCAACAGTCACAGGTTTTAACGAGGCTCTGACCGAAGCGAAGCGCATTGGCTATCCGTTGGTCGTTCGCCCATCGTATGTTCTTGGTGGTCGCGCTATGGAAATAGTGTATGACGAGACCGACTTGCAGCGTTATTTGACCGATGCTGTAAAAGTGTCAAATGATGCGCCTGTGCTGTTGGATAAATTCCTGGATAACGCAATTGAGGTTGATGTCGACGCCATTTGCGACGGTAAAGATGTGTTGATTGGCGGCATCATGCAGCACATTGAGGAAGCCGGTGTTCACTCAGGTGACTCGGCATGTTCGTTACCGCCGTATTCTCTGAGTGACATCATTCAAGCGCAATTGCGCGAACAGATGCGTAAATTGGCGTTTGAATTGAACGTAAACGGCTTAATGAATGCGCAATTTGCTGTAAAAGACGATGAAATTTATCTAATTGAGGTGAACCCTCGCGCCGCTCGTACCGTACCTTTTGTTTCAAAGGCGACAGGTGTGCCGTTGGCGAAAGTAGCTGCGCGGGTTATGGTGGGACGTAGCCTGGAAGAACAAGGTTACGTAAAAGAAATTATTCCACCGTATTACTCGGTTAAAGAAGTGGTCATTCCGTTTGCGAAGTTCCAGGGGGTCGATCCAATTCGAGGTCCTGAAATGCGCTCAACGGGTGAGGTTATGGGCGTTGGCGAAAGCTTCGAAGAGGCCTACGCAAAAGCGAACCTTGGTGCCGGTGAAGCGTTAGCGAAAAAAGGTAAAGCGCTTATTTCTGTGAAAGACAGCGATAAACAGCGCCTTATGGATCTTGCGCGTGGCTTGTTAGCTTTAGGTTTCAGCTTAGAGGCCACCCGCGGTACCGCTAAAATGCTGGCAGAAGAGGGCATTGATTGCTCTATCGTCAACAAGCTTCAGGAAGGTCGGCCAAATATTGTTGATGCCATAAAAAATGGCGAGTACAGTTATATCATTAATACAGTAGAAGGTCGTCAGGCGATAGAAGACTCTGTTTACATTCGCCGTGAAGCTCTATTGAATAAAGTGATTTACACCACCACATTAAACGCAGCGTTCGCGACGGTAAAAGCAAACACGGCGGACGACAGAGCTAGAGTAAGCTCAGTGCAAGAATTACATAAAAGGGTATCGTTAGTATGAACCAGATTCCAATGACGGAACGGGGCGCTCAGCTGTTAAGAGATGAGCTGAAGCGCTTAAAAACGGTAGAGCGACCTCGCATTGTTGAGGCGATTGCCGACGCACGGGAGCATGGCGATTTAAAAGAAAATGCGGAGTACCATGCAGCACGTGAACAACAAGGTTTTTGTGAAGGCCGAATTCAAGAAATTGAATCGAAGCTTTCTAACGCTCAAATTATTGATGTGACGAAAGTACCGAACAATGGCAAAGTCATTTTTGGTGCGACAGTCACTGTGTACAATACTAAAACGGACGAAGAAGTGACTTACAAAATTGTCGGTGATGACGAAGCGGACATAAAGTCGAATCTTATTTCTGTTAACTCACCGATTTCTCGTGCCTTAATTGGTAAAGAAATTGATGATGTTGCTACTGTTACTACGCCAAATGGTGAAGTTGAGTACGAAGTCGTTAAGGTAGAGTACAAGTAACACACTAAATTTTATAAAGTTTTTAAGGGCTGGAAACTTAGGTTTACCAGCCCTTTTTTGTTTTTGGGGTCATGGGAGGTGGTTTTTTCGACAGATTGTTGTATATTTCCGCATCTAATACAGGCTATTAACATTAAAGAAACAAAGAAACTAAACAATGGACACGGAAGCCCCTAAGTTCGATCCTCTCTCTTATACTCAAATTGATGATTTGACCGTCAAAGAATGTTTTGAACGACTTAAGCTCGTGACGAATAAAACAACTTACAAGGATATCGCAATATGGCTTGGTAAAACCCAAGCTGAGTATAATAATTGGAGACGGACGGGCAAATTGCCGTGGCCTGATATCATTCGGGCATTGTTAAAAGAAGGTATTTCATTAGATTGGTTTTGTGCTCCCGGCCAGCAGTTGAGCAAACCTCAATACACCTACAGTATCGGTGACTACACCAAAGCGAGTGTTAGAGAGCATGAGCAGTGGCAGCGGTTAAATTTTCTAAATGCCCACCGGCGAGTTGTACCTTTGATGAAAAAGTATGGGCTAGAAGGCAGCAGAAAAGCGGAGGCCTTTCTGCTGGACTGTTACTTATTGTCAAAAGACAACTTTCTGAATAAAGAACAAGCTGTTGAGCTTATTGCACGAGCTTTAGCAATGCAGCCGCCGATACCTTCAGAAGAAAACGAATAAACTAACGACGCGGTAGTTTTATTTGAGGCTCTTCAGCTTGCTTATACAGAATTTGAGTTTTACCAATAATTTGCACTTGCTCTGCACCGGTGTGTTGAACAATAGTTGCCATCACCTGCTGACGTAACTCTTTATCTTCTTCAGGCACTTTTACTTTTATGAGTTCATGGTGCTCAAGCGCTTGCTCTATTTCAGCGATAACGCCTTCAGTTAACCCATTTGCACCTAATAAAACAACTGGTTTTAGTGGGTGAGCCAGTCCTTTCAAAAATTGCTTTTGTTTATTTGTTAATGACATTTGCTAATATTCCGGTTTACGACTTGAATTTTTGCTATTGTAACGCCAGATAAGGTGTTCTAGCCAGTTAATTGAGGAAACTTCGGTAAATCATGGGAAAAAAGCGCAGTGTCAGTAGTCAGCGTTGGCTGAAAGAGCATTTCGATGATCATTTTGTGCAAAAAGCGCAAAAAAAAGGCCTGCGTTCTCGGGCGGTTTTTAAGCTGGAAGAAATACAGCAGAAAGATAAGTTGATCAAAAAAGGCCACACTGTCGTTGATCTAGGGGCTGCCCCTGGTGGTTGGTCGCAATACGTTGCTGATTACTTTAATGGTGACGGTCAAATTATTGCCTGTGATATTTTACCGATGGACCCAATCGCTGGTGTCGATTTCCTTCAGGGTGATTTTCGTGAAGAATCAGTGTTGGAGGCGTTAACCGATAGAATCGGTGGAAGGAATGTCGATGTTATATTGTCGGATATGGCGCCTAATATGAGTGGCAACGGCACAGTTGATCAAGCTCGTTCTATGTACTTAGTCGAGCTTGCCTTGGATATGTGTCACCAAGTATTGAAACCTGGCGGCCATTTTGTCGTCAAAGTATTTCAGGGGCAGGGGTTTGAAGAGTTCCTGAAGGATGCAAGGGCCGCTTTTAAAACGGTCAAAACGCGTAAACCGGATTCTTCTCGAGCTCGTTCCAGAGAAGTCTACTTGGTAGCGACAGATTATAAACTGTAGTACCCTGTCGGGTAGTGATTTTAATAGAGGTAATAGGCTTTGAGCGATATGGCAAAGAATCTCATCTTGTGGCTGGTAATAGCCGTAGTGCTGATGAGCGTTTTTCAGAGCTTCAGTCCTAGCGAGTCGTCGTCTTCGACCATGGCGTACAATGAGTTTGTAAGTCAGGTTAACAATGGCAACATTCGCAAGGCTGAATTCGGTGATGATGGACGCACGATTTCAGGGGTAACTCGAAATGGACAATCTTATAAAACGGTTGTTCCAACCCAGTACGATCCAAAAATTCTGGACGATTTATTGGCGAACGACGTTCAAACACAAGGTACTCCTCCTGAGGAACAAAGTATTCTTGCGTCTATTTTCATTTCATGGTTCCCAATGCTGTTGCTTATTGGTGTATGGATATTTTTCATGCGTCAAATGCAAGGCGGTGGTGGCAAAGGCGCCATGTCGTTCGGTAAGAGTAAAGCCCGTTTAATGAGCGACGAGCAAATAAAAACAACGTTCAAAGACGTGGCTGGTTGCGACGAAGCCAAAGAAGAAGTAACCGAGTTGGTTGACTACTTAAAAGATCCATCGAAGTTCCAACGCCTGGGCGGCAAAATCCCGAAAGGCGTGCTAATGGTTGGTCCTCCTGGTACCGGTAAAACTTTGCTGGCGAAGGCGATTTCAGGAGAAGCCAAAGTACCATTCTTTAGTATTTCGGGTTCTGACTTCGTTGAAATGTTTGTCGGTGTTGGCGCCTCGCGTGTTCGTGATATGTTTGAGCAGGCGAAAAAATCAGCGCCTTGTATCATCTTCATCGATGAAATTGATGCGGTAGGTCGTCAGCGTGGTGCCGGTCTTGGTGGAGGCCATGACGAGCGTGAACAAACGCTGAACCAAATGCTGGTTGAAATGGACGGCTTTGAAGGCAACGAGGGTATTATCGTTATTGCCGCTACTAACCGTCCTGATGTACTTGACCCAGCTTTACTAAGACCGGGTCGTTTTGACCGTCAGGTTGTGGTTGGTTTACCAGATGTTCGAGGTCGTGAACAGATATTAAAAGTTCACATGCGCAAAGTACCGCTGGGCGACGATGTTAAACCAGAACTTATTGCTCGCGGTACACCAGGCTTTTCTGGTGCAGACTTAGCGAACTTAGTGAACGAAGCAGCCTTGTTTGCTGCACGCGGTAATAAGCGTGTCGTTGCAATGGAAGAGTTCGACAAGGCTAAAGACAAGATAATGATGGGCGCAGAACGCCGCTCGATGGTCATGACCGATGATGAGAAAGCGATGACCGCGTATCACGAAGCGGGTCACGCGATTGTTGGTCGTTTAGTGCCAGAGCATGATCCTGTCTATAAAGTATCTATCATTCCACGTGGCCGTGCGTTGGGTGTGACGATGTACCTGCCCGAGCAAGACCGAGTTAGTCACAGCAAGCAGCACTTGGAAAGCATGATTTCCAGCTTGTTTGGTGGTCGTCTGGCCGAAGCCATTATTTATGGCGATGAAAAAGTCACGACTGGCGCTTCTAACGACATTGAGAGAGCAACAGAAATTGCTCGTAAAATGGTGACTCAGTGGGGCTTATCGGAAAAAATGGGTCCATTGCTTTATGCTGAAGACGAAAACGAGGTGTTCCTTGGCCGTCAAGTGACTCAGCATAAGCATATGTCCGATGACACAGCACGGGCTATTGATGAAGAAGTGAAATCTGTCATTGATAAGAACTACCAGCGTGCGAAGCAAATTCTTGAAGAAAACATCGATATTCTTCATGCGATGAAAGACGCGTTGGTAAAATATGAAACTATCGATGCGGACCAAATTGATGATTTAATGAATCGTCGTGATGTAAGACAGCCAAAAGGCTGGACGGATAACAACAACGATGGCGACGGCACTAACGGCGGTACAGCGAAGGCTGACGATACCGAAGAGCGCCCAAACCGACCTATCAATGTTGATAAGCCCGGTGACGCGACGTCATAAGAAGTAGGTAAATTTAAAGAGCCACCGCAAGGTGGCTTTTTTGTAATAGGGAAGCAAATTGGGAGCTGCTATGCCTAAGAATCCAAAGCCTTTGCAAGTAATGGGTATTTTGAATGTGACGCCAGACTCGTTTTCGGATGGCGGTCGCTACAATCAGTTAGACGTAGCCATCAGTCGAGCAAGTGAACTCATAGAGCATGGTGCGGATATTCTTGATATTGGTGGGGAGTCGACCCGTCCCGGTTCGGATGCGGTTAGTGAGGCTGAAGAGCTGGAGAGAGTTATTCCTGTTATAGAAGCAATAAAGCAGCGCTTTGAGATACCGGTTTCTATCGATACAACTAAAGCGGCAGTTATGACTGAAAGTGTTAACGCCGGTGCAAGTTTGATAAACGATGTGAACGCGTTAAGAGAAGCTGGGGCAGTTGAGGCGGCGGCTAGGTCTGGTGCAGAAGTATGCCTGATGCACATGCAGGGCGAACCGCGCACCATGCAAGAGCAACCACATTACGACGATGTTGTCTGCGACGTTAAACGCTTTTTTCAAGAGCGAATAGATGTTTGCACGGCGGCGGGCATAGCACGAGAAAAAATTTGGCTCGACCCCGGGTTCGGTTTTGGCAAAACCCCCCGACACAATTATCAACTACTACAACGGCTGCAGGCGTTTCATGAATTGCAATTGCCATTGCTCATTGGTTTGTCACGCAAAAGTATGATTGGCCATGTGACCGGACGAGACGTGAGTGAACGATTGGCAGGCAGTTTAGCCGGTGCAACCATTGCAGCAATGAAAGGAGCACGTATAATTCGCGTTCACGATGTAAAGGAAACGGTTGATGCGATGAAAGTCGTCGCGGCAACATTAGAAGGAGAGCACATTTGAGCGAGCGTAAGTATTTCGGCACCGACGGTGTCCGTGGTCGAGTTGGAGACTACCCCATAACCCCTGACTTTGCGGTGAAATTAGGTTGGGCCGCAGGTCGAGCCTTAGCAGCGAAAGGCGCAAGTCGAGTATTGGTAGGTAAAGATACTCGCGTGTCAGGCTATATGCTGGAGTCAGCGCTTGAAGCGGGCTTGGCTTCTGCGGGTGTTGGCGTTGATTTTCTAGGGCCTATGCCGACCCCCGGAATTGCTTACTTGACCCGAACCTTTAGAGCGGCGGCTGGTATTGTGATTAGTGCTTCACATAATCCTTATTATGACAACGGTATAAAATTCTTTGCCGACAATGGTCATAAACTGCCTGATGCTACGGAGCTTGAAATAGAACGTCTTATTGATGAGCCGATGGACTGTGTTATTTCGGAAGAGCTTGGTCGCGCTCGGAGAATTAATGATGCAGCAGGTCGTTACATTGAGTTTTGTAAAAGCGTGTTCCCTAATGAGATGACCCTCGAAGGTATGCATATTGTTGTCGACTGTGCTAACGGAGCAACCTATCACATCGCCCCTAATGTATTTCGTGAGTTAGGCGCAAAAGTGACTGAAATTGGTACAGAGCCGAACGGTTTAAATATCAATCATGAATGCGGTGCGACACACCTCGATGCGCTGCAAAAAACGGTGATTAAACAAAAAGCAGATTTAGGCATAGCTTTAGATGGTGATGGCGATCGCATTATGATGGTCACCGAAAATGGACGTGCGATTGATGGTGATGAAATTCTATACATGTTAGCAGTCACTGCGCAACAGCAAGGGCAACTGCAAGGTGGCATTGTCGGCACCTTAATGACTAATTTTGCTCTTGAACGCGAACTGAACAAGCGCAATATACCTTTTGTGAGAGCAAAAGTCGGCGACCGCTATGTTATAGAAGAACTGGTTAAGCGCGACTGGTATTTAGGCGGTGAGAACTCCGGGCACTTAATCAACCGCCAGCACCACACGACAGGCGATGGTATTATTGCTGGTCTGCAAGTGTTAGCGGCTATGTATCAGGAAGGAAAGTCATTAGAGCAGTTGAGTTGTGACTTTAAGAAAATGCCTCAAGTACTGGTCAATGTTCGTTTTGAAAAGGGTCAACAGCCACTTGAGTCGTCGGCAGTGAAAAGTGTCGTTAAAGAAGTTGAGTCAGCTCTCGGTGACAAAGGCCGGGTGCTGTTACGTAAGTCAGGTACTGAGCCGCTTATCCGAGTCATGGTAGAAGGAGAGGATGAGGGGAATGTGCGCGCTTATGCTCAACAAATCGCCAGCGAAGTTGAAGCGGCTACAAATTAAACACTTAGCGGCTTTGCTAAAAATGTTGCTTGTATCTTTGAGCGGGTTTCGCTACTATTCCCGCGCTCTGAAGTAGAGGACAAATTATGCCAAATGCATCGTTAGTGATTGCAAACTGGAAAATGAATGGAAATAAAGCGTTGGTCAAAGAAATGACGGCGTTTTTAAGAGATAACAAAGAGCAATTTAATGCTGTTGACGTTGTCGTTTGTCCTCCTTTTACGCTTATTTCTGATTTAACGCGTGAATGTTACTACGACGATATAGCCGTTGGTGCGCAAAACGTATCTGAGCATGAAAGTGGTGCTTACACTGGTGAAGTATCAACGTCCCAGTTAAAAGAAGCCGGTGTTGGTTATGTGTTAATCGGTCATTCAGAGCGACGTCAGTTGTTTGCTGAAAATGATGAGCAAATTAACCGGAAAATTAAATCAGCATTGAGCGCGGATTTACAAGTGGTTCTTTGTGTTGGCGAAAACAAGTCACAAAGAGACGCAGGCGAAACCTGGAATGTGGTATCGCAGCAAGTGAAAAATGCATTGCAGGACGTCGCCACTGACAACGCAGGAAAAATTATTGTTGCTTATGAACCTGTTTGGGCAATAGGAACAGGTGACACAGCAACACCTGAACAAGCTCAGGAAGTGCATGAAAATTTAAGAGCACTGGTTGTCGACTTGTTCGGTGAAATTGGCAATAAATTGCCATTGTTATACGGTGGTTCAGTCAAGCCAGATAACGCAAAAGAATTGTTTTCACAAAAAGACATTGATGGTGGCCTGATAGGCGGTGCAAGTTTAAAAACTAACGACTTCCTAAGCATCTGCCAGGCAGCACAAGGGTAATTTAATTATGTATGAATTTTTAATGATCGCATTTTTGGTCGTGGCCATTATCTTGATTGGATTTATCATGATTCAACAAGGTAAAGGTGCAGACATGGGCGCATCGTTTGGCGCTGGTGCTTCAAATACCGTATTTGGATCGTCAGGGTCGGGTAATTTCTTGAGCAGAACGACAGCGGTTTTGGCCGTTGTGTTTTTTGTTTTGAGTTTGGCGTTAGGTAACTTATCAACGTCAACTGGCGAATCGACTGACGACTTCTCTGATTTATCGGTTCCGGAACAAGAAGAGCAGTTGCCGCCAGCTGAAAGTAACGAAGACGAATCGTCGGACGTACCGCCGGTTAACTAAAGCATTCGCAGAAGTGGTGGAATTGGTAGACACGCTATCTTGAGGGGGTAGTGCTCTAACGGGCGTGCGGGTTCAAGTCCCGCCTTCTGCACCAATTAATTTCTCTCTGATTGTTGCTTCAGAGCTTGAAAATAAAAGAAAAAAACGTATAATGTGCAACAAGTTTCGGACGCGGGGTGGAGCAGTCTGGTAGCTCGTCGGGCTCATAACCCGAAGGTCGTAGGTTCAAATCCTGCCCCCGCAACCAAATTCAATGAAGTAGGACATGGTAATAGACTTCGTTGAATAACTGACAAAGGGTCCAGTGTTTAAAAAGCCCCGCAGCAGCTCGGGGCTTTTTGCTATGTGACCTTAGCTATCTTAAGATAGCCAGAACACTGGGCGCTTGCGCCCTTTTTTTGTTTTTAGGAGGCAGTAATTGGCAAATTTGCAGGAACGGCTAACAGACATTATTCGACCCGCGGTTGAAGCTCTGGAGTACGAGCTGTGGGGCGTTGAGTTTGTTCGCGCAGGTAAATTTTCGACATTGCGCGTATATATTGATCACCCAAATGGTATCAGTGTAGATGATTGCGCAGATGTTAGTTATCAGGTTAGTTCTTTGTTAGATGTTGAAGACCCGATAAATGCTGAATATAACCTGGAAGTTTCTTCTCCCGGTATGGAAAGGCCATTTTTTAATACCGAGCAAATGGTGCCCTATATCAATGAAACTGTTGCAGTGCAGTTGGTAGCCGCCCAGAAAAACAAAAGAAAATTTCAGGCATTACTGGACGCAGTTGAAGACGACACACTGACTTTAACTGTCGATGACGATACGCTTCAGGTGAAAATGCGCGATGTAAAAAGCATTCACCTGGTTCCAAGATTTGATTAGATTGCGTTGGCGAGGCAGCACTCATGAGTAAAGAAATACTGTTAGTCGCAGAAGCGGTTTCAAACGAAAAAGCCGTCCCAAGAGAAAAGATTTTTGAAGCGTTAGAGTCAGCTTTGGCGCACGCGACTAAAAAGAAGTACGAAGGCGATATTGATGTACGTATTGATATTGATCGTCAGACCGGTGAGTTCGATACCTACCGCCGTTGGTTGGTGGTTGAAGATTCTGATGAAGGCTTGGAACATCCGTACCGCGAAATAAGTTTATCAGCAGCGCAGTATGAAGATCCGTCACTGAATTTAGGTGACTATGTTGAAGAGCAAATTGATTCCATTCAGTTTGACCGCATCACCACGCAAACGGCAAAGCAAGTTATTGTGCAAAAGGTTCGTGAAGCTGAACGTGCACAAGTGGTTGATGAATATCGTGACCAAGTCGGTGAAATGGTTAGTGGTATTGTAAAGCGCGCTAACCGAGAGCACGTGATTTTAGATTTAGGTAACAATGCCGAAGCTATTATTTATCGTGACGAAATGCTGCCGCGTGAATCGGTTCGTCCTGGCGACCGTATCCGTGGTTTGCTTTATGACGTGAAGCCAGAAGCGCGCGGTGCTCAACTGTTTGTTAGCCGAACGCATCCTGAGTTTCTGTTAGAGCTATTCCGCATTGAAGTCCCAGAGATTGGCGAAGAAATGATAGAGCTTCGCGGTGCTGCACGCGACCCAGGCTCACGTGCTAAAATTGCTGTTAAGAGCAATGATAAGCGAATAGACCCTGTTGGCGCGTGTGTTGGTATGCGGGGCGCCCGTGTTCAAGCCGTATCGGGCGAGCTGGGCGGCGAACGAGTCGATATTGTCCTTTGGGACGACAACCCGGCACAATTTGTTATCAATGCAATGGCACCGGCAGAAGTGGCGTCTATTGTTGTTGATGAAGATGCCCATACCATGGATATTGCCGTAGCAGAAGATAATCTGGCACAGGCTATTGGTAAAGGTGGTCAGAATGTTCGCTTGGCAAGCCAGTTAACAGGCTGGACGTTAAACGTCATGACAGAAGATGAGTTTAATGAGAAAAACGAAGCGGAAACGCAACGCTTGTTAAACTTGTTTATTTCAAGCTTGGATATTGACGAAGATTTCGCAACTGTATTGGTAGAAGAAGGCTTCTCATCGCTTGAAGAAGTCGCTTATGTGCCAGTTGCAGAGTTCCTTGAAATTGAAGGAATGGATGAAGATATTGTAGAAGAGCTTCGTGGTCGTGCTCGCGCTTACTTAACGACGAAAGCATTGGCTAACGAAGAGTCTTTAGAATCGGCTGAACCTGATGAAACCTTGTTAAACTTAGAAGGAATGGATCGCCACCTTGCTTACGTATTAGCAAGTAAAGGCGTGACCACTCTGGAAGAATTAGCAGAGCAGGGCATTGATGACTTAGCCGATATTGAAGAACTTGATGAACAGCAGGCTGGCGATTTAATAATGAAAGCCCGCAATATTTGCTGGTTCAGTGAAGAACAGTAAAACGATCAGCGGAGGTACAACAGACTATGGAAGAAGTAACGCTCGAAAAGCTGGCCAAAGATGTCGGTACAACAGTTGATCGTCTGGTTCAGCAGTTCGCTGAAGCGGGCATGAACAAAAAAGCTGGCGACTCAGTTAATGAAGAAGAGAAACAAAAGTTGCTGGCTCACCTAAATCGCCAACATGGCGGTGGTGGCAGCTCTGAACCCAGCAAAATGACACTGAAACGAAAAACCAAGAGCACGCTGAGTGTTGGCGGTGGTCGTGATTCTAAATCGGTACAAGTTGAAGTTCGTAAAAAGCGGACTTACGTTAAACGCTCAGCTGCAGAAGAAGCAGAGCGTGAAGAACAAGAACGTGTAGCGAAAGAGCAAGAGGCGGCGGAAGCGAAACGCCGCGAAGAAGAGCAAAAGCGTGAAGAAGAGCAGCGCAAAGAAGCAGAGGCAAAAGCCAAAGCGGAGCGCGAGAAAGCCGAGAAGGAAAAGGCTGAGAAAGAAAAGGCTCGAAAAGAGAAAGAAAAAGCACGCCAAAAAGCAGAAGCTGAAAAGCGCGCTGCGATGACGCCAGAAGAACGTGAAGCTGCTGATAAAGCGAAAGAAGAAGCTGAAAAACTGAAACGTCAGCAAGAAGAAGAAGCCCGTAAAAAGGCGGAAAAAGAAGCGGAAGCGCAAGCGGAAGAAGCTCGTAAACTGGCAGAAGAAAACGCAAAACGCTGGGAAGAAGAAGAGCAAAAACGTAAGCAGCAAGAGCAGGAAGATGTGCACTTTACAACGTCTTCTACAGCTCAGGAAGCAGAAGACGCTCAGGACTTCGATGAAGAACGCAAAAGTCGCCGTCGTAATAAAAAACGTCGTCGTAAAGATGAAGAAAATGAAGACGCACCGCGTCGCGAGAAGCGTCGTAAGGGCGCTCGTAGAGGAGCTTCTTTGCAACAAGGCTTTAATAAACCCGCTCAACCTGTTGAGCGAGAAGTAAAAATCGGTGAAACCATTACGGTGGGTGAACTGGCAAACCGCATGGCGGTTAAAGCAGGTGACCTGATTAAAACCATGATGAAAATGGGCGAAATGGTCACTATCAACCAAATTCTGGATCAGGATACAGCCGCTCTGGTTGTTGAAGAGCTTGGTCATAAACCCGCATTGGTTAAAGATAATGCGCTGGAAGAAGAAGTGCTATCTGATCGCCATGAAGGTGGTGAAGAAGCGCCGCGCGCACCTGTTGTCACCGTTATGGGTCACGTTGACCACGGTAAAACGTCACTGCTGGATTACATTCGTAAAGCGAAAGTGGCTTCCGGCGAAGCTGGCGGCATTACACAGCACATTGGTGCGTATCACGTAGAAACCGATCAAGGCATGGTCACTTTCCTGGATACTCCGGGACACGCTGCGTTTACGTCAATGCGTGCTCGAGGTGCAGGTGCGACGGACGTGGTTATTCTCGTAGTGGCGGCTGATGACGGCGTTATGCCGCAAACTAAAGAAGCCGTTCAACACGCGAAAGCAGCTGGCGTTCCATTAATTGTTGCTATCAACAAAATGGATAAAGAAGAAGCTGACCCAGACCGTGTGAAAAACGAGCTGTCTCAGTTGGATGTTATTCCTGAGGACTGGGGCGGTGATACCATGTTTATTCCAGTGTCCGCACACAGTGGATTGGGAATTGATGAACTGCTAGAAGGCGTGCTGCTGCAGTCTGAAGTCCTTGACCTTAAAGCGGAAAAAACCGGAATGGCGTCAGGTATCGTGGTTGAATCACGTCTTGACCGTGGTCGTGGACCAGTAGCAACAATTCTTGTTCAGCGTGGTTTGCTGAAACAAGGTGATGTGGTTCTTTGTGGTCTTGAGTACGGAAAAATTCGCGCGATGCGTGACGAAAATGGTCAAGAAATTAAAGAAGCCGGCCCATCAATTCCAGTGGAAATATTGGGTCTATCCGGTGTCCCACAAGCAGGTGATGAAGCGACCGTTGTAAAAGACGAGCGTAAGGCCCGTGAAGTGGCAAATTACCGTCAAGGTAAATACCGTGAAGTGAAGCTGGCTAAGCAGCAGAAAGCGAAGCTGGAAAATATGTTTGCGAACATGGAAGAAGGCGATGTTTCCGAGTTGAATATTGTTCTTAAGTCAGACGTTCAAGGTTCACTTGAAGCAATTTCTGATGCATTGACCAAACTGTCTACCGATGAAGTGAAAGTGAATATTATTGGTAGCGGTGTCGGTGGTATCACCGAAACTGATATTTCTCTGGCAAGCGCTTCTAACGCTATCGTCGTTGGTTTCAACGTTCGTGCGGAAGCAGCGGCTAGAAAACTGGTAGAACAGGAAAACGTCGATCTCCGTTATTACAGTGTTATTTATGACTTGATTGACGAAGTAAAAGCGGCGATGAGCGGTATGCTCCAGCCTGAGTTCAAGCAGGAAATCATTGGTCTTGCTGAAGTTCGTGATGTCTTTAAGTCGCCTAAGCTTGGTGCTATCGCCGGCTGTATGGTCACTGAAGGTATTGTAAAGCGTTCAGCGCCAATTCGAGTCTTGCGTGACAACGTAGTTATTTACGAAGGTGAGCTTGAATCACTGCGTCGCTTTAAAGATGACGTTCAGGAAGTTCGTAACGGTATGGAATGTGGTATCGGTGTTAAGAACTACAATGACGTTAAAGAAGGCGACCAAATCGAAGTCTTCGAAACGGTTCAAGTTGAACGTAAGCTTTAAGGAAAGGTATGCCACAAGACTTTAGCCGCACCGAAAGGGTGCGGCATCAGTTACAACGTGAAATCGCACTTATCATACAGCGCGAGGTGAAAGACCCTCGCGTTAGCATGGTGACGGTTTCCGATGTAGAAGTATCAAGAGATTTAGCGTACGCCAAAGTATTCGTTACCTTTTTTAATGATGACGAAGCAGAGACGAAAACAGCACTTAGAATTTTAAATCAAGCGGCTGGTTTCATTCGTTCACTTTTAGGTAAGCGGATTAAAGCGCGCATTGTGCCTGAGCTGAAATTTCATCACGACACCTCGTTAAATGAAGGTATTCGTATGAGTAAGCTGGTGGCAGAAGCACGCGCACGTGACAACAAAAATAAGACTGATTCAGAGGACTAAGCAATGGGCAAAGCTCGTCCCCGCAAAGGGCGTCCTGTCTGTGGCGTAGTCTTTCTGGATAAACCGAAGGGCATGAGTTCCAATCATGCCCTTCAACGTGTTAAACGCCTATACAACGCTCAAAAAGCCGGTCATACCGGCGCTCTGGATCCTTTAGCAACCGGCTTATTGCCCGTGTGTTTAGGGGAGGCCACTAAATTTTCTCAATACCTGCTTGATGCGGATAAAAGTTATCGGGTTGAAGCCACTTTGGGTGTGCGTACAACGACGAGTGACGCAGAGGGCGAGGAAGTAGAGCGTAAGGCAGTCAATATTACCGAAGACGATATTCGGAGAAAACTGCCGCGGTTTATTGGGCCGCAACAACAAACTCCGTCTATCTATTCCGCGCTTAAGCACGAAGGTCGACCATTGTATTATTACGCTCGCCGCGGTATTGACGTCCCACAAAAAGTGCGTGAGATAACCATCCACTCCATTGAGTTTATTCAGTTAGTTGGTGAGGTTCTTGAGTTACAGGTCAGCTGCAGCAAAGGGACTTATATACGCACATTAATCGATGACCTGGGTCAGGCATTAGGGTGTGGAGCGCATGTTTCGTTACTTCATAGAAATGGTGTGGCGGACTTAAACGCGGATAATATGTTGACTATAGAACAGCTGGAGCAATTAGCTGAAGCGGGCGATCTGGACGCGCAGCTGCATTCGGTTGACTGTCTGCTACATGCCTTACCCGAGCAAAAAGTCACTCGTTCTGAAGCACGAGATTTACTTCATGGGCAGCCGGTAGATAATTGCTTAGACCGTGAGGTTGCTGTTGGCGATCAATGTCGTATGTGGTGTGAGCGCCATGATGGTGGAAAGGAGTTTATTGGTGTCGGAGCTCTGAGGGATGATAATCGTTTTTGGCCCAAAAGAGTCTTGGCGCTTGAATTCTGTGAGTTCTCTCTCGATGATTTGAAATAATCATTGATTTTGGGCGTTGGCTCTATATAATACGCGCTTCTCCCGCCCCTGAATTAGTGATCGGAGGCGGATATTTCACACAATTAGGAGTTATTATGTCACTAACTGTTGAACAGAAAGCTGAAATCGTAAAAGAGTTTGGTCAAGGCGAGAACGACACAGGTTCTCCAGAAGTACAAATCGCTTTGTTGACTAAAAACCTGGCTGAGCTTCAAGACCACTTTAAAGCGCACAAAAAAGACCACCACTCACGTCGTGGACTGTTACGCATGGTTAGCCGTCGCCGTAAATTGCTTGACTACCTTAAGCGTAAAGACGAAAAGCGTTATTTATCAGTTGTTGAGCGTCTAGGCATCCGTCGCTAAGACACTGAACAAAGAAAAAATTCTGTAAGAAAGGGCTGAATTGTAAAATTCAGCCCTTTTTTTGTCTTCTTTTTAGTCTTATGGGTCTTAATTTTGTCACAATTCCCTTATACTATGCGGCGAGACAAATAAAGAGAGAAGACGAACATCAATCCGGATGTTCTATATTTATTAGGTAAAGGAAAGACAACGTGAATCCAATTACGAAACAATTTCAATACGGTCAGCATACAGTCACTCTAGAAACTGGCGTTATTGCACGTCAGGCCACTGGCTCCGTATTGGTCAGTATGGATGACACAACAGTTCTGGTAACTGTTGTTGCAAAAAAAGACGTCCGTGAAGGGCAAAACTTTTTCCCGCTGACAGTTAACTATCAAGAAAAAACATACGCAGCAGGTAAAATTCCGGGAGGCTTCTTCAAACGTGAAGGCCGTCCAAGTGAAAACGAGACGCTGACATCGCGTCTTATTGACCGTCCAATCCGTCCTTTATTCCCTGAAGGCTTCATGAACGAAGTTCAGGTGGTTGCTACGGTTGTTTCAGTTAATCCACAAATTAACCCTGATATCGTTGCACTAATAGGTGCGTCAGCGGCGCTGTCAATTTCAGGTGTACCATTCGCAGGCCCAATCGGTGCTGCGCGTGTCGGTGTGGTAAACGACGAATATGTATTGAACCCAACCATGGATGAGCTGGAACAGTCTAAGCTGGATCTCGTGGTTGCAGGTACAGAAAATGCGGTATTAATGGTTGAGTCTGAAGCTGAACTGCTGTCAGAAGACCAAATGCTGGGCGCTGTCATGTACGGCCATGAAGCCATGCAGGACGTTATCAAAGCCATTGAAGAATTTACCGCAGAAGCAGGTAAAGAAAAGTGGGACTGGAAAGCGCCAGAGAAAAACGAAACTCTGCAACAAAAAGTTCGTGAGTTAGCAGAGCAAGGTATTGGAGAAGCTTACCGCATTACTGACAAAGCCGAGCGTAAAGGTAAGCTTGACGAAGTTAAACAGCAGATGACTGATAAGCTGACAGCTGAAGACGAGAATGTTGACTTAGAAGAAGCTGGCGAGATTTTCCACGATCTTGAAAGCGAAATTGTTCGCAGCCGTATCATTGCTGGTGAAAAGCGTATCGATGGTCGTGACCCGGATATGGTTCGTGCTATTAGCGCAGCGACCGGTGTTTTACCTCGCACTCACGGCTCTTCATTGTTTACTCGTGGTGAAACTCAGGCTTTGGTTACCGCAACATTAGGTACAGACCGTGACGCTCAAATGATTGACGAGCTAACAGGCACAAATACCAGCCGCTTCATGCTGCATTACAACTTCCCTCCATACTGTGTGGGTGAAACTGGCATGATGGGCTCTCCTAAGCGTCGTGAAATTGGTCATGGTCGTTTAGCGAAGCGTGGTATTCAGGCAGTAATGCCGAGCCATGATGAATTCCCATACACCATTCGTGTGGTTTCGGAAATTACGGAATCAAATGGTTCAAGCTCTATGGCATCAGTGTGTGGCTCGTCACTAGCATTAATGGACGCAGGTGTTCCCATCAAGTCGTCTGTCGCAGGTATCGCGATGGGTCTGGTAAAAGAAGGCGACAAGCATGTCGTTCTTTCAGATATTCTGGGTGACGAAGATCACTTGGGCGATATGGACTTTAAAGTAGCGGGTAACAACGACGGTATTACTGCGCTGCAAATGGACATTAAAATCGACGGTATCACTCGCGATATTATGGAAAGTGCACTGGCACAGGCGAAATCAGCTCGTTTACACATTCTGAAAGTGATGGACGAAGCGATTGGCGGACATCGTCAGGAGCTGTCCGCTTACGCCCCACGCTTTACCACAATCAAGATTGATCAGGACAAGATCAAAGACGTGATTGGTAAAGGCGGTGCTGTTATTCGCGAGCTAACTGAGTCGACTAATACCAACATCGAAATTGGTGATGATGGCACGATTAAAGTAGCAGCGAGTGACCAAGCTGATGCCGATGCGGCTATTGAGAAAATCAAGCAGCTGACGGCGAATGTTGAAGTTGGCAAAATTTATCAAGGTAAAGTCGCACGTATCGTAGACTTCGGTGCCTTCGTTACTGTGCTGCCGGGTAAAGATGGTCTTGTGCATATTTCTCAAATTGCAGAAGAACGTGTGAACGACGTAAACGAATACCTGAAAGTTGGTGATGTTGTTCCGGTTAAAGTACTGGAAATTGACCGTCAGGGTCGTGTTCGTCTGAGCATGAAAGAAGCGGTTGAGAAAAAAGAAGACGCTAACAACACAGCAAGTGCTGAGAGCAATACTTCAGAAGAGAACTCAACAGAAGAGTAACTCTCAACTGATTAAGAAGCCCCGCTATTTTAGCGGGGCTTTTTTTTGCCTGAAAGGCGCTGAATGTGCTGTAATGTGGGCTATTGATAAATGAAAGGTATTATTATGCAGTTGGTCCGTGTCCATGCCGTTGTTGGCTTAGCTATTGTTTCGATGTTTCTATCCGGTTGCGCCTCGCTGGTGGGGCAACAGCCGTCGGCGATAAGTCAACTCGTTCTAGCTGAGCCAGAACGAGCCGAGTTTCGTTATGAAATAGAATTGGCGCGACTTGATCAAGTTTTAACGGAAGATTTAACCCCCGAGCAACGTGCTGAACTGTATTACCGTCGTGGTGCTTTATATGATGCGGTTGGTCTTAGTACGCTGGCCAGAATGGACTTTACGCGTGCTCTTGAATATAACCCACGGCTTGCCGATGCTTATAATTTTCTTGGTATTCAGTACACTCAGTTACAAGAGTTTGACTACGCATATGAAGCCTTTGACTCAGCGATAGAGTTAGAGCCTAAACATAACTATGCTTACTTAAATCGCGGTATAGCGGAATATTATGACTCGCGCTATGAGTTATCGAAAGAGGATCTGGAGTATCATCTGGAGCGAGAGCCTTCTGATCCATACCGAGTCATTTGGCTATATTTGACTAGCGTGGATATTAATGCCGAAGACGCAAAAAGTATGCTTCGCCAGAATATTAATAAGCTGAATAAATCTGACTGGGGTTACCAGATAGCGCAGCTATTCCTCGGTAACCTGCATGTTGATGAGTTCCTCGAAAAGATGACCCAACAGCTTGGTGAAGATGAGCAACTGACGGAGCGCCTGTGCGAGGCTTATTTCTACCTTGGTAAGTACATGCAACTTGAAAATAAGCCGCTTGATGCGATGAATTACTTTAAGCTGGCACTTTCAACTAATGTGTATGAGTTCGTCGAGCACCGGTACGCATCAGTAGAGTTAGATCGGATTCGACAGTCACTTATCAGTCGATGATAAAAAATTCGCTCGCCGTTATTGTGCTTTTGGTGTTTGGTTATATCAATCACCAGTATCTTAGTGAGAGTCAAGAGCGCTATAGAAATGCGGTCAGCGGTAACGCTCACGCACAACATATACTAGCCAATGCATATTGGCAGCAAGGTAAAAAAACAAACGCTTATTACTGGTGGGGAAAGGCCGCTCAGAAGGGGAGTGTAAAATCCATTAACCAGTTAATGGCACACTTTCCTCAACAGACGGATGAATGGCTGTCGTTAGCCGCAAAAGCAGAAATACCATCAGCGATAAATGCAGTCGCAAAGCGCGAGCTTAACAGTGCAAGGTTCTCTTTGAGGAGCTGGTTGACTCGTTGGGAACAGAAGCAAACGACTTGGCTTGATAAGCAACGGAGCCTGCTGAACGCTTTTGAAAGTCGCCGACAGTGTGATGCCACTTTGGCTGTCATTGGTCACAGTCACGCACAAAAATCAGAGTACCTCAGAGTTTTGAGCGCATTGAACAGCAGTGAATTTGAGCTTAATTGGTGTTCTCGTTGGGTGGTCGACGTGGCGCTTGAATGTACGCTTAAGGGGGAAAGGGACCGTGCAGATTGTAAATCGGGTGAGCAAGCCGATTATCAGATAATTCTTGCTGACTCCGGGATTGCCAGTGCTTCCAGCCGTCAAATAGTATTAACGGAGCATAGCTCGCCAGCTGTCATTCAGCATGAGGTTGCTCATTGGTTAGGATTAGCTGACGAGTATCCCATGTCAGACACTTTGGCGAAAAGCTTTTGCCAGGGGCTGTATCGACATAAAAGCCTTAATGTCGTAGTAACCGGTGCGAACGCACAAGGTGTTTCGGAAAGCGATATCAAAGCCCTATATGAACGTCTTCCCTGGCAAAATAGCCTAAGTTCCTGGAAAGACATTGCTCAGCATACGGGTCAATACTGGGTGTTGGGCTCTGATGCAAACAAGCATAAAGTGGGGCTATTTAAAGCGGATACATGTAATACTGAAGAGGGCTTTCAAGCCTGGAAGCCAGTTAAAGAAACTACCGCTATGGAACAGCATGCAACCGAATATTGGCCAAAGGTGTATCTGAAGCTAATAGAAGCTCAAAGCAAAACGGCTAATTGAGCTAGTATGATCACCGGACAGAAAGTCGCCATAAACCACAGTAAAGAACGCAGTTTGTCATAGTTCGCTAAATAAGCAACGTGGTAGAGCACTCGTAATACGATAAAGGCGATAGCCAGAAACTCAATGCGCTCTGTTACAGTGTTTGTTGCTATGGCCGCTAACAACGCAACTGCGTATAAAGGGAAAGCTTCATACGCATTATAATGACCAGCAACAGCACGTGCACCGCGACCGATAAGTCGTTGTTGCTGAGCTCTTGGATGCTTATTGTCGTAACCATTGTCGCGGTTTTGGAAGTAAATAACAGGCGCCTTGGCTAAAATAGGTAGCAGCCCGGCAATGAGTAAACACCATATAAGTAAGCTCACAAAGCGCTCCTGTTGTTTTTAATGTTTTAACGAACGGTTTCACCAGCCGCTTGCAGATCGGCATGGTAAGACGAGCGGACCAACGGGCCACTGGCGATGTGTGAAAAGCCCATTTCTTCGCCAGCTATGCGCAGTTCTTCAAACTCGTCAGGGTGCACGTAACGCGCTACCGGAAGATGATGCCGGCTTGGTTGAAGATACTGTCCAATCGTCAGCATATCAACATCGTGCGCTCGTAAGTCTCGCATCACTTCAAGAATTTCTTCTTTGGTTTCTCCAAGACCAACCATGAGCCCTGATTTGGTTCGAATGTCAGGGCGTGCTTCTTTATACTTTTTCAGTAAATCAAGTGACCACTGGTAATTCGCACCCGGGCGTGCTGCTTTATATAAGCGAGGCACAGTTTCTAGATTATGGTTGAACACATCAGGTGCTTCGTCTTTTAAAATGTCTAAGGCAACCTGCATACGACCGCGAAAGTCAGGTACCAACACTTCCACCTGAATGTGGCCATTACAGTGGTGGCGAATTTCGCGAATGCAGTCAGCGAAGTGTTGAGCTCCACCATCGCGTAAGTCATCACGGTCAACTGAAGTGATAACGACGTATTTCACTTTCATGTCGCGAATGGTTTTACCTAATTTTTCTGGCTCTTCGGAATCTGGAGGTAATGGACGGCCGTGCGCAACATCACAGAAAGGGCATCGACGTGTGCATATGTCGCCTAGGATCATGAAGCTGGCCGTGCCGTGATTAAAGCATTCCGGGAGATTAGGGCACGACGCTTCCTCACAAACAGAATGTAATCCGTGACTGCGCATTGCCTGCTTAATTTCGTCAATTCGCTCGGTTGAAGAGGGAAGCTTCACTTTCAACCATGATGGTTTACGCAGCATTTCGTCGCGCTCGGTTGGAATAACCTGCACGGGTATGAGGGCCATTTTGTCGGCGTCGCGCATTTTGACGCCAGGTTCAACTCTAACTGGCTTTGACATAATCTTGAGCGAGTCCTGTTTGTTGAAGAATGTTGCTGTATGACAGCGCATCTGTGAAATGCTTGATAACCGCATTTGCGGCTTCATCAAAACTTTGTGGTCCATTCATATCTTTCGTTTGGACCATTTGTATACCGGTTAAGCCACACGGGTTTATGCGGGCAAAAGGTTCCATATCCATATTAACGTTGAGTGCGAGACCATGGAATGAACAGCCTTTACGAATGCGTAGTCCTAATGAACACACCTTGTCACCGCTGACATAAACGCCAGGTGCATCGCGTCTCGCTGCTGCCTCTATGTTATAGTCAGCAAGCATATCGACAATGGTTTGCTCGATGCGGTTGACCAGTTGTCTGACGCCATATTTTAAACGTCGAATATCCAGTAGAAAGTATATAACGACCTGACCAGGGCCGTGGTACGTGACCTGACCACCGCGATCGACTTGTATTACGGGAATGTCTCCCGGGGCAAGGAGGTGCTCTTCTTTACCGGCTTGCCCTTGGGTAAAGACAGGATCGTGTTCAACCACCCAGAGTTCATCAGCGGTGGTTTCGTCACGTTGGTCCGTAAACGCCTGCATGGCGTGCCATACAGGTTCGTATGGCTGCCTGCCAAGTGTGCGTATGATAAGAGTGTCATTCATGCCGCAATTATAACGTTTGTAAAGCTCTACGGCTAGTCGTTACATCAAAGTACGTAACGAACGTCATCAATATTGGAAAGCGAGCGGTACAATATTTCTATGTGCTCCTGACTTTCCACTCGAACGGATACAGACACTGAATGATAGTTTCCTTTGCTACTGGGCTTAACGGACGGTGTATAATCCCCAGGAGCATGCTCCTGGAGTACGGCTACTACTTGATCAGGTAAACTCTCAGTCGCGACGCCCATCACTTTAAACGTGAAGCGCGTCGGGAAGTCCACCAATTTATCAAAGCGCGTTTTTTGCATGAGTTGAACCTTTATTCTTCACTAAACTGTTGCTTAATATAGTCCATAATTTTCTTGAAAAAGCCGCCTTCCTCAACAGCTTGTAAGGTAACTAACGGGAATGATGCAACATCTTCGCCATTAAGCTGTAAATATACGGTGCCTACTTTTTGACCCTTACTTAGTGGTGCTTGTAGCTTTTGGTCTAATTCGAAATTTGCGTTTAAATCGTCCTTTTGACCGCGAGGCAAAGTGACAACAACATCCTCGCTGATACCTAACGCTACTTCGTCGATGTCGCCACCCCAAATGCGGTGCGCCACAAAACTTTCACCGGCTTCATAGGCTTTTACTGTTTCGTAGTAACGGAAACCGTAGTTAAGTAGCTTTTTACTTTCTACTTTTCGCGCTTGTTCGCTGTTCGTTCCCATAACGACCGCAATGAGACGAGTGCCGTCTTCTACAGCAGAAGAAACCAGGCTGTAACCGGCTTCATTTGTATGCCCAGTTTTAATGCCGTCTACATTTAAGCTTCTGTCCCAAAGCAATGAGTTGCGGTTGTACTGCTTAATGTTGTTATAAGTAAACGATTTTTGCGCATATAGCTCGTACTCTTCTGGCGTTTCATTAATCAATGCACTGGCCAAAGTTGCCATATCACGTGCCGATACGTACTGGTCTGGATCTGGCAGCCCATGGCTGTTTGCAAAATGGCTGTTTGACATGCCAAGTTGCTCAGCGTAGTTGTTCATAAGGTCAGCGAAGGCGTCTTCACTACCGGCAATATGTTCAGCCATGGCAACACAAGCGTCGTTACCTGATGAGATGATAATACCTTTGTTCAGCTTTTCGACAGACACTTGCTTGCCGACTTCGATAAACATCTTTGATGACTCAGGGAAATTCTTAGCCCAGGCATTTTCACTAATAGTGACTTGATCAGTCGGTGAAATTCGGCCGGCAAGAATTTCTTTTCCAATAATGTAACTTGTCATCATTTTAGTCAGACTTGCAGGTGGTAAGCTTTCGTCTGCATTTTCTTGAGCCAGCACTTTACCGGTTGTGTGGTCTATCAAGATATAAGCTTTTGCATTAACTGATGGTGCACTAGGCACCAGAGATTGAGCAGCTGCTACGCTTGCAGTACTAAAGGTAATGGCAACGATGGCAAAAAAACGACAGATTTTTTTCATTGGAATTATCTTTTTAGTCAGGTGAAACAACATGTAAAACGCGAGTTTTAATTTAGCGCCGGATTATATCAGTTCTGCGCTGTCCCGTCAGGCGCAGCCGTAGTGTTTTGCGTTGCTTTTACACGAAAGGCTTTAGGATAACCACTGGCTCTTACTTGTTCGAGTAGGCTGTGACTTTCGTGTTCCGGAACAGGCCCTAATACTAGTTTGTATAGACCACCATTTTGCTCGGTAGTTGCAATTTCTTTAAGTGTTGTCGGTAATTGGTCTTTTATTTGCGACAAACGTTGCTTATCGGACGATGCCACTAATTGAATATGGTAAGAACTCGTTGCCGGTTGCTCACCGGCACTGGCTAACGGCGTTTTCAGGTTTATAGCTTCGACTCGAACATGAGCGGTTCCAGAATCCAGCATATCAAGCTTATAAGCAGCCGCAAAAGAAAGATCAATGATGCGTTCGGGATGAAACGGTCCACGGTCATTGACTCTTACGATAACGCTTCGCTCATTGCTTAGGTTCGTGACTTTTACATAAGTGGGTAAGGGCAGGCGAGTATGAGCGGCGGTCATACTGTACATGTCATAGTACTCGCCATTCGAGGTAAGATGGCCATGAAATTTATTGCCGTACCATGAGGCATAACCCTCTTCGACATAGCCTTTGGCTTGCTCCATAACCTGATATTGCTTGCCAAAAACTTCATAGTCGCGGTTGCCCTGAGGACTATGCGGCTCGGGAACCGGAACCGCATTTCGTAACTCTGCCTGAGTGGGCAAGCGAGTCGGCGCGCTGTCGTGATGTTGGCTGTACCTCCCGGAGGGCTGAGAACTGCAACCAACAACCAGAACAGTGATTAACGAGCAATAAAGCAGATTAGCGGCGCGCATTTTTCAATTGCTCACTGAATTGGTAAACCGCCATGGCGTAGAGTGGACTATGGTTATAGCGCGTAATCACGTAAAAGTTATTGTAGCCCAACCAGTATTCTGCGGCATTTTCAGTTTCAAATTCAAAGACCCGAACCTTGGTGTCCGGTGTCACGGTTTCGTTATTGGGTAAATCAAATCCTTGTTTTTTCAGTGCCTTGCGCGTGGTATTGGGTTTCATGCCGTCGCTAAGCACTTTTGACCAGTTCTCACTATGGTTTAGCGGTTGTGCTATAGGCTGTCCTGCTTGCCAGTTATGCTTTGCGAAGTAATTGGCGACACTGCCAATAGCATCGACAGGGTTGGTTAGCAGGTTGCGCTCGCCGTCACCGTCAAAATCGACGGCATAATGACGATAACTGGATGAAATGAACTGCCCGTACCCCATTGCGCCTGCATAAGAGCCTTTCGCTGAGTTAATATCCCAGCCTTCTTCAGAAGCTAACTGAAAGAACTCTGAAAGCTCAGAACGAAAAAATTTGGCGCGGGGAGGGTAATGGAAACCTAAAGTATAAAGTGAATCCAATATGGAATATTTTCCCATATAGTTACCATAAAAGGTTTCTACTCCAATAATCGCGACAATGATCTGGGCGGGAACACCGTACTCTTGCTCGGCTTTTTTGAGTGTGGCTTTGTGCTCTTCCCAAAACTCTAAACCGGCTTTTAGGCGTTTCTCCGTTAAAAAGATTGGGTAGTACTGATACCAGGGCTTGGCTTCCCAAGGACGCTGTATCGCTTCAAGTACTTCGTTGTTAACCTTGGCCTTGCTTAACCACTTATTCAGTTGTTCTCTGTCAAGGTTATGTTGTTGAACTTGCTGCTCAATAAACTCATCAACACTTGGTACATTATCCTGTGCCGCCAGACCAAAACTGAAAATAGATAGTGTAATGCCTGCTAATAAACGCATAACCAGCCTCTTGTTTTAATTGTTTATAATGAGCCTGTGGTGAGTCGCTATCGACATTAATATGCCAAAACCCGCCATAAGCGTCACCATTGAGGTGCCACCGTAACTTATTAAGGGTAATGGTACCCCAACAACAGGTAAGAGTCCTGAAACCATACCAATATTTACAAAAACATACACAAAGAAGGTCAGCGTTATAGAGCCGGCGAGCAACTTGCTGAAAATGTCCTGAGCTCGCATTGCAAGGATAAGACCGCGCAAAATCACAAAACCGTATAGAGCCAGAAGCAGCACAACACCGGTAAGACCAAACTCCTCGCTAAATACCGAGAAGATAAAATCGGTGTGTCGTTCAGGCAGAAATTCAAGTTGTGACTGAGTTCCCTGCAACCAGCCTTTGCCATCAATACCACCCGAACCTATGGCTATCTGTGACTGAATAATGTGGTAGCCGCTGCCAAGCGGATCTCTCTCTGGGTTTAAAAAGGTCAGTACACGTTCTCGTTGATAGTCGTGCATGAGATAAAACCAAAGTACGGGCGCAAAGGCGGCGGCCGCTACAGCGGCAGTCATAACCAGTCGCCAACTGAGACCAGCCAGAAAAATAACGAACAACCCGGCACTGGCAACAATTAATGAGGTTCCTAAATCGGGCTGCTTAGCTATTAGTAACGTGGGTATCAATACAAGAAGCAGGCCACCAAAAAGATGAGTTAATGTGGGAGGAATTTGTCGTCTGTCCATGTACCAAGCCAACATGAGCGGCATAGCAAGCTTCATTATTTCAGATGGCTGTATCGTTATGGGACCAATATCGAGCCAACGTTGTGCGCCTTTGCCCATTTCGCCAAAAGCAAGAACGGCCACTAGCAGCAGCACTGCCAACAGAAATAACGGAACGGCAAGTCGACTTAATGCCCGCGGTGGAACTTGCGCGAGAACGAACAGTACTACGAAGGATGCCAAAATCCGGACTGACTGACGCTGCATCATCGCTATATCTTGGCCTGAGGCGCTAAAAATCACGAACAAACTGACAACCGAAAGCGTAACAAGAGCCAAAACTAAAGGTCCGTCAATATGAATTTTTTTAAGTAGAGGGTTCCGCTGTCGTTCTTCAGTTGTCAGCATTATCTTTCACCTGCTGGTTGTCCTTTATCATGTAACGCGAATGCCATGCATCAAGCATTTTACGAGCAACAGGTGCCGCCACGCTGCCACCACCACCGAGTGAATTCTCAATAGCAACGACGATAGTGACTTTAGGGTCAGTTGCCGGTGCGTAGCCTACGTACATAGCGTTGTCGCGGTAGCGCTCTGCAATTTCTTCAGCGTTGTACTCTTCGTCCTCGCCCAGGCTCCGAACTTGCGCCGTACCTGTTTTACCGGCTGAACTGTATTCGGCGTCTCTAAATGCTGAACGTGCCGTGCCGGTGTCACTCATGTTCACTTTCTTCAGTGCGTCTTTAATAACGTCCCAGTGTGCCGGTTTTTTAACTTCTACGGGACGGTTGTGAGTAATTAATGCTTCTGACACTTGCCCCCCATCTAAAGTGCCGCGAAGTAGCCGAGGGATAACATGTTTTCCCTCGTTTGCGACAATAGAAGTTGCGACGGTCAGTTGAATCGGCGTCGCTGTCCAGTAACTTTGTCCGATACCTACCGATAACGTTTCACCGGCGTACCAGGGCTGACCAAATCTAGCCCTTTTCCAGCCGCGGGATGGCATGAGTGCAGGTACTTCTTCATGGATATCAATGCCTGTGATTTCACCAAACCCAAACTTTGTCATAAAGTCAGATATTTTATCGATACCTAGTTTAAGCGACATGTCGTAGTAAAACGTGTCACAGCTTTCAGTAATTGCGCTGGTTACATCGACCCAGCCATGACCCCAGGCAAGCCAATCTCGGTAACGTCTGTCTACGCCTTTAATTTCGAACCAGCCAGGGTCCCATATGCGGGTGTCTTTAGTAATGGTGCCGTCTTCAAGACCGAGGAGTGCAATCTGCGGCTTAACGGTTGAAGCGGGCGGGTAAGCGCCTTGAGTTGCCCGGTTGAGCAGTGGGCTGTCTTTAGAGTTCAATAATGAACGATACTGCTTGACTGAGATACCGTTCACAAACCAGTTCGGGTTATAGCTTGGGGTACTTGCCATAGCAAGAATAGCACCGGTATCGTTATTCATAAGAATAATTGATCCCCGGCTTTCCCCAAGCAGCTCAACGGCCTTTTTCTGGAGTTCAATATCAAGCTCGAGAATCACGTCTACTCCAGGTTCAGGCGCTTCAATGCTTAGCGTGCGAACGGCACGCCCCCTGTTATTTACTTCAACACTTTGATAACCGACAGTGCCGTGAAGCTGCTTTTCGTAATACTTTTCAATGCCTAGTTTACCGATGGTGCGACTGGCTGCGTAATTAGCAAGTTCGCCTTGTTCTTTAAGGCGATTGACGTCCTGTTGGTTAATTTTGGCAACGTAGCCGACAGCGTGGGTTAGTAAATCCGCATAGGGATAACTGCGGATAAGGCGGGCTTCCAGGCTTACCCCGGGGAATTTATGTTGATGCGCTGCGAATGTAGCAAGTTCTTTTTCATTCACATTGTCGAGTAATGGCACATTGTTAAAGCGTCGTTGGCTTTTTAAGTTTTGTTCAAATTGCTCAAGAGTCTCATCGGGGAACCCTAGCAAATTTTGGAGGGATGTCAGGGTGGCGTCTAAGTCAGGCACTTCTTCCGGGGTAACATCAATACTGTAAATAGGCTTGTTTTCAGCTAACAAAACGCCGTTACGATCGTAAATCAGTCCTCGGTTAGGGGCTAAAGGAACAAGCTTAATTCGGTTGTCGTTCGAACGGGTTTGCAGTTCGTTATGTTCACTCACTTGTAAGTGGAACATATTGGACGCCAGCAGTACGAATACTGCCACAACAATAACGATAGCGACCATCGCACGGCGGGCAAAAATAGCTGATTCGGCTTCGTGATCACGTATGGTTGTGCGCTGACGCATTATTATCGTTATTATTCTCTGTGATAAGGGTGATTATTATTCAAACTCCATGCTCGGTAAAGGCTTTCTGCAACAATTAATCGAACCATTGGGTGCGGCAGCGTCAGCTTTGATAACGACCAACGTTGCTCCGCAAGCGCGAGACAGTCATTCGATAACCCCTCAGGGCCACCAACCAGCAACGTAACATCGCGCCCGTCCATTTGCCAGGCTGCAAGTTGTTGAGCCAGCTTCGGCGTATCCCAGGCTTTACCGTTCACTTCCAGTGTAATGACTTTGTTACCTTTGGGGATAGCTTGAATAAGCGCCTTGCCTTCTTCCTGCATGATTCGGTTCACATCGGCTTTCTTTGTACGCTTGTGGGCCGCAATCTCGGTCAATACAAATTTGCAGTCGTTAGGGAAACGCTTTTGGTATTGCTCAAAGCCTTCTTTTACCCAGGTTGGCATCTTAGTGCCAACCGCAAGTAACTGGATTTGCACTTACTGACCCCAGAGCTTTTCTAGCTGATAAAAGTCGCGGATAGCTTCTTGCATAACATGCAAAACCACATCACCGAGGTCGACTAAAACCCACTCTGACTGCTCGCCGCCTTCAATACCGATAGGTGGAAAGCCTGCGTGTTTCGCTTCAGTTGCCAAGTACTCGGCAATACTTTTAACATGCGTTTTTGAACTGCCCGAACAAATGACCATAAAGTCAGCAACGTCTGTTTTATCGTGAACATCTAAAACTTGAATGTCACGGGCTTTTATATCTTCAATTTTGTCGATGACAAAATCGCGTAATTCTTCTGCCTGCAAAGGAGGGTCTCCATTCGATTTTAAAAGGTTTTGCTTCAACCAATAAGTTTAACAGAATATCGCAGGGCTGTTCAGCTACAAATACAGTTTGTTTGCTTTAATATACTCGTAAACCGCGGTTGGGATGGGAGGTGAAGCGGGCCGCTCGTGTAGTTGACTTCGAAGCTCTGTTGCTGAAATATCAATAAGTGGCGTTTGTGCTATATAAAGCTTACCGTCAGGAGCCTCTGTGAGGGTACCAGGCTGATAAACTCGGTGTTGTTCGATGAAACGTTTCAGTTCACTGTCCTGCGGCTCAAAAGGAACACCACTTCTTGGCATAACGACGATATGCGCATGTTTTATAATGTCTTGCCACTGATACCACTGATTTAAGCTCATTAGCGAGTCCATACCCATCACAAAAATGAGTGTGTCGCCTAGATAATGCTCAGAAAGCTCAGCGAGTGTAGATGCTGTGTAAGAAAGGCGCGTTTGCTTTAGCTCCCAGTCTTCAGCTTCAAATCCCGGATAGTCCTTGCAGGCAAGCCTGACCATGTCAAGACGCTGTTTAGCTGAAGCTTCCGGTTGTGCACGATGTGGAGGAGTGGCGCTTGGCATGAACGCAAGGCGGTCAATTCCGAGCTCTTTCATTAGTGCGTTGGATGTCTCTAAATGACCATGATGGATCGGGTCAAAAGTACCGCCAAAGACTGCTCTGATCATAATGAGATAAAAGTATTTTCAAGCTGGAACGGGTGAGAGAACGGCTGCAAACTATGAGCAGCCGTTAAGCTGCTTTCCTTCTGACACAGCAGTCCAAGCAAGTGAACAGTAAGTACTAATGGCGACTCACCACTGTCCTGTTTTAATGCCATTTCTAAACGCTCAATGAGGTAGTGCAATTGGTGCAGTGCTTCTACCGATAAAGACTCAGCTCGTTTAATATAACCTTGCTGTTGATTTGACCAAATCATATTACGACGGAAAAGAGCTGAAACGTCTGTGTTGCCAGCATGACTTTTCAGCGTTGTCAGCAATTGAACTTCCCGTTGTAAGATCCAGACAAAGCGATGATAATCGTTTTCCTCATCGAGTAAACGAGTCAGTTTGTGCAGAGCGTCTTTATAGTTACCAGCCTGAATACTTTCTTGAAGAGCGAAAACATTAAAGCGGCTTGAGTCACTGCTCGCATCGGTTAGGAACTCGTTCGTAATAACGCCGGAATCACTGAGTAATTGCCATTTACGCAGCTCTTGATCAAGCGCTAACAAGTTGCCTTCAAACCAGTCAGACAGTAATTCAGGTACGCCTTCGGCTAGCGTCAGTTGGTACTTTTGGGCCCGCTTGTGAATAAACACTGGCAAACGAGCCTTATCGGGACTTTGGGTTCGAATAAGAGGACCATGTTCAACTAGCGACTTAAACCAACGGCTATTCTGATGCTCCTTTTTTAAGTAGCTTCCAATGATAACCAGTGTATGGTTTTCAGGCAGTTGATTTGCGTAACTGTGTAAAGCGTTTGAACCTTCTTTTCCGGGTTTGTTTTCCGGAAGCTCGAGTTCAATAAGTGTGTCGCTCCCGAATAAGCTCATTGATTGTTCGAGTTCACTCAGTTGCTTCCATTCAAAGTCCTTTGACTGTATCCAATGATATTTTTCTGCGTCGTGGCCGAAATGTTGCCGTATAACGTCTATGGCATCCATACGCAATAACAGGTCATCGCCAAACAGCAATAACACAGGGGGAACGCCTGAACGCTCAATGTATTGACTTAATTGTTCTGGGAACAATGTCTGCACTTAACGCTCCGTTATTGAGAGAGTTCAGAAACTATCTGCTGAAGGATAATTCGTGATGCTTCAGCGCGCATTTCATTCACCAGCATTTCTCGCTCACGCGTTTTTGCCAGTGCAAAGTTTGGATCATCCTGATAGTCTCTGGCTACTTCTGCTGTTCTCTCAACGATGACTTGATTGTCTTTCAACAATTGGTAGCTGACCTGATACAACAGCTCGTATTCGGCAACCTGACCACTCTCAAAAAGTGACAGGGTGCGTCTCTCTAGCTTGTCAGAAAGTAGCGCTAATTGGTAACTGCTGTTTTTTGAAACGTTAATACCTGAGTGAACCAGTCGTTGCTCCATTTGAGAAGCCAGCTCTTTTGACACATTTGACTGTAATCGAATTGATTCCAGACTTTCGGGTAACTGATAGTCGCCACGAAGTTGAAAGCCACACCCGGAGAGTATGGCTATCAACGAAAAACTAAAGAGTATTTGTGTGACTGTTCTCATCGATATTACCCAACAACAATGTTGAGGATTTTTCCGGGAACGTAGATTTTCTTACGAATCTCTTTTCCTTCAACGTGTTTTTGTACCGATTCGTCGTCAAAGGCCTGCTGTTCAACTTGCTCAGCTGACGCATCAGCAGACACGGTCAACTTAGCCCGAACTTTACCGTTGATTTGAACAACAATCAGCTTCTCGTCTTCTACTAGAGCGCTTTCGTCAACGTTTGGCCACTTCGCGAATGACAATGGTTCTTTGTGGCCAAGCTCCATCCATAACTGCTCACACACATGAGGGGTAATTGGCGCTAACATTCGAACCATTGCATCAATCGCTTCACCCAACACCTGGCGATCAGCGTTCGTCTCCATTGGCGCTTTCTGGAGGTGGTTGAGTAACTCCATTATTGCGGCAATAGCCGTATTAAAGTGCTGACGTCTGCCCATGTCGTCAGTGACTTTAGCTATCGCTTTGTGCAACTCACGGCGCAGAGTCTTTTGCTGCGAATTCAGTGTTTCACCAGATGCGTAGCCTCCGGCATTAATGAAGTCGAAAGTCAGTTTCCATAAACGACGCAGAAAACGCTGAGCACCTTCTACTCCGGAGTCAGACCACTCAAGCGTCATTTCTGGTGGCGCAGCAAACATCATAAACAGGCGAACGGTGTCGGCACCGTAACGTTCGACCATGGTTTGCGGGTCAATACCGTTATTTTTCGACTTTGACATTTTACTCATGCCGCCAACTTCTACCGGTTTGCCGTCGGCTTTTAAAGTAGCGCCGGAGATGGCGCCTTTATCGTCACGTTGAATATCGACATCTAATGGCGAGAACCATTCTTTGCCGCCTTTTTCGGTGTCGCGGTAATAGCTGTCTGCTAACACCATGCCTTGGCATAGTAATCGCTTGAATGGTTCGTCAGACTCTACTAAGCCCGTATCACGAAGCAGTTTGTTAAAGAAACGTGCATACAGCAAGTGCAGTATCGCGTGCTCAATGCCACCGATGTACTGGTCGACAGGAAGCCAGTAATTCGCTTTCTCAGGATCTAACATTGCGTCGTGGGTTTGAGCACTGCAGTAGCGAGCGTAATACCATGACGATTCCATAAAGGTGTCAAATGTATCTGTTTCGTGCTCAGCCGCCATGCCATTGTATTCCGTTTTACGCCATTGAGGATCGGACTTGATCGGTGAGTTAACGCCATCCATGACGACGTCTTCCGGCAATTTAACGGGCAGTTGTTCCTCTGGAACCGGCACGGACTCGCCATTTTCGAGGTTCAGCATCGGAATGGGTGTGCCCCAATAACGCTGACGTGAGACGCCCCAGTCACGTAAACGGTAGTTGACTTTCTTCTCACCGATGCCTTTTTCGCTTAATTCTTTGGCGATAGCATCAAACGCGTCTGCAGAGCTTAAACCGTTGAAACGGTCTGAATTGATAACGGTTCCTTTTTCCGTAATAGCCGCCTGAGTAATGTCACTGTCGCCTGAAAGTGGCTCAATAACGGGTTGAATAGGAAGTTTGTATTTGGTGGCAAACTCCCAGTCGCGCTGGTCGTGCGCCGGTACGGCCATAACTGCGCCTGAGCCGTAGTCCATTAGCACAAAGTTGGCGACCCATACTGGAATTTCTTCACCGGTCATTGGGTGAACGGCCTTGAAGCCGGTATCCATACCCAGCTTTTCCATGGTGGCGATATCGGCTTCTGCAACCTTGTTGTTTTTGCAGTCTTCGATGAATTCGGCTAGAGCAGTATTATTTTTTGCCGCCTCTTTAGCCAGAGGATGACCAGCCGCAACGCCCATATAAGTCACGCCATAAATAGTGTCAGGGCGCGTGGTGTAGACTTTTAGGGGCTGATCATAGCCATTGACCGAAAAGTCGACTTCAACCCCTTCAGAACGGCCAATCCAGTTACGCTGCATAGCTTTAACCTGTTCCGGCCAGCCGTCAAGTTGGTCAAGGTCGTCCAGAAGCTCTTCTGCATAGTCAGTGATTTTTATAAACCACTGCGGAATTTCCTTTTGTTCTACGGTTGCACCCGAGCGCCATCCTTTACCGTCTATTACTTGTTCGTTGGCTAAAACGGTTTGGTCGACCGGGTCCCAGTTAACTGTTGCGTTCTTTTTATAAACCAGACCCTTTTCATAAAGCTTAGTGAAAAACCATTGTTCCCAGCGGTAATAGTCAGGAGAGCAGGTCGCAACCTCGCGATTCCAGTCGTAACCAAAACCTAAACTTTTTAACTGGTCGCGCATGTAGTCGATATTTTGATAGGTCCATTTCGCCGGCGCAGTCTTATTCTGTATTGCGGCGTTTTCAGCAGGCAAACCGAACGCATCCCAGCCCATTGGCTGTAAAACATTTTTACCCAACATGCGTTGATGACGACTGATAACATCGCCTAACGTATAGTTGCGAACGTGCCCCATATGTAACTTACCGCTAGGGTAAGGGAACATTGATAGGCAATAGAATTTGTCTTTGCCAGGCTCTTCTTTAGCGGTAAAAACGTCTTGTTCCTGCCAGCGTTTTTGCATGGCAGCTTCAATTTTGCTGGGGTTATATTGTTCTTGCATAGTCCTGCTTACTTCCGTTGGTGCAATAAAGTGAATTAACTAATGGCGTACCACATGACCAGCATGACAACGATGCCAGCTAAGCCAAAAAAGCCATACTCAAACACAGAACGCTGCTTCACTTCTGCAGGGGCTGATTTATCGATACCTAATAGCATCAACCAGCTGCTTAGACCTAAACCGCCAGCGGCAACCAGAACGGCAAACAAAATAGCATCGAAGATATTTTCCATAATGATATTCCTGTAGAAAGTATAAATAATAACGGCAGATAAAAGCTCTGCTGACACACTGAATATATAGCTTAATAGTGTACTGATTTTAACGCGTTATGACTACGCCTGAGTTCGCTTATTGCGGGCTTTCGTTAAGCTGGCAGGCACTACACCGAGAAGTGCAAGTATCAACGCGCCCCAAAGACCGAACTGTTTAAACCAGGTATTGCCGTTTACCGGATACAGCTCTGCGGAGACGGTGGTCGCCTTAAACTGCGGAGCCTTATCAATAAATTGTCCGAACTCATCCACTATCGCTGTGACGCCGTTATTCGTTGCCCGTAAAAGAGGACGCTGTAATTCGAGAGCCCGCATTCGGGAAATTTGCATGTGCTGCCAAGGCCCGTGAGAGTCGCCAAACCAAGTATCGTTGCTTATGGTCACCAGAAAGTCAGTATCTTCAAAGGTGTTGTCCCGAACTTGCTGCGGAAACGCAATTTCGTAGCAAATGGCCATCGAGAGCTTTCTGTTATTCGCTTCTAAATTAGGCTGTTGGTAGTGGCCGCGGCTAAAAGAAGACATCGGCAAATTAAATAGCGGGGCTATTGGGCGGAGAATGTCCTCAAAAGGGACGAACTCCCCAATAGGCAATAAATGGTGTTTCTGATAACGATTCTTGCCGCTGTATTCATAGGTGTCATCATCAAGCACAATCACACTGTTATAAAAGGCGTCATTGAGTCTATCGTAATCGATGATACCGGTAATCAGAGCCGAGCCGTTCACCGATGCCGATTGTTCCATGGTCGTTAAAACGTCTTGAGCATACGGCTCTAGCGCGGTGACTGCTGACTCTGGCCAAATCACAATGTCGTGATTGAATTTAGGTCGGGTTAAGTCGAGGTATCGTAAAATATTAGGCCACTGCTGTTCCGCTTGCCATTTTAGTGACTGCTGAATGTTTCCCTGTACTAGCAGGATGCTGGTTGACTCCGTGCTTCTCCAGGTTGGCTGTAATTTGTGACTAACTGACGACACCGTCATTAAAATAAGCGGCACAATGAATAGTAGTGGGCGGTGGTGCTTAATCGCCATAAAAATGCACAGTGCAGTCATCCAAAGGGCGACCGTAATACCTGATTCACCGATAAGTGGCGCTAAATTGGCATAAATGCCGTCAGTTTGTGTATAGCCAAGGCTTAACCACGGGAAGCCAGTAAATAGCCAACCGCGAAGAAGCTCAAAACCTAGCCAGATGAGCGGTAATGAAAAGCGCCACTGAGGTTTTCTGTGTGCGAGTTTCTGCCACAATCCAAAGGCCATTGCCGGGAATAAGGACAGATAAAGAAACAGCAGCAACAGGATTAATATAGTGGCGTAGACGGGCAAGCCACCGTACTGGTCGATACTGACGTAAATCCAGCTAAGGCCTGTTGCAAACCAACCCAGCCCAAAGGTTAGACCCGCATAAAAGGCTCGTTTCGGAGCCATTGGCCAAATGATTTTTAGAACAACGGGTAAGACAACAAACGGCAACCAGTGCCAGTTGAAAGGGGAGTATGCCAGTGTGAGCGATGCTCCTGACAATAATAATAGCAGAGAGCTTAATCTACTCCCCCAGCGTTTTGTCATTATTCAGTACTCTCCGACGTATCGACTTCCTGAATGCTGACCTGAAGCTGTTGAATCCTTCGCTTATCGGCGTTGGTGATGCGGAAAGTGAAGTTACCCAGCGTAATTTCTTCTCCGGCTTGTGGGAGGTGACCAAACCCATGAGCGACTAAACCACCAACAGTGTCGTGTTCTTCATCACTGAACTCAGACTTAAAGTAGTCGTTAAAGTCTTCGATAGTGGTTAGTGCTTTCACTGAATAACGGGTCGGACTTAAACGACGAATGTTTTGCTTGTCATCGTTCTCATTAATATCGGTTTCATCCTCAATCTCACCAACAATTTCTTCGAGAATGTCTTCAATCGTCACGAGGCCCGAAACGCCGCCATACTCGTCAACCACAATAGCCATGTGATAACGATTAGAGCGGAAGTCTTTCAGCAACACGTCTACCCGCTTGCTTTCAGGAACAATGACAGCCGGGCGCATGACCTTTTCTAACGAAAAGTCCTCTTCGTTTGAGTTAAAGCCATAACTGAGCAAGTCTTTCGCGAGTAGAATACCCTCAACCTGATCTTTATTATCCGTCACTACCGGATAGCGACTGTGTTGAGAGTCGATAACGATGGGTAAAAACTCTTCGACGCTTTGGTGTACATCAATAGTGACCATTTGCGAGCGCGGAATCATGATATCGCGAACCTTAAGCTCCGCGACATCGAGCACGCCTTCAATCATTTCTTTGGTATCGTTATCAATCAGATCACGCTCTTCAGCGTCCTGAATTAAATCGACGAGTTCTTCTCTGCTTTTCGGCTCACCGGTGAATATTTGTAATAACTTGGCTGCCCAAGATTTACCCGCCGAGCCGTTGGCTGAGTGGGGGTTGTCGTCGCTCATTAAAGTGTATGCTCCGTGTTGCTTGTTGTTTCATATGGGTCTGGATAATCAAGAGAAGCCATAATTCG
Source organism: Idiomarina sp. X4 (assembly GCF_002808045.1). Lineage (NCBI taxonomy): Bacteria > Pseudomonadati > Pseudomonadota > Gammaproteobacteria > Alteromonadales > Idiomarinaceae > Idiomarina > Idiomarina sp. X4. The sequence continues at coordinate 169,824 of NZ_CP025000.1, read as the reverse complement.
CTTTTCTATCGACTCCATTTCGACGGCATCTTCTTCTTGTATATGGTCGTAACCCAAAAGGTGCAGAGTACCGTGTATCACCATGTGCGTCCAGTGGGCGATAACGGACTTATTTTGCTCTTTTGCTTCGCGCTCAACGACGCTTTGACAGATGACTAAATCACCCAATAACTGGATGGGTAATTCAACGGGACTTTCAAAAGGAAAAGACAGCACGTTTGTTGGGTAATTTTTGCTTCTGAACTGGTGGTTGAGTTCAGCGGCTTCGTTATCTTTTACAATTCGAACCGTTAGCTCCACAGGCTTATCGATACCAAGGTGCTTAATAACAGCGTTGGCCGCAAGAGCAATGGTGCTTTCTTCCGGTGCGTCTTTAATACCCTCGGCAGTTTGGTAATCAAGCGTGATCTTACTCATGAGCGCTTATCGAACTCATCGTATGCTTGGACAATACGTTGAACCACTGGGTGCCTGACAACATCTCCTGCCTGGAAAAAGGTAAAGCTGACATCTGATACTTTATTTAAAACCTCAATGGCGTGACGTAAGCCCGAGCGTTGGCCGCGTGGTAAGTCGACCTGTGTAATATCGCCGGTAATGACCGCACGCGAGTTAAAGCCGATACGTGTCAGGAACATTTTCATTTGTTCACAGGTTGTGTTTTGACTTTCATCCAGGATGATAAAGGCATCGTTCAAAGTACGACCACGCATATAAGCCAGTGGGGCAACTTCAATGACGTTTCTTTCAATAAGCTTCTCGACCTTTTCAAAGCCAAGCATCTCGAATAGCGCATCATAAAGAGGCCTTAAGTAAGGATCGACCTTTTGAGCCAAATCACCGGGTAAAAAACCCAGTTTTTCGCCTGCTTCCACAGCCGGACGGGTCAGTAAAATACGGCGGACTTCCTGGCGCTCTAATGCGTCAACGGCACAAGCGACGGCTAAGTAGGTTTTACCCGTACCTGCAGGACCAATGCCGAAATTCACGTCGTGAGCCAAAATAGCCCGAACGTACTCAGCCTGATTATGGTTGCGTGGCTTAATAAGACCGCGTTTGGTCTTAATGTGTGTCATTTTTTCTGCGGCTGGATCGCCTTTGTCGCGGTCCTGTTCAAGGACTTTGGCCTGTTGAATGGCTAAATGTACCTGCTCTGGCTCAATTTGACCGTCACGACCTTTCATTGGTGCCGTATCGACATATAAATCAAGCAGCAACTTTTGCACAGCCGAAACCGTTTTAGCGTTGCCTATTAAACGAAACTGATGACCGCGGTGGGTTATCTCAACACCAAGGCGGCGCTCAATATGCTGCAGATTCTCGTCTAAAGGCCCGCAGAGGTTAGAAAGCCGACGAGAATCCGTCGGCTCCAATTCAAAATCTAGCGTTTGCGTTTGTGGACTCAATCGATTCCTCTTTAACTCGCTTGTGGAGGCATTTTTACAACACCCAACTCGTCAGGTTCGTTGACTTTGCCTCTTTGTAAAATCGTTTCTGGGGCGGTGTCGACACGTAGCCCCATGTCTTTCTCTTCACGGATAAGGTCGCCGCGAAGACTGTTCGGTAACACTTCTGTAATACGAACATCAACGAACTGACCTATCATATGGGGTTGTCCGACAAAATTTACAACCCGGTTATTTTCTGTTCTTCCAGACAGTTCCATTGGGTTCTTTTTCGAAGGTCCTGTCACTAATATTCTTTGCTCAGTATCCAGCATACGTCGTGCATGCGCCATAGATTGCTGGTTTAAGCGTTGCTGTAAAATTTGTAAGCGTTGCTTTTTGGTTTCCTCTGAAACGTCATCAGGCAAGTCGGCGGCCGGAGTTCCCGGACGTGCGCTATAAATAAAGCTGAAACTCATGTCAAAATCAACGCTTTGGATCAAATCCATAGTTGCTTGAAAATCAGCATCGGACTCCCCCGGGAAGCCGATAATGAAGTCAGATGACAGAGCAATGTCCGGACGTGCTTTCTTTAAAGCACGCATTTTTGACTTGTATTCAAGCGCTGTATGACCGCGCTTCATCATTGTCAGTACGCGATCAGAGCCGCTCTGTACCGGTAAGTGCAGATGACTCACCAACTCTGGAATCGTTGTGTAGGCTTCGATAATATCGTCGGTAAACTCGACTGGGTGCGATGTGGTATAACGAATACGGTCAATGCCATCAATGGCAGCAACCAGGTGAAGTAATTCGGCAAAGCGACACTGAGTGCCATCAAAGTGTTCACCTAAGTAGGCATTTACGTTTTGACCGAGCAAATTCACTTCGCGTACGCCTTGATCTGCCAGCTGAGCAATTTCATAGATGACATCGTCAACAGGGCGGCTGACTTCTTCGCCGCGCGTGTAAGGGACAACGCAGAAAGAACAGTACTTACTGCAGCCTTCCATAATCGAAACGAAAGCACTGGCACCGTCAGCCTTAGGCTCTGGCAAACGGTCAAACTTTTCAATTTCAGGGAACGACACATCAACCATTGGCGCATGGGTTTCGCTGACTTGGTTGACCATCTCTGGTAGGCGGTGCAACGTCTGCGGTCCAAATATAATATCGACAAAGGGGGCGCGAGAGCGAATTTCGTCGCCTTCCTGAGAGGCCACACAGCCGCCAACGCCAATGAGCAAGTCAGGTTTTTTCTGCTTCAGATTTTTCCAGCGACCTAACTGGTGGAAAACCTTTTCCTGAGCCTTTTCGCGAATGGAGCAGGTGTTCAACAGGATCAGATCAGCGTCTTCAGCATCTTCTGCAACGTCGTACCCGTGTGTCGATTTAAGTAGATCAGCCATTTTCGCTGAATCGTACTCGTTCATCTGACAACCCCATGTTTTGATATATAACTTCTTGCTCATGACTACTCGATGGTTGATAGGTTCAAATTAAGACCGGATATTTTATCGTTTATTGGGGCAAATTGCCAAACACGAATTTGTTAGCTCTTACGACGTGAGCGTATCGCAAAATAGCCCGCCACAAATATAATGAGTGCGCCCCAGAGCATATGCCATGCAAGCGCTTCATCAAATAACCAAAAGCCCAGCAAGGCGGCAAAAATAACCGAACTGTAAGTGAAAACACCGACTTTTGCGGGGGGCGCTATAGAAAACGCTTTTGTCATCGCTAGTTGACCGTAAACGGCAAGTAGGCCAAGTGCGAAAACGCCAAGCCAATGATGACTGGGAATGGGTTCCCATAACCAAAGCAATGGCACACCAGAGGCAATAGTTGCTAACGTACTGAAGTAGAAAACAATTTTACTGGTAGACTCGGTGCTCGACATACGCCGTATCACTGTTTTGGTAAAAGCGGCCAAGGCAGCCGCCAAAAACGCAACGGCAATAACCGGAGAGAGTTCACTGTTCATAGGGTCGAGGAAAATAAATACGCCGACAAAACCAAGGGCAATAGCGAACCAGGTTTGGCGGGCGACGTAGTCTTTTAACCATAGCCAGCCAATAATTGGTATTAAAAAGGGCGATAAAAGCAGCACCAGTGTTGCCTGAGCCAGCGGGATACTGGCTATGGCAAAGAAAAACAAGTACATGGCGGTAATGCCGGCAGCTGCGCGAATGAGATGCAAACCTAGACGGGTTGTTTTGAGCGACCCAGGTCCTTTTCGCCATAGCCAGGGCAGCAATACTAAAAATGCGGTTAGGTTTCTAAAAAACACCAGTTGTTCAAAAGGCTGGTCCTGGCTGATGAATTTTACCAAAGCACTGACACCGGCAAAGCTCGCCTCTGCGCTTAAAATTAAAAATGAGGCGAGAATAACGGCTTTTTGTGAGGTGTCTGTCGTTGCCATTGAGGTGCTCTTAAAAAAATGTGGCATTTACACTGATGAATATGACTATGATAACGGAAATGAGACCGGAAATGTGTTATTTATAGAGAACTTATACTTACAGACAATTCAGGTTCTATGCGAGATTTAACGGTTGTCATAAATGGCGGTGGAATGGTCGGTGCTGCGTCGGCGCTGGCACTTGCTAAAGCCGGGGTTTACGTCAAATTATTTGAAAGTCATCCACCAAAGCTCGAGGGTCAAACCGATGATTGGGATCTCAGAATTTCGTCCGTAAACTTAGCCAACTGGCAGTGGTTACGCTCATTGGGGGTTCATGAGGTCATCGCTCACAGCAAAGTAAGAGACTATCAGCGGTTAACGGTAACTACTCAGTCAGGAAAAAGCCTGACATTTGATGCCAATGAAGTCGACCAGGCGTCACTGGGAGTGATGGTAGAAAATAACGCTTTGCAGGCAGCGCTTTGGCAGTGTTTGCGAGACTACGAAAGTGTCGAACTCGTGACAGAGAAGCGTATTAATTCCTTGAATCCTCATGACAGAACCGTCGAGCTCACTAACGGCGAGCGGAGTAGCTTCGATGTCTTGCTGGGATGTGACGGTGCGAATTCGTTTATAGCTCAGTTGATCCACACTGCTTACCGTGGCTGGGATTACGATCAACGTTGTTTGCTGGCTAATGTTAAGCTTGAACAGCCTGTCGCTTCCGAGACTTGGGAGGTTTTCAGACCACAGGGACCTTACGCATTACTGCCACTGTCTGACAATCAAGCCTGCCTTATTGACTATGATAAAAGAGCCGATATTCGTTCGCTTCAGCATGATAAAACCGCACTGCAAACCCATTTGGCACAGGTGTTTGAGCCACATGTAGGAGCATTTCAGTTGATAAAAGCCGCGAGCTTTCCGTTGCAGCGTAAGCACGCATTAAACTATTGTTCATACGGCTGCGTTGCGTTACTCGGAGACTCTGCTCATAGTATTCATCCTATGGCGGGGCAGGGCGTTAACCTGGGGTTCGCCGATATTCAGTGCTTGCTCAACGAATTATCTAACAAGCCAGTGACTCAGGCGCTTAACGCATACGAAAAACAACGAAAATTTGAAAACGCTAAAATGATGCGTTTAATGGATGCACTTCAAATAAGCTGGCGCAGCAGTAATCCGATAGCTCGTCTATTGGCTGACGTCTCTTTGAATGCCGCCAGAGCTCCGATACTGAAGCATTTCTTAATAAAGCAGGCTATTAGGGAATAGAATAACTAGGGGGAAACAGGCACAAAAAAACCACCCTAAGGTGGCCATTGTCTGTTGTGGTGCGGAGGGAGGGACTTGAACCCTCACGTCCTTTCGGACACTAGCACCTGAAGCTAGCGCGTCTACCAATTCCGCCACCACCGCAACAGTAGTTAGTATGGCTGGGGCACCAGGGATCGAACCTGGGAATCGCGGGATCAAAACCCGCTGCCTTACCGCTTGGCTATGCCCCATCCAACTAAGGACAGCAATCACAAAATAAATTAAAGAAGCTAATGGCTGGGGCACCAGGGATCGAACCTGGGAATCGCGGGATCAAAACCCGCTGCCTTACCGCTTGGCTATGCCCCAATTTTAGCTACCCTGAGAGAGAGTTGGTGCGGACGGAGAGACTTGAACTCTCACGCCGTGAGGCACTGGAACCTAAATCCAGCGTGTCTACCAATTCCACCACGTCCGCACATTTCTCAGTTAAGTTGGTGGCTACGGCGAGATTCGAACTTGCGACCCCAGCATTATGAGTGCTGTGCTCTAACCAGCTGAGCTACGTAGCCAACTTTTTTAACTTTCCGCTCTCTGTGAGTGCGGCGCGTATTATGCAAATCGCTCCGCAACCCGTCAACCTATTTTTGAGAAAAAATACGATAAAGCAGCGCGTTTGTGCAAAAAAACGGTCATTTGATTAAAAAGGCGTCAAATCACCATGGCAAAGGGTCGCCGTTGCTATGATAAAACTCACCCGTCGACTCCATTGAAAGTTCCTCAATGCGTTGTCTGAGCCTCTCGGCAGCGGTTGCAGCTGAAATATCACCCGCATGGTTAACCATGTCGGTTTGTACAAATCCCGGATGCAGTACTGCAACGGCAATGCCTTTGTCTTTTAAATCTATAGACAGGGACTTGCCAGCCGCGTTTAATGCGGCTTTTGACATTCTATAACCGTAGCGGCTGCCAGAGCCGTTGTCGGCAATTGAACCCATCCGGCTGGTAATCAACGCAATTTTGCTGCCTTTAGATAAATTATCGAGTAATGCTTCGGTTACTCGCAAAGGAGCCAGTGCATTGACCTCAAATTGTGCTCGAATGGTGCCGGCGTCCAGCTCACCTAAAACATCTTTGTGCAGTAGACCAGCGTTATTAACCAAAATATTTACTTTCGCATTGCCCAATGTTTCTTTTAAACGCAATAAGTCTGAGGCTTTAGTTACATCAACACCTTCTATGATGTCGACATCCAGTTCGGTCAGCTGCTTAGAGTTATTGCGGCAAACGGCAGTGACTTTGTAACCTTTTTCGGCATATTGTTTAGCAAACTCAAAGCCGATGCCTCTGTTTGCGCCTGTTATAACGACATGGGGTTGACTCATGATTTACTCCTCTAAGACAGTTATTGGCTTACACCGCCCTCGGTTAATTTTTTTGGATCTAATAATTGCTCTAAGCGCTCACGGCTTAAATCGGTCATTTCGTCTGCAACATCGATAATAGGGCGACCGTTTTGGTAAGCCTTCTTCGCTATCTCAGCCGCTTTACTGTAACCAATAACAGGGTTGAGTGCGGTCACTAAAATAGGGTTTTTAGCCAAGGCTTCATTAAGGCGCTCTTCGTTGACCTCAAAGTCCTTAATGGCTTTATCAGCTAAAGCATGACAGCTGTTTGTCAGAAGCTCTATCGACTGCAGTAAATTATAGGCTACAACCGGTAACATAACGTTCAGCTGAAAGTTTCCCTGCTGAGCTGCCGTCGTAATAGTGGTGTGGTTGCCGTTAACTTGTGCGGCCACCATCGCCACTGCCTCTGGTATTACCGGATTCACCTTCCCAGGCATGATGCTGCTGCCGGGTTGAAGTGCTGTTAACTGAATTTCACCCAGGCCGGCTAAGGGACCGCTGTTCATCCAGCGTAAGTCATTGCTTATTTTTAACAGCGTCGTTGCCAAGGTGTTCAATTGGCCGTGCAACTGCAGGTTCAATTCTTGTCCCGCAATGCCTGTAAATGGGTTTGGGGATGCCTTAAATTCAGTGCCGGTGAAACCGCTGAGTTCTTTTGCAAAGGTTTCTGCGAACCCCTCTGGTGCATTAATGCCGGTGCCTATTGCGGTGCCACCCTGAGGAAGAATACGGCTGTGTTGGAGCAGCTGTGGCAGTTGTTCAGCGGTGTGGCTGAGCTGACCCGCCCACGTTTCTAACTCCTGCGCTAGCGTCATAGGCATCGCATCCATCAAATGGGTGCGCCCGGTTTTTACTACGTCCCGAAGCTCGACAGCTTTACTACGAATAACCTCCATTAAATGCTTAATGGCAGGCTGTAAGCGTTTCTCAATGGCTAACACGCTGGCCACTTGAATGGATGTGGGTATGACGTCGTTACTCGACTGGCTTTGGTTGACGTGGTCATTTGGATGAACGTCAACGCCGTTTTGTTTACACAAGTTCGCGATAACTTCATTGACGTTCATATTCGAGCTTGTGCCAGAGCCGGTCTGAAAAATATCAATAGGGAAGTGCTCTTTATGCTCGCCGTTAATAATTTGCTCGGCCGCTTGAACAATAGCGTCTCGTTGCTTTTCCTCTAAACTACCTACCTGTGCATTCGCTTTGGCGGCGGCGGCTTTTACGCGGGCAATCGCTTGAATCATATCATCAGGCATTGTCAGCCCGCTTATCGCGAAGTTGTCTACGGCCCGCTGTGTCTGTGCCGCGTAAAGTGCATCTTCCGGAACCTGGACTTCACCCATACTGTCGCTCTCGGTGCGATATTCTTGACTCATAAAGAAAACCTCCTGCGGCAAAGCATTTGTGTTTAATGTAATTTTAATAGGTATAACACATTACGAATCGGCTGAGATGAAGATCACGTTGTTGAAGACGCGAAAGTTGCGGAATTTGTGATGTGGGGTAATCTAGAACTATCAATCTAAAATGGAGTGTCATTTGAGAGCACTTAAACGTCTGTTGGTCACTTTAGTGTGTTTGCTGCCGGTTATGGTGGTTAACGCTGACGAATTGACTCTGACTATCGTTGATGCAATGGGAAACCCCTTACCAAATGCTGTGGTCATTGTTGATAACGCTCATGTTACTGATAAAGCAAAGCTTAAGGTCGAGAAAAAGATCATTGATCAGGTTGATCGCCAGTTCACACCATTCATGACGGTTATAAAAGCGGGAAGTGAAGTGACTTTTCCGAATAGTGATAATATTCGCCACCACGTTTATTCTTTTTCTAAGCCGAAGCCTTTTGAGCTCAAGTTGTACGCAAATGAAGAAAAGCCGACACTGAGTTTCAATAAGCCTGGCGTAGTCACACTGGGCTGTAATATTCATGATCAAATGATTGCTCACATTATTATTACCGAGGACGAAACCGCCTGGATAACTGGCGAAGACGGCAAAACGGCTTTAAAGATAAATACGACCGTTGAGTCTTCGGCAAGTGCTCGTGTGTGGCACCCGTTGATGGGGGCTGACTTAATGACGGCGAAAGACGTCATTTTAGATAACGTAAAGGGCAAACCGCTGATGTTAGATGTGGTGAAGGAACAAGCAGATAAGGAGCCTAAGTCTCGTTTAGAGCAGCGCTTTAACCGAACGGGGAATTTATGATTCGGCGCTTTCGCACCAGACTGATAGTTATTCTCCTACTGCTCGTGTCAGGCTCTATAGCAATATCACTGACCGCAATGAACTTCAGTGTAGAGCAACAGGCCGAGCGCTCTATTGCTCAAGAGCTGAATGTGAGTGAACGAGTTTTCCGTGAGCTTTTGAATAGCCGCAGTGAACTGTTGCTGCAGGCAGCAGCAGTATTAACCGATGATTTTGGCTTTAAGCGGGCGGTGGCTACTGGCGATAAAGAAACTATCGTTTCAGTATTGGTGAATCACGGGGAGCGAATTAACACTGAGTTAATGGTGCTTCAAACGCCAGCAGGTGAAGAGATAGCCGCAACTCACTCTATCGGTAATGAAGTAACTAAAGATTCACGTGGTCAGCAATTAGCTATTGTTGATGGTGAGTTGTTTCAGTTGATAACGGTGCCAGTAAAGGCTCCACAACTGATCGCTTGGGCAACTTTGGGTTTTCAAATTGACTCTAATTTAGCAACTGAATTACAAAATTTAGCGAATGCTGATATCACCCTCTGGCAGGAGTCCTCAAAAAAAGTAATAGCGTCCAGTCTTGAGCCAGAGCTTCAGACTAATTTGCAAAACGCACTTACGCGTAAAAGCTCGCTGGCTAACTGGCTTGACGAAAAAGCATTAGTGGGCAAAGAAACATTGCTTGAAGCCTCTCAAAGCGATCAGGTACATGTGCTGTTGTCCTCGTCACTCGAAGAGGCAATGGCCGATGTTCACCGGGTTCAGTGGCAAATGTTGTTGATTGGCGTGGTGGCTGTACTGATTGCAGGCGCTGCTGCGTTACTAATGGCTCGCAGTGTTTCAAGACCGCTATCGAGACTAACGAAAGCCGCTAAACAATTGCAAAAGGGTGACTATGGCAACCTGAATTTGGAAAAACGAGCCGATGAATTTGGGGAATTAGCTATAACCTTTGAGTCAATGAAAGGGGCGGTGTCTGAGCGTGAGCGACGCATATCTTTTCAAGCGACGCATGACCAACTGACCGGATTACCGAACAGGGCTCAGTTTGCGGCGGACTTAGAGCGACTATTGAATAAAGGTTGTGCAGGAACGTTATTGCTCATCAATATCCGCAAATTCAGAACACTCAATGACACACTCGGACAGGAGGTGGGTGATTTTGTGCTAAAACAAATTGCGCAGCGACTGACGGACTTTGGCGAACAAAGTCTCTCTGCCCGTATTGGGGGGGATGAATTTGCCTTGGTCGTTGAGGACAAGCTATCCGCTAACCACGACCTTATTAAAAGCCTTCGCTCATATATAGAGAAGCCGGTAAAAGTCGGAGAAAGTGATTATCCGATACTGTTTAATACGGGAGCCGTTGAATTCCCCCGACAAGGTAAAGCCTTTGATACCTTGTTGCGCCGGGCACAGGTGAGTGCACAAGAAGCCAAGCGCCGGCAAGATTTCGTGTTCTTATACAGCGAGGGGCTTGATGAACAGTACTTGCGTAAGCTCAATATTCTGGAGCATTTGAAGTACGCCGCTGATGAGAAGGAGCTGACCTTGCTTCTTCAGCCAAAAATAGAGACACAAACCGGAAAAACGATAGGTGCAGAAGCTTTATTAAGGTGGCACAACGAAAAGCTTGGCTTTGTGGGGCCTGATGAATTTATTCCATTGGCTGAACAGTCAGGTTTGATAAAAAAGCTGACAGAATGGGTGTTTAAACAGTCAGTATCTTACTTAAATCGTATCAATGTTGCAGGTCATTTTAGTTTGAGTATTAACCTCTCTGCTATTGATTTGTTAAGTGATGAAATTCTCTCTGTTATTGGTGAGCTGGAGAGGGAAATGCCGGAACTCAATAAACATTTGATTCTTGAAGTGACGGAAAGTGCGATTGTGAGTGATCCGGATGCTGCAATTGAACGATTAAACTGGTTAAGAGAAAAAGGTTATCAGGTATCTATTGATGATTACGGTACCGGTTATTCCTCGCTGGAGCAAATGAGACGCTTGCCGGTCACTGAATTAAAAATAGACAGAGCTTTTGTCCAGCCTTTGGTAAGCAGTGCAACGGATCAATCCATCGTTCGTTCAACGATTCAGCTGGCTCACGAACTGGGCTTGAGGGTTGTAGCTGAAGGTGTGGAAGACGTTGAAAGCTGGAACTGGCTAAAAAATCAGAGTTGCGATGTGTTACAGGGGTTCTATTTTAGCAAGCCGATTCCGTTTGATGATTTTAATGACAGGTTACAGGGAGAGTCTCGTGACTAACCTACGACTATTGAAAAGTGCCGTTTTTGTACTTGCAGTATTACCGCTAACAACGTTTGCAGATACTGGGTCAAAGCTACTGGCGACCGGCGGCGCATCGACGATTGAAGGATCCGGTGGCGGTGGTATTGTTCCATGGGCGACGTTGAGCTCCTACGCTGATACTGGAGAGTGGGGGGCCACGGTTAATGTGAGCGAAGTTGCCGTTGATGACTTTCGACTCAGCGTCCAGGGCGCCAGTGTTTCCTGGAACAATCGTGTCGAATTGTCTTATGCTCAGCAAACGTTTGATTTGTCGACGATTGGAGGAGAGCTGGAGCAAAACATAGTGGGTGCCAAAGTCCGCCTGTTTGGAAATCTGGTGTACGGTGACTGGCCTCAACTGAGTGTCGGCGCTCAGCATAAGAAAAATAAAACATTCACTCTACCTAGTGCAGTTGGGGCGTTAGATGACAGTGACACGGATTGGTATGTCAGTGCCGCCAAAGCTTGGCTAGATGGACCATTTCACCGAACCTGGGTGGCTAATGTAACGATGCGACGAACACGTTCAAACCAACTTGGTTTATTAGGATTTGGTGGTGATAAAGAGGTGGACTCAAAATGGGTTGCTGAGGCATCGGTGGCCGCTTTTTTAAACCGGTACTGGGCTGTTGGTGTGGAATTTCGCGACAAGCCCGACAATTTAAGCTTCGCTAAGGAAGAGGTCTGGAAAGATATTTTCGTTGCTTACTTTCCCTCAAAGCATGTCTCTCTTGTCGGTGCATATACTGATCTGGGCTCTATTGCAGGCTTAGATAATCAAAGCGGTTGGTACTTGTCGTTGCAAGCGGCGTTTTAAAGGAAATAGCTATGAGAGTATTAAGTATCGTGTTTCTCTTCCTGTTATCGCCAGTGGTGATGGGTCAAAACCTTTATCAGCAGTTAGGAGAAAAAGAAGGGATCTCTTCTATTGTTGAGGAGATGCTGTATCGCGTTGGTGGTGATGAACGCATTGTGCATCATTTTGATGGTGTAGATATTGTGCGTGTTCATAAACTCATTACTGAACAGGTTTGCGATGTGGTCGGTGGGCCCTGCGAATACAGTGGTGAGACAATGAAAGTGTCTCATGAAGGGATGGGAGTAACGCATGCCGATTTTAATGCGTTGGTAGAGCATTTGATTATTGCGATGGAAAAGCACAATATTCCGGTCTCTACTCAAAACCAGTTATTGGCGAAGCTCGCGCCTATGTACGGGGATATTGTAGAGCAATAAAAAAGCCGCTCAGGAAGAGCGGCTTTAGAATATTCTAACGTTTAATTAAACGTTAAAACGGAAGTGTATGACGTCACCGTCTTTAACGATGTATTCCTTACCTTCCAGGCGCCACTTACCGGCGTCTTTTGCGCCTTGCTCACCGTTGTTTTCGATGAAGTCGTCATACCCGACAACTTCAGCACGGATAAAGCCTTTTTCAAAGTCCGTGTGAATACGACCCGCAGCTTGCGGTGCTGTAGAACCGACTTTAACCGTCCATGCCCGAACTTCTTTAGGGCCTGCAGTAAAATAAGTTTGCAGATTCAAAAGCTCGTAACCAGAACGAATCACACGGTTAAGACCAGGTTCGTCCTGACCAATTTCCGATAGAAACTCTTCTTTATCGGCATCATCCAGCTCAGCGATTTCTGACTCGATGGCGGCACAAACAGGGACCACTACCGCATTTTCAGCCGCAGCAATTTCGCGAACAGTATCTAAGTGCGGGTTATTTTCAAAGCCATCTTCATTGACGTTAGCAATGTACATAGTTGGCTTGAGAGTCAGCAAGTTGTATGAGCGAATGGTCGCCCGGTCTTCTTTCGTTAACTCTACTGAGCGAGCCATGTGCCCCTCATCCAGAGCAGGTTTTAGCTTTTCCAAAACGGCAATTTCAGCCTTGGCCTGCGCGTCACCACCTTTGGCTTTCTTACCTAAACGGTGAAGCGCTTTTTCGACAGAGTCTAAATCGGCTAATGCCAATTCGGTGTTAATTGTGTCAATGTCGTCAGCAGGGTTAATGCCACCACTAACATGCACTATGTTATCGTCTTCGAAGCAGCGGACAACGTGCCCAATCGCGTCAGTTTCGCGAATATTAGCCAGGAACTGGTTACCTAAGCCTTCGCCTTTTGAAGCGCCTTTTACCAGGCCCGCAATGTCAACGAACTCCATGGTCGTTGGCAGAACTTTCTCTGGCTTAACAATTGAGGCTAGTTTGTCCAGGCGTGTATCCGGAACCGGAACAACACCGGTGTTAGGCTCAATCGTACAAAAAGGAAAGTTTGCTGCTTCAATACCCGCTTTGGTCAAGGCATTGAATAACGTGGATTTACCGACGTTGGGCAAACCAACAATACCACACCGAAATCCCATGATGAGTTAACCTTTCTGTTGAGGACGGTAGCTGTGGAGGCGTTGAAGCGCATCCGTCCAGCCTTGTTCCATTAATGTGTCAATACTGCGACTGGCTTCATCGATGCAATCATCAATGAGTCGCTGTTCAGTTGCTGGCGCCTTGCCGAGCACAAAACCGGTCACTTTCGATTTGTGACCCGGGTGTCCAATGCCAATTCGCAGTCTCAGGAAGTCCTGACTGCCAATTTGGGCGATAATATCTTTAATGCCGTTATGACCGCCTGCACCACCGCCTTTTTTAAACTTCGCTACACCGGGCGGTAAATCTAATTCGTCGTATGCGACGAGAATCGATTCAGGCGGAATTTTATAGAAGTTGGCGATATGTGCGACAGAAAAGCCGCTGCGGTTCATATAATTCTGAGGCATTACAATGCGCACATCGTGAGCGCCTTGTTGATAGCGGCCAATTAATGCTTTTGATTTAGCATCGACCGATAATGTAACACCGTGTCGCCTGCAAAAGTCGTCAACTAACCAAAAACCCGCATTATGGCGGGTTTTTTCATATTCGGGGCCTGGATTTCCCAGGCCCACTAATAGCTTAATGCTTGTTCCCATAGCTAGGACTAATGCTTACTCTTCGTCAGCGTCGTCTTTGCTCTTCTCTGCAGGAACTTCATCAGGAGCTACAGTTTCTTCTTCGTCTTCTTCTTTCTCTACACGTGGAGCAGAGATAGAAACAACTGCCTGGTCATGGTCTTCGCCTTTAGTCAGCTCAACCAGCTCAACACCTTTAGGAAGGTTCAGGTCAGTCAGGTGAATTGTGTCACCAACGTTCAGTTCTGCAATGTCTACTTCCAGGTACTCTGGTAAGTCTTTTGGAAGAACCAAAATTTCAACGTCATTCACGTGGTGAACAACAACACCGCCTTCCTCTTTAACGCCTTTCGCAGTCGTTTCATTCAAGAAGTGAAGAGGTACGTTAGTGTGAAGCTTCTGACCTTTTTCAACACGTTGGAAGTCCAGGTGAGTTAGCTTAGGTTTGAAAGGGTGGCGCTGCATGTCTTTCAAAATGCACTGCTCTTTCTTGCCGTCGATGTCTAACGTCAGAATGTGTGAATAGAAGGCTTCGTAGTCAGCCATGTTATTCACTTTGTTGTGGTCCATTTCTAACGCTACTGGCTCACCTTTACCACCGTATAGGATGGCAGGTACTTTATCCGCATGACGCAGGCGGCGGCTCGCACCTTTCCCCTTGTCCGCGCGGACACTTGCTTTAATTGTGAAATCTAATTCAGCCATGATATTGGGCTCTCATTGTTAAATGTTTTAATTTGTCAGCACTCGCGACCAAGCTGCTGACCCAGATACTCAGAAACCGACGACGAGGCCGGTTTCCAAGGGCGCGCAATACTAGCACTGAAGTCTTAAAAAAACAACTGTATCAGTACTCGAACATTGCGGAGATAGACTCTTCGTTGCTGACGCGGCGAAGTGCTTCAGACAACATGCCGGATAGTGTCAGCTGACTGACTTTACCGGTGGCCTTCATTTCCTCGCTGAGAGGAATACTGTCGGTAACCACTAGCTCATCAATAGACGACTCTTCAATGTTTTTAACGGCGTTGCCAGAGAATACCGGGTGTGTCGCATAGGCGAAAACGCGTTTCGCACCATGGCTCTTAAGTGCTTCTGCGGCTTTACAAAGCGTACCACCAGTATCAATCATGTCATCGACGATAATACAGTCACGGCCTTTAACATCACCAATAATGTGCATGACCTGGGAAACGTTAGCAGATGGGCGACGTTTATCAATAATCGCCAAGTCAGTGTCATCCATTAACTTCGCGAAAGCTCGAGCACGAACAACACCGCCGATATCCGGAGAAACAACCACCGGGTTGTCGAATTGTTGTTGACGCATGTGCTCAAGTAACACTGGGGTGCCGAATACGTTATCAACCGGAACATCGAAGAAGCCCTGAATTTGCTCGGCATGTAAGTCAACGGTGAGAACGCGGTCAACACCAACGCTTGATAAGAAATCAGCAACGACTTTCGCAGTAATAGGAACACGAGCAGAGCGAACACGGCGATCCTGGCGGGCGTAGCCAAAATAAGGCATTACGGCAGTAATACGACCTGCAGAGGCGCGACGTAGCGCGTCAACCATAACGATAAGCTCCATTAGATTATCGTTTGTTGGGGCGCAGGTAGACTGCAAAATAAAGACATCGGAGCCGCGGACATTCTCATTAATAGCGACACTGATTTCGCCATCACTGAAACGTCCAACAGACGCTTCACCCAGCTTAATGTATAAACGATCGGCGATTTTCTGAGCTAGCTCGGGGGTAGCGTTGCCAGCGAAAAGTTTCATGTCAGGCACAACATACCTCGACTTTTATTGGGTTAATGTTTGGAAAAGTGGTGAACGGTTCTGGCCTTGAGCGATAAATGAAAACAGTTCTCTGGGAACGTGTTTTTGAGCTTCCTCTGCCGCTTGCCTGCTCTCGAATGTCGAAAATAGACATGCTCCACTGCCAGTGAGCCGAGTCGGTGCGTATTCTAGCAAGGCATCACGTAATTTAGCAACTTCGGGATGCAGAGCACAGACCACTGGTTCGAACACGTTTTCGTGCTGACTTAGTTCCCAGGAAGCAGGGACAAGGGGGTTACTGTGTCGCTTTAGGTCAGGGTGATTAAACAGTTCAGCAGTGGATATATGTACGTTCGGTTTAACGACTAAATACCAGGGAGTGTCTGGTGAAACATCGGTAAATTGCTCACCAATACCTTCTGCAAAGCAAGCTTTGCCGTGAATAAATACGGGCACATCGGCACCTAAATCCAGCCCTATCGCCTGGAGCTCTTTATTCGACAGCTTCTGTCCCCATAAGTGGTTAAGACCAATTAACGTCGTGGCGGCGTCTGATGATCCGCCACCCAATCCCGCACCTTGAGGAAGGTACTTGTGCAACTCAATTGTGACGCCGGGTAAGCTGCTAATGCCCTTTTTTAAATAGGCATGGCGGAGTTTTTGAAGCGCTTTCCAAATTAAGTTGTCTTGCTTAGCAACATTCGAACCATGATCGATTAACTCGAATTGATTTTCTGGTGCTGAATGAAAATGTAACCAGTCGCTAAAATCGAGAAACTGAAACACGGTCTGCAACTCATGGTAGCCGTCTTGGCGGCGCCCGGTTATATGCAAAAAAAGATTCAGTTTGGCTGGCGCTGGTAGCTTTAATTGTGGGTCTGCCATTCTTGCATTTGTACCTTTATTTTTAATGTCGGGCTGTCAATATGGAGTTGCTCTGGAAGAGGAAGCTCGGTGTCTGTTTGTGAATCATAAAACCATCGAATGCGCCATTGTTGATTATTTTGAATGACAGAGGCGCTGGCTAACGTACCATTGTTATAATAGGTCAAATTGTTCAGCCGAGCGGTTCTCTGGCCAATTAACCATTGGTGCAGTTGTTCAAATGGAATATAAACCTGTAATACATCTGCCAACAACACCGGTGCAGTCAATGCAGAGCGAGTGGCGCCATTAGAGTCTACTAACGTTGCCTGGCGTTCGCTCACCGTCAGTTTCGCGAGCTGACCTTTCAGGGGGTGCGAAAAACGGAGCTCTTGATACGTTGGCTGGTATCGCCAATTGACATAAAACGAGTCGCGCTCGTCGAGCTCTTTTTGTATTAATGCCATACGTCCGGACATTGACCAGTTATTAAATGCGTTTAATTTATTCTGATGGTTATTAACCAGGTCGATATTGACCTGGCGGTTACTGTCCTGATGTGACGGCGTTGGTATTGAGCAGCCGCTGACAAGCAACACAGTCAGCAAAACGACTAATTTAGTAAGGTGTTGAATCATATTTTTCTATTGGCGTAATCGGTGAGTCGTTAGTTGACCAGAAAGCGCTGTGACTTTCAATGACTGGGGCTTTCACGTACAATCACTGCCACTTAAATATGATGACCGCGTTGAGATAACGAGTTACACAATCCGATGACCATTTCAGCTCTGGGAATAAACCACAAAACAGCCCCCGTTGATTTACGTGAGCAAGTTGCTTTTAACGCCGAGCAACTGGATGCTGCGTTGCAGGCGGTTCGTGGTTTGCAAGGTGTACAGGAAGCGGTCATTGTGTCTACCTGTAATCGTACTGAGCTGTATTGTCGCGGTGATGTATCCGATGACCTATTGTTAGGTTGGTTCACAGGCTTTCATAGTTTACCGCCCGATGCTCTGCAAAATCATCACTACCTGTTTAAGAACGACCAGGCAATTAGCCACTTAATGTCGGTTGCCAGTGGCTTAGATTCGTTAGTGCTGGGCGAACCCCAGATACTCGGTCAAGTAAAGCAGGCCTATCAAATTGCTAAGCGGCAAGCGGCTGTTGGCGGTATTTTAGAGCGCCTGTTTCAGCAAACGTTTCGTGTCGCAAAAACCGTACGCAATGAGACGGCGGTTGGACAAAATGCTGTGTCGGTAGCCTATGCCGCTGTGTCTATGGCGCGTCATATCTTTTCTAATTTAGCGAAGTCAAAAGTCTTGCTGATAGGCGCCGGGGACACCTCTGAATTAGTTGCTCAGCATCTAAAGCAGCAGGGCGTAACCGACATAACCGTAGTGAACCGAACGTTGCAACGAGCCCGAGAATTGGCTGAAAAAGTCGACGGTGCAGCACACAGCTTGTCAGAGCTTGCAGAACTACTCCCTGATGCGGATATCGTGGTGAGTTCAACAGCAAGTACGTTGCCGATAGTTGGTAAAGGTACGGTTGAAAAGGCGCTTAAAAAACGTCGTCATAAGCCAATGCTGCTTATCGATTTAGCCGTTCCCAGAGACATCGAAGAACAAGTCAATGAGCTGGATGACGCTTATCTGTATACTGTCGACGACTTACAAAGCATTATTAGCGAAAACATAAGAAACCGTGAACAGGCAGCAAAGGAAGCGCAGGTAATTATTCGTCAGCAGGCGCAGGAATTTACCGACTGGTTACAGTCGCTCAATAGTGTCGAGCTAGTTCGAGCATACAGACAGCACACTAAGGCCATTGCTGACACGCATTTGGAGCGGGCGTTGACTCAGCTGCAGCAAGGTAAAGCTGCGGAAGAGGTGCTTAAACAATTTAGTCATAAGTTGGTGCAGCAACTGACCCATCAACCCACCAATTTGTTAAAATCTGCCGGTGAAAATAACGACCAGTACACCCTGGCAGTGTTACAGCAATTATGGTCAGACGAGAATTCTGACTCCTAAGAAGGCAAATAAAAATCTATGTTGAATCCATCCATTGAACGAAAACTTGAAGGTCTGCTTGAGCGTTACCAGGAAGTTCAGGCGCTGCTCGGTGAACCAGACGTTATTTCTGATCAGAACCGTTTTCGTGCGTTGTCGAAGGAATACTCGCAACTTGAGGAAGTGGTCGACTGCTTTGAAAAATATAAGCAGAACCAGGAAGACCAAATCGCCGCTAAAGATATGGCGGAGGAAGATGATCCTGAAATGCGGGAAATGGCTCAGGAAGAATTAAAACAAGCCAAGGAAAACGAAACTGAGCTTGAGCAACAACTGCAAATTTTATTATTGCCAAAAGACCCGAATGATGACCGCAACTGCTATTTGGAAATCCGGGCCGGAGCCGGTGGTGATGAAGCGTCAATATTTGCTGGCGACTTATTTCGGATGTACAGCCGTTATGCGGAAAAGCACGGGTGGAATATCTCTGTAGTGAGTGCCAACGAAGGTGATCATGGTGGTTATAAAGAAGTGATTGCACAGATGAATGGTGACGGCGCTTATGGTCGTATGAAGTTTGAGTCAGGCGGACATCGCGTGCAGCGCGTACCTGAAACCGAGTCACAAGGTCGAATTCATACATCAGCTTGTACGGTGGCTATTTTACCGGAAATTCCGGAAGCGGAAGCGATAGAGATTAACCCTGCTGATTTACGAGTCGATACTTTTCGAGCTTCCGGTGCCGGTGGTCAGCACGTTAACCGAACTGACTCGGCCATTCGTATTACGCATTTGCCCTCGGGCGTGGTCGTTGAGTGTCAGGAAGAGCGTTCACAACACAAAAACCGCGCAAAAGCGATGTCAGTATTACAGGCACGGTTACAGAAAATCGAAGACGAAAAGCGTCAACAGGAAGAAGCCAGTACACGTCGCAACTTGGTCGGCAGCGGTGACCGCTCAGAGCGTATTCGAACATATAACTATCCGCAAAGTCGTGTCACTGATCACCGCATTAATTTAACCTTATATCGGCTGGATGAGGTTTTGCAGGGGGATTTGGACTTGATTATGGATCCAATTATTACCGAACATCAGGCGGATCAATTGGCGGCATTGTCTGAAGGACAAGAATGACCATAGAAGAAGCGCTGCAGTGGGCGCGGCAGCAGCTGGCGCATAATGAAGATGTTAGGGCTGATGTTTTTGCGCTGCTGAGCTTTGTGCTGAACAAGAATAAAACCTACCTAATGACCTGGCCGGAAAGAGCATTAACCGACGAACAGTTGGAACGCTTTGAAGTCGTGGTTAATGAGAGGGTTAACGGGAAGCCGATAGCTTACATTACCGGACGTAAAGAGTTTTGGTCGTTAGAACTGGAAACGAACGAAAGTACTCTTATCCCCAGGGGGGACACAGAAGCCCTGATAGAGACAGCGTTGAGTCTGGATTTGCCCGATAATGCTCGAGTGCTGGATTTAGGTACCGGAACCGGTGCGATTGCGCTGGCTTTAAAGTCAGAGAAGCCGAATTGGCAGGTGTTTGGTTGCGATAAAAACGGTAACGCGGTTGCTTTGGCTGCCCGTAATGCCAAACGTAACAATCTGGATGTTGAGTTGTTCCAAAGCGACTGGTTTTCTCATGTGCCTGTCGGCAAGCCTTTTGACTTGATTGTCTCTAATCCGCCATACATCGAAGAAACCGATCCCCATTTAAGTCAGGGCGATGTTCGATTTGAGCCGTTAAGTGCTTTGGTGGCAACGGGCGACGGTTTAGACGATATAAAGAACATAATTACTCGATCAAAGTCATACTTGGCGGACGGTGGTTGGTTACTACTTGAACAGGGATGGCAGCAGGCCGACAGTGTCATTGAGCTACTCACAAAAAGTGGTTATAAAAAGGTTAACCGCTGGCAGGATTATGCTAGTGTAGAACGAGTATCAGGTGGACAATACGTCACGGCGGAGAGAGACAAGTAATGAGCAACCAGTTCATGTTTGCTGATGAAGCCAGCCAGCAAAATACAAAATTACCAACAGAATACTGGAAAATTTTAATTGTCGATGACGAGCCAGAAGTGCATGCGGTCACAAAACTGGCATTGAACGACTTTAACTTTCTGGGACGCGGTCTCAAGTTTTATAGTGCATTTTCTGGTGAAGAAGCCAGAAAGCTCATTGATGAGCATCCCGATGCGGCCATTCTTTTACTTGATGTTGTGATGGAAACGGATGACGCAGGTCTCCAGGTCGCTCGCTATATTCGAGAAAAAGCCGACAACCACTTTACTCGTATTATTTTGCGAACAGGGCAGCCAGGCCAGGCGCCTGAACGTACCGTTATCGTCAATTACGATATTAACGACTATAAATCGAAAACCGAGCTGACCGCACAGAAGCTATTTACTGCTGTTATGTCGTCATTGCGCTCGTACCGCGACATTATGTCCATTGACCAAAGCCGCCATGGTTTAGAAAAAATCATTTCAGCGTCGACAAATTTGTATGCGCTGCAACCGATGAATAGTTTTGTTGATGGTTTGGTTCAGCAACTGAGCTGGGTTATTGGCGGTGCTAAGCAAACGCTTTACGCAACAGCGAATGAAGACGGCACATCTTATAAAGTACTGGCCGCGCACGGTGAAGATTCACAGGTTAGTGTTGGTCAAACACTGCGCTCGGTCATTCCTTCAAAAGCATTAGCTGAGCTGGAGAACGTCATTGCAAATCATGGTTCGTTCTACGGAGAAGACTTTGTGCTGTTGTATTGCCGCAGCCATTGCCGTGCGCATGGCTCGGTTTTATTCATTGGTGGGCTTTCCCGCACGTTAACTGCGGATGACCATCATGTATTGCAGTTGTTTGCTGAAAATGTGCAGTTGGCTCAGGACAACGTTGTGTGCCTGGAGGACTCTGATCACTTCCTGGCACGCCTAGCCGATCAACTGATGCTACATCATGCAAATCATTTCAATAACGTGCTGGATAGCAGCAAAGAAGGGCGTATTGCTTATCGCCTGGCTCAGGCCGTTAATGCCGACGAGGCGGAAGCGACAGCTCTGGCCTGGTCGCTGTTTGCACAAGCTCGTCCGCTGTTGGACTGTGCATCGACACCGGTTGCCGCCAATGAAACGACTTGCCAACAACGTGTTGCTCGTTCACTAAGAGCGTTAACGCATGGTGAGCACGATGCTACCCAAAAAGCGCATCGTGCGTTGATGGAACGCTTGGAACGCTGGGACGGTTTAGGCCTTCCAGAAGGCAAGCAAGGTGGTGATATTGCACTGAGTACACAAGTATTGTTGTTAACTGAGCAGCTAGTGGACTGGTTTGAAGAAGACACCAATGACGCGGATATCAAAACACGACTCGACGACGAAAAAGGCCGCTATTATTCGCCTGACTTCCTTGAGCAAGCATTGAAGCTGCTGCCCGAACTAAGAAATATTTAATTCACTATAAAGGGGTTTTACTGTGTACGTTGTTTTTAAACACCTGCATGTTCTATTTGTTTTTATTTCTATCACTTTATTTCTATTCCGCTTTGTTTTGCGGTTGTTGGATTCTCCTGCGTTACAAAAGAAATGGCTGAAAGTGGTACCGCATATCAATGACACTCTATTATTGGCGAGTGCCATTGGCATAATGGTGACAGTTGGTATGTACCCAATTCAAGTGCCTTGGCTGACGGATAAAGTCATCGGTGTTATCGGTTACATTATTTTTGGTATTTTTGCCATGAAGGGTCAGTCTGCTGTAACCCGTTGGGTAGGTTTTCTTGGTGCGTGCGGCTGGATAGCCTTCTTATTGCACGTGGCTATGTCAAAAACAGCATTAATCGCTGGCTAGTTAAAAAGGAATTTTGTTGTATGTTAGCACCGGAGACCGCAGTAACAGAAACGAGTGCGCTAATTACTAACGATGGCGTTATCATTGGCTTATTAATGGCCATTTTGGGTTTTGTTTTCTATACCAATAATAGTGACCATCCGGCATTTAAGAAGTTTTATCGCTTCGTACCCGCGTTATTGCTTTGTTACTTCTTACCATCGTTGTTGAACACTTTCGGTATTGTAGATGGTAATGCGACAGCCGTAACTGATATCACCATGGATTATCTGCTACCGGCCTGTATGGTGTTACTAACGTTGAGTTTGGACTTAAAAGCGATTTTGGGGCTGGGATCCAAAGCGTTGATACTGTTTTTAACCGGTACCTTCGGTATTGTTATCGGTGGTCCCATTGCACTACTGCTGGTTTCTTTTATCTTTCCTGAAATGCTTGGTGGGGCAGGTCCAGATGCGGTTTGGCGTGGCATGACGACCATCGCCGGTAGCTGGATCGGTGGTGGAGCTAACCAGGCGGCTATGAAAGAAGTTTATGAAGTCGGTGGTGATATTTTTTCGGCGATGGTAACGGTCGATATTATTGTCGCTAACTTATGGATGGCTGTGTTGCTTTATATGGCGGCGAACGCTAAGCAAATTGACGCGCGTACAGGCGCTGACACTTCAGCTATTGATGCCATTCGCCATAAGGTTGAAAAGTACGAAGCTGAGCACGTTCGTAACCCCAGTTTGAGAGACTTAATGCTTATTTTAGCCGTTGGTTTCGGCGTGGCAGGTATAGCTCATTTATTGGCTGACTGGATCGCACCGGCTATTGGCACGAACTACCCGGCTCTGAGTAAGTTTAGCTTAGACAGTTTGTTCTTCTGGGTTATTGTTCTTGCTACTGCGGGCGGTATTGCGTTGTCGTTTACCCGCGCTCGCTCTCTGGAAGCGGCTGGCGCTTCTAAAATTGGCTCTGTTTTTGTCTATGTTTTGGTGGCAAGCATAGGCTTGCACATGGACGTGACAAAAATTGTTGAAGCACCAAAGTACTTCCTAATTGGCGCTATCTGGATGATTATTCATGCGTCGTTAATGCTGCTTGTTGCTAAAATTTTACGTGCGCCTGTTTTTTACATGGCGGTGGGCAGTCAGGCTAACGTAGGCGGGGCCGCTTCAGCTCCGGTGGTAGCATCGGCGTTTCACCCGTCACTGGCACCAGTGGGTGTTCTGTTGGCTGTTATGGGTTATGCGCTGGGGACTTATATGGCGTATTTCTCAGGCCAGGTGTTGCGTGTGGTTGGCAGTTAATCAAAAGGAATGAGCATGATTTCGAAGTTACATTTAAACGATATTGAAATAGCCAATGACAGTCCGTTTGTTCTTTTTGGCGGAATGAATGTACTGGAGTCGCGTGATTTAGCACTCCGTATAGCCGAGCATTACGTTGAAGTGACGGATAAGTTAGGCATTCCTTATGTTTTTAAAGCGTCTTTCGACAAAGCCAACCGCTCATCGGTGCACTCATTTCGTGGACCGGGTCTCGAAGAGGGACTGCGAATTTTTGAAGACGTCAAGCAGCAGTTCAATGTCCCGCTAATTACCGACGTACACGAGCCTCATCAGGCTAAGCCGGTATCGGAAGTTGTTGATATTCTCCAGCTTCCGGCGTTTTTAGCGCGCCAAACTGATTTGGTTGTTGCTATGGCTGAAACCGGTGCCATGATTAATGTCAAGAAACCTCAGTTTTTAGCGCCGCATGAAATGAAGCACATTATTAGCAAGTTCGCGGAAGCCGGTAACCAGAACATAATGTTGTGCGAGCGCGGTTCTTGCTTTGGTTATAACAACTTAGTGGTTGATATGCTGGGCATGGATGAAATGAAGACCATGGCGCCGGTTATTTTCGATGCAACCCACGCATTGCAGCGTCCAGGTGGGCGTAGTGATTCTGCTGATGGTCGCCGTGCACAAGCGGCACAGCTTGCCCGTTCTGGTATGGCATTGGGTATTGCCGGTTTGTTTATTGAGGCACACCCTAACCCTGATGAAGCCAAATGTGACGGACCTTGCGCTTTGCCGTTACGCGCATTAGAAGGTTATCTACAACAAATGAAAGCCGTGGATGACTTAGTGAAGTCATTCAGTGCACTGGATACGTCTAATTAATCATGTCGCTTCAGGCCGGCAGCTCACTTAAACAAACACCGCTTGATAAACGTCAGGCGGTGAAGCTTCTATTAAAAGCGGTAGGTGGTTTGCTGGCGCTACTCTCTTTGGCGTTATTAGCACCATTTGTTATGGCCGTTATTAACGCAGAAAAAGAGCAGTGGACTTATTTAACGCTCGCTATTATTGGTTTGGTTGTTGGCGTTACGCTTTTTCTACAACCTGTAGGTGACGCCAAGTTAAGAGCGCGCCAAGTCTTTCTGTTAACCACCTTATGTTGGGTCTCAGCCAGCCTTTTTGCGACGCTACCGTTTATTTTCGCCCAGCCTTATCTCGATTTTTCCAGTGCTTGGTTCGAGGCTATGTCGGCTATTACCACCACAGGAGCCACCGTTATTTCCGGACTTGATGATCTGCCATCCAGTGTTTTGCTATGGCGGGCGATGCTGCAGTGGTTAGGCGGTATCGGAATCATCGTTATGGCTATGGCGATATTACCGTTTTTGCAGGTTGGCGGTATGCGATTATTCCAGGCTGAATCGTCCGATATGTCGGGTAAATTTATGCCTCGCTCTAGTCACATGGTTTTAGCCATTGGTCGAGTTTATCTGATACTAACGGTTGCTGTTGTTGCGTTGTATCTTTTAGGTGGCATGACAAGCTTTGACGCCTTTGTTCATGGTATGACAACCATAGGTACCGCCGGTTTCTCGAATTATGACGCTTCTTTCGGTCACTTTTCCGATACTCCGTTTTTGGTTATAACCGGTACACTGTTCATGGTAGCGGGGGCATTACCTTTTGTGCTCTACATTCGAGTACTAAAAGGGGATTATGAACCACTTTGGAAGGACACCCAGGTACGTGCGTTTGTCACCTTTTTAATGATCGCCATTGTTCTTATTACTTTGGTGCAAGTGGTGAAAGGGCGCGAGGTCGGTGACGCTCTCATGCATACCGCATTTAATGTTGTATCTGTGGTGACCACGACAGGGTATGCGACGGAAGATTACGGCAACTGGGGTAGCTGGTCCCTGATGGTTTTCTTCTACCTCATGTTTATTGGTGGCTGTACCGGGTCAACCGCCGGTGGTATGAAAATATTCCGTTTCCAGCTTTCACAGTTACTGCTTAAAAAACAGTTTAGCCAACTCATTCACCCAAATTTGGTTCGGGTTGAGACGTACCAAGAACGACGAGTTAACGATTCACTGCTGGGTTCAATGGTTGCCTTTTGCTTCATGTATTTTTTACTGATAGCGGTTATTGCACTTGGCTTGTCATTGTTTGAGCTCGATTTTCTAACCGCTATTTCCGGAGCGGCATCCGCTGTGGGTAACGTTGGCCCTGGTCTTGGTGAAATTATTGGACCCGCAGGTAACTTTTCCAGCCTGGACGGTGGTGCCAAATTACTGCTGATATTTGCCATGCTAGCAGGGCGTTTGGAGATAATGACGGTACTGATCTTATTTCATAGACATTACTGGAAGCACTAAAATAAATTTCAGCGAACACTTGCACGCTGAAACGACATGAATTAAATTAAACGCATGTTTAAATCATGCGTTTATTTATATCATGGCAGCACGCATTACGACTCAACAGAAAATACTCAACGCCGCTGAAGCGCTGTTTGCGCGAGATGGTTTTGAACAGACCTCTTTACGGCAGATCACCCACGAAGCGGGCGTGAATCTGGCGTCCGTTAATTATCATTTTGGCTCAAAAAAAGCGCTGATACAGGCGGTTATTGCCCGCTATTTAAGTGTTTTTATGCCGGCTCTAGAAGAACAGCTTAAAGAAGCCGAGGCCGAAAAAGACCTTAAAACTCAAGCATTATTTGAGCGCTTCAAACTGCCACTGGCTAAATTGACCCAAATCAACAAGCGTGGCCCCGATACGTTTTTAAGGCTCTTGGGTTTTGCTTATTCTGAAATTCAGGGGCATTTGCGCAAGTACACTCAACAAGAGTACGGCAACGTATTGCAACATTTGCTGCAGCTGCTTAAGCGCACAAACCCACATTTAGATGAACAGCAAATGTTCTGGCGTCTGCACTTTGTATTAGGCTCGGTTGTTTTCGCTCAGGTGTCCGGTCAGGCACTTATCGAAATAGCGCAAGCCGAGTTTAATCAGCAAATTGGCGCACAGGATGTCATTGATCAACTTATTCCGTTTGTTTCGGGCGGACTCGAAAATTCGTAAATAAACTGTCGTAAGACGGAGTTTTGACTACACTTTTATTCTGATGGTGCACTGGAGATAACCATGGAAATTCTCATTTTGTTGTTGGTTTTAGTGGTACTGGTATTTGCAGTCGGAGATATCCGTCGCAGCCTTATTACTAAACCTGTTTTTGGTATTTTTAAGCGCATTCTGCCTCCTATGTCTGACACTGAGCGTGAAGCCATGGAAGCAGGGGACGTATGGTGGGACGGTGAATTGTTCAAAGGTCGCCCTGACTGGCAAAAACTGCTGGACATGCCGCAGCCGAAACTGACTCAGGATGAGCAAGACTTCATTGATAACCAGCTGAACACCTTGCTGGATATGATCGATGACTTCAAAATTGTTCAACAGGACAGAGACCTGCCAAAACAAGTGTGGGACTTTCTGAGAAAGGAACGTTTCTTTGCCATGATTATTGGTAAAGAACATGGTGGTCTCGACTTCTCTCCGGCGGCAAACTCTTACATTGTGTCGCGTATTGCCAGCCGTTCAATTAGCGCCGCAGTATCGGTTATGGTGCCTAACTCATTAGGTCCGGGTGAATTGCTGACGCACTATGGTACGAAAGAGCAAAAAGAATATTGGTTGCCGCGTTTAGCGGATGGTACCGATATTCCATGTTTTGCCCTAACGGGTCCTGAAGCTGGGTCTGATGCGGGATCTATTCCTGATGAAGGTATCGTCTGTAAAGGCGAGCACGAGGGCGAAGAAGTGGTTGGTATTCGCCTTAACTGGTCAAAGCGCTACATTACTCTGGCGCCGTCTGCGACCGTGCTTGGTTTGGCGTTTAAATTGTACGACCCTGAAAACTTAATGGGCGACAAGCGAGATATTGGTATTACGTGTGCGCTTATTCCGACCAGCCACAAAGGCGTCGAAATTGGTGACCGTCACTTCCCGTTAAATCAGGCGTTTTTAAACGGTACAACGTACGGTAAAGACGTATTTATTCCCCTGAAGTGGATTATCGGCGGCGAAGAGTATGCCGGTAAGGGCTGGCGTATGCTGGTCGAATGCTTGTCAGCCGGTCGCGGTATTTCACTGCCCGCGTTGGCGACGGCATCGGGCCATGTGACTCAGCGTATGACGGGTGCGTATGCTTACGTGCGTCAGCAATTTGGTCTTCCTATTGGTATGTTTGAGGGCGTGCAGTCATCAATGGGTAAAATTGGCGGCACTAATTATATTCTTGAATCCATGCGCCGTTTAACAATTTCATCGCTGTGCCAGGGCATGAGTCCGTCAGTTGTGACGGCAATGACGAAGTATCACATGACGGAAATGGGGCGTGAAGTTATTGAACACGCAATGGATATTCATGCCGGTAAAGGTATTCAATTGGGGCCGCATAACTACCTGGGTCACAATTACATGGCAACGCCCGTTTCTATTACGGTAGAAGGTGCCAACATCTTAACTCGTAACCTGATGATTTTCGGTCAGGGTGCTACGCGTTGTCATCCGTACGTTCTGAAAGAAATGCAAGCGGCCGCAAACCCAAATGAAGACGAGGGTATGCGCGAGTTTGATGGCTTGCTAATGAAACACATTGGCTTTGCCGCCAGCAACGTATTTGGCAGCTTATGGCTGGGTCTGACAGGGGCGCGTTTTGGCGAGTCTCCGGTTAGCGGCGAAACCGCGCAGTATTATCGTAAACTGGGTCGCATGAGCCGTGGTTTGGCGTTAGCGTCAGACATTTCCATGCTGATGATGGGCGGTGACCTGAAGCGTAAAGAAATGATTTCAGCGCGCCTCGGCGATGTGTTAAGTCATTTATACATGGGCTCTGCAGTGTTGAAGCGCTTTGAAGACGAAGGTCGTCAGGTTGCAGACTTGCCGTATGTGCATTACGCGTTGCAGCATCATCTGCACAGTATTGCTGAAGCTTTCTATGGTTTCTTCGACAACTTCCCGAACCGTGCGGTAGCCTGGATGATGCGTTTAGTGATATTCCCGTTGGGTAATCACTTTAAGAAGCCAAAAGACGACACTCTGCAGGAAATTAGCTTGAGCATGATGGAGCCGGGCGTCACGCGTGATCGTCATACGTTCCTGTGTTACTGGAAAGACGACAAAAACGATCCAACCGGTCACATGGAAAAAGCGTTTCTCTCTATGCTGGACATGAAGTCGGTTTATAAAACGCTTCGTAAGGCTCAGAAACGCGGTGAATTGTCATTTAATTTAAATGGACAAGAGCTTGCTGATGCGGCTTTAGAAAAAGGCCTAGTGGATAAAGAAACGGCCGATAAACTGGCTGAGACTGAAGAGCTGCGCCTGCTTGCTATTGGTGTCGACAGCTTCGCGCCGGGCATTCTGGAAAACAACCAGTTTTACACGGCAAAAGGTGACTTGAGAAAAGCGGCGGTCAGAGACTGACCACCGCATTCATTTCAACTTAATAAAGTGTTCGACGTTTGTCTTTTAAGTTGAACACTGGGTCTACAAAAGAGCGCTGCTGAGCGCTCTTTTTCGTTTCTGCGCTGGCACTGGCTGTAGCCGGGCAACTGCCGGTTTCAATATAGCTGTACGCTGCGCCAGTTAGCGGATCTTGCTCGCTTCCCCAGTTAGCGACAATTTCATCTTCAACCTCACAGGTAGGGGCCAAGCCGTTGTAATACTTGCCTTCACCCTCAGCGTTAACCGTTTCAAAGTTAATAGCGAACGTCACTTTGTCGCACAACTGTTCAGGCTGTTGGCCGACAGGTTTACCACAGGTGTTCTCACCAATAGTGACAACATTCACGTAAGGTTTTAAAGAGTTGATAATAATTTCCGAGGAAGAGCAGCTGCTGCCGGTCGTTAAAACATACACCGTATCTAAGTCGAGCTGCTGAGTGCCATCAACTAAGCGGAACTGGAGGCTTTCGTTTTTATCGCTGTTTTGCTCATTAAAGCGGTAAGTCAAAAAGGTTTCGCCGAGTACGTTATTGCCCGCTGCCTGACTGGAGGTTTGATTGGCGTAACGAATGAGGCCACCACCGTTGTAGCGTACATCGATAATTAAATGATCAACGCCTTCGTTAGCGAACAAATCAAACGCTTCGTTTAAGTCGCTCCCAGTACGGTTAATGAAAGAGTCCAGGGTAAAGTAACCGGCGGTTTCTCCGTTATCGAGTGCCGTGGTTTGTGCACCCATCACTGTGTTGGTTTCCACTTCAACTTTGCTGAGAACATCGGTTTGCTCGGTACCGTCCGGCTTTTCCCAGGTGAGTGTTTTACTAATGCCTTCTTCGTTTGGCCCTAGGGCATCATCAAACTCGCCGTTGGCAAGCAGTTCAGAAACCGGCACATCGTCGATGGCAATTAGCTCGTCAGCACGTTCTATACCCGCAGTAGCAGCAGGGGAGTCGTTATAAACAAAGCGAATTTTAACGCGAGTATCGCTTATCTGCTCCATCGAAAAACCGAAGCCAAAGTAGGTGGCGTTCACAAACAACTGTTCGTACTCTTCCTCGGTTAAAATGTAGCTGTAGCGGTCTTCCGGCACGCGCAACTCTTCAAGAACCGCATAAACATCGCCAAAAGCTTCCGGGTCAATACTGTCCTGCAGTTGGTCTGCCCAAAAGTAGTCCTCTTTCATATAATTGAAAAAGCGCTGGTTTTGGTCTTCAACCGAGCAAGTGGCGTAGCCGGAGCCTCCACCCGTATCGCCGGTGTCAGAGCTGCTGTCAGAGCCACCACAGGCTGATAATGCCGCTGTCATGCTCAGTAGCAATAAAGATTTCTTAAAGGTCATACTGCGTCTCGCGTGTTGTAAAAATGTTAATTTACAATTTAGCACAGAGAACGAAAAGATGAACACCCAGCGTGGCGCTTTTTACTGCATCGTGGCACACTGCCGACACTGACTATTTACCGTTAAACACAGACGGAGAGCAACGACGTTATGGCACAAGTCATGATAGACATTGAGGGCACCGAGCTAACGCCAGAAGACAAAAAGCTACTGGCGCAGCCCTCGGTTAATGGGTTGATACTGTTTACACGTAACTTCGCATCGCTTGAGCAGTTGGCTCGGTTAACCCAGGAAGCACGTATGGCGGCCGCTAAACCATTGCTTATTGCGGTTGACCACGAAGGCGGGCGTGTACAGCGATTTCGCGAGGGCTTTAGTGCGATTCCGGCAATGGGATCGTTACGCCGCATTGAGAATGCGGACGAACGCCACCGCGCAGCGCGAGACTTAGGATGGCTCATGGCGGCAGAAGTACAGGCTGTCGGCATTGATATTAGCTTTGCGCCGGTACTAGATGTTGATGACTGCAGTGAAGTGATAGGCGACCGAGCGTTCTCTGACGTGCCGTCGGAGATATCTGAGTTAGCATCGGCGTTTATAGAAGGTATGCATGAGGCCGGCATGGCGTCTACGGGCAAGCATTTCCCAGGCCATGGCTCGGTGCAGGCAGACTCACACATTGCCATTCCGGAAGACGAGAGAACGTTAGAGCAAATTCGTGCGCACGACTTAAAGCCATTTCTGTCATTAAGCCAAAAGCTGGATGGCATCATGCCGGCGCACGTTATTTACCCGAAAATTGACCCACAGCCCGCCGGCTTTAGTGAGTTCTGGTTGCAGCAAATACTGCGTAATGAATTGCAATTTAACGGCACCATTTTCAGCGACGATTTGTCGATGCAAGGCGCCACGGTTGCGGGTGACATGCAGCAACGCGCATTGGCCGCGCTGAGCGCAGGCTGCGATATGATACTGGTGTGTAATGACAGAGCAGGGGCTTTACAGGTACTTGACGCAAAGCTTCCGGCAACCGAGCCTGAGAGTGCTCAGCGTGTGCAGCGTATGCTGATGAGCGAACCAGCGGTAGGCTTGGAAGCGTTGAAACGCACCGAGCGCTGGCAGCAAGCGCAGCGCTGGCTTTCGGTGGTTAATTAAGCTTCGTAAGGAATGGGGTCTTCAACGCCGTTGGCAGCGAAGGCCTCTAACCGCTCTACACAGGCACCGCATTTACCACAGGCCTTGTCACGGCCGTTATAGCAGGTCCAGGTTTGGCTGTAGTCCAGGCCCATTTTCAGACCGTCTGCTAAAATGGCATTTTTATCGACGTCTAAATAAGGCGCATGAACCGCTACCGGTTCGTAATTGGCCATTTTACTGACCACATCCATTTGGCGCACAAACTCCGGGCGACAGTCCGGATAAATAGCGTGGTCGCCTGAGTGAGCGCCGTAATATACCGCAGAGGCTTCCTGAGACACTGCATAACCAATGGCTAACGACAGCAAAATCATATTGCGGTTGGGCACCACCGTCGACTTCATTGACTCTTCTTCGTAGTGTCCCTCGGGAATATCAATGTCGTCGGTTAATGAGCTACCAGATAAAAGTTGGTTAATGGCAGTAATGTCGACCACTTTATGCGGAAGTCCATGCTGTTTACAGACGTTAGCGGCAACTTCTAGCTCTTTCACATGGCGCTGACCGTAGTTAAACGACAGTGCCAGCACCTCATTGCCTTCCTGCAATGCTTTGTGCAGCACCGTAAACGAGTCCATTCCACCTGAATAAATAACAACGACCTTTTGCGACATGCTGTAACTCTCCGTATAATCTGCGGTCTATCCACCTTAATAGAAGCCATTTTAACGAAAGCTATGTCTTACCGCATCAACGAAATTTTCGAGACCCTGCAGGGCGAGGGCACCTTTACTGGTGTGCCATCCATATTTGTGCGCTTGCAAGGCTGCCCCGTGGGTTGTCCGTGGTGCGACACCCAACACACGTGGGAAACCAACGACAGCGACAAAGTCAGCGTCGACGAGATGATGGCAAAAACCGAAGCCTCGTCAAAATGGGCAGAAATGACCGCCGAAGACATAGTAAAACGCTTTGAGCAAGAAGGTTACGCCGCCAAACACGTGGTAATAACCGGCGGTGAGCCCGCTATGTTCGACTTGCTGCCGCTAGGCGAAGCCTTGGAAGCCAAAGGCTACCAGCTGCAAATAGAAACCAGCGGTACTTTTGAGCTAAAAGTGACTGACAACACCTGGGTAACGGTGTCTCCGAAGTTGGATATGCCGGGCGGCTACCTGGTGCGCCCCGACTGCATGGCACGCGCCAATGAAATAAAACATCCGGTTGCCATGCAAAAACACATAGACGCTTTAGACTCACTGCTAAAACGTTGCCCACCCAAAGCCGACGCTATTATTTGCCTACAACCCATAAGCCAGCGTCCGCGTGCCACCGAACTAGCCATGCAAACCTGCATTGAACGCAACTGGCGTTTGTCCGTGCAGATGCATAAATATCTTAATATAGAGTAAGACATTGACTACTCGTGCTCTGACCCTCTGAAAGTCGATCTATACTTCCTGTCCTAACTCGCCAAGCAAGGCAAATTTTGACAGGAGGTTTTATGAAACGGAAATTCATTTCACGCAGTCGCGGTCAGGGAATGACCGAATACATCATCATTGTTGCGCTTATTGCTGTTGCTGCAATTGGCGTCTATTCATTGTTTGGAAAAGCCATACGAAACCAAGTTGCCGGCCTGGCCCAGGAAATGACCGGGCAGTCATCTAGTCAACAACTCAACAGAGCCAGACAATCGTCCCGACGTGCCGGAACTGTAGCCAATACGGACGTCACCCTCGGTAATTATGACGAGGCTACCGAACAGGGCGATAACTAAAATGTTTGGCTTTCGAAAAAAGCAAACAGGGCAAACGTTGGTTATGATGACCGGCGTTTTGCTCTTAGTCACAAGTTTGCTCTTTGCTGTGACTGACATGGGAAAACACGCACGCCAGCAGTTTTATCTGCAAAGTGTCGCTGACAACGCAGCATACAGTGCCGCAGTAGCGATGTCGCGGCAGATGAACTTCATGGCTCTTACCAACCGAGCGCTTATAGGAAACCAAGTTGCAATTGCTCAGTGGGTTGGCCTGGCAAGTTATTTGGCCATGTTGGATCGCACCGCCGAAAACCTTGAAACCATTACCTCTTTTATTCCTTACGTAGCTCAAATAACTCGTGCGATATCGATGATTGTTGAACGTATTGAGGAGAGCTTTGCGGAAGTGGCGAGTCGTTTGGTTGCGTTTCAGGCTCTGGTAGTCCAGGGGATATCCGTTGCTCAGCAAGCACTTGATGCAAGCTTTTATTATGAGCTACCTCTGTTAATCAACGATGTAGTGTCCGAGCACTCAGGCGATATTAATTGGAGCGCTTACCAAGGTAGCGGTGTTTTTGCATTTCCTCTACTTTGGCTTGGGAAAGTGAATCATAAATCTACGAGCAACGAAGATAGCTCAAAGTTTTTTGAAGAACTCACTATTAAAAGTTTAGACCCGTTTAGTAGGTCTAGGAGTTATGATTGGGTCGACTTGTATAGTTACAAAATACCGAAGCGCGGTGGAACCGAGTTAGCTCGCGACAGTGACGGAGGTTGGGATTGGCATGCTCTAGATTCAGTTTCTCTGCATCAACGGGAGTGGCTTATAGGTGGGCACGAAGAAATACTTCCCATGGGGTGGGGAGCAAAAGCTCAAAACCGGCGTAGATCTGAGAGAACTAATTACGGAGGTGCATTCCGAAGTAATTCTATTTCATCAAGTTTCGCTTTAGCACAAATGGGCTCCCTAAGGGTTGAGCAAAGCGCATTTAGCTATGCGGTTTTAAGAAACTTCTTAAGTTCGAGTATGGATTCGTTGATTGTAAAAGTGACTGTTGGTGGGCAAGTAGCTTATGCAAAAGCTACAACCGATTTTAGTAGACCTAAGTCTGTTTTCCCTAGAACTGATTTAAATATAGAGAGTGACAATTTATTTAATGCTTTATGGGAAGCGAAACTTAAACCTTTAAGCTCTGCGGATAAGATAGCTTTGATTGG
The DNA here is from genome assembly GCF_002808045.1 of Idiomarina sp. X4. Lineage (NCBI taxonomy): Bacteria > Pseudomonadati > Pseudomonadota > Gammaproteobacteria > Alteromonadales > Idiomarinaceae > Idiomarina > Idiomarina sp. X4. The sequence continues at coordinate 135,176 of NZ_CP025000.1, read as the reverse complement.
TCATGAAATTAATTAACAAGCAAATTGGGCAAGGACTTATAGAATGCTTATTGGGTTTAACTGTTCTTGTTGTTATTACTGTTTCAGTAAGTGAGCAGCTGTTACCAGCCTCTACCGAACAAATTGATTCCTTGAAGCTGTCACGGGAAGTCACTTGGGAGAAGCTAAGAAATTCAGCAAAAACAAAGCTTAGCGGACGATACAGTTTAAATAACGATTTAGAGCTTGTATTTGAACCAATTGATAGACTTCTTTCAGTTAATTTAAATGGAAACAATTTGAGAATGACAGACACGTCGGATGTTTCAATTTACCGAATGGCTAGGTTAACAGATAGCTGGGAAGCAAAAAGTAAAAGTGATTTGGTTTCTAGACCAGCTTCATTGGTCGTAAATCAAATTTTATCAGGCCCAATAACTGAAATAATTCAGGATGGTCTTGGCAGAATTTTCCTAGCAGAAGAGCTAGAGTCAGATTCGTTAATTTTTGGCCATATTGACTCTGATGTAGTTCCTGAAAATGCATTAATAGAGAGGTAGTAATGGATTTACCTGATTTGCTCGATGATTGGTCGTGGAACCAGCAATCAATTAGTTCACTAGATAATATAGTCGCATTTTATCTTGAAGAACCATCCACTCCGGACTGGGATAGTTTAAAAAGCTACTATCCAGCATGCGCAGGTGGTGAAGATAGGCGTTGGATCTGTAAAGGTGATGAGTATGATTGGACGATTTTTGAAGTTGAAAGAGGTCAGTGGGTATTTGTTAAAAAGGAAGCTTTATCGGTCCCAAGGTTTTTAGTGGCGGAGTTTATTTAATAGATCAAATTGAAACCGAGAATGAAAAGAAATGGGTGTATTACTCGCCAGTAGAAATTGAGTCTATTAAAGAAAGTTTGCTTTTTTTCTATAACCAGAAAGTAGACTCTTTTGAATCAAAGAAAACGAAGAACGATGTATGGAATTTCAAGGGGGAAATGGGTCGGGTAACTTTCGAAGAGAAAGGGAAAAGCGTCATTCTTGTTCACACCGTCGATAAATAAGCAGTAACCATTAATTTTGAACTTATAAGCAAAAAATGGATTTATAAATGGATTTACCAGATGTATTTGATGACTGGTCGTGGAGTCAACAGTCAATCAGTTCCCTTGAAAGTATAGTTGCTTACCACCTTGAAGCACCAGCCGAACCCGTGTGGGAAGACGTTCATGATGAATATCCTGGATGTCTCGGGAATAACACATCTGTATGGTTGTGCGTAGCCGACGGGTTAGAGTTGACACTATATCAGAATGGCGATGGACAATGGGTGTTAGCATCAGTTCCTGTAGAGCAAGAGGAAGCTTCAATAACTGGACCAATGATTCCCTTTCACTTCGTTGAAAATGATAATGAACAAGTATGGGGTTACTTCTCTCTACTTAACATGCGGGCTTCTAAAGCTGCTATGCAACTTGAGCATGCTCAGAGCGTTAAATCTACCGTATCTATTCAAACTGAGAATGATGTGTGGACGCTGGATAACGAAATGGGGCGGGTTACATTTTCCCAGCAGGGTGAGAGCGTGATTATTACTCACAAAGTTTCAAAAGGCGGGGCATCCAGTTCAACGCTAGGGAAACCTGACAATACTAATGAAAGTGAACTTCCTCCGCTTTTTAATGAGTGGTCATGGAGTATAAAACCGATAAGTTCATTAAATGATTATGTTGTTGGTTACCACTTGGAAGATCCATATGAGCCAAATTGGGATCGAATAGACTTTCAGTATCCACTTTGCCCAGGTGGAAAAACCATGGTTTGGGTCTGCGACATTGGAGAGGATGACTGGCGGTTTTATGAGGGAAAAGACGGTCAGTGGATTTTAACCAAGTTAGAAAGCGGAGCCCCCGAAGGTATTTTGGAAACGCAACCAATAAAACTTTATTACGATGATTCCGTTGAAGCAGAGGTATGGGCATATATAGTCTGGGGCGATATGGAGCATACTAAAGATATGCTTCTATTTTTTCATAATCAGGATATTCAGTCGTTTGAGTCAGTCGAGAAAAATAATGATATTTGGCACTTTAAAGGAGACTTGGGTCGTATGACTTTTTCTCAGGAAGGAAAAAGTATTGTGATAGTTCACACGATTCCCAAAAGCCCTAATTAGAGCGAAACTTAACGAGCAAACTAAGAGGGAACTTATGATTGCTGATATTCCAACGGGGTTTGATCAGTGGCAGTGGACGCAAATGCCGGTAGCAAATAATACCGGTGCGAAAGCCTACTTTTTACAAAATCCGAAAATACCAGACTGGGAACTTCTAAAAGACTTTTATCCATATTGCGACCGCAATAAGTTCGATTTTTGGTTATGCCAAATTGAGAATAAAAACTGGACCTTTTTTAAAGGAACAGATGACACATGGGTTCTTAGTAAAATTATTACTACGGATATCGAAGGAGCTAAGTTAGTTGGCCCATTTTTCGTGTTGTCGCAGACCGAACAAAATGGCAAGGAAGTTTGGGTTTATGTATCGCACTACAGCTTGGGTGATGTGCAAAAGATCTTAAAACTTAAATACGGCCAGAAAATACGTTCTTTTCGTTCCATAGAGATGCCAAATGATCTTTGGGAGTTTAAGGATGGCTTAGGCCGATTGGTATTCTCTCAGCAAGGCGAATATGTCGTTATGGTTCATGTGATATGACGGCGTACCAACGCGGCCAGGCATCGGTTGAATGGATGCTTCTTTCGATACTCGTCATGTTAGCGCTGGTTGTTGTAGAAGATAACTGGTCAGTTATTGATTATTTAATAGAGACAGGGAATAGAGTCAGGGAGTTTTACGATTTTATCTGGCGTCATTTAGTGCTCATTCCAGGAGGGGGTTCGTGAGTAAAAAAGCAAAAGGGATATTTGCAGTCATTTTTAGTTTAATTATTTCTTTAATTACTGTTTTCATGATTAATGAATACCTCAACACGGAAACTCAACGCCGTGTGGAGCAAGCATCAGCTGATACTCACTCTGTTGTGGTTTTCGCTAACGATTTAACTGCAGGAACAATTGTATCGGCAAAAGATTTGTTGGTTCGGCAATATCCTAGCCATCTAATTAATCATAATTGGTTCTTACAAAACGAAGCCGGTCTCATTATTGGTCAGGAGCTTAGAGTAGATGGAAGTAAAGGAGAGCCTGTATCAAAGCGAGGTTTATTAAACCAGCAAAATACCGGTTTGTCGCGTCAGCTGCCCGATGGGCATTATGCAATTACAGTTAGCACCGATAACCTGGGGCTTCACAATGCTTTATTGAAGCCTGGAGATGTTGTTGATATCGCATTTGTGGGTGAACACTTTGAAAGCGGTATCGCGACCGAGTCGTTCGAGAATATTGAGGTGTTCGATATTCATGGGCTTAACGATGGCTATGGAAGCTACGCGTTGACTTTACTTATCAAGCCAGACGATGTTGACGAATTTACCCGGGCTATGGGCAGTGGAATGCTGGTCTGGGCAAGAAGTTCGTCGAGTTCGAGAGAAGATGTTTGGAACACGGAAAGTTTAACTTCAAAGGTGATGTCATGGACGGCATATTAAAGTACACACGAGCGCTAACTTGTCTGTTTTTAGTTTTATCGGCTTTTAATGTTCTAGCTAATAATATTGATAGCCACGTTATTGAGTTAGGTGGTTCGACTTCAATTAATATTTTGCCAGGGACTAACGTGCTCGTTAGTGATGAAAATATCGTACAAGCGAAGCTCCTCAGTAATGAGCAAATCATTCTTAAAGCGGTGAGTGTAGGCAGTACAGATGTCTGGCTTAAGCATAGCGACAAAAGCAAAAAGATTTTAGTAACTGTTGCGCCGTCAAGTAAAGGGGTACTGAAAGAGCGAATTAAAGCATTGTCTGCGGTTGAAGATGGGCTTCATTTGGAAGAGCGCAATGGTCTTATGGTACTTTCAGGCTCGGTTTCTTCCAAGGCCTATAACCTCATTAAGGCGTTAGCTCAGGGGGATTCGAATATAATGAATTTAACCTCTATGCAAAAGAGTGAAGAGCCAATGCTGACGTTGCGAGTAAATATACTCGAAACAAAGCGACAGGCTTTGGAAGATATTGGTATTCGCTGGCAAGGTGCATCAGAGGGGCCATCTATATCAAGCGCAGTTTCTGGTTTATTTGACTGGGAGCTTGATATCGCCTCCCAGCTCATGTTTATGAAACGCCATGGTCTAGCGAAACTTTTGGCCAACCCAACGCTTTCTACTCAGAGTGGCGAGAAAGCCAGCTTTTTGGCCGGGGGTGAGCTTCCCATTCCTCAAGTCGTTGCCCAGGGTATGCAAGATGTGACTTTCCGTGAGTATGGCATTCGACTCATAGTTGAACCTGTTGTTTTAAAGGATGGGCGCATTAAAACAAAGTTAAGTGCCGAACTGAGTAATATTGATCCTGCGGTTTCTGTGGCGGGAGTCCCCGGTATTTTGACCAGACGTACTGAATCTGTGTTTCTCTCTGAAGACGGCGACACTATGGTTTTGTCTGGCTTATTAAACGTGGATGAATCTAACCAGTCGGATGAAATGCCGGGCTTAGGAGAGCTACCGGGGTTGAATCGAGTATTCGGCAGTCAGCAACACCGGGAGCAAACAACTGAGCTTGTGGTTATGGTTACTGCTGAAAAAATGTCATCGGCTGACAAACGACGTTTAGATAAAGAGCAAAAACGGGAAGAAAGAAATAACTGGTTCAAGGACGAGTCAGTATTACAACTAAGGGAGCTGGTTCATGAAAATACAACAAGCCATTGAAACTCTGCGAAACCGTCTTGATGTTCGCGACAGTCAAATTGAAGCATTGGACGAAACAGGGCTGCGTGAGTATGCGCGTCGCTTTCTACAAGAAGTCTCTGACTTCGACCCCAGAGTCATTGAAGACGCTATTGCTGAAGTTATTGGTTTAGGGCCTATAGAAAGGCTTTTAGCCGATGATTCCGTCAGTGAAATAATGGTCAACCGTTACGATAAAATCTTTGTCGAACGCAGCGGTAAATTACAAAAAGCGGTTGAGGTATTTACCTCAGAAGATGCACTAAGAAGAGCAATTGATCGCATTGTTTTGCCGTTAGGCCGACATATTGATGATGCTTCTCCTATGGTCGATGCCCGTTTGCCTGATGGCTCTCGTGTTAATGCTGTTATATCGCCCCTGGCGACAAAAGGTGCTTGTCTTACTGTTCGGAAATTTTCTAAACAGTCATTAGGAATTAACGATTTGGTAAACAGCGGCTCTTTGACTCAGCAAGCGGCTGACTTCTTAAAGCTGGCGGTACGTTGCAGGCAAAACATTATAGTGTCCGGGGGCACGGGAACTGGTAAAACGACGTTGCTCAATATTCTGTCGCACGAAATTCCTGAAGGGGAGCGCGTCTTAACCATTGAGGATGCTGCGGAGCTACAGTTAAATCATGACAATTTAATTGGCCTGGAGTCTCGCCCTAAGAACCAGGAAGGCACCGGCGATGTGGGTATTCGAGAATTGGTGATCAACGCTTTGCGAATGAGGCCAGATAGATTAGTGGTAGGTGAGTGTCGAGGTGCAGAAGCCTTGGATATGTTACAGGCAATGAATACCGGTCATGCTGGCTCTCTTTCCACAGTTCATGCAAATAGTGCCCGTGATGCGCTCAGACGGCTGGAAGTTATGGTTTTAATGGGTGGAATAGAGCTACCAGTCAGCGCTTTGAGGCAACAAATATCAAGTGCTGTAGATATTATCGTGCAAATTGCCCGAGCACCCGATGGACGACGGTTAGTTGTAAGCATTGATGAGCTCACGGGTATTGATGACGACGTTTTACAAATGTCGCCGTTGTTTAGTCGGGAAAGCGCAGAACATTCCCTGACCAGTAATCAAACGTTGTGTCGCTTTGCAGAGCAGCAGTCGGATGATATTCGAGAAAGCCTGTTTAAAACCCTGATGGGTGATGAATCATGTATATCGTCTTTTTAGTACTGCTTATTACTCTGACTGTATCTTGTTGGTTTTGGCTATTTTCACATGCGACACCAGACAAGTATCAGGAGTTCGAGAACAAGTTAAAGCTATCAACCGTTCGCTCTCTGGAAGACTTTTTTCTTAACCTTCCGGTTAGCTGGCTGGTTCGTGGTTACTTGCTATTGTTAGTTATTCTGCCAGTTATTGTTTGGCTTACTTCCCCGGTTTTGTGGGCTATTTGTAGTTTTGTTCTTACGTTAATTGCACCGCCTTTCATGTATCGCTTTCTTAAAAAGAAACGGTTCGAGAAGTTAGAGAAACAATTGCCCGGTATGCTCATTAGCTTGAGCAACCAAATCCGCAGCGGTGCCAGTGTCAGCACTGCTTTTAAAAGCTTTAAAGGCAGTATGCAGCCTCCGCTTGGGCAAGAAATTGATGAAATGCTTCGCCAGGAAAAGGTTGGGCGGCCTTTCATAGAGTGTCTTGATGACTGGCAGCGTCGGGTCCCCGTCTTTTCCGTCAAACTGGTTGCTCAAGCATTAAAGCTGGGGCTGAAAAGTGGCGGACAGCAATCCGATATATTCCTGAGGCTGGCGGAAAATATTCAACAGCAACAACATATAAAAGAACGGCAACTGACATTAACGTCACAAGCAAGAATGCAGGCGAAGATTCTCGTGTTAATGCCAGCTGGTTTGTATTTTTTATTAGGATGGATAAAGCCTAATCACACTGCTGTTTTTACTGAGTCGTTTATTGGTATGGGAATGCTCGCTGCCAGTTTGTTATTGATGATTTTAGGCGGGTGGATGGTCAAAAAAATCATGAATCCGGATGATGATTAATGTTGTTACTTTTTATATTGGTATTTTTCGTCAGTGTAGCGGTTTTCTTTGGTACATATAAATTATGGAGTTATCTTCAGTTAAGTTCTTTTCTGGACAGAAAAACAAACAGTTTATGGCAGAGAGTGCCGGATAAACTGAAAGTCGTTGTCGAACGTTACTTGCTTCTTAGATTTGTAGGTAATAAATCACACATATCTTTTTTGTGTGGCTACTCCTGGCTGCGATAAGCGCTGCTACCTCTATCATAAATACAGAGCCTTTGGTGTTTATGTTTTTTGCTCTCATTTTATTGATGGTCTTCAACAAAAGACGAACGTTATGGCTAAAACGAAATAAAAACCTAGTTAAGGAACTACCGGATTTTTGCGACCTGATTTCAATGATGATGGCGTCCGGAGTTCCATTAATTCTCGCGTTGGAAAAAGTTGCAGACTCATGCAGTGAGCGGCTGTTAGCCTTTGAAATAAATACTGTTGTACAGAGGTTACGTCGAGGTAATGGTTTTGACGCCTCAATGAAAGCATTATCTGATGGTTGTGATGCGAAACCGATTAAAGAATGGGTAACAATGCTAGTTAAAGGGCACCAACAGGGAGCTAGCCTCACTAAACCCTTAAGGTTTTTTGCTCACCAGTTGCGTCAGGAGCTGCTTAATAGCGCTGAAAAGCGGGCTCAGGAAGCACCGGTAAAACTATTGTTTCCACTAGTGACCTGCTTTTTTCCGGTTAACTTTTTGGTCATCTTAGGGCCTATCATTTTACAAATGAGCCAGGGAGGGTTCACATAATGAAAGAGCAACCAGTCATTTTATGGACTGATGTTCGAAAAATGTCGAAGTTTCACCAGAGACTAATAGGGATGTTAGGAGAGGACCAGCCAACGTCGGATATGGCTTACTGGTTCCCTTATTGCAAATCGATTCATACTTGGGGGATGAAGGAACCGATAGACGTTATCGCATTAGATAAACAGCAATGCATAATGGAAGTACGGCGCTTTATCTGTCCCAATGAAGTTCATTGGTTTAAAGGAGCACACAGTCTAATAGAAACGGTCGCCAGTAGTTACTGGCCGTTAGAATCCTGGCTAGGAAAGCCTGTCATATTCAATAAAAAGCAAGGAGCGCCTCGTGAAAATTATCACTTCGATTGCAGTATTAACCTTAGTTGTTAGCCTCAGTGGCTGCAGTGCCACTGTTGAACAACAAAAGCAGAGCTTAGAGAGCTTCCAACAAGCGAAAACTTGGTATTCTGCCGGTGACTTGGACTCGGCTGAGCATCACATTCAATGGCTTCATAGTAAAGGGCTAGCTAGTTCTCAGAGTTGGGCTTTACTAGGAAATCTCTACTTTAGACAATACCGCTTTGAAGCCAGCGAGCAGGCTTATTTGCGATCGCTTGAGTTCGATTCATCAAATAACGATATCTGGTTTAATCTTGCACTGAACCAGCTTAGGCAGACAACCAACACGTTAATGGATGCCCGGGTTCAGCTTAAAGAAACTGATGGTCAATTAGATGGACTCCTGAAAGATCTTTTAGCTCTACAAAAGCTATCTATTGAGGAGATAGGAGCTCAATAGCTATAAGTATATAAGTTGTATTTTATTGATTTAACAATTAATAAGTTGTACCTTGGGTTAAGAAGCATGCTAAAGGTACAGCTCAATGAAAACGTTAAAAGCCATTTCAACAAAGCTCGTTGAAGAAAGAAAAAAAAGGAATCTCTCTCAAAAAGACATGCGCCTGCTTATTGGTATGTCCCAGCAGCAGTATCAACGGGTGGAGGCAGGGCAAGATATTCGACTGTCGACCCTGTTGCGCATACTGGCCGGGTTAGAGTTAGAGCTGGAGTTTAAAGATACTAATTTAGTAGAGGTTAGAGAGCCGGAAACCGTTTATAACGAGTATGACTCTTGGGACAAATATCAAAAGCATTTAGAGGACTAATCGCCAATGGCGAGCATGAGAGTAGAAAAAGTCGAAGGGCTTCAAATAACACTGAATGATCAAGAAGTCGGTGTGTTGACGCATTACACAGGAGGGAAAAACATTCTTAGTTTTTCTCCTGACTTTGCCGTGCTCGATAAACATGACCGTCCAATAGTTAGTTTCACTCAACTAATACGTGAGAACTATTTTGAGCTCCCTCAGGTGAGCACTCAACGCTTGTCACCAGTATTGTCAAACTTGCTCCCCGAGGGCGCCTTACGAGAATTCATTAGTCGCGAGCTGAAAGTCCACTCGGAAAATGAGTTTCCGCTTATGGTTCACTTAGGTGCGAATCTTCCGGGCGCACTTAAAGCGACTCCTATCGCAGCGGGAGAGTTACCGGCTTGGGCACTTGCTCATAGAGAGCAAGTAGAAGCTGTACAAGTTAATATCGACAAAACCATAAGCAAGCAGTCACTCGCAGGCATTCAAATGAAATTTTCGTCGGTAAGAGCAGCTGACAAGCGTTTTAATATCAATGAGGAAGACAATACCGACAGCTGGATTATTAAAGTACCGTCTAATGTTTACAAGCAAGTGCCGGCGAACGAATACACCGCTATGCGGTTAGCAGAGTCAGTGGGTATCGACATACCGGAAATACAGTTAGTGAAACTGACTCAGTTGCACAACCTACCCGACATTCGGCTGCCTGATGAGGAGTATGCCTATGCGATACGACGGTTCGATCGCAGTCAGGGCAAACGCATACATACTGAGGACTTCGCTCAGGTGTTTGAGCTGTATTCTCATGAGAAATATGAGAAGAAGAACTACGAGCAAATCGTTAACGCTATTTACCTGCACAGCCCGCAAGGTTTAAAGAATGCTCAGAAAATGGCGAAGCGTTTGTTGGTGAATGTTTTACTCGCAAATGGTGATGCGCATCTTAAAAATTGGTCGTTGATATACCCCGACGGCATAACACCTCAGTTATCACCGGCGTACGATATTGTGTCTACCTTGCCTTATGTAAAAGGTGAAAGCGGGGCGGCGCTTAATATGGCGAAAGTTAAAAATTGGTATGAAACCAATATGGAAACCTTTAAAAAGTGGGCGGAGCGTGCAGATGTGCCATGGCAACCTATAGCGGTTCACTTAAATGAAACTATAGAGCAAGCAAGAGAGTTGTGGCCAACAATGCTCAATGAGTTACCTATGCTGGAGTCCAGTCAACAGGTGCTCAAAGAGCATTGGCGTAAGTTGCATTCAGATTTTCGAATTGGTTGACGCTTAAACTTAAGTATTAACGCACCGAATGCTTCAGTATGCGTGATTTCTGGCGTTGCCAGTCACGCTCTTTCACGGTGTCGCGTTTGTCGTGAGACTTCTTACCTTTGGCCAGGTGTATTTCCAGCTTGGCCCAAGGACCTTTCCAATACATGGCGGTTGCCACAATGGAGTAGCCTTCGCGCTCGGCGGCGCCAATCAGTTTGTCGAGCTCACGGCGTTTTAGCAGCAACTTACGGCTACGGTCGGGTTCGCAGTACACGTGCGAAGACGCCTGGTTCAGCGGCTGTATTTCCGCACCCAGTAAATAGGCTTCGCCGTCTTTAATAATGACGTAGCTGTCGCTTATGTTCGCTTTACCGGCGCGTATACTTTTAATTTCCCAGCCTTGCAGACTAATGCCTGCCTCGAATTTGTCTTCGAGGAAATATTCATGGCGGGCTTTTTTGTTCAGCGCGATGGTATTAGACGATTGTTTTAGTTTCTTTTTGCTCATAAGGGCTATTATACCTATGCACACTGAAAAGAAAATTGCTTTAAGGGCTTCAAAGCATATCTGGTTGCGTTATTATTGCGCAGTCAAATTTTAGCGGTAGAGAAAAACATGCCCAGTATCGAAAAAAGTGCGTTAGTTTCATACAGTGCAGAGCAAATGTTCAACTTGGTTAACGATATTGACTCGTACCCGGAGTTTGTTCCGGGGTGCGCGGACTCGCGCGTGGTTGAGCAAAATGACGACTATAAAGTGGCGTCGCTGCAAATAAGCAAAGCCGGCATTCAGAAAACCTTCACAACGCGCAATAGATTGGTAAAGCCAGAGCGCATTGACATGGAGCTTGTTGACGGTCCTTTTAAAAAGCTGACCGGCGGCTGGGTGTTCAAACCGTTGTCAGAGGACGCCTGCAAAGTGGAGCTGAAATTAGACTTTGAGTTTTCTAACAGACTTTTAGGTATGGCGTTTGGCAAAATTTTTAGTGAAGTGACGTCGAGAATGGTCGATGCCTTTGTGAAGCGCGCAGACCAGGTATACGGAAACTAACATGGCGAACACTCTGACGATAGAAGTGGCTTATGCCACACCCGAAAAGCAGCTTATTCTGACAGTGCATCCGCAAGAGGGCGCAACGGTAGAAGAGTGTATTTTACAGTCGGGTATTAAAGAGCACTTTCCGGAGATTGATCTTAGCACTCAGAAAGTCGGTATCTGGAATAAGGCGTCAAAATTAGATGCCACGCCGCGAGACGGCGATCGCATTGAAATTTATCGCCCGCTCATTGCTGACCCGAAAGCGGTACGCAAGCGCCGCGCCGAGGAAGCAAAGCAGTCTGGACGAGCTGACAAAGTAACCGGTGGCAGACCGGATGCTAAGCGCAAAGCGCAGGAGTCGAAACCCGAATGAAGCTGTACATAATGCGTCATGGAGAGGCTCACTACCCGAAAGGAAGCTATTCAGACAGAGAACGCCGCCTGACACCCGAGGGCGAGCGTGAAGTACTCACTACCACACGGTGGCTGACAGAGCTTCATCGTGAGGTGGATTGTGTTTTTGTGAGTCCGTATTTACGAGCGCAACAAACCGCAACGGTATTGTTTTCAGAGCTAAAAACCAAGCATCGTGAAGACTGTGACGCAATTACACCTGACGGCCATGCCGCAGCGGTGGTCAGTTGGTTAGCGGCAGAAATTGAAACGCATGGCTATGAAAGCGTGGTGCTGGTGTCTCATATGCCGTTAGTAAGTTATTTAGTGCACGAGTTGGACGCTAGTGTACAACCACCTATTTTCCCTACCGCCGGTATTGCGGTTATTGAATTTTCTCCGGAAACCTTAACGGGTAAGTTTCAGCAGTTAATGATTGCCGACAAATGCGCGGGTTAGTTGTCGTGAACGCGAAGTAATACCAGTAACGAGGCGTCGCCGCCCCATTCACGAGGTGCTTGATGAAAGGCTCTGACCAACGGGTGTTGGACTAACCAGTGCGGTACCTGTTGCTTTAACTTACCGCTGCCATGCCCATGCATAATGCAGCAACAATCAATACGTTCTTTTTCACAGGCAATAAGCAACGCGGCGAGCTCTTGGCGGGCGGTTGCTAAGGTCATGCCATGTAAGTCCAGTAGTAATTCAGGCGTGTAGTCGCCGCGGCGTAGTTGTTTGGTTAAGTAAGTCGACTCACCGTCGGCAGTAAATTGCATAGCACCTTCACTGAAATGCGCTTCAAAACCGTCCGAGAAATACTGGCTGGCTTCCCGGCTAGCGGCGGCTATGTCCTGAGGGCTGTTGCTTTGTCTGCATGTATTGCGCCGTTTTAATTCGGAGACTTTGGGTGGCTCGGGTGGTCGCTTGTCTTGCTCAATGGGAGCTGTGCCCTGAGCCGCCTCGCGAAAAAGCGCGATGTCGTCTTCTGAGAGCGAGGATGAAGAGCCTTTCTTTGCGACCATGAATAATGAAAACCGAGTAAAATTAAGGTATCTTTAACACCAATAAAGACCGTCAGTATAAAACATTCGTTGTTCAGGAGACAGCCCTTGCACGTTCGAAACCGGGAACAAGCCATTGAAGAGCTTCATAGTATCGATGATTTGATACGCTGGAGTGTCAGCCAACTTAATCAGTCAGATGTGTATTACGGGCATGGCACGGACAACCCTATTGACGAAACTCGGGCGCTTCTGAGTTATGCGTTACAGCTGACCACAGAGCAGTTGGCTGCGATGGGGCACTGTCGTGTGCTGACGAGCGAAAAGCACGAGTTTATTGAGCTGTTGAACCAGCGCATTGAACACAAAATGCCGGCTGCGTATTTAACCCATCAAGCGTATTTTGCCGGTTTACCGTTTTACGTGGACGAGCGCGTTTTGGTACCACGCTCACCCATAGCGGAACTTATTGAGAACGGCTTTCAGCCTTGGTTAACTGAGCAACCTAAGCGCGTACTGGACTTGTGTACGGGCGGTGGTTGTATTGCTATTGCCTGCGCTTACGCGTTTCCGGACGCTGAAGTAGACGCGTTAGACTTGTCGACAGAAGCGTTGGAAGTGGCAGAGTTTAATATTGAGCAGCATGGGTTACTGAATCAGGTCACGCCTATTCAGTCAGACTTATTCGCGGCTGTGCAAAATGAAAAGTACGATCTCATTGTGACCAATCCTCCGTATGTGGATGCCGAAGACATGGCTGACTTGCCTGAGGAGTATCATCATGAGCCTGAGCTGGGTCTGGCTGCTGGCGAAGATGGCTTAATTCTGGTTGATAAAATGCTCATGGAAGCGGCTGACAGACTTAATGACAATGGACTTTTTGTCTGCGAAGTAGGCAACTCGATGCCGGCGCTGGCGCAAAAGTACCCGCGCACGCCATTTACCTGGTTAGAATTTCAAAATGGTGGCGACGGTGTCTTTTTGTTGACTAAAGAGCAGCTTGAAGAACATAAGCAGTATCAATTAAACCATTCAAAGCAGGGCTAACGCATGCCGGGAAATTCGTTTGGACAACTGTTTAAAGTCACAACTTTTGGTGAAAGCCATGGTCCGTCTTTAGGTGCGGTGGTTGATGGCTGCCCTCCTGGACTAGAGTTGTCTGAAGCAGACTTGCAAGGGGCGCTGGACAGACGTCGCCCGGGTCAAAGTCGTTATACAACAGCGCGTCGCGAAGCCGATGAAGTACGTATTCTTTCAGGTGTTTTTGAAGGCAAAACCACAGGCACGCCTATTGGCTTGCTGATTGAAAATACAGATCAACGTAGTCAGGACTACTCGAAAATCAAAGATACGTTCCGTCCGGGGCATGCAGACTACACTTACGAACATAAGTACGGCATTCGGGACTACCGTGGTGGCGGCCGTTCGTCAGCGCGGGAAACGGCAATGCGAGTGGCGGCCGGTGCTATAGCACAAAAGCTGCTAGCGCAGCAGGGCATTAAAACTCAGGCTGCGTTAACGCAAATGGGTAACATTAAAGCGGAGCAAATAGACTGGCAGGAAGTTAGAAATAACGAACTGTTTTGTGGTGACGTTAATGCCATTGAGCCTATGCAAGCGCTTATTAAACAGTTACTCAAAGAGGGTGATTCGATAGGTGCACGTATTCGGGTTCAGGCAACAGGTGTGCCACCAGGCTGGGGAGAGCCGGTATTTGATCGCTTAGATGCTGACTTAGCGAAAGCGCTCATGAGCATTAATGCCGTGAAAGCTGTCAGTATTGGTGCCGGCTTTGATGTGGTGAATCAGCGGGGCTCTGAGCATCGAGATGAAATGACCCGTCAGGGGTTTTTGTCGAACCATAGCGGTGGTGTGCTGGGTGGTATCTCCAGTGGTCAGCCGGTTATTGCCGACATTGCTCTGAAGCCGACTTCAAGCATTTCCATAAGCGGACAAACCATCGACAAATGGGGCAATGATCAACCCGTTGTTACAAAAGGGCGTCATGACCCTTGCGTGGGTATTCGGGCGGTGCCGATTGTTGAAGCCATGACCTCATTGGTCTTGGTTGACCACTGGTTGCGGCAGCGGGCTCAGAACGCGCAGGTGAAAACAGAAACCCCCGATATTAGTCGTTAATCAATAGCATTTAAGACGTATGCCAAACGAGTCGACACATCATTATTCCTATTTAATTGATATATTTAGCGATTGTTTTCGTAATAGTTACAACACGGTCTTGGTGGCTGGTGATGATGAGCCATATTACCAACCAGGATCAGGCGATGAGCCGAATAAAGTGGTGTTTGCGCACGGCTTTTTTGCCTCAGCGTTACATGAAACCGCACATTGGTGTATTGCGGGTGAGCAGCGTCGGCAGCAGTTCGATTACGGCTATTGGTATGAGCCTGATGGACGTAACGAGCAGCAACAGCGTGAGTTTGAGCGAGTAGAGCGAAAACCACAGGCGCTGGAGTGGCTGTTTTCGCTGTGTGCCGGTTTTAAGTTTGACGTCAGTGTTGATAACTTGAGCGGTGTTGAGGTAGACAGATACGCCTTTCGAAAAGATGTTGCTCAGCAGTTGAAGCATTATCTGGAAACCGATTCGCTGCCACCAAGAGCGAAGACATTTGCAAAAGCGTTGTGTAAGGCGTTTAATTGTGAGTGGCCAAGCTGCCAAATGATTAAGGATTAACAAGGAGTTACTTATGTTTTTAAGAGCACTATTAGTTACTGTTGCTGTTTTAGGACTGAGCGCTTGTGAAACCATTGAAGGTGCAGGTAAGGACTTAGAAAAAGCCGGTGAAGCTATTCAGGACGAAGCAAACGAAGAGTAACAATGACAGCAGTAAACCGTTTAACGGTTGGCCTGGTGGTTAATCCGTACGCAGGTATAGGCGGCGCCATTGCTTTAAAAGGAAGTGATGGCGCCGATGTTCGTGAAAAGGCACTTAACGCGGGAGCAGAGCGTAAAGCGATGCAACGTGCTGAAACGGCCTTGAAACTTCTTCAAAATTACCAAGAACAGCTCAACTTTGTCACTTGCGGTGGCGAAATGGGTGCAAATGTATTGAAATCGCTTGGTTTTTCTTATCAAACCGTATTTACCCCAAATGCTCAGGAAACGTCTCCGGAAGACACCAAGCAAGCGGTAAAAGCGATTGTTGATAAAGGCGTCGATATTTTGTTGTTTGCCGGTGGTGATGGCACTGCTCGCGATGTTTACTCTGTGGTCCCTGAAAACCAGTTGGTGTTAGGCATTCCCGCCGGCGTGAAAATACACTCGGGTGTGTATGCAATCAGCCCAACCGCTGCGGGTAGAGTCATTGAAAAAATTCTCAAAGGGGAGCTTTCAAGTATTCACGAGTCCGACGTGATGGATATTGACGAGAACGCTTTTAGAGAAGGCATTGTGAAAGCGCGGCGTTTTGGCGAGATGTCAGTACCGGCTGAACTTGAATATGTTCAAGCAGTAAAAATGGGTGGCAAAGAAAGCGACGAACTGGTGCTCGATGACATTGCTGCGGAAGTGATAGAGCGTGTTGACGATGAGCTGCTGGTCATGGGCTCAGGCTCGACCGTTGCCGCTATCATGAATGAAATGGGTATTGAGAATACCTTGCTGGGTGTTGATCTTGTCCAAGATGAAACCTTGCTAAAAAATGACGTCACAGAGAAAGAGTTGTTTGAGGCTGTTTCTAATGTCAGCCCGAGTGCATCAGGCGCCGTAAAACTGGTGATTACGCTGATTGGCGGGCAAGGACACTTGTTTGGGCGTGGTAATCAGCAGCTAAGCCCGCGGGTGATTCGTGCTATTGGCAAAGACAATATTTGGGTGGTGGCTACTAAGACCAAGCTGCAGTCCTTAAATAACCAGCCTCTGCGAGTGGATACGGGCGACAGTGAGCTCGATAACGAGTTGTCGGGAACGATTCGGGTTATTACCGGCTACCACGATGAAGTGCTTATGCCCGTGGCAGCCGTCAGTTAATTTAAAACTGTGATTTAGGTAAATGAACGACTAAGCCGTCGAGTTCGTCAGTGACTTCAATTTGGCAACTTAGACGGCTGTTATCCTGAGGCTCCATAACCATATCAATCATGTCTTCTTCTTGCTCAGATGGCTCTGGAATTTTATTCTGCCATTCTTTGGGAATGTAGCAGTGGCAAGTGGCGCATGACATAACCCCACCACACTCGCCAACAATACCGTCAATAAAATTATCGACAGCGGCTTCCATGACGTTGGTTCCGGCTTCTACGTCGGCTTCAAATTGGTTTCCGTCGGCATCAACAAAGTAAACTGTAGGCATGGTTAATTGGGCTTCCTGTAAATTATTTAAAAAGTGAACAACAAATTTTGTGCCAATTAGGATAAAATACCTGCCTTTTAACCACAACGCCTAACTTCAAGGTTTCTCATGTTGGAAAAACTGTTTTCGATAAAAGCCAGTGGCAGCACCATAAAGTCGGAAGTCATTGGTGGCTTAACGACTTTCCTGACCATGGCTTACATTATTTTTGTGAACCCCTCCATTTTAAGTGAAACCGGAATGGATTACGGTGCGGTGTTCGTTGCGACTTGTTTGGCAGCGGCTATTGGCTGTTTAGTCATGGGATTTTGGGCAAACTATCCTGTGGCGCTGGCGCCTGGCATGGGTTTGAATGCTTTTTTCACCTATACCGTTGTTTTCAGCATGGGATATACCTGGCAGACGGCGTTAGGCGCGGTGTTCTTTTCGGGCTGTATTTTCTTTTTATTGTCGGCATTCCGTGTCAGGGAATGGATTATTAAGTCTATTCCACCAACGCTTCGCTTAGCGATAGCGGCCGGTATTGGGGCATTTTTGGCGCTAATTGGTTTGCAAAATGCCAATATCATCGTTGCTAATGATGCAACTATGGTGACTCTGGGTGAATTAGGTGAGCCTTCGGTGTTACTCGCGGCAGCCGGCTTCTTTTTAATTATTGGACTGGTTGCACGAGGGGTTCAGGGCGCAGCTCTTATTAGTATTCTGGCGGTAACTTTCATTGCCTGGCTGACAGGGTTAGTTGACTATAACGGTCTTGTATCTACACCACCGAGCTTAGCGCCAACCTTCCTTCAAATGGATTTAGCCGCTGCCTTCGATCTCGGTATGCTGTCGGTTATTTTTGCCTTTCTGTTCGTTGATTTATTCGATACATCGGGCACTTTACTTGCCGTTGCACAAAAGGCCGGTTTAGCGAAAGCTGACGGCCATATGCCTCGTTTGAACAAAGCGCTGATGGCGGACAGCACCGCGACCGTAGCGGGGTCAATGCTCGGCACCTCGACCACCACCAGTTACATTGAGTCTGCGGCCGGGGTTGCCTCTGGCGGCAAAACAGGCTTAGCGGCAGTTGTGGTCGGAATCCTGTTCTTATTGGCGATGTTCTTTGCGCCATTGGCCGGAATGATTCCAGCTTACGCAACAGCGGGTGCCATTATTTACGTTGCCGTACTCATGCTTTTCACATTAAAAGATGTAAGGTGGGACGATATTACTGAAGCAGCGCCCGTCGCTGTGGTTTTATTAATGACACCGTTGACGTTTTCAATAGCGGACGGTATCGCTTTGGGCTTCATAAGTTATGTGGTCGTGAAGCTTCTAGGTGGCAAATACAGTGACTTAACGCCAAGTGTGGTGCTGTTAGGTGCTTTATTTATCGCAAAATTCATTTGGTTAGGGTAGTAACATTATGGGATGGCATTCAAATCGCGAATTTTTCGTTTCCTGGGAAGAATTACACCGTGCTACACGTGAGCTGGCGCGTCGGCAGTTACCCGCTGAACAGTATAAAGGCATTATTGCGGTAAGCCGTGGCGGTTTAGTACCTGCCGCTATTGTAGCGCGTGAATTGAACATTCGTGTGGTTGACTGTGTCGCTGTCAGTTCTTATGACCATGACGAACAACGTGATGACTTGCAGCTGTTGAAAGACGTTACGGCAACTGGAGATGGTGAAGGTTTCTTAGTCGTCGATGATTTGGTTGATACGGGCAACACATTGAAATTTCTGCGTGACCGCCTGCCAAAAGCTAAGTTTGTGACTGTTTATGCAAAACCGGCGGGTATGGACTTAGTTGATGACTTTGTTGCTGATTTAGAGCAAGACACTTGGATTCACTTCCCGTGGGACATGCACTTGCACTATGTCGAGCCATTAGCGGGACAAGAGTCGTAAGAAACGCTTTTACGTGCTTCATAAACAAAAAGGCCTGATACGATATCAGGCCTTTTTAATTTGGGGCTAAGAGCGAATTAAGCAAATTGCCCAAGGACAAAATCAACACACTGATCAATATCGACTTTCTGTTTCTCGCCGCCGGCGCGTGACTGGTATTCAACTTGGTTTTCATCAAGGTTGCGCTCACCAACCACTATTTGATGAGGGACACCAATCAATTCCATGTCGGTGAACATCACGCCAGGACGTTCTTTACGGTCGTCAAACAGAACATCAATGCCTTTAGACTTTAGTTCTTCGTACAGCTTCTCAGCAGCAGCCTGAACGCGTGCAGACTTGTGCATGTTCATTGGCACAATAGCGACCTGGAATGGTGCTAATGCGTCCGGCCAGCGAATGCCTCGGTCGTCGTTATGTTGCTCAATAGCTGCTGCAACAATTCGGGAAACACCAATACCATAACAGCCCATGGTCAGCGTTTCGTGTTTGCCGGTTTCTGAGAGTACACCGACTTTCATCGCGTCGCTGTATTTTTTACCTAACTGGAAAATATGGCCAACTTCAATACCGCGTGCAATTTTAACGTTACCTTTACCACACGGGCTTGGGTCGCCCTCAACCACGTTACGGATATCAGCGACATCAAAATCGTTAACATCGCGTTCCCAGTTGACGCCGGTTAGCCACTGACCATTTTCGTTGGCTCCACAGGCAAAGTCGGCTAAATGCGCAGCGCTTCTGTCGACCAATAACGGCAGTTTACTGTTCACTACGCCAATGTACGCAGCTTCAACACCGGTTGCTTTCTCGGTTTGTGTCAGTACTTCTATTGGTGTAGCTACTTGAGGTAGCTTTTCTGCTTTCACGCTGTTGAGTTCGTGATCGGCACGCAGGACTAGTTGAACGTATTCTGCTTCAATCTCGTCTGACGCTTTAACAATGACGGACTTAACCGCCTGCTGGCTCTCGACTGACAAAGGTTGAAGTACAGCGGCTAATTCATCACCGTGTACTTCATGTTTAGCCATGTCCTGAACGCCCTCAGGGCGTTCGCCCGCAGGCGCCAGAGCTTCAGCCATTTCCACATTTGCTGCGTAATCAGAGGCATCAGAGAAGGCAATAGCGTCTTCGCCTGAGCTTGCTAATACATGAAACTCGTGAGAGCTGTTACCACCAATAGAGCCGGTATCGGCAATGACCGGACGGAAGTCTAAACCTAAGCGCTCGAATATACGGTTGTACGCTTTGTACATAGCGTCATAGGTTTCCTGCAGCGACTCCTGGCTCAAGTGGAAAGAGTAGGCGTCTTTCATAATAAATTCGCGTGCACGCATCACACCAAAACGAGGGCGAATTTCGTCACGGAACTTGGTTTGAATTTGGAACAGAGTTAAAGGCAACTGCTTATAGCTGCTGACTTCTTTGCGCACTAACTCACTGATGATTTCTTCATGCGTTGGACCCAGTAAAAAGTCACGCTGGTTACGGTCCTTTAAACGCAGTAGCTCTGGGCCGTAGTCGTCCCAGCGACCAGATTCTTGCCAGAGATCAGCCGGCTGAACCATCGGCATTAGTATTTCCAATGCATTAATGGCTTCCATTTCCTCACGGACAACCGCTTCCACCTTACGCAGAACACGCAAGCCCGTTGGGGTCCAGTTATAAAGGCCGGCAGCGACTTTTCGTATCATACCGGCTCTTAACATCAACTTGTGGCTCGCAATTTCAGCGTCAGACGGAGTTTCTTTTAGCGTTGATAATAAATATTGGCTACTGCGCATAGTCTGGCAATTCTCTGCAAATTGGATGGTCAAAAATTAGGGCGAAGTTTAGCAGTGTCTGTTGAAGGTCAAAAGCCTTTTACAGGGTATTTTGTATAATTTCTTCAACAAAAACCGTATTTTCCTCCACGTACCAACGAATATTATAGTCAAAAAGCGCCGTTCCGTAGCGTCTGTCGGTGCGTTTCTCTTTATGATACGCCGGACGGGGGTCTTGTTGAAGTACTTCGATTATAGCCGCCTCCAGAGCTAGAGGCGCGTTGGAGGTTTGTTCTAATTGATGTTTGGCGTTATCTAATAGCCGGACATTAAGTACATTGGGCGTGTTGTCAGCAAAACCACCTTTAGCATCAGGTACAGCGTCGACGTATGGAATATAAGGCTTAATATCGACAATAGGTGTACCGTCTACAATATCAGCTCCGCATACTGCTAACTTCACATTCGGACTCGTTTCTACGCTAATGAGTTCAACAACAGACAGCCCTAACTGGTTGGGACGAAAAGGTGCTCGCGATGCGAAAACGCCGACCGATTCGTTGCCTCCTAATCTTGGCGGTCGCACCTTCTCTTGCCAATGGCTGTGTTGATGAAACTCGAAAACAAGCCATAAATGTGAAAACTGCTCGATACCCTTTACGGCTTGGGCATGATCGTAGTCGCCGGTTAGCTCAACGGTGGCATAAATGTTCGGTGTAAGACGGCTTTGCCTGGGCACGCTGAATTTTTCAGGGTAGGGCGTTCTGATATGCGCAATAGGTGTCAATTTTTGCTGGCTTTTCATCAAGTTGTTTTGTCTGTTCAATAATAGTCGATTTGACCATATTATTGCGCTTTTGCCTAACTTAAGAATCGCTGGCTATTTAAAGCATTGAATTTTATGAGTTTATTTTTTTGGCACAGCGATTGCAGAATAGCAGTAACCATTTGAGGTTATTACTGACTAATCATGAATACGTGCTACCAAAAAAGGAAAAGCAAAATGATGAAGCATAAAATTTGGCCGTTAACACTGGCGTTTATTGGTTTAGTGACTTTAAGTACAGCAGCCTTTGCTAAGGAAAAAGAATTATCGGAGAGCTATATTGTTGACTCTGAGACAGAGCTTCACATAGACGCTACGGTAGGAACGGTTGAAATTGAGCCGTCAGACAATGAAGCAGTAGAAATTGAATTGCGCGTTGAGTCAGATGGTGACAGTTGGTTTACCAGCGGTGGTGACATCGACGCAGTATTAATAAAAAGCGAAAGAAAAGGTAATAAGTTGATGGTGTCGGCAACGCCTGCCGACGATATGGTTCAGCATTGGGTGGTTCGAGTACCGAACGTTAAGCAACTTGACTTAGAGTTAGGTGTTGGCGAAATTAGCGGGCTTCTGCCTTTTGTAAACAGTGATATTGAGCTGGGTGTTGGCGATATCGACTTAGATCTGAGTGCTGGTGACTACAAAGAAGTGAAAGCATCAGTCGGTGTGGGTGATACGCGCCTGGAGAACTTTGCTAACAGTAATGAGGAGCGCATGGTCGTGACATCTGAATCAAGCTATGAAGGCGCTGGCTCAGTGACGGTTGAAGTCGAAGTGGGAGTGGGCGACGTTCGTCTAAGTAAGCTCGATAACTAAAACGTTTAATCGACCCACTGAATAGCACGCCCGGCGCAACTGACTTCACTATAACAAATGGAGTCCGCGTCGGGTTTTAAATGAAAACACTGTGTTTCAATAATGGCATCGGCTTTAAAGCGAGCGGCATCTGCTCGTAATGCCTTTAGCGCTTCGCTTTCTGACGCAGGATCAGCTTTATACTCTCGCTGGCAACTTTCCCCATTAACAATACTGACCATTTTGTAGTTTGAACTGGGCAAACTTCCGAGCCGATAAATATCAGCGGAATGTGGTGACCAACTCACAGGCGAACCAGAGCTGCTCGGTAAGATCGAGCAGCCTGTTAATGTTATTAGTGGTATTGAAACTATCAGTAATGGAAAGCGCAACTTGTATCCTTGCGTTTTTGTTTTTTCATAGCCTAATCAAGCTTTAGACTTTGTTCAACAAAAAGCGCTACTTAATTAAAAAAGACTCCAGCGGCTTGCCATTATCTAAGGCCGTTTTCATCGGTTTTGGCATTCGGCCTTGGCCTGTCCAGGTTTGACGGTTTCCTTCATCGTCAATGTATTCATATTTAGGCGGCTTCGGTGCGCGTTTTTTGGTGGTTTTTACAATGGGGTCACCACCTAGCTCTTGTTCAAGAATATCTGAAAGCTCAATACCAGCATCGGCCATGGCGGCTTTAAATTCTTTTATTTTTTTTGACTTTTCTTGCTGTTCCCGAAGCTTTTGGGCTTCTTCCTCTCTGCGTTTTGCGACGACGGAATCAAATTTTTCTTTTATTGCTTCTAACTCTTCAATTGAAAGAGACTTTAACGCCGACTTTAAACGTCTTTCGTGACGGATAATATTTAAAAACTCACTCATACTGACTTTCCTAGTTTTAGTTATTTAATTATTTAGAATAATAACGCCTGATGAAAAAGGCAGCAATAAAATAAGGTCTAAAACAGAAAAAGAGCGATAAGCGCTCTTTTTCTATCTAATATTAGTGGTGCTTAAGAGATATTATTGTCACCGTTATTATCGTCGTCATCTGAGTCATTATCAGAGTCGTCTTTCTTATCCTTTAGTGACTGACGCTTTTCTTTCATTTCATGTTTGCGTTTTTCTTTTTCAGCTTTCCATTTTTCTTTTTTCTCTTCTTTAGCGTACTTTCTTTTCTCTTTTTCTAATTTGCGCTCTTCTTTTTCATACTTCCGCTCTTCCTTATCTGCTTGCATTTCGGCTTTGTGTTCCGCCTTACGCTCCATCATCTCAGCCTTGTGCTCTTCATGCATCGCTTCCATCTCCGCTTTGCGTTCTTCACGCATGGCTTCCATATCAGCTTTAAGTTCCTGTTTGTCTTGCTTCATTTCAGCTGTTTTTTTAGTTTCTTCCGCTTTTTGCTGAGCTAAAGCAGACCCGCTGAAAACTAATAAAGCAGCGAAAAGCGATGTTATTCCTAAATTGCTGTGTTTCATAATAGTCACCTCATATCTTCGTTTTAATTAGGTTTAGTCCAGAACGTTTATTTCTACAAGCTCTAAAAAATAAAACACCCAGACATATAGCATGCCTGGGTGTTTTTATAAGTGACCTTTACAGAACAATTACATATTCGGGTAAGTCGGTCCGCCGCCACCTTCAGGAACGACCCAAGTAATATTTTGACTGGGATCTTTAATGTCACAGGTTTTGCAATGTATGCAGTTTTGGGCGTTTATTTGGAAAACTTCTTTTCCGTCTTCCTCCACAACTTCATACACTCCTGCAGGGCAGTAGCGTTGTGCTGGTTCAGCGTATTCCGGTAAATTAACTTTTAATGGAATATCGTCATCTTTTAGTTTTAGATGACATGGTTGGTCTTCAGCATGGTTCGTATTCGATAAAAACACAGAAGACAGGCGATCAAAGGTTAATTTATTATCCGCTTTAGGGTAGTCAATAGGCTTGAAATTGCGAGCCTTACCGGTCGCTTTATAATCGGGTGTCCACTCTTTGAATTTAAACGGAAGTTTTCCGCCAAACCAGTTCTGGTCGACCATATTATAAGCGCCACCTAGCATCGTGCCGAGTTTATGAACAGCACCACCGAAGTTGCGTGAACGATATAACTCGTCGTACACCCATGATGATTCAAAACGTTCTGTGTATTGCGCCGCTTCGGTATTCGCGTTGCCAGCTTTTAATTCATCAAACAGCGTTTCAGCGGCAATCATGCCTGACTTCATTGCCGTATGATTCCCTTTAATTTTAGAGAAGTTCAATGTGCCTGCGTTGCAGCCAACAATTAAACCGCCAGGGAAAGTCATTTTAGGTAATGAATAGTAACCACCTTTGGCAATAGCCCGGGCGCCATAAGATACACGCTTACCGTTTTCGATAATCTGCTTAATAGCCGGATGCGTCTTGAAGCGTTGGAATTCCTGAAAAGGGTTCACGTACGGGTTTTCATAGTTTAAATCGACAATCAGACCCAGGTACACTTGACCGTCTTCAGCGTGATAAAGGTAGCCGCCACCGTTAGCATGACCTTCTAAAGGCCAGCCGGCGGTGTGCACCACCTTACCTGGTTCGTGCAGCTCTTCAGGAATGTCCCATATTTCTTTAAAGCCAAGACCGTAGTGTTGTGGAGTGGCGTCTTTGTCCAGCTCAAACTGATTAATAAGCTGCTTGCCCAAGTGACCGCGGCAGCCTTCTGCAAAGACGGTGTATTTTGCTCTTAGCTCCATACCCGGCATGTAGCCGTCTTTTTCAGAACCATCTTTTGCGACACCCATATCGCCAGTTTGTACACCTGCGACAGAGCCGTCATCGTTGTAGAGTAGTTCCGCTGCTGAAAAGCCAGGGAAGATTTCAATGCCTAACTGTTCGGCCTGTTCAGCCATCCAGCGGCACAGGTTTCCCATACTGGCGATATAGTTACCTTTGTTGTGGAAGGTTTTAGGCACCGAAAAGTTAGGCAAACGGCTGAAGTTCTGCTCATCTTTAAGCAATAAAATATCGTCGCCGGTGACTTCTGTATTAAGCGGCGCCCCTCGATCTTTCCAGTCTGGAAATAGTTCGTTTAAAGCGCGAGGCTCAAATACCGCGCCCGATAAAATGTGAGCGCCAATGTCTGCACCTTTCTCAACAACACAAATCATCAGCTCTTGCTCGTTTTCCTGAGCCAGCTGACCGAGTCGACATGCCGTTGCTAAACCCGCAGGCCCAGCTCCAACTATAACGACATCAAATTCCATGCTTTCGCGTTCCACGTGAACCTCCACTTTATTCAGGCTATTTGTATTGGTATTAGCCCGTTGTACTGCTGTAATAATTGAGTCACTTGTTGAGCGGGAATAGGCTTACTGAATAAGTAACCCTGACCGGTCGCACACTCTCTATGCAGCAGGAACTCAACTTGTTCTTCCGTTTCAATGCCTTCAGCAACCAATTGGATATTTAAGTTGCGTGCTAAACTAATGATCGTTTGAGTAATTGTCGCATCATCCTCGTTATCCGGTAAGTCCTTCACGAAGGAGCGATCAATTTTCAGCGACGTTACCGGGAAGTTCTTTAAATAAGAAAGTGACGAATAACCCACACCAAAATCATCAATGGCTAATGACATGCCGTATTCACGCACTGAGTGCATAAAACGTGTGTGCGACTGTATATTCTCAATAAAAACTTGCTCGGTAAGCTCAAGTTCAACTTTATTCGGGGGCAGTTTGGTTTCATTAACCTTTTCGATAACATCGTCGGCAAAATCCGGCAGGTGAAGCTGCTTACCTGAAATATTAATCGCAATACTCAGTTCAGTGAAGCCAAGCTCATGCCATTGTTTCAGCTGCAAAAACGATTCGCGCATAACGTATTCTGAAATAGGAATAATTAAACCGGTATCCTCCGCTAACGGAATAAACTTATCCGGCGGAATGATGGAACCGTCTTCACCTACCCAGCGAACTAACGCTTCAAAACCGGTAATACGTCGACTACTAAGCTCGACTTTAGGCTGGTAATAAACAGTCAGCTGCTGTTTATTCACCGCATGACGCAAGCGTTTAACCAGTTCGAGTTTTTTAGTTAAATCTTTATGAATGGCTTTATCATAAATTTTGTAGGTATTACGACCCTGTTCTTTAGCTTGATAAAGTGCGGTGTCGGCATTACGAATAAAGTACTCGGCATTAAAATCGGCGTCTTCAGCAAATGTAATGCCAATAGAGGCGCTGATGAAAAGCTCATAAACATCGACAAAGAAGTGTGCATCCAAAGCCTGGAGTAATCGCTCTGCCAGTGTGACTACCTGTTCTCGACTTTCTGTGCTTTCAATTGCCAGCAGGAACTCGTCACCGCCAACGCGAGCGAGTTGGCTGTCGGCTGGAGCCAGCTTATTAATTCGACGCGCGACACGTCTTAACAGTTCATCGCCGACGGTATGTCCCAGCGCATCATTAACTTCTTTGAATCGGTCGAGATCAATAAACAACAATGCCGAGTTTGTTCGGGTGTCGGTTCTTTCTAACCATTCGCCCAAAATACGTTTTAGTGCATTTCTATTAATAAGACCGGTAAGAGGGTCGTGCTCCGCCAGGTAGGCCATTTGTTTTTCAACACGCTCACGCTCATCAATTTCACTGTAAAGCTCAATATTAGCATCCGCTAGTTGTTGTGCTTTAAAACGACTTTGCCCCAGGATATACAGTACAAAGGTCAGCGCTGCCGTGATAAACAATCCGGCAAGTAAAACCGCTACAGAAACGGCTCCACGAAGATCGCTCATGTGTTCAGTGGTTGACCAAACCGACAGTTCCCAGCTATTGCCGACAACCTGCAAGCGACGGCTGTGTGTCCAGTCATCTTTCAACGACGGATCGCCTGCAAATTCGTAGAGTACACCTGAATCGTTACTAATACTGACTTGAAATCCTTCGCTGATATTGGTGCGAATGACGTTGTTGAACATGCTCTGCAAGCTTATTATGAAGCCTAAGAAACCTGGGGTGTCGGAACGTTGAACCCGAACAAAAATGGCGATATCACTGCTTAACTGACCCAAGTTCCCGGCATAGCCCATCATCGCGTGGCGGTTATTTTGTGATTGACTGAGCTGAGCACTGAGTGAGCTGCCGGAGAATACGGAGCCCACCAATGCGGTTTGTTCATTTCTTGGATACAGAAACTGGATTGTCTGGCTGTCATCAAGCCAAACCACATTCTGCACGTTGGGGTAGTAAAGCGTAACAATGTCTGCGTCAGCACTGCGTCGGGAGCTCAAGTTTATTTCGCTTCGTTCCCACTCGCGAGCCAGTAGTTCAGCGACGAATAGATGTGACACAAGGCTCTGACGAATATCTCGCTGTAAACTGTAGGCTTCCGTCTCAAGTGCTTCATGAGCCTGCTCATTTTCAGTGTATCGCAGATAGAAAAATGCGGTGAGAGTGACAGCCACTCCCACAACTGCCGCGATAACGGCTTGCCGCGACCCCTGAATAAACATCATTACTTAGCGTAGCTCCTCTATGTCCCTGAAGTATTCGAGTGCTTCAGGGTTCGCTAGTGCGTCTGTATTTTTAACGGGCTCGCCATGAATCACGTTGCGCACGGCCAACTCGACAATCTTACCACTTATAGTACGGGGTATGTCCTCAACCTGCAAAATTACGGCTGGCACATGACGTGGCGTTGCGTTTGCCCTTATGGTTTTTGCAATAGTTTGCTTGAGGTCATCGGTAAGCTCAATACCCTCGCGTAATTTAACAAAAAGAACCACGCGTTCATCGCCGTCGTATTGTTGTCCAACCGCGATACTTTCAAGTACCTTATCAACTTTTTCCACCTGTCGGTAAATCTCGGCAGTACCGATACGAACGCCGCCAGGATTAAGAACGGCATCTGAACGACCGTGGATAATTATACCGTTGTGTTCAGTTAACTCAGCGAAGTCGCCATGTGCCCAAGTATTGTCAAAACGAGCAAAATAGGCGTTGAAGTAGCGTTCGCCGTTGTCATCTCCCCAGAAGCCAACGGGCATGCACGGGAATGAGTTTTCGCAAACCAGCTCGCCTTTTTCACCGCGTATGGGATGGCCATTGTCGTCATAGATATTCACTGCCAGGCCGAGGCCACGGCACTGAAGTTCGCCGCGGTAGACGGGCAGAATAGGGCATCCCAGCGCAAAGCATGAAATGATATCAGTACCCCCTGAAATAGAAGACAAGCAGAGATCTTTTTTTATGTCTCGATACACATAGTCAAAACTTTCAGGTGGCAACACTGAGCCTGTTGTCAGTATGCTTCTTAATTTTTCAAGTTGATGGCTTTCTTTAGGTTTTACACCCGCCTTCTCAAGTGCAGCAAGATACTTAGCACTGGTACCAAAAACAGTAATGTCTTCTTCGTCGGCTACATCCCATAGGAACTCCGGCTCTGGCGCAAACGGTGATCCATCAAATAAGGTCAGGGTTGCGCCAACCGCTAAGCCGCTGACTAGCCAGTTCCACATCATCCAGCCACAAGTGGTGAAGTAAAAAAGGTTGTCTTCAGTATCCAGGTCGGTGTGCAAGCCATGCTCTTTCAAGTGCTGTAATAGGGTACCGCCAGTACCGTGAATAATGCACTTTGGAACACCGGTTGTACCGGATGAGAACATGATATAAAGCGGGTCATTAAAATCGCGCTCGATAAACTCAATTTGAGTGGCGCTGTCGTCGCAAAACTTGTCCCACGAAACAACTGAGCTGCCACTTAACGTGTCCGTTTGGTCACTAAAATTAACGATTACTGTGGCTTCAATGCTGGGAATTTGTTCGACAATATCGGCAGTCTTGTCTTTTATATTAAGGTTTTTGCCGTTGTAGAAGTAGCCATCTACGGTAATTAGCACCTTTGGCTCAATTTGGCCAAACCGGTCCAATACACCCTGCACGCCGAAATCAGGCGAACAGGATGACCAAATTGCACCCATACTGGTTGTAGCCAGCATGCCAATAATGGTTTCTATGCAGTTTGGCATCATGGCTGCAACGCGGTCCCCAGCGGTGACACCTTGTTGACGAAGCCCGGCGGCAAACGCAGCAACACGGCGATAAAGCTCCGCGTAAGTAAGCTGCTGCCGGGCGCCATTCTCACCCCGGAAAATTAGCGCAATTTTATTATCTTTGTGTCGCAACAAGTTTTCTGCAAAATTCAGTTTTGCTTCAGGAAACCATCTTGCGCCCGGCATTTTATCTTTATCGGTGACAACGGTGGCGCCTTTCTCTCCAATAACATCAAAGTAGTCCCATATCATTGACCAGAAGCTTTCGTCATTATCAACCGACCATTGGTAAAGGTCGTGATAGTTGGCCAACGCGAGACCTTTTGCCGTATTAACTTGCTGCAGGAAATCGGTCATGCGGGCATTGGCAATGGTATCCGCTGACGGTTGCCATAATGCTTCTGAAGTCATTTTATTCCCCTTGTTTTGCTAATTCTGCAATAGCTACTTGTGAACGAGGTCCGTGGTTGAGTTGTTTACAAATACCAGCACCTGCGGCTATAAGCCTATTTAAATCGATGCCGGTCTTTATACCCATACCATTCAGCATGTAAACGACGTCCTCGGTAGCAACATTACCGCTTGCGCCTTTGGCATAAGGGCAGCCCCCAAGGCCAGCAACGGCAGAGTCAATGGTTGCAACACCTAACGGTAGGCACGCCATGATATTGGCCAGTGCTTGTCCATAGGTATTGTGGAAATGTAAGGCAAGCTTCTCCATCGGTACTTGCGCGGCAACCGCAGCCAGCATTTCCTGAGCTTTAAGCGGTGTGCCAATACCGATAGTGTCACCTAAAGAAACTTCATAACAGCCCATTTCATAAAGCGCTTTGGCGACTTTAACGACATTTTCCAGTGGCACTTCACCTTGGTAAGGACAGCCTAGTACACAGGAAACATAACCCCTAACGGGTATGTTTTTCTCTTTGGCGGCGGCAATAACTGGCTTGAACCGCTCCAGTGACTCGTCAATACTGCAATTTATGTTTTTTTGCGTGAAGGCTTCGGAGGCGGCTCCAAACACGGCAACTTCGTCCATATTGGTAGCAACTGCCGCTTCAAAGCCTTTCAAATTCGGCGTGAGTCCGGCATAAGTAACATCTGAACGGCGATTCACTTTTTCCATGACTGCCATGCTGTCAGCCATTTGGGGCACCCATTTCGGGCTGACGAAGCTGGCGCTTTCAATGTAAGAAACGCCAGCATCAGCTAAAGCCTCGATAAGAGCGACCTTAGCTTCAACAGACACAGTTGTTTCGTTCTGCAAACCGTCACGCGGGCCTACCTCAACAATTTTAATCTGCTCTGCAATAGCCATAGTTACTCCGTCTCGCTAACAGCAATGAGTTCATCGCCGTCACTGACAAGATCGCCAGCGGCAAAGAAAATATCGGTGATTTCGCCGTCATGGCCAGCGCGTATGGTGTACTCCATTTTCATCGCCTCCATAATGACAAGCGCCTGATCTTTTTCGACGGTATCACCTTTAGTCACCAGCACCTCCATAATCGTGCCGTTCATAGGCGCGACGTGTCCGCCGTGCGCTGTATCATCAGAGAGGGTATCAGCCACACGGTGGCGATGGAAAGTGACAGGGCCATTGTTGGTAAAGACGGTAATTTGTTGGTCATCTGCGCTGACATAGCGAGAGTAACGCATATCACCTGCGGTTAGTGTCAGCTTGTCATCGGTTAGGCTAGCCTGCCAATGAATCGTTTCTTCACTGATACGCTGGGTAAACTCACCATTTCCAATTTCTGTCAGTGAAATGGTGTAATTGTCATCATTGAATTGCAGCGGGATGTTGTGCGTTGCTGCTGAGTTCATTCTAAAGGCATTACCGCTTTGCCAAGGAGAGCTGCCACGCTGCTGTTGGCGTTGAATAATATCGAACAGCGCCGCTTCCGTCGCAATTTGCTGATAGTTCACAGACGAATCAGGTGCCAAGTCTTCTTGGTGCTGTTGAATGAACTCGGTGGTTAAATTGGTATTCACAAACTCGGGGTGCGATGCCAAACGATGCAAAAAGTCGATATTGGTTGTCAGCCCCGTTAACCGGTATTCACGCAATGCTTTCTGCAGACGAAGCAGGGCACGACTTCGATCGGTATCCCAGACAATTAGCTTGGCGATCATTGGATCGTAGAAAGCTGAAATTTCATCGCCTTCTTCAATGCCGGTATCAATTCGTACACCGTTTATTTCAGCTGGTGTGCGTAAATGATTAATGATGCCGGTGCAGGGTAAGAAGTCGTTGTCTGGATCTTCTGCGTAAATACGCGCTTCGAACGCATGACCGTTAACCTGAATATCATTTTGAGCAAGCGGTAATGGTTGACCTGAAGCAACCAGTAATTGCCATTCAACTAAGTCCTGTCCAGTGATCATTTCCGTCACCGGGTGCTCAACCTGCAAGCGAGTATTCATTTCCATAAAGTAGAATTCGCCGCTTTGATCAAACAGGAACTCAACCGTACCAGCACCAACATAATCAATGGCTTGAGCGGCTCGAATAGCGGCTTCCCCCATGTCTTTTCGGGTTTTCTCAGTCAGCGCTGGAGCAGGGGCTTCTTCCAGTACTTTTTGATGACGGCGTTGGACTGAACAGTCACGCTCGGCCAAATAGACAGCATTGCCATGTTCGTCGGTAAATACCTGAATTTCCACGTGGCGAGGATTACGAATAAATCGCTCCAACAGCACTTTGTCGTTACCGAAAGAAGACTTTGCTTCACGTTTGGCGGAGCTGAGTGCTTCGTCAAACTCACCCATGTTTTCAACCACGCGCATGCCTTTACCACCGCCACCGTATGCGGCTTTTAAAAGCAGTGGGAAGCCCACTTTTTCGGCCTCTGCCTTTAACGTGTCAGTGTCTTGTTCGCTGCCATGATAGCCCGGAACCAATGGCACTCCCGCGTCCTGCATAATAGCCTTTGCAGCACTCTTCGAACCCATTGCTGCGATGGAAGCAACTGGCGGTCCAACAAAGATGATGTCATTGACCTGACACGCGTCAGCAAAGTCCTCGTTCTCTGATAGAAAGCCATAACCGGGATGGATAGCCTCGGCACCCGTTTGTTTGGCTGCAGCAATAATTTTGTCGCTGCGCAGGTAACTCTCTGTGCTAGCTGCAGGACCAATGTGAACCGCATTGTCAGCCAACTTAACGTGGCGGGCGTTGCGGTCGGCGTCAGAGTATACTGCGACAGTGCGAATGCCCATTTTCTTTGCCGTTGAAATAATACGGCAAGCGATTTCACCACGGTTCGCAATCAGTAATGTATTGATCATAATGGGACCTGTTTTTAATTCTTATTGAGCCAGGCAGCAGGACGTTTTTCTAAAAACGCACTTAAGCCTTCCTGACCTTCATCCGATACGCGAATTTCTGCAATGGCTTTTATTGTGTGATCGCGTACGTCTTTATTAATAGGACGCGAACCAACGTTGCGAATAAGTTCCTTGCAGGCCGTGACGGCTTGAGGACTGTTAGCTAATAGCGTATCGAGTAATTTGTTCAGCGGCTCGTCAAAGTCGTCAACAACGTCATTCACTAGGCCAAGCTTTTGAGCTTCATCCGCGAAAAAGCGTTCTGCGGTGAGCATGTAACGACGAGACTGCCTTTCGCCAATAGTGCGGACTACATAAGGGCTAATAACCGCTGGTATCAGTCCGATTTTGACTTCACTTAAGCAAAAGCTGCTGCGTGGTTGCGCCAGTACAATGTCACAACAAGCGGCTAAACCGACGGCACCGCCAAAGGCTGCGCCTTGAACTAACGCAATACTTGGTTTGCTGAGCAAATCTAAACGCTCCATTAATAAACCAAGCTCACCGGCGTCTTCAACGTTTTGCTGATAGTTTTTGTCCGCCATAGAGCGCATCCAGTTCAAGTCTGCGCCGGCAGAAAAGTTTTTGCCTTCAGAGCGTAATACAAGAACTCGAGCTTGCTCACTGTCTTCGACGTTTTTTAACGCCTGAAGCAATTCTGAAATCATTACGTCGTCAAAGGCGTTATGAACCTCGGGACGATTTAATGTCAGCGTCGCAACACCCTTATCGCTGATATCAAGATTGGTGTATTTTGCCATAATAAATAACCTCCGATTACATGCGGAAGACGCCAAAACGGCTGTCTTCAATCGGTGCATTTAATGAAGCGGCAAGGCTTAATGCCAGAACTTCGCGCGTTTGTGCCGGGTCAATAATGCCGTCGTCCCATAAGCGGGCAGACGCGTAGTACGGGTGACCTTGTTTCTCGTACTGCTCAACAATCGGCTTTTTCAGCGCTTGTTCTTTTTCTTCACTCAGGCTTTCGCCTTTACGGGCTAAATTGTCTTTGGTGACCTGTGCCATAACGCCTGCCGCTTGTTCACCACCCATGACCGAGATGCGGGCATTTGGCCACATGAACATCATGGTTGGATCATAAGCGCGACCACACATGCCGTAGTTACCGGCACCATAGCTACCACCAATTAAGACGGTAAACTTAGGAACTTTTGCACAGGAAACGGCCATAACCATTTTCGCGCCGTGTTTGGCAATGCCTTCGGCTTCGTACTTTTTACCGACCATAAAGCCGGTAATGTTTTGTAAGAACACCAGTGGAATTTTACGTTGGGCACAAAGTTCAATGAAGTGAGCACCTTTTTGTGCCGACTCGGAGAATAAGATGCCGTTATTCGCGACAATACCAACGGGGTAGCCGTCAATGCGGGCAAAACCTGTCACCAGCGTATTACCGTAGTTGGCTTTAAATTCATCAAAGTCAGAGTCATCAACAATGCGCGCAATGACTTCGTGAACGTCATAAGGCTTACGCAAATCGGTACCAACAATGCCGTACAGCTCTTTGGCGTCGTAACGCGGTGGTTTTGATGGTTGACGGTCCAGCTGAGTTGGCTCACCTCGGTTAAGGCGTGCTACCGAGCGGCGAGCTAAAGCTAAAGCATGCTCATCGTTGTGAGCAAAATGGTCGGCAACACCGGAAATGCGAGTGTGCACGTCGGCGCCGCCAAGCTCTTCGGCTGAAACTTCTTCACCCGTTGCCGCTTTAACTAGCGGGGGACCGGCTAAGAAAATAGTACCTTGCTCTTTAACAATAACGCTTTCATCGGCCATTGCGGGTACGTACGCGCCGCCGGCGGTACACAGGCCCATAACCACTGCAATTTGCGGAATGCCTTTGGCTGACATGTTGGCCTGATTAAAGAAAATACGCCCAAAATGTTCTTTGTCAGGGAATACTTCATCCTGGCGAGGCAGGTTAGCGCCGCCAGAGTCCACCAGGTAAATGCAGGGCAAGTGACAACGCTCGGCAATTTCCTGAGCGCGCAAGTGCTTTTTCACGGTCAGTGGGTAGTAGGTGCCGCCTTTCACGGTGGCATCGTTGGCGATGATCATGCACTCAGTGCCTTCAACCTGACCAATGCCAGCGACAACGCCGGCAGCAGGAACGTAATCTTCATAGCATTCCCAGGCGGCAAACTGGCCAATTTCTAAAAATGGCGAGCCGGCGTCGAGCAACTTGTTAATGCGGTCGCGCGGTAGTAATTTACCGCGAGACAAATGGCGTTCCTGATACTTAGGGCCACCACCTTGGTGTATTTGTGCTGCTTTTTCCTGCAAGTCGTCAACCACAGCCTGCATCGACTCGTAATTTGCAGCGTACTGCTCGTCACGAGTGTTTACTTTACTCGATAAAATTGCCACAGCGCAGTCTCCTGTTATTTGGATTCGCTGAAGATTTCGCGACCTATCAGCATGCGGCGAATTTCTGAAGTGCCGGCGCCTATTTCATACAGCTTAGCATCACGCAACAAGCGCCCAGTAGGATATTCATTAATGTAGCCGTTACCGCCTAATAATTGAATGGCGTCTAGCGCCAATTGAGTGGCTAATTCAGCCGCGTATAAAATAGCACCAGCTGCGTCTTTGCGAGTCGTCTCTCCACGATCGCATGACTGGGCAACTGCATAAACATACGCGCGGGCGGCGTTTGTACGAGTGTACATATCAGCAACTTTACCCTGAACCAACTGGAATTCACCAATTTCTTTCCCGAACTGTTTACGGTCGTGAATATAAGGCACGCAAGTGTCCAGACACGCTTGCATAATACCTAAAGGCCCGGATGCCAGAACCGCTCGCTCGTAGTCCAGACCACTCATGAGTACAGCAACACCTTCGTTCAATTCACCCAGAATGTTCTCTTCAGGAACTTCAGCGTTCTCGAATACTAGCTCACAGGTGTTTGAACCACGCATGCCCAGTTTGTCGAGTTTTTGCGCCTGACTGAACCCTGGAGTGTCTTTTTCAACGATAAATGCGGTGATCCCGCGAGAATTTTTCTCAGGCTCGGTTTTGGCATAAATCACGAAAACATTGGCTTCAGGACCATTAGTGATCCACATTTTGTTGCCATTCAGAATGTACTTGTCGCCTTTTTTCTCAGCGCGTAGCTTCATGCTGACAACATCCGACCCTGCGTTAGGTTCACTCATTGCCAGGGCGCCAACATGTTCACCAGTACACAACTTAGGTAAGTACTTTTTCTTTTGCTCTTCATTACCGTTACGGTGAATTTGATTCACGCAAAGGTTTGAATGAGCACCGTAACTCAGACCGACTGAGGCTGAAGCTCGGCTAATTTCTTCCATAGCAATAACGTGCTCCAGGTAGCCCATACCCGAACCACCGTATTCTTCAGCAACGGTTAAGCCGAGCAGACCCATGTCGCCAAGCTTACGCCATAAATCGCTTGGAAATTCATTTTTCTCGTCAATGTCAGCTGCGCGCGGCGCAATTTCATCACGAGCAAACGCATTAACTTGCTCACGGATCATGTCAGCGGTTTCGCCGAGGCCAAAATTAAAGGTGGTGTATTGACTAATCATAACGACTCCTGAGAGTGAACTTTGGATGTTGACTGCTGAATAACTTCAAGTTCGTCCTGGCAACGTTGTTCCAGACCGCTGAGTTCCGTCAGCAATACATTAATGTCTTCCATTTGTTGTTTGAGTGAGACTTTCTTCTCACTAATAAGCTCAAGTACCTTTTGAAGTTGTGCAGCGCTGCTGTTATCTGCGTCGTAAAGCTCAAACAGGCGACGCGTTTCAGCCAACGAAAAGCCTAAGCGTTTGCCCCGTAAAATGAGTTTTAAACGGACTCTGTCTTTATTGGTATAGATGCGCTGCTGGCCCTGTCGCTTTGGTGAAAGCAGGCCTTCGTCCTCGTAGAAGCGGATGCTACGAGTGGTAATGTCAAATTGTTTTGCCAGTTCACCAATACTGTAGGTAATTTTATTGTTCATCGGTACTTGCTTTTTGGTTGCTCTGGGATCTAAGCTTAGAGGAAGTTTACGTTAACGTAAAGTGCATTTGGAGGAAAGATGTCAAGCGATTCGATCGTGATTGTAGCGGCCAACCGCACGCCAATGGGCGGTTTTCAGGGCAGTTTGAGCGACGTAGCTGCACCCAATTTAGGGGCAACCGCTATAAAAGCCGCTTTGAGTAACAGTGGTTTAAGTGCCGATGATATTTCGGAAGTTATTATGGGTAATGTGCTACCGGCTGGTTTAGGTCAGGCGCCGGCTCGCCAGGCTATGCTATACGCTGATTTGCCGCGTTCAACCGGTGCAACTACCATCAATAAAGTATGTGGTTCTGGCTTGAAAGCCGCAATGATGGCTCACGACTTAATTAAGGCGGGTTCTGCTGATGTTGTGGTCGCTGGCGGTATGGAAAGCATGTCAAATGCACCGTATATGTTGCCAAAAGGCCGCAGCGGTTACCGCATGGGGCACGGGCAGGTGCTTGATCACATGATGCTGGATGGTCTGGAAGATGCCTACGAGCATAAGGCGATGGGTGTTTATGCTCAGGGAACGGCCGATGATTATGGTCTTGACCGTAAAGCGATGGATGAATTTGCGATTCATTCATTGACCAAAGCTCAAACGGCTATCAAAGACGGTTTGTTTGAGGGGGAAATTACGCCGGTAACTTATTCAACTCGTAAAGGCGACGTTACCGTTGATACCGACGAACAGCCAGGCAAAGCGCGTTTGGACAAAATTCCTGAACTGCGTCCTGCGTTCAAGAAAGACGGCACTATTACTGCGGCGAACTCCAGTTCTATTTCCGATGGTGCGGCTGCACTTATTTTAATGCGTGAAAGTGAAGCTAAAGCCAAAGGCCTGCAGCCGCTGGCGCGAGTTATGGGTCACACAACGCACTCGCAAGCTCCGTCTGAGTTTACTGTTGCTCCTATTGGCGCAATGAACTCTCTGCTTGGCAAGTTAGACTGGACAAAAGACGATGTCGACTTATGGGAAATTAACGAAGCCTTTGCCATGGTCACTATGTTGGCTATTCAGGAAATGAAATTAGACCCAGCTA
The DNA here is from genome assembly GCF_002808045.1 of Idiomarina sp. X4. Lineage (NCBI taxonomy): Bacteria > Pseudomonadati > Pseudomonadota > Gammaproteobacteria > Alteromonadales > Idiomarinaceae > Idiomarina > Idiomarina sp. X4. The sequence goes on along the minus strand of NZ_CP025000.1, from coordinate 97,689 downwards.
AAGTGAACGTGCATGGCGGTGCTTGCGCATTAGGGCACCCAATTGGTGCAAGCGGTGCACGCTTATTAGTAACGCTGCTACATGCACTGAAACAAAAAGGCCAGAAGCGCGGTGTCACCTCGCTATGTATTGGTGGTGGCGAAGCCGTCGCTCTGGCAGTGGAGATGATGTAACTGGCGTACGCCTATATGAGTTAGCCGGCGGGCTTCAATTTGTGAGCGCGCCCGGCTAACCAAACAGCAAGTACGATAATTAAAGCGCCACTAATAAGTCGGGTATAGTCGAAAGACTGTTCCCAAAATAAGACATTAACTAGAATTCCGGCAGGAATGAGCGCATTGTTCATGGTGGCAAGTTGCCCGGTGTTAACCCACTTGCTGGCGAGGTTCCAGCCAAGGTAGCCGAGGCCGGAGGCAACAATGCCCAACCAGAGCAAAATACCCCACTGAAGCTGAGTGGTTGGCAATAGGTTTAAGTCGGCGAAAAATAATACGCCAAGTCCGGCAATGACACTGGCGCCAAAGAAAAAAGCGGCAAACTGCTGACTTTGGGCGAGGGTTTTACCTGTGGGTAGACGTTTGTAAGCAACTTGACCTAAGGCAAAGCACGCATTGGCTGCTTGAATTAAAAAGAAGCCAGTGATGAAGTCATCGGACAATGGTTGATAGCGAATAATGGCAGCGCCACCGACAGATACCGCTGCTGCTATCCACCATAGTAGGGGTAAGTGCTTGCGGTTGAGTATGAGCTCATCAATAAGAGTAATGTAGAGCGGCGTAAAAATAGTGAACAAAAGCACTTCAGCGACGCTCAAATACAAAAATGCGTGATACAAAAATAAATACATGGCGCCAATTTGCACGGCGCCAATAATGGCCAGCTTAGTCAGTTGAGGTAGCTGCCCACTTTTGGGCGATAAATGTCGCCAACGGAACAAGGGTAGAACGGTTAACAGTGCTAGAATCATGCGCACAAAAACAACAATATAGCCGTCAACTTGTCCGGCAAGGTAAACGCCAATGAGAGAAAAACTGGCGGCCCAAAGTAAAGTAATCAGAATTAAGAGGGTCACGTTAAAGGCTCACTTAACTAAATTCGTTCATTATGATGTGAACAAAATAACACAACAAGAAGGTGAATTATGTCTAAGAAAGTGCCTCTGTACATAGATGGCGAATTTGTCGCCTCGAAGTCGGAACAGTGGATTCCTGTCACCAATCCAGCGACACAGGAAGTTATCGCCGAAGCGCCCGTTGCCACTCAAAGTGAAATGGAGGCAGCGGTTGAGAGCGCGCGCGAAGCGTTTAAAACCTGGAAAGAAGTACCTGTATCAGAGCGTGCTCGCGTAATGATGCGTTATCAGGCACTGCTTAAAGAACATCAGGAAGAAATTGCTGAAATTCTGGCTCAGGAAACCGGTAAGACATTTGAAGACGCAAAAGGCGATGTCTGGCGTGGTATTGAAGTGGTTGAACATGCAGCTAATATCCCTTCGTTATTAATGGGCGAAACGGTTGAGAACGTTGCTCGCAAAATTGACTCATACAGCTACACACAGCCGTTAGGCGTTTGCGCGGGGATTACACCGTTTAACTTCCCGGCAATGATTCCACTTTGGATGTTCCCGTTGGCAATTGCCTGTGGCAATACCTTTATTCTTAAGCCGTCTGAGCAAGATCCTTTAACACCAACGCGTTTGGTTGAACTGTTTGAAGAAGCGGGCGCACCAAAAGGTGTTCTGCAAGTTCTACATGGTAACAAAGAGCAAGTTGACTTCTTACTTGACCACCCTGACGTTCGTGCATTGTCATTTGTGGGCTCAGTACCGGTAGCTGAGTACATTTACCGCCGGGGTACGGAAAACGGTAAACGTGTTCAAGCGTTTGCGGGTGCGAAAAACCACTGCGTTATTATGCCGGACGCAAACAAGCAGCAAGTGATCAATAACTTGGTTGGTTCGTCGGTTGGCGCCGCCGGTCAGCGTTGTATGGCCATTTCTGTCGCTGTATTTGTTGGCGCAGCGAAAGAGTGGATTCCGGAAGTGGCTGAAGCTATTGCTAAAGTTCGCCCGGGTGCCTGGAACGATGAAAACGCCGCTTATGGCCCAGTCATTAGTCCACAAGCAAAAGAGCGTGTTGAAGCCTTAATTACTCAGGGTGAAAAGGAAGGCGCGAAGCTTTTAGTCGACGGACGTAACTGTAAAGTTGACGGCTTACCGAACGGTAACTGGGTTGGTCCGACCGTGTTTTCTAATGTCACGCCAGATATGGAAGTCTATAAAACGGAAATTTTTGGTCCGGTGTTATGTGCGACTGAAGTCGACAGCCTGGAAGACGCTTTAGAGCTGGTTAATAACAACCCATACGGTAACGGTACGTCTATTTTTACTGCCAGCGGTGCGGCTGCTCGTAAATATCAACACGAAGTTGAAGTGGGTCAGGTCGGTATTAACATTCCAATTCCGGTACCTCTGCCATTCTTCTCGTTTACTGGCTGGAAACGTTCATTCTTCGGTGATCTCCACGCTTATGGTAAGCAAGCGGTGCGTTTTTACAGCGAAACGAAGACTGTGACGGCGCGCTGGTTCGAGAGCGACATTGATGAAGTCGCCGGTCCAAATATGTCGATTAACCTTAGGTAGTAGGGAACAACGATGAACTTTGAACTGACAGAAGATCAACAAGCCTTTGTCGATACAGCAAAGGCCTTTGCTGAAAAAGAGCTGGCGCCTAATGCGGCGAAGTGGGACGAAGAACACCATTTCCCAATAGAGGTTTTCCGTAAAGCCGGTGAAATGGGCTTTATGGGCATGTACACGCCTGAAGATGCGGGTGGTTTTGGTATGAGCCGACTCGACTCTGCTTTAATTTTTGAGCAACTGGCGGGTGGTTGTACGGCCACTACGGCCATGATGACCATTCACAACATGGTCACCTGGATGATTGGCTCATTCGGAAAGCAGTCTGTAATTGATGAATGGGTGCCAGAATTGGTGACGGGTGAGAAGTTAGGTTCTTACTGCCTGACGGAGCCAGGTTCAGGGTCAGATGCAGCGAGCTTACGTACCAGTGCGAAAAAAGATGGTGACGAGTATGTTTTGAACGGCTCCAAAATGTTCATTTCTGGAGCGGGTGAGACTGACGTATTAGTCGTTATGGCGCGTACTGGTGAAGACGGTCCGAAAGGTATCTCGGCGTTTGCAGTACCTGCCGATGCTGAAGGCATTGTCTACGGTAAAGCGGAAGACAAAATGGGTTGGAACGCTCAACCAACTCGCTTAGTGACGTTTGAAGACGTTCGTATTCCGGCAGAAAACCTGCTGGGTAAAGAAGGCGAAGGCTTTAAATTTGCCATGATGGGCTTAGACGGTGGTCGCATTAACATTGCCGTTTGCTCTGTCGGTACCGCTCAAGCAGCGCTGAATACAGCTAAAGCTTATATGCAGGAACGTACTCAGTTTGGTAAGCCTCTGGCGGCATTCCAGGCATTGCAGTTTAAGTTAGCCGATATGGCTACTGAACTGGTGGCCGCGCGTCAAATGGTGCGGTTGGCTGCTAGCAAAGTCGACAATAACGATGCGGACAAAACCACATATTGCGCGATGGCTAAGCAATTTGCAACCGATGTTGGCTTTAAAGTGTGTAACGACGCACTGCAGTTGCACGGTGGTTATGGTTACATCAAAGAATACCCACTTGAGCGCCACGTTCGCGATGTCCGTGTTCACCAGATTCTGGAAGGCACGAACGAAGTGATGCGTATGATCATTGGTCGCCGTATGTTGGCGGATAACGACCGAGAAATCTTGTAAGGAGACTCCATGCAAGACGTAGTACTTTTTGAAGAACTGAACGCCGGTGACAAAGTCATCGGCGTTGCTACATTAAATTCCGAGAAATCGCTAAACGCGCTGAGTTTGGCAATGGCTGAAAAGCTACTGCCGCAACTGAAAGAATGGGCTGAGAACGACGAAGTAGCCTGTGTCTGGCTGCAAGGCGCTGGTGAAAAAGCGTTTTGTGCCGGCGGCGATATTGTTGCTATGTATAAAGCCATGCAGGCAGAGCCTGGCAAACTGGTGGAGGAAGTGGAAAACTTCTTCACACAGGAATATCAGCTAGATTACTTTATCCAGACATTCCCTAAGCCTTTCATTTGCTGGGGTGACGGTATTGTTATGGGTGGTGGTATGGGCTTAATGAATGGTGCCAGCCATCGCATTGTGACTGAACGCTCTTTACTCGCCATGCCGGAAGTGACGATTGGCTTATACCCTGATGTTGGCGCAACCTATTTCTTGAATCGCATGCCTGAAGGCTGCGGCCTCTTTCTAGGAATTACAGGCGCCACAATGAATGCTAATGATGCACTTTACTTAAACCTGGCTGACCACTTTGTTGGGCACGACAGCAAAGAAGCTATTTTGACGGCATTAAAAGAGACTGAGTGGGGCGATACTGCGGCCCTTAATAAACAAAAAGTGACTGACTTATTAAGCTCGATTGCAAGCAGTGACACGACCGCATTACCTGCTCCTCAAGTTGAGCCGCACCAGTCGTTAATTTCAGAGTTCACCTCAGGCAATGACATTGGCGATATAGTTGAGCGTATAGTAAATGATGAAACTGACGACAAATGGTTAGCGAGAGCGCGTAAGAACTTAGCGAATGGCTGTCCGTTCACCTCTCACTTAGTCTGGAATCAGTTGCAACAAGGCTCAGATTTGTCATTAGCGGATTGCTTTCGTTTAGAGTTAACTCTGTCCTGTAATTGCGCGGTTCGTGGGGACTTTGCGGAGGGCATTCGAGCGCTGTTGATTGATAAAGATAAGAATCCACAATGGCAGCATAGCTCGGTAGCGGAAGTCCCAGCAGAGGAGGTTGATGCATTCTTCTTACCTCCGTGGGGTGACAGAACGCATCCATTGGCTGATCTTGATAAATAAAACGAACAAACAAGAAGGAGTGCCAACATGGCAACCGTAGGATTTATTGGTCTGGGTAACATGGGTGGTCCAATGGCCAGCAACTTGGCAAAAGCAGGCCACAAGGTTAAAGCGTTTGACTTGTCAGAGGAAGCGTTAAAAGCCGTTGTGGCTGATGGCGCAACGGCGGCGAAAACAGCTGAAGAAGCTATTGAAGGCGTTGAGTTTGTGGTTTCGATGTTACCAGCTGACCGTCATGTTAAAGGCGTTTACTTAGGTGATAATGGGCTAATTGATAAGCTTTCCAAAGAACAGTTAGTTATCGACTGCAGCACTATTTCTTCAGATACTGCGATGTACGTCGGTGAAGAACTTGAAAAAGCGGGAATTGCTTTTATTGATGCGCCGGTGTCCGGTGGCGTTGGCGGTGCAAAAGCAGGCACGTTAACCTTTATTTGTGGCGGTACAGAGACAAATGTTGACCGCGCACGAACTGTGTTGAATGACATGGGTAAAAACGTGTTTCGCGCGGGCGATGTGGGTGCAGGGCAAATTGCCAAAATCTGCAACAACATGCTGCTATCTGTATTAATGGTAGGTACATCAGAAGCACTGCAACTAGGCAAGGCGAACGGGCTTGACCCGAAAGTGCTGTCTGAAATTATGTTAGCGAGCTCTGGTCGTAACTGGACATTAGAGGTGTACAACCCATGTCCGGGCGTTATGGAAAACGTGCCGTCAAGCAACGACTATCAGGGCGGTTTTTTGGTTGACCTAATGGCGAAAGACTTAGGTTTAGCACAGCAGACTGCGTTAGAAAGTGGGGCGGCGACACCAATGGGGTCATTGACACGTAACCTTTACCACAGCTGGTCTGAACAAGGTCATGGTCGTCAGGACTTTTCCAGTATTTTTAACTATGTGGCACCTAAGTCACAGAAGTAACTTAAGAATTGAGGAAACACATGCAAATTAAAGACAGTGTGATTGTAATTACCGGTGGCGCTCAGGGGCTGGGACTTGCTATGGCTGAAGACTTTGCCAAGCAGGGCGCTCAATTAGCGCTTATCGATATTAACGGCGACGTGCTGGGCGATGCTCAGGAGCATTGCGAGAAGTTAGGCGCGGCTAAGGTTGTCGGCTATGAGGTTGATATTACCGACGAAGAGTCGGTAGAAACCGTTTTTGAACAAATTCAGCAAGAGTTTAATGGTATTGATGTATTAGTTAATAACGCAGGCTTGCTGCGTGATGGTTTATTGATTAAATACAAAGATGGCGAACTCAAGCAGAAAATGCCACTGCAACAGTTCCAGTCCGTATTAGACGTGAACTTAACAGGTACGTTCTTATGTGGTCGTGAAGCAGCGGCGCAAATGGTTAAAGCCGGTAAAAAGGGCGTCATTATTAACATTTCTAGCGTTGCTCGCGCAGGTAATATGGGGCAGACCAATTACTCAGCAACGAAAGCGGGCGTAGTCGCTATGACCGTTACCTGGGCGCGTGAATTGGGTCGCTATGGTATTCGTTGTGGTGCTATTGCTCCAGGCTTTATTGAAACGCCAATGACCGCTCAAATGAAACCGGAAGCGGTTGAACGTGCATTGTCTATGGTGCCACTAAAGCGCTGGGGGCAGCCTAATGAAATCGCGCACAGCGCACGCTACATTATTGAAAACGACTTTTTCAGTGGTCGTGTTGTTGAAATTGACGGTGGCGTTCGACTGTAAATCGCATTAGATAAAGTAATGTAAATAGCCGAATGACGGGCGTCTCTGTTATAGTAGCGATTAACTAAAAACAGAGACGCTTTTTTATTGGCATGCGCAAATTACCCCCCTTAAATGCACTGAAATCTTTTGAAGTGGCCGCGCGTCATCTTAGCTTTACTAAGGCTGCAGAAGAACTATTCGTTACCCAGGCGGCAGTAAGTCATCAGGTTAAAGCACTAGAAGACTTTCTTGAGCTTAAGCTGTTTATTCGCCGGAACCGGTCGTTGTTATTGACTGAAGAAGGGCAGGAGTACTATCTGGAACTTCGTGATATTTTTGAACAATTGGCGCAAGCTACGGATAAGCTGCGGCTGGTATCAGAGCGTGGTGCGCTTACAGTCTCGGTGCCTCCCAGCTTTGCCATTTTATGGTTTGTTCCTCGGCTAAGCAGCTTTCGGGAAGCTCACCCGGATATGGATATTCGTATTAAGGCGGTGGATGAAATTAGCGGCTCTCTCACTGATGACGTTGATGTCGCTATTTATTATGGTGACGGACGTTGGCCGGGCGTAAAAGCGTATCAGCTCCATGAAGAATACTTATGGCCGGTGTGCTCACCGTTATTGCTGAATAAAGCTGATATAAAAGAGCCTGCAGATTTATTCAAACAGACACTACTGCATGATGAAACGCGTAACGCCTGGAAAGACTGGTTTCAGTTGGTTGGCTTGCCTCAGTATAAGGGGGATAACGGTCCTGTATTCAGTCATTCAAGTTTGGCGTTACAAGCGGCGGTGCACGGGCAGGGCGTCGCATTAGCCAATAACGTATTAGTGAAACCTGAAATTGATAGTGGTCATTTAGTGAGAATATTCCCGCAGGCTTTACAGCGGAATAAAGCCTTTTACTTGGTTTGCCGTGACAACCAGGCGGAAATCGGTAAAATCGCGACCTTTCGACAGTGGTTGCTCGACATTGTGCAGCAAGAAGAGCGAGAGTTTAAGGAGTGATGCGTTATCAGCGGCAAAACCCAGAGGGCACAATCAGGGTTGTATTTTTACATGGCTCCGGCGGTGGTCCCGATACTGCGTTTATGAATTACTTTGCGGATCAGTGTGTAGAGTTTGGTGCTGAGGTTGTTCGACCTGACTTTCCATATTGGGAGAAAGTGCGGGAAACAGGAAAGCCCAGACCGCCAAACAGAATGCCGGTATTAGTTGATGCGGTGGAAGCGCTATTAAAAGACTTGCAGCAAGACGATAAGCCTCTGGTGTTAATGGGCAAATCGCTGGGCAGTCGAGTCATGTTGCGGGTTGCTAATTCGTTCCGCGCTAAGGGGGCTATTGCGTTAGGTTTTCCGTTTCATCCGCCACAAAAGCCTGAAAATTCGCGTCTGGAAGAGTTATCAATGAGCACGGCGCCCGGACTTATTCTTCAGGGAACGCGCGATCCCTTCAGCAAACCTTTAATGAAGAAAAAAGATCAAGGTGAATGTATAACCTTACCTGACAACTGGTCGCTGCATTGGCTAGAAGGGGCCGATCACGGCTTTGAAGCAACGAAAGCGAAATCGGCAGACACACCAATAATTTGGCAGCAGGCAGCAGCGGCAATTAAGGAGTTTATTCAATGAGTCAGTTATTTCTAATTGCAGCGGCGCTGCTAGGAGCAACGGGGGTGATGCTCGGAGCTTTTGCAGCACATGGCCTTAAGTCCAAGCTGACTGAAAATTTATTAAGTGCGTTTGAAACCGGTGTTACTTATCAGTTTTATCACGCATTGGCGTTAATGGCGTTAGCCCTGTGGCTTAAACAGGCCTCATCAGGGTGGTTGGTCGCCAGCGGCTATTTGTGGCTCGCCGGTGTTATTCTGTTTTCCGGCAGTTTATACGCATTAGCGATTACCGGTATAAAATGGTTCGGACCGATAACGCCGCTCGGTGGTTTATTATTTATAGCGGGCTGGATAAGCCTGCTAATTGGCGCAATAAAGTTAGGAGCAGTGAGTTAATGAGCGGAATTATTTTATTGTGTCGCGCCGGTTTTGAAGGCGACTGTGCAGCAGAAATACAAGATAAAGCAACAGAGCTTGGCATTTATGGCTATTGCCAGACACAGCCGAACCAAGCCTATGTCACTTATAACTGTCAGGCTGAAGAAGCGGAGCACATTGCGCGCAAACTGCCTTTAAAGGACTTGGTATTTGCCCGCGAAATGTTTGCGTTGTTAAGTCCGGTTAAACTGGCAGGTATTGAAGATCGCGCCAGTGAGGTCATAAAAGCGCTAGAGCCACACCGGGAAACCTTTGGTCTAGCTGGTGAGCTGCGGGTTGAAACGCCTGATACGAATGAAGCCAATCAGCTGTCGAAGTTTTGTCGTAAGTTTAGTGTTCCGCTTCGTCAGGCGTTGCGTAAAGAAGAGCTATTAAGCAATAAGCCTTTGGCAAAACGCCCTTTACTGCACGTGCTTTTTGTTAATTCTGCGCATGCCTTGGTTGGTTATTCTTATAGCTATAACCAGACCCCTTATGACGGTGGTATTTTACGTTTAAGAATGCCAAAAGACGGACCAAGCCGCTCAACGTTAAAGCTTGATGAAGCGTTTCAGGTTTTTGTACCGGAAAATGAGCAGGAAAAACGTATCCAGCCCGGTATGAAAGCTGTTGATTTAGGGGCCGCACCGGGCGGCTGGACCTATCAGTTGGTGCGGCGCGGCATGATGGTACAAGCGGTTGATAACGGTCCGATGGCAGAGTCGTTAATGGAAACTGGACAGGTTCAGCACATCAAAGAAGATGGTTTTAAGTTTCGACCTAAGCGCAAAAATATTCACTGGCTTGTCTGCGATATGGTTGAAAAGCCTGCGCGAGTCGGCGAATTGATGACGAGTTGGTTGTTAGAAGGTGACTGTCAGGAAGCGATTTTTAACCTGAAGCTACCAATGCGCCAGCGCTACGCAGCCGTGAAAGAGTATTTGGATCAGATAAAAGATCAGCTACAAACAGAAGGCACGAAACCTTTCGAAATTCAGGCGAAACATCTGTATCACGACCGTGAAGAAATCACAGTACACTTACGTTGGCTGCCTAAGCAGTAAATGACAAGATCAAGCAGGCTTTCACCAGGAAAGCCTGCTGTGTACTTATTTACAGGCGGTCAATAACGGCTTGGGTAAAGTCCGTAGTACCGTGCGAGCCGCCGAGATCACGCGTGGTGCGGTCGCCAGACTCAATAACATCAGCCAAAGCCTTGGTAATTTTCTCAGCTTTGTCAGCCATGCCCAAATACTCTAGCATTTGAATAGAAGCCAAAATAACAGAACTTGGGTTGGCCAGGTTTTTGCCTGCAATGTCTGGTGCAGAGCCGTGTACTGCTTCAAAAATAGCGCAATCTTTACCAATGTTGGCACCAGGCGCCATGCCAAGCCCGCCGACTAAACCTGCACATAGATCAGATAAAATATCCCCGAACAGGTTGGTCGTGACAATAACGTCAAATTCTTCCGGATTCATAACTAAGCGCATACACGCTGCATCGACAATCATCTCAGCGGATTCAATATCCGGGTACTCTTCTGCAATTTCGCGAGCCACTTTCAGGAATAAACCCGACGTTGACTTCAAGATATTCGCTTTATGCACTGCCGTTACTTTTTTACGACCTTCACGACGTGCTGTTTCGTAGGCAAAACGTACGATACGTTCAGCGCCTTCGCGAGTAATTTTACTGACGGCTTCGGCTTCGTTGCCGTCTTCTGAGACTTTTTGACCCAGGCCAGAATACATACCTTCGGTGTTTTCACGAATAGTGATGATATCAATGTTGTCGTAGCGAGCTTGGGTGCCTTTAAATGACAAAACAGGGCGCATGTTTGCATACAGGCCGAAGTGTTTGCGCAAGCTAACGTTAATAGAGGTAAAACCTTCCCCTACTGGCGTTGTAAGGGGGCCTTTTAAAGTAACACCGTTACGAGCTATGGCATCAAGCGTATTCTGAGGCAAAAGCTCACCAGTTTTTTCTAAAGCGGTTAAGCCTGCGTCTACATATTCGTATTCAAAATCGCAACCTGCTTTATCAAGAATGGCTGTCGCCGATTTTACAATGTCGGGACCAATACCGTCGCCTGGAATAACTGTGATTGTTTTGCTCATTTAAAGAGTTCCTTCAAACCGTGTTACAACTAAATACAGGCAGTGATTCTACCACCCCTGCGGTTTATGTGACTAGAAAAGCATTATTCACTTAGTGAATAGGTGCTATAACGGAGAGTGACAGTGACTCTCAAATGCCGCTATTTTTTGAAACTTCTGCGCATCATTAGCGGTTGCTGTTAACGCTTCATAACAAGAGTCTAGCAGCTTCTGAGCGGGTTCACTTAACGTTGCTTGTGGGTGGTACACTTTAAGCGTAAGAAAGTGGGCAACGTAATACAATGCCGTCAGTTTTTTATCGGTTGTTTGCTCTGGATCAAGCAGCGCTTGTGTTTTATTGGGTAACTGCCAACGAGCTGTCAGCTGACGGCTACGTCTAAAGTCTGCCGGGTCTAACGCGGAGCCAACCCAGCTAGTCGAGTAGAAGTGCTCTATTACTGAGACTTTTGGCCATTTAGAAGACTTCAACAACTCGGGGTGGCGAAATAAATCGGACGCTGACAACAGCGCCAATAACGGGGCTGGCGTCGGCAGCTTAATGCCGCTGCTTTGGCTGACTGTTTCCAGCAAAGAGCACAATAAGTTAGTGCGTTGCATCAGTGCTTTGTGCAAAGGAATACTATTCTGTGCAAATTGATGCTGCAGGAAAGCAGTTGCAAGAATAACCGAGGCACGCTTCGCTCCTAGCCATAAATAAGCTTGTTTGACGTTCATTTTCGCCGCTTCGTCGTTGTTAATTCGCTCATTCTCAATAACGGATTGATGAACCGACTGACTTAAATAGGGAATTTTTCTAATTTGTTGAATGACCGCATTTAGTGAACCAGACGCATTGGCATATTGGTTGATGGCTTTAAGTAAAGGCTTGGGTGTTTGTAAGCCGGGGGCTGGGGCTTTTGCTGTCAGTAAAAAATCCCGGTGTTTAACTAGCGATTCCAGAACCTCTGAATCAGTCGCCTCGTTACTTGGCTGCCAATGTGCTAGTTCCTCAACTCCTACATAAAAAGGCGTGTGGAGTTTATGAGGAAATGCTAGCAAAAACTGACCTTTTTGATAATCCATCAGAATGGCGGAGCGTGATTTTTCAATGTGCTTAAATCGTTGACCAATAAAGTACCGGCAAAAATCTGAACTTTGCTTCATTAACGGCCAGAACTTGTATCGAAAAACGCTATTCAGGCGGGGGGCGAACTTAATTTCGGGCTTTGAACGTTGTTGTTGTACTGCCGACATAAGGCCAACCCAATGGCGGTAGAACGCAATATCATGTGAGTTAAAGTGCAACGGTTTGAGTGCCTCTAACCATAGCGCTTGTCGCAATTGTTTCGCGCGCCAGTAGTCAACGCTTTCCTCAATGAAGCCGCTGAGACAGGCAGCTGCTAATACTCGTCGGTAATGCGTGTGCAGGGCTAACATCTTACCTAGTTTTAAGGCATTAACGGCATTCGATAAGAACTCAACCAACGGCTTATTATCTACCGCATTATTGTTAAAGCGAGATTCTGCGTAGCATGGCAGTAGTTCAGGCCAGCGATACTCCTGACACTCTTCGTCAAGTGATTTCACAAATTGATAAAGCTGGCGAATGTCATGCTTTTTCATTAGCCCGTAAGCTTTAGCACAACAATTAGCAAGCTTGTTCATTGCCGCCTCTGTGTATTTTGGAAGTCTCTGTATGAGTCATTGCCCCAGGCAATTAACTCATTATTTTTGAAAACCAGAGGTGTGCATTCGTCTTTGGTGGTAATGCCATCCGATGTGACATGATGGGTTCGATAAAACAGAACCTGCATGTCACCTTCTTCAGACGACTTGGCTTCGTTAATATCAGGGGAGCCAAGCACGCGAATGACACTGTCTTTTGACATGCCTAAATCGAGTTGACCTATTTGACGTGCGTTATAAGTTTCGCGTTCCTGCCATTTAAGATCGGCCGGATCAGCCTGATAAAGCATCAGGACCAATCCGACTATTGCCAGGTAGCTTATAGCTCCAATGGCTAAAATGACAAAAACTTTGTTCTTCATAACGAGCTTAATCGGTAACGACTTTATAGCAAGGATAATACACCGAACCCGGTAATTTCATACGCCCCTGTTCGACGAACGCTTGCAATAATACGTCCAGTCGTTTCATTAACTGGGTTTCGCCGTGAATGGTGAACACACCTTTATCGCGAATACGGCGAATACCGTCATCTTTCACGTTACCGGCAACAATAGCGGAGAAGGCGCGACGTAAGTCGGCGGCTAATTCTTCTTTTGGTTGGTCAGGATGAAGGTTCAGCGCTGCCACATTATCGTGCGTGGGCACAAAAGGACGTTGGAAATTATCGTCAATGAACAGCGTCCAGTTAAAGTAATAAGCATCGCCTGAATCGCGGCGGTATTGTTTTACTGAAGCCATACCAGCGCTCATGTGTTGGGCAACATTGGCTGGATCGGCAATAATAATGCGATACAGCTGACGCGCGTCTTCACCAAGTGTTGCGACAATGAATTCATCCAATGCCTCAAAGTAGTCACGCGAGCTTTCCGGACCCGTCAGGATAACCGGCAGGCTTTGCTGCTGGTTTTTAGGGTGCATAAGAATACCCAGTAGGTAGAGTAACTCTTCGGCCGTACCGGCGCCGCCTGGGAAAATAACAATACCGTGGGCGCAGCGAATAAAGGCTTCCAGTCGCTTTTCAATATCCGGTAAAATGACCAGTTCATTGACAATCGGGTTCGGTGGCTCTGCGGCGATAATACCTGGCTCCGTTAGACCTAAGTAGCGACCACTGCGAATTCTTTGCTTGGCATGGCCTATAGTCGCTCCTTTCATTGGGCCTTTCATAGCGCCGGGACCACAGCCTGTGCAAATATTTAAGCCACGCAGCCCCAGCTGATAGCCCACTTCTTTGGTGTACTTGTATTCGCCTTCGCTGATTGAGTGGCCGCCCCAGCAAACCACCATGTCGGGCTCCTGCATGGCCTGAACGGTACGGGCGTTGCGCAGAATATCGAAAACCACATGGGTCAGGGTGGCACTGTCAGCGCCTTTTAATTCTTCTTCTGAATAGCGTTCGCCGGTAAACAGAATGTCACGAAGGACTGACTCCAGCAGTTCGCGAATACCGACAATAAGTTCACCATCCACAAACGCTTCTTCTGGTGGCTCTATCAGTTCAATTTTGATGCCGCGCTCTTTGCGAATGATATTAACGGAGAAATCTTGATACTTGTCGTAAATTTCGGCACTGCTGTCGGTGTTGCTGCCGGCATTCAGGACCGCAAGACAACAGTTTCTGAAAAGTTTATAGAGTTGGCTGTTTGAAGATTTTTTTAATCGTTCGATTTCTAACTGTGACAACAGAGACATCGTGCCTCTGGGAGAAATACTTGCTCTCATTATTATTTAATACTCCTTTACAAATAGTGACCCTTGTCACTTCATATGGCACCTCATCGTTCCTATTCGCCTGATGCCAACTTAACGTTATTTCGTCCGTTTGCTTTTGCCTGATACAGCGCCTTGTCTGCGAGCTCAAAAACGGAAACGGTGGTGTCGCTATTATTTTTAAACGACGCCACACCTGCCGATACAGTAATGCGAATATCGTCAGTTTTAAACTTAAATGGGATATTAGCGACTTTTTCTCGTGCTAATTCCATCTTATCTTTTACTTGATTCTCATCAAGACAAAAGATAATAGCAAATTCTTCACCACCATAGCGACATACAAAGCCATCATTTTTCAATGCTTTGTTCAGCGTGCCCGCAATCACCTGAAGAGTTTTATCACCAGCAATGTGTCCGAAGCTGTCATTTATGTCTTTGAAAAAGTCGACGTCGACAATGGCAATTGTTAGCGGTGTCTGACCATTCTGCCAACGTGAAAACTCCATATTAAGTCGTTCTTCAAACGCCGAACGGTTAGGAAGTTTCGTGAGCGAATCTTGTAAGCTACGGAATTTTTGTTGAGCTAACTCACGCTTATAACGCTCAACTTCGGCCTCTGTCTCTCTCAGCTTAGCTTCTAGTTCTGTGCTGTTTTTCGTGAAGTTTTCGCGCTCTTGGTTTTGCAACAAAATATGCTGTTCGAGAGTAACCCCTAACTGCTCGAGTTTGCTGCCTACGTTTTCTTTTAACTCGAACAGTTCCGAAGCGCCGTGTACACAGTCTGAAATGTCGGACACCCCAACCTTGAGTTGCTTGTTAAGCTTACTGCGCTGCTCGGCGAAGTAACCCGATGTACTGACCGTAGTGCCAAGAATATTATTAACAGACTCCAGTGACGCGTTTAACTGCTGTAAGAAGCTCTGTGCCGACTTACGTTCTTCGTTAATACTGGTAAAAATAAGCCGCATGACTTTAAGGCTAATGCCCATGAGCGTATCGAGGCTTTGAGGTTTCTGCAGAGCTGTTTTAACCTGTTGCAATGCCTCTGCCGAGTTACCACTAAACTCCACTTCACTTAACAGATCAAATAACTGGGTTTGATAGTTTTCAACCGGAGCCGTTTCTGCTTTAGCTGTGCTGCTATTAACTGCACACTGGTGCGATAAGTTCAGCAAGCGGTTGACCAATGGCAAGTAATGCATCAGTGCTGTGGTCGGCTTTTCAAACGCCGTTGCGATACTCGCAAACTCTCTTTCGGTCTGTCTTGTTGAAGGAGTTAGCTTCGCCAGAGTCTGTGAAATGGTATCTGTTGTTTGCCGGGTCTGTTGCTGAAACCGAATATTGTAATCAGCAATCGCATCGCTGAGCTTTTCAATCAGAGGGTCCAGTATTGCAGCCGACGCATTTTGCTGAATTTGACTGCGAAGTTGATGAATAATAGTGTCGAGGTCGCTATCTACACCATTAAGCGCCAGACACAACTGATTAACAAACTCAGAATAGCGTTCTGAATCGCGACGGTAATCGTCCTCGAGTTGTTTTCTGGACTGAATGCTTTGCTGCAACTTTTTGCTTAGATGCTGCACCTGCTCTTGCGGTGTTTCAGGTATCGACACTACTCACCTTCTTACTTTCACACTGATGGCTTAGGTTAATACGAGCCTTAGGATGACAAAGTTTATCGTTTTCTGCATTAAATACTATTCACAGATTGTGGTAGTCTTGCCATTTATTTCCTAACAAAAAAGTCGAAAATAGCGGGGACGTACTGTGCGTATAAGCGTATTAGCATTATCGATTCTATTAACATCTTCTGCGGCATGGGCAGATACTGAATATAAAATTGATCTCACTCAACCAGAGCACCAGCGCGGGGACGTTAGCATCACTTTTCCCGAAAGTGATGAACCGTTTCTGGATATAAAAATGCCGGCGTGGCGCACGGGCTATTACCGAATTTTAGATTTAGCCAATGGCGTCAGGGAGTTCACGGCTCAAACCGATGGGCAAAGTCTGCGCTGGGAAAAGGTGGATAAAAGTACCTGGCGTATCCATTTACCAAAAGATGCTGGGGAAGTGACCGTTAATTATGAAATTTACGCGGATCAGTTAGGGCGCAGAAGTCGCCACATCGATGACAGTCACGCGTATTTGGATGCTTCTGCTGTGTTTATGTACGCCGATAAGTGGCGCAACGAGCCAGTAACGGTGTCTTTGAATGTACCGAAAGAGTGGCGCAGCTATTCTGGTATGGAGCGAGAAGGTGACCACCGCTTTTCCGCCGATAATTGGGATGTTCTGGTCGACTCGCCAATCGAAACCGGCATAAATAAGCACTTTGCCTTTGAACAGGACGGCCGTGACTATGAAGTGGTGTTCTGGGGTGAAGGTAACTATGACACTGAGCAAACCGTTGCAGATCTGGAAAAATTAGTTGCTACCGGCGACTCTATTTGGAGCCGCTATCCTTACGAGCGCTATGTATTTATGATTCATGCAACATCTGGTGCAGGTGGTGCTACTGAGCATAAAAACTCGACAATTATTCAGCGCCCCCGATATAGCTTCGCGAGCCGTGACGATTACTTGTCGTTTATGTCAACGGCATCGCATGAGTTCGTGCATACCTGGAATGTGAAAGCGTATCGTCCCGACGGTTTGGTACCTTATGACTACCAAAAAGAAAACTACACTGATTTATTTTGGATAGCTGAAGGTTCCACCAGCTATTTCCAAAATCATTTGCTGCTGCAGGCAGGAATTATGGAGCCGGACGAATTCTTTGAAAGGTTAGCGGGTAGCATTGACCGGCACAAAGCCAAGCCCGGTAGTCAAGTGATGTCGGTTGCAGAAGCTTCGTTTGAAGCTTGGATTGATCAGTATGGAGATCGAGGCCATAACGACTCGGTGAGCATTTACTCTGAAGGTGCTTTAGTTTCCTGGATGCTGGACAGCGCATTACTTGAAGCCACGAATGGCGAAGTCAGCTATCGTGACGTGCATGACGAGTTGTATCAGCGCTTCGACGCGGAGGAGCAGGGCTTTAAGGCCAGCGATGTGCTAGCCATACTCAAGGACTTGACCGGAAATTCCTGGCAACAATGGTGGCAAGAGAATGTTGAAAGCCCTGCAACCGATATTCCATTTAAAAAAATGCTGAACGATGCGGGCTTAGAATTGGTTTATGAAGAAAGCGAAGAGCCAGAGAATTGGACAGGATGGCGGGCGTCAAAAGTGGATGGCGGCATGGAATTGACTCGGGTCAGTCGTGGTAGCCCGGCATGGGAAGCCGGTTTTAGACCAGACGATGTGATTATTGCCTATGATGGACATACGGTAATGCATGGCCGCTTTGATGAAGCGCTTCAGGAATATAAGGCAGGAGATGAGGTTAAAGTCACCTTCTTCCGTCGCAATCAGTTGCATGAGAAAACGCTGAGGCTGGAGCAAGCGCCGGCAACAGATGCGTCTATTAAGCCCTTAGAGGCGCCAACGGAAAAACAGCAAGCGCGCTTCTTACAATGGTTACAAATTCCGCACCCGAACGCGTAGTTTAACCAGCAACCTACTACTGACGAGCCATGCGCTGCATTTGCGGCGCTGGCTCAAAGTTAGAGCGGAACGGATTAATGTCAAGTCCGCCCCGTCGTGTGTAACGTGCGTACACGCTCAGTTTACTAATACCCAGAGCGAGTAAGTCCTGAAAGATTCGTTCGACGCATTGTTCATGAAACTCGTTATGCCCCCGAAAAGAAACCAAATAGGCTAATAAGGCCGCTCTATCGATTTTGGGCCCTTGATAATGAATAGAGACTGAGCCCCAGTCAGGCTGATTTGTAATAAGGCAATTGGATTTTAACAGGTGGCTGTGAAGCTGCTCTTCAACCTGTTCTGCATTGTTTTCAAGCTTCAGTAGCTCAGGGCGGTAATCGTAGTGCTCAACTCGGATATCCTGTGAATCGATACACTCGCCTCCGAAATCAGCAATTGATTCATTAGTAACGTAACTTAACGGAGTAAGTCTAACGGATACTGAAGCACCGGCACAGGCGGATAAGTCGTTTTCCATGATATGTTGAACGTTTTCCCAAGTATCGAAGCGGCTATCATTAAAGCTGTTCAAGTACAATTTGAACGATTTTGACTCAACCAAATTAGGGCTTGAAGCGGGCACTTCAAAGTAGCCGATAGCCACTTGTGGTAAGCCGTTAGTATTTAGCCATGAGAGCTCGTACCCGGTCCATTGATCAACACCGTCAAATGGCAGCTTTCCGGTAATACCGATAGGTTCTCGATTCAATGAACGTGGAACCGCCTGCAACTGATTTGCATCATATTGATTGGGGTATTCAGTGTGCTGACCAAGGTTTAAATGGCCGAGAGCATCCTTTTTTGGCATTTGTGTCACTCCATACGTACAATGACGCTATTGTAAAATGTCTGAGTAGGTAGTACCAGATGCAGAACTTAGAAAGTGCTTTAGATGACCTTATTGAACGCTATGTTGAGCAGCTGCCAATTCGTTACACTGAGTACGTTGCCGAATGGAATAGCCCCATTTATGGCTCAGTGATAGACGAAGATACGGTCGAGTGGGCTCCGGTAAAACAGACCTCTCCATTGTCCTTCAATGAATTAGAAAGTGCGCTTGAAATAACCTTTCATGACAGCATAAAAGCGATTTTTGGACGTTGGTTTGCCGGTGACTTATCGTTGGAATACGACGGGCATCCGGTTACTCTGCTGCAAGTGCAAAGCCTGGAAGACGGTGAACGCTTATTGGCAAATTTAACCGGGCATATCCTCATGAAGCGCCGCTTAAAGCAACCGGAGACGGTGTTTATTGGTTTAGGTGTTGAAAATGACGATTTACTCGTGTCAATTGATAACGCTACCGGGCAAGTTGGTTTAGAGTGGGTCGGTAAAGAGCAGCATGAGTGTCTTGCTGACTCACTCGAAGAGTGGCTGGCCACTTGCCAACCTAAGAACGAACTTTCTGATATTGAGTGACTCGACAGCCTGTTAAAAAAAGGTTAGCTTGATGTTTATCAAGAATAATTAAGAGGTTGTCCGTAATGCAGGGGCTGACAGAGGCTACAGAGCAGGAAATACAACACGCCAGTGAAAATGCGAATAGTAACGTAAAAGGGGAGTTAACCTACCTAGTTGCTGAAGATTTGAAAATGGCAGCGTCTTTGTTATTTCAAACGTATTACGATGATGCGTTATTACAGAAAATATTTCGTGCCGACAAACCGGATTACGAGAAACGCTTGAGAGCGGCCATACGGGAAGATTTAACGTCGTTTTGGGAAAGTGGACAGCCAATCATTGGTATTCGTGACGGTGGTACATTATTGGGTGTGGCCTGTCTGACCCGCCCCGGGAAAAGCTTTGGACCTGGTCGTTTTTGGCACTGGCGCATTAGCATGCTGCTGACGGCAGGCTTTCTAAGCACCAAACAAGTCATGGAGAAAGAGCGCCGTATTCAGGAGGCTATGCCAGACGTGCCTTATCATATGCTGGCCTTTATTGCCGTAGCGCCACAGTATCAGCAACAGGGCGTTGGTCATTTACTGGTTGAGGCTGCTAAATCGGCGTTTCAGGAAGATCCTGAATCTCAAGGCGTTGCCGTATTTGTGACCCGCGCTGACTACCAGGCGTTTTTCAAAAAGCGTGGCTACCGTCTGCAAGCGCAAATCGAGTTTGAAACACTGCCCGGAGAGTTATTGTTTTACCCGCGCGAGGAGGTTGAGTAATGAGCTACTCGAGCTTCAAAGAATTTTATCCGTATTACTTACAAGAACACTCCGATAAACGCTGTCGAGCCCTGCACTATATTGGTAGCACACTGGTACTTGCGGTGCTGGCTTACGCGCTCGTCAGCCAAAACTACTGGTGGCTGCTTGCGTTGCCTGTTATTGGCTACGGTTTTGCCTGGCTAGGCCACTTTATTTTTGAGAAAAACAAACCGGCCACGTTTAAATACCCTCTATACAGCCTGATGGGCGACTGGGTCATGTATAAGGACGCGTGGGTTAAGCTATTGACCGGGCATTCGAAAGGGCGGTAGTTCCACACCGACTAACTTTTGGTTATGCAGAGTTAGGTCGCCTTCATAGCGAGTTTCACCATCACTGGAAAAACCAAGTTTAAAGGTGCTGCGCCAACCGGGCTGGTTGCCTTTAAACGACCAGCGAGTTTTGTCACGCCGAATGTCTAAGAACTGTAAGTCTTGTTGTTTGCAATAATATAACGCGTGTTTTTGGGCGCTTTCAGACTGCTGCCGATGTTGCCAGAACACCCAAACTGCAAGCAGTAAAACCAGAAAAATTATGACATCGAGTAAATTCATGCGCTTACTGCACCTGCGACTTCAAACGGTTTAGCGCCTGTTGTACTGGCTTTGACAATTGCTGCTGCGCAATAAGAGAAAGTAACTGTGGCCTTACAGTTGGCAGTGCGATGATGTCCTGGAAAAGCGCATCAAATAAAGTCTCGTCCAGTTTAGAAATAGCGTTGAGGTAGCTATTTAGGATTTTCGGCTCTGACAAAACGGGCCATAAACGAGCAGCTATCACGACCAGTTGGTCCGCATTGGCGTTCTCAATCAGTGACGCAATTTGTTTCTGCACTTTTGGCTCATCTGACGTGCTTGCTAATGCTCTCAACGCGTCTGTCGTAAATTCTGAATCCTCTGTGTTTATCAGTTCCAGTAACGCGTTGCGTAAGTGTGCGGGTATGGACTGATGCTCGAGTGCTGCGGCTAGAGGCGAACGTACACCCCCGGGATAGCTCGCAAAATGCTCAGCAATAGCCGTACTGATATCGTTGCGTTGCATCAAACGTGCAGCAACATCATGAAGGCCTTGCAGACCAATATTTTGCCAATCCAGACTATCGTTAGGATTTAGCAGATAGGCTTCTGCTGTTTCAAAATGAATGGAGGGCGATAAGTTATGTTGGCATTGAACGTGAGCGTGCAATGCGGCTCGCTGTGTTTCTGAGGGCGTCAATAAATACGGATTCCGCTGCAACTGCTGTTGTTGCTCCTCGGTAAGCTCGCCGGTAATTTCGTGGCCCAGAGCGTTAATGACATACTCAAGGTATTGATTTCTTGCTGCCAGGTTAAGTAGTCCACGTTCATCTAAAGGAAACTGTAGAAACCATAAATAGGGCGGTTGTTCGGCGCTTTTATGCTGAAACAACACGGCGATTTGTGCCTGGCGAGCAATAGGGTATGGGTAAGGCTGCTGCTGATGTTCTATAGCGTCGAACTGCTCTTGGGAGATCTCGGTCAAGCGGCGACCAATATCAAAGATTTGGTAATCGGTTTGGCCGGCTTTTAGAAAATCACCCAGGGTTGTAATGCTCTGCTCTGCCACAAAAACTCCATTTCACTTGAATTTTGGAACGTATTAAACCACTATTGCGCCATTATAACGATTTATAACCTTATGTGGTAACGGAGTCTGATATGGAGCAGTATCAGAAAGCGGCTCGGCTATTAGACAGGATTGAACGCGAGCTCAACAGTTTAGGTCTTTGGCAGTCACATCAACCGCCGGTTCAGGCGTTGGAGAGTCAACAGCCTTTTGCGGTCGACACTCTGGAATTTCATCAGTGGCTGCAATTTATTATGATACCGAGAATGTGGTCGTTAATAGACGGGCAACGGCCGCTCCCTGAAAGTACCTCTATCAGCCCAATGGCGGCTCATACCTACCGTAATGAACTGGAACAATACGAACAACTCATCGGCCTTATTCGTGAGTTTGACGTTCTGCTAAGTGGCACAGACCCTTTGCAGGATGATCTCTAATGCTCCCACCTCTGGATATTGTTTATCAGGACAATGATTTAGCCGTCATTAACAAACCCAGCGGTTTACTGGTTCACCGCAGTCGCATAGCGAGCGAGGCCAGAGAGTTTGCTATGCAAATGCTGCGCGACCAAATTGGTCAGCATGTGTACCCGGTTCATCGCCTGGACAGACCAACGTCAGGGCTTTTAATTTTTGCGCTAAGCAGTGAAGTAGCCACGAAAATGTCGGAGAGCTTTGCGACTAACCAAGTGAGCAAACAATACCACGCGGTTGTTCGTGGCTACTTGCCTGAAGAAGGTACTGTCGATTACCCGTTAAAAGAAGAGCTGGATAAAATTGCTGACGCGCAGGCCGATCAGAACAAAGAAGCTCAGGACGCTGTCACGCATTTCCGCTGCCTGGAGAAAATAGAGTTACCGTATAAAGTCAGTAAAAAGCACGATACCACACGTTATTCTCTGGTCGAGTTAACTCCTGAAACCGGGCGTAAGCATCAGTTGCGTCGACATATGGCGCATCTTCGCCACCCGATTATTGGTGACACGAACCATGGAGACGGTCGGCATAATCGCTTCTTTAGGGAGCATTTTGACAGTCATCGCTTACTATTAGCGGCAACGGCAGTAGAATTTAAACACCCGGTAAATGGCGAAATGATGTCTCTGACTGCGCCACTTCCGGATGAGTTTCTTAAAGTCTTTCAGCCAGCCGAAGCCGGCTGAGTTCCTGGTGTTTACTCTGCGCCCCGGAGGAGAGCATTGATTCCCACTTTGGCACGTGTTTTCGCATCAACGCGTTTAACAATAATAGCTGCATATAAGCTATGAGTGCCGTCAGCCGCTGGCAGTGACCCCGGAACAACAACCGCTCCAGCGGGTACACGACCATAGAGAATACGATCATTTTCACGGTCATAAATACGGGTGCTTTGACCAATGTATACGCCCATTGAAATAACGGCACCTTCTTCAACAATAACGCCTTCAACAATCTCAGAACGTGCACCGATAAAACAGTTGTCTTCAATGATAGTTGGGTTTGCTTGTAATGGCTCCAATACGCCACCAATGCCAACGCCACCCGACAAATGCACGTTTTTACCGATTTGCGCGCAAGAGCCGACGGTTGCCCAGGTATCGACCATGCTGCCTTCACTAACATAGGCACCAATGTTGACATAAGATGGCATGACGACAACATTACGCCCAATGTAAGCGCCTTTACGCACCATGGCGGGCGGTACGACACGCATACCTTCTGCACGGAAACGGGCGCTATCGTAGTCAGCAAACTTAGCAGGTACCTTGTCCCAAAAGCGTGTTTCACCGCCTTCAATTAAGTCATTGTCGTTTAGGCGAAAAGACAACAAAACGGCTTTTTTCAGCCATTGATGAACGACCCATTCACCCGATATCTTTTCGGCAACCCGAAGCTCACCACGATCGATCTCATCGATCACATAGCGTACGGCTTCTCGTAGCTCATCGTCATCGGTATTCGAGTTGATCTGGTCACGCTTGTCAAAAGCATCAATAATTAACTGTTTAATGTGTTCCATGGTTTTAATTTAAAACTCCAAGTCTTCGATAATCTGTTGTTTAAGCGCTTGTTTTTGTTGTTCATCCAGCGACGTATTATCTTCTGATGTGACAATGAACAAATCTTCAGCCTGTTCGCCAATAGTGGTGATTTTAGCAGCCAGCAGGGTCACTTTTTGTTGCTGTAAAATAGCCGCCAGTTTAGCAATAAGTCCCGGTCTGTCTAGTGTTACCAGTTCAAAAGTGGTGCGGCCCTGATGTTTGCTGGGAATAAAGGACACCTCAGTTTTCACCGAAAAGTTTTTCATCCGGCGCGAAAGTGGGCGATTTGTTTTAGGAACCGGTACTCGTTTGTGCAATACGTCCAGCAGTTGTTGCTTGACCTCTTCAATGCGTTGCGGTTCGGTTAACGGCTTGCCGTCTCGCTGTAAAACAATGAAGGTGTCCATGACAAAACCATCGCGTGTTGCCAGTATCTGGGCGTCTAAAATATTCAGTTGCTGGCTGTCTAAAACCCCGGCAACAGACGCAAATAAATGGCTTTCTTCGTGGTGATAAATGAACAGCTCGGTGGTGCCGTAGTTGTTTTCATCACCAATGAGGATGAGTGGCAATTGATCCGTCGGTAAATTAAGAATGTGCTGTGAGTGCCAACTAATTTGCTCTGCAGTGTGACGAAAAAAATAGTCCGCCGTAAAGCGTCCCCAAAGGGCGTTAATGTCACTTTTATCAAAACCGGCACTGAGCAATAGTGCCATAGCGCTGGCTTTGTTTTCTTTTATTTTTTCACGGACATCTAGTGTGGGTTGGCTGCTATCTTGTTGCAGCAAATACGCCGTTGCGTTGTAGAGCTCTTCTAAAAGAGTCGCTTTCCAGTTATTCCACAATGACTGGTTGGTGGCACGAATGTCAGCAACCGTCAGGCAATAGAGAAAGTCCAACCGTTCAACGGTTTGTACTTGGTTAGCGAACTCCTGAATCACTTCCGGATCATGAATGTCACGCTTTTGGGCGGTGACAGACATGGTTAAGTGGTGACGCACTAACCAGGCAACCAGCTCGGCGTCATCTTCGGAATACCCGTGCTGATGACAGAAGTTGCGGGCGTCCATTTCACCAAGCTCGGAATGATCGCCACCACGACCTTTTGCGATATCATGGAATATGCCGGCCAGATACAAACAGTACTTACGTTCCATTTGCTGAACGATTTTTTCGCATAGCGGGAATTGATCGGCGTATTTTTCGTCGCTGTAACGATATAAATTTCGAACTAAGCGGAACGTGTGTTCATCTACTGTGTAAGCGTGGAAGAGGTCGAATTGCATTTGTCCGACTATCTGTTGCCACTGTGGTAGGTAACTGGCTAACACACTGTGGTGATGCATGAGTGAAAAAGCCAATCCGCAACCGCGCTCGTGCTGAATCAACTGATTAAACTTTTCACGACAATCGGGGTGGTGGCTCAGTGGTTCGCCAAGCTGCCCGCGGGCGTTGCGAATCAGTCTTATCGTGTTCGAATGAATCCCGGTTATTTGTGGGTACTCGGCAATACAAACGAAAGCGCGAATGAGATTAACTGGGTTATCGAAAACCTCATCGTGACGAGCGGTTAATAGCGTATTTGAAATAGCAAAGTCGCGATCAATGAGCTCGGCATCCTGAAGGTCTTGTGTACCCAGAATGGCCTGATGAAAAAACTGCAGTAGCATTTGGTTAAGTTCACTGACTCGCAGTACGACTTTGAAATAGTCTTTCATCATGGTTTCGACAGACGATTTGCCTTCATTACCGTACCCTAAACGAACGGCGACGCCGGGTTGGAAATCGAACAGTAAGCGGTCTTCACGTTTTCCCGCTTCAATGTGCAGTGCAAAGCGAATGCGCCAAAGCCAATTCATACAGTCTCGCAGTTCGACGAATTCATCAGCGGTCATGTAACCGTATTCAACCAGGTTTTCGTCGGAGTGCGTCTGAAAGTGTCGTTTAGCTATCCAACCGATGGTCTGGATATCGCGTAGCCCACCGGGACTCGACTTAATATTCGGTTCGAGGTTATAAGAGGTGCTGTGGTATTGTTGATGGCGCTGCTGTTGCTCGTCCAGCTTAGCTTGGTAAAAATCCCGGCTGCTCCATGGAAAGTCATTGATTAAGTGCTGCTGGAAGTCGTTGAATAATTCGTCTGACCCGGTCAGAAAGCGACTTTCTATCAGGTTGGTCGCAACCGTAATATCCTCAGCCGCTTGCTGAAAGCATTCATCGATAGAGCGAACAGAGTGGCCGATATCGAGATGTAAATCCCAGAGAAAGGTAATCAAACGACTCAGTTTGTCTTCAATCTTATGAAGCCGATTACTGGTGTCATCAATCAGTATTAATAAATCAATATCAGACCCCGGATGAAGGGTCTCACGGCCATAACCACCGACGGCAATTAATGTGGCGGGCTCTTCGGTAAGCTTAAACTGAGCCCATAGCTGATTGAGCAGCTGATCAAAAAACGTTGCTCGATGATGCACCAACTCGTCAATGTCGGCGGTGACAAAACGTGTGGCTGACCAGTTTTGGTAACTGGTCAGCAGCTCTTTATAATCCTTTGTCTGCGGGGTGCTGTCGCGGCTTGGCCAATGGCCGTGAAAATCTTTGTCATTGTCAGCATTGACCATAAGCGTGACCTTTAATCGTTGTGTTCAATAACCCGCGGTAAGTCGGGCTCGTCATTGCGCAAAGTCAGTACTTCTACGCCGTTTTCTGTGACGAGCAAAGTATGCTCCCACTGAGCACTTAAACTGCGATCTTTTGTTAGTACGGTCCAACCATCTTTCATTAACTTGGTTTGGCGTTTGCCGGCATTCACCATCGGTTCTATGGTAAAGCACATGCCGGGTTTGAGTTCTTCACCGGTGCCTGCTTGGCCATAATGAAGAATTTGAGGATCTTCGTGGAATATCGCCCCAATGCCATGGCCACAATATTCGCGTACGATTGAGTAGCCGTGGCCTTCTGCGTGCTTTTGAATGACTTCTGCAAAGTCACCAAGACGAATACCGGGCTTCACCATTTCTATTGCTTTATATAGGGATTCTTGCGTAACGCGAATAAGGCGCTCAGCTAAAATGGAGGGCTTTCCAACGACAAACATTTTTGATGTATCACCGTGATAACCATCCAGTTTCACAGTGACATCGATGTTCATGATATCGCCGTCTTTGAGTTTCTTTGACCCTGGAATACCATGGCACACACAATGGTTAACTGAGGTGCAAATTGACTTAGGGAAACCGTGATAATTCAGCGGCGCAGGGTAAGCACCGTGATCGGTAATGTATTTATGGCAAATGTCATCAAGCTCTTCAGTGGTTACGCCGGGCTTTACATGCTCGCCTATCATTTCCAGTACACTGGCGGCGAGCTTGCCCGCTGCGCGCATCTTTTCAATTTCTTCCGGAGTCTTAATAGAGATGCTCATTTTGTTATTCGTCCATACCGCTCTTAAAAAACGACAGTTTAACAGCCGCAGCAAAACTTCGCTATGTTCACTCATCAAGGGCTTTTAAAAACACGATTTAAGTGGTTTTTAGTTGTTGTTGTAGTGGCTTTATGGTATAAAACGCACGCTTTTTCGGTTGGCCGGATATTCTCTTTAATAAATGGTCACCGCAACGAGCAACTTAATAAACAATTGTATAATCCACACATACACCGGCACATAAGGCGGGGTGCTTAGTTCGACTAAGTCGGCTTATGGGGTGTATGGAGGCTTAACCCCTTACAAAAGGAAAATATTATGGCTAACGTGTCAATGCGTGACATGCTGAAAGCAGGTGTCCACTTCGGTCACCAAACTCGTTTCTGGAACCCGAAAATGAAACCTTACATTTTCGGTGCTCGTAACAAGATTCATATCATTAACCTCGAAAAGACTGTGCCAATGTTCAACGATGCGTTGAGCTACATGCAGCATGTTGCTTCAAACAAAGGTAAAATTCTGTTTGTTGGTACTAAGCGCGCAGCGTCTGAAGCGGTTAAAGAAGCAGCTAACAACTGTGGTCAGTACTACGTTAACCACCGTTGGTTAGGCGGTATGCTGACTAACTGGAAAACAGTACGTCAGTCTATCAAGCGTTTGAAAGACCTTGAAACAATGAGCCAAGACGGCACTTTCGACAAGCTGACCAAAAAAGAAGCGTTGGTTAACACCCGCGAAATGGAAAAGCTTGAGAAAGGTTTAGGCGGTATCAAGAACATGGGCGGTTTGCCTGACGTTCTTTTCGTTATCGATGCTGACCACGAGCACATTGCAATTAAAGAAGCGAACAACTTGGGTATTCCTGTTGTTTCTGTTGTTGATACCAACTCAGATCCAGACGGCGTTGACTACATTGTTCCAGGTAACGATGACGCAATCCGTGCCGTACAGCTATACCTGAACTCAGCTGCTGATGCGATTAAAGAAGCGCGCGTAGCACAGGTTGAAGCGAAAGACTCTGACGACTTCGTCGAAGCAAGTGAATAATCGAGGATAGAGATCATGGCAATTACAGCAGCTCAAGTTAAAGAACTGCGCGAGCGCACTGGCGCTGGCATGATGGACTGCAAAAAAGCATTGCAGGAAGTCGACGGCGATATGGAAGCCGCAATTGAACTGATGCGTAAAAGTGGTCAGGCTAAAGCCGCTAAGAAAGCGGGCCGTGTTGCCGCTGAAGGTGTTATTTTAGTTAAGTCTGAAGGCAGCCAGGCAACATTGGTTGAACTGAACTGTGAAACTGACTTCGTTGCTCGTGACGAAAACTTCTTAGGCTTTGGTGAGAAAGTTATCAACGCTGCGTTTGCTAACAAAGAAAACGACGTTGAAAAACTGAAAGCAACCGACATCGGTGGCGAAACAGTTGAGAAAACTCGTGAAGACTTAGTCGCTAAAATCGGCGAGAACATGAATGTTCGTCGCGTTCAAACGATTGAAGCTGGCGACGTTGTTGCAACTTATACGCACGGTGCTCGCATCGGTGTTGCTGTTGCATTAACCGGCGGTGACGAAGACTTAGCTCGTGACCTGTGCATGCACGTTGCAGCAAGCAGCCCTCAGTTTGTTAAGCCTGAAGACGTAGACGCAGAAGTTGTTGAAAAAGAGCGTTCTATTCAGGTTGATATCGCTATGCAAAGCGGTAAGCCAAAAGAAATCGCTGAGAAAATGGTTGAAGGCCGTATGCGTAAGTTTACTGGCGAAATCAGCCTGACCGGCCAACCTTTCGTAAAAGACCCATCAATGACTGTTGGTGAGTTACTGAAGAAAGCTGGCGCAGACGTTGTTACTTTCGTACGCTTTGAAGTGGGCGAAGGCATTGAGCGTAAAGAAGAAGACTTTGCTTCTGAAGTTCAAGCTCAAGTGGCAGCAGCGAACAAAGGTTAATCTAGTGGTTTCGACCAACTTGATACCATAAAAATACAACCGCGTCTTGAGCGTTCAGGACGCGGTTTTTTTTAACCTAAATAAGAGTAGAGGCAATAATGACTACCCATCCTAAACCCAGTTATCGACGCATATTGTTAAAGCTCAGTGGTGAAGCGCTTATGGGCGATGAGCCATTTGGTATCGATGCCAAAGTGTTAGATCGCATGGCGCAAGAAATTAAAGAACTGGTTGAACTGGGGGTTCAGGTCGGTTTGGTCATTGGTGGCGGCAATTTATTCCGTGGTGAGGGTCTTGCAAAAGCAGGCATGAATCGAGTCGTGGGTGACCACATGGGTATGTTGGCGACGGTCATGAATGGACTGGCTATGCGTGACGCATTGCACCGCGCCTTTGTTAACGCTCGCCTTATGTCGGCAATTGAATTGACTGGTGTGTGCGACAGTTACAACTGGGCAGAAGCTATTAGCTTGCTTAAGTCTGGTCGCGTTGTTATTTTCTCTGCCGGTACGGGTAATCCGTTTTTCACAACTGACTCTGCAGCTTGTTTACGTGGTATTGAAATTGAAGCTGAAGCCGTTTTGAAAGGCACAAAGGTTGATGGGGTCTATTCAGATGACCCGGTTAGCAATCCGGACGCCACTCTTTATAAGCACATAAACTATAATGATGTGCTTGAGAAACAGCTTAAAGTCATGGATTTAGCGGCATTTACTCTTGCCAGAGACCATGGTTTACCGATTCGGGTGTTTAATATGAATAAGCCCGGCTCTCTGCGATCAGTGATTCTTGGTGAAGAAGAAGGTACACTGATCAGTCACGATGCAGAATAAGACAGATTCTAAGATTAAAGGGTACAAACAGTGATAAAAGAAATTATTGAAGATGCAAAGTCGCGCATGGAAAAGAGTGTAGAATCACTGCGCAGTCAAATGTCAAAAGTACGTACGGGTCGTGCTCACCCAAGCATTCTTGATGGTGTCATGGTTAATTACTACGGTACAGATACGCCGCTTAAACAGTTGGCTAATATCACGACTGAAGACTCTAGAACTCTGGCTCTGACTGTATTTGATAAATCATCATCGCAAGCCGTCGAAAAAGCAATTATGGATTCCGACTTAGGTTTGAATCCAGCGTCTGCAGGTGCTGTTATTCGTATTCCGTTACCACCGCTAACGGAAGAGCGTCGTAAGGACTTAGTGAAGATTGTTCGTGCGGAAGCTGAACAAGGCCGTGTCGCCGTACGTAACATTCGTCGCGATGCAAACGGTGACATTAAAGAGTTGTTGAAAGAAAAAGAAATCACTGAAGATGAAGAACGCCAAGCGGAAGATGAAGTTCAAAAGCTGACCGATAAATACGTCAAGCAAATCGACGAAGCATTGAAAGCAAAAGAAGAAGACTTGATGGAAATATAAGCATCAGGCAATGACTTCATTGGTGTATGACGCCGTGTCAGGTATACTCGCACGGCGTTTTTTAATGTTCATGGCTGATACATGAAAGAACTACCGTCAATAAAACAGTTAGTCCCAAAACACGTTGCCATTATTATGGACGGTAACGGGCGCTGGGCGAAGCAACGAGGCAAAGCAAGGACATCGGGTCATAAGGCTGGTGCCGAAGCTGTGCGTCGTGCGGTCGCTTTTGCAAGGCGTAACGGCATAGAGTCGTTGACGCTTTTTGCGTTTAGCAGCGAGAATTGGAACAGGCCAGCAACAGAAGTTTCTCTGTTGATGGAGCTGTTTATGTCGGTTCTTAAAAAAGAGGTCGTGAAACTCGACGAAAATAATATTCAGCTGCGCATTATTGGTGATAAAAGCCGCTTTTCTAAGCGTCTACAAAAACAAATTGCACAGGCGGAAGAAAAAACCGCAGGAAACGATCAGCTGACTCTGAATATTGCTGCCAACTATGGCGGTCAGTGGGACATTACGCAAGCCTGTCGTGCCATGGCTCGAAGAGTCGAAAGTGGTGAATTAAAGGCTGATGAAATAACAGATAAAACACTTGCGGACAACTTGATGCTGTCTGACCAAGCCACACCGGATTTACTGATTCGTACTGGCGGTGAGCATCGCATCAGTAATTTTCTGTTATGGCAACTGGCGTATGCAGAGCTGTTTTTTACGCCCGTATTATGGCCTGACTTTGACGATACCACCTTTGCAGAAGCCATTAACGACTTTGCACAGCGTGAACGTCGGTTTGGACTGACCAGCGAACAGCTAACTATGCTAATGCAAGACATAGATACTCGAACAGAGGAATAACACTTGCTAAAACAACGAATTTTAACGGCATTATTACTCATTCCAATTGCGCTCTACTGCGTATTTTTGCTTCCGCTGTGGGGCTTTTCGTTATTTATTCAGGCCGTCATTATGATGGGAGCCTGGGAGTGGTCCCCGTTAATGGGGGTACGTCGTAAGTCAGCTAGAATTGCCTACGTAGCCTTTATAGGGGGCATTATTGGTGTGTTGTCCTGGTTGGTACCCCTGGGCGATTTATGGGGGAACGACGGCGCATTAAATAGCGTGACTTATTACACAATAATATTTGGCGGTGTTTGGTGGGTTGTGGCGTTGGCCTTAATTGTTAACTATCCATCGAGTCGCCGCGTTTGGTCCAGAACTCGCGCAATCGTTGGTGTTTTTGGGGTGCTTATTTTTATCCCTACCTGGGCGGCTTTAATGACCGTCCGCTCAATCAACTTTGAAGATAACCCTTATTTTGGTGGTTGGGTCGTTCTGTTTATTCTCTTACTGGTGTGGGCGGCTGACGTTGGCGCTTATTTTGCTGGCGTGCGTTATGGTCGCAATAAGATGATGCCCGCAGTGAGTCCCGGTAAAACCATGGAAGGGCTGTGTGGCGGCGTTACCTTGGCTTTTGTCGTGATGATGGTAGTTGCACATTGGACAAAAGTGCCTGCCGACCAATTTACCGGTTATTACCTGACAGGACTCTTCACTGTAGTCGCGTCGGTGTTTGGCGATTTAAACGAAAGTATGTTCAAACGCAGTGCCGGCGTTAAAGACAGCGGCTCAATTTTGCCAGGGCACGGTGGAATTTTAGACCGAATAGACAGTCTTACTGCTGCAGTACCGGTATTTACTTTGGCTTACCTGGAGTTTTTGCATTAATTCTATGCGCAGTATAACCATACTTGGAGCAACTGGCTCTATTGGCCAGAATACACTGGACGTCTTGTCACGACACCCTGGTGACTTTTCGGTGTACGCGTTGACAGCGAATAGCCAAGTCAGTGCTATGGCTGAATTGTGCTTAATTTATAAACCGCAATTCGCAGTGATGGGCTCTAAAAAAGTAGCGGACGAATTAGAATCGGCGCTAAGTGGCAAGGTTCCAACCAAAGTTTTGTACGGCGAGAATGCATTAATCGACGTGAGTCAAAGTAACGAGGTTGATACGGTTATGGCGGCTATCGTCGGCTCCGCTGGCTTAAAGCCAACACTGGCTGCCATAGATGCAGGCAAAACGGTTTTGCTTGCCAATAAAGAAGCTCTGGTTATGAGTGGGCAGCTGTTTATTGATCATGCCAATCGCTCAGGAGCGACAATATTACCCGTTGACAGCGAACATAATGCAATTTTTCAGTGTTTACCTAAAGAGGCTCAGGAACAAGTTGGCTCAATGCAGTTGGGTGAACATGGCGTCGACTACTTATTGTTGACCGGATCTGGCGGTCCGTTTCGTGATTTGCCTGTTCGCGAACTTGATAAACAAACGCCGAAAGCAGCCTGTAACCACCCTAATTGGTCAATGGGGCAAAAAATTTCGGTGGACTCTGCAACAATGCTGAATAAAGGGCTTGAATATATTGAAGCGCGTTGGTTGTTTAATTGTTCAGAGTCTGAGTTGAAAGTGGTTATTCATCCACAAAGTGTCATTCATTCAATGGTGCAATTTACTGACGGTTCGGTTTTGGCGCAAATGGGGCAACCCGATATGCGCACCCCAATTGCACATACTCTTGGATACCCAGAGCGGTTGCAAAGTGGCGTTGGAGGCCTAGATTTCAGTACGCTTAATGAACTGACGTTCAGACAGCCTGACTACGCACGCTACCCGTGTTTGAAGCTTGCCATTCAGGCGTGCTGGGATGGTCAATGGGCAACAACGACGTTAAATGCAGCCAACGAAGTCGCAGTGCAAGCCTTTTTGGATGGCCATATCCTGTTTACTGATATCGCAAAAGTGTGTGATTTCGCGTTGCAAAAAACAGTACCCGTTATTGCTGACAACCTTGATGTATTGACACAACTCGATGCCCAGTCTCGTCGGCAGGCCTCTGAATGGATCAAGGAGTATGGGGTATGTTAGAGATTTTGTGGTACGCCTTATCTTTTGTTGTCACTCTGGGCATTCTTGTTGCTTTTCATGAATTCGGTCACTTTTGGGTGGCACGTCGATGTGGGGTCAAAGTACTGACATTCTCTATTGGTTTCGGGCGTCCTATTTGGCAAAGAGAAGCAAAAGATGGCACCGTTTATCAAGTCAGCATAATACCGCTTGGCGGGTATGTTCGCATGCTCGATGAACGCGTTGACGACGTTCCAGATGCGTTAAAGAGCGTGAGTTTCAATGCACAGTCTGTCTATAAACGTTTCGCCATTGTTGCGGCAGGCCCCATCGCGAACTTTGTGTTAGCAGTAGCTGTTCTATGGTTGATGTTTGGTGTTGGTGTTCCCACCGTTAAGCCGGTAGTAGGGGAAGTCGAGCCAGATTCTATTGCAGCGGAAGCCGGTATTCAAAAAGGCAGTGAAATACTCTATATCGACGACGTGGAAACTTATGACTGGCAGCAAGTCCAATTGGGTCTTATGTCCGCGATAGGTAATGAGCAGACAAGCATGACGTTGCGTACGAGTGACCAACAAGAAGTTACGCGTGTATTAAATATCGAAAACTGGCAGTTTGATCCGGAAACTGAGTCAACCTTTGGAAGTTTAGGAATTTCGGTGTATCAGCCGGAAGTTTATACTGTATTAGCTCGCGTTGAAGCTGGCTCTCCTGCGGCTTTAGCTGGCTTGCGAGAAGGAGATGATGTCCTCGCAATTAATGGTCAGAGTATTGATGATTGGCGTTCCCTTCAGCAGCGTATTGCTGACTCTCCTGGGGCTTTGCTTGACGTATTAGTCCTTCGGGATGGGGAAAAAACAACCGTTCCAGTTAAAATTGGGGAACGCGATACTGAAAATGGTGTCATAGGGTATCTTGGCGTTGCGCCGAAAACGGACGCACTGCCGGAAGGGTATGTCTATAACCACCAATATGGGGTATTTAGCGGATTCTTAAAAGGCGCTGAAAAAACTTGGGAGTTAATGGTTGTTAGCGTCAAAATGATAGGTAAACTGCTGACCGGTGATGTGTCAGTTAAGAATTTGGCAGGGCCATTAAGCATTGCGGAAGGAGCCGGTGTTAGTGCAAGTAACGGCTTTGTTTACTTCTTGAGCTTTTTAGCCCTGCTGAGTGTCAATTTGGGGATTATAAATTTATTACCGTTGCCGGTTCTCGATGGCGGTCACTTGATGTTTTATTGCATTGAGTGGTTGAAAGGGAAGCCGGTATCCGAAAGGGTGCAGGATATTTGCTATAGGATAGGCGGGATGTTGGTATTCGCGTTAATGGCGTTGGCAATATCAAATGATATCATCCGTTTTGCATTCTAAATCACGAAATAAACAATAAGTAGCTAGTGATAATGACGTTTAAAAAGCTGTTAGTAAGTGCAATGATAGCGAGCGCTGTCGCTCCGGCTTATGCACAACAAGAAGAATTTGTTGTAGAAGATATCGAAGTTAAAGGGTTACAACGTGTCGCTTTGGGCGCTGCGTTAACTTACATTCCTGTGCGAGTCGGTGACGAAGTCAGCGAGCTGCAAATTCGCAGCGCCATTCGCTCTCTCTATTCATCGACTCATTTCGATTATATCGATGCAAGACGGGATGATAATACGCTTATTTTTAACGTTAGTGAGCGTCCAACGATTTCCGACATTACCTTTGACGGTAACAGCGATATTAAAGATGAACAGCTACAAGAAAGCTTAACTGACAACAACATCGTTGTCGGGGAGCCGCTCGACAGAACGACAATTGCAGGTATCGAAAAGGGCCTTGAGGATTTTTATCACAGTGTCGGTAAATACAACGCGTCAGTAGAGGTTCAGGTCGTTGACTTACCGCGAAACCGTGTTGAACTGCGTATGACCTTTGAAGAAGGCGATGCGGCTGAAATTGCGCAGATTAATATTGTCGGCAACAAAGCGTTTTCTGATGCTCAGCTTCTTGACACGTTTGAGTTAAAAGATGATTTGCCGTGGTGGAATGTTATCGGCGAAAAGCGTTATCAGAAGCAGCAGTTGAGTGGCGACCTGGAGACACTGGAATCCTTTTATCGAGACCGTGGCTACTTGCGCTTCCGAGTTGAGTCGGTGCAGGTTTCTATGACCCCAAATCGCGAAGGCGTGTATATCACTCTGAATGTTAATGAAGGTGACAAATACAATGTCAGTGAAACGGACGTCATTGGTGATCTAAAAGGTCACGAGGAAATGATTACGCGTATCGCTCAGATTGAAGAGGGAACACTTTATAATGCCGCGCAAATCACTTATATAGAAGACATGATAAGCCGTTTTTATGGCCGTTATGGCTATGCGTATCCAGAGGTACGAGCCATTCCGGAACATAATGAAGAAGATAAAACGGTAAAAATTACGTTTTCTATAAACCCAGGCAAACGCGTTTATGTGCGCCGCATTAAATTTGAAGGAAATAGCGCTACTCAAGATCGCGTGTTGCGCCGCGAAATGCGTCAGTTGGAAGGGGCGTGGCTTTCGGACAGTAACGTAGAGCAGGGTAAAGTTCGCCTGGAACGTTTAGGTTTCTTCGAAACGGTTGAAACATCAACAGAGCGCGTGGAAGGCAGTGAAGACGAAGTTGATATTACTTATAAAGTTAAAGAGCAACCGTCTGGCTCATTTAATGCAGGTATCGGCTATGGTGACTATTCAGGTCTTCAGTTGAACGCTGGCATACAACAAAATAACTTTTTAGGAACCGGTAACCGGGTTGGCTTTAATATCAGCACTAGTCGTTTTAATAAAAACGCCAATATTTCTTACACCGATCCGTACTTTACCATTAATGGTGTGAGTCTTTCTGGCCAAGTGTATATGAGTGAATTTGATGCTGGCCGTGCTGAGAACTTAGTTCAGTATAACCAAAAGACTTACGGCGTATCGACAGGGCTGAGCTTTCCAGTCGACGAAATTAACCGTCTTAATTTTGGGGTCGGCTATAAAAACCAAGAAGTTGCTGCAGCCAATACAGATTCCTATGAGCAAATCAGTAATTTCTTTCAACCATTTTTGAATCCTGAAGCACCCGATGAAGCTGTAGGTTTCGATATTTATGAGCTGAACGCGGGGTGGTCGCGAGTAACCCTTAACCGAGGTACTTTTCCGACTAGTGGTTCATCACAACGTCTCGGTGTCGAAGTTGCAACACCGTTGAGTGATGTACAATATTTCCGTTTTAATTATGAATATAACCATTACTTCCCTATTACCCGGGATCAGCAATGGACCTTCTTAACTCGCCTAAACTTGGGTTATGGTAACGGGTATGGAGAAAGCGATGGTGGCAATGAGTTTCTATTGCCTTTCTGGGAAAACTTCCGTGTTGCTGGGCAAGGAGATTTGCGAGGCTTCGAATCGAATACCGTGGGGCCGAGAGCCGTTCGTTTGGATGGTAGTATGACCTCTCCTCCAGGAGTTGATGGTAGTCCGGATGGAATACCGTCGACAAACCAAAGCGTTTTCGTTAGTCGATACGCAGTAGGGGGTAATGCCAAAGTCGTTGGTGGCTTGGAACTGATTGTACCGACACCGTTTATCGACGAAGGTATGCGTAATAGTGTAAGAACGAGCGTCTTTGTTGACTTTGGTATGGTTTGGGATACAGAATTCAATTACGATACCTACAAGGATCTGCCGATGAGTCCAAACAGTCGCTACGAATTAAGCGATTATAGCTCACCGGGAGACTTTAGAGCTTCTGCTGGTGTTTCAGTGCAGTGGATCTCCCCAATGGGGCCGTTAACCTTCTCATTAGGTCGAGCGCTTAAAGAAGTAGAAGGCGATGAAACCCAAGTGTTCTCATTTAATATTGGCACGACATTCTAATAATAAAGCTAAAATAGCAATTTGAAGGAGTAATATTTTGAAAAAGTTAATGAAATCAACAGCAGCAGCTGTCGCTATTTCAACCGCATTGTTTGCTGGTGCCGCTCAGGCGCAGCAGAAAATTGGTGTTGTTGACATGATGAACGTTTTTCAACAGCTGCCACAGCGCGAGCAAATTTCTGAAAGCCTGCAAAACGAATTTCAGGATCGCTTTGAAGAAATGCGTCAACTAGAGCAAAAAGTTCAAGAACTTCGTCAGAAGCAAGAGCGCGACGCGTCGATCATGTCAGAAGCTGAAAAAACTCAGCTGGCTCGTGAACTTGAGCAAACAATCTCTCAAGCTCAGCTTAAAAGCAAAGCCTTGCAAGAAGATACTCGTCGTCGCCAGAACGAGGAGCGTAATAAGCTACTTGCTAAGGTTCAGGGCGTGATAACAGATGTTGCCGAAGAAGAAGGCTATGACATTGTTTTAGAAAGTAACGCAGTAGCGTACATGAAAAGCGACAACGACTTGTCAGACGAAGTTGTCGAGAAAATGTCTTCAGGAAATTAATATGTCTGAATACACATTGCAGCAGTTGGCTGACCATGTGGGTGGGGAGGTGCGAGGGAACTCGCAGCTCCCCATTTTGCGCGTGGCAACCTTGCAATCAGCGAGCTCTGATGCCATCGCATTTTTGGCAAACAGTCGCTATAAAAAACAGTTAGAAACAACCCAGGCCGGGGCAGTATTAGTTAGCCCAAAGGATGACAGCGATACAGTGGATAACGCGATTATCGTTAATAATCCGTATGCCGCATTTGCTCACATAGCTCAATTACTCGATACCACACCAAAACCGGCAGAGGGAATCGCAAAAACGGCAGTGATCGCCGAGTCGGCGCACATTGGTAAAAATGTCAGTATTGGTGAGTATGCAGTAATTGAAGAAGGCGTTCATATTGGTGATAACACCAGTATTGGGCCACACTGTTATGTAGGGCGTGGAACAACAATTGGTTCCGACTGTACCTTATGGTCAGGGGTTAAAATTTATCATCAGTGCGTTATTGGTAATAACTGCCTGTTCCATTCCGGAGCGATTGTCGGAGCTGATGGTTTTGGCTGGGCGCCAGAAGACGGTAAATGGGTTAAAATACCTCAGTTAGGTCGAGTCGTTATCAAAGACAACGTGGATATTGGTGCAAGTACCACCATCGATCGCGGAGCGTTAGACGACACCGTCATAAGCTCTGGCTGCATTATCGATAACCAATGCCAAATCGCTCATAATGTCTTTATTGATGAAGACACCGCGATTGCCGGTTGTACGGTATTAGCAGGGAGCTGCCATATCGGTAAACGCTGCATGATTGGCGGCGCATCAGCGATTAACGGACACATCAGTATTTGTGACGACGTCCAAATTATGGGCTTCGCCATGGTGATAAAAGAAATAACCGAGCCTGGTGTTTATGCATCGGGTATACCGGCGGCCAGCCATCGTGAGTGGCGACGCAACGGTGCGCGCTTTAGGCAGCTGGATGACTTATTCAAGCGTGTTAAAGAGCTTGAGAAAAAAGCAGATTAACTTTCAAGGTGAATGGTTTGAAAATAAAGGACTCAGGATTTGATATTCAGGGGGTGCTTGAGTTACTCCCGCATCGCTATCCATTTTTGCTCATTGACAGAGTTATTGAGACAAATTCAAAGGACTCGTTGCACGCCATAAAGAACGTGAGCTTTAACGAACCTATGTTTAATGGACATTTCCCGGAAAAACCTATTTTCCCGGGGGTTCTGTTATTGGAAGCAATAGCGCAAGCCTGTGGTCTATTGGGTTTTAAAATTACCGAAAGTAAGAAAAACGCGAACGACTTGTATTTGTTCGCGGGTATCGATAACGCACGTTTCAAACGCCAGGTTGTGCCTGGCGATACAATCGACTTTTATGTGACGTTTGAGAAAGAGCGTCGCGGTATCTGGAAATTTAGTGGTCGTGCCGAAGTCGATGGTGAGGTCGCGTGTACGGCTGACATTATCTGTGCAAGAAGAGAAGTGTAGTGATTCACGAAACAGCAATTATCGATCCTAAAGCACGTATTGGCGAGAACGTCAGTGTTGGTCCATGGACGGTTATCGGGCCGGACGTTGTTATTGGTGATAACTGTGACATTCGCTCTCATGTTGTTCTGAAGGGACCAACCACTATCGGGCAGAGTAATACGATTTACCAATTCGCCTCGGTGGGAGAGGACTGTCAGGATAAAAAGTACGCCGGTGAACCCACTGAACTGGTGATTGGCGATAATAACGTTATTCGTGAATCGGTCACCATTCACCGTGGGACGATTCAGGATAACAGCGTCACTAAAATTGGTGACAATAATTTGTTCATGGCCTATGTGCATGTGGCACACGATTGCATGATTGGCGATAACAATATTTTTGCTAACCAAGTGAGTTTAGCTGGACATGTGCATATTGGTGACTGGGTTATTCTTGGTGGTATGACAGGCGTTCATCAGTTTTGTCATATTGGTTCCCATGCCTTTGCAGCAGTGAACTCCATTGTTGTACAAGACATTCCTCCGTTTGTGATGGCGCAGGGACATAATGCACGTCCCCGTACAATAAATGCAGAAGGACTGAAACGTCGCGGCTATACGCCAGAGCAAATCCAAAATATCCGCCGAGCTTATAAGCTTCTTTATCGCGCGGGACACACGACCGAAGAAGCGCTAGAGCATATTGAAGCCTTAAATGAACCTGCTTTGGATGGCTTTACTGACTTTGTTCGCCATAGCAGCCGTGGCATTATTCGCGGCTGATTTAGCCGAGCTTGTTCACCGGTAATTAGCGATCTTACTATGAAAGATAGCACTGCACGCCCTTTGAAAATAGCGCTAGTTGCCGGTGAACATTCCGGCGACTTACTTGGTTCAGGTCTTATCAAAGCGTTAAAGCAGCGACACACCAATATCGAGTTTGTCGGTGTGGGCGGCCCGTTAATGCAGGAACAAGGCCTCAAGTCGTTTTTCCCGATGGATGACCTTGCCGTTATGGGCATTGCCGAAGTATTCAAACAGCTTCCTAAACTGCTAAAACACAGGAAACAACTGGTTCAGTACCTTACCGAACAAAAGCCCGATGTGATGATAGGAATAGACGCACCAGACTTTAATTTAACCGTTGAAAAACGCTTAAAAAAGGCTGGCATTCCGACCATACATTATGTGAGTCCGTCGGTCTGGGCGTGGCGGGAAAACCGTATAAAAGGCATTAAGCAGTCGGTTAATCATGTGCTTTGCTTGCTGCCATTTGAGAAGGACTTCTACGACAAGCACCAGCTTCAGGCTACCTTTGTTGGTCACCCCTTAGCCGATGACATACCGCTTAGATGGAACCAAACAGACGCACGGAAAGCACTGGGTATAGACTCCGAAGGAAAGTATTTAGCCATTTTACCGGGTAGCCGTTCCGGCGAAATTGAGCGCATGGCTCCGGTGTTTTTAAGCGTGGCTAAACGTCTAGCCTCAACATACCCCGAGCTTAAGTTTGTTGCACCGATGATAAGCGAGCGGCGGGCAGAGCAGTTTAGTGATCTGGTCAAGCAACACGCTCCGGAACTCGCAATAGATACGCCAATTGGCCATAGTCGTCTGACCATGGCTGCATCTGATTATTTACTGTTAACCTCGGGCACGGTCGCCCTGGAAGCGTTGCTAATAAAGCGCCCAATGGTTGTCGCATATCGCTTTCACTGGCTAAGTTACCAAATTATTAAGCGACTTTTTCATGCTCCTTTCTTCTCGTTGCCTAACCTATTAGCGGGGCGCGAAATTGTTCCTGAGCTGGCTCAGGCTGAAGCGTCAGAAGACAATATTGAAAAAGAACTATCAAGCCTTATTGAGTCCGATAATCACGAGTTGTTAGAGCAGTTTACTCAAATACATCAGCAGCTTAAGGTCACCGCGAGTGAAAAGGCGGCGGATGTTGTTGAGTCCTTTCTATAATTTAGAATCTTAGCGCCGATAATCTAAACTCTTCTTTTCCCGTAATAACTTCTATTATTAGCGTAATGCTTTTAAAGGAGTTTATTATGGGTTTATTAGTTGATGGCCAGTGGCACGATAAGTGGTACGACACCAAAAAGCACGGTGGTCGTTTTGTTCGCAGTGAATCACAGTTTCGTTCAACCATAGAAAAGGGCGGCGAGTTTGAGCCTGAGTCAGGTCGCTATCACCTGTACGTGTCTTATGCCTGTCCGTGGGCGCACCGAGCGCTCATTTTCAGAAAACTAAAAGGCCTGGAATCGCATATTGATGTGTCCGTCGTTAAGCCATTGATGGTGGAAAATGGCTGGGAATTTGGCGGCTCTCCGCTGAACGAGCCTTTGTATGACCTCGACTTTATGTACCAACTTTATCTTAAAGCTGATAGTAACTACAGCGGCCGTGTCACGGTGCCGGTGTTATGGGATAAAAAGACGCAGACCATTGTGAATAACGAGTCTGCGGAAATTATTCGTATCTTTAACTCGAGCTTTAATGAATTAACGGGCAATACGGAAGATTTTTACCCACAGCAGTTACGCAGCGACATTGATAGCGTCAATGAGTGGGTATATCACAGTATCAATAATGGCGTGTATAAAAGCGGCTTCGCAACCACGCAGGATGCGTATGAAGAAGCGTTCGATGAGCTTTTCACGGCGCTCGATCGTGTAGAAAGTATCTTATCGAAACAACGCTATTTAGCCGGCAATCAAATTACCGAAGCCGACTGGCGATTGTTTACCACGTTAGTACGCTTTGACGCGGTGTATTTTGGACATTTTAAAACCAACAAAAAACGTATTGTTGATTACCCGGCAATGTGGAATTACCTGCGAGAACTTTATCAGTATCCGGGCGTTAAAGAGACGGTGGTCATGGACCATATTAAAACGCATTACTATGCCAGCCATAAAACCATCAACCCGACGCAAGTGGTGCCGAAGGGACCCGATATCGACTTTGAACAGCCACATAATCGGGAGGCAATAAAGTGAGTGTCATTAAAAGCAGACATCTTGGTATGCCAGCGCAAGATGGTGCTGGCGTTAAATTGACCCGGGTCATTAATCAGCCGGGTTTGAGGCATCAGGATCCGTTTCTGATGCTGGATGAGTTTCGGTCAGACAACCCAGACGATTACATTGCGGGCTTTCCGCCGCATCCGCATCGGGGTTTTTGTACGCTAACCTACATGTTGGCAGGCACTATGGAGCACAAAGACTCGGTGGGTAACTCAGGAGAAGTTGAAGCCGGCGGTGTGCAATGGATGAAGGCGGCTAAAGGTATTATTCACGCGGAAATGCCAAAACAGGTCGAAGGCCTTATGTGGGGCTTTCAGTTGTGGGTTAACTTGCCTTCGGCAGAGAAAATGAGTGACCCTGAGTGGTTTGACTTTCCGTCAGCAAAAATTCCGGAAGTGCAAACTGGTGGTACAACACTGCGCTTAATTGCAGGCAACTATGTCCAGGAAGTGGGACCGGTATCTTTACCCGGACGCGACTTTTTCATGGCCGATGTAAAGTTGCATGGCGAATTTGAATTAAAGTCCCAGCAGCAGGAAAAGCGCTTGGCCTATGTTTACGAAGGTGAGCTGGAATTAAATGGCGAAGCCGTGTCTCGTGGTGAGCTATTGCAACTTGACAGCACCACCGATTTGGCTCTTAAAAGTGGTTCGGGAGCCGGGCTTATTGTGCTGGCTGCAAAACCTATTAACGAGCCTATTGCACAGTACGGTCCATTTGTTATGAATACGTCTGACGAGTTGGACACCGCAATAAAAGACTATCAAAGCGGAACGTTTGCAGCTAATCAGAAGCTTTAGCGCAGACCCAGCTCTTCGGTTTCTTCAAGCAACTGTTCGTAACGTTGTGTATGACTGCCGGAGAGCTGCAACCCTTCAAGAACTTTAAAGCAGTGCTCACATTCTTTCTTCAGAGTGGCTTTATTGGCACTGGGGTTTTCTTCCGTAAAGCGAACCGCGGCCTGAATAAAGTTCAGCGCAGCACCGCTATTGAGTGGTGCCAGCTCCATCGACTGGCGAAAGTCGTTCAGCGCTTGTTGATAAATACCGGCTTGATACGCTTCAGCACCTTGCCGATGAATTTTGAAGAATTCGTCTTGCTGTTTTTGAGCCGCCGCCATGCGAGATTTGAGAATTTTCAGCGTATAACTGTCGAGTTTTACTCTTTCTGCTTGTTGGCCGGCTAGCATATTGGCTTTTTCGTATTCGCCAACGTCAAGTAATACAGCAATAACGTCGGGTAGCAAATTCCGATCAATCTCACGGTTGTTAGCCAAATCCTCGCCGACCACTTCATTTAAGCGGTGCTGTGCCTCGCGCAAACGCCCGTTGAAGGAATCAATACGGGAAAGGAGAATCGCTTCCAAGTCTTCAAAGGAAATGTCGGCGTGCAGTAAATGTTCATCATAACGCGCGCGCTGAAGCTCCATCGTAGCCTCAGTCTGATACTTGCTGATTTGTTGCGGTGTGTCGCTGTTTTCGGCCGCATCGAGAATACTACGTAGGTAGTTACATAAATGCTCAGCATTACGAAACACCGATTTGCGCGCTATTTGTAACACGTTATTCATGGCCTGTTTGGCTAAGTCAAAGTCGCCGTTATCGCGAGCAATGTGGGCCAGTCGGGTTTGTCTGTCGATTGAAAATGGCGCCATAGTAATGGCATCGCGAGCACTGTTAAGTGCTTCCTCAAGCTGTTGTTGCTGTAAATAACATTCGGTTTTTAAATCCTGTGCTTCTATCGCGTGAGGCATCCGTTTAAGAATATGGTTAATAATATTCAGTGCCTCTTCCGGCGAATTCTGTAGCAACCGAGTTTCAGCAAGTTTTAAAAACACCCAACTGTGAGAGTTATCTTCCAACAGCTCTTTTATTGCCTTTTCTGCTTCGCGTAGCTGACCGGTTTTATTGTAGAGCTCTATTTGCAGTTTGCGGCAGTAGTT
Source organism: Idiomarina sp. X4 (assembly GCF_002808045.1). NCBI lineage: Bacteria > Pseudomonadati > Pseudomonadota > Gammaproteobacteria > Alteromonadales > Idiomarinaceae > Idiomarina > Idiomarina sp. X4. Next base: position 53,536 of record NZ_CP025000.1, on the reverse strand, counting down.
ACTGTAGCGGCTGTTCGTCGCAATGTGCTTTTCGCAGGCTTTAATACAGTCTTCGTAATTATGAGAGGTGAGTGCCTGAAAGACGTCTTTTAACCACATGCGACGCTTATAAGCACGAGTAAGACGGGAACGCAGAACCCGGTGTGAGAATGGTTTCATCAAATAGTCATCGGGCTGAAGCTCAAGGGCGCTCAGCACCATAGGCCTTGAATTGTCACCGGTAATGATAAAGAACAGAGTATGTGGCTTCATCAGCCCACGCACTTGCAACTCTTCTAACACCTGACGGCCATTTTTACCCGAGCCAAGGTTGTAATCGACTAACAGAATGTCGTGTGGGTTCTTTACGTAAGCGGCAATACCCGCTTCCCCTGTACTTTTGACCTGGACCTCTTTTGCACCCAAATTGAGCAGTGAGCCTTTAAGCATGACTTGAAAGGGCTTCTGATCATCAATCAGTAGCACACGCTTGTTATTGAGCTCCAGAGTTTTATCCATTCTTGTGGTAGGTACCCTTTAATTAATCACTTAGCAACAGCATACTGTCTAAATACAACAATGTTAAGCAGCAACAGGATGATATATGCAAGCTTTACAACTGTCTGAAGGAAAAGTGTACTGGTCTGAAGCGAAACCATTGCCGCAACCTGCCACCAATGAGGTTACCGTAAAAGTGTCGACTGTCGGTGTGAACCGAGCGGATTTAATGCAAATAGCCGGTAAATACCCACCTCCACCGGGCGCCTCAGACATACCTGGCTTAGAAGTCTCCGGTATTGTGACAGAGGTTGGCAGTAATGTAACCGCTCTGAAAAAAGGTCAACGTGTTGCTGCGTTGCTGGCAGGAGGAGGTTTTGCCGAATATGTAAGTGTGCCGAGGGAGCAAGTGTTGCCGGTACCTGAGAACTGGACGGACGAAATGGCCGCAGGTTGGCTGGAAACCTTCGCCACGGCCTATTTAAATGTCTTTATGCTGGCAAATCTGCAACCGAAGGAGTCGGTTATGACACACGCCGGGGCAAGTGGTGTCGGGTCGTCGCTTATCCAATTATGCAGAGAAAGCGGCAATCCAATTACCGCAGTCGTGGGGAGCTCTGATAAAGAAACATTTTGTAAAACGCTTGGTGCTAGCGAGACCATTAACCGCTATCAGCAGGACATTATTGCAACCATGAAGGATATTGGCGGTGTCGATGTGGTGCTTAATCCGGTAGCAGGCGACTCCATCGGAAAGGATCAGCACTACTTGAATCAGGATGGTCGTATCATTCTTATTGGTTTGATGGGGGGACGAGAAGGCACGGTCGATTTTGGACGCATGTTGATGAAGCGCCAACGCATTATAGGTTCTACGCTGCGTTCTTTAGAGCCAGAGCGCAAAGGTGAAATACTGACACAAATGTGGCAGCAGTTTGGTCCTCAGTTTACGAGCGGTGCAATAAAGCCAGTTATTGATAAAACGTTTGGGCAGAAGGACATTCAGCAAGCACTTGATTATGTTGCTGCGAATAAAACACAAGGAAAAGTTGTCGTGAAAATTGACGGGTAACGCCGAGTGATACGAAAAGTGGTGGAGGGGGCAGGATTCGAACCTGCGAAGGCTGAGCCGTCAGATTTACAGTCTGATCCCTTTGGCCACTCGGGAACCCCTCCACTCAAGAGGCGCGTATAATAACAGCCAGAGCTGAGCTGTAAAGAGAAAACTTAAACTTTCCTGACTTTGGACGATAACAAAAGTATCTCAGGTTATTTTCTAAGGTCAGTATGAGCCAAGTTCAGTCGGTTCAGCACAGAGCATCGGACATTTTTGAGCAGCACGCCAGTGAAGCCGTTAATCATGGCTTCGCCGGCGAGTTTGCTTATTGGGTGTCGGCGTTGGGCGCTGACCCGGTCATTGAGGATAGCCAATACGATCAAAAGAACTGGCAGCGGGCCATTGGCGCCGCCCGCTCTCGCCCTTTAGAGCCGTCTGAAAACACGGTTTTAGCCAGCGGTATCTATAAGTCAGTCAGCCAGCTGTCTGACTTTAAGCTTCAAGACGCCACACATCCACAGCCGCTCGTGCCGGATGCAAGCCCTGACCGTTTGCCCATTGAACTGCTTCATAATTTAGATTGGCGCGTGCGTCAGCGTGTTGAAAAGAAAAAGTCAAAGCAAGAAGAGTCAGAGCTCAACGATTATCGAAAACGGGGCCCGGCTGGACTGTACGATGTTCTGCAAAAGCTAGGCATTACGCACTAAACATTTCATCAAATCTTTGCTTCGGGCATAATGGCCTTGATGTTTCGTAACCAATAGTTATATAGCCAGATGAAGCAACTGCCTCCCGAAGACGAAGAACGTATTGATGCGTTTACCGAGCATTTATGGCTGCATCATGGTGCGAGTGAGAATACGCAAGCCGCTTACAGAAGTGATTTGCGTCGTTTTTGCGAGTACCTGCTTCCTAACAAAATACCGTTGCTTGAGGTTGATGAGTTAACGCTTCAAGACTATTTGTTGTGGCGTCGAACTCAGGGACTATCGCCTCGCAGTACCTCTCGCTTTTTAAGTTCGGCAAAGAAATTCTTTCAGTTCGCAGTAAAGCAGCAATGGGTATCGCATAACCCTACCGCTAAGTTAAAACGACCAAAGCTTCCACAGAGTATTCCGCACTCATTAAGCGAGGCAGACGTTGAAAACTTATTGCAGGCACCGGAAGTTGATACTGCTATTGGTCTTCGTGATCGCACTATGCTGGAAGTTTTGTATGCAACAGGCTTGCGTGTCACTGAATTGGTTCGCTTGCAATATGACCAGGTAAGCCGACAACAAGGCTTGGTGCGGGTGGTCGGTAAAGGCGATAAAGAGCGACTGGTTCCGTTGGGCGAAGAAGCCCTGGAATGGCTGGAGCGCTATTTAAAACATGGTCGTACCGCACTTACCGACAAGCAAAGTCCCTGGGTGTTTGTGACCAAGCGTGGCTCACTACTCACTCGTCAGGCTTTTTGGTATCGATTACGGCATTACGCGGAAACAGCCGGCATATACGCTCACTTATCACCTCACACGTTGCGGCATGCCTTTGCGACTCATTTGCTGAACCATGGCGCCGACTTAAGGGTCTTACAGTTGCTATTAGGACACAGCGATTTGTCGACTACCCAAATCTACACGCAAGTTGCAAGAGAGCGCCTGCAAGCCTTACACGCACAGCACCACCCGCGTGGGTAATTGCATTTTGAGCGGTAACAGGGTAGGGTTCGGTCATCCATAATAAGAGGTATTTATGCAGTACTTGACGTCGTTATTGGCAATATTTGCGATCAGTTATTCGCTGTTTTCAACACCAGTGTTCGCTGACGAACTGGACACTCGCTACTTAAATAGAATTGGTATTGAAGTGATTTCGACCGAGCCAGGTGAAATAGACGGCTATGTTCGGGCGGTAACCAATCAGGGAATGTTTTATATTTCGAAAGACGGCAAAAAGCTTCTTAGCGGCAATGTTTTCGATATCACTCAGGAAGAACCAGAGAACCTGACTGAGAAGGGTATGGCCTCGATTCGAAAAGAAATGCTAAAGGACTTCACCGACGACATGATTGTCTATGAAGCGGATGACGAGAAATATAAAGTTACGGTATTTACCGACACAACGTGTAGCTACTGTCAGAGGCTACATGAAAATCTCGATAGTTACTTAAACGCAGGTATCACGGTTCGATATTTGGCGTTCCCCCGTGGCGGCCTGGGCAGTAAAGGTGGTCAGGAATTGCAGGCTGTTTGGTGTGCCGATGACAAGAAGGCAGCAATAAGTGCCTTTAAGAACGAAGAAAGTTACCGTGGTAATAGTTCATGTAACAACCCGGTTGAAGCACATTACGCTTTGGGTAAGTCGTTTGGTGTCACGGGGACGCCGGCAATTATTTTGCCCGATGGCCGTTTAATTCCAGGAGCCGTGCCTGTGCGCCGCTTACTGCTTGAGTTAAGAAAATAGTTCGTAATAAACAATGACAGATTACACGATACGTCGGTATCCGACGGTTAGTGATGACTTTTTGCCGCAAAACGTCCCACCGTTATTGCGGCAAATTTATGCACGCCGCGGTGTCAGTAACGAACAGGAGCTTTCTCTTAACGCTGCCGGACTCACACACTTTTCAAGTTTAAAAGGTATTGATTCTGCAGTTGATATACTGGCAGACGCACTCGAAAAGCAGTCATCTATTTGTATTTGCGGCGACTTTGACGCAGACGGAGCGACCAGTTCAGCACTTATGGTGTCGGCGTTAAAAGCCTTCGGGTTTTCGAATGTGGGGTATCGCGTTCCGAACAGAATGACGGACGGCTATGGCTTATCGGTATCAATGGTTGAAGAGCTGGCTGCCAGAGAGGTAAAGGTCATTGTCACCGTTGATAATGGAATAGCTGCTCACGAGGCTATCGGACGGGCAAGCGAACTGAACATAAGAGTCATAGTAACCGATCACCATTTACCGGCAGAAACACTGCCTAGCGCCGCCGCTATTGTTAATCCGAACCAGCCAGGTTGTCCGTTCCCTAGTAAAAATCTGGCGGGTGTGGGCGTTGCCTTCTACGTATTGCTGGCGCTGCGTGCCCACTTAAGAGAGAAACAGGCGACGCCAAATTTAGCGGATTGGCTCGATTTGGTGGCGTTGGGGACTGTCGCCGATGTTGTGCCGCTTGATTACAATAACCGCATTTTGGTCCATCAGGGGCTCGCACGAATTAAGTGCGGACTTTGTAGACCAGGCATTAAGGCATTGTTGGAAGTCTCTAACCGGAATGCGTCGCAGCTGAATGCCAGTGATTTGGGTTTCGCATTGGCTCCTAGAATTAATGCAGCAGGGCGGCTGGATGATATCAGCTTAGGTATTGAGTGTCTGTTGGCCGAAAAGGAGCACGCACAGAGGCTAGCGCAGCAGCTGAACGAGCTTAACCTGCAGCGCAGAAATATTGAATCCGATATGAGAGAGCATGCTGAAGCTGCCGTTGCTAAATTGCAGTTTGACACCGGTCAAGTTCCTGATTTAGTCACCCTGTATCAGCCCGACTGGCATGCTGGTGTTATCGGTATCGTTGCAGGTCGTGTGAAGGAACAAGTGAACCGTCCGGTTATTGCGCTGGCGCATGAAGACGACGATATATTGAAAGGCTCTGCACGTTCTGTCAGTGGTTTACACATGCGAGACTTATTGGAGCGTGTTCACACCCTTGAACCCAATATTATGGAGCGCTTTGGCGGTCACGCCATGGCGGCGGGCTTAACGCTGAAAAAAGCAAACTTGCAGCGCTTTTCAGAGCTTGCACAAGCCGTCGCCCAAGAGTGGCTTACGGAAGAGCAAAAACAGCGTGTCTATTGGTCTGATGGCGAGCTGACATTACCGGAATTGACGATAAACAATGTCGACATGTTGCAAAACGCCGGTCCATGGGGCCAGCATTTTCCTGAGCCGATGTTTGACGGTGAGTTTGATATCGTTGACCAACGCATTGTTGGCGAGAAGCATTTAAAATGCGTGCTTAGGCACCCCCAGGGCGATGTCTTAGACGCTATTGCATTTAATGTCGATACCAACGAATGGCCAAATAATAGCGTTCAGCGCGTTGAGTTGTTATACAAGCCGCAATTAAATCACTTCCGCGGTAAAACTTCTGTGCAGTTGCTGGTAGAGCAAATTCGCGCAATACGTTAAACTACGCCCCTTTCAAAGTTCAAAGAATTAGGTAGTCGAATGTTTGAGACCAACGCAACCTACAACAACATAAAAGAAATGCGTGAGCGCAGTGATGCGCTTAGGGGGTATCTTTGACTATGATGCAAAGGTAGAGCGTCTGGAAGAAGTGACCCGCGAAATGGAGCAGCCTGATGTCTGGGATGATCCGCAAAAAGCGCAAGCTCTGGGAAAGGAGCGAGCCAGTCTTGAACAAGTGGTTGAAACCTTAGACAAGTTGCAGCAAGGTCTGGATGACGTAGAAGGCCTGGTTGACCTGGCAGTGGAAGCTGAAGACGAAGACACTTTTAATGAAGCTCAGGATGAATTGTCTGGCCTGTTAAAACAGCTGGAAACATTAGAATTTCGCCGGATGTTCTCTAAAGATAATGACAGTGCTGACTGCTATCTGGACATACAGTCAGGATCTGGCGGCACTGAGGCTCAGGATTGGGCCAATATGTTATTGCGGATGTATCTGCGTTGGGCCGAAGCACATGACTTCAAAGCCGAAATTACCGAGCTGTCAGAAGGTGATGTAGCCGGTATTAAATCAGCAACAGTGCGAGTTGCGGGTGAATATGCTTATGGTTGGCTTCGTACCGAAACCGGTGTGCACCGTTTAGTTCGCAAGTCTCCGTTTGACTCGGGAAACCGTCGCCATACATCGTTCGCATCGGTATTCGTTTATCCGGAAGTGGATGACGACATCGATATTGAAATTGATCCTTCAGATTTGCGTGTGGATACTTACCGAGCTTCGGGCGCGGGTGGTCAGCACGTCAACCGGACAGATTCTGCGGTTCGCATTACTCACGAGCCGACAGGTATTGTGGTGCAGTGTCAAAGTGATCGCTCGCAGCATAAAAACCGTGACTCAGCGATGAAGCAATTAAAAGCGAAATTGTACGAGTTTGAGTTACAGAAACAAAACGAAGAAAAGCAAGCGCTGGAGGACTCTAAAGCGGACATCGGCTGGGGCAGCCAAATTCGTTCGTATGTATTAGATGACGCGCGTATTAAAGATTTACGCACTGGCGTTGAAAACCGCAATACGCAAGCTGTGTTAGACGGCGCTTTAGATCCATTTATTGAAGCCAGCTTAAAAAGCGGGCTGTAAGTTTAATTTAAGTATCCCGACAGAGGAAAATCGATAATGACTGATAAATCGCAAGCACCCGAAGTAGATGTAAACGAACAGATCGCGCAACGAAAGGCGAAACTGTCGGCGCTTCGCGATAAGGGTATCGCATTCCCGAACGATTTCCGTCGGGACTCGCTGGCAGCTGATTTGCACGCAGACTACGATAATGTCAGTAAAGAAGAACTGGCAGAGAAGGGGATTCGCGTTAAGGTGGCCGGACGTATGATGACCCGCCGTATTATGGGTAAAGCAAGTTTTGCCACTATTCAGGACATGAGCGGAAAAATTCAGCTTTACGTTGCTCGTGACAACTTGGCGGAAGGTTTTTATAACAGCGAATTTAAGAAATGGGACTTAGGCGACATTATTGGTGCGTCAGGTACGCTGTTTATTACTGGTACCGGCGAGTTGAGTGTTCAAGTTGATGACGTTCGCTTGCTGACCAAAGCTTTGCGCCCGTTACCTGATAAGTTCCATGGTTTGGCGGATCAGGAAACGCGCTATCGCCAGCGTTATTTGGACCTGATTACCAACGATGAATCGCGTAATACTTTTGTCGTGCGCTCTCAGGTGATTGAATACATTCGTCGTTTCTTAAGTGAACGCCAGTTCCTGGAAGTAGAAACGCCAATGATGCAGGCCATTCCAGGTGGTGCGTCGGCACGCCCATTCAGTACACATCATAATGCGTTGGATATGGAACTGTTCCTGCGTATCGCGCCAGAGCTTTACTTGAAGCGCTTGGTCGTTGGTGGCTTTGAGAAGGTGTTTGAAATTAACCGAAACTTCCGTAATGAAGGACTGTCGACACGCCATAACCCAGAATTCACAATGCTGGAGTTCTACTGGGGTTATGCTGACTACCATGATCTTATGGACTTAACGGAACAAATGCTTCGAGGTGCAGCCGAAGCGGTTCTTGGCTCTGCTCAGTTTACCAGCCAAGGCGTAGACTACGACTTTGGTAAGCCGTTTGAGCGTATGACCGTACTGGAAGCTATTTTGAAGTACATGCCGGAAGTAAAGGAAGAGCAACTGAAACACATGGATAGCGCGGTAGAAATTGCTGAGCAAGTCGGTGTGAATGTCCAGTCTTCATGGGGTTTGGGTAAGGTACAAATCGAAATTTTCGAAACGGTTGCTGAACACCGTTTAATTCAGCCAACCTTTATTACAGCTTACCCGGCAGAAGTATCACCACTGGCGCGCCGAAATGACGAAGACCCGTTTGTGACCGATCGCTTTGAGTTCTTTGCTGGCGGCCGTGAATTAGCGAACGGTTTCTCTGAGCTTAATGACGCAGAAGATCAGGCTCAGCGTTTTCGGGAACAGGTTGAGCAAAAAGAAGCAGGTGACGATGAAGCAATGTTCTACGACGAAGACTACGTGACGGCGTTAGAGCATGGTATGCCGCCAACGGCCGGTGAAGGTATCGGTATTGATCGCTTGGTTATGTTGTTGACGGACTCAGCGTCTATTCGTGACGTACTGCTGTTCCCACACATGCGTCCCAAAGCAGACTAAGCAATCGCTTAGAAATTGCTCAGAAAACGCATTAGCTGCTATAGTCAGTTAATGCGTTTTTTTATGGGCGGCTTTTATGTACTATTCTGAATTCTCTACCCCGCTGGGCACTATGTATGCGGTTGCCGACAGTCAACATATCCTTGGTTTGTATTATCAGGGGCAAAAATACTGCCCGGATATGAGTCAATATCAATACGAACCAGAGCAGTGGTTATTAGAAGCCGCAACGAGGCAGATTCAACGTTACTTTTCAGACCCCTGTTTCGAGTTCGATCTTCCTCTAAACCCCAACGTTACCTCGTTTCAAAAGAGCGTCTTAGAGGTGCTTCGACAAATTCCCGCAGGTGAAACGTTAAGTTACCAACAAGTGGCTAACAGACTTGGTAAACCTACGGCAACCCGAGCGGTGGCCAGTGCTATTGCAAAAAATCCGGTTATTATCGTTATTCCCTGTCATCGAGTTATTGGACAGGATGGCTCTTTGAGAGGCTTTGCGGCGGGACTGGAGCGTAAGCGACAATTGCTGGTTCGAGAAAAAGGCAGTAGTAGGGCTGCTGCCTAAAACGAAAAAGCCCGACTTCTCAGCCGGGCTTTCATAAAACAGATTCAGCGACTTTAGTGGTCTTCGCCGTCTGTGTGCACGTGACCGTGCTCAAGTTCTTGCTCAGTTGCGTCGCGTACTTCAACAACTTCTACGTCAAAGTTCAGGTTAACGCCTGCTAGTGGGTGGTTACCGTCTACAGTAACTTCGTCGTCTTTTACGTCAACGATAACAACAGACTGCTCGCCTTGGTCGGTGCTTGCGCGGAACTGCATACCAGGTTGAACTTCGTTGTCGCCGAATAAGTTACGTGGAACAGTTTGGATTAAACCGTCGTGACGCTCGCCGTACGCTTCTTCTGGTTTAACTTCAGCAGTGAAGCTATCGCCAGTCGCTTTGCCTTCCAGTGCATTTTCAAGACCAGGAATTAGCATTCCGCGGCCGTGAATAAAGCTAAGCGGGTTGCCTTCTTTAGACTGGTCCAGGGTCTGGCCATCTTCTGTTTTCACAGTGTAATGGATAGCCACGACTTTGTTCTGTGCAATGGTTTCGCTCATAAAAATTAACCTAATTGATAAGGCAGTGAGTGTATTTCCAGTAGACTTGCGTCGTCACCCTGAACTCGAATAGCGGTGTCAGCGTCAATATCGCTGGGTAAAACCGCTAGTAAGTCCGTTTGTGTGTCGGTGCGGTTCACTGCCATAATGACCGTACCTGCACGACGCCAGTTTTCACCAATGGCTTTCTCTAATTGTTGTCCCGGCTCCACAGCTTGCGCCACTTTGCCTGACAATCGAAAGAGTGCCCGTTTCTGTTTGCCCAAGTATTTCATTCGGGCAATAGTCTCCTGGCCGATATAACATCCTTTGTCGAAACTGACTCCGTCCCACGCTTGTATGTTCAACATTTGCGGCACAAACGCTTGACTGTTCTCTACTGTCAATTGTGGACGGACTCGTTCAATTTCCAACGCATCCCAAAAGGGCTGCGGATAGTCCGTAGATATTGCTTGTCGACTTAGCACAATAAATTGATCAGGTTGTTGACCAACGTGCAATGTCAGACTGTCAGCAGGCAAAGCGTCTTTTGCCTTATTGCCTATAAAGCCGGCGACGTGCCAATCGTTGCTAACATCCTCAATGTCGACTTTACTAAACACACCGTACTTTTTGAATTGCGCTAAAGAGCCCTCAAGAGCGCTTTTGTGCATGACAAAAAATGCAGTGTCGTCATGTCGAAGCAACCAAAAGTTACTGAATGCTTTCCCCGTAGGATCGCAGTGTGCGCCATATAACCAATCTTCCTGGTCGAGTTTGCGCACATCACATGTCAGCTGTCCTTGTAAAAAGCTGTCAGTGTCTTCGCCAGAAACCGACAGGATACCATAGTCCGTTAGTTCAACGGAAAGGCAATCCTCATTCGAATCCATTAAAGCTTGTTTTAACTCGACCACAATGACTCCTTATTGGATAGCTTACATGCTAATATTAGGGCACTGATTGAAATTACAAGGGCAATTGCTGCGGAGATTTTATGTTCCCGAAACAGTCTGAAGAAGTTTTAAAGGACAAGCGTCGTTTAATATGGGCCTGCCGCCGGGGCATGCTAGAGCTTGACGTGCTTTTTGAACCTTTTGTGAAAGAAGCTTACGACGAGCTCAGTGAAGAACAAAAAGCGGTATTCCGCCGTTTAGTGACCTGTGATGATCCCGATTTATTCGCTTGGTTTATGGGGCACAAAGAATGCCCTGATGAAGAATTAAAAGGGATGGTCGACTTTATGTTGTCACGCGTAAAGGTCTAAGCGCTGGACTTTTACTTACTCAACCGACCTCAAGAACCGCTGTCCGGAACGTTCTGTGGGCGTCATTGGTGGTGGCAGGGCATTGCCTGCAAATTGTTTGGCAAACCACTGGTCGTTGGAAATATATTGGTTTTATTGCCCTTAGAGTCATTAACTGACTCCGGCGTTAATGTTAAATCGTGGGTGTGGATTTGGTGGTTTCGACTGCCGCCTGAGCAACAAGCACAGCTCAGACGGCAACTGTCACAACTAACCTAGTGATTTTTTAACGTGTTAGGTGTTAAGACTGTAGGCTCTGCTTTTTCTAGAGTGTCTGGATAGTCTAACGTGTAATGTAAGCCGCGGCTTTCTTTTCGCTCTAAAGCGCACCGGACAATTAGCTCGGCCACTTGAACTAAGTTTCGCAGTTCCAGTAAATTATTACTGACTCGGAAGTTCGCATAATACTCGTGAATTTCTCGTTGCAGTAATTCAATTCTATGCAGAGCACGCTCCAAACGTTTTGTGGTACGCACGATACCAACATAGTCCCACATAAATAGACGCAGTTCGTGCCAGTTATGTTGAATTACAACCTCTTCGTCTGAGTTACTTACCTGGCTTTCATCCCACTTGGGTAGGTGCGTTTGTGGTTTCTCTGACGACTGCTGAGATAAAATATCCTTCGCTGCAGCTCGGGCAAACACAAGACACTCCAACAACGAGTTACTGGCCATTCGGTTAGCGCCATGTAAACCTGTACAAGCCACCTCTCCAACGGCATATAAATTGGGCACATCCGTTTTGGCATTTAAGTCCGTACGCACACCACCGCAGGTGTAATGCGCCGCCGGCACGACAGGAATCGGCTCACGACTCATATCAATGCCTAGTGACAAGCATTTGTCCATAATGGTGGGAAAGTGCTGCTCGATAAACGCTTTGGGCTTGTGCGAAATATCAAGAAACATACAGTCCGCGCCCAAACGCTTCATTTCATAGTCAATAGCGCGTGCAACAACGTCACGAGGCGCTAATTCGGCTAGCTCATGAAATTCTGGCATAAAGCGGGAGCCGTCAGGGCGCTTTAAGACAGCACCTTCACCACGCAGTGCTTCTGTTAACAAAAAGCTTTGCGCATTTGGGTGAAACAAGCAGGTAGGATGGAACTGATTAAATTCCATATTAGCGACACTGCAGCCTGCGCGCCAAGCCATGGCAATGCCGTCACCACTGGCGATATCCGGATTACTGGTGTACTGATAGACTTTACTGGCTCCGCCGGTCGCTAAAACCACAAAATTTGCGGCAATCGTTTCTACCTGCTCTTCCATTCGGTTCCAAATATAGGCGCCATAGCAGCCAGGCTCCGCACCAATACGCTGTCCGGTAATTAAATCGACGGCGTTGTAGCGCTCTAATACAGTAATGTTGGGGTGTTTAAGAACCTGCTCTTGCAATGTAGTTTGCACAGCGCGGCCGGTCGCATCAGCCGCATGTAAGATACGCCGGTGACTGTGTCCGCCTTCGCGGTTCAAGTGATACGTCGGCGATTTACCGTTACTTTTAACCTTGTCGAAGCCCACGCCAGCATCAATCAGCCATTGTAGACTGGCGCGTGCATTTTCTGTGGTAAACTTAACTGCTTCTGGGTCACAAAGACCGGCACCCGCTATAAGGGTGTCCTCAATATGGCTTTCAACGCTGTCGTTTTTATCAAATACAGCAGCAATACCGCCTTGAGCATAAAATGTTGAGCCCTCGGTAAGGGCGCTTTTACTTAATACTGTGACTTTTAACGTGTCGGCAAGTAGCAGGGCGGAGGTTAAGCCTGCGGCTCCTGAGCCAACAACCAGCACATCGCATTGATAATTTGCTGCAGGTTCCATAAAGTACTCATTAAGAATTTTGGATGATTTTACGCATTTGCTGAAATATTTGCGAACTTTTTACAAGCGGCTTGGTCACAGTCTGTACAAACAGGACGGGCCGCCAGTTCCAGCAGTTCCTGGGTAAAGGGAGAACAGGCTCGGATGAGCGAACAGGTGAACGACCAACAACTGGTCAAAAAAGTACAACAAGGTGACAATCGGGCTTTTGATCTGTTGGTAAAGAAGTATCAGCACAAAGTCATGAGTTTGATATCCAGGTACGTAAAGCAACCCGGAGACGTTGCAGATGTCGCGCAAGAAGCGTTTATTAAAGCGTATCGCGCACTGCCCAACTTTCGTGGCGACAGCGCATTTTATACATGGTTGTATCGAATAGCGGTCAATACGGCGAAGAACCATTTAGTTTCGCAAGGCCGTAAGCCACCGGCATCAGACATTGATGCCGAAGACGCTGAATACTACGAAGGTGCAGGAGCGCTAAAAGACGGTGCGTCACCAGAAAGCCACATGCTGACAGATGAAATCAGAAATGTGGTGATAAAAACCATTGAGGGACTGCCGGATGATTTGAGGCAGGCCATTACGTTAAGAGAAATTGAGGGCCTTGGTTACGAGGAAATTGCGCTAGAAATGGACTGCCCAATAGGTACGGTTCGTTCTCGTATTTTTCGTGCCCGAGAGGCCATAGATAACCAACTGAGACCGTTGCTGGAACGGTAAATTGAAGAGGGGCTTATGTCTCGAAAACTATCAGAAGTTACATCAGCTTTGTTTGACAGTCAGGACGTCGACGCAAAAGAGCTTGATGATGTATTAAATGATGAGCAGTCGGCTCAAACCTGGCATCGTTATAGTGTTGCACGGGCCGCTATGAAAAATGAATTAGATTCGAGCGTGGAGCTGGATATTAGCCAACGTGTGAGTGCGGCTATTGAAAACGAAACTTCGAATGTTATTAAACCTGGTTTTGGTCAATCGAAAAGTCAGAATAAAGCAGCATCAAAATGGTTCCAGCCGTTGGCAAAAGTAGCTGTTGCGGCTAGTGTTGCCGTTGTTGCGGTAATGACAGTTCAAGTTTATCAACAGCCAGTAACTGCCGACGGTGTCAGTGCGGAGCCTGCATTGTTGACTAATCCTATTGGTGGTCGTGAGCCGGTTAGTCTGAATCACGTTGAACCAATGTCACAAGTCAGTGATCAGCAGCGTCGTCGTCAGGTGCAGTCGTATTTAATCGATCATCAGCAGCAATTAATGTTGCAGCAAAAAGAAAGTGATGAGAAAAAAGAGCAGGAGCTCAACAAAGGTAATTAATTCCATGATAACTCGGTTGTACCAGTCACTGATAGCCGCTACTGCCATTGTATTTATGTCGGTCGCAAGTGCTCAGGAAACGCAAAAGGAACTTGACGGTGAGGGCTGGTTTGACCGTATGTCACAAGCGCTGACAACCCTCAATTTTGAAGCCTCTTTAGTGCATGTTCATGGTCATCAGATAGAACCCTATCAGTGGTTCCAGTCTGCTAATTCGCCGCAAAATCAGGAGCTGCTCATTCGCATGAATGGCCCTGATTTTCGTATTTTAAGGCAAGGTGATCGTGTTGCCCATTTTCATACTTCGGCGAGTAATTACTCATTAATTGCTGACTCAGTTTCTGTCATCCTTCCGGAAGCGTTCACTAAGCCTTTTGCGAATTTAAAAGACACCTATCAGGTAAGTATCGGTGGTGGTGCTCGAGTATTAGGTCGAAACGCTCAGCATCTGCGAGTGATTAGTCGGGACAACCAACGTTACAGCTATTCACTTTGGGTCGACAGAGCGTCAGGCATGCTATTAAAAATGATCATGCATGATCAGCGTGGTGATATTGTTGAACAAATGCAGCTGACCAGCTTGTCTATTCGTCAGGACTCGCCTGGCGTTTTAAAAGAAATTACTAACTTGGAAATGCCGCCGTTACTAAGCGACATTCGCATATTTAACAAACCTGGCTTTTCCGTTAAACCCAGTTGGCAACCGCAAGGTTTTGAACTGGTGAATAAACAAAGTCATCATCTTGTTTCGGAGTCGACATTGGTTGACCATTATTTGTATTCGGACGGTTTAACAGAATACTCTGTGTATATTGCGAGGCTAACCGAAGATATGGAAACGGATGTGGCGCTGTCTTCCTCACAAACTCTGTTCACAATGCGTTATAATGACTACTTAATTACCGTCGTCGGGCAGGTGCCTCTCAGTATCGCTCAACGAATAGCGCAAGAAGTGAAGTAATGAAAGAATTGGCAGAAGTGGTTGCCATCGACGGCAACCGGGTTACTGTAACCACGCAATTAAAAACCGCTTGTTCAGGCTGCGCACAAGTATCGACTTGCGGTGCTGGCATTCTGAGTAAAGTTTTTGCCGACAGAAACGCGCAGTTTCATGTGGTGACTGACGAGCCTGTCGCGGTCGGTGACCGAGTCGAGCTCGATGTGCCGGAGCAAGCCGTTACTCAGTTCGCACTCATGTTATATGGTTTGCCTATCGTCGCTTTATTGGTTATTGCTATCGCGCTACAAAGCGCTGAGGTTGTTCATGAAGGCATTACAATTTTATTGTCTTTTGCGGGCTTCGCATTAACGTTTTTAGGTTTGCGAGCGTGGTTCCGTCGACGTGACATTAAAATCAACCAGTTGGTACGAATAAAAACGGTATAGTGTAGCTTTTTCAAATCTCACCAAATAAACCATAAAAACCTTTGTTCTTGCGCCTAACATGAGTATGATCGGGGCTAATTTTTGAAAGTCAGAATTTAAGTTTTACAGAGGTATCATCAATGCCGGATAAGGCGTTCAAGCAAAGTAATATTCGTAACTTTTCTATTATCGCTCATATCGACCACGGAAAGTCCACACTATCTGACCGGCTTATACAGCATTGTGGCGGCCTTACAGACCGGGAAATGGCGGAGCAAGTCCTTGATTCTATGGACTTAGAGCGCGAACGCGGCATTACTATCAAAGCGCAAAGCGTTACGCTTTATTACACGGCAAAGGACGGTGAAACCTATCAGTTAAACTTCATAGACACCCCCGGGCACGTTGATTTTTCTTATGAAGTATCTCGCTCACTGGCTGGCTGTGAAGGTGCACTGTTGGTTGTTGATGCGGCACAAGGCGTTGAGGCACAAACCTTAGCGAACTGCTATACCGCTATTGAGATGGATCTGGAAGTGGTTCCGGTTCTGAACAAAATCGACTTGCCGCAGGCCGATCCAATGGCCGTGGCACAGGAAATTGAAGAAATTGTTGGGATTGAAGCTGTTGATGCGGTTCAGTGTTCCGCGAAAACCGGTATTGGCATTGATGACGTTTTAGAGCGCATTGTGCGTCAAATACCACCACCGCAAGGCAGTGAAGAAGAGCCGCTACAGGCACTTATTATTGATTCTTGGTTCGACAATTATCAGGGCGTTGTTTCCTTGGTTCGTGTGCGCAATGGTACGCTGCGGGCGGGCGAGAAAATGACCGTGATGTCCACGGGGCAGTCGTTCCAGATTGATAAAGTCGGTTATTTTGATCCCAAACCCCACGAAACAGGCGTCTTGCATACTGGCGAAGTAGGCTACGTTATTGCGGGTATTAAAGATATTTTAGGTGCGCCGGTCGGTGATACCCTGACAAATACTCGAGCGCCTGCCAAAGAGCCTGTACCAGGCTTCCAAAAAGTGAAGCCACAGGTCTACGCTGGTATGTTCCCAATTAGCTCTGACGACTATGAAGCATTCCGCGATGCGTTGGGTAAGTTGGCTTTGAATGACGCATCGCTATTCTATGAGCCTGAAAACTCGGCCGCGCTTGGCTTTGGCTTCCGTTGTGGCTTCCTCGGTATGTTGCACATGGAAATTATCCAGGAGCGACTGGAGCGAGAATACAACATCGATCTTATTACGACGGCGCCAACCGTTGTGTATGAAGTCGAGAAAACCGATGGCTCGATTGTCAAAGTCGACAATCCGGTAAATCTACCACCGGTCAATGATATTGAAACCATCTACGAGCCGATTGTGGAAGCCAGCATACTGGTACCACAGGAATTCTTAGGTAACGTTATTACACTGTGTGTTGATAAACGTGGTGTTCAAACTGGCATGACGTATCACGGTAAGCAAGTGTCTGTGACCTACGAAATTCCGATGGCGGAAGTGGTGATGGACTTTTTCGACCGTTTGAAATCCTGCAGCCGTGGTTATGCGTCGCTCGATTATCAGTTCAAAAAGTTTGAACCTGCGGACATGGTTAGGGTCGATATATTGATTAACGGTGACCGAGTGGATGCACTGGCAATGATAACGCACCGCGATCACGCAGAAGGGCGTGGTCGTCTGTTGGTGGATAAAATGCGCGAGCTTATTCCACGACAAATGTTTGATATTGCTATTCAGGCAACCATTGGTAACCATGTTATTGCGCGTTCTACGGTAAAACAGCTGCGTAAAAACGTAACCGCGAAGTGTTACGGTGGTGACATAAGCCGTAAGAAGAAACTATTACAAAAACAAAAAGAAGGTAAAAAACGCATGAAGAACCTGGGTAATGTTGAAGTACCTCAGGAAGCCTTCCTTGCGGTTTTAAAAGTAGGCAAATAGGAAATGGCCAATTATTTCTCATTAATTTTAACGGTAGTCACTATCGTATCAGGGCTGCTTTGGCTATACGATGCGAAGTTTTTAAAACCTAAACGTCAGGCAATAGTTGCTGAGGTTGAAAAAAAGACCACAAGTCCGCTGACAGAAGAGCAAGTAGAGCAGTTAGCACCGCAACCTAAGTTAATGGAACTGGGGCAGTCGATATTTCCGGTTATAGCCTTGGTGTTGGTGGTAAGAACGCTGTTGTATGAACCGTTTCAAATTCCGTCAGGCTCCATGATGCCCACGCTCCTGCGTGGCGACTTTATTTTGGTGCAAAAATTTGATTACGGCATAAAAGAGCCACTATTTCAAAACACCGTCATAGAGACTACTGAGCCGGAGCGTGGTGATATAGCCGTATTTAAATACCCTGAAGAGCCAAGCATTGACTACATTAAGCGAGTTGTTGGCTTACCGGGTGATCGCATTATTTACCGAAATAAAACTTTATACATTCAGCCCGCGTGTGAAGAAGGGCGTCGAGACTGTCCTGAAATGGCCGTTATTCGAACGCAATTAAAGGACGATGGTGCTTATTTTTCGGGCTCTTCACCACTTAAAACCTACGAAGAACGTTTAGGTGACGTTAAGCATGACATTTTAGTCGATCCGAGAGTCGCATCACGTCGTGCATTTTTCTATGACCAGCCGGGTACCCAAAGAGATGAATGGGTTGTGCCGGAAGGACAGTATTTTGTCATGGGTGATAATCGAGATAACTCACGTGACAGTCGTTACTGGGGATTCGTGGACGAAACCTTGCTGGTGGGTAAAGCGGTATTCATTTGGATGAGTTTCGAAATGGATCGTGGACAAGACAGTTGGTTGCCTTCTTGGGTGCCAACCGGTATTCGATTTGAAAGGCTGGGGAGTATCGAGTGAGTTTACCCAAACCACCGTTAACTGAACTGGAGAGTATTGTCGGGCACGAATTCCAAAAGCAAGATGTGCTTAAACAAGCTCTCACGCACCGCAGTGCCTCATCAAACCATAACGAACGCCTGGAATTTCTGGGCGATTCTATTTTAGGGCTGGTAATAGCTGAAGCTCTATTTAAAAAATTTCCGAAAGTCGCTGAAGGTGACTTAAGCCGGATGCGAGCCGCTATTGTTTGTGGACGCTCTTTGGCGAAGCTTGGTAAAAAGATGGGCCTGGGGGACTTCCTGTCGTTAGGTCAGGGAGAACTTAAAAGTGGCGGCTATCGGCGGGAATCGATACTGGCCGATGCGGTAGAAGCCATTATTGGTGCTATATATTTAGACAGTAATATGGATACGGTTCGAGCCGTTATTCTTAAATGGTTTGAGCCACAGCTCGATGACATAAAGCCGGGCGTAAGCCAAAAAGATCCGAAAACACGTCTGCAGGAATGGTTGCAGGCCAGACAGAAGCCTTTGCCGGAGTATGACGTTATCGCTACGCAAGGGCAGGCACATAATCAACAATTTACGGTTCACTGCGTTATTGAGGGGCTAGCAGAGCCCTTTAAAGGCAGTGGAACCAGCCGTCGCAAGGCAGAACAAGCCGCTGCGACTTCAGCACTAGAACATTTGCAGGAGCGTAAATGACGCTTGATATAGAACTCGACGACAACAAACACAGCGGCTTTGTCGCGATTGTTGGACGCCCGAATGTGGGTAAGTCGACGCTGATAAACCGAATACTCGGCCAAAAAATCAGCATTACCTCGAATAAGCCACAAACTACGCGCCATCGTATATTAGGCGTTGATACAGACGGTGACTGTCAGGCGGTCTACGTTGATACTCCCGGCATGCACATTGAAGAACCACGGGCTATTAACCGTGTTATGAACCAAACGGCGTCCTCCGCGTTGAAAGACGTAGACTTAGTCTTGTTTGTTGTGGACAGCCTGAAGTGGCTGGAAGACGACAAAATGGTGCTGGAAAAAGTACAGCGCAGTAAAGCGCCGGTCGTATTGTTGGTCAATAAGGTTGATCAGGTTAAGAACAAAGAGAAGTTATTGCCGCATTTACAGTGGTTAAGCACACAACATAAGTTTGCAGAAATATTGCCGATATCAGCAACCCACGGTGACAATCTTGATGAGCTGCGAAAAATTGTGCGCGGCCATTTGCAGCCCGGCTTTCATTACTTCCCGGAAGATTATGTAACTGATCGCTCGGTACGTTTCATGACCGCAGAAATTGTGCGTGAAAAACTGATGCGGTTTACTGGTGATGAGCTGCCCTATGAAACTACGGTGGAAATTGAGCAGTTCGGTCACTCAGAAAAAGGCACGACACATATTCATGCACTTATTCTGGTTGAGCGTGAAGCGCAAAAACGCATGATCATTGGTAAAGGCGGTGAACGCCTTAAGACCATAGGCACTGAAGCGCGTCGTGACTTAGAGCGCCTGCTTGACAACAAAGTGCTGCTCAAGCTTTGGGTGAAAGTGAAATCAGGTTGGTCTGACGACGAGCGTGCCTTAAAAAGCTTAGGGTATCGCGAGGACTAGGGCGTGATTCAGCGAGCCTTAGTGTTGCATCGCTGGGACTTTCAGGAAACCAGTCTGCTGCTGGACGTGTTCACAGAACAAAACGGGCGCGTCCGTCTTATTGCTAAAGGGGCAAAGCGACCTAAAAGCCCCTGGCGAGGCTTGGCTCAACCTTTTGTTCCATTAAAAATTGAATATAAAGGCCGTAGCGATTTAAAAACATTAACGCTACTAGAACAAGACACTCAATTAATTAATACAAGACTCAATGGTAACGCGCTCTATAGCGGCTTTTATCTAAACGAATTATTACAGCGCCTACTGCCGGCAGAAGCCGAGGCTCAAGAGTTGTTTCAACACTACTGGTCTGCAATTGCGGCGTTGGCTGAGTCAAGCTATGTCGAGCCGGCGCTGCGACGTTTTGAATGGCAGCTACTTGAACATTTGGGCGCAGCGTTTGACTGGCATCACGACGCAGATACCGGTCAACCGTTAAAAGAGCTTGAGTACTGTTATTTCGTGCCTGATCATGGATTAGTATCGGTGCCTAGGTACAACGATGACAGAGCCTATGCCGTCAGCGATATTGAACGTATTGCTAACTGGGATATTAATGACGAACACCGCTTAAAACAGTTAAAGTGGATAATGCGCGAAGCACTTCACGTGTACCTGGGCGATAAGCCACTGCGCAGCCGCGAACTGTTTCAGCAAAGAAGGAAGTAATCATGAGAGCATTACGCTTAGGGGTAAATATTGATCACGTTGCGACGTTACGCAATGCACGTGGTGTACGTTATCCAGACCCGGTCGCGGCGGCCAGTATAGCTGAGCGTGCCGGCGCCGACGGGATTACCATTCACTTGCGTGAAGACCGCCGTCATATTACGGATCGCGATGTGGCGATGCTTAAGCAAACGTTGAATGTACCCATGAATTTAGAAATGGCCGTGACCGATGAGATGCTGGAAATAGCCATAAAAACACAACCAGCCTATAGCTGCTTAGTACCCGAAAAGCGCGAAGAGCTGACCACAGAAGGTGGTTTAGACGTTGCCGGTCAAGTCGAAAATATCGCTAATGCTACCAAGCGTTTAACGGATGCAGGTATTCAGGTGTCTTTGTTTATTGACGCTGATCGCAAGCAAATCGATGCGGCAAAAGAAGCCGGGTCTCCTATAATTGAATTGCATACAGGCCAATACGCTGAAGCCGACACGGAAGAAGAGCAGAAGAAAGAATTGGTCCGCTTAATGGAAGCGGCGGAGTACGCGCATTCTATTGGTTTGCAGGTTAATGCTGGTCATGGACTTCACTACCACAACACATTCGACGTCGCGCAAATTCCGCAAATGGTCGAACTGAATATTGGTCACTCTATTATTGCCCGCGCAGTTTTAGATGGTCTGGATAAAGCTGTCCGCGATATGCGGGAAATACTTGATAAGGCAAGATAATGGCAATAGTAGGACTGGGTACGGACATTATTGAAGTGTCCCGTATTGAGAAGTCGTTAGCGCGTGGCGACAGCTTGACGAAGCGCGTACTGACTCCTAAAGAGCAGGAAGAAATGAGCGCATCGGTCGATGAAGCTGCGTATTTGGCGAGACGATTTGCCGCTAAAGAGGCTTGTGCTAAAGCCTTTGGGCGCGGTATTTCTGCGGGACTATCTTTTCAGCATATGCAGGTTGTCCATGACGATTATGGAAAGCCCAGTTGGTATTTTACCGATACCGCTGCCCAGTGGATTAAAGAAATGGGTGTTGTTGCCAGCCATTTGTCCATTAGTGATGAAAAGCACTACGCCGTGGCAACGGTGATTTTAGAGTCTGAATAAAATAGGTTAAATACAACCCAAATGGCGCAATTTTTTAAGCCACAAAAGCGTGGCAAAGCCGTTAGTAAAACTCTCAAAGCCCAAGTTTCTGGGCTTGATCATCAGGCGCGAGCGGTTGTTCGCGGCTCCGGGAAAGAAACGGGCAGAAAACCACAAACCCGGTTTATTATGGGCGCTTTACCCGGCGAGGTGATTCAGTACAAAACCGCCGGTAAACACAGTGGTACGCTTGAACGTATTCTCGAGCCAAGCGCCGACCGTCGTGATGCGCCCTGCAAATATTATGAGCAATGCGGTGGTTGCGATTTTCAACATGTCGATGAAAGCTACCAACAGCGCCACAAACAGCAAGTGGTGGAAGAGCTGTTTCAGAAATTCGGTGTGTTTGACGCTACGACTGAACGCCTGCCCTGGCAAGCACCATTAGTCAGTGAGCCGACTCGATATCGTCGGCGTGTTCGCTTGGCCACCCGCTGGCTCGGTAAAGAGCAGAGGTTACTGATTGGTTTTCGGGAAGCGCAAAGTCATCAAATTGTGGCCGTTGAAGACTGTCTGGTCGCTGACGAGAACTTGCTACAGGCCGTAAATAAGCTTTATCCGGTCCTGAATATTTCAAATATCGCAACTAAGCTTGGGCATTTAGAAGCGATTCACACCAACAAGTTGGTCATTTTGTTACGCATAACGGGCGATCTGCCAAAAGACGCTATACAGTCACTTGCGAACTGGCAGACAGAGCAGAATATCGATATATGGCTGCAAAGCGATAACGAGTTAACACCTCTGAACAATGCAAGTTTACCTTTTGATACTTCCATAGACGCTGACAAGCTTTACTTTCAGCCTGGAGACTTTTTACAGGTTAACGGTGGTATTAACGAACGCATGGTGCAGCAAGCGATAGGCTGGCTAGCGCCGGAAAAAACGCAACGTGTGTATGACTTTTTCGCGGGTATTGGTAACTTCAGCGTTCCTTTAGCCCGACGGGCTCAGTCCGTGCTGGCTGTGGAAGGTGTGTATCGAATGGCGGAGCAAACACGCAGTAACGCCGAGGCTAACAGACTGGATAATTTAACGGCACTTGCGGCTGACTTAAATGACATCACCGCATCTGAGCTGGGTGAAGCGGCTGATTTATGGTGTTTAGATCCGGCTAGACCCGGCGCAGAAGGCGTTATGACGTTGCTGAAAAAGTTGAAACCCGAACAACGGCCAGAGCGCATAGTGTATATTTCGTGCGCGCCGGACACACTCGCGCGAGACGTTGCCGCTATTGTTGGTCTAAAAAGCAATAAAAAGACCTCCGACTACCGTATTAGCAAGCTCTGCACAGTTGACATGTTCCCGCAAACGCATCACATTGAAACCATGGTTTGTCTGGAGCGAGCGTCTTAAGTCATGGTCCATGTACGCAGTACCCACGTGGATGATCCCAAATACAAAGACAGTGAGCAGCATTGGCTGAACGCTGTGAGTGATCCTGAGCCACTGGAAACGACCTTAGAGCAACTAAAACAACAGTTTCCAAAAGAAGAAGCCGCGCTGCTAAAGGGCCAGGAAATGGTGGAAATTCTGGCGCCGCTTAAGTTGGACGCGGAATCACTGCTGGCGGCTTTGTACGTACCACTGCTGGAATCCGGTAAACTTGACCTCGATAAGCTCACCGGCAAACAGTCGAAAACGCTCATTGTGCTGTTGCGCAACGTACAGCAAATGCAAAGCATTAGTGACTTACAACATTTTCAGCACGGCCAGCCTGACGGTACTCAAATAGACAATGTACGACGTATGCTGCTGTCTATGGTAGAAGACGTACGAGCAGTGCTCATAAAGTTGGCTGAACGTATTTGCTACCTGCGCGAAGTGAAAAACGCCGACGAAGAGACACGGGTCTTAGCTGCCAAGGAGTGTTCGGAAATATATGCGCCTCTAGCCAATCGTTTAGGTATAGGTCAGCTTAAATGGGAGCTGGAAGACATCGCCTTTCGGTATTTGCACCCGAATACCTATAAAACCATTGCCAAACGCTTACATGAGCGTCGTACCGATCGCGAGCAATACATAGAGAACTTTGTTGCTGACCTGCAAAACGCGCTGGATGAACAACAAATACAAGCCGAAGTTTATGGCCGGCCCAAACATATTTATTCGATTTGGCGCAAAATGCAGAAAAAACATCTGCAATTTGAACAGCTATTCGACATACGTGCGGTCCGCATACTCACGCACAATTTAAAAGACTGCTATGCCGCGTTGGGCGTTGTGCATTCGCGCTGGCGGCATATTGCGTCTGAGTTTGACGACTATATAGCCACGCCCAAACCGAATGGCTATCAGTCCATTCATACGGTAGTAGTCGGGCCAGAAGACAAAAGTGTCGAAATTCAAATTCGCTCGCATGACATGCATGACGATGCGGAACTGGGTGTTGCCGCACACTGGATGTATAAAGAAGGCTCGGCAACCGGCAAGCGCCATGGTTTTGAGGATAAAATTGCCTGGCTGCGTAAGCTGCTGGCATGGCATGAAGACATGGCCGGCAGTGAAGGGCTGGTTGATGAAATTCGCTCGCAGGTTTTTGAAGACAGGGTGTATGTATTCACGCCAAAAGGTGAGGTTATGGACTTACCTATGGGCTCAACGCCGCTCGACTTTGCGTATTACATTCATAGTCAGGTTGGACATAAGTGCATTGGCGCCAAAATTGACGGGCGCATTGTGCCTTTTACTTACCAACTGCAAAACGGCGACCGTGTTGAAATTCTGACTCAGAAAAACGCACAACCGCGACGCGACTGGCTGAACCCACAACTAGGGTATTTACATTCCTCTCGGGCAAGAGCCAAGGTTCATACCTACTTTAAAAAAGAAGACCGAGATAAAAACCTGCATGCCGGCAAAGAGCTGCTCGAGAACGAGCTGCAGAAGTACGGTATTCCGCTTAACAAGGCTACAGACGTTTTAGAGCGCTTTAATGTCAGCAACTTAGACGACTTATTAGCAGCTATTGGCGCCGGCGATGTGCGCTTGCATCAGGTTGTTAATCAGCTCAAGCCGGATACAACCGAAGCTGAAAAAGTTGAGCAAATTAAGAAGCGCACCAAGGTTGCTAAGCGTAAGGTCGGCAGCACGTCAGAAGTAGTGATTGAAGGTATTGGTAACCTCATGATGCAATTTGCGAAGTGTTGCGAGCCATTACCGGGCGAGCCGATACGAGGCTTTATTACGCAAGGACGTGGCGTTTCGGTACACAGACGAGACTGTGAGCAGTTAGCGCACTTGCTGAACCAACATCCGGAACGTGGCATTGAAGTCAGTTGGCCTCGTCAGACGCATCAGGATTATCGAGCGGAGCTACGCATTTCAGCGCTAGACCGCAGCGGATTGCTGCACGACATTACCAGCGTGTTGGCGAATGAGAAAGCCGCTGTCATGCAAATGGACAGCGATGCTGACAGCCAGTCTCAAACCGCCACAGTAGTATTGGCTTTGGCCGTCAAAGATAACGAGAGCCTGCAGCGTATTAGTCAGCGCTTACGGCAAATTAATGGTGTTGAACAGGTACAACGGGTGTAAGCCCTAAAGGTTTTTATAAATGTCGAGTGAATTTAATGGTGTCGCCGAGTTAACTGAAGTCATGCGTCGGTTGCGCGACCCCGAGGGAGGCTGCCCCTGGGACTTAAAGCAAAATTTTGAGTCACTGCTGCCTTACACCATCGAAGAAACCTATGAAGTGGTGGATGCGATTCAATCGGGCGATATGGCAGCCATTAAAGACGAGTTAGGTGACTTGCTGTTCCAGGTGGTGTTTTATGCGCAGCTGGCTAAAGAGCAAGGCGACTTTGTGTTTGATGACATCGCCGTGCATACCGCTAATAAGTTGATTAGCCGTCACCCTCACGTATTCGGCAGTGATGCTGAACGCCATCTGTCTGACGCTGAAATAAAGGCCCAGTGGGAACAAATAAAACAACAGGAGCGTACTAAGAAAAACGCTCGTGGTTCCGTATTTGACGACATACCCAGTCAATTGCCTAGTATTTTAAAAGCTGCCAAACTGCAAAAGCGCGCCGCTTCTGTCGGCTTCGATTGGCCAGAAGCGGAGCCGGTATACGATAAAATCGAAGAAGAAATACAAGAAGTCAAAGAAGCGACTGAGCAAGACCACATTGAGGAGGAAATTGGTGATCTGCTGTTTGCTGTTGTAAACCTCGCACGCCACAAACAAGTGAACCCTGAAGCTGCACTGCAACGCGCCAACGAAAAGTTCAAAAGCCGCTTCCAAAACATAGAGCAACGTCTCAGTGATCAGGAAAAACAGCCGTCTGACTGCAATTTAGATGAGCTAGAAGCTTTGTGGCAACAAGCTAAGAAGGTGTAAATTTTAATCAACACCTGCCGATAATACGGTTACGGACTATACTGAAGTCAGTGATAGCCGATTTTGCAGGAACACCATCATGCCTATTAATCCAACCAATTCCGTAACAGGCTCTGGCAAGCCTAACCCTAATAGCGTAAAAGCCGAAGCTAACGCTGATAATCGCGATGTTAAAGACGCAAAGGCAGAGTCGAAAAAAGCCTATAACGCTGCGATATTAGCGGCGCATGAAAAGGTCTCATTAAATAGTAATAATGAGTCATTAAGCTTACTGTACAAGACCGCCCTCGAAGGTATTAATGCCGAGCTTGAGCCTGTCATGGGCAAGAACGCAGCGAAGAAAATTTACGAATCCGGCGTCGATACTTCCCCTAAAGCCACGGCTGATCGCATTGTTTCCTTTGCCACCAACTTTTACAGCCGTTATAAAGAGTTAAATGAAGGCGACTCTACAGAGGAAACGCTGAGTAACTTTCTGGAGCTCATAAAAGGCGGCATCGACAAAGGCTTTAAAGACGCGGTTACTATTTTGCAAGGCTTACAAGTCTACGAAGGCAAAGTAGAAAGCGACGCTGACGAAACCTATAAGCTAATAGAGCAAGGTCTTGAAAGTTTCCGCGAGCGGGTGCTTGAAGAAGCGAAGAAGCAAGGCGATTCTGACGGGGAAACTGACGACCAAAGATAGGTAGCCGCCTATTTGCTTTTCTGAGTCAAAGAAATTATCGTAGTTAACGTTTTTATAACGACTCGCTTAGCGCTTCATATGTGCTGAGCGAGGCTACTTTATACAGCACAGAGGAAGTGGTATGACTAAACGCTTTAGCGTTGTTGCTTTATTCAGCATTTTAGTAATTAGTGGTTGTGCAACGGCTCCCACTAACATTGAGTATCCCAACTTACCGATTGTGGATAATGAACTTGGCAAATCTAAGTGGGCGCAATTAGAACGGTTCCCGGCAAGATATCCTCAGCAAGCCGTTATTAATTCGCTAGAAGGTTGCGCCACTGTTGAATACGTAATAACGCCAGACAATAACATCAAAGACATTGGGGTCGTTAAGGCGACTAACAAACATTTTGCCGCCGCAGCCAAAGACGTTGTTACCAACTGGAAGTGGGGTAAGCTGCCCAAAAACATTATCGCTGAGCCAGTAAAAACACAAACGCGCTTCGACTTCTGTTTCGATAAGGCTGGTCAGGCGTGTTCAGCAGTAGAGCCAGAATACTCGTGCCCGGGTGAGGATATTATTTATTCTCGCGGAATGATGCTGCAGTAACAGGAGGAAGTAATGACGTCGCTAAAACAACCTCTTTTGAATCTATGGGCTGGCATTTGCTTGCTTGTTTTTACTGTAGCAGTAATTGATATTGTGTTCTTTTGGTCCGATACAGGCTATGACTGGATGTTTTTAGGTAAAAATGTGCTTTATGCAATTGCTACTGGCTATTGGGTTTGGAGGCTTTTAATCCAGCCTTATCGAAAACGGAATGCGCTTGAAGCTGAGAGTTCGTAGTGATAATCATGAATACATCAGGTTTAAGCATATTAATTATAAAAACTTTAATGGTCGCGTCGGGTCTTGCAATATCTGTACTTGGGATTTTGGTGCTATTCAATAATTATTCAGAGCCTACTGGGCTTTTGCTTAATTTAAAGACTGCAATAGCTGGAACTATGGTTTTTTTGGGAATAGGTTTTCTTATTCTTGCTTTTAACTCAATTGGAAGAAAAACTACGAACAAGGAATAGTTAGAATATGACTATCCAGCTCAAACGCATCTATGACGACGCATCATCTGACGACGGTTACCGAGTGTTAGTGGATAAACTCTGGCCTCGCGGTATTTCAAAAGACGCAGCAAGGCTTGACGAGTGGATAAAAGATATAGCGCCTTCGGATGAACTTCGTCAATGGTTTCATAGTAACCGCTCGGAGTGGGGCGAGTTTCGCAATCGGTATTTGCATGAATTAAAAGAACACAAAGAGGACTTACGCGACCTGGCCAGCAGGGCTAGTAGCGAAAAAGTCACACTGTTGTATTCTTCTAAAGATACTGAACACAACAATGCCGTAGTGCTGAAAGAGTATTTGAATAAGCTGCACTCTGAGCAATGTAACTAGGAGACTCCCATTAAATACCTCTGGGTAGTGATTTTTACCATAGTTTTAGTCTGGTCGGGTATTAACCCTAAAGACCAGTTTACCTGGTTGCTTGAAGTAGCTCCGGCGGTAATTGGGGGGATGCTGTTGGCACTCACCTATAATTCATTTCGTTTAACACCTTTGCTGTACGCATTCATTCTGGCGCATTGTGTGGTTTTAATGGTGGGCGGACACTACACATACGCGGAAGTACCTTTTTTTGACGGATTATTCGGCGCAGAACGAAATAACTATGACAAGTTAGGTCACTTCTTTCAGGGCTTTGTTCCTGCGCTATTGGCAAGAGAAATATTAATTCGAAAGAATATTGTGAACGGGGCTGTCTGGCGCAACGTTATTATTGTTTCAATATGCCTGGCCTTTAGCGCCTTTTACGAGTTACTGGAATGGTGGGTTGCCCTTGCAACCGGCGAGGATGCTGAAGCCTTTCTTGGTACTCAGGGTTACGCTTGGGATACCCAATCTGACATGGGGTTTGCTTTACTTGGCGCTATTCTTTCAGTACTTCTACTGTCGCATTATCACGATAATCAACTTAAGAAACTATAAAATTTATACGGGTGAACATTTTATTGTTTCTGAATCAAGATAATAAAAAAGGAGTCTCTCTATGGAACAACACGCAGAATACGCCGGTTTTTGGATTCGATTGCTAGCGGTCATTATTGACTCAGTCATTATGCTCATTGTTTTTGCTTTACCAACGTCGTTTATATACGGCCAGGTTTATTGGGAAGGCAATGAAATGATTTACGGCTTCTGGGATTTATTATTGAATTATATTTTGCCTGTGGTTCTTACGGTTTTCTTCTGGGTGAAATATTTAGGGACTCCGGGAAAAATGCTTTTAAAGCTGCGCGTTGTGGATGAAAAAACGGGTGACAAGCTGAGCGTAGGTAAGGCGATTGGCCGTTACTTTGCTTATATTCCAGCGGCTATTCCGTTATTTTTTGGCTTTTTCTGGATTGGATGGGCGAAGCGCAAGCAGGGTTGGCATGATCTGTTAGCAGGCAGTGTGGTTGTCAGAAGTGGAACCAAAGGACCGTTTAAATTCGAAGATATAGACCAATCTAACGGCCAAACTAATTAATACAATCCAGGGTGTTGGAGTTTTAACCACAACACCCTGAAATATCGGCTTTATCACCTGCTTTTACTGCTCGCGCGTCGCGAATAATGCGTATTGCAGAGCGCAACACAACCAAGGCAATTACTGTTGCTATCACTAAGTCTGGCCACGCCATATTGAGCTGAGCGACCAGAAGCGCAGAAATAATGACACCGGTGTTCATGAGCATGTCGTTGCGAGAACATATCCAACTGGCGCGAATATTAATATCGCCGTTTCTGGAGCTGTATAAAAGAGCAAAGCAAGCGATGTTAACCACCAATGCCAAACCGGCAATCCATAACATCATGTTGGCATTCGGTTGGCTGCCGAAGACTAATCGCTGCACTACGTCAGCTAATACTAATAACGCCAATAAGGTTTGCAGCGTACCGTTAAAAATAGCTGCGTTGGCTTTGTATTTAATGGCTTTACCAACAGCGTATAAACTAACGCCATAAACGAGTGTATCAGCCAGCATATCTAGCGAGTCCGCAATAAGACCACTGGACTGTGCAAACCAACCGGCAATGAACTCCACGAAAAACATAACTCCGTTAAGGACTAACACTGTCCAAAGCAGTTTTCGCTGTGATTTATCGATATGATCTTGTGTGGTAGCGCATGAACTGCCGCAGCAGGATGACATAAACGAACTCCCAAATAGACTTTAGCGGGCTTTATATTAGCAAACTGACGTAGTTAAAGACTAGGTTGCGTGCTTTTTCATTTGTCGTCATGACCGACTTTCGGTATACTACTTTCCCGTCTTAAAGCAATCCCAAATTCGACCTGACCAACTGGGTATCACATGGCGACAAACTATATTTTCGTAACCGGCGGAGTTGTATCCTCGCTGGGTAAAGGCATTGCTGCAGCCTCCTTGGCGGCAATTCTTGAAGCACGGGGCTTAAACGTTACTATCATGAAACTGGATCCCTACATTAACGTAGATCCAGGCACCATGAGTCCGACTCAGCACGGTGAAGTATTCGTCACCGTAGACGGAGCTGAGACCGATCTTGACCTAGGTCATTACGAGCGCTTCATACGTACTCGCATGACCAGCAATAACAACTTTACCACCGGCCGTGTCTATGAAGACATTATTCGCCGTGAACGTAAAGGTGAGTTTTTAGGGGCGACCATTCAGGTCATTCCTCACATTACCAACGAAATTAAACGCCGTGTCATTGAAGGCAGTGAAGGCTTCGATATTGCCATTATTGAAATTGGTGGCACCGTAGGTGACATAGAGTCGCAACCTTTCCTGGAAGCTATTCGCCAGTTAGGCACGGAAATCGGGCGTGACCATACCTTATTTATGCATCTGACCTTAGTGCCGTTCTTAGGTGCCGCAGGTGAGGTGAAAACCAAACCAACTCAGCACTCAGTAAAAGAGCTGCGTTCTATTGGTATTCAGCCAGACGTTCTGGTCTGTCGCTCTGACCGCTCACTGCCAGCATCTGAACGCTCGAAAATCGCCTTGTTTACTAACGTAGAAGAGCGTGCGGTTATTGGCTTGCGCGACGTTGACAGCATTTACAAAATTCCGTCCATGTTAAAAGCGCAGGGGCTGGATGAAATTGTGACGCATCGTTTCCGTTTAGATTGTCCTGAAGCCGACTTGCACGAGTGGGAAGAGGTTCTGTATCAAGAGTCGAACCCGAATGGTGAAGTTACCGTCGGTTTTGTCGGTAAGTATGTTGAGCTACCGGATGCCTACAAATCGGTAAACGAGGCGCTGGCGCATGCTGGGCTTAAAAATCGCTTAACCGTTAATATTCGTTACATCGATTCGCAAGACTTAGAAACCAAAGGTACGTCTAAGCTTGAAGACGTAGACGCTATTTTAGTACCGGGCGGTTTTGGTGATCGTGGTATTGAAGGCAAGCTGATTGCCGCGAAATACGCGCGTGAAAACAATATTCCTTACCTGGGTATTTGCCTGGGTATGCAAGTGGCTCTGATTGAGTTTGCACGCAATGTTGCGAGCTTAACGGGCGCGAACAGCACTGAATTTGACGAAAACTGCAGCGATCCTGTTGTGGGGCTTATCACCGAGTGGATGGACGCAAACGGTCAGAAGGAATTGCGTGATAAACACTCTGACTTAGGCGGTACCATGCGCCTTGGGTCACAGGAATGTCACTTAGAAAAAGGCTCGAAAGCGCTTGAAATGTACGGCAAGGAAGTGATTGAGGAGCGCCATCGTCACCGTTACGAAGTGAACAACCATTACATTGAGCCGCTGGAAAAAGCCGGTTTAAAAATTACTGGTTACTCGCACGACAAGCAGTTAGTTGAGATTCTGGAAAACCCGAAGCACCCATGGTTTGTGGCGGTACAGTTCCATCCGGAGTTCACATCAACGCCGCGTGACGGGCATCCGTTATTTAAAGGCTTTATTGAAGCCGCGGGTAAATTCCGTAAAGAGCGCATGGCTTAATTTTAGTCACTTAACGAAACGTTACGTATTAAACAGGATTGAAGAATGAGCAAGATTGTTAAAGTTGTTGGTCGCGAAATTATGGATTCTCGCGGTAACCCAACCGTAGAAGCCGATGTTTATTTAGAGTCTGGTCACATGGGTCGTGCCGCAGCACCAAGCGGTGCGTCAACCGGCTCACGCGAAGCATTAGAGCTGCGTGACGGTGACAAGTCGCGTTACCTCGGTAAAGGCGTACAAACCGCTGTTGCTAATATTAATGGCGCTATTGCTGAAGCTTTAATGGGTAAAGACGCTGACAGCCAGGACGCTATCGACAACATCATGTTGAAGTTAGACGGTACTGACAATAAAGAAAAGCTGGGCGCAAACGCAATTTTGGCGGTGTCTTTGGCGGTAGCTAAAGCAGCAGCTTTGAGTCAGGGCGTTGAGCTTTATGAGCACATTGCGAACCTGAACAACACCAGCGGTAAATACAGCATGCCATTGCCTATGATGAATATTCTTAATGGTGGTGAGCACGCAGACAATAACGTCGACATTCAAGAGTTTATGATTCAACCGGTCGGGGCTGAAAGCTTCAAAGAAGGCCTGCGTATGGGTGCTGAAGTGTTTCATGCTCTGAAAAAAGTTTTGCAGAAGCGTGGTTTAAGCACCGCGGTTGGTGACGAAGGTGGTTTTGCACCAAACTTGGCGTCGAACGAAGAAGCTTTACAGGTCATTGTTGAAGCGGTTGAAAACGCGGGCTACAAAATGGGCAGCGACATTACGCTGGCATTAGACTGTGCAGCGTCTGAATTTTACCGTGATGGTAAATATGAGTTGTCTGGTGAGGGCAAATCATTTACCGCGGAAGAGTTTGCCGACTACCTGGCAGAGCTTTGTGATCGTTACCCAATTATTTCTATTGAAGACGGCCTGGACGAAAGTGACTGGGACGGCTGGAAAGTCTTAACCGAAAAGCTGGGCAGTAAAGTTCAGTTGGTTGGCGATGACCTGTTTGTGACCAATACACGTATTCTGAAAGAGGGCATCGACAAGTCGATTGCTAATTCAATTTTGATTAAATTTAATCAGATTGGTAGCCTGACAGAAACCTTAGCAGCGATTGCAATGGCACGTGAAGCAGGCTACACGGCGGTTATCTCTCATCGCTCTGGTGAAACCGAAGATGCAACCATAGCGGATTTGGCCGTCGGTACAGCCGCCGGACAAATTAAAACGGGTTCATTGTGCCGTTCTGACCGCGTTGCTAAGTACAACCAATTATTGCGTATAGAGGGCGATTTGAATGGCCAAGCGCCTTACCGCGGACGACAGGAAGTCAACGCTGGCTAATCAACAAGCTGACATATTTCAACCGCTGGCACAGCAAGGCGATTTTGCCGAGCTGTGCTCAGCGCTGTATGAGCGTGAATTGCAGCAACTGTCGCAAGTCGATGACATGCCAGTTGCTGCATTACAACGTCGTTTAGCCAGCTTACCTCACTACATACGTCATGCCGCTCATGGATGTTTGAATGCCGCTAAGCAGTCTCCCCTTAAACTGGATGTTCAAAATGCCAGTTGGCAGGCACCGCAGCCAACGAAAGTCCCGTCATCGGGGACCTCAGCTGAAAAACAAGTCTCCTGGTTCTCAAAGCATGCCGCGTTAGGTCTGGTGGTGCCGGTACTTTATAAAACTCCGGAATTTACGACTATCATGCTCGACAGCATTGATAGAGTGGATACAGATAAGCAGCGTTTGCGGTTGAATTACCGAGGCTGGTTAGACTTTGCCGGGCAGGGCGAGCACGCAGAAGACACCTTACTCAAACCCAATAAACGCATTATGACAGCTGCTTGCTGTGGACATCAGTGGAATCACAAAGGTCGAATTAACCCGCGCACTCTCACGCTGCGCGAGCTGTTATTGGTTGCTACTCTGGATTGGAAAAAGTTTCAGATGGCGTTGCGGATAGCTCATTAAGCCAGTCGGTCCAAACAGGCTGTAATCCTTTTGCCTTTATCGCATTAGCCACCTCATTAACTGAACGCCCATCGTCGATAGAAAACTGCTCTAGCTCCTCATTTTCATTAGCATACCCGCCAGGCTGAGTTTTGGACTCTGCACTGACGGAAGTCACCCCTAAACTGAACAGACCATCTCGTAAACTTTGTTCCTCACGGGTTGAGAGGCTAAGCTCGACATCGGGAAACCGTAATCGATAGGCGCAAATAAGCTGTACCAGCTGTTTGTTGGTCATGTCTTTCACACTTGAAACGCCACCAGTACAAGGGCGCAAACGAGGAAACGACAACGAATACCGACTGCGCCAGTAGCGTTTACGCATATAGTCGAGGTGTATTGCCGTGAAGGTACTGTCGATACGCCAGTCTTCCAGTCCAATCAACGATCCAAGACCTATTTTGTCCATGCCACATGCACCGAGCCTATCCGGTGTTTCAAGACGCCAACGGAAGTCGCGTTTTTTGCCTTTTAAATGGTGTTGAGAGTAGGTTAGGGAGCTATAGGTTTCCTGGTATACCATTACCGCATCCAGGCCGAGACCTTTGAGTTGCTTGTACTCGCTTGTCGACAGCGGCTGAACTTCAAACATCACATAACTGAAGTAGCGTTTAATTATTGGCATGGCCTGCCGGAAGTATTCGATGCCGACCTTGGTCTCGTGTTCTCCGGTGACAATCAAAATGGTATCAAAGCCCTTGGCCTTTATAGCGCGGCATTCTTGTTCAATTTCAGTCACCGACAAGGTTTTTCGCTTGAGTCGGTTGCTCATTGAGAAGCCGCAGTAGCTGCAATCGTTGGCGCACAAGTTGGATAAATACAAAGGAATGAAAAGCTGTAACGTATTACCAAAGCGTTGTCTCGTGAGCATTTGTGATCGCTCCGCCAATGCAGGCAGATAACGCTCTGCTGAAGGCGATAACAGCGCCATAAAGTCATCATTGTTTAGTCTGTTCTTATTGAGTGCACGCTCTACGTCATCAGCGTTTGAACTGTATAACTTGAGCGTCATGTCATCCCAGCTAAGCTGTTTCCAGACATCGTAAAAACTGTTGCTCATAACGTTTCTATAAACTCGGTCAGTGGGCTGGAGGCTTGGGCATGCATTGAGCTGTTGCGATTGTTCGGGGCTGTTCCCGAAAGTATGCCCGAAAGGCCGGCTTCAAAGGCGGTTCTACCGGCATCAACGGTCTGACGAAACGCGTTGGACATCGCTACCGGATCATGTGCCGTTGCGATGGCCGTGTTGACCAAAACAGCGTCAGCACCTATCTCCATGGCTTCAGCCGCATGGCTGGGAGCACCAATGCCCGCATCGACCACAACAGGTACTGACGCTTGTTCGATAATAATGTTTAAGAAGTCCCGGGTGACAAGACCTTTGTTGGAACCAATAGGAGAGCCAAGTGGCATTACCGCCTCACAGCCTACTTCCTCCAACCGTTTGCATAACACGGGATCGGCGCCACAGTACGGCATAACAACAAAGCCTTCTTTAACCAGCTGTTCGGCTGCTTTCAGTGTCTCGATAGGGTCGGGCAGTAGGTAATTAGGATCAGGGTGTATCTCCAACTTCAACCAATAGGTTTGCAGTGCCTCGCGTGCCAATCTTGCAGCGTAAATGGCTTCGTCAGCGGTTTTTGCACCCGACGTATTAGGCAATATATCGAGACCCAACTCCTTAATTGGAGTGACAATGTCATCGGTTGGCTGATTGAAATCAACGCGCTTTAAGGCCAGCGTAATCAGTTCGCTGCCGGACGCACGAATAGATGACTTCATTACATCTGCGCTACTGTATTTTCCACTACCAATGAACAGCCTTGAGCTAAAGGCTTTATTCGCAATAGTCAGCATTTTACCCTCCTGCAACCGCTTGAATAATGGTCAATGAGTCATCGTGCTTTAGCCTATACTCATGCCAATTCTCACGATGGATAACAACGCCGTTGACGGCAACAGCAATAGCTGCAGTATTGATTTGTTGATGCTCAAAAAACTCCGACAAGCTCAAAGCGCGGTCGAATCGCATTGGTTTGCCATTAACGGTTATTTGCATTCTCACCTCCGCAAATCGGGCACGTTGTTGACTTGGGTAACTCAGCTACGTGCCATTGGTGATCGAGGCCATTAAATGACTGAAGCAAACCCCAGGGCAATTCGTGTTGTGTTAAGTATTGAATGGCAAGAAGTGACTGCATAGCGCCAATAATGCCAACGACAGGAGCGGCAATGCCGGCGTTACTGCAGTCCAGGGGCTCTTTAACTTCAGTGGGGTACAGACATTGATAGCACCCATGATCTCGGCCAGGGTCTAAAGCGACGACCTGTCCGTTAAACCCCCGGGCAGCGCCACTAATCAGGGGTTTATTGAACCAATAACAGTAACGGTTAATGAGATAACGAGTATCACGGTTATCGGTGCAATCGAGCACGATATCGCACGTACCAATGTGTTCTCTCAGGGTATCTTCGGACGCCGCCTGCGATAACGTTGTTATATCGACGTCTGGATTTATATCGGCTAAACGCTGTGCAGCCTGTGTGACTTTGAGTAAGCCAACATCTAAACCGCTGTAAAGCATTTGCCGCTGTAGGTTACTTAGCGATACCTTATCGTGATCCATGAGTGTCAGCTGACCAACGCCAGATGACGCCAGATATTGACTGGCAGGAGTGCCTAAACCTCCAAGCCCAATAATGAGCACTTGGCTGTCCAGTAAACGTTGCTGTCCGCCTTCTCCAATGGAGTCAATAAGTAGGTTGCTGCTGTAGCGCAGAGCTTGTTGATCAGTCAGCATGGGCCGCCTCCAACTCTTGATTAAGCTCGTTAACGGCTGTTTCGGTGTTTGCGGCTTTTGTAATGGCGCTGACTAAAGCAATGCCGTTAACACCGGTTTGTTTTACTTTCGCAATGCGCTCTTTGGAGATGCCACCGATAGCGACCGTGAGTATACCGGTCGGTTTTAGTAAAGCGACATAACGTGCCAAGCGCTCCAGTCCTTGTGGTTTTGACGGCATATCCTTAGTTTTGGTTGGGAAAATATGGCCAAGCGCAATATACGATGGAGAGTATCGCGAGGCGATAAGAACCTCGGTGTAACTGTGTGTAGAAATTCCCAACCGAACCTCGCTTGAGCGTAGCGCTTGTAAATCAACCGTTTGTAAGTCTTCCTGGCCTAGATGGACACCGTAAGCGCCATGTTTCATGGCAAGTTGCCAATGGTCATTAATAAACAGTTGTGCTTGATATGACTGAGCCAGCTCGATACTGCGTTTTACCGCCAACTCAACTGCTTCTGTGGGGGCGGATTTTATCCGCAGCTGCAAGGTTTTTACCCCCAGCTGCAGCAAATGTTGAACCCACTCAAAGGAATCAACAACGGGATATAACCCAGGCGATTCGTCGAGTTTGGGAAATGCTGAAGTTGGGGGCGGCAGATGAGTAGCCTGTATATTCGGAAAGTGTTTAAGATTGTTTGGCCAACTCGTATGAGCAACCGGGCCTGGGCCTTTGCCAATCCCCGTTGCCTCCAATAAACCCTTATGAACATAGGCATTAGCCAGTGTTATAGCGTCTTCCACCGGATAATCGTGCGCTGCAACGGCAGCAATTGCTGATGAGAGGGTACAGCCGGTGCCGTGATCATGACTGGTTGTTACTTTCGTCTGTAAATAGATCAGATACGGTTGGCCATAAAGCGGCGTTTTAGGTACGTAAATATCAGCAATCGCTTCGTTATCGTTTAGATCATCTTCGACGCCGGTTATCAGCATACCGTTTGCACCCAAGTTAAAGAGTTTTGATGCAGCGGTTAAAGCACTTTCTTTATTGGCGACTTTCATGCCGCTCAGCCACGAGAGCTCATCAGTATTGGGGGTTATCAAGTCAACAAGCGTTAACAGTCTCTGGCTTTGTTTTTGCGTTAAGGTCGACAACGGATCATTTTGGGTGGTGATCATGACCGGATCCCACACTACGAAAGGCTTCTCAACGGCCTCAGGCCACGTTTGCAAAAATTCGGCAATGGCCTCCAATTGTTCGCTGCTACTGAGCAAACCAATTTTAATGGTCGCCGGAGGCATATCGTTCAGCAGACAGTTAAGTTGCTCGCTAATCGCCTTGCCACTTAACTCATATAAGCCTGTTACTGTGACCGAATTCTGTGCCGTCACTGTGGTAATAACGCTGCAACCGTGACAATGAAAACTTCGAACGGTGTGCAGGTCGGCTTGAATACCCGCGCCACCGCCGCTGTCAGAGCCAGCGATAGTCCATACCACAGGCTGTTCAGAGCGTGCGTCAGTCATGACTCAGCTCCAATTTCGTCAGCCGCTGCATCTTTAAAAGTGATATCGATGCGCTCATTCGCTAAATGCCCCGAATACTGCCTAACCTCGTGAGAAATTTTCATAGAGCAGAATTTAGGGCCGCACATGGAACAGAACTGTGCCGTTTTATTGGATTCCTGTGGCAAGGTTTCATCGTGATAATTGCGAGCGGTTACAGGGTCTAATGCGAGGTTGAACTGATCTTCCCAACGAAACTCAAAACGGGCTTTGGACATGGCGTCGTCTCTTGCCTGAGCGCCCGGGTGTCCTTTTGCTAAATCAGCGGCGTGCGCTGCAATTTTGTAGGCAATGAGTCCTTGCTTAACGTCTTCTTTGTTGGGCAGACCTAAGTGCTCTTTCGGTGTAACGTAACAGAGCATAGCGCAGCCAAAGGCACCTATCATGGCGGCTCCGATACCGGACGTAATATGGTCATAGCCGGGGGCAATGTCGGTGGTTAATGGTCCGAGTGTATAAAAAGGCGCTTCATGGCAATGCTTAAGCTGCTCGTCCATGTTTTCCTGAATTTTATGCATGGGGACATGGCCAGGACCTTCAATCATGACTTGTACGTCGTATTCCCAGGCTATTGTAGTCAGCTCACCTAAAACACGGAGCTCAGCGAACTGAGCCTTGTCATTGGCATCAGCAATAGACCCCGGACGTAAGCCGTCACCCAACGACAGCGAAACATCATATTTTTCGCATATCTCACAAATATCGCGAAAATGTTCATATAGGAAGCTCTCTTTACGGTGCGCCATGCACCACTTAGCCATTATCGAACCACCGCGCGATACAATCCCTGTCACTCGGTTAGCCGTCAGTTCGATAAAGTCATGTAACACACCGGCGTGAATAGTGAAATAGTCGACGCCTTGCTCAGCTTGCTCCAAAAGCACTTCCTTAAATATCGGCCAGGTTAGATCTTCTGCGATACCATTAACGCGCTCCAGTGCCTGATAAATAGGAACGGTACCAATGGGAACCGGGCTGTTGCGTAGAATCCATTCTCGGGTTTGGTGAATATTACGTCCGGTCGACAAGTCCATGACCGTATCTGCGCCCCAACGAGTAGCCCAAATCAGCTTTTCAACTTCCTCTTCAATCGACGAGCTGACCGATGAGTTGCCGATATTAGCGTTTACTTTCACTAAAAAGTTACGACCTATGATCATAGGCTCAGATTCTGGGTGGTTCACATTGACCGGAAT
Source organism: Idiomarina sp. X4 (assembly GCF_002808045.1). Lineage (NCBI taxonomy): Bacteria > Pseudomonadati > Pseudomonadota > Gammaproteobacteria > Alteromonadales > Idiomarinaceae > Idiomarina > Idiomarina sp. X4. The sequence continues at coordinate 14,308 of NZ_CP025000.1, read as the reverse complement.
AATGGCGCGACCTTTGGCAACTTCATCACGAACAAATTCCGGGGTTACCGGGTTGTCTAAATGCTCCCTTCCCATGTTTTCCCGCAACGCAATAAATTCCATTTCGGGAGTCACAATGCCACGGCGCGCATAGGCTAGCTGTGTCACTCCGCCTTTGTCGGCATTTTTAGCCCTCGCGCTTATCCAGCCTGAACGCAGTGGTTTGAGTCCGGTTTTAACATCGACGACTGAGTTAGGGTCACCATAGACACTGGATGTATCATAAACGTCGACGGGTAAATTGGGTGGTGGTGTTACGCCTGGTGTCGGCTGATGCAGAGTTTCGCTTAAGTGAATGCGGCGAAATGGCACATGAATATCAGGCTGACTGCCTTGAAGAAATTCACGGGTTGAATTAGGAAAATAGCTGCCCGAAACGGACGTTAAAAAAGATTCTGCTTGTTGGCGATTTTGGCGATTAGTTGATGACATAGCATTCTCTCCAGCTAAAAAATAACAGGGTTTAGAGATGCTTGTCAGGAGTGTTGAAAGGAACAATAGCACTGAAAAAGGGAGACTCCCTGGCCATTGCTCTCTTGTTCCCTTCGCAGGTATTAGCCTGATCAGGTTCAACGGATCCCGCTTAGCGGTCTCAGCCTGTCACTCTTTAAGTAACGAGGCACTCCGACAAGATTCTTTTTTAGTGGAACAAAATACTTAGCTTATTGCAACAACGAATGCATTATTCATTACTTCTGTGTCAATTTATTAACGACTTTGGCAGCGTCTTCCATTGGCTGGCCTAAGCCTTCAACACGGTGTTGGATAACGCCATTTTCATCGAGCACAGTAATCAGGTTGCTGTGGTCGAAATCCCCGTCAGGACGTTTCCTGTAGCGAACACCCAGTACGGTTGCCAATGTCCGAATATCCTGATCTTCGCCGTGTAAAAAGACCCATCTATCGCTGTTTAGGTTGTACTGCTTAACGTAGTCAGCCAACGCTTTTGGTGTATCGCGAGAGTTGTCGAAGCTGACCATCACCAGTTTCACTTGCTTTTGAGCTTCGTTACTCAAACTGGTGTACAGACGTTTAGCGTCATTGACGAGAACCGGACAGGCTGTGGTGCAGCTGCCATATATCATTGAGACAATGACCGGCTGCCCTTGTAAGTCAGCTAGTGCCATATGCTCACCTTTGTGTGTTATCCAATGTCCATCAACCTGATACACCGATGAAGAATGTGATACTTTGGCGGCTTTCATGCTGGTGTGGTTTTTATGACTTGCGTGGTTCTCATGTCCAGATTTGTGTTGAGAGTGATCTTGTGCGACTGCCGGAGCCAATGCAAGCAGGGCGCTTGATAGAATCAGTGCCGCATAAGCGGATGGTTTAAATAGGTTGTTCATAATTGGTCTCCGTTTTCGGAATGAATGTCGTAAGCACAGCGAAAACCCATGGTGCTGGTTGAGCTCTGTGGTGCGTAGTCGCTACGAGACTGATACCGAAAAAATGTAGCGTAATTGGCTTTGGTAAAGCTTGATAAAAAACGCGCTCCGTCGCCGCAGGAGCCCGATAATAAGTCGACATCATCACCGTTGGTTAATAGTAACTGATAGTCTTCAACCCACTCGTTAACCCGGTCATACATATGACTGAGCTCAGTGGCATTAATGTCCACGGCTTGTTTGTCGCTTTTGGGTTGGCTGTACCAGGCAAATAAGTTGCGTGCATAATCGTCATCACTGATGTTTTGTTGCTGACGATACTGAACAGAGGCGTACTCCCATTCATTGAGACTGGGTAAACGACCACCTTGTGCAGCACAATATTCACGTGCTGCAAACCATGACACATAAGTCACTGGATGGTCCGCCTCGCCGTTAGGGTAGGCGTCTTTTTTAGGCCAGTGCTTTAGGTAATTTCCGTCGTGAAACAGGGCAGCGATGTTGTCTCGCTGCCATTTAGGGTGGCTGTTAACAAAGTTGAGAAAAAGTTGGTTAGTGACCGGAGTTGCGTCAAGCATGAAGCTATGAATTTCAATGCTAAGACGTTCCTTGTCCAACAAAACCGGCGGTTCAAACTCGCCACCATTAATACGGACTGGGTCTGAGAGTACTAGCGGTGACGCTGTTAGCGTAGAGAACATGAGTCCCGCAACTCCAAGCCACTTAACCATAACCGTCTCCTTACTTGTCTTTACGTGGACCCGCAATAAGGGCACCAGCAGCGCCAAGCTCAGCATCAGCAAACTCATGATCGACTAGCTTGTAGATGCCTTCTTCTGGTACGACAAACTCGATAGTTGCGCTATTACTTGCGCCGAGTAAAACGGTTTGCATGCCGTACCAATCGTTACGTGGGTCGCCTTCGTACCAAACGCGGTCAAAGATAGCGCCAATAACATGGAAGCTGGAAGTACCAGAAGGTCCTGCATTTAGTACGTGTAAGCGCACACGGTCGCCTTCATCAGCGCGTAATGGCGAGTCACTCAGTGCACCGACATGCCCATTAAAAGTAACGTGGCTGGGCTGACGATTAAGTGCAGCGTCATGATTGTAAATAAATTCACCGTCACCCACTTCTTCTAAGTAGTGTTCAGACTGAACCAGCACGTATTCCTTGTCGGCGTCAGTTGGGTAACCGTCTTTTGGTGACACAACGACTGCACCGTACTGACCCATTGCCGTGTGCATGAGTACGCTGGAAGTACCGCAGTGGTACATGTAAGTACCTGCGTAGTTGGCAATCCATTCAAACTCAATAGTTTCGCCCGGAGAGATAGTGCGCCATTTGTCTTCAGCCGCAACCGTTCCGCTGTGGAAGTCCATAGAGTGTGGCATTGGATTAATAACTGGTTGGTTATTTTGGTAAGTGTTTGCCTGTAACTGCTGGAAGAATGGTGAGCCATTTTTCACCGGTTTAGTAATAGTGACCTCTTCGTCAGAGCGGTTTTTCATCTTGAAAATAACCCGATCACCTTCACGCACGTGCAATACTGGCCCTGGTACAGAACCACCAAAAGTCCATGCTGAGTAGCTCACGCCAGGAGCAACTTCTACTTTTTGTGAAAACACGTCCATGCGAACGTCATGTGTTTTGTTACCTTTATAGTCAAGCTTGGCCAAGTTAGGCACTTGAGTCAGGTAGTCACCGACAACCGCAGGACCAGTGTAGTCTTCGCGGTAAACCTTAGCTTCAGGTAGGCCATAGACTTTGCCGTCAATGACGTATTCGCTGTCGTGCTTTAATTCGGTGTCAGCGAAAGCAACAGGGGCTGAAACGGAGGCAGCGGCTGCCAAAATAGACGCACTGATAACTGAGAGACTGAGTGATTTCATAATTGTTCTTCCTTGTTCATAGGATAGTTAAAAATTAACGAGAGCCTGCGACAGCGCTTGCTTCAATAGTACTACTGCCGTTAGCCAGTTCGGTATTGACGTAATTCACAATAGCGGCAATGTCAGCGTCTTTTAGGTATGACATAGGAGGCATAGCGCCGTTGTATGTAGCACCATTAACAGTGAGTGCGCCTGATTTGCCTTTTATTATGGTCTGGGCGATGTAGTCTGGTTTGTCTTTAATATTTGGGTTGTCCGCAAGCGGAGGAAAAACACCAGCTAAACCTTTACCTGCTGGTTGGTGACACGCCTGGCAGTATTTTTTGTAGGCGTTCTTACCATCTGCCGCTTCAGCAGGTTGTGCTAGAAAAAAGGCGACAACAGAGGCTGCTACTGCGCCTACTTTTAAAGTGGATTGAATGTTCATAATGACACCTCAGTGACTGACTTAAGATGTCTATAGGTTACTGTTTTGCTGGCTTTTTACGAGTGAAACGAAGAGGTAAAACTCGCTTACTCCCTGGGGTATAGAATGGGTATATTGAGGAGTATACCCAGGGGTAAGCGGAGAGGTAGAAAGTCGTTTTAAATACTGCGAGCTTCCAGTTCAATACGTGATGCTGCGCCATAGATTTTGCTGGCATCACCTTGCAATTCACCTTCCGGAGTAATGGTCGGCCAAAGGTCTGTTAAAGACTGTAATACATTGCGTGCTTCCTCAATGGCGCCTGATGCTTTTTCGGCTTCCTCGTGCTTTATTCGCTCTAAACGATTAAGGGCAATTTCTTTAAAGCCAAGTGCGTCTTGATACTCATGGAGTTGTACTACTTTACCTTCCTGAATACCCACGGCGTACTCATCGGCAGTTGCCATCAACATAGTCGCTATGCTTAATAGAACACTCTTTGCGGACATATCAGCAACAGGCTCGTGCGCGCTAATTGCGTCAAGCAGTACGTTGTAATTATTCATGACAACGTCTTTGCTGTTGTCGTTGATAACGCTGTCAGCTAACGCTTCCAGTTCATCGGCAAAGCCCGGTTGTCCACGGTCGGAAAAAGCTTCCTTGAGACCTGCGTAAAGTTCATCGCCAGGATGCTTCATATGGGTTTTTGCCATTTCAATGTGGCCTTGCTCATAAAGCTTCATGCCAACCCAAAGGTGCCCGCGAATGAACCCAAGCTGTGCCAAAAATGCAGTGTCATTTGTGCTTAAGTCTATTTCAGGCGCGGCCATTTCGCCTTCCGCCATGGGGGCAACCATAAAAGACGCCGGTGCCGCGTTTGGCTGAGTTAATGGCGCTGCATTAACGGTTGAGGCGGCCATTGTTGACGCTAAAACGCTGCCAACACCAACCCAAACTTTTTTCTTCTCAAACATAGAAAAACCTTATGTGCTTTTTTGAAAGAATGATCTCGTGTATATTTGCAGAAATGATAACTATTCGCAAGTTTAAGCTATGATATTTCACGTTCAAAAAGCGATTGATGAGGCCGTTATAGACAGTCTTATTGCAGGGCTGTCTGCAGAACAGTTCAGTGACGGTAAAGCCACGGCCGGTTGGGCAGCTAAAGAGGTTAAAAGCAACCTGCAACTGACCGGCAAGAAAGCCAAAGCGGCCACCGACTTATTGCTTGAAAAGCTTCATACTAACCCACTGGTACAGTCGGCTATGCGACCAAAACATGTGGCTCGTTGCAGCATTAACCGGTATGAGGTGGGCCAGTACTATGGCACTCACATGGACGACTCCCTGATGAACGGTGTGCGCACCGACATTTCGTTTACGCTGGGCTTGTCAGAGCTTGATACGTTCGAGGGCGGGGATCTGGTTATCGAGGACACCAGCGGAGAGCGAAGCTGGCGACTGGGGAAGGGGGATATATTGATATACCCAAGCCATTACCTACATCGGGTTAATGAGGTGACCCAAGGGACGCGTCTGGCAATGATAGGCTGGGTACAAAGCGTGATAAAACACCCCAGCCACCGGGAGCTTTTGTTTGACGTTGAGCAGTCGTTGAAAGCTGAGTTTGAGGCGAACGGTAAGTCGGAAAACTTTGATCGGTTGACGAAAGTGTTTCATAACTTAATGAGAGAGTGGGCGGACATTTAATACCGCCCACAGCACTGTTTTAGCCCGCTAAGGTGACACCGCAAACTATCAGCAAAGCGATATTGGCGAACAGGCCAATCATAAAGAAATAGCTACGCGGACTTGGGTTCTTCTCAGTGGCAATAGCGTAGTAAAGCACCATGTGAATAAGGCGTGCACCCACAAATATCCAAACCAGCAGCGCAGTCCAGAATGCACTTGCACCAACAAAGAAGGCCAGAAAAGTCGTGCCCAGCATAAGAGGGTAGTTCTCAAGTGAATTCATAAAGGTTCGATGTGCACGAAATACAAACGAGTCGTGACTGAGTGACTCGTTAATTTTTCCCGGTACCGCGCCGGGTTGTTTGGCTTTGCGCCCACTGGCAACAAACCACTGAACTAATAAAATAACCAGCGCTGTAAAAACGCCCCAGTAAGCTAATAAATAGGTTTCAGTTCCGTTCATCGTTGTCTCCTTCGTTATTATTTTTAATGAATGTTTTCGTTAATTGGCTGCAGCACCACAATTCCAGCAAACCTCAAAGGCTGAGCCGTTTAATTCCTGGCATTGGTTACAACGCCAGTCGTCACCATTTGCCTGTACTTCTATTTGTTCTATGAGTTTCTGCGCTGTGGTAAGTTGAGTGTCGTCAACTAACCAAAGCTCTGGCCAGGTGTCCAGTGGCGCTAAGTCGCCTGCAGCACCACTTGAAAACTCATTTTTCATAGCAGTTTCTATACCGTTCATGCGTAACACATTACGCGCGTTCTCCACTAAAAGTTTGTTTTCATGGGTATAAATTAACGTCATAGCGACCTTCAGTTGGTTTAAAGGCTAATACTTTGAGCCAATACGCTCACACCGGACAACATCATTAATACTAGCGTTAATTGACGAAAACGATATTCGGAAACATGATGTTGTAGCTTGTGACCGACGGTTGCGCCGATTAATGCGCCGGGTAATAGACTCAGTATCAGATAGAAGTGAGCGTCAGCGTAGATTCCCTGACGAGAAAAATTGAACACGTTAGCAATGGCAATACAGCAAAAAAACAGGCTTAAGGTGGCTCTGAACTGCTGCTTAGGAATACGGGCGTTCGCCAGAAACAGAACAATGGGCGGGCCACCGAGGGTCATTAAACCATTTAAAATGCCTGAGCTACTGCCTACCGCAATGTGACCTGGTGCGTGTTCTGCGGTTGGAAACTGCTTGCCGCTGGCAAGTGCTAATGCCACCGCTAAAATGACGAGGCCAAGTACCAGCTTAATCAGTTGATCATCAATAGCGAGTAATAATGAGCCTGCAACGATGGAGGTAATAACACCGGATATAATGAGCCATTTCCATTGTGACGGGCGAGCGGCTTCACGGTTTTTCCAATAGATCCAGGCGCCTACCATGATATTTATGACCGACAAGGCTGGTGTCAGAACGCTGATAGGAAACCACAAAGCCAAAATAGGAACGGCGAGTAGGCCAGAGCCAAAACCACTAATGCCTTGCAGCATAGCGGCGAAAAAGAATACCAATGCGGCGGCAAAATACTCCAAATTAACCTCTTTTATCGCTAATGTTTGAAAACGGCTTTTCAGTCGCTGCAATAGTCTTCATAATGATAACAATAATAACAACGGAGCTGAGCATGCGGGTGACTCTGGTTGTGTTGTTGACCTTATTCTTGGCGCTACAATACCGTCTCTGGTTTGGGAAAAACAGTTTGCCAGATTATTGGCGTTTGCAACAGGAAGTCAGCAACCAAAAAATAACGAATGAAAATCTCGAACGGCGCAACCAACTGATTTACGCAGATATTGAAGACTTGCGTGACGGTGAAGATGCGTTAGAAGAGCGTGCTCGTAATGAACTGGGAATGATTAAAAAGGACGAAGTGTTCTTCCGTCTGGTTCCGGACAGAGCACAATAACGATATGACAAACACCGAACCCACCGAACACTACAACGTTAAAGCGGTTATACCGGCAGCCGGTCACGGCAGTCGAATGCAAAGTACTACTCCTAAACAATTTTTGACCGTCGGCGGTAAAACACTGCTTCAGTACAGTATTGAAGCGGTATGTGCTGATTCGCGTGTAACCGAAGTGATTGTTGCGGTGTCTGATCCGGATTCAAACGACTTACCTGATGTTTCTGAGTTAGCGGTGTCGCAGCCCGTTACTTATGTTCGTGGCGGCGAAACACGCGCTGAGTCAGTGTGCAAGGGGGTTGAATACGCATTGGTTCAGGGGGCAACGCACGCACTGGTTCATGATGCGGCAAGGCCTTGCTTACCTAAAGAGGCGCTAGCCCGGGTCATTGATAGCGGGGTTGCCAGTCAGCACGGCGCTATTTTAGCCATTCCGGTTCGAGACTCTTTAAAGCGAGCCATGTCCTTGAACGACCAAGCTGCACATATCGAAGAAAGTGTTGAACGTGAGCATTTATGGCAAGCACAGACTCCGCAAGTGTTTCATGCACGAACGTTATTGAATGGTATTAATCACATGGGAGCGCACAATCCGCAACTGACCGATGAGGCCTCGGCAATGCAGTGGTTGGGGTATCAACCGGTTTTGATTGAGGGCGCTTTTAAAAATCTAAAGGTCACTCACCCGGAAGACTTTGAATGTGTTGTCAGCTGGCTGTTGGCACCCGTAACGACAGAATAAGGAAATAACTCAATGAAAATTCGAGTGGGTCATGGTTATGACGTGCACCGGTGGGGCGCTGATAAACCGTTGATTTTAGGTGGGATTGAAATTCCTCATTCACAGGGGCTGGAGGCGCACTCTGATGGTGACGTGGTTCTCCATGCTGTGACCGATGCGTTGTTGGGTGCTATGGCATTGGGCGATATTGGCAAGCACTTTCCTGATACTGATGACAAATACAAAGGCGCGGACAGCGCACAACTTTTAGAGCATGCTGTTAATTTGTGTCAGCAGAAAGAATTTCAGGTCGGCAATATCGATATTACTATTGTCGCTCAAGCACCGAAGATGGCCCCTTACATTGATGACATGCGTTCGCGTATCGCGGGCTGTTTAAAAACCTGCGTAGATAACGTCAATGTTAAAGCAACCACGACGGAGAAGCTGGGGTTTGTTGGGCGGGAAGAAGGCATTGCCTGCCATGCAGTCGTGTTGATGGAGTCGTTTTAATGTTGGCACCAGAACAAGTTAATTGTCAGGAACTAGCGGCTCTAAACGCCGGTGAAAAGCCAAACGCCGCTTTTAAAGCGTCGCCCGAAGACTTTCAGGTTATCGAACAACTCAATGTTGACGATGAGCAAGAGGGTGAGCATCAATGGCTATGGGTGAAAAAGAGGGGAGCCAATACGGCTTTTTGCGCTGAGAAAATTGCCCGTTTTGCCGGCGTGTCGCCAAAGCAAGTCAGTTACTCTGGCCTGAAAGACAGACAAGCGATTACCTGGCAATGGTTCTCCATACAGCTACCGGGTAAAGACACGTTGGACTGGCAGCAACTCAACGATGACGAAATGACAGTTGAGCGTGTTATCAGGCGCACGAAAAAGTTACGCAGTGGCCTACATACCGGCAACCGCTTTGTCATTCGCTTACACAATGTCAGCGATATGGCGCTTTTGAAAAACCGCTGGCAACAAGTCACGCAGAGCGGTGCTATAAACTATTTTGGTGAGCAGCGCTTTGGCCGTTTCGGCGATAACGTGGCCGAAGCCGAAAAGTGGATATTGGCTAGCCGTCCTAAACGACTATCGAAAACCAAACGAGGGCTTTATTTATCGGCGTTGCGGAGTTATCTGTTTAATTTAATAGCGTCAGAGCGCGTTAAGCAATTGGGTGCAGACGCTTTATTAGACGGAGACTGTGCAGTATTGGCTGGTTCTAACTCAATGTTTACGGTTGAACAGTGGGACGACGAACTTAAGCAACGGCTTAGCAGTAACGATATTGAAATTGCATTGCCTCTGCCTGGTTCGGCTAAAAAGACGATGACTGCGGGTGAGTCGGCAGCGTTTGAAAGTAGACTGCTGGCGCCTTACGAAAGCTGGATAGAGGCGTTAGCCAAGCTTCGGGTTGATGAAGGCCGGCGTGCCTGGAAAGTCATTCCCGCTGAAGCGGAACTTAATGAACTTGACGAAGCTACCGTTGAGTTGAGTTTTACTCTGCCTTCAGGTGCTTATGCAACAACGATTTTAAATGAAATTGCGACAATAAGTGGTGAACCCAAATGATGAAAATTTTGCTGAGTAATGATGATGGTGTACATGCTCCGGGAATTCGGGCGCTTTACCTGGCATTAAAAGAAGTAGCTGAAGTGCGGGTCATTGCGCCGGATAGAAACTGCTCTGGCGCAAGTAACTCGTTAACGCTGCACAACCCACTTCGTATTCGCAAGCTGGATAATGGCTTTTACTCGGTGAATGGCACACCAACAGACTGTGTTCACTTAGGCACAAACTCACCCATAGCGGAAGACGTCGATTTAGTGGTTTCGGGTATTAATGACAGTCCAAACATGGGTGACGACGTTTTGTACTCCGGCACGGTGGCTGCGGCGATGGAAGGCCGCTTTATGGGACTGCCGTCAATTGCTGTTTCTATGGGCGGTCGAGGTCACGACTATTATGAGACGGCGGCAAAAATTGTTGCAGATATTGTGTCTGACATGGAAAAAGCGCCGTTGCGTTTAGATACCGTGCTTAACATTAATGTGCCCTATACCACTTACGATAAGTTGAAAGGTACGAAGGTAACGAAACTAGGACGTCGTCACCGTGCGGATACGATGGTGCACGATCGCGACCCTTTTGGTAACGAAATTTTTTGGTATGGTCCAATCGGACACCATACGAGTGATGAGCCTCAGACTGATTTTGCGGCAATTCATGACGGATATGTGTCCATTACGCCATTAAGTCTCGATATGACGGCTCAGCGCCATACCGATACGTTAACGGAGTGGTTAGATCAGAAAAAATGATGAAGACAATCAGTGGACAGGCGCGAGCCAAAAAGCTTATCCAGCAATTGAGCGATCTGGGTATTACCAACCAGCAAGTGTTGCAGGTTATAGCTGAAATGCCGCGCCATGTATTTATGCCGGAGTCACTAGCCCATAAGGCGTACGAGAATACCGCACTGCCTATTGGTAATGGACAGACTATTTCGCAGCCATTAATGGTCGCGACAATGACCCAGTTATTGATGCAACATAACTGTCACAATGTATTGGAAATTGGTACTGGTTCTGGCTATCAAACCGCGATACTGGCTCAGTTGGTCGATAAAGTTTTTAGCGTAGAGCGCATTGCTCAGCTGCAATATCAGGCCAAGCGCCGACTGCGTCAATTAGACTTGCACAATGTGTCAATGCGACATGGTGATGGTTGGAAAGGTTGGAGCAGTAAAGCGCCTTTTGACGGTATTATTGTCACAGCGGCCGCTAGTGAAGTGCCAACCGACTTAGTGGCACAGCTAGCCGATGGTGGCGTCATGATTATCCCGGTTGGCGGTACAAATGAATCCCAAAGTCTGACGGTTATTCGTCGTTTTGGTGACAGCGTTGAACAGCAGCAAATTGGTGATGTTCGGTTTGTGCCTTTAGTGAAAGGAGAGCTCAGTTGAAGCTGTTTTCTGCGCTTTATGACAGAGTGTTAAGTTGGTCTGAACATCCTCGAGCAAAAGCTATTTTGGCTTTACTCAGCTTTTCGGAGTCCGTTATTTTTCCCATTCCACCAGACGTCATGCTGGCGCCAATGGCGATGACGCAACCGGACAAAGCCTGGCGCTTGGCGTTCTTAACAACGGTAAGCTCAGCTGCCGGTGGGGTGCTTGGTTATTTTCTTGGGTTCTGGGCGTTTGAAACCGTGGTTTTGCCTGCCGTTGAAACTTTGGGTTATGAAAGCAAACTCGAAGTTGTCAAAAGCTGGTTTGCAACCTGGGGTTTTTGGATTGTCTTTATTGCGGGTTTTTCGCCGATTCCTTATAAGTTGTTTACGGTGACCGCGGGCGTTATGCAAATTGCGTTTTTCCCGTTTTTATTAGCGTCGGTTATTAGTCGCGGTTTGCGTTTTTATCTGGTGGCGTGGCTGCTTAAAACCGGTGGGCCGAAAATGGCTGTAAAACTTCGTGAATATGTTGATCGAATAGGCTGGTCACTGGTAATACTATTGCTAATAGCTTACTTAGTGATGCAATTGGTTTAGGGATGCGACTGAAAAACGGGGTGCTAACAAGCTTAATTATGTTTGCCTTGCTGCCAATTGTGCTGCAAGGGTGCAGCAGTCGCTCTCAGCCGGCTCCTGTTGATACCTTGTATACCGGCAAAACATACCGGGATTTTCAGCCTAACTCGTTAGATGCCCAAAAGTACGAAGTACAAAAAGGAGAAACCCTTTATTCAATTGCGTTTCGCGCCAACATGGACGTTGATGACATAGCTCGGTTGAATAACTTAGCAAGACCTTACACCATATACCCGGGTCAGACACTGGACTTGGTGGGCAGTGCAAAAAGTACCGGTACCAGTGAACCAACTCAAAGATCTCAAAGTAATAAACAAACAGCAGATCGCGCACAAAATAATATAAAAACGCCCGTTGCCAAGACTCAGAAGAAAGAGTATGGTCAAAAAGTAGGCACAAAAAAAACAGTGAAAAAACAAGCCGATACTCGCAAACAAAGGCGCCAAAAGTCGGTACGGGTAAGGACTGAAGCGGCAATGCCGAGCAACGCCAAGTTAGCTTGGGAGTGGCCGTCGACAGGAAAGGTTATTGAACGTTTTTCACTGAAAGACAGAGGAAATAAAGGGCTCGATTTTGCGGGTAACAGGGGTGACCCGGTAAAAGCTGCCGCAGCGGGTAAAGTGGTTTATGTCGGAAATGCGCTTAGAGGTTTTGGTAATTTAATCATTTTGAAACATAACGATGATTATATTACTGCCTATGCCCACAATGAGGACATTCTCGTCAAAGAACAAGAATGGGTGGACATAGGTGAAACGATAGCCCGCATGGGGGACTCGGGTGCACAAGGTGTTAAATTGCATTTTGAGGTTCGTTTCAGAGGTAAGTCGGTGAATCCTGAGCATTATTTGCCGAGCTCTCGCTAGTGACGTGGAAATAATAATAACAAGATATGGAGGTCGACGTGTGCATTAACACGGTTTTCAGATTAACAGGAGCTTGTTATGAGCCAGATAAAGGAAGAAGCTGTCGACACTATCGAAATCAACGAGGAAGAAGCGCTACTTGAAAACGCAGATGAAGCGCAACAGTCCGCAACGAGCTCTGATGAGGAGTTAGAAGAGGCGCTATCATCGTCCTCGAGTCAATATCAAAAGAAAATGGATGCCACTCAGCTTTACTTAGGCGAGATAGGCTTTTCTCCATTACTGACCGCTGAAGAAGAGGTCTTTTATTCACGCCGTGCGTTAAAAGGCGATAAAGCCGCTCGTCGGCGCATGATTGAAAGTAATCTTCGATTGGTTGTTAAAATTGCCCGCCGCTATTCAAACCGGGGCTTAGCGTTACTGGATTTAGTGGAAGAGGGGAATTTAGGTCTTATTCGTGCGGTTGAAAAGTTTGATCCGGAACGAGGGTTCCGTTTTTCAACCTACGCCACTTGGTGGATACGCCAAACTATTGAGCGGGCAATTATGAACCAAACCCGCACCATTCGTTTACCCATTCATGTGGTTAAAGAGCTGAATATCTACCTGCGAGCGGCCCGTGAACTGGCGCACAAACTTGACCATGAGCCAACAGCGGAAGATATTGCTAAGAGTCTGGATAAGCCGGTTGGTGATATTACTAAAATGCTGCGTTTGAATGAGCGCATAGCATCGGTCGATACGCCAGTGGGAGGGGAAAACGATAAAGCCTTGCTGGATATTCTGGCGGACGAAGATGATCACGGTCCTGAAGGTGTGCTTCAGGATGAAAACCTGAAAACGAATATTACTGACTGGCTGGAGTCACTCAACGATAAGCAAAAAGAAGTGCTTGCGCGTCGCTTCGGCTTGCTGGGATATGAAGCATCAACGCTTGAAGACGTCGGTCGTGAAATCGGCTTAACTCGAGAGCGTGTTCGTCAAATCCAGGTGGAAGCGTTAAGAAAGCTAAGAGATTCACTCAAGCAGCAGGGACTAACGTTGGACTCTCTTTTTGCCGGACAATAGTGGCTATTAGCTATCGGAGAAAGACGAAGGGCTCGGTATTTACCGGGCCCTTCTTCTTTTTATAGTTTACTTTTCCAACTAAAGAGTAACTCAAGCGCTTGCCTTGGACTTAAATCGTTTAAGTCGGTGGTTTGAAGTTGTTCGATAATTGGGTTTGGCCTTTCAGGTTCAAGCGGCAAACTCGGCTGCTTTTCAGTGGGCTTTGCCGGCATTGATTTGTGGCTACCATGATGCGCTGTTTCCAACTCTTTTAACTTAAGTTTTGCTTGTTGAATAACATGCTCTGGGACACCGGCCAGTTTTGCCACTTGCAAGCCAAAGCTTTGGTTTGCCGCGCCCTCACTGACCGTATGCAAAAAGGCAATGGTATCGCCGTGCTCTTTAGCGTTCACGTGAACGTTGCTGGTCGCAGGCAATTCGTCTGCCAGTTCCGTCAGTTCAAAATAGTGCGTTGCGAACAGCGTTAAGCATTGCAGTTTCTGCGCCAGATAATCAGCACAGGACCATGCCAGCGACAAACCGTCGTAGGTTGATGTGCCACGACCAATTTCGTCCATAAGTACAAGGCTATTTGGCGTAGCATTATGCAAAATATTTGCGGTTTCCGTCATTTCAACCATAAAAGTCGAGCGGCCAGAAGCCAAGTCATCAGATGCACCTATACGCGTGAAAATTCGATCAATACAGCCAATGCGAGCTGTCTTAGCCGGAACATAGCAACCCATATGC